>NZ_JAOWDX010000013.1:0-113909 GCF_030334485.1 Citrobacter sp. Cf072 | reverse complement strand
TCTCCCCATGCGAGAGTAGGGAACTGCCAGGCATCAAATAAAGTGAAGAAGCCCATCCTGACGGATGGGCTTTTTTGCGTATGTGCGGGGTAAAACCGCCGGGCTGAACGTATTGTGCAGGCCTGATAAGCGCAGCGCATCAGGCAGATCACGACACCGCAGTTATCTTCTGGCCCATTGCGTAACAAAATCAGCTACTTGCTGTATGTTGTTGATATCTAACAATGGAACATCCACCGCCAGCGGAACGTCACTGGCAACCGCTATAACATAGTCGTCCATCACCAATTCCTCAGGACTATGCCCGCAGCCTTCGCGGAAAAGTAGGATCTTAGCGACAGGTTCATGCTTGAATCCCTCAACCAACACCATATCCAACGTTGAAGCGTCCATCCGGCTTACCAGATACGCTAAATCCAGTTCGGGCTCTTCCGGTGTTTCTACCATTAATGCCCAACGTTGCTGGCTGGCGACCAGAGTTTGTGCTGCACCAGCTTTGCGTAACTCATAGCTATCTTTACCGGGCTTGTCGACATCCATCTTGTGATGAGTATGCTTAATCAATCCGGGACGTATACCTCTGGCACGTAGTTCCGGGATCAACTTTTTGAGCAGCGTGGTTTTTCCCGTGCCGCTCCATGCCGCAATGGCGAGTAATGGGATCATGATTTTTCCTGCCATTTTGCGAGCTCTTCGGGGGTGTTCACGTTTACGAACGCATCTTTATGATCGCTGAAATCGACAGCATGACCGCCTGCCAAACGCATAAAGACCATAACGCGTCGTTCACCGGACTGAAGATAATCCTGCAGTAAAGGCTGCATAGAGCGGTGCATCAGCGCAATGGTTGGGTGATCTCTTTCGCCATCATGCACCCAGACAACCGGTGCTGCTTTACGCTGCTCTTTTAAACGAGCGACCAGATCGTGAGGAATATAGGGCATATCGCACGGGCAGAACAAAAACCATTCTCCCGTTTGCTGCAGGAATACCGATAGCATCCCGGCCAGTGGGCCAGGGAAATCGGCCAATGAATCGGGAATAACTTTCAGGCCGCTTTGCTGGTATATATCCCTATGGCGATTGGCATTAACCACCACGGTTTCGACCTGCAAAGCGAGAATGTCGGCCACATGTCGCCAAAGAGGTTTACCGCCCAGCTCAAGCAGACCTTTATCGGTTCCGCCCATCCGTCTGGCCTTACCGCCAGCCAGCACAACCCCTGTTATTGCACTATCCAGAATCACTGATATCGCCTCTTTTAATGTGGGATTGACCCTGCTAACGTATCTGTATTGAGCCTAAGGAGCACAACCATGAAATGTAAACGTCTGAATGAAGTTATTGAACTCCTCCAGCCTGCCTGGCAGAAGGAACCCGATCTTAACCTGATGCAATTTTTACAGAAACTGGCGCAAGAGTCAGGTTTTGACGGCGAACTGGCGGATTTAACTGATGACATTCTGATCTATCACCTGAAAATGCGTGACTCGGCGAAAGATGCGGTCATTCCAGGTATTCAGAAAGATTATGAAGAAGATTTTAAAACTGCACTACTCCGCGCACGTGGCGTAATTAAAGAGTAAAAGCTTGTAATCGCCGCCACCGAAAGCGCTGCGAAATGATATCCTGAATCATTCGTAGTATTTTCCGGATGATGGGATGAACGACAACGCTTTTAATTTCCAGACGCTACACCCGGATACCATCATGGATGCACTGTTTGAGCAGGGGATCCGGGTGGACTCCGGGCTTACCCCGCTTAACAGCTATGAAAACCGTGTCTATCAATTCCAGGACGAAGACCGTCGACGCTTTGTCGTTAAGTTTTATCGCCCTGAACGTTGGTCTGTCGATCAGATCCAGGAAGAGCACCAGTTTGCTCTGGAACTGGTAAACGATGAAGTCCCGGTAGCTGCTCCGCTGGAATTCAGCGGTCAAACGCTATTAAGCCATCAGGGTTTCCATTATGCGATCTTTCCCAGCGTCGGTGGACGTCAGTTTGAAGCCGACAACATCGATCAGATGGAGGCGGTGGGGCGCTATCTCGGGCGTATGCACCAAACCGGATGCAAGCGTACTTTTGCCTTCCGCCCAACGATCGGCCTTGAAGAATACCTGACTGAGCCGCGTAAAGTTTTTGAACACGCACAGCTAATCCCATCAGGGCAAAAAGCGGCCTTCCTGAAGGCAACGGATACGCTTATCGCGATCGTTACTGAACGCTGGCATACGCGTTTAACCACGTTACGCCTGCACGGTGATTGTCATGCCGGTAATATTCTGTGGCGCGATGGCCCGATGTTTGTCGATTTAGATGATGCCCGCAACGGTCCAGCTATTCAGGATTTATGGATGCTCCTCAATGGCGATAAAGCTGAACAACGTATGCAGCTTGAAACCATTATCGAGGCTTATGAAGAGTTTAGTGAGTTCGACATCTCTGAAATCGGACTGATAGAACCTTTACGCGCTATGCGTTTAGTTTATTATCTTGCCTGGCTAATTCGACGTTGGGCTGACCCTGCATTTCCAAAAAACTTCCCGTGGTTAACCGGGGAAGATTACTGGCATCGTCAGACCGCGACCTTTATTGAGCAGGCAAAAATTCTGCAAGAGCCCCCCTTACAATTAACGCCAATGTATTAATCGGAGAAACTTGAACATGAAAAAAATATGGCTGGCGCTGGCTGGTATGGTCTTAGCTTTTAGCGCATCTGCAGCGCAGTTCCAGGATGGCAAACAATACATCACTCTGGAAAAGCCAGTTGCGGGTGAACCGCAAGTGTTGGAGTTCTTCTCCTTCTACTGCCCGCACTGCTACCAGTTTGAAGAAGTGCTTCACGTATCTGATAATGTGAAGAAAAAGCTGCCGGAAGGCACCAAGATGACCAAATACCACGTCGAGTTTCTCGGGCCTTTGGGTAAAGATCTGACGCAGGCATGGGCGGTTGCAATGGCGCTGGGTGTTGAAGATCAGGTCACCGTTCCGCTGTTTGAAGGCGTTCAGAAAACCCAGACCGTTCAGTCTGTTGCTGATATCCGTAAAGTGTTTGTCGACGCAGGTATTAAAGGCGAAGACTATGATGCGGCATGGAACAGCTTCGTGGTGAAATCACTCGTGGCACAGCAGGAAAAAGCGGCAGCTGATTTACAGCTGCAGGGCGTTCCGGCGATGTTCGTGAATGGCAAATATCAGGTCAACCCGCAGGGCATGGATACCAGCAGCATGGATATCTTCGTACAACAGTATGCGGATACCGTGAAGTACCTGGTTGGTCAGAAATAAAAGCAAAAGCCGGTCACTGACCGGCTTTTTTATTTGAGGCTTTAATCGCGTCGAGCTGCGCGTCTTTCTCACTCCATAGCGTATTTAGCCAGAGCTGAAACCGACGCTTGAATCCCTTATCGTTCACGTAATCACCGTGCAACTCTTCATGAATTGGCTCCAGATTCACCCGCACGACAATCCGCGTTAACTTACCGCTCAGCATATCGTAGAACGGTCGACTGCTGTTTTCCGGATAGCACAACGTGACGTTCAACATTTTATCGAACTGTGAACCCAGTACATTCAATGCCATTGCAATACCGGCCGCCTTAGGAGGGAGCAGGTTTTGATAGGGCGAGCGGGTTTGCTCACGTTTATCTTTGGTAAAGCGCGAACCTTCGACAAAATTCACAATGGTTGTCGGGTGTACGCGAAATTTCTCGCAGGAACGACGCGTTGTTTCGACATCTTTACCACGGCGTTCCGGATGGCGAAGCAGATAGCCACGTGAATAGCGTTTCATAAACGGCATATCCAGCGCCCAGCAGGCCAGGCCAATAAAGGGTACCCAGGCCAACTGCTGCTTGAGAAAATATTTATTCATCGGGATGTGCTTACGGAACAGAACGCAAAGCACAACGATATCGGCCCAGCTGTAATGATTACAAATGAGCAGATACCAGTTTTTCTTGCTAAGACCTTCCAGTCCTTCAACATCCCACTTTAGCCGTGGATTAAGGTGCAGCAGTAGCGCCAGACCTTCACACCAGCAGTACATCATGAAATTACAGAAGACAGAAACCTTGCGCCAGACGACAGGAATAGGCAAAAGGAGTTTCACAACCCCGGCAAGGATGATCGGCACAGAACAAAAAATCGTGACCAATATGGTCAATACGATACTCAGCAACAGCGTTATCGCAGCGAGTATTCTCGTCATAATTAAATTATTCAAAAGGTTAGCCATAGACAGTGCGCGAAAGAGGCGCAAGGGGCTGATTTTATCAGAAAACGAACCAAATGATGGATCTTCCCTCAATAGAAAAAAGAGGAATATCTATCCACATCAGGATATAAGCTGTAAAAATGGAATAAAATGCTGTGTATTTATTTAATTTATTGAAATACATATAAAAATATTATGGGGCAGTAATTGCCTTGTTATATTTAAAGAGCTGTAAATTATTTATTCACAAAGTTATCCACAGATGTCTTTGCGAGCAAAGCAGAAGATCTACAAAAGTTTTTCGACAAATGCGGCGAAAAACTCATGTTTTCATCCTGTCTGTGGCATCCTTTACCCATAATCTGATAAACAGGCACGGACATTATGGTTCAGATCCCAGAAAACCCACTTATCCTTGTAGATGGCTCATCTTACCTGTATCGCGCATACCACGCGTTCCCACCGCTGACTAACAGTGCAGGAGAACCTACGGGTGCGATGTACGGTGTCCTCAACATGCTGCGTAGCTTGATTTTGCAATATCAGCCGACCCACGCGGCGGTGGTATTCGACGCCAAGGGTAAAACCTTCCGTGATGAGTTATTCGAACACTATAAGTCGCACCGCCCACCCATGCCGGACGATCTGCGTGCGCAGATTGAACCTCTGCATGCGATGGTAAAAGCGATGGGGCTGCCACTGTTGGCGGTTTCTGGCGTGGAGGCGGATGATGTCATCGGTACGCTGGCGCGGGAAGCAGAGAAGGTGGGTCGTCCGGTGCTGATTAGCACTGGTGATAAAGATATGGCTCAGTTGGTGACGCCGAATATCACCCTTATCAACACCATGACCAATACGATCCTCGGCCCGGATGAGGTGGTAAATAAATACGGTGTCCCGCCGGAACTGATCATCGATTTCCTGGCGCTGATGGGGGATTCCTCAGATAACATCCCTGGCGTTCCAGGCGTAGGTGAAAAAACTGCGCAGGCTCTGCTGCAGGGGCTGGGTGGGCTGGATACTCTCTATGCTGAATCAGACAAAATTGCAGGGCTGACATTCCGTGGTGCGAAAACCATGGCGGGCAAACTTGAGCAGAATAAAGAGGTGGCGTACCTCTCTTATCAATTGGCTACTATCAAAACGGATGTTGAGCTGGAGTTGACCTGCGAGCAGCTGGAAGTCCGTCAACCGGCAGCGGAAGAACTGCTTGGCCTGTTTAAACAGTATGAATTCAAACGTTGGGTTACTGACGTTGAAGCGGGTAAATGGCTACAGGCGAAAGGGACGAAGCCGGCGGCAAAACCGCAAGAAACTATTGTCGTCGATGAAACGCCTGAGGAGCCGGCTACGGTTCTTTCGTATGATAACTATGTGACGATTCTGGACGAAGCGACGCTGGAAGAGTGGATCGCGAAGCTGAAAAAAGCACCTGTCTTTGCTTTCGATACGGAAACTGACAGCCTGGACAATATTTCCGCGAATCTGGTTGGCCTGTCTTTTGCCATTGAACCGGGTGTGGCGGCATATGTTCCTGTTGCCCACGATTACCTGGATGCCCCCGATCAAATAGCTCGCGATCGCGCGCTGGAGCTGCTGAAGCCGCTGCTTGAAGATGAGAATGCGCATAAAGTCGGGCAGAACCTGAAGTACGATCGCGGTATCCTGGCGAACTATGGCATCGAGCTGCGCGGCATCACCTTTGACACCATGCTTGAATCCTACATTCTTAACAGCGTCGCTGGCCGACACGATATGGACAGCCTGTCGGACCGCTGGCTTAAACATAAAACCATCACCTTTGAAGAGATCGCTGGAAAAGGCAAAAACCAGCTGACTTTTAACCAGATAGCATTGGAAGAAGCCGGGCGTTACGCTGCGGAAGACGCCGACGTTACGCTACAGCTGCATCTGAAAATGTGGCCAGAATTACAGCAGCATAAAGGGCCACTGAACGTCTTTGAAAATATCGATATGCCGCTGGTGCCAGTTTTGTCTCGTGTTGAGCGCAACGGTGTGAAAATCGATCCGGCTGTTCTGCACAAGCATTCAGAAGAACTGACGCTGCGTTTGAACGAGCTGGAGCAAAAAGCGCACGAGATCGCCGGAGAAGCGTTTAACCTGTCTTCCACCAAGCAACTGCAAACCATCCTGTTTGAAAAGCAGGGTATTAAGCCGCTGAAGAAAACGCCGGGCGGCGCACCATCAACGTCGGAAGAGGTGCTGGAAGAGTTAGCGCTGGATTATCCGTTGCCGAAAGTTATCCTGGAATATCGTGGGTTAGCCAAACTGAAGTCGACCTATACGGATAAGCTTCCGTTGATGATTAACAAGAAGACCGGGCGCGTGCACACTTCCTATCATCAGGCAGTTACCGCAACGGGTCGCTTGTCTTCAACGGATCCGAACCTGCAAAACATCCCGGTACGTAATGACGAAGGTCGTCGTATTCGTCAGGCGTTCATTGCGCCAGAAGATTACGTGATTGTCTCTGCGGACTACTCACAGATTGAACTGCGTATCATGGCGCACCTTTCACGTGATAAAGGTCTGCTTACCGCGTTTGCCGAAGGGAAAGATATTCACCGCGCAACGGCGGCAGAAGTCTTTGGTTTACCGCTTGATTCTGTGACCAGCGAGCAACGCCGCAGCGCGAAAGCCATCAACTTCGGTTTGATCTACGGGATGAGCGCTTTTGGTCTGGCGCGCCAGTTGAATATTCCGCGTAAAGAAGCACAGAAGTACATGGATCTCTACTTCGAACGCTACCCAGGCGTGTTGGAATATATGGAACGCACCCGCGCGCAGGCGAAAGAGCAGGGTTATGTAGAAACGCTGGAAGGTCGCCGTCTCTATTTACCGGATATTAAATCCAGTAATGGTGCTCGTCGTGCAGGTGCAGAACGCGCGGCAATTAACGCCCCGATGCAGGGTACTGCCGCAGACATTATCAAACGAGCGATGATTGCGGTGGACAGATGGCTGCAAACCGAGCAACCGCGTGTGCGTATGATCATGCAGGTACACGATGAACTGGTGTTTGAAGTGCATAAAGATGACCTCGAAAGCGTCTCTAAAAAGATCCACCAACTGATGGAAAACGAGACCCAGATTGACGTGCCGTTGCTGGTGGAAGTCGGTAGTGGCGAAAACTGGGATCAGGCGCACTAAGGGTTTACTGAATAACGGCTCTTTTTCGTAACTAAGCAACATAAGAGAGAACTTTTTGTGATGTCCATTAGAATTCCCTATGTAAGGAATGAAAAAAAATTACAAAAAGTGCTTTCTGAGCTGCTCAAAAAAGAGTAAAGTTATTCTCGTAGGGTACAGAGGTAAGATGTTCTATCTTTCAGACCTTTTACTTCACGTAATCGGATTTGGCTGAATATTTTAGCCGCCCCAGTCAGTAATGACTGGGGCGTTTTTTATTGTGCGAAAGAAAAGTTTTGTACATGCTGTAGGCCGGATAAGACGCGTAGCGGCGCCATCCGGCAATACGGTGGGTTATTCCCCGTCCTGCATCTCTTCAACCGGTGCCAGTTCACTAAACCAGCTATCCAGTTTTTGCCGCAGTTTGTCCACACCCAGCTTTTTCAGCGATGAGAATGCTTCTACCTGCACATCACCGTTAAATGCCAGTACGGCTTCACGTACCATATTCAACTGCGCTTTGCGTGCACCGCTGGCCAGCTTATCTGCTTTAGTCAGCAGTACCAGAACCTGAACGTTGCTCTCAACCGCCCACATGATCATCTGTTGATCGAGATCTTTTAACGGATGACGAATATCCATCAGTACCACCAGACCTTGCAGGCTCTGACGTTTTTCCAGATATTCAGCCAGCGCGCGCTGCCATTTGCGCTTCATCTCTTCTGGAACTTCGGCATAACCGTATCCTGGCAAATCGACCAGGCGTTTGCCGTCAACGACTTCAAACAGGTTGATGAGCTGAGTACGACCTGGCGTTTTAGATGTACGCGCCAGACCCTTTTGATTCGTCAGGGTATTTAGCGCACTGGATTTGCCTGCGTTGGAACGGCCAGCAAAAGCCACTTCTATACCCGTGTCGGAAGGTAAGTGGCGAATATCAGGCGCACTCATCACAAAGTGCGTCTGTTGATAATTCAAGTTAGTCAAAGCAGTCCTCTCCATCAATCAGGGCTTTGCAGCGATTATACCTGAACCCCAGCAAAAGGCTGGTTTTTCGACGAGTGGGCAGTGTGAGTAAAAACCACGCGCTTTGTGAGACATTGCCGACAGTTTCTATACGAGATGACAGAGTAAAAAATGACAGAACTAAAATAAATCATAGAGTTACATTTGGGCGCTATTCTTAAAATCAGAAATTGTTACCCAGGTTACTTGTACGTTTAAACCAAAACGGTAAAGTAGCGTCCATAGCGAGGAAGCTGACAGGATAGACGACTCAGGATGAGGGTCAGGAGCGCCAGGAGGCGAAGACACAGGATTGTCAGGAAGACAAACGTCCGGAGACGTTAGTAAAAGGAAATGGAAACAACACGGAATGTTAGAGGCTAAGGGAAAAACAGGGTGTGTTGATAGCCAACAGGGATTGTAGAGCCCGTAAGGGTTGAGAGTCAGGAAAAAAGGCGACAGATTACTCTGTCGCCTTTTTTCTTTATTTCTGCTAGATTCCGGCGCAATTATATACTGAATAAAACAGCCAAAGACGAATCATGATGAAACCAACTTCTACACCACGCGGTAAAGGTCCTGCAAAAGCGCGTCGTAAAACACGCGAAGAAATTAACCAGGAAGCTCGCGACCGTAAGCGCCAGAAAAAACACCGTGGTCATGCGGCAGGTAGCCGTGCGTCCGGTAGCGAAGGCGCATCTGGTGGCGGAAACCAAAATAAGCAAAAAGATCCTCGTATTGGCAGCAAAACCCCCATTCCATTGGGCGTGACCGAAAAAGTCACCAAACAGCACAAACCGAAGAGTGAGAAACCTATGCTTTCACCACAGGCTGAGTTGGATTTACTGGAAACGGATGAGCGCCTGGATGCGCTGCTGGAGCGTCTTGAAGCAGGAGAGACCCTGAGCGCGGAAGATCAGTCCTGGGTTGATGCTAAGCTGGACCGCATTGATGAGCTGATGCAAAAGCTGGGTCTTTCTTACGATGACGAGGAAGAAGAGGAAGAAGAAGAAAAGCAGGAAGACATGATGCGCCTGCTGAAAGGCGGCAACTAACGGTTTTACACCGTGGGTCTTCCCGTCCTGCTTATAACCCTTCCGGTTATATGTTATCTGGTGTGGTTATTCGTTAAACTACAGCGGTTGTCGCGGCGACAGAAGTGGCTGCGCAACCGACTTATCACCCGTACTGGGGTTAAGTCGGTACGCCGTACCCGCCAGAGACGCCATCGGAAGGAGTGAGCATGTCAGAGCAGTTAATAGACTGGGACCTGGCCCTGATCCAGAAATATAACTATTCCGGGCCACGATATACCTCGTACCCGACCGCGCTGGAGTTTTCTGAAGACTACGGCACTGAAGCATTTCTAAAGGCCGTGGCGCGTTATCCTGAGCGTCCTCTCTCGCTGTACGTTCACATCCCGTTCTGCCACAAGCTGTGTTATTTCTGCGGCTGTAACAAGGTCGTGACTCGCCAGCAGCATAAAGCCGATCAATACCTCGATGTCTTAGAACAAGAAATTATTCATCGCGCACCGCTGTTTGCCGGACGTCATGTCAGTCAGTTGCACTGGGGCGGCGGCACGCCAACGTATCTGAATAAAGCGCAAATCAGCCGTTTGATGTCGCTGCTGCGTGGCAACTTTAACTTTAACGACGACGCCGAAATCTCGATCGAAGTGGATCCGCGTGAAATTGAGCTGGATGTGCTCGATCATTTACGCGCTGAAGGTTTTAACCGCCTGAGCATGGGGGTGCAGGACTTCAATAAAGAAGTTCAGCGCCTGGTGAACCGTGAGCAGGATGAGGAGTTTATCTTTGCGCTGCTGAATCATGCGCGTGAGATTGGCTTTACCTCAACGAATATCGATCTGATTTATGGTTTGCCAAAACAGACGCCGGAAAGTTTCGCCTTTACCCTGAAACGCGTTGCTGAGCTGAATCCAGACCGACTGAGCGTCTTCAACTACGCGCACCTGCCGACGCTGTTTGCCGCTCAGCGCAAGATTAAAGACGCCGACCTGCCCAGCGCGCAGCAGAAGCTGGATATCCTGCAGGAAACCATTTCTTCACTGACCGAAACCGGTTATCAGTTCATTGGTATGGATCACTTTGCTCGGCCGGATGATGAGCTGGCGATTGCTCAACGCAAGGGTGTGCTGCATCGTAATTTCCAGGGTTATACCACCCAGGGTGATACCGATCTGCTGGGAATGGGCGTGTCAGCCATTAGTATGATTGGTGACAACTACGCGCAGAACCAGAAAGAGCTGAAGCGCTATTATCAGCAGGTTGACGAGCAGGGGAACGCACTGTGGCGCGGAATTGCCCTGACCCGCGATGACTGCATTCGTCGTGATGTTATTAAGCTCCTGATCTGTAACTTCCGCCTCGACTATGCCGCTGTGGAACAGCAATGGGATCTGAACTTCGCTGACTATTTTGCCGAAGACCTGAAACTGCTGGCACCACTGGCGAAAGATGGGCTGGTGGATGTGGATGAGAAGGGGATTCAGGTTACGCCGAAGGGGCGCCTGTTGATCCGTAATATTTGCATGTGCTTTGATGCCTATCTGCGGCAGAAAGCACGCATGCAGCAGTTCTCCCGCGTCATTTAACCGGGTTGCCCGGTGGCGCTACGCTTACCGGGCCTACACGTCGCAATAATCTGTAGGCCGGATAAGCGTTAGCGCCATCCGGCGCGCCTTCAGCTGAACAGCCCAACCAGCGCCGCACACAGCACTGCGGCAACCGCAGTTTGTGGCGTATGGCTTTCGACCGCACCGCTCGACAGTAGATTAATCATTGATTCCAGCATGATGACTTCCCCCGTTTGCCGGGCACGATCATACTTAACTCATCGGAACAGTAAAGCGCAAAATAGCAGCAATTTGCGCTCAATTATCAATCTTTACACAGTGACGAATCGTCACTCCATTCCGAGTTCTTTTAACTTACGCGTCAAGGTATTACGGCCCCAGCCAAGCAGGCGTGCGGCTTCCTGTTTGTGCCCCTGGGTATGACGTAGCGCGGTGGTCAACAGCGTGCGCTCCATTTCAGGTTGAGCCTCAGAAAGCAGGTTTTGATGACCGGAACGCAAGGCCCGGTCTGCCCACTGTGCCAACAGGGTTGCCCAGCTGTCTGGCTGCATATGGGACGGTGCGTCAGGCACGGTGGTTTCAAACAGCTCGGCTGGTAAGTCCTGAATCAGTACTTCCTGGCCGGCGGCCATGACGGTTAACCAGCGGCAGGTGTTCTCAAGCTGACGCACGTTACCCGGCCAGGCCAGACGGGTCAGCGCCGCCTCGGTCTCCGGGTGTAATTGTTTGGCTTCAACCCCCAGTTCGTGCGCGGCCTCCTGCAGGAAATGGCGCGCCAGACGTGGGATATCTTCCCGACGTTCACGCAGCGGCGGCAAATGCACGCGGATGACGTTCAGACGATGGAATAAGTCTTCGCGGAATTTGCCTTCCTGTACGCGTAGTTCCAGATTCTGGTGCGTGGCGGCGATAATACGTACGTCCACCTTCACGGGCGCATAGCCGCCAACGCGGTAAAACTGTCCATCGGCTAATACGCGCAATAAACGCGTTTGCACGTCCAGCGGCATATCGCCAATTTCATCGAGGAACAGCGTACCGCCGTCAGCCTGTTCAAAGCGCCCCTGACGAATGGTATTCGCCCCGGTAAACGCGCCTTTCTCGTGACCAAACAGCTCAGATTCGATCAAATCTTTTGGGATTGCCGCCATGTTCAGGGCGATAAACGGCGCTTTGACGCGTGGGCTATGACGGTGCAGCGCATGGGCGACCAGCTCTTTACCGGTCCCGGACTCCCCGTTAATCAATACGCTGATTGACGATCGGGACAGGCGGCCAATAATGCGAAAGACGTCCTGCATTGCCGGCGCTTCGCCGATGATGTCGGTTGTGGGGCCGTTGATCTGAACATTGCGCGGCTGCTGCTGTTCCTGATAATGGCTGATGGCACGTTCGACCAGCGCCACGGCTTCATCAATATCAAAAGGTTTGGGCAGATAATCAAACGCCCCTTGCTGATAGGCGCTGACGGCAGCATCCAGATCGGAGTGCGCGGTCATTATGATGACCGGAAGCATCGGATGCCGCTGTTTAATCTGTTTTAACAGCGTCAGACCGTCCATGCCCGGCATGCGAATATCCGACAACAGTACGTCAGGCGTTTTGCTGGCCAGCGCGTCCAGCACCTCTTTACCACTTTCAAATGTGGTACAGCTTAGCCCTGCCCCTGCGAGCGCACGTTCAAGCACCCAACGGATGGAACTATCGTCATCAACGACCCAGACTATTCCTCGTTGCATAAACGTCACCTTATTTCCTGATAGGCAGGTAAACCGAGAACTCGGTATGACCCGGCCAACTGGTAAATTCAATTTTGCCGGAATGTTGATCAATTAAATTGCGGGCGATGGATAATCCAAGCCCAGTACCGCCTTCGCGACCGCTGACCATTGGGTAGAACAGCGTGTCCTGCAAATGCGAGGGAATACCCGGACCGTTGTCCTCAACATCAATCCGTGCCGCCAGGCGATAACGTACGCCGTGCAGCGTGAGCTGAAACGCGGTGCGGGTACGTAGAATGATCTCACCGCCTTCCGCTCCCAGCGCCTGCAAAGCATTGCGCACGATGTTTAATAGAACCTGCTCGATCTGGTCCGGATCGTGCAGTAGTTCGGGCAGACTCGGGTCGTAATCACGAATCAGCGTGACGTTTTCCGGGAGCTCCATTGAGACCAGCGCCACCACGCGCTCCGCCACCTTGTGAATACTTTCCGTGACATGCATGCCAGGCTGTTGTGGTCCCAGCAGACGGTCGACCAGATTACGCAGGCGGTCGGCCTGCTCAATAATGACTTTGGTATATTCGGTCAGCGCCGGGTCCGGAAGCGCTTTGCTGAGTAGCTGCGCTGCGCCGCGTAATCCACCTAAAGGGTTCTTGATTTCGTGCGCCAGACCGCGCACCAGATCGCGGGCGGCAATCTGCTGGGCGTGCTGAAGCTGCTCCTGACTCAGACGGCGCTGGTTATCCATTGGCGCCATCTCCAGCAGGATAAGGCCATCAGGCAGCCTCTGAGCGGTCACTGAGAGGATATGTGAGTGGCTGTCTATCACCAGCGTCACTTCGTTATCCGTAAAGCCCTGGCCTGCTTCCAGGCTCTCCCGCATCAGTCCGATGTTTAAGGAGAAATAACTCAACAGATCGGGAAGCGGTGTACCAAACAGTTTGCGGGAGCTTTGGGCGAGCAGCTGTTGTGCCGCCGGGTTGGCGTAATGTACCGCCAGCTCATCGTCGACGAGTAAGATGCTGTTGATTAAAGAATTGAGGATCTGCCCAGCATCGGGCAGCGTGCCGGTTGCCATTCAGCAGTCTCCTGAAAAGTGTTGCACCAATTTAGTGCATTATAGCTTTTTACATCAAAAAAGCGCGAGAAAGCAGGTTGTTAGTGGAGAAAAAAGCCCATCCTGGGATGGGCTACAGATGACTGGCAAACGCAGATGCCGGATGGCGGCTTTGCTTTATCCGGCCTACAAGGTGATGTTACCGGTAGGCCTGATAAGCTTGCGCCATCAGGCGTCTTATCATTCGCCATCGATCTCAAGCCTGCCTGAGCAGGCTAAAATTTCCACGGCAACTCAAACGATTAAACGCTGTAGTACAGCTCAAACTCTACCGGGTGCGGAGTCATACGCACACGGTCATCTTCTTCGCGACGCAGCGTAATATACGCATCGATCGCTTCATTGGTGAACACGCCGCCTGCAGTCAGGAACTCACGGTCCAGATCCAGTTCTTTCAGTGCTTCTTCCAGAGAACCAGCAACCTGTGGGATCTCTTTCGCTTCTTCCGGCGGCAGGTCGTACAGGTTTTTGTCCATGGCTTCGCCCGGGTGGATCTTGTTCTTGATACCGTCAAGACCAGCCATCAGCAGTGCTGCGAAGCACAGGTACGGGTTAGCAGCCGGGTCCGGGAAACGCACTTCAATACGACGCGCTTTCGGAGAAGCAACAACCGGAATACGGATAGAAGCAGAACGGTTACGGGCAGAGTAAGCCAGCATTACCGGCGCTTCGTAGCCTGGGACCAGACGCTTATAGGAGTTGGTGGTCGGGTTAGCCAGGGCGTTGATCGCTTTAGCGTGCTTGATTACACCGCCGATGTAGAACAGCGCCTGCTCAGACAGACCCGCATATTTGTCGCCAGAGAACAGGTTTACGCCGTTCTTGGACAGGGACATGTGGCAGTGCATACCGGAACCGTTATCACCGAACATCGGTTTTGGCATAAAGGTCGCGGTTTTACCGAAACGGTGCGCAACGTTGTGCACGACGTATTTGTAGATCTGAATTTCGTCCGCTTTTTTGGTCATGGTGTTAAAGCGGGTCGCGATTTCGTTCTGGCCAGCGGTCGCCACTTCGTGGTGATGCGCTTCAACAACCAGGCCCATCTCTTCCATGATCAGACACATGGTAGAACGGATGTCCTGAGAAGAATCTACCGGAGGAACCGGGAAGTAACCGCCTTTCACACCAGGACGGTGACCTTTGTTACCACCTTCGTATTTGGTGGAGGAGTTCCATGCGCCTTCGATGTCATCGATTGCCACGTGGGAACCGGAAATAGACGCGCCGAAACGGATGTCGTCAAACAGGAAGAATTCTGGCTCTGGCCCGAACAGAACGGTGTCTGCGATGCCGGTAGAACGCAGATACTCTTCAGCGCGTTTTGCGATGGAGCGCGGGTCGCGGTCATAGCCCTGCAGCGTACCCGGTTCCAGGATATCGCAACGGATGATCAGGGTAGACTCTTCATAGAACGGGTCGATGAGTGCAGTAGACGCATCTGGCATCAGAACCATGTCTGATTCGTTAATGCCTTTCCAGCCACCGATTGAGGAGCCGTCAAACATTTTGCCTTCTTCAAAGAATTCGGCATTTACCTGATGAGCAGGAATAGTGACGTGCTGTTCTTTACCTTTGGTATCAGTGAAGCGCAAATCAACAAACTTCACTTCGTGTTCGTTCAGCATCGTCAAAACGTGTTCAGCGGACATACTTACTCTCCCGGATTGGTCATGGTCGTCGTGGTAACGAAGTCTTCAATTCTGCAAAAAATTGGCCGTGTCGCCGTAAAAAATATAAAGCGAAATCTGTGCCAACTTTTAAATTGCCCCTAAAAGGCGTTATCATGCGCACTATCGTGCAAAGGGGCTGCACCATGAAGGTTGTATTGCACCATTATAGTGCTTTAATGTGAACATTAAGCACCATATTGGTGCAAAGCATGTCAGATTACCCCTTTTAACGCTCCGTGAATGTGATCACAAAGAAACTCTGCAATACTTGTTTGCGGAGGATGTTTGTGATCCTGTTTTGTACTGCGATTAATCCGTGTACAATAACGCGCTATTTCTAAAATGCCTGAGGCAAAGTTGTGATCGAAAATTTGCGTAACATCGCCATCATCGCGCACGTAGACCATGGTAAAACGACCCTGGTAGACAAGCTGCTCCAACAATCCGGTACGTTCGATGCACGTGCTGAAACCCAAGAGCGCGTGATGGACTCCAACGATTTGGAGAAAGAGCGTGGGATTACCATCCTCGCTAAAAACACCGCTATCAAATGGAATGACTACCGCATCAACATCGTTGATACCCCGGGGCACGCCGACTTCGGTGGTGAAGTTGAACGTGTAATGTCCATGGTCGACTCCGTGCTGCTGGTGGTGGATGCAATGGATGGTCCGATGCCGCAGACGCGCTTCGTGACCAAAAAAGCCTTTGCCCATGGCCTTAAGCCAATTGTTGTTATCAACAAAGTTGACCGTCCTGGCGCGCGTCCTGACTGGGTTGTTGATCAGGTATTCGACCTGTTCGTTAACCTCGACGCTACCGACGAACAGCTGGACTTCCCGATCGTTTACGCTTCCGCGCTGAACGGTATCGCAGGTCTGGATCACGAAGATATGGCTGAAGACATGACTCCGCTGTATCAGACTATCGTTGATCGTGTACCGGCTCCGAACGTAGATCTTGATGGCCCGCTGCAGATGCAAATCTCTCAGCTGGACTACAACAACTACGTTGGCGTAATCGGTATCGGCCGCATTAAACGCGGTAAAGTTAAACCGAACCAGCAGATCACTATCATTGATAGCGAAGGCAAAACCCGTAACGGTAAAGTCGGTAAAGTTCTGACTCATCTGGGTCTGGAACGTATCGAGAGCGATATTGCCGAAGCCGGCGATATCATCGCGATCACCGGTCTGGGCGAACTGAACATCTCCGACACCATCTGCGATCCGCAGAACGTCGAAGCGCTGCCGGCTCTGTCCGTTGATGAACCGACCGTAACCATGTTCTTCTGCGTAAACACCTCTCCGTTCTGTGGTAAAGAAGGTAAATATGTTACCTCTCGTCAGATCCTTGACCGCCTGAACAAAGAGCTGGTGCACAACGTTGCGCTGCGCGTTGAAGAAACCGAAGATGCGGATGCGTTCCGCGTATCCGGTCGTGGTGAGCTGCACCTGTCTGTTCTGATTGAAAACATGCGTCGTGAAGGTTTCGAAATGGCGGTTTCCCGTCCGAAAGTTATCTTCCGCGAAATCGATGGCCGTAAACAAGAGCCGTTCGAAAACGTAACGTTGGACGTCGAAGAGCAGCATCAGGGTTCTGTCATGCAGGCTCTGGGTGAGCGTAAAGGCGACCTGAAAAACATGAATCCAGATGGCAAAGGCCGCGTACGTCTTGACTACGTGATCCCAAGCCGTGGTCTGATCGGCTTCCGTTCAGAATTCATGACCATGACTTCCGGTACCGGTCTGCTGTACTCCACATTCAGCCACTACGACGATGTTCGTGCGGGTGATGTGGGTCAGCGTCAGAACGGCGTACTGATCTCTAACGGCCAGGGCAAAGCAGTTGCGTTCGCACTGTTCAGCCTGCAGGACCGCGGTAAGCTGTTCCTGGGTCACGGTGCTGAAGTTTACGAAGGCCAGATCATCGGTATTCACAGCCGCTCTAACGACCTGACTGTAAACTGCCTGACCGGTAAGAAACTGACCAACATGCATGCGTCCGGTACTGACGAAGCAACGGTTCTGGTTCCGCCGGTTAAGATGACTCTGGAGCAGGCTCTGGAATTCATCGATGACGACGAACTGGTAGAAGTTACTCCAACCTCTATCCGTATTCGTAAGCGTCACCTGACTGAAAACGATCGTCGCCGTGCAATGCGTGGCGCGAAAGAAGAGTAATTAACGCTCTTTCTCAGGTAAGCATAAAAAAGCCGCTGATTATCAGCGGCTTTTTTTATCTAAAAGATCAGGTCGTTTCCTGTTCTGCAATGACTAGCTCAATATTTTCTAAATCAAGCAATTGCTTGAATGAATTTGGTGGTTGGGAATCGGTAAAAAATGCCCGAATTTTACGCATATTACCGATGGATACAGCGGCTGAGGCAGTAAACTTAGTATGATCAGCAACTAACAGCGTATTACGTGCATGCTTAATCATCGTTTTGGCGACAAGCGCTTCGTTAACGTCAAATTCCAATAGGGTGCCGTCTTCCTCAATGGCACCAATACTAGTAATCAAATAGTCGGCTCTGAATCCTTCAATAAAGTTCACTGCTCCTGGACCAACAATACCGCCATTATGAGCACGTAGCGTTCCACCGGGCACCATGACCTCAAGATCTTGATTCTTATATAAGATCTGTGCAACACGAAGACTGTTAGTAATGATGCGGAGATCCCGGCGGTTCAGCAAAGCTCGTGCGACGGCTTCCACCGTTGTACCAATGGTAATAAATACCGTACAGCGTTCAGGAAGATAATCAGCAACCGCTTCCGCAATCGCTTCTTTTTCCTGGGTAAGGGACAACTCTCGCTGTTCAAAGGCGGTATTCATGACGCTGGATACACGTCCGGCTCCACCATGATGTCTAGTGATCAAGCCCTGTTCGCTTAATTTACGAATATCCCGGCGCACGGTTTGCGTGGACACGTCCAGCAATTGTGCGAGCTCTTCGATATTCATATAGCCGCGTTCTGTAATGTAATGAACAAGTTGATCGTGTCGCGGATTACCGGTGACTTCAATGATGCTCATGAATACTCCTGGACTTCTTCCCCGTAATTGTTGGCTATTTTACGCATAAAGTGACAAAAATGATTCGGTTTGCGCACGATTAGGAATTCCGGCTCGTCCACCCGCCTGAGTGCATTTCATCGCCGCCACCGCACTTGCGAAGCGAATCGCCTGGTCAGTCGGCATTTGCTCTGCAAGAGCTGCTGCCATTGCACCATGGAAAACATCGCCTGCACCGGTTGTATCCACAACATTGACAGAAAATGCAGTCTGTTGACACATATGCCCATTTTCGATCCATAGTGACCCTTCGCCACCAAGCGTAACGTACACTTTACCATTGGTTTGCTCAGCGGCCAGTTTAAGTGCCTGTTGTGCATCATCTTGCCCGGTCATTCTCTTCAGACCTGGAGTTGAAAAAACGGCATGATCGGCCAGCGCCACCAATGGGGTTATATCTTGTGGTGTCATATCGGCATCCAACAGCGTTGGAACTCCAGCAGCACGTGCCAGTTCGAAGGATTTCAACGTTCCTTCATGCCAACGTACATCGGCCAGAACGATGTCATAACGGGAAAAATCAATCGACTCCAGCCACCCTGCATCCATATCGAGATCTGGGCTTGGATAGTTCACGATGATGCGTTCGCCATGCTGGTCGACCAAAATTGCGGACTGGGATGAACGGGAGTTCGGGTATTGCCGGCAGAACGCCGTATTGACCCCCCAGCTCTGAAGCTCGTTAAGCAAGGTATTCCCACAACTGTCATCGCCTACACGGCCTATAAAATCAACTTCAATACCAAGCCGGGCAATGGCGACAGCTGCCGTTGCTGCCGGGCCGCCACCTGTCTCCAGATATTGATTTGACTGATATTTCCCCCCGCCATCGGGCAGGCTGTTCAGAGAATAAATACGGTCCTGAACGGTGATTCCAACACATGCAATTCTGGTCATATTTGGTTAGTCCTGTGTGATCTTGTCTTCTTTTGTTCATTTTAATGACATAAATGATCAAATTAGTGACGCGTGTCTTGTTTTTAGTCATAAATTACAAATATGCTCAAAAACAGACGAAAACGAGTTTTTAATTGTAATTATTTTGTCAACCTGAGACAGGAGAGCATTCATGACAACCGTTGCATTTTTGGGCTTGGGCCAGATGGGCAGCCCAATGGCTAATAATCTGTTGCAAAAGGGACATGCTTTGCGTGTGTTCGACGTAAACCAACAGGCAGTCAATGAATTAGTACAAAAAGGTGCGACTGCTGCTCAAACACCTGCTGAAGCCGCTAAAGGTGCCGAATTCATTATCACTATGCTGCCAAATGGCGACATCGTTCGGCAAGTTCTGCTGGGTAAAGATGGCGTAAGCGAAGGCCTGTCCCCCAAGGCATTGGTTATTGACATGTCCACGATTCATCCATTGCAGACCGATGCATTGATCCATGAGATGAAAGAGAAAGGCATCAGCATGATGGATGCCCCTGTGGGCAGGACGTCAGTTAACGCGATTGACGGCACGCTGCTGATTCTTGCTGGCGGAACGCCTGAACAGGTTGAACGTGCTCGCCCTGTGCTGATGAGTATGGGGAATGAGCTGGTGGAAGCTGGCGGTCCCGGTATGGGGATCCGCGTAAAGCTCATCAATAACTATATGAGTATTGCGCTGAACGCCTTGTCAGCGGAAGCCGCTGTTCTTTGTGAATCATTGGGTTTGAGCCTTGATGTGGCCATTAAAGTCATGAGCGGCACTGCCGCAGGCAAGGGGCACTTTACGACAACCTGGCCTGGCAAGGTACTTAAAGGAGACCTTTCTCCGGCATTCATGGTGGACCTCGCGTTGAAAGACCTGCGCATTGCCGTCGATGTCGCTAGTCAGACCGGCGCGCCGCTCAATATGGGCATTGCAGCAGAAACCTATTACACCCGTGCCAGCGAGAACGGTCGAGGCCGTCAGGACTGGAGTGCACTGTTATCTCAGGTTCGTCAGCAGGCTGGCCGACCAGATTCACTCTAAATTTTAAACAGTTACAGGAGTTATTATGTCTTCCCACAATACCCCATACACACTGAAAGATATTTCTCGCCCTGGTGGTGGATTTGCCATGCTGGCCGTTGATCAGCGTGAAGCAATGCGCCTGATGTTTGCAGCGTCTGGACACCCTAAACCGGTTGCCGACAGTGTATTGACTGATTTTAAAGTTGCAGCAACACAAATTCTGTCTCCTTACGCTTCAGCGGTTCTGGCAGATAAACAATTTTGTCTCGATCAGATTGTCTCTCAAGGTGCAGTGGCTGATTCATGTGGACTGATTGTGGCGGCTGACCATTTTGTTCCGGGTAATGGTATTCCAGTTGATAGTGTCGAAATTGACAGAGCGATTGATCCGCATAAAGCCCGCGAAATGGGTGCGAAAGCCATGAAGTTGTTGGTGCTGTGGCGTGAAGATGAACCTGCAGAAGAACGTTTGGCTATGGTGGCTGAGTTTGTTCAACGCTGCCGTAGCGCAGGGTTGGTCAGCATCATTGAACCGGTCGTCCGACCTCCTCGTCGTGGTTGGGAATTTGACCGGGAAAGCGCCATCGTTGCCGCAGCGGCTGAACTCGGTTGCACCGATGCTGACCTCTATAAAGCTGAAATGCCATTAGGCGGCAAAGGTGATGAACAGACCCTACTTGCTGCGTGTCAAAAGTTGCATGAACAAATGAAAATGCCGTGGGTCATTCTCTCTTCTGGTGTTGATGCGGATATTTTTGGCCGCGCGGTCCGTATCGCCATGAAGGGTGGAGCTTCCGGATTCCTGGCAGGGCGTGCCGTTTGGGCATCGGTTGTTGGTGCTCAAGATCCGCAAACAATGTTGCGTGATGTGTCGGTTCCACGCTTACAACGTCTGGCAGAAATCGTCGATGAGGGGATTTCTCAGCGTTAATCACCCATTTTAACGAATCTGGAGAAGAACCATGGATAAGATTACCCAAGTTCTATTTTCTGATATTGGGAAGGTGACCACCCAATATGTTGAGCTGCCGCACCAGGAACTTAAACCGCAAGAAGTCCGTATTGCTCCGGTGTTTTACGGAATATGTGGCTCTGATCTGCATGTACTGAAAGGAGGACACCCATTTGCAAAACCTCCGGTTGTGCCTGGACATGAAATTGCGGCACGCGTAACTGAAGTGGGCTGTGAAGTAACGAATGTTAAGCCGGGCGATCATGTCGTAGTCGACCCGATAATGGCCTGCATGGAGTGCCGTGCTTGTGAAGCGGGCCGCTTTAATCTGTGTGAGCCGCCACAGGTTGCAGGCTTCCGGGCACCGGGTTTTGCCCGCTCGCAGCACATTGTACCTGCACGAAATTGCCATGTTGCACCTGCTTCGTTACCACTAAAAGCACTGGCTTTCGCTGAGCCCGCAGCCTGCGCGCGTCATTGCGTGAGCCGTATGCCGAAAGCGTCATTGGAAAGTGTACTAGTGATAGGTGCAGGGACAATAGGCTTATCCATCGTTCAAGCATTGCGCATCATGGGCGCGGGAAAGATCACCGTCATCGAACCTGATGCCGCCAAGCGCGCGTTGTCGTTAAAGCTAGGTGCCACGGAAGTCTGGGCTCCGGGGGAATTGGATGCACAGGTCCGTTTTACGGGGGCAATTGATGTTGTTGCTGCCCAGACCACGCTGAATGATGCATTTACCCACGTTTATGCTGGCGGAACGGTAGTGTGCATGGGGGTACCGAGTGGCCCACGTGAAATTCCTCTTCCGATGATGCAGCGCTTCGAACGCGATTTGTTGAATTCCGGCATGTATATCCCGGAAGACTTCGATGCCGTGATTGAATGGCTTGCGGATGGGCGGTTTGACACCAGCGAACTGGTGACCGATCTCTTCCCTGTCGAAGATGCGGATAAGGCGTTTGAACGTGCGCAGCAAAATGACTCTATAAAAGTCATGCTGCAATTTGCTGAGGTTTGATGCTGTAACCCTCTGTCTGGCGCTGCTTAAGGGTAGCGCCATCCTACAACAATGAAAAAGGATGCTGCGATGAGTCACATCACCAGTCCTACACCTTACTCGATCGGCCGTCCCCAGGACGTGATTGATATTGTTAACAAACATTCAGCAGTAAACACCAGTGTCGGCGTCATTTTTATCGCTCTTGGCGGCATTCTAATTGATGCCTATCAGGCGGCGATGGTGGGGTTTGGTAATAAATATATTGCATTGCAATTTGGTATTTCACCGGGGCTGGCGGCGACGGTTAACGCCTCTGTTTTAGTCGCCGCCCTGATTGGTGGATTACTGGCGAACCGTGTGATTAACCGCTTTGGTCAAAAGCGTGCTTTTATCATCGGAATGGGCCTGTGCACAATAGGTGCCGCAGCTGTCGCGATAGCCCCGAACATCTGGTGGGTGCTGGTGTGTCGCGTAATCATGGGATTTGGCTTGGGTATTGATTTCCCGCTGGCAACAAATGCGGTGGCAGAACTACGCGGCTCAACATCTAAGAAAACCGGTTCGTCAGTTAATCTCTGGCAAATGGCCTGGTATGTATCAACTACGGTCGTCTATCTTGTGCTGCTTCCACTGTTGTTGTCGGGTATCGCAGAAGAGCAATTATGGCGCTATGGTATTTTCATTGGTGCTATTTTTGCCGTCATTATCATGATCCTGCGTTATTTCGTCATCGGTGAGTCTGCAATGTGGGCCGCACGAGTCGGACGTTATGATAAAGCCTGCGATATTCTGGCTAAACGCTATGGTGTTCATGCTCGCGTTGCTGCCAAACCAAAAAGCGATGATTTTTCTGCTGAAAAAACAGAAAGTAAGTTTCATGGTGGTTATGGGATTTTATTTAACTCACGTTATCGCAAACGTACTATTCTCGGCTGCGTTGTGGCGACGATGCAAGCCTGGCAATATAACGCCGTGGGTGTTTATTTACCTCTGACTTTGGCGGGAATACTGAGCGGTGGATTAACTGGGGCTCTTAGCGGTTCTGCGGTAGTGAATGCCCTGTGTGGCATTACAGGTGGATTGATTGGTTCACTTATCCTCCAGCGTTTGGGTACTCGCCTTCAGTCGATGTATGGTTTCGCCGTCGTAACGATTGCATTACTTGCTTTAGGTGCATTAGCAACCACCAACCCATGGCTTTCTTTAGGTTTGTTGGGCGCAATCATTTTCTTCCATTCAGCGGGCCCGGGCGGCCTGGGAATGACCATTGCCACACTTTCTTATCCGCCATCTATTCGCCCGACCGGCGTAGGATTTGCTCGTGCCATTATGCGTACAGGGGCAATTGCCGGACTTATTTTCTGGCCTATGTTATGGGGAGCGCTAAAGACAGATGCATTCTATTGGCTGGCAGTTGTTCCTTTCCTTGGTTTCCTGACATGCGTATTGATCAAGTGGGAACCACTTGGTGCAAACGTTGACGCTGAAGACGCTGAGGTACTGGCTGAGCTGGATAAATAACAAGCAAGCGCGTCGCAAAATGTCGACGCGCTTTTTCGTATAAATCCGCCGCTTTTTTAGTGATTTTATTGCGCAGATTTCTCGCCGACCCGGAGAGGAAAATTATGGCTGAAATAGTACAGGCACAAGGGAAAGAACTATCCGGCAAAGCCATGAGGCGCGTTGTCATGGGAAGTTTCGCTGGCGCGCTGATGGAATGGTACGATTTTTTCATTTTCGGAACGGCAGCGGGGCTTATCTTCGCTCCTCTATTTTTCCCTGATAGCGATCCTTTTATTGGTCTGATCGCCGCATTCGCGACTTTTGGTGTTGGTTTCTTATCACGTCCGTTAGGGGGCATTGTTTTTGGCCACTTTGGCGATAAAGTTGGTCGCAAAATAACGTTGATTTGGACATTAGCGATTGTTGGTTCATCAACGTTTTTAATCGGCTTCATACCAACATATAAGGACATTGGTATCTGGGCTCCGATTATTTTGATGGTTTTGCGTCTGGTGCAGGGATTCGGTCTGGGTGGGGAATATGGCGGAGCCGCATTAATGACTATTGAATCTGCGCCTGAAGCAAAACGAGGATTTTTAGGTTCGCTTCCACAAACGGCAGCCTCGGTTGGGATTATGCTGGCGACAGGGGTGTTTGCAATATGTAATCACTTTCTAACCCAAGAAGAGTTTCTGGATTGGGGTTGGCGTATCCCTTTTTGGCTGTCTGCCATCATGTTAATTGTTGGGATGTTCATACGACTGCATACTGAAGAGACTCTGGACTTTAAGAAACAAAAAACGGCGGTATCGAAGAAAAAATCAGCGCCGCCGTTGATTGAACTTTTCCGTAAACATCCACGTAATATTTTATTGGCGCTTGGCGCGAGACTGGCAGAGAGCGTTTCGTCGAATATTATTAATGCGTTTGGGATTGTCTATATTTCTAGTCAGCTGGCGTTATCCAGGGATATTCCACTCAACGGTATGTTGATCGCTTCGGCAATTGGCATTGTATGTTGTCCATTAATTGGTTGGATTTCCGACCGCGTTGGGCAACGGCGGATGTATTTGTTTGGCGCTGGTTTTTGCATCCTTTTCGCATTTCCATTCTTCATGCTCCTGGATACAAAAAGCACACTCATTATTTGGTGCTGCATGATTCTTGGCTATAACCTGGGGCCAACGATGATGTTTGCAGTGCAGCCCACCTTATTTACCCGTATGTTCGGAACACGAGTGCGTTATACGGGTCTTTCATTTGCCTATCAGTTCTCAGCAATTCTGGGTGGGTTAAGCCCGCTAATTGCTTCCAGCTTGTTGGCACTGGGAGGCGGGAAACCGTGGTATGTAGCACTGTTTCTGTTTGTTATCTCAATACTTTCATTCATTTGCGTCTGGCTTATAGAGCCACATTCAGACAATAAAAATGACGCTAATAACATTTAACTTCTTACCGAAATATCAGAGAGCAATAACATGAACAATGAATTGAATACTAAGCATTATCAAGCATTACGGCGTGCTTTTGATACCGCCTGGCCGGGACCGATCGGCCAACCTATTTTGCTGGAAAAAGGACATTTACGTCTGCAAGTTTTTCCGCGTGATGGTGCCAGAATCACCTCGCTACAGGCATTTGGTTTTGAAGTGTTACGTCAATGGGAGCCACAGCGTAAAGCATTTCAGTATGGCTGCTTTCCTATGGTTCCTTGGGCAGGCCGCCTTGGCGATGCAACGTTAACAGTGGGGGAGAAACAGTACGCATTACCTGCTAACAAACCGCCCCATGCTCTACATGGTATGGCCTGTTATTCATCATGGGAAAGTGTCGAACATAAAGCGGATACCTTGAAACTGCGCATGCCACTTGGCGCTCCTTGGCCCTGGCAAGGAGAGGTCCTGCAGACGTTGACTCTTGAAGACGATGCGTTAATTCTGCGACTTGAAATTCACACCATGTCTGAAACTTTTCCGGCATCTGCTGGATGGCACCCCTGGTTTGTAAAACAACTGGGCCAGCAGAATGAAGAAGATGAATTACTGGTATGTTTTAAGGCCAACTGGCAGGAAGAAGCCGGGAATAATGAGTTACCAACAGGTAATAAAATCCCTCCGCAATCAGGTCCGTGGGATGACTGCTTTGGTTTTAATGACGGTCTCAATGTCAGATTACAGTGGCCAGGTAAGCTGAGTATGACGATGACATCGAGTGCGCAAAGTCTGGTTATCTTTGACAAACAGCCCGACGCAACATGTGTCAATCCGCTTACTCAGGCGCCAAATGCGATAAATAGGACACCGCAGTTTGTCAGTGCAGGTCTTCCGTTGGTGATTGAGTCGCGCTGGCAATTTACACAGGAATTCTGATGGCTTAGCCAATAATCCCGACAGGGACGCATAGTCAAACTTCTCCTTTCCCGCTACAGTTATTCATCCACGGCGAATAAGGAGAAGGGCATGCTCTATATCTTTGATTTGGGTAATGTGATTGTCGATATCGACTTCAACCGCGTGTTGGGCACATGGAGCGATCTAAGTCGTGTACCGTTGGCTTCGCTAAAGCAAAGTTTCACCATGGGGGAGGCTTTTCACCAGCACGAGCGAGGTGAAATAACGGATGAAGCCTTTGCCGAGGCGCTATGTCATGAGATGGCGCTGCCGCTAAGTTACGAGCAGTTCTCTCACGGCTGGCAGGCCGTTTTTGTCGCCTTGCGCCCTGAGGTCATCGACATCATGCAAAAGCTGCGTGAGCAGGGGCATCGGGTGGTCGTCTTGTCGAATACTAACCGCCTGCACACCACGTTTTGGCCGGATGAATATCCCGAGATCCGTCAGGCTGCTGACCATATTTACCTTTCCCAGGACCTGGGCATGCGTAAACCGGAAGCGCGGATTTACCAGCACGTCCTGCAGTCTGAAGGTTTTTCTGCGCACGATGCGGTCTTTTTTGACGATAACGCCGATAATATTGAAGGGGCTAACCGGTTAGGGATCACCAGTATCCAGGTCGTCGATAAAAAGACCATTCCTGACTATTTCGCGACGTTGTTATGCTAAAAAATGTTCAGCAGCAAGCCAGGCATCATACGCGTCCCGTACGAGACTGGCTGAAGCTATTATGGCAGCGGATTGATGAGGACAACATGACGACGCTGGCAGGGAATCTTGCCTACGTTTCATTGCTCTCATTAGTGCCGCTTATTGCCGTCGTATTTGCGCTTTTCGCCGCATTTCCGATGTTTTCCGACGTCAGTGTCCAGTTACGTCATTTTATTTTCGCAAACTTTATCCCGGCGACGGGAGACGTCATTCAACGTTATATCGAACAGTTTGTCGCCAACTCGAACAAAATGACGGCAGTCGGGGCATGCGGGCTGATTGTCACAGCGTTATTGTTGATGTACGCCATTGATAATGCGTTGAATACTATCTGGCGCAGTAAGCGTACTCGCCCTAAAGTTTACTCTTTCGCCGTCTACTGGATGATTTTAACGCTGGGGCCGCTGTTGGCGGGGGCCAGTCTGGCGATCAGCTCTTATCTGTTGTCATTGCGCTGGGCCAGCGATCTCAACACGGTGATTGATAACGTCCTGCGTATTTTCCCGCTGGTACTTTCCTGGCTCTCGTTCTGGCTGCTTTACAGCATTGTACCGACTACGCGTGTACCCAACCGTGATGCGGTTATTGGTGCCTTTGTGGCTGCTGTGTTGTTCGAAGCCGGAAAGAAAGGATTTGCGCTCTATATCACGATGTTCCCGTCTTATCAGCTCATTTACGGTGTTCTGGCGGTGATCCCCATTTTATTTGTCTGGGTATACTGGACCTGGTGTATCGTCTTGCTAGGCGCGGAAATAACTGTCACTCTCGGGGAATACCGCAAACTTAAACAAGCCGCAAAAGAAGAAGAAGCAGAGCAACCATGATTGCATTAATTCAGCGCGTAACCCGTGCCAGCGTCACCGTGGAGGGCGAGGTGACGGGTGAAATTGGCCCAGGACTTTTGGTCCTGTTAGGTGTCGAAAGGGATGATGACGAACAGAAAGCGAATCGCCTGTGCGAGCGTGTACTCGGTTATCGAATCTTTAGCGATACCGAAGGCAAAATGAACCTTAATGTGCAGCAATCAGGGGGGAGTGTACTGGTGGTTTCACAGTTTACGCTGGCGGCAGATACCGAGCGTGGCATGCGCCCGGGGTTTTCGAAAGGCGCAGCGCCCGAGCGTGCAGAAGCGCTATATGAGTACTTTGTTGAGCGTTGCCGCCAACAGGAAATGAATACGCAAACTGGTCGATTCGCTGCGGATATGCAGGTTTCACTGGTTAATGATGGCCCGGTGACGTTCTGGTTACAAGTATGAACCAGCTACCGGTATGGCCGCGGACAACAAGAGAGAATACGACTATGTATCACCTTCGAGTACCGCAAACAGAAGAAGAATTGGAGCGCTACTACCAGTTTCGCTGGGAGATGCTGCGTAAACCATTGCACCAGCCAAAAGGCTCCGAACGGGATGCCTGGGACGCGATGGCGCATCACCAGATGGTGGTGGACGAAGAGGGGAATCTGGTTGCGGTAGGGCGTCTGTATATCAATGCGGATAACGAAGCTTCCATACGCTTTATGGCAGTAGACCCTTCCGTGCAAGAGAAAGGGTTGGGCACGCTGATGGCGATGACTCTGGAGTCTGTGGCGCGTCAGGAAGGGGTCAAACGCGTAACCTGTAGTGCCCGTGAAGATGCGGTCGAATTTTTCGCCAAGCTCGGTTTTGTGAGCCAGGGAGAAATCACCACGCCGCAAACCACGCCGGTGCGCCACTTTTTGATGATTAAGCCCATTGCGACGCTGGACGATATTCTCCATCGCGGGGACTGGTGCGGACAGCTACAACAAGCCTGGTACGAACATATTCCATTGAGTGAGAAAATGGGCGTACGCATTCAGCAGTACACTGGGCAGAAATTTATCACCACGATGCCCGAGACAGGCAATCAGAATCCGCACCATACCCTGTTTGCCGGTAGCCTGTTTTCACTGGCTACGCTAACGGGCTGGGGACTTATCTGGCTGATGCTGCGCGAGCGTCATCTGGGTGGGACAATAATCCTGGCCGACGCGCATATCCGATACAGCAGGCCGATCACCGGGAAACCAACTGCTATTGCCGATCTGGGGTCGTTGAGCGGTGACCTCGACCGCCTGGCAAGAGGTCGCAAGGCGCGCGTTCAGATGCAGGTCGGGGTGTTTGGCGATGACACACCGGGCGTCGTGTTTGAAGGTACTTACATTGTGCTACCTGCGAAACCGTTTGGCGCATATGAAGAAGGCGGTAACGAGGAAGAGTAGGTCCTCTGGCTAAAATGTAATGTTGGGTTCATTTGCTGATGTAAAATGCGGATTATGAAAATGCCATAATCCGTATTTTGATAAAAATCGCATGCTGTCGATGATTGTATTGACGGGTACCTTCCTTAATTTCAGAACTCATGAACATCCTTATTGGCCAAGCCGCCAGGCCACATCTCGCATCACATTTCGTGCCGCCGGGCTCACCCCTGCCAACTGGAAAAAACCGTGGATAACGCCGAGATAGCGTTGGCAAGAGCACTCCACGCCTTGCTCCAGGAACCGTTGATACAGGGCTTCACCCTCATCTCGCAGTGGGTCGAATTCGGCAGTAATGATGTGCGTGGGCGGTAAACCGTTGAAGTCTTTGCGCCAGAGTGGGCTGACTTCGGGATGTAATGAATCGGTTTTCGGCATATACATTTCGTAGCCCGAAAGCAGTGTATCGCGGGTGATAATGTAATCCCGTCCATTATGGTCATAGCTCGCAAAGTTGGCAGTTGCGTCCAGCATCGGGTAGATCAGCATAAGCTGTGCAGGTTGCCATTGCCTGGCAGCTTTCAGGCGTAGTGCGGTGACCAGCGCCAGGTGTCCACCTGCGCTGTCGCCAGCAAGCGTAATGTTGTCCCGGTCTACTCCCAGTTTCTGGGCATACTTCCAGATGATATTGGCCCCGGTTTCAGCATCGTTATGTGCTGCCGGGAAGGTATGCTCTGGTGCGAGGCGATACTGCACCGCAATGACCCGACAGCCGCTGTACCAGGCGAGTTGCCTTAGCTGGTTATCATGTGTGGCAAATCCACCGCTGACAAAGCAACCGCCGTGATAATAGATAACGCAGGGGAGATTTCCCGTGCTGCCCCGCGGCGAAATAACGCGAAATGCCATGGCGTCGAGTTCAATATCTTCAACCTGTACGCGGGTTTCAGTTTCTCCGGCCAGCGCCGTACTGGCAATATAGGCCGCTCTCCGGTCATCAATATTCTGCTCACGGGAAGAAGGGCGTCCCGCCGCGATAAATGCCTCAACTAACTGCGCAATCCCGCTTTCCAGTGCCATTTTTAAATACTCTTATCTGTATGGATATACAGGTTTATAACCTGGATTACTAAGAATGAAAATGGGAAAAATAGGGATGGGTATGATTTTGGAAAGCGGCTCGCAAAAGTAAAAATCGTTCGCGTGGAGGCTATTTTCTTGCTTTTTTCAGGTGTATGTTGTGTGGAAATTAATCGCTGATGATATACTGGAGGTATATATGAGTATGATGGCTGGGATGGATATGGGCAGAATTTTACTCGATTTATCAGATGAAGTGATTAAACGTCTTGATGATCTCAAGGTGCAGCGCAACCTGCCGCGAGCAGAACTTTTACGGGAGGCCGTTGAACAGTATCTTGAGAGGCAGGATCAGGCTAAAACCACAATTTCACGTGCTCTTGGGCTGTGGCAAGGCTGTGAGGAAGATGGTGTTGAATACCAGCGTAAACTCCGTGAGGAATGGTAATGGTCAAAGGATCCGCGCTTTTTGATACCAACATCCTCATCGATCTGTTTAGTGGGAGAAATGAAGCAAAACTAGCGATAGAAACATGGCCGCCGCAGAATGCAATCAGCCTCATTACATGGATGGAGGTGATGGTGGGTGCAAAAAAATACCATCAGGAAGCCCGTACTCGTGTTGCGCTAGGTGCTTTTAACGTGATCGGCGTTTCACAGGATATTGCTGAACGAAGCGTGAGTATCAGACAGGAATATGGGATGAAATTGCCGGATGCCATTATTTTGGCAACAGCACAGATTCATCGTCTTACGCTGGTTACGCGAAATACTAAGGATTTTGCAGGCCTATCCGGTGTGGTCACACCGTATACATTATAACCCGGGCGACTTACGCCGCCCGGCAGTGCGAAGAACTTACTCCCCTTCACCCGGGAACAGGAACGGGTTGATGGAACTGCGGGCAAAGCCCTCTTGCTCCATATGCGCGTCCAGCATCAGTGAGGCGAGATCGTCGGCCACGGCTTCGACTTTCGGGTCTTTTTCCTGATAGAGAATCTTCAGGTAAGTCCCGCAGTCGCCGCAGCTTTCAGCTTTGATTGCCGCCTGTTCGTTATCCAGTGACCAGTAGTTCAAATCACGGCTCTGTTCGCAGTTGCTGCACTTCACGCGCACCACGTGCCACTCGGTTTCGCACAGGTTGCAGTGCAGATAACGCAGACCCTGGGTGGTACCGATTTGCACCATGCTGGAAACCGGCATTGAACCACACACCGGGCAGTACTGACGCTGTTCACCGTATTCCGCACGGGCTTTGCCGGGGATCAGGCTTGCCATCTGCGCCCAGTAGAGCGACAGGGCAGCCCAAATGAACGGTGCTTTGTCGCTGCTGACGGAGGCGAAATCAGAGGCAAACAGCGCGCTGGCCATCAGCTCCAGTTCTTGCTCTGAGGCTTTTTCCAGATTCTCGATCACCGCTAACGCGGGACCGCTCATCTCTGGCTTCAGCTCAGCAATCAACGACTGCAGCAGCTTTTGCCAGTGCTTGTCGCGTGGCAGGACGTGGATATCCAGCGGCGGTTTGCCCTGATCGTTCGCTTCTTTGATGCGCGCGGTCAGATCCATCTGCAGCGGATGGTCGTACAGCACCACTTCCTGCGCGTGGGCGATCAGCGCGGCAAAGCGCAGGTAGTCGCCCAGCGGGTTGCTCTCGGCCAGCTCGCGCAGGCGCTCAGCGCGGCGGTTATACAAATTTTTGAGTCTGGGGAATAATAACGGCGGAATCATATCCGCCGTGCGTTTCTCGCTCTTCTCCAGCTCATCTTGCGGGATTATGCGAATACTCATTCAGATGACTTTTCCTGTTTCTGGCGGACTTCACGGTACCAGCGCGGGTGATGTTTCTTCGCCCATGAGCTGGTAACCCATCCTTCCACCATCGCGGTAATGGTGCCTTTCACCCAAAGGGCGGCGTAAATGTGCACCATGATAACCACAATTAGCGCTACTGCGGCAAATGAATGCAGCATTAACGCGAATCGGATCACCGGGATTGAGAAAGCAGGTGCAAAATACGGACGCCAGATGACCACTCCGCTCACCAGCAACAGGACCAGGAAGATAATCGCCGCCCAGAATACGCATTTCTGGCCGAAGTTATAACGTCCCGTGTCACCTACTTCCTCGTTGACGACAATCTTACGAATATTCTTCGCCCAAAAGATATCATCCCGATTGATTAGATTGTGGTGCCAGTAACGGAAAAACATGATGATAAACGAGGCAAACATGATCACGCCGACAAACGGGTGCACAATTCGCGCCAGTTGCGGTGTGCCCATGATGTGCATCAGCCAGTTAAAAGACGGGAAGAGAAAGCCCATCCCGCTCACTGCCGCCAGAATGAAGCAGAAGGCGGTGATCCAGTGGTTGATGCGTTCCGGCGCCGTGTAGCGCACGATGGTGTCACGTCGTTTCATTTGCGCACCTCGTCTTTTTCTTCATGCAGGTTGTCTTCTTCCTCTTCCGCGCGGTTTGGGCCTACACCGACGTAGTGGAAGATACTGGCCGCAAATGTCGCTGCGAAGCCGACGGCTGCGAGAGGTTTCCAGATGCCTTTCCAGAATTTCACGGTGGCGCTGATTTCCGGGTTCTCCGGCAGGCCGTGATACAGACTCGGCTTGTCAGCATGGTGCAATACGTACATGACGTGCGTACCACCAACGCCTGCCGGATCGTACAGACCCGCGTTTTCGTAACCACGGGTTTTCAGCTCCGCCACACGCTCGCCTGCCAGCGTTTTCATCGACTCTTTAGTACCGAAATGAATCGCGCCGGTTGGGCAGGTTTTCACGCAGGCCGGTTCTTGCCCGACCACGACACGGTCAACGCACAGCGTACATTTGTAGACGCGGTTGTCTTCCGGGTTGAGGCGCGGCACGTCGAACGGACAGCCTGCGATACAGTAGCCACAGCCGATACACTGCTCGGACTGGAAGTCGACGATACCGTTGGCATACTGAATGATTGCACCTTCAGCCGGACACGCCTTCAGGCAGCCCGGATCGGCACAGTGCATACAGCCATCCTTGCGGATAAGCCACTCCAGTTTGTCGTTTTGTTCCACTTCCGAGAAGCGCATTACCGTCCAGGATTTAGCAGTCAAATCAGCTGGGTTGTCGTACACCCCAACGTTGTTGCCCACTTCATCACGGATGTCGTTCCATTCAGAACACGCCACCTGACACGCTTTACAGCCGATACAGGTGGTGACGTCGATAAGCTTCGCCACCTCTTCCTGATGGTCCCGCGCCTGAGGCGCGGGGGTGAAACCGTTAGTGGCGGAACGACGAATGATGTCTTGCGATTGATAAGCCATAGGTCGTCTCCGTTACACCTTTTCCACGTTCACGAGGAAGGACTTAAATTCCGGCGTCTGCGTGTTCGCATCACCGACGAATGGCGTTAACGTGTTAGCGATAAAGCCTTTTTTCGCCACACCTTCGTAGCCCCAGTGAATCGGAATACCGATGGTGTCGATATCCTGACCGTTGGCCTTCAGCGTGCGAATACGTTTAGTCACTACTGCTTTGGCTTTAATGTAGCCGCGGTTAGAGGAGACTTTGACGGTATCGCCATGAGAGATACCGAGCTTATTCGCCAGCTTCTCGCCAATTTCCACAAACTGTTCCGGCTGTGCGATGGCATTGAGCAGCGCATGCTTGGTCCAGTAGTGGAAGTGCTCGGTCAGACGATAGGTCGTACCGACGTACGGGAATTTATCTGCTTTACCCAGTGCTTCCGCGTCACCTTTAAAGATGCGCGCGGCAGGGTTAGAGATAACGTTCGGGTGCAGCGGGTTAGTTCCCAGCGGCGTTTCAAACGGCTCGTAGTGTTCCGGGAACGGACCTTCCGCCATCTTATCGATAGCAAACAGGCGTCCCATCCCTTCCGGCTGCATGATGAACGGCCCAACGTTGCTGCCAGGTGCGGCGGCGCTGTAGTCCGGAATATCCATCCCGCTCCATTTCGCCCCATCCCATTTCAGGATCTGACGTTTTGGATCCCACGGATTCCCCTGCGGGTCAGCAGACGCGCGGTTATACAGAATGCGTCGGTTGAGCGGCCACGCCCATGCCCAGCCCAGCGTGTTGCCAAGGCCTGATGGGTCGGCGTTATCGCGACGTGCCATCTGGTTGCCTTCCGGCGTCCAGCTACCGGCAAAAATCCAACAGCCGCTGGAAGTGGTGCCGTCGTCTCGCAGTTGGGCGAACGAGCTAAGCTGTTGGCCTTTCTTGACGATGACTGCACCTGTTGCCGGGTCGGTAATGTCGGCCAGCGCTTTACCGTTGCTCTCCATCGCCACTTCTTCCGAAGCCGGTTCGTGTGGTGTGGAGTAGTTCCAGGTCATGCTCAGCACCTGTTCCGGGTTCGCGCCACCCTGCTCGGCATACATCTTGCGCATGCGCAGGAAGATACCGGCGAGGATTTCACCATCGGTAACGGCAATCCCCGGGGCATCCGCGCCTTTCCAGTGCCACTGCAGCCAGCGACCGGAGTTAACGATAGAACCGTTCTCTTCGGCGAAGCAGGTGGACGGCAGACGGAATACTTCGGTCTGGATTTTCGACGGATCCACATCGTTCGACTCACCGTGGTTCTGCCAGAAGGTAGACGTTTCGGTGTTGAGTGGGTCAATGGTGACCAGGAATTTCAGTTTGGACAGTGAAGCCACGACCTTGTTTTTATTCGGGAATGACGCGACCGGGTTAAAGCCCTGGCAGATATAGCCATTCACTTTGCCCTGGTTCATCATCTCGAAGTACTGCAGCACGTCGTACCCTTTATCCCACTTCGGCAGCAAGTCGAAGCCCCAGCTGTTTTCCGCTGTCGCTTTATCGCCAAAGAAGGCTTTCATCATTGAGACGAAGAATTTCGGGTAGTTACCCCAGTAGTTCACCTGACCTTCCAGCAACGGTTTTGGCGTGTTGGCGGCAAGGTAGGTTTGCAGGTCAGTCTGTTTTTCGCTCGGCAGCGTCATATAGCCAGGCAGGCTTTGTGACAGCAGGCCTAAGTCGGTCAGACCCTGAATGTTGGAGTGACCGCGCAGGGCGTTAACACCGCCGCCGGCCATCCCCATGTTGCCAAGCAGCAACTGGATCATCGCCATGGTACGGATGTTCTGCGCACCTACGGAGTGTTGTGTCCAGCCAAGGGCGTACAGGAACGACGCGGTTTTATCTTTGGCACTGGTTTCTGCGATGTACTCACAGACCTTCAGGAAGTCAGCCTTTGGCGTACCGCAGATATTTTCTACAACGTCCGGCGTGTAGCGGGAGACGTGCTGTTTCAGCAGGTTCCACACGCAGCGCGGGTGTTGCAGGGTGACATCGCGTTTGGCGAAGCCTTTTTCATCCAGCTCGTAGTTCCAGCTGGTTTTGTCATACTTGCGTTTGTCCGCGTCGTAGCCAGTGAACAGGCCATCTTCGAAACCGTAATCCTCACGCACGATAAGGCTGGCGTTGGTATAGGCTTCAGTGTATTCGCGGTTGAATTTTTCGTTGTTCAGCAGGTACAGCAAGACGCCTGACAGGAAAGCAATGTCAGTACCGGAACGAATCGGCGCATAGAAATCAGCCACCGCTGCGGTTCGCGTAAAGCGCGGATCGATCACAATCAGCTTCGCGCCGTTGTGAATTTTAGCTTCCATCGCCCAGCGGAATCCGACCGGGTGGGCTTCAGCGGCGTTACCGCCCATCACCACAACGAGGTTGGCGTTTTTAATGTCGACCCAGTGGTTGGTCATCGCACCGCGACCAAATGTTGGAGCAAGACTTGCTACCGTTGGTCCGTGTCAGACGCGTGCCTGGTTGTCGACCGCGAGCATACCGAGCGCGCGGGAGAATTTTTGCGTTAAATAGCCGGTTTCGTTACTGGAAGCGGAAGCACACAGCATCCCAGTGGAAAGCCAGCGGTTAACGGTTACGCCTTCGGCGTTTTGTGCAACGTAGTTTGCGTCGCGGTCTTCTTTCATCAGCTTAGCGATGCGGTCAAATGCCTCATCCCAGCTAATCTGTTGCCACTTATCAGAGCCTGGTGCGCGGTATTCCGGGAATTTCAGGCGACTTTCGGAGTGGATGAAGTCCACAAGTCCTGCCCCTTTCGGGCACAACGCGCCACGGTTCACCGGGTGATCCGGGTCCCCTTCGATATGGAAGATGGATGCTTTGGCGTTTTTTGCTCCGTCACCGAGACTGTACATTAACAGTCCACAGCCAACGGAACAGTAAGTGCAGGTGTTACGGGTTTCGCGGGTACGCAGCAGTTTATATTGCCGTGTTTCCGCGAGCGCTACGCCGGGTGCAAAACCCAGTGCCGCTGCCGTGGTGCCTGCCATACCGCCAGCGCAGATCTTAAAGAACTGCCTTCTGCTGACCTGCATGGTTTGCTCCTTTTTCGACATTGTCACGTTCCCTTCACTTTTCCGTTACTCGAGCGTGAGGGAAGTGGTTGTTATTTTTCTTTGCGGACGGGACCGCAAAGGTCCAGAATTGGGTGAATTTCCCTCCCTCCAGGAGGGGTTTGTAAAGAATACCACAATGTTGGTATGCGTGTTCCAATATGGTTAAAAGAAAGTGAATAAGATTATTCGAGAAAACATCAAAAATGTGACGACTTTGACAGGAACGCGCCAGTTGACCCTCTGGAAACGCGAGGATTTGCAACATCCTCAGCCGGATGTCGTCGCTGAGGAAGTACCGGTTGCGCTGGTTTACAACGGGATTTCGCACGTGGTGATGATGGCGTCACCGAAAGATCTTGAGCACTTTGCGATGGGCTTTTCACTTTCTGAAGGCATTATTGAGCGCCCGCAGGATATCTACGCAATGGAAGTGGTTCCTTCCTGTAACGGATTAGAAGTGCAGGTTGAGCTGTCCAGTCGCCGATTTATGGGGCTGAAGGAACGTCGTCGCGCGCTGGCCGGTCGCACCGGTTGCGGCGTTTGTGGCGTGGAGCAGCTCAATGACATTGGCAAGCCAGTCCAGCCGCTGCCGTTTACCCAGACATTCGATCTGGCGAATCTCGATCACGCTTTACGCCATCTCAATAATTTTCAACCCGTGGGGCAACTGACAGGCTGCACACACGCGGCTGCCTGGGTACAGCCGTCAGGTCATCTGGCGGGCGGGCATGAAGATGTTGGGCGTCATGTTGCGCTGGATAAACTGCTGGGGCGACGCGCAATCGAAGGGGAAACCTGGCAACAGGGCGCGGTATTAGTCTCCAGCCGCGCCAGCTACGAGATGGTGCAGAAGTCGGCGATGTGCGGCGTGGAGATTCTGTTTGCTGTGTCTGCCGCGACAACGCTGGCGGTAGAAGTTGCCGAGCGCTGTAACCTGACGCTGGTGGGTTTTTGCAAACCGGGCAGGGCGACGATTTATACACACCCCGAGCGTCTGATAGCTGAATAAAAGTTATTCAATTATTTTGAATTAGACTGGCAAATCCTTCCGCTTTTAGTTGTGCGATGTGAGGGCTATTATTTATCACATCAAGGCACGGTGCCTTACTCAAACAACTAAGTTAAAGAGTTTATATCATGAAAAGCATCAAAACTTTTGTCGCAGTTATCGCTCTGGCTACTTCTTTCGGTTCTTTCGCTGCTCAGACAGTTACCGCAACCGGTTCTACGCTGGAAAGTGCTGAAGCAAAAATTGCCGCCCAGGCTGAACGTGCAGGCGCCAGCGATTATAAAATCACTCAGGCTTACACCGGCAACCGCGTGCACATGACTGCTGAACTGCTGAAATAAGATACCTCAGTACTGTCGAAAGAGCGCCCTTGAGGCGCTTTTTTAGTTTATGCCCGCTATACGCAGCAATGCGGTCACCACCGCGGCGGCAACGATCACCACGATTAGCGGCAGCTTGCGCCAGGCGAGAAATACCGCGAAGCCAACCCCAAGAACCCGCGCCATACCGGCAAAGTGTTCGCCTTCGTAAAAGGTGGTCGCCAGCGCAACGGAGAACAGTAATACCGTTGCGGCGTCGGAAAGCAGCGCCTGCGAGCGTTCCGAGAACGCTAAACGACTCCCAAGCTTCGCTCCGCCTAAACGCATTAAATAGGTTCCCAGAGATAAGATGGCGATACCGACGATAAACAGCGTCATGTTGCCCATTATTTTTTCCTCGTCAGTAAGCCAAACAGTGAGAGCAAAACCGGTAAACCGACCGGCGCAAAGGGGATGGCGGCAAGCGACAACCCGGCACCGCTACAGGCGCGAATCAGTGTGGTGCGGTTTTTAAAGGCCGGGACCACTAAGGCCAATAAAATTGCAGGGAAGACGGCATCCAGACCGATGGTTTCCGGGGCGGGGAGCAGTTTGCCGACGCCCGCGCCGATCAGTGTGCCAACAGGCCAGAAAATAGCGACGCCCAGACCGCACAGCCAATAGGCTGCTTTACGTTGTTCGGGTGTTTTTTGCGACAGGCCGAATACTACGCTTTCGTCGTTCATGATATGACAGCCGAGGAAACTCGCAGCCCGGGAGCCCACAAGATCGCGCACCGTGACGCCAAACGGGATGTGTCGGGCGTTGACCAGTAAACCGGCAGCCGCAGCCGCCAGTGGGTTACCGCCGCTGGCGACGATGCCGATAAACATAAACTCGGATGCACCCGCCAGCACGGTAATTGAGAGCACAAACGGTACCCACAGCGGGAAGCCGTAGGCCATTGCCAGCGAGCCGTATGACATGCCGACTACGCCGACGGCCAGACAGACTAAAAATATTGCTTTTATTGTGTCGCCTTTGAGACTGGAAAAATAATGTTTCATACCATTTTAGCCATATCGAACGAATTTCCATTATAATGAACGCGACCAGTTAATATTACAAGTCGAACGATTCGTTCGATATAAAGAACATGGAGTCGTGAATGACCCAGCCCATCAGTATGATCGCGAAAAGCCTGGTGCGTGAACGTCAGCGCACCGGTTTGTCATTGGCAGAGATTGCCCGTCGCGCAGGGATTGCAAAATCGACACTCTCGCAATTGGAAGCGGGCAATGGCAATCCTAGCCTGGAAACGCTCTGGTCGCTGTGTGTGGCGTTGGATATTCCCTTTGCGCGCCTGCTGGAGCCGCAGGAACAAAAAACGCAGGTGATTCGCCGCGGCGAAGGAACAAAAGTCGTGGCTGAGCAGGCCCACTATCAGGCCATTTTACTGGCCGCCTGCCCACCGGGGGCACGGCGGGATATCTATCTGCTGCTGACGCAGCCGGGCGCGGATCGGATTTCACAGCCGCATCCGCCGGGATCGGTTGAACACATCATCGTGACGCAGGGTAAGGCGATAGTGGGATTGACGGAAGCACCGGAGGAGTTAGGCGAGGGCGACTATATTTGTTACCCCGCTGACCAGGCGCATATCTTTAAAGCGCTGGAGCCTGACACCCAGGCGATTCTGGTTTCTGAGCAGAACTAACTGTTATGTTGCGTTGTGCCGGATGCGGCGCGTTAGCGCCTTATCCGGCCTACAAGACTACTGCAAATAAAACACTTCTTTTAGCTCTGCGCTGACCGGACTGTTGTCTGGGTTGGCCAGCATTACGTCGCGCATATGCTTCCACCAACGTTGGCAAACGTCGGTGCTGGCAACGGCATTCCAGCGTTCTTCGGACTCAATCTCAACGGTGGCGAACAGCAGATTGCGCGCCTGATCGAGATAAATCGCGTAGTGATGGGCGCCGTGTTCTTTCAGCACTGTTTCCAGTTCTGGCCAGATGGGGTTATGACGACGCTGGTACTCAACGTGCGCGTCGGCATTCACCTGCATTATAAAGGCCTTGCGAATCATAACGCCTCCAGATACAGCTCGCGGACCTCGTCGCGGCTGGCGGTGCGCGGGTTGCACGGCGCACACGGATCGGCCAACGCTTTATCCAGCCAGCCCTCAATATCCTCTTTCGTCACGCCAAGTGAACTAAAGCCCGCAGGAATACCGACACGCTTGCTGAGTGCACGAATCGCGTTGATGGCCTCCATACTTGCCGCTTCATCGCTCATGTCACGGGTATCGACGCCCATCGCCTGCGCTACGCGGGCAAAGCGCGCCACGGCGTTTGGACGGTTAAAGTTTTCGATTACCGGCAGCAGGATGGCGTTGCAGACGCCGTGTGGCAGATTATGGGTTGCGCCCGGCTGGTGCGCCAGCGCATGCACCAGACCGAGACCAGCGCTGTTAAAGGCCATCCCCGCCAGATACTGACCAAACGCCATTTGCTCACGAGCGTCGAGATTATGACCGTCGTCGACCGCTTTTGGTAGCCACAGGTTGATCAGGCGAATCGCTTCCAGCGCGTTAGCGTCGGTGAGCGGATGCGCACCAACGGAAACATAGGCTTCCACCGCGTGGGTTAAGGCGTCCATACCGGTTGCGGCGGTGACGGATGCCGGGATGTCCAGCATGACGCTGGCGTCATCCACGGCGATATCCGGGATGATATTCGGGTCGATGATCACCTCTTTGACCTTACGAGCAGAGTCGATAATGACCGCGTTGCTGGTCATCTCTGCTGCCGTACCGGCGGTGGTATTGATGGCGACCAGCGGTACACCCGCATTTTTAACTTTGCCTACGCCGGAGTAAGCAGTAGAAGGGCCGGGGTTGGCGGTCAGGATCTTCACCGCTTTAGCGGTATCGATCGGGCTACCGCCACCGAAGGCAATAATGTAGTCACATTCTGCGTTCTGATACGCCGCGAAACCTTTCTGCACCAGCTCTTCCGTCGGGTTTGGAAACACCTCATCAAACAGGTGGTAAGACATCTGATGTTCATCCAGCGCAGCAAACAGGCTATCCAGCAGGCCCAGCTTTACCAGTTGACCATCGGTGACGATCAGCGCTTTGCCCCATTGTTTATTCGCCACGAGGTTCGCCATATCGGCAATCGCGCCGGCGCCATGCAGGCTAATTTTTGGCAGTGCCAACATAAAGCTCATCATTATTCTCCTTACAATGCCAGTGCGCTTGCCAGCGGCGTCACGCCGAAGCGTTTGCCAAGTGCGATCAGCTCTTCACGCGTAATGGTCTGCTTCATACCGCCCATCGAATAGATTTTGACTAAAACTTCAGCGGATTTCTCTGCGGTATCGATCAAACCGAACGCTTCGTCGAGGGTGGGTCCACTGCCGAACACGCCGTGGAATGGCCACAGTACCAGCGAGTGTTTCTGCATTTTCTCGGCGGTCGCCTGACCAATTTCATCTGTACCTGGCACCATCCACGGCAGAATGCCAACGCCATCCGGGAACACCACCAGGCACTCGGTGCTGCCTTCCCACAGCTTGCGGGTAATCAGCGCGGTGTTGTTTTCCAGCACGTAGGTCAGAGCGATCAGGTTGGTGGCATGGCAGTGCATGATCACGCGGTCTTTACCGTTCGTCGCTTTAATGCGTTCGCAGTGAGAGAGGAAGTGAGCCGGCAGTTCAGAGGTCGGTACGGCCTCGTGAGTCAGGCCCCAGAGGATGTGGTAGCCCGCACCGTCGCTGTCGATTTTTACCACGCCCAAATTGGCTGCTGGATCGAGCTGGACGTTGCGGAAAAATTTCCCCGAACCGGTGACGATAAACGGCGTATTCGCCAGCAGCGGCATCGGCTGACTCAGCGCGATATAGCGTGGTTTTTCGTGGAAATCGGCGCTAAATGGCGCGATATCTGCTTCATCAAGACGCAGCGTCAGGTTACCGCCGTTACGCTCGTCCCAGCCTTTCAGCCACGCATCAGAAGTGGCTTTGATCATCCCCTGGACGAACCAGGAAGTAGTAATGTTTTGCATGTTCGGTGTTCCTGTTTATTGCCCGAACGTTATCGGGTCTTACGTAGGCCGGATAAGCGAAGCACCATCCGGCAATCGTGTTTCATTCATTGCCGGATGGCGACGCGGGGCGTCTTATCCGGCCTACAAGCCTGGCGTCACGGTTAGCTACGTTTGCTCAAAATCTCTTTTTCATAAGTGCGCACGCTGTCCAGCCACTGGCTGCCCGCAGGCGTGTCGTGACGCTGGCAATACATCTCCCAGACGGCCTGCCACGGCAGCGATTTTTGCTCTTCCAGCAGGGCCAGGCGTGCGGTGTAGTCGCCGCTGGCTTCGAGCTGGCGCAGTTGCTCGGTCGGTTCTAACAGCGCGCGCAGCAGGGCTTTTTTCATATTGCGGGTACCGATCACCCACGCGGCGATACGGTTAATGGAGGCGTCGAAGAAGTCGAGGCCGATGTGTACGCGGTCAAACAGGTTGTGGCGCACGATCTCGCTGGCAATCGCCTGCGTTTCATCATCCAGCAGCACCACGTGATCGCTGTCCCAACGCACTGGACGGCTGACATGCAGCAGCAGGCGCGGCACGTACAGCATGGCGGCGGAGATTTTGTCGGAAATCACTTCGGTCGGATGGAAGTGACCCGCATCCAGACACAGCGCCGTCTGGCGACTGGTGGCGTAACCCATGTAGAACTCGTTAGAGCCCACGGTGTAGCTTTCCGCACCGATGCCAAACAGCTTGCTTTCGACGGCATCGATATGGTGCGCCGGGTCGAGTTTCTCGCTGATCACTTCGTCCAGCGCGTCCAGCAGACGCTGGCGCGGTGCTAAACGATCAACGGTGATGTCTTTCATGCCATCCGGGATCCAGATGTTCATCACTGATGGCGTACCCAACTGCTCGCCAAAATACGCTGAGACGCGACGGCTGGCTTTGCAGTGATCGATCCAGAACTGGCGAATGGTGTCATCGGCGTGGGCCAGCGTGAAACCGTCGGCGCTCAGCGGGTGTGAGAAGCAGGATGGGTTGAAATCCAGTCCTAACTGGTTCGTTTTCGCCCACTCCACCCAGTTTTTAAAGTGCTCAGGTTTGATTTGATCGCGGGCAACCGGCGTATCAGATTCCAGATAGATCGCGTGCAAATTCAGACGTTTTGGACCCGGAATCAGGCTCAGCGCCTGCTCCAGATCGGCCCGCAGTTCGGTGGCGTTACGCGCTTTACCCGGATAGTTACCGGTAGCCTGAATACCGCCAGTGAGCGAACCTTCCGGATTTTCGAAACCGGCGACATCATCGCCCTGCCAGCAGTGCATGGAGACCGGCAGACGATCGAGCTGGCGTAAGGCCGCCTCGACATCAATGCCTACTGCGGCGAAACGCAGTTTTGCCAGTTCCCAGGCTTGTTCAAGTTGAGTGGTCATGCGCAAAGCTCCTTTGTCTGTCGTAGTGATTGAAACTGCGCCTGGTAGCGGGCAATTTCACTTTCAGGATTGGGAATGAAGGTGGTCAATTCGTAGTTGGCGCGCACCACCTGACGGAAATCATCAACGTTGTTCAGCTCGTCCAGCGTCATCAGCTGGATGCCAATATTGCCGAGCGTGGATGCCTCAATTGGCCCGGACATCACGCGAATACCGCAGGCATCCGCGCACAGCTGGTTCAGCAAGGCGTTCTGGCAACCGCCACCGACAATGTGCAGTTGGCTAAATGCTGCACCACGCAGTTGTGCCAGCTCTTGCAGGATGTCGGCGTACAGCAACGCCAGGCTGTCGAAGATACAGCGCGCCAGTTCGGCGTTTTGCAGGGGTACGGGTTGGCCTGATTCACGGCATGCTGCCTGAATTTCTGCACTCATATCGTCGGGGTTGATAAAGCGATCGTCGTTCGGGTTAATCAGGAATTGACAGGCCGGCAGCGCTTGCGTTTGGCTGATAAGCGTTGGCAGATCGGAAATCTGGCGCTCTTTTAATACGCGCTGGAGCAGCCACAGCCCCATAATATTTTTCAGGACACGGTAGCGCCCTTCCGCGCCGCCTTCGTTGGTGATATTCGCCGCCAGTGCCGCATCGTTGGTATACGGCGTTCTGCTCTCAAAGCCCATCAGCGACCAGGTCCCGGAAGAGAGATAGGCGCTGTTTTTGTCGGCCAGCGGAGAAGCAATGACCGCGCTGGCCGTGTCGTGACTGGCGACGGCTACGACCGGAATTTGATTTTTCTGCGGGCAAATCCAGTGACCAATTACGTTCCCCGGATGCGTCGGACGACCAAACCAGGCTTTGTCTGCTCCGGTCCACGCCAGCAGAGTGTCATCCCAGTCGTCGGTATTGATATTGACTAACTGGGTGGTGGTGGCATTGGTGTATTCCCAGTTCATTTTGCCGGTCAGGCGAAAGCTGAAGTAGTCGGGGATCAGTAGGGCATGGGCCACCTGCGGGAGCAGTTCTGGCTGTTGTTCAACCAGCGCACGCAACTGATACAGGGTATTAAAGGGCAGAAACTGAATGCCGCTACGGCAGTAAATTTCACCTTTACCCGGCTGCGCCATCGCTTGCGCCATAATGCCGGTCGTGCGGCTGTCACGGTAAGAGACCGGCAGACCGACACGTCGACCGACGTTATCGATCAGCACGTAATCCACGCCCCAGGTATCAATTCCGATGCTGTCTATCCGAATGCCTTCATCGCAGACTTTTTTCAGGCCAAGACGAATATCGTTTTCCAGGCTGTCGATGTCCCAGGTGTCAAAACCGTCTGTTTTTTGCAGGCAGTTCACGAAGCGGTGGATTTCACGCAGCGTCAGGGTGCGGTGTTCACTGTCGTAACGCGCCAGCATTACGCGCCCACTGGATGCGCCGAGATCGACTGCGACACAATGGCGAAAAGTCATAGCGAGGTCCTTCTGAGTTTTATTGCACTCAGTCTAAGAACCCCAGATAACGCGTACCTTCTTGACAGTGACAGCCACAATTAGCGGCTGGCAACATGGCAAAGGTGAACGTGATGCTGTTCACAATTTCTATTAATAGGGTCGGTTTTAGCGGATGTGACGTCTTCCGCAATTCCCGATCTTTCCCGCTATTTCTTGAAGAATTGACCGTGTTTACGCACTTTGGCGTCAAAAATTTAAGGTGAGGGTGATAACCCTTAATTACTATTCAGCCATGTTCATTTGATCGGGAAGGATGTCATCATGACGATATTGCATTGCGTGGATTTTTTTCCGACAGGTAAAGCGCCAGTGGCTATTGAACCGCGGCTTCCTCAACCTGCGTTTCCAGAACATCATCATGATTTTCATGAAATTGTGGTGGTCGAACATGGAACGGGGATCCATGTGTTCAACGGACAGCCTTACACCATCAGCGGCGGTACGGTGTGTTTCGTTCGCGATCATGACCGGCATTTATATGAACATACTGACAATCTGTGCCTGACCAATGTGTTGTATCGCTCCCCGGATGCGTTTCAATTTCTGGCTGGGCTGAATCAGCTTTTACCTCAGGAACAGAATGGGCAGTATCCTTCGCACTGGCGGGTGAATCAGGGTGTGTTGCAGCAGGTTCGACAACTGGTGGGGCAGATGGAAGCGCTCGGTGAGGGGATGGATACACCAACGGCGGCAAATCGCGAGATCCTGTTTATGCAGTTGCTGGTGCTGCTGCGTAAAAGCAGCCTGATGGAAGCAGCGACCGATAACGACGCGCGGCTTAACCTCCTGATGGCGTGGCTGGAAGATAACTTTGCCGACGAGGTATGTTGGGAGGCGCTGGCCGAGAAGTTTTCCCTCTCTTTGCGTACTCTGCATCGCCAGCTCAAACAGCAAACTGGATTGACGCCGCAGCGCTACCTTAACCGCTTGCGGCTGATCAAGGCTCGGCATCTGCTTCGTCACAGTGATGATAGCGTGACAGACATCGCTTATCTCTGCGGATTCGGCGACAGTAACCACTTTTCGACGCTTTTTCGCCGTGAGTTCAAGTGGTCGCCACGCGATATTCGTCAGGGGCGCGATCTCGTTGTGGCAAGCAGCCTCCAGTAACGCGAAAGCTATCAACGTTTTTTATCGCCGAATCTCAGATAATCATGTCCCTTAACGCCGGATGGCGGCTACGCCTTATCCGGCCTACAGATTACGTGACACGTAGCCGCCACCCGGCAGGGAATATTGTGATGGCGAACCATCTGGTCCTTCTGAAATCAGACTTTTTTGCGCATGAGCAGCAGGCTGTCGCCGTAGCCGATCGTTATCCGCAGGATGTCTTTGCTGAGCATACCCATGAGTTTTGCGAGCTGGTTCTGGTCTGGCGCGGTAATGGCCTGCATGTCCTTAACGATCGCCCGTACCGGATAACCCGTGGCGATCTGTTTTACATTCGCGCCGAAGATAAACACTCCTACACTTCCGTTAACGACCTTGTGCTACAAAATATCATCTACTGCCCGGAGCGGTTGACGCTGAATGTTGACTGGCAAGGGGCGATCCCCGGATTTGATGGTGCGCCGAGGCACCCGCACTGGCGACTCGGTAGCGTTGGCATGAGCCAGGTCAGACAGGTGATAAGCCAGCTTGAGCATGAAAGTAATCAACGGGATGCGCAGGCTTTTACCATGGCTGAGCTGCTGTTCGGGCAACTGGTGACCCACCTTAAGCGGCATCGTTATGCCACGGATACGCTCCCGGCGACGTCGAGCGAAACGCTGCTGGATAAACTGATCACCGCGTTAGCCGGTAGCCATGAGCATGCGTTCGAACTGAATAAGTTTTGCGAGCGCGAACGGTGCAGCGAGCGCGTTTTGCGCCAGCAGTTTCGCAGCCAGACCGGCATGACCATCAACCAGTATCTCCGCCAGGTGCGGGTTTGCCATGCGCAGTATCTGCTCAAACATAGTCGGTTGATGATTAGTGAGATTTCCATGCGCTGCGGCTTTGAGGACAGTAACTACTTTTCGGTGGTGTTCACGCGCGAAACCGGGATGACGCCCAGCCAGTGGCGTCATCTCAGCAACCAACATGATTAACTGGCCATTCCCAGACCAACAATGTTTGCCGCGACAATGATCACCACGCAGCCAAGGCTTAGCACACTTACCGGACGGCGACCCGCGTTTTTCCACTCTTTCAGCACCAGCCCGACAATCCCGCCGCACAGAACATAGAAGCTCATGTGCAGCATCCAGCTTACATAATCATATTGAGCCGGAATACGCGCGTGGCCCCAGGCGTAGAAGAAGAATTGCAAATACCACATCAGGCCACCAAGCGCAGACAGCAGCACGTTGGTGATAATCAGTGGCTTGGCTAACGAGAAGTCGGCTTTTATCGACAAGTTTTTCACTTTTGCCAGACGAATGAAGCAAAAGCCCAGGTTGACTAACGCGCCGCCGCCCATGATAACCACGTAGCTGGGCAGGGCGACATACAATGGATCGACACCCAGCGCGGCGGCGGCATCGTGCATTGGTTTAGCGGCGTTCATCGCAAATGACATCCCGGCGGAGAAAATGCCGCACATGACTGCCAGAACCAGCCCTTTTTTCAGGTTGAACTCTTCCGCTTTGATGCCCATTTTGCGTTCTTTTAACTGACCGGCCCGAGTCACAATACCGACGCCAATCAGCGCGACCAGTACGCCAAGCAGCGTCATGCGTCCGCCGGAAGTATTGATCAGCACATCAAAGTTGCCGTTGATAATTGGGGTCATCAGCGTGCCTACAATCAACGTAATCCCAATTGCAATGCCGATCCCCATCGACATACCGAGATAGCGCATGGTCAGACCATAGTTGATATTGCCAATCCCCCACATCGCGCCGAACAGAAACACTGGCGCCAGCGTAGAGAGGCTGAAAGAACTGAAGTAGGCCCAGAAATTGGGAAGCAACATGGCGCTAATGGTCCATGGCAGGATAAGCCAAGAGACGATCCCGCCAACCGACCACATCGTTTCCCATGACCAATGTTTGACTTGTTTGAACGGGGCATAGAAACAGGCGGCACTGGCTGCGCCTATCAAATGCCAAAAGATACCCATCGTAATCGCGTTACTCATGACTTAATCCTCGTTATTTTTTATCGTCGGTAATGACCCCTCCGACCAAACGAGTTTAAAAATTACGCAGGGTGTTAACCTTTTAACGATTGCCGCCATTTTGCGCATGTTGGCAATCATCACGTTAACTGGGTGATTCGGTTCACATCTTTAGCAATCAACATGCGCTATTAAAACCTTGTAAAAAGTACGGCATTGATAATCATTTTCAATATCATTTAATTAACTATAATGACCCAACTGCTTACGCGGCGTTAACACAGGCCGCCCGACAATACTGGAGATGATTATGAGTTATACACTGCCATCCCTGCCGTACGCTTATGATGCCCTTGAACCGCACTTCGATAAGCAGACGATGGAAATCCACCATACCAAACACCACCAGGCTTACGTAAACAACGCGAACGCTGCGCTGGAAAGCCTGCCAGAATTCGCCAGCCTGTCCGCTGAAGAGCTGATCACCAAACTGGATCAACTGCCAGCAGACAAGAAAACCGTACTGCGTAACAACGCGGGCGGTCACGCTAACCACAGCCTGTTCTGGAAAGGCCTGAAAACCGGTACTACGCTGCAGGGTGACCTGAAAGCGGCTATCGAACGTGACTTTGGCTCCGTTGACAACTTCAAAGCTGAATTTGAAAAAGCAGCGGCAACCCGCTTTGGCTCCGGCTGGGCGTGGCTGGTGCTGAAAGGTGACAAACTGGCTGTTGTTTCCACCGCCAACCAGGATTCCCCGCTGATGGGTGAAGCTATCTCTGGCGCTTCCGGTTTCCCAATCGTGGGCCTGGATGTTTGGGAACACGCTTACTACCTGAAATTCCAGAACCGTCGCCCGGACTACATCAAAGAGTTCTGGAACGTCGTGAACTGGGACGAATCTGCCGCACGTTTCGCAGCAAAAAAATAAGTTCTACGCTTTAACGAAGCCCTGCAAGCGATGCTTGTGGGGTTTTTTTGTGATCAAACTCAATATAAAAACAATGATCCACTTAAATTGAAACAAGGTTTTATTATGCGAGTGGGATCACTTTTATAGTCTCTATGAATGTCTATCTTCTTTTCATCAAGACGGGCGCATCTCAAAGCAAGATGCAATCGCCCATAAAAATTGCCCCATTTTTATGTCTACAGGTGATGGAAATGCAGATCAAACGTACGATAGAGAAAATCCCAGGCGGTATGATGCTGGTGCCGCTTTTCCTGGGCGCGTTGTGTCACACCTTTTCCCCCAGCGCCGGGAAATACTTCGGCTCCTTTACCAACGGTATGATCACCGGTACGGTACCTATCCTGGCGGTCTGGTTCTTTTGCATGGGGGCGTCGATCAAGCTAAGCGCCACCGGCACCGTGCTGCGTAAATCAGGTACGTTAGTCATAACCAAGATTCTGGTGGCGTGGGTGGTTGCAGCGATTGCCTCACGCATTCTGCCGGAACATGGCGTAGAGGTCGGATTCTTCGCTGGGTTGTCTACGCTGGCGCTGGTGGCCGCGATGGATATGACCAACGGCGGGTTGTATGCCTCGATTATGCAGCAGTACGGCACCAAAGAAGAGGCTGGGGCGTTTGTCCTGATGTCGCTGGAGTCTGGCCCGCTGATGACCATGGTGATTCTGGGAACTGCCGGGATCGCGTCGTTTGAACCGCACGTATTTGTTGGCGCAGTATTGCCGTTCCTGATTGGTTTTGCGCTGGGTAATCTGGATCCTGAGCTGCGGGAATTCTTCAGTAAGGCCGTGCAGACGCTGATCCCGTTCTTTGCCTTCGCATTAGGTAACACCATTGATTTGAGCGTGATTGCTCAGACCGGCGTGCTGGGTATTCTGCTGGGCGTGGCAGTGATTATCATCACTGGTATTCCATTGATTATCGCCGATAAACTGATTGGTGGTGGCGATGGTACGGCGGGGATTGCGGCTTCCAGTTCTGCGGGGGCGGCGGTTGCTACGCCTGTGCTGATTGCTGAAATGGTTCCGGCATTTAAACCGATGGCACCGGCAGCAACTTCCCTGGTCGCCACGTCGGTGATTGTGACCTCCATTCTGGTGCCGATTATCACGTCTATCTGGTCGAAAAGGGCCAAAGCAAAGGCGGCAGAAATTGATCTTCGTGGCACCGTGAAGTAAGTCTCTTAAGCCGGATGGTCTGCACCATCCGGCTTAATTATTTACCCTTTGACGACAAACACCTCATCGATTGTTCTACACTCACTCTCGTTCAACTCTCCACCGGCATTACGTGACACGCCGGAGCAATAGCCAAACTTACGCGATACCACGGTTTTGATGGTGGTGACAAAATCTTCGCCGATGGCATAGATGGACATGTAGGTGCCAATCTGGTCCTGAATATCGCGAAGCGCTGCCAGGTCGCCCTGCTTAAACGCTTCCCGCGCGCTGACAAACAGTTCCGGCATGACGTTGTTCAACCCTGAAATAATCCCTGCGCCACCTGCCAACAGGTTGGGAATATAGTATTCGTCGTAGCCGGACAGCACGGCAAAATCCTCCCGCACGGCGCGGGTAGTCTGAATCATACTGCGAGTATGAGACTGGCAGTCGACGGTGTCTTTGATACCAGCGAAATTCGGGAACTCAGCGGCGAGGGAGGCAACCAGCTCGGGGGTTAAATCGCAGCCGGTGCGTGCCGGGAAGTTATAGGCAAACCATTTGCCGCTGAGTTTCTGCCCCAACTGACGGAAGTAGCTCAGCAGCTGTTTCGCCGTTTGTCCGTAGTAGTAGGGCGGCAGGATCATCACGGCATCGTAACCTGAGCGATACGCTTCCTGCGCCATCAACAATACATCATTCTGGCAGGTGGATGAGACGTTGGCGACCATCTTCAGCGAGCTCATGGCGCGGGCCTCGCGGATCAGCAATAGCCTTTCTTCGAGCGTAAAGGAAGCAAATTCCCCGATGCTACCCATCAGCAAAATCACATCGATTTTGGCCTCGGTAAGGCGTTTGAGATGCTGGCTTAGACCGTTGAGATCGATCTTACCGTCATTGTCCATTGGCGTAATGGAAGGACACCAGACGCCAGCAAATTGCGATTGACCAGTCACGTTGTCGACTCCTTATTTGAAATGATGTTTCAAAACCAGCTTACATTGATAGCATGTGTCCCTAAGTTTCATGTGAACCGTGCTCTCATTTTGAGCGACTGGGGTAAAATAAATGTGGTGTAATGGGGGAAATTTATCGGGAGAGGGAACAGATGCGATATCCGGTCGATGTTTTTACGGGCAAAGTTCGGGACTACACGGGAAGCCGTCCCAGCGCGATTGCTAAAGTCCAGATTGACGGTGAGCTGATGCTGACCGAACTGGGGCTGACGGGAGATGAACAGGCGGAAGCGAAAATTCATGGCGGGCCGGATCGCGCGCTGTGTCACTATCCGCGTGAACACTATCAGCACTGGAGACAAGCGTTTCCGGAGCAGGCGGAGCTATTTGTCGCGCCCGCGTTTGGTGAGAACCTCTCTACTGAGGGGCTGACTGAAGAGAATGTGTATATTGGCGATATTTTCCAGTGGGGAGAGGCGTTGATTCAGGTCACGCAGCCGCGCTCGCCGTGCTTTAAGTTGAATTTCCATTTTGGCATCAGCGATATGGCCTGCCAGATGCAGGATGCAGGTAAGACGGGCTGGCTGTGCAGCGTCATCGCGGCAGGGCTGGTATCTGCAGACGCGCCGTTGATCCTGGCGTCACGCGTGAGCGACGTCAGCGTGCGGGAGGCAATTGCTATCGCCTGGCATATGCCGTTTGATGATTCGCAATATCACCGTTTACTGTCGGCTGCCGGGTTATCAAAAAGTTGGACCAGAACGATGCAAAAGCGTCGTTTAAGCGGCAAGATCGAAGACAATTCCCGCCGTTTGTGGGGGAAATAATTCCCCCTGTCCGTGGAGGCCGGATGAGGCATTACGCCGCCATCCGGCAACACAGAGAGACTCAGGAACGCTTATACAACGGTAACCAAATTACCAGCCGTAAACCACCCAGCGGGCTGTCTTCGGCCTTCACCCAGCCACGATGCTGCTGGATTGCAGTTTCAACAATCGCCAGACCCAGACCTGTTCCGCCAGACTCGCGATCGCGCGCCTCATCGGTACGATAGAACGGACGGAAAATCTGTTCTCTGTCTTCAGGGCTTACACCTGGGCCATCGTCGTCCACGGTGATGGTAATCCCGTCGATATCCACAGCGAAGCCAACTTCAATCTTCGTATGTGAATAGCGCAGGGCATTGCGCACAATGTTTTCCAGCGCACTTTCCAACGCATTTGGGTTACCGTACAGCGGCCACGGGCCCGGCGGGAAATTCACCGTGAGCGATTTACCCATCTGCTCAGCTTCAAAGGCGGCGTTATCCAGCACTTCGCCCCACAGCTGATTAGCTTTCACCGTTTCACTGACCAGCGCGTTTTTCTGCTGATTACGTGACATCACCAGCAGGTCGTTGATCATGCTGTCTAGTCGGTGTGCTTCTGTTTCAATGCGCTCCAGCTCTTTGCTCTCACCGCTACGACGGCGCAGCAGAGCGGTACCCAGTTGCAGACGCGTTAGCGGTGTTCTCAGCTCGTGAGAGATGTCCGACAGCAGACGTTGCTGCGTGGTCATCATCCGTTCCAGCGCCGTCACCATCTGGTTAAAGCTGGCACCTGCCGCCAGAAACTCCTGCGGACCGGCTTCCAGCTCCGGATGTTGACGCAGGTTGCCCTGGGCCACTTCATCCGCAGCGTTTTTCAACTTACGCGCTGGTTTCGCCAGACTCCAGGCAAGCCAGAGCAATAGCGGAGAGCTGACTAACATGGTGACGATCAGCAATAACAGCGGTCGGTCAAACAGCAGGTTGATAAAGTCAGATTGTGAGCTGCTGGCTGGTCGAATGAGATACAGCTGGTAGTTATCTTCACCGTCTCTGACGGAGAAAGGCCCGACCATCTCAACGCGACCGTATTTTTTCTTTTGCGGATGGTCGGCGTTATCGGCCTGACCAATAAAGTTACGAATGATCTGCATTTCATTGCGTTCTGCGCCGATCACGCGTCCTTCCGTCGTAACAAGTAATAACCGCTGTCCTGGTGGCGCCCACTTGTCTATCGCCCGAAACAAGCGACGCCACCACATCAAATCGTTGGGTGGATCGTTCGCCAGTTCAGCTTCAACGTGTTGCTCAATCATTAACCCCTGGCGCTGCTCGCTGTCCAGTAGCTCGGTCATCTGGCGTGAGTCGAGCTTGGGTAACATCAGTACCAACATCAACACCAGTGCCAGCGTCAACCAGAAGATGGCAAAGATGCGCGCGGTTAAGCTCCCTATCATGAAGCGGAAACCATCAGGTAGCCGCGACCACGCAGGGTTTTAAACCACGGGTGTCCGTCTTTACGCTCTGGCAGCTTACGACGCAGGTTCGAGATATGCATATCGATAGCGCGATCGAAAGGTGTCAGGCGTTTACCCAGCACTTCCTGGCTCAGGTGCTCACGCGAAACCACCTGACCGAGATGCTGTGCCAGCAAATAAAGCAGGGTGAATTCGGTGCCGGTTAACTCCAGGATTTGCCCGTCAAAGCTGGCTTCCTGGCGGCCCGGATTAAGGCTTAACGCATCTACTTCCAGAGTCGGCGAGCCGTTATCGCTGTTCTGCTGCTGTTCGCTCCAGTGTGAGCGACGCAGAATAGCGCGGATGCGCGCGACCAGTTCACGGTCGTTAAACGGTTTGGGTAAATAGTCGTCCGCGCCCAGCTCAAGGCCAAGTACGCGATCCAATTCGCTGCCGCGAGCGGTCAGCATGATTACGGGTGTCTGGTGTGTCTGACGAAGTGCTTTCAGCGTATCAATGCCGTTTTTCTTCGGCATCATGACGTCGAGCAAAAGTAAATCGATGCTGTCATCCAGAAGCTCAAGCGCCTGTTCCCCATCATAGGCAACCAGCACATCGAAACCTTCCATTTCGAGCAACTCCTTTAACAGGGAAGTCAGCTCTCGGTCATCATCAACTAACAGGATTTTATTCATTGTTTACGTACCTCCGAGGCAGAAATTACGTCATCAGGCGTCGCTAATCTATGACTTTACGTTGTTTTACACCCCCTGACGCATGTTTGCAGCCCGAATCGTAAACTGTCTCTCGTTGAATCGCGACAGAAAAGATTTTGGGAGCAAGTGATGGGCAAAGTTAGCGCTGCCGTCATGGCCTCAACGCTGGCACTCAGTACATTTAGCCATGCAGCTGAAGTCGTCACAGGCGATCACTGGCACCTGGGTGAAGGCTCATCGCAACGTAGCGTTCAGAGCCACATGTTTGACGGTATCAGTTTAACCGAACATCAACGTCAACAGATGCGAGATTTAATGCAGCAGGCAAGACACGAACAGCCTCCTGTTAATGTTAGCGAAATGGAGACAATGCATCGCCTTGTCACCGCAGAGAAATTTGATGAAAGCGCAGTGCGCGCTCAGGCAGAAAGAATGGCGCAAGAACAGGTTGCCCGCCAGGTTGAAATAGCCAGGATCCGCAACCAGATGTATCGCCTGTTAACGCCCGAGCAGCAAGCGGTTTTAAATGAGAAACATGAACAACGAATGGAGCAATTGCGCGACGTAGCGCACTGGAAAAAAAGCTCATCGTTGAATTTATTGAGTAGTAGCAACTCGCGTTCCCAGTAGTAACCCTGTTTTCCTTGCCATAGACACCATCCCTGTCTTCCCCCACATGATGTGGGGGTTTTTTTTGCCCAAAATTTGTCGCTCGGTTATTGCCTGACTGTTTTACTTCATCCGTTATACTAGCGGCATATTCTGGCTGGAGTGTTTATGAATCATACCTATGGGCGGCTGGTGAGCCGGGCGGCAATCGCGGCGACCGTGATGGCATCACTGTTACTTTTGATCAAAATTTTCGCGTGGTGGTACACCGGATCGGTCAGTATTCTGGCTGCACTGGTGGATTCTCTGGTGGACATCGCGGCGTCGTTAACCAACCTGTTGGTGGTGCGCTATTCGCTGCAACCGGCCGATGATGAACATACGTTCGGACACGGAAAAGCGGAATCACTGGCGGCGCTGGCGCAAAGCATGTTTATTTCCGGTTCGGCGCTGTTTTTATTCCTGACCGGGATTCAGCATCTCATCCAACCGACGCCGATGAAAGATCCCGGCGTTGGGGTGGTTGTCACCATCATTGCGTTAGTGTGTACAATCATTCTGGTCTCGTTTCAGCGCTGGGTAGTGAAGCGTACGCAAAGTCAGGCCGTTCGGGCAGATATGCTTCATTATCAGTCTGATGTTATGATGAACGGTGCGATTCTCATTGCGCTCGGGCTGGCATGGTACGGCTGGCATCGTGCGGATGCCTTGTTTGCGCTCGGGATTGGCATCTATATTTTATATAGCGCATTACGCATGGGGTATGAGGCAGTGCAATCTTTGCTGGATCGCGCTTTACCCGATGAGGAACGTCAGGAAATTATTGATATCGTGACGTCATGGCCTGGGGTCAGCGGCGCTCACGATCTTCGCACGCGGCAGTCAGGGCCGACCCGCTTTATTCAGATTCATTTGGAAATGGAAGATAATCTGCCGCTCGTTCAGGCGCATTTAGTGGCTGAACAGGTTGAGCAGGCAATTTTACGGCGTTTCCCGGGATCGGATGTCATCATTCATCAGGATCCCTGTTCAGTCGTACCCAAGGAAGGCAAGGTGTTTGAGCTTTCATAATTCGTTGTAAAAAGTGAACCGGGCCAGCATTTTGTGTATAAATTACCACCATTTGGCCTGACCTGAATCAATTCAGCAGGAAGTGATTGTTATACTATCTGCATATTCGTTGGATCGTTTCGATATGCGGAATCGACTTCCGGCAGCAGATTTCATTTTGCATTCCAAAGTTCAGAGGTAGTCATGATTAAGAAAATCGGTGTGTTGACAAGCGGCGGTGATGCGCCGGGCATGAACGCAGCAATCCGTGGTGTTGTACGTGCAGCGTTGACGGAAGGGCTGGAAGTCATGGGGATCCATGATGGCTACCTGGGTTTGTATGAAGACCGTATGGTCCAGCTTGACCGCTACAGCGTGTCCGACATGATCAACCGTGGCGGTACTTTCCTCGGTTCAGCTCGCTTCCCGGAATTCCGCGACGAAAACGTGCGTGCGGTGGCTATCGAAAACCTGAAAAAGCGTGGCATTGATGCGCTGGTTGTTATCGGCGGTGACGGTTCTTACATGGGTGCGAAACGCCTGACTGAAATGGGCTTCCCATGCATCGGTCTGCCGGGCACTATCGACAACGATATCAAGGGCACCGACTACACCATCGGTTACTTCACCGCTCTGGGTACTGTAGTAGAAGCGATTGACCGTCTGCGTGATACCTCTTCTTCTCACCAGCGTATTTCCATCGTTGAAGTGATGGGCCGCTACTGTGGCGATCTGACCCTGGCGGCTGCAATTGCCGGTGGTTGTGAGTTCGTAGTGGTTCCGGAAGTGGAATTCAGTCGCGACGATTTGGTTGCTGAAATCAAAGCGGGCATCGCGAAAGGTAAAAAACACGCAATTGTAGCGATCACTGAACACATGTGTGACGTTGACGAACTGGCGCATTACATCGAGAAGGAAACGGGCCGCGAAACGCGTTCGACCGTACTGGGTCACATTCAGCGTGGTGGTTCCCCGGTTCCTTACGATCGTATCCTGGCATCCCGTATGGGCGCATATGCTATTGAACTGCTGCTGGCAGGTCATGGCGGTCGCTGTGTCGGTATTCAGAACGAGCAACTGGTTCACCACGATATCATCGATGCTATCGAGAACATGAAGCGTCCATTCAAAGGTGACTGGCTGGACTGCGCGAAAAAACTGTACTGATTGTTTTTTGTTGCCCGGTGGCGCTTCGCTTACCGGGCCTACAGAGTGTACTCTTGTAGGCCGGATAAGGCGTAAGTCGTCATCCGGCACAACCTTCCTCATTTATTCCCCGAAGTTATAGCAAATCTTTTTTTATTCTTTAATGTTTGGATGCCTTTCTGGCACGCTTTGCTCATCACAACATCACATAAGAGAGCTGGGCGATGAACAAATGGGGCGTAGGGTTAACATTATTGCTGGCATCAACCAGCGTTCTGGCAAAGGATATTCAGTTACTTAACGTATCGTACGATCCAACACGTGAACTGTACGAGCAGTACAATAAAGCCTTCAGCGCGCACTGGAAGCAGGAAACGGGCGATAACGTCGTGATCCGCCAGTCGCACGGCGGCTCTGGTAAACAGGCGACCTCTGTCATCAACGGTATTGAAGCCGATGTGGTGACGTTGGCACTGGCATATGACGTGGATGCCATTGCTGAACGTGGTCGAATTGATAAAAACTGGATTAAGCGCTTGCCGGATAACTCTGCGCCTTACACCTCCACCATCGTGTTCCTGGTCCGCAAAGGCAACCCCAAACAAATTCATGACTGGAACGATTTGATCAAACCCGGCGTGTCAGTGATTACACCAAACCCGAAAAGCTCAGGCGGCGCACGCTGGAACTATCTGGCGGCATGGGGCTATGCCCTGCACCACAACAACAACGATCAGGCCAAAGCGCAGGACTTCGTCAAGGCCCTGTATAAAAACGTTGAAGTGCTGGATTCCGGTGCGCGTGGTTCAACCAATACTTTCGTTGAGCGTGGTATCGGTGATGTGCTGATCGCCTGGGAAAACGAAGCGCTGCTGGCAACGAACGAGCTGGGTAAAGACAAATTCGAGATAGTGACGCCGAGTGAATCTATTCTCGCGGAGCCGACCGTTTCCGTGGTCGATAAAGTGGTGGAAAAGAAAGACACCAAAGCGGTGGCGGAAGCTTATCTGAAGTATCTCTACTCTCCGGAAGGCCAGGAAATTGCAGCGAAAAACTACTATCGTCCACGTGATACAGACGTTGCGAAGAAATACGAAAATGCATTTCCGAAGCTGAAGCTGTTCACCATCGATGAAGAGTTTGGCGGCTGGACGAAAGCGCAGAAAGAGCACTTCTCTAATGGCGGTACGTTCGACCAGATCAGCAAACGCTAAATAAGTCTGTGATTTACCGACCCGGTGGCCTAACGCGACCGGGTTTTTTATTTGTCATGGTTTTGCGTTACTCTTGCCCTTCAATGGGATACAGGAAACGCGTAATGAAAAAAGCAGGCTATCTTTTACTGGCGGTGATTGTGGTCGCCGCCGCTGCAGGCATCGGGTACTGGAAATTCACCGGCAACCCGGACGCATTACGCCAGATCGTCCTTCAACAATGCTTACCGCACCAGTTGCAGCAGCAGGATCCTGCACCATGCGCAGAAGTGAAGACGGATGCCGGATATGTGGTGTTCAAAGACCGTAACGGCCCTTTGCAATATTTGTTGATGCCCACTTATCGCATTAACGGTACGGAAAGCCCACTGCTGTTGAAATCAGGCACGCCGAACTTTTTCTGGCTGGCCTGGCAGGCGCGTAGCTTTATGAGCCAAAAATACGGCCAGGAAATCCCTGACAAAGCAGTCTCTCTGACCATTAACTCACGTAGCGGGCGTACTCAAAATCACCTGCATATTCATATCTCCTGCCTGCGAACCGATGTCAGAAAACAGCTGGATGACAACCTGGCGAAAATCAGCACCCGCTGGCTACCTCTACCAGGTGGGCTGCGCGGTCATGAATATCTGGCGCGTCGCGTCACGGAAAATGAACTGGCACAACGCAGCCCATTTATGATGCTGGCAGAAGAGGTGCCGGATGCACGTGAGCATATGGGCAGCTATGCGTTGGCGATGGTGCGTCAGAGCGATGAATCCTTTGTTCTGCTGGCTACTCAGCGCAATCTGCTGGCGCTGAATCTCGCCTCCGCTGAGGAAATTCAGGATCATCAATGTGATATTCTGCGTTAACCCCACCTAATCTGGCGTTTACTCCGCATGCCTGTCCCCGTATTCTTGTTGAAAAAAACAACAGGAGACAGGCATGTCGCTCTGGCTTACACACCCTCTGTTTATCCCCTCTCTGGTGGTTGGCATCACCATTCTGCTCTGGGCTACGTCGCTGCTGCCGGAGTTTATAACGGCGCTGCTGTTCTTTGCCGTGGCGATGGTCGCCAAAATCGCGCCACCGGATGTGATCTTTGGCGGCTTTGCGTCCTCCGCATTCTGGTTGGTGTTTAGCGGCTTTGTGCTGGGTATCGCGATTCGTAAAACGGGGCTGGCGGACAGGGCGGCGAGGGCGCTGTCATCACGGTTGACCGACTCCTGGCCGTTAATGGTGGCGAGTGTGGTGCTGTTGAGTTACGCGCTGGCGTTTGTAATGCCATCCAACATGGGCCGCATTGCGCTGCTGATGCCGATTGTCGCAGCGATGGCGAAACGAGCTGGAATTAACGATGGTACGCGCGCCTGGTATGGTCTGGCACTGGCCGTTGGGTTTGGGACATTCCAGCTTTCTGCGACGATTTTACCCGCAAACGTACCGAATCTGGTGATGAGCGGCGCTGCGGAAGGCTCTTACGGCATCCACCTCAATTATCTTCCCTATTTGCTGCTGCATACGCCGGTTCTGGGTTGGCTTAAAGGCGCGGTTCTCATCGTGCTTATCTGCTGGCTGTTCCCTGGCAAGCCCCATGCGCCGCGCGATCTCACGCCGTCGGAACCGATGAGCGGAGATGAAAAACGTCTGGCCTGGATGTTAGCGGTGGTGTTGCTTCTTTGGGTAAGCGAAAGCTGGCACGGCATTGGCCCCGCGTGGACTGGGCTGGCGGCGGCAGTTATCACATTGCTCCCACGGGTTGGCTTTATCAATGGCGACGAGTTTTCCACTGGGGTCAACATTCGTACCTGTATTTATGTGGCGGGTATTCTGGGGCTGGCGATCACCGTCACGCAAACAGGTATTGGTAGCGCCGTTGGTGAAGCGCTGTTACAGGTGATGCCGCTGGATGCGGAAAAGCCGTTTACCAGTTTCCTCGCGCTGACCGGTATTACCACGGCGCTTAATTTTATTATGACGGCGAACGGTGTTCCGGCGCTGTATACCACGTTGGCGCAAAGCTTTGCCGATGCGACGGGATTCCCGCTGCTGTCGGTGATTATGATCCAGGTGCTGGGTTATTCCACACCACTGTTGCCGTATCAGGCTTCACCGATCGTGGTGGCGATGGCGCTCGGGAAAGTACCTGCAAGGGCAGGGATGCTGCTGTGTATCGCACTGGCGGCGGCAACGTATTTGATTCTTCTGCCGCTGGATTACGCCTGGTTTACGGTGTTGGGAAAACTGTAGCTGTATCAAAATGTTAATTTTATGTTTTGTGAGTGAGTGAATTGTATTATGCGCGGCAATATCGGTTAATGCCTGAGCGCAGATTTGCGCACTGGAAACTCAAGGATTGATTCATGGACAGTTTGACCCCCATCCGCCGCTGGCCTGCCATCATCTCGCTTGTGATTACGCTGACCATCTGGTTTGTTATCCCGTGTCCTCCTGACGTAACCCCGCAAGCGTGGCACCTGCTGGCACTGTTTATTGGTACGATCGCCGCGATTATCGGTAAAGCTATGCCCATTGGCGCAATTGCGATTGTGGCGATTATGCTGGTGGCGATGACAGGCGTTACTAACCCAGGCAAACCCTCGGCGGCATTGAACGATGCATTGAGTGGTTTTTCTAACCAGCTAATCTGGCTGATTGGTTTATCCATTATGCTGTCGCAAAGTCTGTTAAAGACCGGCCTGGGCGCGCGTATTGGCTACGGGTTTATTGCGCTATTTGGTAAAAGAACGCTGGGTATTGCGTGGGCATTAACCCTTGCGGAAACGCTAATTGCACCCGTAACGCCAAGCAATACCGCGCGTGGTGGTGGCATTATCCACCCGGTAATGCGGGCGATTGCGGAGAGCCTCGGCTCGCAGCCAGGCCATGCCGAGAATGGCTCCACGGGCCGTTATCTCGCGCTGGTGAACTACAACATTAACCCGATCAGCTCGGCTATGTTCATCACCGCGACTGCACCTAATCCGTTAATCGTCAGTTTTTTGACAAAGGGGACGGATGGCGTGCTGAACATGACCTGGGGAATGTGGGCTATTGCGGCGCTTCTTCCCGCACTGGTATCACTGGTTGTCATGCCGATTGTAATCTGGTGGCTCTATCCGCCAGCTATCACGCGCACACCAAATGCACCGCAGTTTGCGCGGCAAAAACTGGATGCGCTGGGTCCACTTTCTTTGGCAGAGAAAATCACCCTGGGGGTGTTCATTTTGCTGCTCTGTCTATGGGCGGGTGTTCCAGCAATGCTGATGGGCAGTGCCTGGAGCGTAAACCCCACTAGCGCCGCGTTAATTGGATTGTCGATTCTATTGATGGCGGGTGTATTGAGCTGGGATGACATTCTTAAATGCCGCGGGGCATGGGATACGATAGTCTGGTTTGCCGCGCTGGTGATGATGGCGGATTTTCTCAGCAAACTGGGATTGGTAGGATGGCTGGCAACCAGCGTGGGTAGCGCAATCGACCATCTTGGCGTGCACTGGAGTGTTGCGACGCTGTTGTTGATCCTGCTTTACGTCTACTCGCACTACTTTTTCGCCAGCACAACTGCGCATATTACGGCTATGTTCGCTGCGTTCTTTGCCGCAGGCTTAGGCCTCGGCGCGCCGCCAGCGCTGCTTGGTTTAATGCTCGGTTTCTCCTCCTCCTTGATGATGTCGCTCACGCACTATGGCACGGGTACTGCGCCTATTATCTTTGGTTCGGGCTATGTCACGTTGGCGGAGTGGTGGAAAACGGGGCTGGTGATGAGTGTGGTCAACCTGACCATTTGGGGTGTGACCGGCGCCTTCTGGTGGCACTGGTTGGGATACTGGTAGTTAATACAGCGGGAGGAGGGCTCCTCCCGCCTTAACAACTTAAGCCTGTTTAGCGGCTTCTGCTGCTTTAACGATGACTGCGAAGGCGTCTGCTTTCAGAGAAGCACCACCAACCAGCGCACCGTCGATGTCCGGCTGAGCGAACAGTTCTGCCGCGTTAGCTGCGTTTACAGAACCGCCGTACTGGATGATAACTTGCTCAGCGATTTTCGCGTCAGCTTTAGCAATGTGGTCACGAATAAATTTGTGAACAGCCTGAGCCTGAGCAGGAGTTGCAGATTTGCCGGTACCGATAGCCCATACTGGTTCGTAAGCGATAACGACGCCTTCGAATGCTGCCGCGCCCTGAGTTTTCAGAACCGCGTCGATCTGACGTGCACAAACTTCTTCAGTTTTGCCCGCTTCGTTTTCTGCTTCGGTTTCGCCGATGCACAGAACTGGAGTCAGACCCTGCTCTTTCAGCACGGCGAATTTTTTAGCGATCAGCTCGTCAGATTCTTTGTGGTAAGTACGACGCTCAGAGTGACCGATAATGATGTACTGCGCGCCGATGTCTTTCAGCATTTCAGCACTTGTTTCACCAGTGAATGCGCCAGACAGGTTCAGGTCAACGTTCTGCGCGCCCAGAATGATGTGGCTACCGGCAGCGGCGTGTTTCGCCAGGTCGATATACATTTCCGGCGGAGCAATCGCTACTGCACAGCCAGCAACGCCAGCCAGTTCTTTACGCAGGTTAGCAACCAGTTCGTTTACCATGTGGCGGCTGCCGTTCAGTTTCCAGTTACCCATCACTAAAGGATGTCGCATTTCATTTCTCCACGCTTGTCAGCGAATTAAGGAATATGGCCGCCCGTGAGGGCAGCATGGTCTGTGAAACAGTATAGAGATTCATCCCCTGAAAGGCTTTGCTTTTTGTCATCAATTCGCCTTCTCAAGACTTTCTGATAGTACCAGCTTAATCGGTTCAACAGCGAAGGTCAGTCCTTTTTCACCGTTGTCAGCAACAACATAGCGAATTGCGCCTTCTGTTTCAGCGTAATAGCGCTTACCTTTGCCTGCGGCGAGCAGTTTTTGCAGCTTTTTCTGGCTCTGTTCCTTCGTCAGTAGCGGTGCGACGGTGCGGATGACGGCGGTCATGTATTCCAGCGCTTTCGCTTTGGCTGCCTTTTGTTCTGGCCCCTGAATGGGTAACCAGGTTATCTGCATGCTTTTGATTTTAAGGGTGCCGCGTTCAAGAGCGGAAGACGCATACAGGTTTTCATTGATTTTACTGGCTGCGCGGGTGAGATTTGCTCGATCGCGACTGCTGTCGATGGCACGGAACTCATTCAGAATAAGCTTCGGATTCTGCGTATTAAAGTTTTCACGAAACTGGCTAATCGACAGGTCAAAGGTCGGCGCGCCCGCCAGTAAATAGGGGGCCGTGGTTGCCGTCGACGGCTCTTCCGCCAGTACCGCAGTGCTCGCGGTTAAGGCTGAAAACAATAATAAAAACAGTGTAAATCCTTGCTTCATCAATCGTACCTTTCATTCTCATTGCTCACGATTAAAACGGTAACCGTCGAGCTTGTCAAAAGGGTAAACTGTTCTGGAAGGTAATAATAAAGGAACTTACATGACCATACAGCAGTGGTTATTCTCATTTAAAGGGCGCATCGGGCGCCGTGATTTCTGGATTTGGATTGGCCTCTGGATCGTCAGCATGCTGGTTCTGTTTTCGCTGGCGAGCAAACAATTACTCGATATTCAGACCGCGGCTTTTTGTCTGGTGTGTCTGCTATGGCCAACGGCGGCAGTGACGGTAAAACGTCTGCATGACCGGGGGCGCTCCGGAGCGTGGGCGCTGTTGATGATCCTGGCGTGGATGCTGCTGGCCGGAAATTGGGCAATTTTACCCGGCGTCTGGCAATGGGCGGTAGGCCGCTTTGTTCCAACGTTGATTCTGGTTGGTATGCTTATCGATCTGGGGGCGTTCATTGGCACCCAGGACGCGAATAAATATGGTAAGGATACGCAGGACGTAAAGTACAGAGCTGACTCGTAGGCCGGATAAGCGTAAGCGCCATCCGGCAAAATGCCCGGGTGTTTACCGGGCATTGAAACGTTCTTACCAGTAGTGCTCTGCGGTCATATGGCCCGGTCGACGGCGCAGGTGTTTGGTCATTTGCCGGGTCTCTTTCAGCAACTGCTGCGTGTCGCGTACCATTTGCGGGTTTCCGCACAGCATCACATGGCTGGTTTCTTTATCCATTGGCAACCCGACTGCTTTTTCTAGCTCACCGCTTTCAATCAACGCCGGTACACGTCCGGTCAGCGAATCTGCGGCTGTTTCACGGCTGACAACCGTCTGGATGCGTAATTTACCTTCGTAGCGTTTTTCCAACGCCTGCATCAGCGGTAGATAGCTCAAATCGGCGGCATAGCGCGCGGCGTGGACCAGCACCAGATTTTTAAAGCGATCCAGGTCCTTGCCTAACTGCAGAATCGACAAATATGGGCCGATAGCCGTGCCGGTCGCCAGCATCCATAGCGTTTCGCAATCGGGGACTTCATCCAGCACGAAGAAACCAGCAGCTTCACTCACCACTTGGACTTCATCGCCAGGCTTCAGTGCTGCCAGACGAGGGCTCAGTTTGCCGTCGGGAACCGTCACCAGATAAAACTCTAAATCGGGGTTATCAGGGGCATTTACGTAAGAATAGGCGCGCTGGACGCGTTCGCCGTCGATCTCAAGGCCAAGTTTAGTGAACTGACCTGCAGTGAAAGGAAGAACTGGAGCTCGCACGGTCAAACTAAACAGGGCATCGGTCCAGTTTTGCACCTTTGTGACTTTGCCTGTTACCCAATCTGCCATGGTTTTCTCCTGTCTGTTTTGATTGCCTTATCTTCGTTCGTTGGACGAAAGATTTCCAGCCCATATGGGCTGGAAGGCTCTATTGATCAAATCAATTACAGGATGTGCGCCTGCACATCGGGATCTTTACGATCGAGGTAGTGAATCGACTGAATGCGACGGATCGTACGTGATTTGCCGCGGATCAGCAGCGTTTCGGTGGTGGCGATATTACCTTTGCGGCTAATCCCTTCCAGCAAATCGCCTTTGGTAATGCCGGTGGCGGAGAAAATGACGTTGTCGCTACGTGCCATTTCATCGAGGCGCAGCGCTTTGCCCGCTTCAATGCCCATGGCGGTGCAACGAGCCAGTTCTTGTTCGCCAATGCGACGGTTTTCTTCGCTGTCGCCTTTGACGTCATGACGCGCCAGCAAACGGCCCTGCATGTCGCCGTCCAGCGCGCGGATCACAGCTGCGGAAACCACACCTTCAGGTGCGCCGCCAATGCCGTACAGCACGTCAACTTCACTGTCTGGCATGCAGGTCAGAATGGAGGCCGCAACGTCGCCGTCTGGAATAGCGAAGACGCGCACGCCCAGTTTTTGCATTTCGGCGATCGTTTCATCATGGCGTGGTTTGGCCAGAATGGTTACGGTCAGCTCACTCAGCGGTTTATTGAGTGCAGCGGCAACGTTATGCAGGTTGGCTTCCAGCGACAGGTTCAGGTCGATAGACCCTTTTGCGCCTGGGCCGACAATCAGCTTTTCCATGTACATATCTGGCGCATTCAGGAAGCAGCCTTTATCGCCCACAGCCAGTACGGCCAGCGCGTTTGCCTGACCCATTGCCGTCATGCGTGTGCCTTCAATAGGATCGACGGCGATGTCGACCGCATCACCAAGACCGGTCCCGACTTTTTCACCGATAAACAGCATCGGCGCTTCATCAATCTCACCCTCGCCAATCACGATGGTGCCGTCGATGTTGACCTGGTTGAGCATAATACGCATGGCGTTCACTGCCGCGCCGTCAGCGGTATTTTTATCGCCGCGGCCCAACCATTTATAGCCAGCCAGCGCGGCCGCTTCGGTCACGCGTGAAAATTCAATGGCAAGTTCTCGTCTCATTGCAAACTCGTAGCTGAAAGGAATGGCGCGAAGTGTAGCACAGGGGAGGGGGCGAGATTATTGATGTGTGTGCGGGGTTGCCCCCGCACGAAGATTTTGCCGGATAAGCCAAAGTAGCCATCCGGCAATGACGTATTACTCGTCGTGATCTTCCCATGCCATGGCGCGTTTGACCGCTTTTTTCCAGCCACTGTAACGGAAGTTACGCTCGGTGGTTTCGATGCCTGGACGGAATTCACGCTCGATGACCGCTTTCTCCTGCAACTCATCCAGATTCTGCCAGAAGCCTACTGCCAGGCCAGCCAGGTACGCTGCACCTAATGCGGTGACTTCGCGAACTTCCGGACGCTCTACGCGGGTGCCCAGAATGTCAGACTGGAACTGCATCAGGAAGTTGTTGGCGACCGCACCGCCGTCAACGCGCAGGGCGTGCAGACGAATACCGGAGTCAGCCTGCATCGCTTCCAGAACATCACGCGTCTGATAAGCGATAGACTCAAGCGTTGCGCGGATGATGTGGTTGGAGTTTACGCCACGGGTCAGGCCGAAGATGGCGCCACGTGCATACGGGTCCCAGTACGGTGCACCCAGGCCAGTAAATGCCGGAACGACGTACACGCCGTTGGTGTCTTTCACTTTGGTGGCGAAATATTCAGAGTCGAATGCATCGCTGATGAGTTTCATTTCATCGCGCAGCCACTGAATGGATGCGCCAGCCATAAATACCGCACCTTCCAGCGCGTAGTTCACTTCCCCGGTCGGTCCGCAGGCGATGGTGGTCAGTAGTCCGTTTTCGGACTTAACGGCTTTCTCACCGGTATTCATCAGCATGAAGCAGCCGGTACCGTAAGTGTTTTTCGCCATCCCTTCCTTTACGCACAGCTGGCCAAACAGAGCTGCCTGCTGGTCACCGGCGATACCGGAGATAGGAATACGAATGCCGCCTTTACCACCAATGTTGGTCTGACCGTACACTTCAGAAGAGCGACGCACTTCTGGCAGCATGGCGCGCGGAATATCCAGCGCATCCAGCATCGTGTCATCCCAGTCCAGGGAGTGGATGTTGAACAGCATGGTACGTGAAGCGTTGGTGTAATCCGTGACGTGTACGCGTCCCTGCGTCATTTTCCAGATAAGCCAGGTGTCCACGGTACCAAACAGCAGTTCGCCGCGACGAGCGCGCTCACGCGAGCCTTCAACGTGGTCGAGGATCCATTTCACCTTGGTGCCAGAGAAGTACGGGTCAATCACCAGGCCGGTGTTGTTACGGATGTATTCTTCCATGCCATCGCGCTTAAGCTTTTCGCAGATATCTGCGGTACGACGACACTGCCACACAATGGCGTTGTAGATTGGTTTACCGGTCTCACGCTCCCAAACGATGGTGGTTTCACGCTGGTTGGTAATACCGATCGCTGCAATTTCATCGGAACTGATATCGGCTTTCGCCAGAACTTCAACCAGCGTAGAGCTTTGGGTTGCCCAAATTTCCATTGGGTCGTGTTCTACCCAACCTGCTTTCGGGTAGATTTGCTCGAATTCGCGCTGTGAAACGGCAACGATATTCGCATCGTGGTCCATTACGACCGCGCGGGAGCTGGTGGTGCCCTGGTCGAGCGCAACGATATATTTTTTTTCAGTCATAATTTTTGTCCCGTAGTCACATTACAGCGAAGCTTTTTGTTGAGTGTTGGCCGCCGCGTCTTTTTCTTCAATCACGCAGACATCGCACGGTAAATGGCGACCAATCAGTTTGCGATATGCCCATGCGCCCAAAATCGCGCCGGTAATCGGGCCAAACACCGGAACCAGGAAGTAAGGGATATCGCGACCACCTGTGAAGGCAATCTCACCCCATCCGGCCATCCAGGCGAAGAGTTTCGGTCCGAAGTCACGTGCCGGGTTCATCGCAAAACCTGTCAGCGGACCCATGGAAGCACCAATAACGGCAATTAATAAGCCAATCAGCAGTGGTGCCAGCGGACCACGAGGTACACCGTTACCATCGTCGGTCAGAGCCAGAATCAGCCCCATTAGAATAGCGGTAATGACCATTTCAACCGCGAAGGCCTGCACAAAATTGATATGCGGATTCGGATAGGTGGAGAAAGTACCCGCCAGACCCAGGCTTTCGGTAGTGCCACGCACGATATGGTTGGTTTGTTCAAAATCGATGAAAAGATTGTAATAAAGCCCGTAAACCAATGCCGCTGCGCAAAAGGCGCCGGCAATTTGCGAAATAATAAAAGGGACAACTTTGCGTTTATCAAAACAGGCGAACAGCCAGAGTGCGATGGTTACCGCGGGATTCAGGTGTGCACCAGAAACACCTGCGGTCAGATAGATAGCCATCGCTACCCCCAGACCCCAGATGATACTGATTTCCCACTGACCAAAAGTAGCACCAGCTACTTTGAGTGCAGCGACACAGCCCACACCGAAGAAAATCAACAACCCGGTACCGAGGAATTCAGCAATGCACTGGCCTTTTAAGGTTGAGGTTTGACTCATAATCGGATCCTGAAGAGAGTTTAATGTTTATTGTGTGCGAGAAGGTCACTGACATCCTCGGAGCCGGTAGGCACACTGTTAATTTATCGTTAACGCTCAAAAACGAGAAATATCGAAATTAAAATGTGTGTACTGCATCAACAAAATGAGCGTTTTCGCGCCATTGTGCGGCATTTGTTATACAAAAATAGTGTGAGCTGAATCATTTCACTGATCAATCTGTTAACACTTAAGAGTTATGACAGTCATGTCACCAGGAGAAAGACTAAAAGTGTTGCAAACCGCAATCTGCGCGGGATGCCGCTGGACAGCGATGACGCGGCTTCATACAATCGGTGTTAAGTAGAGTGCGCTCGTTTTTATTAAGGCGTCGCCGGTTATCGGGACGAGGATTTTTATCCATCAACGCCTTGCAATTCAGGAGAGGTATGACGATGTCATTAGAAGTGTTTGAGAAACTGGAAGCAAAAGTACAGCAGGCGATTGATACCATCACGCTGTTACAGATGGAAATCGAAGAGCTGAAAGAAAAGAACAACTCACTGTCGCAGGAAGTTCAGACTGCACAGCAGCAGCGTGAAGAGCTGGAGCGTGAGAACAACAACCTGAAAGAACAGCAGAATGGCTGGCAGGATCGTCTGCATGCCCTGCTGGGTCGTATGGAAGAAGTCTAATTACGCTTCATCTTTCGTGCCGTAGCTGTGTTGGCTGCGCTCAGTTACCCCAGTCACGTAGTTTACTACGCTCCTGGGGATACCTTCGTTTGCCGCTTTGCTACAACACGAAACCTCTTGCGTAATCGTTCCTGTGTAGGCCGGATAAGGCGTAAGCCGTCATCCGGCAATACAATCGTTTTACCGCAACACAACGTTAATTTCAGGCATTCAAACCCCCATCTACGTCCAGACCGGTGCCGGAAATCTGCCCAGCCGCTGGGCTTACCAGAAACGTCACCGCCGCTGCAACATCCTCCGGTGTTCCGTAATGCCCTGTCGCAATAAGCTGTCGTTGGGATTCTGCCTGCTCGCCATCTGCCGGGTTCATATCACTGTCCGTTGGGCCGGGATGGACAAGATTAACGGTAATGCCTCGTGGGCCGAGATCACGAGCCAGGCCACGGGTTAGCGAGTTGAGCGCTGATTTAGTCATCGCGTAGACGGCAATCCCCGGCTGGGCGACGCGGTTGGCAAGACAACTGCCAATATTGATGATTCGCCCACCTTCAGGGAGATGCGGTAGCGCGGCCTGTATGGCAACTACCACGCCACGGATGTTCACGTTAATCAATGCGTCGATGTCCTCCAGTGACAGCGACTCCAGCGGGCCGCCGCGTGCGATCCCTGCGTTGTTGACCAGGATATCCAGTCCTCCGAGTGACTGTACCGTGCGGTTTACGGCATTCTGAATCGCCTGAGCGTCTGCACTGTTTGCCTGAATCGCCTCACCATGGCGGCCAAGTGCTGTAATTTCATCGGCAACGGCCTGGGCTTTCTCCGCAGATTTTTCATAGGTTATAACAACATCAGCACCGGCTTTCGCCAGCGACAGTGCAATGGCGCGCCCTAATCCACGACTGGCTCCGGTGACCAGCGCTTTTTTACCTGTCAGATCGATATGCATGATGACCTCGTGATGAGAGTGATGAGATTCATCATTAGGTATAGAGAGAGTTTTTTCTTCGTCAATGCGCAGGATGGGGGAATCGGAAGGGTGGTGTGGCAAAAAAAGCCAGTCAGTTGTTTAACCGACTGGCATCACACCGAATTGCGGTGTTTTCTTTACTCGATATCGAGCGGGTCTTCGGAGAGGATTATCCCGGTGTTGTCGGCGTACAGGTGGTCTCCAGAGAAGAACGTTACACCGCCAAAGTTGACGCGTACATCGCTTTCTCCAATACCTTCCCCTGCGGCACCGACCGGAATTGCGGCAATCGCCTGAATGCCGATATCCAGTTCTTCCAGATCGTCTACCTGACGGACTGAGCCGTAGATGACCAGACCTTCCCATTCATTCTGTACGGCCAGTCGAGCCAGTTCGGCATCGACCAGCGCACGACGGACAGAACCACCGCCATCGACCAGCAGAATGCGACCACGGCCGTTTTGTTCGAGCAGATCGTACAGCAACCCGTTGTCCTCGAAACATTTTACCGTGATGATTTGTCCGCCAAACGACGACCGTCCTCCAAAGTTAGAGAACAGTGGTTCCACGACGTTGACATCTTCCTGATAGATGTCACAAAGCTCGGATGTATCGTATTTCATAGGCTCAACGTTCAGTTGCTGCGAGAATTTTTAGTATATCGCGCTATGTGTACTGTTGGCAAAATCATCAATTGTTAATTGATATTTGTCAGTTAAAGAGACCACTGACTTAAGAAAATTCCAACGACAAACAGCAGGTTAGTTAACAATGCCGCTTTTACGGTGCGTTCCAGCATTGGGCGCATTGCCGCAGGATCCATCTCACGCATCACGTATCGCGCCTGTTTAATCAGCAGCGGAGCGGCGAGGATAAACAGCCATCCCCACAGGCTTTGCAGTGAGAACAGGTTAAACAGGGCCAGGCAGACCAGCGTGCCCATCAGCAGACAGGCGTGGTAGCGGCGGGCATTGACAGCGCCTAAACGCACGACCAGTGTGTTCTTGCCGTTCTCTCTGTCGCTGTTGATATCGCGCAGATTGTTGACGTTGAGCACGGCAGTTGCCAGCAGGCCGCAGGCGGTAGCAGGCAGAATGAGCGCCGGAATCAACGTATGCGCCTGCAGATACCAGCTTCCCATAACGCTCAGCCAGCCGAAGAACACCAGCACGGAAATATCGCCCAGACCGATATATCCGTAAGGGCGATTGCCTACGGTATAGGTGATTGCGGCGATGATCGACAGGCCGCCGAGCACCAGGAAGCCGACAAAATCTGCCAGCGTGTGGCAGGCCACAGCAACCAGGGCCAGACCGGACAGGCAGATCAAGACCACGGTGACGATCAGCGCCCGCTTCATCTGCTGTTGGGTGATGACCCCTTTTTGCATACCGCGCAGCGGTCCTATGCGGTCGGGCTTGTCGCTGCCTTTGACGGCATCGCCATAGTCGTTAGCGAGATTGGACAGAATTTGCAGTAATCCCGCCGTAATCAATGCCAGCAGAGCAACCAGCGGATTGAAGTATCCTTGCCACCATGCTAATGCCGTACCGACGATGATCGCCGCGAAGGCGAGCGGTAAGGTCTTAGGTCGTAAACTTTCCAGCCAGGCTTGTGAGCGGCTAATTTGTTGTTGTTCAGTCATATTTAGCGCCAATAAAAATGGGGCTTTATCAGCCCCATCAACAGTGATGAAAATGCATTGAACGCGATTATAGGATAAAACGGCTCAGATCTTCATCTGCGACCAGCGCATCCAGATGTTTGCTCACATATTCGGCATCAATTGTGATGCTTTGGCCGTTCAAATCGCTCGCATCATAGGAAATATCTTCCATCAGACGTTCCAGAACGGTATGCAGACGACGTGCACCAATGTTTTCGGTGGTTTCGTTAACCTGCCAGGCCGCTTCGGCAATGCGTTTAATACCGGATTCAGTGAAGTTGATGTCCACACCTTCAGTCGCCATCAGAGCTTTGTACTGCACGGTGATGGAGGCATTCGGTTCAGTAAGGATACGCTCAAAATCGCTGGTGGTCAGCGCCTGCAGCTCGACACGAATCGGCAGACGACCCTGCAGTTCTGGGATCAGGTCAGACGGTTTCGCCACCTGGAATGCGCCAGAGGCGATAAACAGAATATGATCTGTTTTCACCATACCGTGCTTGGTGGAGACCGTGCAGCCTTCAACCAGCGGCAGCAGGTCGCGCTGTACGCCTTCGCGGGACACGTCCGGGCCGGAGGATTCACCGCGCTTACAGATTTTGTCGATTTCGTCGATAAACACGATCCCGTGCTGCTCAACGGCGTCGATAGCTTCTTGTTTCAGCTCTTCCGGGTTCACCAGTTTGGCCGCTTCTTCTTCAATCAGCAGTTTCATCGCGTCTTTGATTTTCAGCTTACGCGGTTTTTGCTTCTGACCGCCCAGGTTCTGGAACATGGACTGCAGCTGGCTGGTCATCTCTTCCATTCCCGGAGGCGCCATAATTTCAACGCCCATCGGTGCGGCCGCGAGATCGATTTCGATCTCTTTATCATCCAGCTGGCCTTCACGCAGTTTTTTACGGAACGCCTGACGCGCTGCAGAAGGTTCCTGCGGCTGTTCAGACTGTCCCCAGTTATTTTTAGCCGGTGGGATCAGTACGTCGAGAATGCGCTCTTCCGCCATCTCTTCAGCACGGAAGCGGTTTTTCTCGATTGCCTGAACGCGAACCATCTTAATGGCAGCATCGGTCAGATCGCGGATGATCGAGTCAACTTCTTTACCAACATAGCCAACTTCGGTGAATTTGGTTGCTTCAACTTTGATGAACGGCGCGTTGGCCAGTTTTGCCAGGCGACGGGCGATTTCGGTTTTACCGACGCCGGTCGGGCCAATCATCAGAATGTTTTTCGGCGTGACTTCATGGCGCAACTCTTCGTTGAGCTGCATACGACGCCAGCGGTTACGCAGGGCAATCGCCACGGAACGCTTAGCGTTATCCTGGCCGATGATGTGTTTGTTCAGTTCGCTGACAATTTCGCGTGGGGTCATTTCAGACATGGGGGATCCTTACGCTTTGGAGTTCAATTCTTCGATGGTATGGAAGTGGTTGGTATAAATGCAGATATCCCCTGCAATATCCAACGCTTTCTCAGCAATCTCGCGTGCGCCAAGCTCGGTGTTTTCCAGCAGAGCGCGTGCAGCAGCCTGGGCGTAGGGACCGCCGGAGCCGATGGCAATCAGATCGTTTTCTGGCTGGATGACGTCGCCGTTACCGGTGATGATGAGCGATGCCGTTTCATCTGCGACGGCCAGCAGCGCTTCGAGTTTGCGCAGCATACGGTCTGTACGCCAGTCTTTTGCCAGTTCAACGGCAGCCTTCACCAGGTGGCCCTGGTGCATTTCCAGCTTGCGTTCAAACAGTTCAAACAGCGTGAATGCATCCGCAGTACCGCCCGCAAAGCCCGCGATGACTTTGTCGTTGTACAGACGGCGGACTTTCTTCACGTTGCCTTTCATTACGGTGTTACCCAGTGTGGCCTGACCATCACCGGCGATTACCACATGGCCGTTACGGCGTACGCTTACTATTGTTGTCACGAGCAGACCCCTTGGTTACAAATGCAATGTACAGGCCCCGCACAGTGTGCGGGGCGTAATGCAAGTATAGATGGGGGGGATTTTGGGGGTTTCAACCCCCAGTGGCGAGTCGAATGCAGTTTGTGTGACCAGCAACCTTCAGGCGGCTGATGGTGTTGTCGGCATTCTCTTTGCCTTTGACCGGACCAATGACCACGCGATTCCAGCCGTTATTGGTGGTAATACGCGAGTTGAACCCTTCAAAGGCCAGCTGCGCGCGCACGGTTTCTGCCTGCTCAGCGCCTTTAAATGACCCGCACTGAACCATCCAGCGGCGTTCATCTTTTTTCTCCGCCGTCTGTTTTGGCGGCTGCGTTTCATTCGTTATTGGCGCGGCCGGTTGCGTTTTCGGCTGAGCGGCGGTGGTATGCGCAGGCGTTTGCAGCAAATCCTGATACGGCTGTTGCGCCGCCGGTTTTGGCTGTGCTTTCGGCTGCTGTACCGGCGCGGTTTGCGCCGTACGCGTTTGCGGCTGCTGGTACGGCTGTTCCGTTGCCCGTGGGCGTGGCTGTTGAGCCTGCTGCTGCGTAGTGTTCCACTGCTGCTGTTGCACCTGACGTTGACGCTGCAGCGTTTGCTGGCGTTGCTCAGGCGTTTGTTCGTTCCACGGTACTTCGTTGAGCTGCGTTGGCTGTTGACGCATATCAGCCTGCATCTGCGCCAACAACTGGCGCTGCTCATTGGTTAATTGGTCGGCGTTCAGCACCTCGCCGCCGGCAGACGGTTCGGTAGGCGCACGTACGCCAGGCTGACGGCTTTCCAGCTCTTTAATGTATCGCCAGCGCTCTTCCGGTTTTGGCGGGATGCCATTACCGGTGACTTTCTGGTTTTGCAGCGTTTCGGACTCTTCTTTCTTGTGATGCGTAATGAAGTACAGACCACCGATAAAGGTCACGAGTACGGCTGCAGCAATAGCAACCATTGCGGGCGATACCGCAGGCGTATTGCGTTGTTTTTTCCGTGATGTGCTCTTCTTGCGCCGCGAAGGTGCCGGTTGGCCGCGACGTACATAATCTCGTTGTGCCACTATCGTTTCGCTGTATTTATTCGTTCGTCAGCCCGCCATGTTACTTAAGCGGCGGGCCTTTGACCAGACAGGGGAGTCCGAAAGCACTTTACTTTACGTCAGTGCCCGGGTAGTGCCCCGAATAATAAGCTCGCAGTCCAGTAATCGTGAGCCACTGCTGACGTTCTGTCCTTGTAATTGATCGAGCAGTAACAGCATAGCTTCACGTCCGATATCGAAACGCGGCTGTGCGACGGTTGTCAGGGGTGGATCACAAAATTCCGCGAGCGAAATGTTATCGAAGCCGATAATCGATAAATCGTCGGGCACCTTCAGACCCTGACGTTTGGCGTAAGAGAGGGCGCCAAGCGCCATGACATCGCTGTGACAAAAGACCGCGGTAGGCGGCTGTGGTAGCGCCAGGAGCTGTTTAAGCGCATTGGCTCCCGCTTCATAGGTAAAGTCACCGCGCGCGATGAAATGCGGATCGACAGTAATTCCGCTGCGACGTAGTGCCTGAACGTAACCTTGCAGACGATAATGGCACAGCGGCATATCTTCGGGCCCGGCGATACAGCCAATGCGTTTATGCCCCAGTTCCAGCAGATAGTTCATCGCGTTGAAGGCGGCGGTGAGGTTATCAATGTGCACGGTGGGCAGTTCCAGCTCTGGCGCGAACTCGTTGGACATAACCATCGGTGGCAAGTTGCGTTGCTCTTCCACGCTGGCATCAAACGGCAGGCGCGAGCTGAGCAGCACCATGCCATCGATCTGCTTGGTAATTATGAGGTTGAGGAAGGTCTTTTCCTGCTGGTTCTGGTGCGCGCAATCGCCGATAAGCACCAGATATCCCTGTTCTGCGGCGGTGACTTCGATGCCACGAATCACTTCGCTAAAAAATGGATCGCAGATATCCGGCACAATCACCAGAATGGTACGCGATTCATTACGCTTAACGTTACGCCCCATTGATTGGGGTAAATATCCCACTTCAAGCGCTGCCTGCTCAACCTTGTTACGGGTTGACTGCGAGACTTTGTCTGGGTTCATTAATGCGCGGGATACGGTTGCCGTTGAGACTTTCGCCTTCAGAGCAACATCTTTCATCGTAGCGGCGGCAACCTGCTTATTCGGTTTCACTCTTTCTCCTCGCCAGAGAGCTGCTGGCACAGACTCGTCCTTGAATAGCCTTCATCTGAAACATTTTTATCAGATAGTGAATGGAAGCGGTTACAGAATTTTCATAAAAAGTGTGATGGATATTTAATTTTACGATCCGCCTCGCATCGTGAGGGATTATCCCTCGATGGGATCGACATCCAGCACCCATTTAACCTTACGTGCATCGGGTAACGTATTAATCAGCGCCAGCGTTCCGCTGACGATATGCTGCAGGCGAATTCGCGACGGGTGCTGCAACAAAATTTGCCAGCGATAGCGACCGCCACGTTTGGGCGCCAGGGCGGGAACTGGGCCTAACACCCACAGTTTTTCATCGGCCAGCGGACTGGCCTGAATCAGATTTCGTAACTGCTGTAAGAACATCGGCGCATGCTGGTTGTTGTGATCTTCTGCCCGCACGATCACATGGCTGGTCCATGGGGGAAGCTGGAGCGTTTGTCGCTCTGCCAGCGCCTGCTCGGCAAAGGCGTCATACCCTTTATACAGCAAGGTTTGCAGCAGCGGATGTTCAGGGTGGTGCGTTTGCAGTACCACTTCGCCCTGCTTCCCGGCGCGGCCGGCACGCCCGGAAACCTGCGTGTAGAGCTGGGCGAAGCGTTCTGCCGACCGGAAATCTGCGGAGAACAGCGCGCCGTCAACGTCCAGCAGCGCCACCAGGGTGACGTCCGGGAAATGGTGGCCTTTCGCCAGCATTTGCGTGCCGATCAGGATCCGCGCGCCGCCGCGATGCACTTCCGCCAGATGCTGCTCCAGCGAGCCTTTGCGGCTGGTAGTGTCGCGATCGATGCGTGAGATTGGCACGCCGGGGAAAAAAGGTGCCAGAGCCTGCTCAAGCTGTTCGGTGCCGAGTCCTACCGGAACCATGTGCGTTGAGCCGCAGGAAGGGCATTGACGCGGTATCGGACGCTGACTGTCGCAGTGATGGCAGCGCAGATGGTGTTGCGCCTGATGCAGCGTGTAGTAGTGATCGCAGCGCGGGCATTCAGCAATCCAGCCACAGTCGTGGCACAGCAGGGCAGGCGCAAAACCCCGGCGGTTTAAAAACAGGATCACCTGGTTATCCGCTTGCAGATGCTGACGCATACGGGCGATAAGCGCAGGGGCGAGCCCGGCCTGTACCTGCTGACCTTTGAGATCCAGCACATGCTGAGTGGCTGGGCGTGCATTCCCGGCACGGCGCGTCAGGCGCAACATGCGGTATTTTTTCTGCCGCACGTTGCACAGCGTTTCCAGCGCAGGGGTGGCTGAGCCGAGAATGATGGGAATTTGTTCGCTATGGGCGCGATAAACCGCGAGGTCGCGCGCATGATAACGCCAGCCTTCCTGCTGTTTATAAGAGCTGTCGTGCTCTTCATCGATGACAATCACGCCCAGATTTTTAAACGGCGTAAACAGCGACGAGCGCGTGCCGATAACAATTGCCGCTTCACCATTTTTCGCCTTCAGCCATGCCGAAAGACGTTCACTGTCATTTAAACCCGAGTGCAGAACTTCGACCGGCGCATTGAAGCGTTCGCGAAAACGGGCAATAGTTTGCGGCGTCAGGCCAATCTCCGGCACCATTACCAGCGCCTGTTTGCCCTGGGCGAGCACATTTTCCAGTACGCTTAAATAGACCTCTGTTTTACCCGATCCCGTCACGCCCGCTAATAGCCAGGCGCTAAAACTGTCAGAAGCGCTGTGGATCGCCCCGACGGCGGTGGCCTGTTCGGTATTCAACCGCAGACGCTCACCGGAAACCGCGTAGTGCGTACGCCAGTCGCTAAAGCCTGGCGTTTCACTCGCCAGGGAGCACAGCCCTTTTTTCCGCAGTGCCTGTAATGCGGCGTCATTAAATTCCAGTTCAGCCACCTGGTCGCGCCAGATTTTTCCCTGGCGTAGCGCAGCCAGCGCCTGTTGCTGCTTGGGAGAACGCTTCAGGCTGTTGAGGTCAATAACCTGGCCTTCTTCAGTGGCAAACCAGTACCACATGGGCGCGTTTGTCGCCGGACGTCCCTGGCGCAGTAAAATTGGCAGAGCGTGAAACAGTACGTCACCGATAGGATGATGATAATAATCCGCCGCCCACAACAGCAGACGCCAGACAGAGGTCGAGTAGACCGGTTCGCTGTCCAGCACTTCGAGAACGGCTTTCAATTCGCTCCGCGGTAGTTCACTGTGCTCGCTGACGGACAGGACGATACCCACGCGCTCCTGCTGCTTGCCAAAAGGCACGCGTACACGACACCCGGCTTTGGCGCTCAAGCCTTCCGGCAGGAGGTAGTCAAAGGTGCGAGGTAGCGGAACAGGTAAGGCAACGTGCGCAACGGGCATTGAATCATCCTGACTTGAAATCTGGCGGGTTAGTATACACATTAGTGGAGGGTAGAATGCGGATCAGTTTGCATGAGCAGGTTAATTTCTGTATGATTCGCCGCCTTTGATACAAATTTGTATCACTGACCTATACTATTAACATCGCGTGGTGTCTGGCGTTAGGGCTGGAAGAGCGACGCGGCCTTAAACCGAGGTTTTCCCATGAAAAAAGATATTCACCCGAAATACGAAGAAATTACTGCAAACTGCTCTTGCGGTAACGTCATTAAAATCCGCTCTACTGTCGGTCACGATCTGAACCTCGACGTGTGCAGCAAGTGCCACCCGTTCTATACTGGCAAGCAGCGTGATGTTGCTACCGGTGGCCGTGTTGATCGCTTCAACAAGCGTTTCAGCATCCCAGGCAGCAAGTAAGTTCAGCTGTCAGAAAAAAGCGCCTTATGGCGCTTTTTTTGTATCTGCGCTTGAAGACTAAAATTTATATTGATGTGTTGAATAGTGTTTTTTTGTTTAATAAATGAAACATCGTTTTTGTTTTTTAGGTAAAATGTTTCTACTGGTGATCTGCGTCATTTTTATCTTCTGATTTCTGCCACTCATGCCAATTGTTGGCAAAATACCAAAGGTTTCTGCTTTCTTTCTAAAATACACTTTCGTGGAAATATAAAATTATTCTGAATCCTTCATCGTTTCCCATTAATGGACGGGACGAGATGGGTAATTTCCGTTGTTGAGTGTGAAGAGGGATTGTCATGAAATTTAAATCTGCGTTATTACTGATTCCATTATTCTCTGCGGCCGCACAAGCGGGTTATGTTGATTACCGGCATGAATATTATGACGATGGGCGTAATTACGATCGTGTTTATATGTCTCACCGTTTTGCGACTGGTTTTGGTGTCGCAGTCGAAGCCATTTCACGTTCCGAAGATACGCAATCTAATGATGCGTGGAATAATATGGAAAGTAATGGCAACGAGTATACTGCAAGCTACCAGTTTACCTGGCGGGAGCTTATCTGGCAGCCAGGTATTGCGATCGAAACGGGCGATAACATCACGATTTATAAACCTTACATCCGCGTGCAGTACAACATTAACGACAGCTGGTGGACCGCGTTCCGCTATCGTCAGGAGTACATGCGCAGAAACACTGACGGCAAAGATGACCGCATGGTCTATCGTCCGGAAGCCTGGCTTGGTTATAACGTCAATGACTGGATGTTTGAGCTAAATAGTATTTATAAAATTGCCGATAGCGAAGATTTATATAACAACCGGAAAGATGATTATGAATATAACTTCCGCGTGGCGTATAAACTAGGCTCCTGGGTTCCATTTGTTGAGGTTGGTAACGTTTCCTCGGGTTATAACACAACAACGACTGACGATCGTCAGACCCGTTATCGTGTCGGTCTTGGTTATAACTTCTAACCGGTAATAGCTTTCATATCGACTGATTACATCGATAAGCATAGTTTGTGTGAATAATATGTCTAAGGAGTTGACATCATGTCTAATGATGGAACTATTATCGGAAATAATGAACCCACTGCCGTCAGACCTTTCGGAATTCGAGATAAAATTGGTTATTTATGTGGTGACCTCGGAACCTGTTTTATTCTTGGCTTAGTTAATAGTTTTTTAATGATTTATTACACTAACGTCCTCGGTATTTCCGGCGTTATCGTTGGCTCACTCTATTTTGTGACCAAACTCTTTGATGCGTTCGTTGATGTTGGTGTAGGGCGCTTATGCGATACCTCTAAATTGACGGTACATGGACGTTTTAACCCGTGGGTGCGTCGCATGAAGTATCCATTTTGCATCATTGCAGTTGTCCTGTTCCTGCCGTTTGTGAATGATTTTTCTTATACGGCGAAAATTATCTACATCTGTTGCTCCTATTTCATTTACGGTTCGCTGTTATCGACCGTGAGTATTCCGTACGGTGCTATGTCTGCGGCGATTAGCTCGAATCCGGATGATCGTGTCTCGCTGTCAACCTGGCGCAGCGTTGGGTCAGCTATCGGCGGTGGGGCAACCGGCTTTTTCATTCCGATCCTGATGTACACCACCCTGGTGGACGGAAGCCAGGTGATTTCCGGGCAACACTTCTTCTGGATTTCCATTGGTTGCGCAGTGCTGGGCTTTATCTTTTTATCCTTGACCTGTCAGTTAACGACCGAACGCGTGCGCGTGGAGAGAAAAGAGAGCATGCCCGTTTCGGTGTTGCTGAAGGGACTGGTACGCAATAAGGCGCTGATTGTTTTAGTGGTTGTGGATTTGCTGATTGTGATTAATCAGGGATTGTCCGGTACCAATATGACTTACCTGTTTAATGACTATTTCCACAATAAAGAGGCGATGTCAGTCGCGTTGCTGTTTACCTTTGGTTCCCTGGTTTTGCTGGCACCATCGGCATCCTGGCTCACAAAGCGGTTTGGTAAAAAAGAGGCCAGCGTCGGCGCGCTACTCTTTGCAGTAGCGATGTATTTGATTATGTACTTCATCCACATTACCGACGCGAAAGTCTATTTGGTTTTCCTGTTCCTGGCGACGTTGGGGGCCGGACTATTCAACCTGATGATTTGGGCGTTTATGACCGATGTTTGTGATTATCACCAGTATGTCACCGGCGATCGCGAGGATGGTACCGTCTATGGTGTGAACTTCTTTGCCCGCAAGGTTGGTCAGGCGTGTGCAGGGGCCATTGGCGGCTTTATGTTGGCCATCATTGGTTATCAATCATCGTCAACAGGTGGCGCTGTGCAAACCAGCATTGTGCAGGAAAATATTTATACGATGGCGAATCTCTTGCCGGCACTATGCCTGTTTTTGGCGGCGGTCATTCTGATTTATTTCTATCCATTAAACCGTACGGAAACGCTCAAAATGGAAGAAACATTGAATAAACTTAATGGTATCAGTAAGTAACATAGCGAGAATCGGCGGGAGCAATCCCGCCTTTTCTCATCTGTTCTAACAATCAGTATTCCCACGTTTCCGGGTTGATACCCAGTTCACGCATGATTACCTTTGCTTCTTCCGGGATTTCATCACTGCGCTCTTTACGCAGGTCTTCATCGTTGGGTAATGGTTGCCCGGTAAAAGCATGCAGAAACGCTTCACACAGCAGTTCGCTGTTGGTGGCGTGGCGCAGGTTGTTCACCTGACGACGCGTGCGTTCATCGGTAAGGATTTTTAACACCTTCAGAGGAATGGAAACCGTAATTTTTTTGACTTGCTCACTCTTCTTACCGTGCTCAGCGTATGGGCTGATATATTCGCCGCTCCATTCAGCCATGAGATACCTAATCCTCTTTGTCATTAATATTGAGGCCAGAACCTGAGCCCGGACCATAATTGTGCGTAGTTTATCGTAGTGGCGCGGCCCTGACACGAAGTAGCCGACGCAGATGTACGCTAATGCATATAATTTTAACGGCTATTTCCAGTTTGCTCAATCTATACGCAAAGAAGTTTAGATGTCCAGATGTATTGACGGCTATAGTAACAATGATTACTCTGGTGCCTGACTTTTCACCGACTCAGCCAGGATCTTCTCAATATGACGCGTAAACAGGCCACCATCGCAGTGCGTAGCGGGTTAAATGACGACGAACAGTACGGTTGCGTTGTCCCGCCGATTCACCTCTCCAGCACCTATAACTTTACCGGATTTAATGAACCCCGTGCTCATGACTATTCGCGTCGCGGCAACCCAACGCGTGATGTCGTTCAACGTGCGCTGGCGGAACTGGAAGGTGGTGCAGGTGCTGTACTGACCAATACTGGCATGTCGGCGATTCATTTGGTGACCACTGTCTTCCTTAAGCCTGGCGATCTGCTGGTTGCACCGCACGACTGCTACGGCGGGAGCTATCGACTGTTTGACAGTCTGGCAAAGCGTGGCTGTTACCGCGTCCTGTTTGTTGATCAAGGAGATGAGCAGGCATTGCAGGCCGCATTGACGGAAAAACCGAAGCTGGTGCTGGTAGAAAGCCCAAGCAACCCGCTGCTGCGCGTGGTGGATATTGCGAAAATCTGCCGGCTGGCGCGCGACGCTGGCGCGGTCAGCGTGGTGGACAACACTTTTTTAAGCCCGGCACTGCAAAATCCACTGGCATTAGGCGCCGATCTGGTGTTGCATTCATGCACGAAATATTTAAACGGTCACTCAGACGTGGTGGCTGGTGTGGTTATAGCCAAAGATCCGGAAACGGTCACTGAACTGGCATGGTGGGCGAATAATATTGGTGTGACCGGCGGCGCGTTTGATAGTTATCTGCTGTTGCGCGGCCTGCGTACTTTGTCTCCTCGTATGGAGGTGGCGCAACGTAATGCTCAGGCGATAGTCGATTATCTGCAAACTCAGCCGCTGGTGAAAAAATTGTATCACCCGTCATTGCCGGATAATCAGGGCCATGAGATTGCTGCGCGTCAGCAAAAAGGCTTTGGCGCGATGTTAAGTTTTGAACTGGATGGCGATGAGCAAACGCTGCGCCGTTTCCTCGGCGGGTTGTCATTGTTTACGCTGGCGGAATCGTTAGGGGGCGTTGAAAGTCTGATCTCCCACGCCGCAACCATGACACACGCGGGCATGGCACCAGAAGCGCGTGCTGCTGCCGGAATTTCCGAAACGCTGCTGCGTATCTCCACCGGTATTGAAGATGGCGAAGATTTAATTGCCGACCTGGAAAATGGCTTCCGGGCTGCAAACAAGGGGTAAACATGAGTGTGATTGCGCAGGCAGGGGCGAAGGGTCGTCAACTGCACAAATTTGGTGGTAGTAGTCTGGCAGACGTGAAATGTTATCTGCGTGTCGCAGGCATTATGGCGGATTACTCGCAGCCTGATGACATGATGGTTGTTTCAGCCGCAGGCAGTACCACTAACCAGTTGATTAGCTGGCTGAAATTAAGCCAGACCGATCGCCTTTCTGCGCATCAGGTTCAACAGGCGTTACGTCGCTATCAAAGTGAGCTTATCAGCGGTTTGTTACCTCCCGAGGTGGCGGATGGACTGATTGGCGCGTTTATTCACGATCTGGAGCGTCTGGCCGGGTTACTCGACAGCGGCGTGAACGATGCCGTCTATGCTGAGGTTGTTGGGCATGGCGAGGTATGGTCCGCGCGTTTGATGTCTGCCGTCCTTAATCAACAGGGTCTGGAGTCGGCCTGGCTGGATGCGCGCGATTTTTTACGTGCTGAACGCGGTGCCCAGCCGCAGGTAGATGAAGGTCTTTCTTACCCATTACTGCAGCAACTGTTGGCGCAGCATCCGGGTAAACGCCTGGTGGTTACCGGCTTTATTAGCCGCAGCAATGCCGGTGAAACAGTGCTACTGGGGCGTAACGGTTCTGACTACTCGGCGACGCAGGTTGGTGCGCTGGCGGGCGTTTCCCGAGTAACTATCTGGAGCGATGTCGCTGGGGTTTACAGTGCGGATCCGCGTAAAGTAAAAGACGCCTGTTTGCTGCCGCTGCTGCGTCTGGATGAAGCCAGCGAGCTGGCGCGTCTGGCGGCACCGGTTCTCCATGCCCGTACCTTACAGCCGGTTTCCGGTAGCGATATCGATCTCCAGTTGCGTTGTAGCTATACCCCAGAGCAGGGTTCAACGCGTATTGAGCGAGTACTGGCCTCCGGTACCGGGGCGCGTATTGTGACCAGTCATGATGACGTCTGCCTGATCGAGTTTCTGGTTCCGACTGGCCAGGATTTTAAGCTGGCTTATAAAGAGATTGACCAGGTTTTAAAACGTAGCCAGGTGCGTCCGCTGGCAGTGGGCGTGCATCCTGACCGCCAGCTATTGCAATTTTGCTACACCTCCGAAGTCGCTGACAGCGCGCTGAAAATTCTGGATGAAGCTGGCCTGCCAGGCGAGCTGCGTCTGCGCCAGGGGCTGGCGCTGGTGGCGATGGTCGGGGCGGGCGTCACCCGTAATCCGCTGCACTGCCACCGTTTCTGGCAACAGTTGAAAGGTCAGCCGGTTGAATTCACCTGGCAGTCGGAAGAGGGCATCAGCCTGGTCGCGGTACTGCGTACTGGGCCAACGGAGAGCCTGATTCAGGGTCTGCATCAGTCAATCTTCCGTGCTGAAAAACGCATTGGTCTGGTGTTGTTCGGCAAAGGCAACATTGGGTCGCGCTGGCTGGAGCTGTTCGCTCGCGAGCAGAGCACGCTCTCGGCGCGTACCGGATTAGAGTTTGTGCTGGCGGGTGTGGTTGATAGCCGTCGTAGCCTGCTGAATTACGAAGGGCTGGATGCCAGCCGCGCGTTAGCTTTCTTTGATGACGAGGCGGTAGAGCAGGATGAAGAGTCTCTATTCCTGTGGATGCGTGCTCACCCGTATGATGATTTAGTGGTGCTGGATGTGACAGCGAGCGAGCAACTGGCGGGTCAGTATCTGGATTTTGCCAGCCATGGTTTCCACGTTATCAGCGCCAACAAACTGGCCGGGGCGAGCAGCAGTAATAATTACCGCCAGATTCATGACGCTTTCGAAAAAACGGGTCGCCACTGGTTATATAACGCCACCGTGGGTGCAGGTTTGCCGATCAACCATACCGTGCGCGATCTGATTGATAGCGGGGATACTATTTTGTCGATCAGCGGGATCTTCTCCGGCACGTTGTCGTGGTTGTTCCTGCAATTTGATGGCACGGTCCCATTCACCGATCTGGTGGATCAGGCATGGCAACAGGGTCTGACTGAACCCGATCCGCGCGTAGATCTTTCCGGCAAAGATGTGATGCGTAAGCTGGTGATTCTGGCGCGTGAAGCGGGTTACGACATCGAACCGGACCAGGTTCGCGTGGAATCGCTGGTGCCTGCGCATTGTGAAGAAGGCTCTATTGACCATTTCTTTGAGAATGGCGATGAACTGAACGAGCAGATGGTGCAGCGTCTGGAAGCGGCGCGTGAAATGGGGCTGGTGCTGCGCTACGTGGCGCGTTTTGACGCTAACGGTAAAGCACGCGTTGGGGTTGAAGCGGTTCGCCCTGAACACCCGCTGGCGGCGCTGTTGCCGTGCGATAACGTATTCGCCATAGAGAGCCGCTGGTATCGCGATAACCCGCTGGTGATCCGTGGACCGGGCGCGGGCCGTGACGTCACCGCTGGGGCGATTCAGTCTGACATCAACCGTTTGGCGCAGTTGCTGTAGTTTGTGTTGCCGGATGGCGCTTACGCTTATCCGGCCTACATATGGCATGAACCGTAGGCCGGGTAAGCGGCAGCGCCACCGGGCAAATCGCGCTGGGTGATCAGGGTGTTGTATTGCTCCGCCAGCGTCCTTATCGTCTGAAACACCGAATGAGCCGAGTAACGGGCGCTATCCCGAAACTCCGCCTGCTGCTGTAACCAGGCGAGAAAATGGTGGCCTGCCGCCAGTGTGATTGACGCCCCTTTTTCAACCTGACCCTCCGTTAACAGACACACCATTTTGCGTGTGTCTCCTTGTTGCCAAATTTGCCACTGGTTTTGCCACCACCCCTGCCAGGTTTTACCCAGCAATCGCCAGGGCAGTGTGCACTTATCGCTAGTGATCTCTTCATCAATAAACCAAAGCGAAGCGTGATGATCGCGATATTGCTGCGCCCATGCGGTAATCGCCGCGCCGCGCAGAAAACATTCGTGGGCAATAATGTGCGTTTTTACCTCAGGCCAGAGATGGCTCAGTATGCGGAAATGTCCGTGCGCGGTAATGACCGGGCGTAAAACTGCGCCATTGGCATTTCGTTTGAGCATGGCACTGCCGTACTGGATTTCATCAAACTGGCTGCGGCGTAAAAACAGGGTTTCCCTCTGTCTTACTCGTTCAACGATATTGTCATGAATGACCGCGGGTTCAACGTTGTTACGCCAGCGGTATCGTAATGTATCCCCTACGAGATGGGGCGTGAAATTACTGGAAATATGCAAAATATTGCCGCGAATAGCGTCAAAACTGAGTAATACATAAAGTTTCTGGTCGGTGCAGGCTCCCTGAAAAGGGACGATTAAGGGAACCGTCGCTATTTGTTCTGGTGGAACAATGGTGGTGAGCGGCTGCTGCTTTGGTGTCCAGACATGTTTGCAGCTCCGGCACTGAACGCGTTGGCTGCCCTGAGGATTATGCCCATAGAGGATGGTTTCCCGCTGATAACATCGTGGGCAAAAATGACCGCTTTGGGCGGCAAAATCCGTTAAATATGCTGACAACCACCCACCAAACTGTTCCTCATTAAACAGCGGGGGATAGCTGCCGCATGCCCGGCAATGCAGCGCAGCATAACCCAACCGATACTCGGGCCAGCTGTAATCTGGTGAGCTCGCCAGCCCCAGATTTTTACAGCCGAAGGACTTACAGCAATTGATGGTGAACAGTGACGTCATCGTATTACCAACGATTTTTAATGGTCGTTGATTTTGACCCGCGACTATCACCAGTGGATGTGAGTTTTCTCACATAAAAAAACCTTTCAGAACGTAACGTAGCGATTCTTTATATGACTGAAAGGGATTGATTATGAAGTTAAAAATGCTTGCTGTTGGTGTTCTGGTATCGTTGCCGCTTTGGGCGAGTGCCAAAGATGTCACGATTATCTATACCAACGATCTTCACGCCCACGTTGAACCTTATAAAGTCCCATGGATTGCTAATGGCACGCGTGATATTGGTGGTTGGGCTAATATCACGACGATGGTGAAGCAGGAAAAAACGAAAAATAGCGCCACCTGGTTTTTTGATGCCGGTGATTATTTTACCGGGCCGTATATCAGCAGCCTGACCAAGGGTAAGGCGATTATCGATATCATGAACACCATGAATTTTGATGCTGTCACCATGGGTAATCATGAATTCGATCACGGTTGGGATAACACGCTACTACAACTGAGTCAGGCGAAATTCCCCATCGTGCAGGGTAATATCTTTTATCAGAACAGCAGCAAAATGTTCTGGGATAAGCCTTACACCATTATTGAAAAAGATGGCGTGAAGATTGGTGTGATTGGCCTGCACGGCGTGTTTGCTTTTGATGATACGGTTTCTGCTGCGACACGTGTCGGTATTGAAGCGCGGGATGAAGTGAAGTGGTTGCAACGCTATATCGATGAGCTTAAAGGTAAAGTCGATCTCACTGTGGCGCTGATCCATGAAGGTACGCCAGCGCGTCAGTCTAGTCAGGGAAGTACAGATGTGCGCCGTGCATTGGATAAAGACATCCAGACCGCAGGTCAGGTAAAGGGGCTGGATATCCTGATTACCGGCCATGCGCATGTGGGCACGCCGGAGCCGATTAAAGTCGGTAACACTCTGATTCTTTCTACCGACAGCGGCGGTATTGATGTGGGTAAACTGGTGCTGGATTATCAGCAGAAACCGCATCAATTTACCGTGAAGAACTTCGAGCTGAAGACCATTTATGCTGATGAGTGGCAGCCAGACCCGCAGACGAAACAGGTCATTGATGGCTGGAATAAAAAACTTGATAAGGTGGTACAACAGACGGTTGCAAACTCTCCGGTTGAGCTGACGCGTGCTTACGGTGAATCTTCTTCGTTGGGCAATCTGGCGGCGGATGCGTTGCTGGTGGCGGCAGGTAAAGATACTCAGTTAGCGCTCACTAATTCGGGCGGTATCCGTAATGAAATCCCAGCAGGTGCTATCACGATGGGTGCAGTCATTAGCACCTTCCCGTTCCCCAACGAGCTGGCAACAATGGATCTCACCGGTAAACAGTTGCGTAGCCTGATGGAGCACGGCGCGGGTTTAAGCAACGGTGTATTGCAGGTGTCCAAAGGACTGGAGATGAAGTATGACAGCAGTAAACCAGTCGGTCAGCGCGTCACCGTACTAACGTTAAACGGTAAACCGATTGAGGATGCCACGGTTTATCACATTGCCACCAATAGCTTCCTGGCAGACGGCGGTGATGGTTTTACGGCATTTACCGAAGGAAAAGCGCGAAATACCTCCGGAGGTTACTATGTCTCTAATGCTGTCGTTGACTATTTCAAGGCGGGAAATACGCTGACGGATGAGCAGCTTAAAGGCATGCGTGTGGCAGATGTGAAACCATAGTGAGCTCAGGCCAGCAGACAATCCGCTGGCCTGTTGTTTTAGCCTCTGTGAGAGGCAAACACCTCTTTCGCGGCGAACAAACCATTGAGTGCGGCAGGGAAGCCGGCATATACGGCCATCTGTATAATCACTTCAACGATCTCATCCTGCGTTAAACCAACGTGTAATGCCGCGCCAATATGCACTTTCAACTGCGGGGCGGCATTGCCCATTGCCGTTAAAGCGGCGACAGTGGCAATTTCTCGGCTGCGCAGGTCCAGACCTGGACGTGCATAGATGTCGCCAAACGGAAATTCCAGCAGGTAGCGGGCAAAATCCGGCGCGATATCCTTCAGGCTCTCAACGACGGCCTCTCCCCCTTTGCCATCTACCTGTTGCAGCATTTTCTGGCCGGTAATAAAACGTTCTGATTCCATGATTTTTCCCTCGTAGGTGTGGCGTATGCCGAGAGAATAGAGGGCGTAGAATGATTTGGATAATACCGTTTCCGTGATACCTTTTCGGTATGACAACATCGCCATTACACTCTCTGGATATTCATCTGCTGCGCTACTTTTCCGTAGTAGCGGAAGAGAACAATATGAGCCGGGCTGCGCAGCGCTTGTTTATGTCGCAACCGCCGTTGAGTCGCCACATTCGCCAGCTTGAAGATCGCCTGGGGGTCACGCTGTTTGTCCGTCATACCCGTGGATTAACGCTGACGGAGGACGGCCAGCGCGTACTTGAAATGGTACGCCCGCTGCTTGATCTCCAGGACAAAACCTACGCTGCGTTGAGTCAATTAACGCAAATCAGGGAGCCATCTCTGCGCTTAGGGTTAAGCACGGCGTTTGAACAGGGCGTTTTTGCGGCGCTTGAGTCACAGCTGACTACGCATGTGCAGAAGCGACATATTGTCCGTCATGGTTCGCCTGAACTCGCGCGTCTGGTGCGTCGTGGAAAGCTGGATGCCGCGCTGGTGGCGTTACCGCTTGAGACTTCGGGGCTTAGCGTCACGCCGCTCGGCTGGCAAGAATCGTTGATCGTCGCCTTACCCGCGCTCTGGCCAGAGGCAGCGCTGCCTTCGCTCTCGTTAATGTCGCTGAGCAACCGACCGCTGTTCTGGTTCAAACGTGAACGTAACCCCGCCTTTTTTGATTACACCCGACATATTTTTAGTCATGCTGGTTACTCTCCTGCCTGTATTGAAGAACCGCTGGAACATGACGTGTTGTTGGCGCGGATCGCGCAGGGTGAAGGTCTGAGCCTGCTTCCGGCCTCCTTTTCCGCTATCCAACGTCGAGGGGTGATATTCCTGCCGCTTACCGATACCGAATTGCGTATTAGCACGGGGTTGCTGATGCTGCCTGAAAACGTAAAAAAATTAGCATGGCTGCAGACGGTCATGGCGCAATCCCTCATCAATTCAGACTGATGTGAATTTTTTTCACGTTGGCTGAGTATTCCTCACCTTTAGCGATGATTTTTGTGTTGACGCCAGCATGCTTTTCCGTCATTTTTACATCTAGACGTCTAAACGTATAGCAGTTCACAACACAACATATAACGACAAAAGATTGATGAGGTAAGGTATGAGCTTTTTTCACGCCAACCAGCGGGAAGCCCTGAATCAGAGCCTGGCAGAAGTTGCCGGTCAGATTAATGTTTCATTTGAGTTTTTCCCGCCGCGCACCAGTGAAATGGAGCAAACCCTGTGGAACTCCATCGATCGCCTGAGCAGCCTGAAGCCGAAGTTTGTTTCAGTCACTTACGGTGCAAACTCTGGTGAGCGCGACCGTACGCACAGCATTATTAAAGGCATTAAGGATCGCACTGGCCTTGAAGCAGCGCCGCACCTGACCTGTATTGATGCGACCCGTGATGAGCTGCGTACCATTGCTCAGGACTACTGGAACAACGGTATTCGTCATATTGTTGCCCTGCGCGGTGACTTGCCGCCGGGAAGCGGTAAACCGGATATGTATGCTTCTGACCTGGTGACGCTACTGAAAGACGTTGCAGACTTTGATATCTCCGTTGCGGCTTACCCGGAAGTGCACCCGGAAGCGAAGAGCGCTCAGGCCGATTTGCTGAACCTGAAGCGTAAGGTTGATGCCGGTGCGAACCGTGCGATTACCCAGTTCTTCTTCGATGTAGAAAGCTATCTGCGTTTTCGCGATCGCTGCGTGTCTGCGGGTATCGATGTGGAAATTATTCCGGGTATCCTGCCAGTCTCCAACTTTAAGCAGGCGAAAAAATTTGCCGACATGACCAACGTCCGCATTCCGGCGTGGATGTCGACCATGTTTGATGGTCTGGATGATGACGCGGAAACCCGCAAGCTGGTGGGCGCTAATATCGCCATGGACATGGTGAAGATTCTCAGCCGCGAAGGGGTGAAAGATTTTCACTTCTATACCCTTAATCGTGCCGAGATGAGCTACGCTATTTGTCACACACTGGGTGTAAGACCGAACTAAACAGATGCCCCAGCCCTCTACGGAGGGCTTTTTGTTGATCATTTTGATCTACATCTCTGTAACGTAAAATATAAAAGGAATTAGCTATCGAATCTGTGGGTTTTTTCGACTATATCTTATCTCTGGTGGTGTATATCGTAGTCAGAACACTGTAAAGGGAGCATATAGATGAGCATGTCCGACGATAGCCAGAACACATCAACTGCCGGTAAGTGTCCTTTTCATCAGGGCGGTCACGACCAGAGCGCGGGAGCAGGAACGAACAACCGCGACTGGTGGCCAAATCAACTGCGCGTTGATCTTTTAAACCAACATTCCAACCGTTCTAACCCGCTGGGTGAGGACTTCGACTACCGCAAAGAGTTTAGCAAACTCGACTACTCTGCCCTGAAAGGGGATCTCAGAGCCCTTCTGTCCGAATCTCAACCGTGGTGGCCCGCTGACTGGGGAACCTATGCTGGATTGTTTATCCGCATGGCATGGCACGGTGCAGGGACCTATCGCTCCATCGATGGACGCGGTGGCGCGGGTCGCGGACAGCAGCGTTTTGCACCACTGAACTCCTGGCCGGACAACGTAAGCCTTGATAAAGCGCGTCGTCTGCTGTGGCCAATCAAGCAGAAATATGGCCAGAAAATTTCCTGGGCCGACCTGTTTATCCTCGCGGGTAACGTGGCGCTGGAAAACTCCGGCTTCCGCACCTTCGGCTTTGGTGCTGGTCGTGAAGATGTCTGGGAACCGGATCTCGACGTAAACTGGGGTGATGAAAAAGCCTGGCTGACTCACCGTCACCCGGAAGAACTGGCCAAAGCGCCGTTGGGCGCAACCGAAATGGGCCTTATCTATGTGAACCCGGAAGGACCGGACCATAGCGGCGAACCGCTTTCAGCGGCAGCGGCTATTCGCGCGACCTTCGGTAATATGGGTATGAACGACGAAGAAACCGTGGCGCTGATTGGCGGTGGTCATACGTTGGGCAAAACCCACGGCGCTGCACCGGCTTCGCACGTAGGCGCCGATCCTGAATCCGCACCGATTGAAGCACAGGGCCTGGGCTGGGCGAGCAGCTACGGCAGCGGCGCGGGCGCGGATGCCATTACATCCGGTCTGGAAGTGGTCTGGACGCAGACGCCAACCCAATGGAGCAACTATTTCTTCGAGAACCTGTTCAAATACGAGTGGGTACAAACTCGCAGTCCGGCAGGCGCTATTCAGTTTGAAGCGGTTGACGCGCCAGAAATTATTCCTGATCCGTTTGATCCATCGAAAAAACGTAAGCCGACGATGCTGGTTACCGACCTGACACTGCGTTTCGATCCTGAGTTCGAGAAAATCTCCCGCCGTTTCCTGAACGATCCGCAGGCGTTCAACGAAGCATTTGCTCGTGCGTGGTTCAAACTGACGCACCGTGATATGGGGCCAAAAGCGCGTTACATCGGACCGGAAGTGCCAAAAGAAGATTTGATTTGGCAAGACCCGCTGCCGCATGCGTTCTTCAACCCAAGCGAAGAAGATATCCTGAAACTGAAAGCGACCATTGCCGCTTCCGGGCTGTCCGTGGGCGAACTGGTATCGGTAGCGTGGGCGTCGGCATCGACTTTCCGCGGTGGGGATAAACGTGGCGGCGCTAACGGTGCGCGTCTGGCGCTGGATCCACAGCGCGGCTGGGATGTGAATGCCACCGCAGCACGCGTTCTGCCTGTGCTGGAAGGGATTTATAAGTCTGCCCATACCGCCTCGTTGGCCGATATTATCGTGCTGGCAGGTGTTGTCGGCATCGAGCAGGCGGCAAGTGCTGCGGGTGTCAGCATTAAGGTACCTTTTGCGCCGGGCCGCGTGGATGCGCGCCAGGATCAAACGGATATTGAGATGTTTGAGCTGCTTGAGCCGATTGCTGACGGTTTCCGTAACTATCGCGCCCGTCCTGACGTATCGACCACCGAGTCGCTGCTGATCGATAAAGCGCAACAGCTGACGCTGACCGCACCGGAAATGACCGTGCTGGTGGGTGGTATGCGCGTACTGGGCACCAACTTTGATGGTAGCCAGCACGGCGTCTTTACCGATCGTCCAGGCGTACTCAGCACTGACTTCTTCGTCAATCTGCTGGATATGCGCCATGAGTGGAAGGCGGTTGATGAGTCAAAAGAGCTGTTTGAAGGTCGTGACCGTCTGAGCGGCGAAGTAAAATACACCGCAACCCGCGCCGATCTGGTATTTGGTTCTAACTCTGTACTGCGCGCAGTGGCTGAAGTTTATGCCTGCAGCGATGCCCACGAGAAGTTCGTGAGAGATTTCGTGGCCGCATGGGTGAAAGTGATGAACCTGGATCGTTTCGATCTGCTGTAACAGACGATGCCGGATGCCGCTTGCGCGGGTCCGGCATGGTAGGAATAAAAAATCCCCGCATTTGCGGGGATTTTTTATTTGCAGGTTATTCCCACTCTTGCAGGTAACGTTGACCGTACTGGTCAGCCACAAGCAGGGCGGCATACACCTGGTCCGGCGTTGCGCCGCCAGGCATGTTGTGGATGGTTTCGCCTTCGGCACAGGCTGCCTCAGCCACAATGCGCATTTTCGCCTGAATATCCTGTTTGATATCCAGTTGCGCCAGGGTAATCGGCAAGCCAACGGAATGGCACAGCGCGGCAACGGTTTCAATTTCATCGACCGGCGCGTTTTCCAGCACCAACTGTGTCAGCGTACCGAAAGCCACTTTCTCGCCGTGGTAATAATGATGTGCATCCGGGATTGCGGTCAGACCGTTATGAATAGCGTGAGCCGCTGCCAGACCACCGCTTTCAAAACCGACGCCACTCAGATAGGTGTTGGCTTCAATAATGCGCTCCAGTGCTGGTGTAACCACGTGCTGCTCTGCAGCCAGCATCGCTTTTTCACCCTCTTCGATCAGCGTATTAAAGCACAGCTCTGCCAGCGCCAGCGCCGCCTGAGTACACTGACCGCCCGCCATGGTGGTTGCGCCGCTGCGTGAACAGGCACGCGCTTCGAACCAGGTCGCCAGCGCATCGCCAATACCCGCAGCTAACAGACGCGCCGGTGCGCCCGCGACAATTTTGGTATCAACAATGACCCTGTCCGGGTTATTGGGCAGCAGCAGATAGCGATCGAATTCACCGGCATCGGTGTAAATGACGGACAGCGCGCTGCACGGCGCATCGGTAGAAGCGATGGTTGGCGCAATGGCGACAGGCACGCCCATAAAGTGCGCGAGCGCTTTGGCGGTATCCAGCGTTTTACCGCCGCCAATACCAAGTACTGCGGCACACTGCGCTTTTTCCGCTACGACGCGCAGACGGTCGATTTCGTTTTGTGAACATTCGCCGCCAAACGGTGCAATTTCCAGCGCCAGTCCGGCATCCTGGAAGCTTTTTTCCAGTGCACCCTGGGCAAAGCCTAAGACAAACTTGTCCCCAACGATCAGCCAGCGTTCTGCCAATGGTTTGAGGTAGCTGCCAAGACGGGTAATAACATCGGCACCCTGGATGTACTTACCAGGTGATTGAATAATGCGATCCATACTTTATTTCCCTCACAGGTTGATGTGACCAAATGCGTTGTTCCAGTCCTGCTCAAACTTCTCTATTGCTGACTCTACCGCAGGGGTATTGAGCATTTGTTGCGCTACGTCTAATGGTAGGGTGATTGCTTCACATCCTGTCAGCAAGCAATCCAGCGCCTGACGTGGAGTTTTAAAGCTGGCCGCCAGTACCATGCTGTTCGGTGCATGCAGTTCCAGCAATGTTTGCAGTTCCCGTACTGCGCGAATCCCGTCGCCGCCCTGCGCGTCGATACGGTTAACGTAAGGCGCGATATATTTCGCTCCTGCCAGCGCAGCCAGTAGCCCCTGAGAAGCACTGTAAACGGCGGTTCCCAGCGTGGTGATACCCTCTTTTTTTAGCATCTTGATCGCGGCCAGACCTTCGGATGTCACCGGGATTTTCACTACCAGACCGGGCACCGCATTGCTCAGGCGTTTAGCTTCTTCCACCATGCCCTGTGCGTCGCGACTCATGGTCTGGGCAAACAGAATGCCCTCTTTGCCAATGGCGTTCTGCAGGCGTGGCAGCACATCCCAGATGGATTCTTTGCTTGCTGCCACAATGCTTGGGTTGGTGGTGACGCCCGCGATAGGGAAGATGCGGGCCAGACGTTCGACTTCCGCGACGTTGGCGGTATCAAGATAAAGTTCCATACAAAAACACCCTCTACGTTTTCCGTTAGCTGCCCGTTGCCGGGTTGCTTTGCTATGCACAGGATAAGAGTGTTTCGTCACGCGGTGCTATCTGACAAATCTGTCAAAAGCTGGATAAATGTAATATGTCTATAAAAGTGAGAGATACTTCACATGTAAGTGATATGAGCTGGTATATGTTTTTTGATAATACAAAAATCCAGTAAATGTTACCTTTGTCTCCGTTTTCTGTCCCAGTATGCGATTATTACTGGTCAGTTTTTTTCTCCGTCAACTGGCTGTGATACTGCCGACGATACTCTGACGGCGAACGTTCAGTATTCTTGCGAAACAGACGGCAGAAGTAGTTGCTGTCAATAAATCCACAGGTGTGCGCCACGTCTTTGATCTTCAGCTCGTAACCCTTTAACAGCGTTTTTGCGTGTTCCAGTCGCGTGTGGTTCAGGTATTCGTTAAAACCGATAGCGCCCGTTTTTTGAAACAGGTGGGAGAGGTAATTAGGTGAAATGTAAAACGCCTGTGCGACGGATTCACGGGTGAGTGGTGAAGCGTAGCGTTCGTCAATATAGCCGCGAATGGCGTCGAAAAGCGCCTGACTACGTGATGCGGTTTGGATCTGGCTGCCGAGCAGATCGCGACAGTGGCTCAGCAAGCTCGCAACGATTAGCCTGGCCGTTTGCTGCTCCTGCGGCTGCATTTGCATCTCATGGAGCGTTTGCAGCAGAAAAGAGCCGATACGCGGTCCGCGCCGGGCGACGTGCTGGTGGGTAAGGTTTTGATATTGCTTGCCGTCCCATTGGACAACGCTGAAACCCAGTTGCTGTTTGCCGAACAGAATGCTGAGTGTCGTGACCGGTGTGACCCACTGCGGAATATTCCAGCCGCCAGCCGGAACAAACAAGACATCGCCGGGGGTAAGCACCTTATCGATGCCAGAATCCGCAAATTCACCTTCCAGCACAATTTCCAGCCGGGGAAAATCGACCTGATACGCCAGTTCCGGCGTTGTGCTATTGGTGCTGGCGAAATAAATCTGCCGCAGCGGCGTGGGGCCGTTAATCAGGCGGGAGAGAAGATGGCTGACGTCGTGATACATGTTAATCCCTTGCAGGCAGCAGACAGGGAAACAGTAACGTTGAAAACAATCGCCCTCAAGTGATTATTGCCGGATGGCGGCTAATGCCATATCCGGCCTACAAGTCTTTGCGAGCTGTAGGCCGGATAAGCGTAGCGCATCCGGCAGACGGTTATTGATTACCGATTTGATCGCCGTAAGGCAGGGAATCGTAATCTATCAGGGCATTTTTCTTGTACGGATTGCCAATCCAGCGGGTTGTCTCTTTGAACTGCGGACTGGTAATGGCGCGAGTTGGATCGAAGCCATCGTAGGTGAAGCCCGCTAAGTCAGACCATGTGTGGATAAGCTCTGAGCTGCTGTATTTACGATTCACATCCTGTGAGAAGTCGCGCGGGTGCGCGGCCTGCCATTTTTCCGAAGTCCACAACAGGAACGGCACCGTGTACATATGGCGCGTTGGGTTGTCTTCATTACGACCCTGCGTTTTGTGCGGTGGCGTATCGTAAACCTCTTCGCCATGATCGGAGAAGTACAGCAGGAAGCCGTTCGGATCGGTAGCTTTATAGTCTTTGATCAGGCTGGCAATAATATGATCGTTGTAAACATTCGCGCTGTCGTAATCGTTGTAGGCTTCCAACTCATCGTTACTCAGACCTGCGGGAACATGGTCGATATTATTGTCGAACTTACCCTGGCCATCCGGATAGCGGAATTTGTACTTAATATGCGTACCCAGCAGATGCACGATGATGAACTTTTTCGGTGCCGGGTCGGCCAGGACTTCTTTAAATGGCGCCAGCACGTTGCTGTCATATTCGCGCGCACTTTGCGTACGCTGCTGGTTCATATAGAACTGTTTATCCGTCTGCTTAGAGAACACCGTTAGCATGGTGTTGCGGGCGGTCATCGTCTGCTGATTAGTGATCCAGAAGGTTTTATAACCCGCCTGTTTCATCATGTTCATCAGGGACGGCTGAGTCAGATACAGATCCGGGTTCTTCTCGTTAGCGAAGGTCAGCGCCTGCTGCAGGATTTCAATGGTGTACGGACGGGAAGTCACGACATTATTGAATACGGTGAAGTTAGGATCGGATTTATGCAGCGCATCCAGTTCTGGCGTCGTTTCACGCGGGTAGCCATACAGGCTCATGCGGCCACGTTGCGTTGATTCGCCAATCACCAGCACCAATGTACGCGGTGCGTCACCTGAGCTGTCTTTAAAGTTAGCCAGCGGCGGCAGGGCATTGTTCTCATTCAGCAGGCTATTGAGCGAGGTCAACTGCTGACGATATTGATAATACCCGGAGATGAATTGCCACGGCGCGGCGGGCTCCATACGTGAAGCGAGCCCATCCAACGTTTTTTCAAACGGCTTATGTTTGATAAATGTGTTCACTGTCATCGGATGCAGAATCAATCCGTATAACAGTGCAAACGACACCAGATAGCGCCAGGGTGATGGAATATGTACCGGACGCAGACGTGTCCATAGCAGAATTGCCATTGCTGTATATGCCAGCGCAATTAAGACGATCTTCAGGCTGAAGTATTGACTCAGGTACTCGCTGGCTTCGTTCGCATTGGTTTCAAACATTACGTACAGAACGCTTTGCGAGAACTCTTGCCCGTAAATGACGTAATAGCTCAGAGCTGCCAGCGAGGCCGCCCATAGAATTACGCCAATGACGGCAGCAATAATGCGGATACGGTTTGGAAATAAGAATACCGGGATCAACCACAGCGAGCTGAACAGCAGGGAGTCGCGTAGGCCGGTAGATCCGCTATAGCCGCTAAAATAGATAACGGCCTGCAGTAATGAGGAAAAAAACCAAAAATAGAGGAGCGCCCAACCCAGGGCTTTCCAGCTAAAGGCGGGTTTAGACTGGAGTTGTAAGGATTGCATAATGTGAGCCTGTCTTTAATCGTAGCGCCAAGAGTAGCGACTAAACATTAAGAGGAACTGAAGCATCACGATCTCAGGATCGTGTTTTGCTGTTGTAATATTCACGTAGTGAATATGTTCAGGCGGGAATATATTGAAAATGAAGTGGTTGTAACAGCTGTTTTTACTGTCGCCTTCGTACAATAGCACGAAGGCGACAGCGGGAGGGGGCGTTAGCCTGTATTGCGCATACCGGCTGCAACACCAGCGATAGTCACCATCAGCGCTTGTTCAACGCGTGGATCCGGTTCATGGCCTTGCTCTTCGGCCTGGCGTGAGCGGTGTAACAATTCTGCCTGTAAGACGTTCAGCGGGTCAGTATAAACATTCCTTAACTGAATGGACTCGGCAATCCACGGCAGGTCGGCCATCAAATGTGAGTCGTTGGCAATCGCCAGTACGACATCGATATCTGCTGCCAGGCGTTGGCGTAGCTCTTCACCCAGCGGCCACAGCTCTTTTTTGACCAGGCGCTGATCGTAATACTCTGCCAGCCACAGGTCTGCTTTCGCGAAAACCATTTCCAGCATGCCAAGGCGTGTGGAGAAGAATGGCCAGTCGCGGCACATCGCTTCGAGTTCGCTTTGCTTACCATCTTCAACCACTTTTTGCAGCGCGGTACCAGCACCAAGCCAGGCCGGGAGCATCAGACGGTTCTGCGTCCAGGCAAAGATCCACGGTATAGCACGCAGAGACTCAACGCCGCCGGTCGGACGGCGTTTTGCCGGACGTGAACCGAGCGGCAATTTACCCAGTTCCTGCTCCGGTGTAGCTGAGCGGAAATAAGGGACAAAGTCTTTGTTTTCACGCACATATCCACGGTATAGCTCGCAGGAAATATCGGAAAGCTCATCCATGATATGACGCCAGTTATCCTTCGGTTCTGGCGGTGGTAACAGGTTGGCCTCCAGAATTGCTCCGGTATACAGCGACAGGCTGCTGATGGTCACTTCCGGCAGGCCGTACTTAAAGCGGATCATCTCCCCTTGTTCTGTCACGCGCAGACCGCCTTTCAGGCTGCCTGGTGGTTGAGAGAGCAGCGCCGCATGCGCAGGCGCGCCGCCGCGACCAATGGATCCGCCGCGACCGTGGAACAGCGTCAGTTCGATACCGGCTTTTTCGCAGGTTTTGATCAGCGCGTCCTGAGCCTGGTATTGCGCCCAGGACGCTGCCATCACGCCCGCGTCTTTTGCGGAATCAGAGTAGCCAATCATGACCATCTGTTTGCCCTGGATAAAGCCGCGGTACCAGTCGATATTCAGAAGCTGGGACATGACGTCATCGGCATTGTTGAGGTCGTCCAGCGTTTCAAATAGCGGAGCGACCGGCATAGCAAAACCAATTCCGGCTTCTTTCAGCAGCAGATGCACGGCCAGCACATCCGACGGCGTTTTCGCCATCGAGATAACATAGGCGGCAATGGAGCCATACGGGGCTTCGGCAATGACCTGACAGGTGTCGAGCACTTCACGGGTGTCATTGCTCGGCTCCCAGTTACGCGGCAGGAGCGGACGCTTGGAATTCAGTTCGCGGATCAGGAAAGCCTGTTTATCTGCTTCCGACCAGTTTTCGTAGTCGCCAATGCCCAGATAACGAGTCAGTTCGCCCAAGGCTTCAGTATGACGGGTGCTTTCCTGACGAATATCAATACGCACCAGCGGTACGCCGAAACACTTCACGCGGCGCAGGGTGTCGAGCAATTCGCCATTGGCGATGATGCCCATACCACAGGCCTGTAGAGACTGGTAGCACGCGTAAAGCGGGTCCCAGAGCTGTTCGTTTTGGGTGAGAAGTCCCGCAGGTTTCGGCAATTTCTCGCCTTTCAGACGGGCTTCAAGCCAGGCCTGGGTCGCCATCAGACGAGAACGCAGGGTTTTCATCAGATAGCGGTATGGTTCCGCTGCGCCTTCTTCACCTACCAGTGCCATCAGCTCCGGTGTAGCATCCACCATCGACAGCTCAGAAATCAGAAACTGGATGTCTTTCAGGAACAGGTCTGTCGCTTTCCAGCGGCTGAGCAATAGCACGTGACGGGTGATATCCGCCGTTACGTTCGGGTTGCCGTCACGGTCGCCGCCCATCCAGGAGGTAAATCGAACCGGGACAAAATCAACTGGCAGCTTATATCCAAGATGCTCTTCCAGTTGTTCATTCAGCTCGCGCAGGTAGTTCGGCACACCTTCCCACAGGCTGTTTTCAACAACCGCGAATCCCCATTTGGCTTCATCAACCGGGCTTGGGCGCAGTTTGCGGATTTCATCCGTATGCCAGGACTGAGCAATGAGCTGACGCAGACGGCGCATCAGTTGGTTGCGTTCATAATCGACGAGGTCTTTGTTATCAAGCTGCTTGAGGCAGGCGTTCACTTCACCCATTTTATGGATCAGCGTACGACGAGTGATCTCGGTCGGGTGGGCGGTGAGTACCAGCTCCAGAGAGAGTGATTCTACGGCTTTCTTGATGGTGGCGTCATTGAGGTTGGGCTGCTCTTTCAGTTTACGCAGAGTGCGAGCAATCACTTCCGGGTTGCTGGCTGCTTCGCCTTTTGGCGAAATGCTGTGGTGCTGCTCGGCGGTGTTGGCCAGGTTCAGGAACTGGCTAAATGCGCGGGCAACCGGCAGCAGCTCGTCGTTAGACAGATTTTGCAGTGTGGTGAGCAATTCCTGGCGATTAATTTCATTGCCAGCGCGAGATGATTTGGACAGCTTTCGAATTGTTTCTACGCGATCAAGAATGTTCTCTCCCAACGCATCCTTGATGGTCTCTCCCAGCACTTTGCCGAGCATACTGACATTACTACGCAACGCGGAATATTGTTCGTTCATATTAACCCAGACACCCCATCTATTTTGAATATGTCCTGTATCTTTCGCGCCTGACTATCACGCAAAATCTTGCGGACTTAACTTTTTAGCCGTCTTTTATAAAGCCACGTAAAACACGTGACGTCAATTGCTGCGAAATCGGTTCAGCAAACGAATAAATGCCGTGAATTTACGTTATTTAATTCACATCCAATCAAATAAGCGTTGCTTATGGAAATGTTAAAAAATCGCCCCGCTTACCACTAAGGGATTAGCGGGGTGACAAGCAGTTAATGCCAGCAGAAATGGTGCACAACCTGAGTGATTAATTCGCGGGTTGGCTTAATAAAGCGCGTTTCCAGATACTCATCCGGCTGATGCGCCTGATTAATGGAGCCTGGACCCAACACCAGCGTTGGGCAAAGCGTCTGGATAAACGGCGCTTCGGTGCAATAGTTCACCACTTCAGTCTGTGCGCCCAGCAGTTTCTCAACCACCTCTACCAGTTGATGGTCAGGTGGGCACTCATAGCCGGGAATCGGCGGATGCAGTTCCGATACGGTCAGGCGACCCGGCCAACGTTCGCTGACAGGGGCCAGCGCTTCGTTAAGTAACCCATTGAGATCGTTTAGCGTCATACCCGGTAGCGGGCGAATATCCATATGCAGTTCGCAGCAGGCGCAGATTCGGTTGGCGGCGTCACCGCCGTGGATGTGGCCCAAATTTAACGTTGGATACGGGACGGTAAAGGCATCATGGTGATAGCGCGCTTTCAGGTCATCGCGCAGATGCATGATATGGCCGATGGCATCATGCATCAGTTCAATCGCATTAACGCCACGCGCCGGATCGCTTGAATGACCCGACTGTCCCAGAATGCGTATCGCATTAGAGATATGGCCTTTGTGCGCGCGCACCGGTTGCAGGGATGTGGGTTCGCCAATGATCGCGCAGTCCGGGCGCAGAGCGGTAGTTTCAGAGAAGTAGCGAGCTCCCGCCATGCTGGTCTCTTCGTCAGCAGTGGCCAGAATGTACAGGGGTTTTTTCAGTTTCGTGACGTCGACATCACGCAACGCGTCGAGGATAAAGGCGAAGAAGCCTTTCATATCCGCCGTACCCAAACCATACAGCTTATTGTCATGCTCGGTTAGAGTGAACGGATCGCGGGTCCAGCGTCCGTCGTCAAAGGGTACGGTATCGGTATGGCCCGCCAACAACAGGCCGCCAGCGCCCTGTCCAATGCTCGCCAGCATATTGAATTTATTTCGCGTATCGGGAACCGGTTGGACCTCCACATTGAAGCCTAAATCTTTAAACCAGCCCGCCAGCAGAGTGATTAAACCTGCATTGCTTTGATCGAGCGCTTCTTCGGTGGCGCTGATCGATGGCGTGGCAATCAGAGCGCGGTAAATCTCGATAAATGGCGGTAAATTGTTTTTCATTGTTGACACACCTCGGGTCATGATAGTATCAATATTCATGCAGTATTTGTGAATAAAAATACATTAACGTTGAGCGTAATAAAACCCACCAAGTGTAAGGTGAGGTGATAAAGGCTTATACCTGGCAACAGAATCTAAGAAGGTGAGCTGCCCCGATGTTGAATACGCTGATTGTGGGCGCCAGTGGCTATGCCGGCGCAGAGCTTGTGACCTATGTAAATCGCCATCCTGAGATGACCATAACCGCTTTGACCGTCTCAGCGCAAAGCAATGATGCAGGAAAATTAATCTCCGATTTGCATCCGCAGTTGAAAGGCATTGTCGATTTACCGTTGCAGCCAATGTCAGATATCAGCGAGTTTAGCGCAGGGGTGGATGTTGTGTTCCTCGCAACGGCTCATGAGGTGAGTCATGACCTGGCTCCGCAGTTTTTGCAGGCCGGTTGCGTGGTGTTTGACCTTTCGGGCGCGTTTCGCGTAAACGACGGCACGTTCTATGAAAAATATTATGGCTTTACGCATCAGCATCCTGAGCTGCTGGAGCAGGCCGTTTATGGGCTGGCGGAGTGGAACGCGGACAAACTGAAAGAAGCGAATCTGATTGCTGTGCCAGGTTGTTACCCGACGGCGGCGCAGCTTTCGCTGAAACCGTTGATTGATGCCGGGCTGCTGGATCTCAGCCAGTGGCCGGTAATTAATGCGACCAGCGGCGTGAGCGGTGCGGGGCGTAAAGCGGCTATCTCCAACAGCTTTTGTGAGGTGAGCCTGCAGCCGTATGGCGTGTTTACCCATCGTCATCAGCCGGAAATCGCCACTCATCTGGGGACAGAAGTGATTTTCACCCCGCATCTGGGTAACTTCCCGCGCGGAATTCTGGAAACTATCACTTGCCGCCTTAAGGCGGGCGTAACCCATGCACAGGTGGCTCAGACGCTGCAACAGGCGTATGGCGATAAACCGCTGGTGCGTCTGTATGACAAAGGGGTTCCGGCACTGAAGAATGTGGTTGGATTACCGTTCTGCGATATCGGGTTTGCCGTACAGGGTGAACACCTGATCGTCGTGGCGACGGAAGACAACTTATTGAAAGGCGCGGCGGCACAGGCGATGCAGTGCGCAAATATTCGTTTTGGCTTTGCCCAAACGCAGTCTCTTATTTAGGGTGCAACAATGAATCCATTAATTATCAAGTTGGGCGGCGTTTTACTGGATAGCGAAGAGGCGCTGGAGCGCTTGTTTACCGCACTGGTGAATTATCGTGAGTCGCACCAGCGTCCGCTGGTCATTGTGCACGGTGGCGGCTGCGTGGTCGACGAGCTGATGAAGCAGCTGAATCTGCCGGTGAAAAAGAAAAATGGTCTACGCGTCACGCCTGCCGATCAAATTGACATTATTACCGGTGCCCTGGCGGGAACGGCGAATAAAACCTTGCTGGCTTGGGCGAAAAAGCATCACATCGCGTCTGTGGGTCTGTATCTTGGCGATGGCGACAGCGTAAAAGTGACGCCGCTCGATAAAGAACTGGGTCATGTTGGACTGGCGCAGCCGGGTTCGCCTAAGCTGATTAACACGCTGCTGGAAAGCGGTTTTCTGCCGGTAGTGAGCTCTATTGGCGTCACTGATGATGGGCTGCTGATGAACGTGAATGCCGATCAGGCGGCAACGGCGCTGGCGGCAACGCTGGGTGCGGATCTGATCCTGCTCTCTGATGTGAGCGGTATTCTGGATGGCAAAGGCCAGCGTATTGCCGAAATGACAGCAGCGAAAGCGGAACAGCTGATTGAACAGGGCATTATTACCGATGGCATGATCGTGAAGGTGAATGCGGCGCTGGATGCCGCGCGTACGCTGGGTCGTCCGGTGGATATCGCCTCCTGGCGTCATGCAGAGCAACTCCCGGCGCTGTTTAACGGCACGCCAATTGGTACGCGTATTCTGGCTTAACTACTAATGTGCCGGATGGCGGCTTCGCCTTATCCGGCCTACGTGGGTTTTGTAGGCCCGGTAAGCGCAGCGCCACCGGGCAAAAATATCATATTAAGGAAATTCGTTATGGCACTTTGGGGTGGGCGTTTTACACAGGCAGCAGATCAGCGGTTCAAACAGTTCAACGACTCGTTGCGTTTTGACTACCGCCTGGCAGAACAGGATATTGTTGGCTCTGTGGCCTGGTCCAAAGCGTTGGTAACGGTCGGTGTACTGACTGCTGATGAACAGCTGCGGTTGGAAGAAGCGCTGAATAATCTGCTGGAAGAGGTTCGCGCGAATCCTCAGCAGATTCTGCAAAGCGATGCCGAAGATATTCACAGTTGGGTGGAAGGTAAGCTGATTGATAAAGTCGGCCAGCTTGGTAAAAAACTGCATACCGGACGTAGCCGTAACGACCAGGTCGCGACCGATCTCAAGCTGTGGTGCAAAGACACGGTTATCGAATTACTATCGGCCAATCGTCAGTTGCAAACTGCGCTGGTGGTGACGGCGGAGAATAACCAGGACGCCGTCATGCCGGGTTACACCCACCTGCAACGTGCGCAGCCGGTGACGTTTGCTCACTGGTGTCTGGCCTATGTTGAAATGTTGGCGCGTGACGAGAGCCGCCTGCAGGATGCGCTCAAACGCCTGGACGTCAGTCCGTTAGGCTGCGGCGCGCTGGCGGGTACGGCGTATGAAATCGATCGCGAGCAGCTGGCGGGTTGGTTGGGCTTTGCCTCGGCTACGCGCAACAGTCTGGACAGCGTTTCTGACCGTGACCACGTGCTGGAGTTACTCTCAGACGCCTCTATCGGCATGGTACACCTGTCGCGTTTTGCTGAAGACCTGATTTTCTTTAACACCGGCGAAGCGGGCTTTGTCGAGCTGTCTGATCGTGTGACTTCGGGTTCATCTCTGATGCCGCAGAAGAAAAATCCGGATGCGCTGGAGCTGATCCGTGGCAAATGCGGTCGCGTGCAGGGTGCGTTGACCGGCATGATGATGACGTTAAAAGGCCTCCCGCTGGCATACAACAAAGATATGCAGGAAGACAAAGAAGGGCTGTTCGACGCGCTCGACACCTGGCTGGACTGTCTGCATATGGCCGCGCTGGTGCTGGATGGTATCCAGGTGAAACGTCCGCGTTGTCAGGAAGCGGCGCAGCAGGGCTATGCTAACGCCACTGAACTGGCGGATTATCTGGTGGCGAAAGGTGTCCCGTTCCGCGAAGCGCACCATATCGTAGGTGAAACGGTGGTCGAGGCGATTCGACAGGGCAAACCGCTGGAGGCGCTGTCGCTTGCTGACTTACAAAAGTTTAGCCAGGTGATTGGCGATGATGTTTACCCGATCCTCTCGTTGCAATCGTGCCTGGACAAGCGTGCGGCGAAAGGTGGCGTGTCACCCCAGCAGGTTGCGCAGGCGATCGACTACGCGAAGGCGCGTCTGGCATAAATTGATGGGTAATCATTCGAGCCTGGCGTCACGCCGGGCTTTTTTATGCAAAAAAAATGCGGACACAAGGTCCGCAAAAGTTCACGTTGGCTTTAGTTATTTCGAGTATGAGAGAAACTCTCAAAACGGACAGTAGCTTCAAGGGTTAAAGGGGTACCGTTCCGTTTCTGTGGTGCATTATTAAACAGAAAGCTTGATAGGGATAATCGTTCGTTGCTATGCTACCTATCGCTACGAACTATCGTGGCGATGGAGGATGAATAATGAATATTCGTGATCTTGAATACCTGGTAGCGCTAGCCGAACATCGTCACTTCCGACGAGCGGCAGACTCCTGTCACGTTAGCCAACCAACGCTGAGCGGGCAGATCCGCAAGCTGGAAGATGAGCTTGGCGTCATGTTGTTGGAGCGTACGAGTCGCAAGGTGCTGTTCACCCAGGCTGGTTTGCTGCTGGTGGATCAGGCGCGCACCGTGCTGCGCGAGGTCAAAGTGCTCAAGGAGATGGCAAGCCAACAAGGCGAGACAATGTCTGGCCCGCTGCATATTGGTTTGATCCCAACGGTGGGGCCATACCTGCTGCCGCATATTATTCCGATGTTGCACCAGACCTTCCCAAAACTGGAAATGTATCTCCATGAAGCGCAGACACATCAGCTGTTAGCGCAACTGGATAGCGGCAAGCTCGACTGCGTCATTCTGGCGCTGGTGAAAGAGAGTGAGGCGTTCATCGAAGTACCGCTATTTGATGAGCCTATGCTGCTGGCGATCTATGAAGATCATCCGTGGGCAAACCGTGACTGTGTACCGATGTCCGATCTGGCGGGTGAAAAACTGCTGATGCTGGAAGATGGCCACTGCCTGCGCGATCAGGCAATGGGCTTCTGCTTTGAAGCGGGTGCTGATGAAGATACCCATTTTCGGGCAACCAGTCTGGAAACGCTGCGTAACATGGTGGCGGCAGGAAGCGGTATTACCTTACTGCCTGCGCTGGCTGTTCCGCCGGAGCGTAAGCGTGATGGTGTCGTTTATCTGCCATGCATTAAACCCGAACCGCGTCGTACGATTGGTCTGGTGTACCGTCCTGGTTCGCCGCTGCGCAGCCGTTATGAACAGTTGGCAGAGGCCATCCGTGGATCAATGGATGGCCATTTCGACAGTGCGTTAAAACAGGCGGTTTAAGCCATTTAGCGCTGCTACCCGATAGGCTTCTGCCATGGTTGGGTAGTTAAAGGTGGTGTTAACGAAGTACTCGATAGTGTTACCACCACCTTTTTGCTCCATTATCGCTTGTCCGATGTGAATAATTTCGGCCGCGCGCTCCCCAAAGCAGTGGATCCCCAGAATCTCTTTGGTTTCGCGATGGAACAGGATCTTCAGCGTTCCGACACTCATACCCACGATTTGCGCACGTGCCAGATGCTTAAACTGGGCGCGGCCAACCTCGTATGGAACTTTCATTGCCGTGAGTTGCTGTTCGGTTTTACCAACGGAGCTGATTTCTGGAATGGTATAAATTCCGGTCGGAATATCTTCAATCAGATGCGCGGTCGCTTCGCCTTTTACCAACGCCTGGGCGGCAATGCGTCCCTGGTCGTAGGCCGCCGATGCCAGGCTCGGATAACCGATCACATCCCCTACGGCATACACATGCGGCAGCGCCGTCTGGTACATGCTATTCACTTTGAGCTGCCCACGGCTGTCGGTTTTCAGACCAATGTTTTCCAGCGCCAGCGAATCGGTATTACCGGTACGGCCATTGGCGTACAACAGGCAGTCTGCCTTCAGTTTCTTACCGGATTTCAGGTGCATGATGACGCCGTCATCGCAGCCTTCAATCTTCTCATACTCTTCGTTGTGGCGAATGACCACACCGCTGTTCCAGAAGTGGTAAGAGAGCGAGTCGGACATCTCTTGATCGAGGAATGCCAGCAGACGATCGCGGGTGTTGATTAAATCAACTTTGACGTCCATTCCACGGAAGATCGACGCATATTCACAGCCAATGACCCCCGCGCCATAAATCAGTACATGGCGGGGTTCGTGGTGCAGGCTCAGGATAGAGTCGCTGTCGTAAACCCGGGGATGCGAAAAGTCGACATCAACAGGGCGATAAGGACGCGAACCGCAGGCAATAACAAACTTATCCGCAGTCAGCGTTTCCACCGTACCGTCGTGACATTCCAGGGCGATCGTGTGTTCATCAACAAAACGGGCATTCCCCTGCAAAATTTCGCAGTGATTGCGCTCGTAAAATCCTTGCCGCATACGCGTTTGCTGATTAATAACGTTATCAGCGTGGTTGAGAATATCGGCAAAAGAAGAACGAAGGAGTCGGGAGTGGTCGCTGTACAGTGGGTTCTGATTGAATTCAATAATGCGGCTGACGGCGTGGCGGAGGGCTTTCGACGGGATGGTGCCCCAGTGGGTACAGCCTCCGCCGACGTTATGATAGCGCTCAATCACCGCGACGCGCGCTCCTTGCTTAACCAGACCCATTGCAGCGCCTTCGCCGCCGGGACCGGAACCTATTACTATTGCATCGTAATCGTAGGAATGTGACATGGTCAGGCTTACCTGTTCTTATACATAAAAGCAACAGAATAGTAACATCGTTGTCAGGATAACCCAATTATCGTTGTGCTTTTTTGCGAAGTCGAAGCACAAACTGCGCGTAAACAATCATTCACAAAGCCATGCCAACCGCCTAATCTCTGGTATAGTGCCAGCAAGGTATGTGGAAGGATTCAGACATCGTGATGGGCGTTAGAGCGCAACAAAAAGAAAAAACCCGGCGTTCGCTGGTAGAAGCCGCATTTAGTCAACTGAGCGCTGAGCGTAGTTTTGCCAGCCTCAGTTTACGCGAAGTTGCTCGTGAAGCGGGCATTGCGCCAACCTCGTTTTATCGCCATTTCCGCGATGTGGATGAACTCGGCCTGACGATGGTGGACGAAAGCGGTCTGATGCTGCGTCAATTGATGCGCCAGGCGCGCCAGCGTATCGCGAAGGGCGGGAGTGTGATCCGCACCTCGGTCTCAACATTTATGGAGTTCATCGGCAACAATCCCAACGCCTTCCGTTTATTATTGCGCGAGCGTTCGGGGACATCCGCAGCGTTTCGTGCAGCGGTCGCACGTGAAATTCAGCACTTCATTGCGGAACTTGCGGACTATCTGGAACTCGAAAACCATATGCCTCGTGCGTTTACTGAAGCGCAAGCCGAAGCCATGGTAACCATTGTTTTCAGCGCCGGGGCAGAAGCACTGGATGTTGGCGCTGAACAGCGTCGACAGCTAGAAGAGCGGCTGGTATTGCAACTGCGCATGATCGCGAAAGGCGCATTTTATTGGTACCGCCGTGAACAAGAGAAGATGACGCACCACTCCGAGTAACGAGAAGGACAAGCAATGAAACAGTCAGGTCAAGATAAAGGTACGCTGCTGCTGGCGCTGGTTGCTGGCTTATCGATCAATGGTACATTTGCGGCGCTGTTTAGCTCCATTGTGCCATTCTCCGTATTCCCGATTATTTCGCTGGTGCTGACGGTTTATTGTCTGCATCAACGCTATCAGAACCGCACCATGCCTGTGGGATTGCCGGGCCTGGCCGCCGCCTGTTTTATTCTCGGTGTTCTGCTGTACAGCACCGTGGTACGCGCTGAATATCCGGATATTGGCTCTAACTTCTTCCCGGCGGTGCTGTCGGTGATTCTGGTGTTCTGGATCGGCTTTAAAGTGCGTAACCGTAAACAGGAAATTGTGGAGTAATAGTTGTCGCTGTAGGCCGGATAAGGCAAAGCCGCTATCCGGCAATCTGAACCGGTAGTGCTTATCCGGCCTCCGTTCAGTCTTACTTCTTCGTTAACAGTACTCCGCACTCCATATGGTGCGTATATGGGAACTGATCGAATAGCGCCAGACGTGAAACATTGTGCGTCTGGCTTAACGTTTCCAGGTTCTTACACAGCGTCTCCGGATTGCAGGAGATGTACAGAATGCGCGGATACGCCTGCACCATTTTCTCCGTTTCGCTGTCCAGACCGCTGCGCGGTGGGTCAACGAAGATAGTTTCACACTGGTAACTCTTCAGATCGATTCCCTGCAAACGGTTGAACTCGCGAATGCCGTTCATCGCCTGTGTAAACTCTTCGGCCGCCATGCGGATAATTTGTACGTTATCAATATGGTTAGCCGCGATGTTGTACTGTGCAGCAGCCACGGACGGTTTGGCGATTTCAGTGGCCAGTACGCGGTTGAAGTTTTGCGCCAGGGCTAACGAGAAATTGCCATTGCCGCAATACAGCTCCAGCAGGTCGCCTTTTGAGCCCCTGGTGACATCAATCGCCCACTCTAACATCTGAATATTCATGGCGGCGTTTGGCTGGGTGAAGCTGTTCTCAACCTGGCGGTAGATAATCTCTTTACCTGCAACCGGCAAGCGTTCGTCAATGTAGTCCTGGTCCAGCTCAATTTTGGTTTTGGTAGCCCGACCAATCAAATGCACGTTCAGGTTTTGCGCCCGCAGCGCATCTCGCAGCGCTTCGGCTTCCTTACGCCATTCATCATCCAGCTTTTTATGGTACAGCATCGAAACCACCGCCTGATCGCTCAGGGTTGTGAGGTAATCAATCTGAAACAGTTTGTGGCGCAGGACGTGGTTGTTGCGAACGCCGTCGATCATTGCCGTCATTAGCGTGTTGATGAGCTCGCTGGCAGCCGGGAAGCTGTCGACGCGAATACGGTTTTTGGTCTGGCTGTCGAACATGATGTGGTACAGGTCATCACCGTCATGCCACAGGCGGAATTCGGCGCGCATACGGTAATGGCTGACCGGTGAGCGAAACACTTCCGGAGCCTGTGCATAAAATGGCGTCATTAAGCTCTGCAGACGCACTACTTTCTCAGCTAACTGGGCGTCGTACTGTTCTGTCGGAAGGTGTTCGGGGGTCATGATGCGTCCTGAAAAATAAAAGTACGCGGGGATTGTAGGGATTGCTCAACAGATGTCCAGTCATTGATGATTTCCGATAATGTGATACGCGGTCTGGACACCAGGTTGTAACAAACTGTAGCATCCGTTTTCCGGTCCTGTGAGTTAAAAGGGAATCCAGTGTAAATCTGGAGCTGACGCGCAGCGGTAAGGAAGGTAAGAGATGAGCGCACCTGGTGCAGACACTGCGGATTGCCGCGGGAAGTCATCGTCTCTTTAAGTCGCCTCCAAGCCCGAAGACCTGCCGGCTAACGTCGCATCTGGTTTTCATCATCGCGTACTATCGGTGGGACCTGCGGCATCCTTCTTAAATTGTGGATGCTTTACAATGATCAAAAAATCATTGCTGTGCACGGCGCTGTCCGTCACGGCATTTTCTGGTTGGGCACAGGACACTCGCCCGGATACTCTCGTCGTCACTGCCAACCGTTTTCAGCAGCCTGTTAATACTGTTCTTGCCCCCACCGATGTGGTCACGCGTGAAGATATTCAGCGCTGGCAGTCAAAAGATCTGAATGATGTCATGCGTCGATTGCCGGGGGTAGATATCTCGCAGACCGGTGGGATGGGGAGCAGCTCTTCTCTATATGTGCGTGGGACTGAAGCGCGTCATGTGCTGGTACTGATTGACGGTGTTCCAATGGCACGGCCAGGCATTTCCAATGGTGTTGATATTGGCCAGATTCCGGTATCGCTGGTGCAGCGGGTTGAATACATTCGCGGACCGCGTTCAGCGGTGTATGGATCTGGTGCGATCGGTGGTGTGGTTAACATCATTACGATGAGTGATGAAGAGAAATCGCAGATCAACGCAGGCATGGGTAGTAACGGTTATCAGACTTACGATGGCGCTATCAACAAGCGTTTCGGCGACACGGTGGTGACCGCTGCCGGCGCATATCAGACGACGAAAGGCTTTAACATTCAGCCCGATTCACCCTACAGCGGTGACAGCGACCGGGATGGTTACCGTAACAAGTTGTTCTGGGGCGCGGTACAGCATAAGTTCGACAATAATTTCTCCGGTTTTTTCCGTGGCTACGGCTACACCGCGAATAGCGATTATGACCAAGGGGCGTGGGGTTATCCGGGCGGTAATGACGAAGCCCAGAATTACAACCAGTCCTGGGATACGGGTTTACGGTACAACTCTGGCATTTACTCTTCTCAGTTAATTGCTAACTACCAGCGCCTGAAGGATTACAACTACAGTAACGAGCTTGGCCGCTACGCAGGAGATGCCACGCTGGATGATATGGAACAGCGTTATATCCAGTGGGGGAATAGCATTGAGGTTGGACATGGGGCGATCAACGGCGGTGTTGACTGGAAACAGGAAAAACTGACCTCCAGTAGCACGACGTTATCCGACAGCTATAAACGTGATACGACCGGGCTTTATCTGACCGGACAGCAACAAATTGACAGCGTCACGCTGGAAGCTTCGGGGCGTGAAGATCATGACGAACAATTCGGCTGGCATGGCACCTGGCAGACCGCAGCCGGCTGGGAGTTTGTTGATGGTTATCGCGCAACGCTCTCTTACGGTACTGGTTTCCTGGCACCCTCGCTGGGTCAGCAGTACGGGGCGACGCGCTTTGCCTCATCCTATGGGCCGGGTATTGCCGCCAACCCGAACCTGAAACCGGAAGAATCCAAACAGTGGGAAGCAGGAATTGATGGATTGACAGGGCCGCTTGATTGGCGTCTTTCCGCATACCACTATGAAATTCAAAACCTGATCGACTACAAGAATAACCAGTACGTCAACGTTAAATCAGCCACGATTAAGGGGCTGGAATGGACCGGAAACATTACGACTGGCCCTGTAGAACATCATCTAACGCTACAATACGTTGATCCGCGCGATGATGACACAAACAAGGTGCTCTATCGCCGTGCAAAACAGCAGGTTAAGTATGAGTTAACCGGACAGGTCCAGGATCTGGGCTGGAACGTTGCGTATCAATATATAGGTGAACGTTACGATAATGATTACGACAATAATCGTGATGTTAAATTGGGCGGCGTCAGCTTATGGGATATCGGATTATCATATCCAATCACCTCACAGCTGACAGTTCGTGGTAAAATCGCCAACCTGTTCGATAAAGATTACGAGACAGTTTATGGCTACGCAACTGCAGGACGGGAATACACCTTGTCTGGCAGCTACACCTTCTGATCCCCGTCCCACCGTGCTGGTGTTTGATTCCGGTGTCGGTGGGTTGTCGGTCTATGACGAGATCCGGCGTCTTCTGCCGGATCTCCACTATATCTACGCTTTCGACAACGTCGCCTTTCCTTATGGAGAGAAGAGCGAGGAGTTTATCGTCGAGCGTGTTGTTGAGATTGTGACTGCTGTCCAGCAGCGTTATCCCCTCTCTCTTGCGGTCATCGCATGTAATACAGCAAGCACGGTGTCGCTTCCTGCGTTACGTGAGAAGTTTGCCTTCCCGGTTGTGGGCGTGGTGCCTGCGATTAAACCGGCGGCGCGACTCACGGCGAATGGCGTAGTGGGGCTGCTGGCTACGCGTGCAACGGTGAAGCGCTCGTATACCCATGAGCTGATTGCGCGGTTTGCTAACGAATGCCAAATTGCAATGTTGGGTTCTGCTGAGCTGGTGGAACTGGCGGAAGCGAAGCTGCACGGTGAAACAGTTTCTCTGGAAGAGCTGCGGCGTATTCTGCGTCCGTGGCTGCGGATGTCGGAACCACCCGACACGGTAGTGCTCGGGTGCACTCATTTCCCTCTATTACAGGAAGAGCTTTTACAGGTCCTGCCCGAGGGGACGCGGCTGGTGGATTCTGGTGCCGCGATTGCGCGCCGCACGGCCTGGTTATTAGAACATGAAGCGCCAGATGCGAAATCAACAGATGAGAACGTTGCATTTTGTATGGCAATGACGACAGAAGCCGAACAACTATTGCCCGTGCTACAGCGCTATGGCTTTAAAACGCTCGAAAAACTGTCAGTTTAAGTTGTTTTGATGAAAAAATACGCACTCGGAAGATTATTTTAAATTTCCCCTTGTCAGCCCGAAATAACTCCCTATAATGCGCCTCCACTGACACGGAATAACGGATTACAAGCCGCCGGGTCAGCGGGGTTCCACTGAGAATCTCGTAGAGAAAAGCAAAAATAAATGCTTGACTCTGAATGAGGAAAACGTAATATACGGGACCTCGCGACAG
>NZ_JAOWDX010000012.1:0-281 GCF_030334485.1 Citrobacter sp. Cf072 | reverse complement strand
CACACTACCATCGGCGCTACGGCGTTTCACTTCTGAGTTCGGCATGGGGTCAGGTGGGACCACCGCGCTACAGCCGCCAGACAAATTCTTTTCTAAGTGCCGAACTTTAACCGAAAAACTGGTGCTGATACCCAGAGTCGAACTGGGGACCTCACCCTTACCAAGGGTGCGCTCTACCAACTGAGCCATATCAGCACACTAAATTTGATGCCTGGCAGTTCCCTACTCTCGCATGGGGAGACCCCACACTACCATCGGCGCTACGGCGTTTCACTTCTGAG
>NZ_JAOWDX010000011.1:0-206 GCF_030334485.1 Citrobacter sp. Cf072 | reverse complement strand
TAAGTGCTGAAAGCATCTAAGCACGAAACTTGCCCCGAGATGAGTTCTCCCTGAGACTTTAAGTCTCCTGAAGGAACGTTAAAGACGATGACGTTGATAGGTCGGGTGTGTAAGCGTAGCGATACGTTGAGCTAACCGATACTAATGAACCGTGAGGCTTAACCTTACAACGCCGAAGATGTTTTGGCGAAGAGACGACATTCAGC
>NZ_JAOWDX010000010.1:0-211 GCF_030334485.1 Citrobacter sp. Cf072 | reverse complement strand
CTCAGAAGTGAAACGCCGTAGCGCCGATGGTAGTGTGGGGTCTCCCCATGCGAGAGTAGGGAACTGCCAGGCATCAAATTGCAGTAAACCGGGATGAAGAATCCGGGTAGTGACAAAGAAATTCGGTGGAGCGGTAGTTCAGTTGGTTAGAATACCTGCCTGTCACGCAGGGGGTCGCGGGTTCGAGTCCCGTCCGTTCCGCCACTTATTA
>NZ_JAOWDX010000009.1:0-3981 GCF_030334485.1 Citrobacter sp. Cf072 | reverse complement strand
TAATGGGCTGGTCCGGGTCGCCGTTCAGGAAATCCACTATCACTTCCTGACCCACGCGCGGAATGGCGAGGTTGCCAAATCCGGCACCGGCCCACGCCTGTGACACTTACTCATTTTTCTATCTCTTGAATTTTATTCATAATCGATTCTAATCCGTAAGTCTTTACTTTTTGGGAGTTGACTAGTTTTGGGCAAAAATATGTACCCACATTAATATTGTTATCTATATAATCCATTGGCCACTTTCTGTGAGCTTTCATATACCCTCCATTTTGGTGGGCTTTTGAAATGGCTGATTCCTCTCCCACTTGTGCTATTAGCAATTCTTTTGCACCACCTTCAGTAATTTTATTGTTAATAAAACGTTTTGCATCGCTTAGGCCAAGATGATGGGTTAAGTATATAAGCTTAGCTTTTTCAGCATCATTAAGTTCGTCAATCTTATATCCTGCCTTTTTCAGCGATGCTAAATTTTCAACCCCATAATCGACTGCCGCTATAATGGCGTATTCAGGTTTAAAAACGCAGATTTAACCATTGCTGTACATCTGCCGTTGCGTGACGAGGATACGGCGTTATTCCCGTGATATATCTTAATTCCTCAAGGTTTTTCCACTTACCGGTAGAAATCGAAACATGTGCGATATCCATTGAATCCGTCACCTCAATTTAATAACAGCGATAATCTTACCTTTATTTAACAATACGCTCAACATGTCCATTCATATATTTGAACTTAGATTCATCTTCAAACACAATGATTGCATTTGCTTTTCCCCATGAAACCCAGTCGATAACCGAATTGCCTGAATCCGGAGTGAATCCATTGGATATAACAGGTTTGTCGCCTGAAAAATCGAGAACTACACTGATACTGCAAAAACCCTGATAATCTATTCTATCAAGGCAACGCTCGTTTAAAGTATATGTAATAACTGTCTTAGTGGTAAAGTATTTGTTATTCTTAAAAAAACCCATATCATCATCCATGAATGACATGTAATCGGTTTTTGCCTTGTATATATTCACTCCATTAAGGGTAAGGTAAGAGTAATCATCACCAGAGGTGGATCTCGTTATCTGATCGAGAATACCAAACTTAGTATAATAACAAAATAACGAATTAGAATTGCAATCAGCCATGCTTGTAGATGAGAATATTAGTAAGGACAAGATGGGAGCAAAATACTTGGTCATTATATTTCCTTATTGATCTTTTTAATTATATCTATTAGATCGATATCTTCAGGGTTGTTTATGGTTGTTTTCTCATGGCAAAAATAATTACTTAATTTAATGTTTCCATCTATATAATTCATCAGCCACTTTCTGTGTGCTTTCATATACCCTCCATTTTTGTGGGCTTTGGAAATGGCTGATTCCGCTCCCACCTGTGCTGTTAGTAACTCTTTTGCACTACCTTCAGTAATTTTATTGTTAATAAAACGTTTTGCGTCACTTAGACCAAGATGATGAGTTAAGTATATGATTTTAGCTTTTTCAGCATCATTAAGTCCGTCAATCTTATATCCCGCTTTTTTCAGCGATGCTAAATTTTCGACGCCGTAATCGACTGCTGCCATAATGGCATATTCAGGTTTAAAACGAAGATTTAACCATTGCTGTACATCTGCCGTTGCGTGACTAGGATATGGTGTTATTCCCGTGATATATCTGCCTTTTTTTAATTCCTCAAGGTTTTTCCACTTATCTGTAGAAACCTGAAGTTTTTTTTCATACACCACCTCACCTTTTTTGTCTTTTACTGTCTCTCCTTTTTTATTGAGTAAGGGCATGTCTGCAACCAACCCTTGTTTAATCGCTTTTTTATACCATTGACAAGTTTTGAATATATTTATTGACTTACGATCTTTATGCTGCTTATTTTCGTAACGCATAGAAAAAGTATCGGCCGCTTAATACATCATCTATCAGTTTTTGTTTAAATAGACTATTGGCATTTTTCTTAAACCTTTCTCGCCAATCTGGGAGCCACCAATAATAAATTGATGTACTGTAAAGATTAATGTCGGGTAAAATGGCAAACCGAGCTACTTCTTTGTCAATAAGACCTTTTTCAAATTGTTCATTCACTGCATCCATGAAACACATATACTCTTTAATGGGTAGGTTTTGCATTAATATAATAGTGTAAACTTTCTGGCTTTGATCATAGTCTTTACTTAATATTATTCTAATAGCGCTAGAAAGATAGTCTTTTGGGGTTTCACTAATCATATATAATTGATCGTTGAAAAAAATATCGTATACATTCTCCATTTCTTTCCATCTACCAATCTTTGATTCACTTCCCTCTGTAATTATTTTAGAAAAAATGTTTTCTTTAGGTGCTGTATTTCTATAGGCTTGGCAAGATGTTTTGTTGGCACTTAAAAAATTAAAGTATGCTAATGAAGTAAAGATAATCATTATGAGTATAATTATTAATGTTATTCTATTTTTTTCATCTTGTAACCTATATCTTCTGAAAGAATTGAAATCATTTTCAGAATGAAATTTTGTAGTTATAGCAGTGCCATTTTTATTTCTAAATCCTGCATCATTGACTATAATTACTTCACTGTTTGCTGATATCGTAACTCCTGATGAAATAATTATTCCTGCATGTCCTGTCGCACCTTTCTCTTTTTTTATATAGGCGCCTACATCTCCTGGTTGGGGTGTAGTGGAGTATTTCCATTGTTCTGCTAACTTTGTTGGATCAGCCCATTCTTCTGCCAGGGGAGGTCTAAGTTCCTGATAAAGCCATTGTGGTGTATAATGTGCATAACCAGTTTCAATCCACGGTACAGTCAGTCCAGCCTCAAGCAATACATCATTTACAAAGGCACTACATTTATTCGTATTCGACCCAAAATGATATGTTTTTTTCAGTATGGGATGGTAAGAATCTTTTTCCTTTGTTCCGGCCCATTTTGTGGATCCCCGATATTTCAAGGCGGTTAATATTATCTTTCTTGGAATATCTCTTATTACTATCTTTGTACTTTTTATTACAGTACTTTTCTCACCGAAAGATATTTTTGATGATATTCTCTCTTCATATTCAACATCGAAAAAATCGCCAGGAAAATTATCACCTGACTCATTAACATTGATTGGTACCTTGGTCCAGGGCGATACGACTACCATTGTCACTTTTTTTCCATCTGGTAGGATCGTACTCCCTATTTCTTTTTCGGATTCTTTATCTAGAATAAATATTTTAATTTCATACTCACTTGCAGTCGGAATTGTTTTTTGCAAGCTGGATGATGAAATAGTAATTATATCGCCTTTTGTTGTAAAATGATATATTAACGAATTATTGTGCTCAGATACATTGTTATTATCTATCTCAATATCATTTACGGTAATTTTGTATTGCAAACCTGATGGGCTTCCCATCAATGAATCTTTAAAAACAACTAACAGTTCTGACGACATATGTTCACCTTATAAGTCATCTACAGAAACATAAACCTGCCACTCATCACTTTCTTTACCAATGAGTAAGTAACATGCGTCTGAAAATAATGCCTCTGGATATAATTCACTTTCCCCAGTGCTCTGGGATGTAATGGACCTAATTAATGTATCATCATTCTCATTCCTGATTTTAAAGTCCAGCCCGACCACCTGTGATTCCGATATACTCAATTTATTTGTGATAATTTGAATTTTTCTATTTTCTTCATCAGATTCTGGTTCATTCTGTTCTTTTGAACTGTCATTGTTCTCGGGGTTATTGCTGTCTTCACTATTATTCTGCTCAGGCATTACATCTCCCTCACTCGCCAGTGCTTTCAGCACCGCTGGTTGCAGAGTCCCCACTGGCGTACCCGGACTCCCGCCGCTGTTGAGATTGATTTTCGGCCCCATAATGTCCACGCCACCCGGATGGATGACCACAAATGAACCGCCCACCTTCAGGCTTATCCGGCTGCTGCTTTCCAGCACAATATCGCTCTGAACCTTTAT
>NZ_JAOWDX010000001.1:0-266 GCF_030334485.1 Citrobacter sp. Cf072 | reverse complement strand
AAATTGAGGTCAGTTTCGCCGTACTGCACGCAGAATTCGCGGGCGGGATGGGGCTCATAAAAGGAAGGCACCCAGTCAGTAATGCCGTTTTCAGTAAGCAGGGTGGTGGCAATGGCCTGGATATCCTGCTGCTGAAAGATGCGGAAGTTCTGCCGCAGCCCTGCCCGCCAGAGCGGGGGCGAAATCGTCAGCTGGTAATTCATCTGCCAGTCGTTGTTCTCCCTGAGCTCCACGCCGGTGATGATGCCGTGAAGATAACGCAGTGC
>NZ_JAOWDX010000008.1:0-303 GCF_030334485.1 Citrobacter sp. Cf072 | reverse complement strand
GAAGCCACCACCGCATGCATCAGTGCGTTCCGCTACCGGGCGCAGATTCGCCCTTCCTCAGTTGAAAACCAGGATTACACCTTTAAAGTCCCCGGATGGCCCGGTTACTTCAGCCACCACGCCAAAAACCTCAACGGCCAGCGCACACAGTATGAAATCTTTGATTATCCGGGACGCTTCAAAGACGTACAGCATGGTCAGGACTTTGCCCGCTACCAGGCGGAGGGCCACCGGCAGGATGCTGAAACGGCAGCCTGCGTGAGCAACTCCCCGAAACTGTGGCCCGGCAAACGTTTTACCCTG
>NZ_JAOWDX010000007.1:0-287 GCF_030334485.1 Citrobacter sp. Cf072 | reverse complement strand
CTCATGTCACAGCAGGGACTGCGCTTTACGCTCGACGTGGACGGGTTAGTGGCGATGAGCACCGCCGTCGTCAGCTTCACTCTCTGCCAGAAACTCTCTACTCCTTTTACACTCAGCGTCGATATTGCCAGCAGCCTGCCTGACCTCACCGCCACAGATTTTCTCGAGAAAAGCACCACCCTCACTGTCTGGCAGGGGGCTGTTGCGCTGCGTTATCTTCACGGCATCATCACCGGCGTGGAGCTCAGGGAGAACAACGACTGGCAGATGAATTACCAGCTGACTGT
>NZ_JAOWDX010000047.1:689672-1184281 GCF_030334485.1 Citrobacter sp. Cf072 | reverse complement strand
GCTGTGAGTTCAACTGATGGACGCAACACACTTATTGAACCGCTCTGCGGGTGATTCATAGTCTAGCGTTTTTCTCGGCCTCTCGTTGAGCTGTCTGGCAACACTGTTAAGTCTTTGCTGGCTGTGAACCGATAAGTCAGTTCCTTTTGGAAAATATTGTCTGAGCAATCTGTTCGTATTTTCATTTGAGCCACGTTGCCAGGGAGATTGAGGATCACAAAAATAAATCTGAATGTCTGTCGCTACAGTAAATCGTGTGTGGCTGGTCATTTCAGCGCCACGATCCCAAGTTAATGTTTTATAAAGCTCAGCAGGTAATTCCCGGGCTTGTCTGATGAGTGCAGATATAACCGTTATGGTCTTGTTGTCTCTGATTTTCGCCAGCATAACAAAACGGGAATGACGTTCTACGAGGGTGATGATATAGGAGTTATTCGAGCCCTGAATCAGGTCACCTTCCCAGTGACCTGGAATGGCTCTGTCAGCGGCCTCTGGTGGCCTTTCGCTGATAGGTATCGTGTGCGGGATTGACCCTAATCCTTTCCCTTTAAGCGATGACGTTCTGGATCTACGCACTGCTCTTCCGCTTCTGAGGCATTGCTGCAGCTCTTTTTTTAATGCTCCCCGGGTTTGTATAAAAAGCGTTTTATAAATCGTTTCGTGTGACACATGCATTTCCTGATTATCCGGATAACAGCGTTTCAGCCAACCGGCGATCTGTTCCGGCGACCAGTCCTGATGCATCTTCTCTGCAATGATTTTACACAATGCGGGGCTTTCAATTAGCTTGCAAGGTTTTGGTCTCAGCGCATTTTCCCACGCAGCAGCATCGGCTTTTGCTGCACGGTATTGTTTTGCACCACCGTGCCTCCTGACCTCGCGGCTAATCGTTGAGGGCGCTCTTGATAATTTGGTGGCGATGTCCCTGATACTGAGTTTTGCTACCAGCCCTCTGGATATCTCCTCTCTTTCATCAAGCGAAAGCGCTAATCGGTGCCGTTTTGGCACGGGAGGACGGTAGCCGCCTGTCTGGTGGATAGTGGGCATAATGGAAGAATGATATCTGTCGAACATTCTGGCGATATCATGTAGAGAATCACCTTGCTTATATCTGTCCCAGATAATTGCCTTCTGCTCTGGCGTGTAGTTAATCCGAGTTCTTCGTTTCATGGCAACGTCCCCCTTGATTAAGGATAGCGTTGCATCGACCCGTTGAACTCACAGCCAGTAACAGACATTGTAGGTATCTTTACTTTTCTGACATCCCCCTCTCTTTGGGGGGAATAGTATAAAATGCGATAAAGATCAATGCTAAAACCTATGATATAATGTTAAAATAAATGGATACTTTTATTGGAATATAGATAATAATAAGATGCCTATCAAAGTGCGTTAGTTAGGGGAAATGTAATCTTCCGATTATGCCCCTACTTTCTGATTTAATTTTTTAGCGAGTTTATTGACATGTTCGAAAAAATCAGAATTTCCCTTTGGGATATTTTCACATTCTTTATGACTGGAGTTTTTTTTATAATATCTAGTCTTCTTTTTTTGAGGGTAACTAAACGGCTGCCTGAATTGAAGGTGTTTTTTGATGATTTAATTAAATTACCTGCAACTTACATTGTCGTTGTTATACCTATAGTATTAATATTGTTTGGGTTGTTGATAGAGCCATTGGCCAATTTTTTCGATCGTTACCTTGGTAAATATCTATTTTTTTGGCTAAAGGTTGATAGCTCAAAACGTAAAAATAATGAAAAAATAATGGAAGGGTATATAAAGGAAAATTGTCTTGGTGATCTGAATAAATGTATCGAAAACCCATTTGGTCTTTGTAAGGAATATGTTGAAACCAAACAGTTAAGTACTACTTTCATGGTTTTTTTGGCCAGATATGGTTTTTATCGTAATTGTAGTTTTATTACCATATTTACTGGTTTTTTTTATTTTATGGATATCTATGACTGTGCGGCATTTATTTGGTTAGTAGTAAGCTATTTTGCTGCTGCATTGCTAAAAAAACGGGCTGATGAGTTTTACAGTTATCAGGCGACAGCTGTTTATAGTGCATTTTTGATTGATAATCTCAATTGGTCTTCAAATAAATTGAACGATAGTGAATCGTTATCGATAAAAAAGGCTCAGGGAGCAAATAACGAATGGAATTGAAAGGGCTTTTAGAGCGTGGATATTTCCCTAAAGAGTTACCAAAGCCATTTACTACCGAGCCTTTTGCAAGGCTGATGGACACTTTAGAGCATTTTGATGATTCAACTAAAATTCCAGGTGTTTTTGGAAAGCCTATTGTAAAAGATTCGCGGATTCCTACAGCGCAAGAGGTCTTTTACTCATTAGCTCGAGGTGGGTTACAACGTAGGCAATTAAGTATCTGTAATCCAGTTCTCTTTTATTTACTGGCTAAGGAAATTGTAAGTAATTGGCAGGAAATTAAACCTTTTGTCTCAGGCTCCGAGTTTGCAGCTACTGAGCCAGAATTTAAGACGGATGGTCGAGCAATCAATGGAAAGCATTCGCAAAATTCGAGAGTGGAATTGGCTCGTAAAAATCGTATTGGTGCCAAGTATTTATTGACAACAGACATTAGTAGATTCTATCACAGTATATACACTCACTCTATATCTTGGGCTTTACATGGCAAAAAATTTTCTAAAGTAAACCGTCGACTCGATAGTCTGGGTAATAAGTTGGATTATCTTGTTCGTCAGGGGCAGGATGGTCAGACTGTTGGTATTCCAATAGGCCCCGATACCTCATTGGTAATTGCAGAACTATTAATGCATGACGTGGATAAAAATCTATCCAAAGAACTACCTGGAGTCAAAGGACATCGTTTTATTGATGATTATGAACTAAGTTTTACAAGCAGAGATGAAGCAGAGAGAGCTTATCATATTTTGAATACAAACTTATCCGAGTTTGAATTAGCTCTCAATACGAAAAAGACACAAATATTACCTCTACCAGTGAGACTTGAGGAGCATTGGGTTAGTGAACTCAGACGATTTCAAATTCGTGAAAATGAACATTCTCAATCAGTTGATCTTGAAGCATATTTTTCATTATCTTTTGAGTTATATAATCAATATCCGAATGAATCTGTGCTTCAGTGGGCGATTTCATGTCTTAGATCGGTAAATGTTGCAAGGAATAATTGGAGTTTATTTCAGCACTTGTTAATGCTTTGTGTTGCTCCCGAACCTGCTTGTTTACCCTTTGTACTTGAGCAAATTCTACTCCGCAAAAGAATGCTACCTGACGTACTTGAAGGTGAGTTAACTCTTCTTCTCAATAATTTAATTGTTGCACATGCTGAATTGCGCCATTCCAGTGAAGTTGCAAATGCACTCTGGGGGTGTTTAGCATTGCGTTTAAAAATTAATGTAGATGCTGTTAATAAAATATCAATATGTAGAGATTCATGTATTGCTCTCCTCGCATTAGATTGTGAACACCAAGGCCTGACTGAAAAGGCGTTAGACAAAAGTATATGGGAAGATTATCTAAATACAGATGCTTTATATGGAGATCAATGGCTTCTAGCTTACGAGTCGAATTTCAAGGGATGGCTAAAATCCCGAAAGGATCCAATGTACGTTGAGAAGGATCCTAACTTTTCATTTCTGAAAACAAATAAAGTTTATTTTTATAGGCAACGAGATAGTTGGGATGATGATGAGTTGCCAACCACACCATCATTTATGCCTTACGATGGTTAATATTATTAACTGTGAGGTTTGATATGTAATTTTTAATTCAGGGCCAGAAATAAATATAGAAAGCTTATATACATATCTCTGAAATATACTGTTCTGAATTATCTCTAACGTCCGCTTCCGGACCTTGCGGCGGTTCGCTACATGACATGAAACAGACATTGCAGTAGTAGTTTGGGTTGTGTTCAAACTCACCCAACCCTTTGTGATACGATGTTTGCTTTAGATTGTCACATGGGGTCAGATTTTGAATTCATACGTTTTCCTTGCTGGGGCTATTGTAGCTGAGGTCATCGGTACAACCCTGATGAAGTTCTCTGACGGATTTACGCGCCTGTGGCCATCTGTAGCAACCATTGTGTGTTACTGCACTGCTTTTTATCTTCTCGCCCAGACGTTGTCGGCCATTCCAACTGGTATTGCGTACGCAATTTGGTCAGGTGCTGGAATCGTATTAATCAGCCTTTTGGGCTGGTTGGTAAGTGGGCAAAAGCTTGATTTCCCGGCGATTGCAGGCATGATCCTTATTTGTGCCGGGGTTCTTGTTATAAATATTTTTTCAAAATCCTCTCTACATTAGTTTTCTTGAGAGAGAGTCGGATATCTGGCGCGGTTAGGTGGTTTCTTCGATTAAAGTTACCGTCTGCAAATTTATTTAACTGATGTCCGATTCTCGCCTTTGCCTGACCGTCGACTCTATCGGTTAATCAGGCTCGGTATATACTGACTGAGTAAAAACTCAGGTGTGATGCGGTTGCGGTGTTCCACGCGACGATCCGCACCACCTCGTTAGTTATAGGGTTTGGGTGACAGGAACAGAAGCAGGGGGCTTCAACGTAATGCCTCTGTGTCGTGTGTCATACTGAACTGCACGGCAATGTCGCTGTTTGGGAGCAGAAACACGTTAGTCAGCTAGAGTACATACTCAGGCACCTAATTAATGGATATCAAATCAAAGGATTTTAATCAGCTTATAATCGCTGTTTTCTAAGGAGATTTTTGCCGTTTATGATAGGCAACAAAAATACCCATGAATGCCGCAAGGCAAGAAAAGGCTGCTAACCAGAGAGCAAAGATAACCACTTGGTTTAGTTTTACAGTCCATGGTGTCCAGACCCTTGTAGCTTCAAACTCTGCGGAAGATAATATCCGTGTAAATTCTCCAGGGCATGTATCAGTAATGGTTTTTAAATCAATTTTATTTAGACTCAAGACCAGTTGGCTATCGTGCGTGAGGCCGCATCCGAGCACGATGTCAGTACTGGTTTCTGGGATATTGTATACAAAAAGTGAATACATAAAAATATATGCAAGAGAAAAAATACAGAGCAAGGAAAATAAAATAACCAGAATTTTCCCGGTATTCATTTTTTCTGAAACAGAAGAAAAGTGCCACGCCATCATTAATACTAATAACTCGATCATAGAAGTCAATATTAATATACCCTTAGGCCAAGGAGGTTGTATTCCTGCCAACAAGGCAATAACCTGACTGCAAATTAAACCACTTACAGCAATTGTAATAAGCTTCTTAACATCTTTAATGCTTTGAATAAATGAGTCAAGACTTGACTTGGGCATAAGCCACCCCGGTTTTTATTTGTTAGCCGGATGATTCCGTACCGTTAATCAGTTCAGCTCCACCTGATTTTTTTATACGCATGAGTGCTGCCTGGTACGGTTTAGTCCCTATAATCCGTGTTGTATCAATAGAGCCCTGATATGATGTTCCGTCACTCCACTGAAGATAAAATCGATAACGCCCGGATAAGTTTTGGGTTTGAGAGCGGACAACCACCCAGTCGACACAATCTTCTGCATCCCATGGGTTAATCCCTCGCGCTTTGCAAAGCTCCCATGCGAATTCGCTAATAATCCCAAAAATTTCGGGTTTCTGTTCAAATTCAATTTTTACGGGTATGCCACCTGCGCACCCTGCACCAACACTGGACATTTTAGGTATCCCATTTTTTATTTTTTCTGGTAGTTGAGTCCTGTAATCTTCCCATGCAGCAGCTAACTGAAATTGTAAGTTAAACAACTCTTCATTATATTTCTCATCTTCATTATTCAGCGATATTACCCCGGCACTCCTGTCAGTAATCTTTTGATTCTTCTCAAGCTGTTCTCGGAGCGAAATTTTCTTATCAACTATATCGTTATACTGCTCTAGTTTAGTAAAAAACTGTTTGCTATGTATCCCATAAAGCCTTGCCATTTCAGTCATGTAATTCACATACATGACTTTTGAAGCTACCCAACCCCAATACCCCTCAGGCCAATCCCAGTCATTACACTCAGTGTTTGCCCATATTTCACAACTGTCAGAAGATGATTTCAAAAAACGATCGATATAATACTTCTTGAATTTCTTTTCATTATACCTGTATCCAGGTTTATCAATGACATTGCAGATTAATTTTTTAGGTGTAGCATCAAATTCTCTATTAAACTGACCGGAGGCGATCAGAGTATCCATCTGGGAACGGATATCAGTTCCCTTGGATGACAAAGGAAAAGTGAATATGGCAAGAGAAAGCAAAGCACAAAGTTTTCTTCTCATCTTCAAATTCTCACTGCATGCCATTAGATAGGGTTCATGTAAATTGTAGCAGAAAAAATAATTGTTATTATAGTTGCTAAGATTTATTCATGTTGATGAGAGTGATCAGATTTATTAAATATCATTATTTTTTCTTATGGATAAAAAGAAATCCTATTATGAGGATTTATTTGATATCCAATTCAGATGGTTATAGGGAACATAAAATGCTTACCATTTATTAATTTACTCAACACCTGGAGTCAGTGCGCTTCATACACAGATTATGTGAAACATTTTTGCTTAGCGTTTTCAACTTGTTGGGGAGTATGGCAGACAACAATTTTAAGTTAATAATCTAATTAAACTAATTTTTAAACTGTTGTATATTAGTTGGTTACGGTAACTAACTCATTTTATGCAAGGATCTAAGTATGAATTTCCCCTTTATCTCCAAACCGTGTTTCAGTCGTTTTGAAAAATGGAGAAACGACATCAGAGATGAGCTCGAGTGGCAACCTTCAGATGAAGATGTCAGCAGACTAAGTCGATGCAAAACATTTTTCATGGGATTTTTCTACCAGTACGCGCTAGGTGCTATCATCGCTGGTTTCGCTGTTCAGCCATTGCTCAAATTCACTAATCCAATTTATGTGTCTATTGCTGGTCTCTGGCTAGCAATGACTATTGTCTGTATATATCGACTAATGGTAGTCAGTACGGTAAGTCGTTATATAAACCGCCGCCGACTTTTGTGTATCGTAGCTTTTATGCTGGTGACATCATTTGTAGGGGTACTATATCTGATTCCTAGCGCAATGAATGTGTCAGCAGAGCATGATGAATATTGTCACAACCTTCAAGTGTTAGTGATGCGAGGTGTTGAAAGTGAAAAAAATAGCACTGTTTTTAATAACATGCTGTGTCGTATACAGGAAATTAATCACTAACGAGATGTCTCACATTTTGCATTGTTCATGCTTTTATTGTCTTTTGTGCAACAATGCTCGCGACCAAAGCAGGTTAGCGAGACATAAAAATGAGCACAGAAACGGCTATCAAAATCTTCGATCCCCGGACAGCGAAGCTGGAACCACGAGGCGGTAAGTCGTCCATCCACTGGGATGATATTGCGGCAATGCTGGCAACACTGGAGCGTGAAAACCCAGTGGGTTATCAGATGATAATGGTGAATTACAGGGATGATATGCAGCAGGAGTGCGTGCTTCGTGACAATGTCACAAAGTGGGCGAAAACCTTCTGCTCTAAAAGCCAGTTAGCTGGCAGACCGCTGGTGGAAAGGATGTGCCAGACGGTTGTCGACCTCCAGTTTCATCGGCCACTGAGCAGTCAGCACCGATCTCTCCAGCACCTGCATCGCCTTTATGGTCCATATCGGTCTCAACTTTGCCAGCGGATACGACAAAATGGCGAAAGGTGACTGGCTGGGAGGTATCCAGACAGTCACACCGGCAGCGGTGAAAAATCTGGTGAAACCTATGCTGAGGCCACTCGGGGTGTCACTACATCATCCGGGGAGGAAATTGTACCGGCTGATGAGTTTACCAACTTTGAACTAGCAGCCCAGGCATTTGGATTTAGCCCGTCAAGGATCGGCTTGGCATATGATGCCCGCTCGGCTGTAAAAATGTGCAGTCTGAACTATCAAATCTCCGGGCTCAGTTATTGCAGCGATACTTTGCAAACGCTATGCGCGGCGATGGTAACGAAGGCGTTCTGGAAGATATTCAGGCCTATAATCGCAGCAACCCCACCAACACCATCACCGGCGAAATAATCCTGAAGGCGATGAGGCAGAAGCAGAAAGCAAGGCTGAAAAAGGAAAGGGGACTTGCACTGAGTCGGAAGGATGAGCACTTGAGGATGTTGGGTAGGTTTGGGAAATTCGAAACAACGTTGTAAACCAAAGGTTTTAACCATGTATGGTTTTAAATGCACAAAAGTTTCTTCGAAAAAACACTTCTATGTTTGAGCGATTCACCGATGTGATCGAAAGCATCGCGCACAGGCTGTATACGGGAAAATTTAAAAGTGACCGCACAGTTTAGCTCTTTTGGGATGTCCCCGTTATCAAAGCATCTTCACACGGCCTGTGCTAAAAATGGAAATTAACCACATAGAGGAGTGTTTATCGTTGTGGATTTGACCATGTTTTTTTAAAGTAATATAACTTGTTATGTCTTACGTAGAGGAGATTTTCAGGTATTTTTCATTCGCCAAATAATCCCCTGCACTGGTGATGACATCTCTAAGAATGCAATCAACGGAGATCATTACTTCCTTCAGGTTTTTATTAGAGACTCTTCCCGCTTCGCTTAAAGATTGTTCCCCATGCGCTATTTTATTCCTCTTGGTTGTTACTGATAGGAGGTGCTCAGGATTACCGCTTATATTTCGGATCTGTGCACCATAAGAATGAAATATATCTCTAATGATTCGTAGATTTAAATTTCCGGAGAATACTGTCTTTACATTCATGAATTCTTTTAATTGAGGTAAGCTGTAGTCACCTGAAATAATTCTATCTGATATTTTTACTTTCTTTGTGGAGTTCATTTCTTTAGAATTTCCGAAATAGTAATCTGCTACTTTCTTTTTCAACTCTGGGATCAATTCTTGGTATTTATGTTGGGATATCTTCTCATGGAATCTTTCCAAGATAGAATAAATGGTAGCCTCAACGTTATTATAAATGGAGATGTAAAAGCTTGATTTAAGAATAATGGTAATTTCAACATTTCCATTAATGTCAGAAACATTTTCAATATGTGAAAAAAACAACCTGCTTATTTCACACCTTCTTTCAAAATCGCGAATAATAGTATTCATTTTGATAGTTCCAATAATCTATTCTTAACGAAATCAATTCTTGTGGTCAAACTTACATTGGAATGCGTTCTTTGTTGCCCTGAAGTTGCTTTTTTAAATGACTTATCAGCAAGGCAGTGTTTGATATCAAGTTGTTCTCGCAAGGATAAAAACGGCTTTTCTCGCAAGGCCAAATGTGTACCGACGGAAATGGCTTCGAATAAAATTCTTGATACATCCATATCATGATCTTTAGCGAATCCATATTTAAAGTTATTAATAACAAAATTAGTCATTTTATTAAAATCGTCAAGTTTTTGTTTTTTTTCATGAGGGCTGAAGTCACTGCGTTTATTAATCATGTAGTTATCTAAGGCATTAGTAAGACTACGACCAAATGTATTAAACTTTGGATATGAATCTGATAGCGCGAAAAATCTAAGAATTAACTCTTCGTGCTCTTGTCGATTGGCTACTGTTTGTGATAGTTTTATAGCATTTTGAAATTTGTTGTTTTTAGCACATTCAGAATATATGAAGCTTGTAAACTCACCTCGATAGACACCTTTTCTAGTTTCCATGTTTCTCAATATGTCACTACCTTTGTTAATCCTTTCGAAGAGATCATTTTTAACTTCGTCAGTAGCATTTTCAGAAAGAACGAAAACTGAAATAGTTGTGTTATTAAACTTCCTTTTCCTTGAAATGTCTAAATCATTAAAAACCATCCCATTAAGTTTCGTTATCTTATTTAAACCTGATAAAGACAACCCACCATGTACGAAGGAACTAAGAGTTCTTATTCTCTGAGAGCCATCGACGATCTCAAGCCTGCCATTTTTATTTTCCGCAAGAAAAATAGGGGGGACTGGAAGCCCCAAAACTATAGACTCTATTAATCGAGATTGCCTTGTGTCGCTCCATACAAAATCACGTTGATAATCAGGAACATAAATCTCATTATCATCACTGTCGATATCTTTAGTGTATTTATTAACCAAAACCTCTATTGGATAGTCTTTGCTATCGTATGCTACTTCTTTTTGAAGTTCTAAAATTTGACTTTCGAGATCACTCATAATAAATCCTTTTGAAATAATGATTAAAAAAAGCCTATTACCTGAAATGTAATTGACTTATGAATAAATTATTTTTTGGAAAAACTTTATCTGCAGACTATTGATGAAACTAAATTTAGTTCAAACAAAAAGGTAATACCACTCTAATAGAAGAGATAGATGAAAAGCCAAGGTTTTTCGGAGAATCATGCTACCGTCTATAGTGAAAATATGGATAATTCAAAATCTTACTGTTAAGGAAAAATTTATCAATAGCACAATCAGAGAACTACTAAAATTTGTAGTAATAGGCATTCTATGTTGAATATCCAAGTAACTAATGGATTGGTTTTGGAAACGTTACATGATCTCTTCGAATGAACTGAACCTATTTACAATTGAATAATTTACATGAGTGATAATTAACTAAAATCACAAAATTATTGGCTCTATGGTTAACATAGTTTTAATAGGAAACTTTTCTTGCTAAAGGTGTGCTTGCAAAAAACCAGCGACAAACAGCGGCCGTTATGTGTAGGCATAGAATAAATATATGACTTGCTGTTTATTGACTATGTAAGTATCCCTGCAAAAAGAACCATCAGCTTTTAGAGAGTCTCTGGCACTCCAACTTCCGCTCCTGGCACTAAGCAGTCATAAGAGGGGGCACTGTTTTTCACGTGAGATTTGATTAGTTGAAGGCCATAAGTACGGATGATTAAATCGGTGATGAGAATGTGATGTGCAAAAGACAGGCATACAACAGCTTGAAGACTGAAATATGTGCGATGGCTCGAAATGAGCTTTGGGAATATGTAAATGTGAGGAATGAATGACCTATATGGTTATGGAGTGGTTTTACCACACTTGAGGGCGTGATTTTGGGGGCAGATTTGAGGGCAGATTTGGGGGCAGGGACATAAAAAGGGGCACATTAATAGCTGCTATAACCCGCTATTAACTGTCCCTGCAATTTCTTATCTTACTGATTTATATGTATGTATTTGAGTTTGCGGCTGATTGTTTTTTTCCTGTGTAATTGCAGAGTAATTAAGCAAGTTGATTATATTTTGTTGATTTTGCAGCGTGTTTTTTATTCAGGCTGTGCGCTGGGCGAATCACACCTGATTGTTAAACTGTGTGATGTTTTGCATTCCTGCGTGCTGGAATCATTTAAATCATTACACAGCAACTTAAATAATATTCAGGAAGTAACAAAAACTATTGCCTTTAGTGTTGGCATCCGCAGTATCGTCAATACAAACGTACCTCATACTGACGTTAATCATCCCCCTTCCTGGAGGGGGATTGACGCGACTTATCAATAGATTAGTTGGACTCTGGCACAGTACATCTTATTCTGAACGCAACATACACTTGCTGACCGATGGTGAAGGTCATGGGATATTAACCCGTTACTCAGGGAAGGCGGCAATGACAGATTATTGGTGGAAAGACCTGGTTGATCGTAATAACCAGTGGCAAGGGTTGGAACTGACCTTCAAAGAAAATCAAAGAACTGAGCCCGCGATGGAAATGCTCAGTGGCCATTTTGGACGTATGGCATTGCGGCTCGCCGGAGAGCCGTTATTCTGGGCTTCAATGCTTGAAGATCATTCCGGCGTCTGGCAGGTTTTTAATGCAGATCATCCACGGAGTCAGGTGATGCTACCTGCGGTGACCTCTGAAGACATTGAACGGATAAAAGCCAAAGGCGAGCTGATGTGGATCGGCGAATGGTGCCGGTATTTTGTTCGTCAGTTAATGAATACGCCAGCACCGTTACTTTCACCGCAGCGTTGGTTGATAAGACCGATGTTACCGATTCAACGTTCATCACGCTATTCCAGTCCACAATCCGTTGCGTTAGAAAACTGGCGTTTCGCAGCGCCAGAAAGCACTGAAAATATTAACTGCCAGTGGACGCTGTACAGTGAAGATTTCCCTGTTCTGACGCAGCCGGAAAACGTCAGGTTGGTTGACTGGTGGTGGGGCGGTTATTTACTGCTTGGACGTTATGCCATTCAATCCAATACGGGGCGGTTAAAATGGTGGCGTAAAAAATGCCGAGAGGGGACGTTGCCACCGATACTGGTCTGGTATATCGCCGGATTAGGATCTTATGTAATCCTCGATGGGCATTATCGATTACAGGCGGCGATTGAAGAGCAGATCCCCCCCTTGTTTCTGGTGCTGAGCGAGCTTACTGAAAAGGAATATCCAGCCGATGCCGTCAATCAGCTGCGCATCGTTCAGTCGCTGGAAAAGCAGCTGGCTAGCAATCCCAACTACAGTGTCAATGCGGTAAATCAGACGCTGATTAGCCTCTATGACAGACGATATCTTTACGCGTCAACACATAGCCGCGCTACTCTCGGCGAGGGAACCCAATGGGCTACGGAGGTGGAGCGTTATCTGCAAAAACATCATCTTGATGCGTATCGGGACAAGATTTTTCAGCGGGTTAAGGGAGATTGATTTTTACCCTGGGTTTGGTCGAAAAACGCGAGTCAGTTTATGATAACTCCCGGCGGTGGCATTCAGACGGGAGTCATCCTTATTTATCGCTCCTGTTGCAACTCGCGATCAGAACACCGGCAAACCCAGCCCTTGCTTCACTTCTCTTAATGTCTGCTGCGTGATCTCGTGCGCCTGTTCGCTGCCTTTTTTGAGCATTGCCATCAGCATGCCTTTATCCTGAATGTAGGTTGCCCGCAGCTCGCGCATTGGGGCGATGAGTTCCTGCAAGCACACCTCCAGCTCGTTTTTGCATGTCCGGTCACCCAGTCCACCCCGTTGGTAATGCGCTTTCATTTCCGCCACTTTTGCTTTATCCGGATGAAAAGCGTCGAGGTAAATGAATACCATATTGCCGTCGATTTGCCCCGGGTCGGATACTTTCAGATGATTGGGGTCGGTGTACATTGCACTGACCGCGTGATGAATGGTTTCTTCGCTGGCTGACAGGAGCAATGTGTTACCAAGCGATTTTGACATTTTGGCATTCCCGTCAATCCCTGGTAGGCGGCTGGTTTCACTCAGCAGCGCTTTGCAGTGCGATAAGACGGGGGCCGGTAACAGGCTATTCATCTTGTGCACGATTTCATTAGTCTGTTCAATCATTGGCAACTGATCGTCGCCGACGGGAACCACTTCGGCTTTGAAGGCCGTAATATCTGCCGCCTGACTGATGGGATAAACCAGAAAACCAACCGGTAACGAGCGGGCAAACCCTTTCTGCGCAATTTCGTTTTTAACCGTAGGATTACGCTCTACGCGAGCCACGGTGACGATATTCATATAAAGCGCGGTCAGTTCCGCAAGGGCAGGCAGGGCCGATTGCAAACAAATAGTGGTCAGTGAAGGATCTATTCCTGCGGCAAGATAGTCGGCAAGTACCTCGGGAATATTGTTGCGGATCTTTTGCGGTGTGCTGCCGTTATCGGTTAGTCCTTGCAGGTCAGCCACCAATATAAACTGCCGATAATCATGTTGCAGCGCGGCGCGCTGGCGCAATGACCCCACATAATGGCCAAGATGCAGCGGGCCGGTGGGACGATCGCCAGTGAGGATGATGGTTTTATTGTTCATGTAAGACTCCTTAGTCATAAAACCGAAAGGGGTCTCTAAATGCAAATAACCGCCTTTCGGCGGTTATCTAAAAATGGGAAAAACACATTCTGACCGCCTTTAAGAAGGCAGCCACCACAGGTTGTAATTAAAAGCGGTGATATCGTGTTTTGTGTTCATTGAATTAACATATCACCGCCTGGCGTTGAGGTAAAGCCATGTTCAACTGGCCTCCAGCATGCCAAAGCTCACGATGCGCGAACGTCCCAGCTCTTTAGCGCGATACAGCGCCACGTCTGCAGCACGCAGCAGGTTGTCGCTCTGGGCGTGCTGCGGATAGCTGGCTACGCCAATAGAGACATCGACGTGACCAATTTCAGAGACGCCAAAGCGCAGCGACAGTTCGCGTACGCCGTTATAAATATCCGTCGCAAGGCGGTTGGCGGCCTGTTCATCCGTATTGGCCAGCAGCACCAGAAACTCCTCACCGCCATAGCGGAAGGCCATGCCGCTGTCGTGAACCACGCGCTGAATGGTGGCGGCGATACTTTTTATCACGCTGTCTCCCGCCTCGTGACCAAAGCGATCATTAATATTTTTAAAATGGTCAATATCGATCATCAGGCAACTGATCGGCTCCTTGTTGCGTACGGCCTGGCTCATCTGAGTGCGTAAGGTATCTTCCAGATGATGACGGTTACGCAGACCAGTTAGCGGATCGTAGAGCGCTTTCTCCAGCAGGGCGTCACGCAGACGCTGGTTGGCTAATGCGAGGCCGAGTGCTTCTGCCATTAGCTCCAGATACGCACGAGAGGGGGTGGAATCATCGCTAAGGTTCTGGAATGAGAGCAGACCGATGGCTTCTCCTTGGGCAATCAGCGGAACGCACAGGGTATGTTGCTGGCATGAATCCGGCAGATGGTAGCAGGCGATATCGGGTTCACCTTGTACCGGAGGGTGGCTCTGGCCGCGGCGCACAGCCCAGCATTCGTCCGGGTGGAACGCATCCGCTTTACCCTGCGGTGAGAGCCATTGTGCAACGCAGCGCATTTGCCAGGGTTCCCGGTCCAGTATGTAAAGCCGCCCGGCAATACCTGGGGCAATATTCGGTGCAAACAGTTCCGCCACATTGATGACATCGGCAAAATTCTCGCAACCCTGCAGGCGCTGCGTCATACGTGCCAGCAGATCGCGGATTGCCCAGTCGGCATCTCGCTCCTTCTCCAGTCTCTGACGAGCCAGACCGTTCTCGCGGAAGATCCGGATCGCCTGTGCCATGTCGCCTATTTCGTCTATCTGGTTAAAGCTGGGCGTCTCAACGGCATAATCCTGCGATGCGAGACGGTTTACGACATCGCTCAAACGCACGACGGGGCGCAGGACACGACGCTTTAAAATGAAACCGAGAACGAATAAAAACAGCAGCGCCGTCAGACCGACCATCACTTCGGAAGCCGTCCGCAGCATGCGGGATGACTGGGTTGCATCTTCAATCGTGTTGCGTACGCGGCTATCGAGTAACTGGCGGAAATGATCTATACGGTCCTGGGCTCGCTCCAGTTCCTGTTCATAGGCTTTCCCGTACAGCAGGGTGATGGCCTGCGACTCTTCTCCACGCGCGACGCTGGCAAGCGCCTCGGCCTGCTCATCCTGCAGAGCATCCACAATCTGCAGCCCTTCGTGCAATAGCGCCAGCTCTTCATCCGTTGCACCAAGGTCTTTGAGCTTCGACAGACGATGCTCAACGGCTTTCAGCGACGCTTCTTTCTGGCGGTAGGCGTTGAGCACCTCAGGATCTTTTGCAATAACATAGTCGCGCGCCAAGTCGGACAGCGACCAGGCATCGAGTTCGACTTCTTCGGTAAGTTGATCGAATTGATAACGCTGCTCTACCACCTGGCGTTCGGTGTTATCGGCGCTGGATGCCATCAGCATGACAATACCGGAGGCGATGGTCAGACATACCGTCGCGCTATAGGCCCAGTTGGTGATTGTGGCAATTCGCACTAATTAGTTCCTTCTGCGACGATTAATGAATACGCATGATTGAAATTATAGAAAACGTATGATTTTGCGTGAAAATAAAAAAGGCGGTCCGAAGACCGCCTTTTGTTATCGTCCGGCCATCACAGATCTGGAGGATTTTTTCCTTCTTCCATAAAGGCTTCGTCAATTCCTTCCACGTTACCTTCATGGTCACGCCCGGAAAACAGGTTCCAGCAGGTAATGAATAGCGCGGCAATCAGTGGGCCAATCACAAAGCCGTTGATACCGTAGATCTCCATTCCACCGAGGGTGCTTATCAGGATCAGGTAATCAGGCATTTTGGTGTCTTTACCTACCAGCAGCGGGCGCAGGATATTGTCCACAAGCCCAACGATAATCACAAAGAAGCCAACGATAAACAGCCCTTGCCATAGCTGATGGGTGGCGAACAGAAATATTGCTGCTGGTACCCAGACGATCGCTGAACCGACGGCGGGCACGAGGGAGAGAAACGCCATCAACGCGCCCCACAGAACGCTACCGTCGATATCTACAATCGCAAACGCGATGCCGCCAAGAATACCCTGAACCAAAGCGACGACCGCCGTGCCCTTGACTGTTGCCCGCGTCACGCCGACGAATTTTGCAAACAGGTGCTGTTTGGCAAAATCAGAAAGCGGTAATGAGTCCAGAATCTGGCGCACCAGGTACGGTCCGTCCTTCAGTAAGAAGAACAGTAGATACAGCATGATGCCGAAGCTAATAGCAAAGCCGAATGTTCCTTTACCAATCAGGAACGCGCTGCCGGCGAGGTACTGTCCACCCTGCAGCACGACATCGGACAGTTTTTTCTGGATCTGCGCGACATCATCCAGATTGTGTTCTGCCAGAAAACCTCTGGCCCAGTCAGGAAGATACGAAAGAACAGAAGCGACGACCTCCGGGAACTGCGTGTCATTCTGTTGCAGTTTGGTGTACACCACGTTCAGTTCAATGGCCAGCGATGACAGGATTACCATCAGCGGGATAAAGACAATCAGACAGATAATGACGATGGTAATCAACGATGCCAGTCCGTTGCGTTCGCCAAGCGCACTGCGCAGTCTGTTTTTTACCGGGTTAAAGATAGTCGTTAATATCGCGGCCCACAAAATGGCGGAAAAGTAGGGGGACAGCACATCGAAGAACGCCCAGGTCACGAGGGCAAGTATGAAAATGAAGAAACCTTTAGTCAGTCCGTTAAATCGCATTAGTGAACCCTGTAATGAAAAGCAGTCCAGACTATAGAACCGTTCAGGGGATTTACCAACTTTAGCTGAAGATTGCCGCTTATTTTGGCTAAAACGGTGACTTACTGAAGATAAAAACCAATGAATATCCACAGTATTAATGTGATATTCGAATGACAGCAGCCATTAGATTTTTAGTGCATCAAGGATGACGGTTTCTATTTTTTCTGGAGTGGTGAAGGGGGCAAAACGCTTAAGCGGTTTTCCGTCGCGTCCGACCAGAAATTTAGTGAAGTTCCACTTGATCCTCCCACCCAGTATGCCGGGTAATTCATCTTTCAGGTAACGAAATACCGGGTGTGTAGCGGCACCGTTAACCTCCACTTTCTCAAACATTGGAAAACTCACGCCGTAGTTGACGTAGCAGGTCTGCGCGATTTCGTCCGCCCCACCGGGTTCCTGCTTACCAAACTGGTTGCAGGGGAAACCAAGCACCACCAGGCCCTGTGTGTTGTATTTCTTATACAGTGCTTCAAGGCCCGCATATTGTGGCGTAAAGCCACAATGGCTGGCGGTATTAACCACCAGTACCAGTTTGCCTGCATAGTCGGCCATTGAAATAAGCTGACCATTCAGGCTGGTGGCGGTAAGTTGATGAAAAGTGCTCATTTTTTAAACCTCAGGTCAGGGTGAGTTTAGCGTCGACATTGCCACTCAGCGCGTTACGGGCAGTTGAAGCCTTATAGAAAATCTTCATGGCATCGTTTTTCTGTTGTTTATTGGCACAACTTGACCATTTCTGATTTCCTCATTGACACAAGGTTGAGGTTTACCAAACAGATATCCTTGGGCGAAATCGCAGCCCAGCGCCTGAAGGCTTTTTAGTTGCTCCTGAGTTTCAACACCTTCAGCAACAGCCTTCATATTGAGTGATTTCGCCATGCCCGTGATCAGTTTGATGATATTAAGCGCATCTTCATGTGTGGATATTGAATGCACAAAAGATTTGTCTATTTTAATTTTATCGAAGGCAAGCTTGCTCAGGCGCGAAAGAGAAGAATATCCGGTACCAAAATCATCGATGGAGATTTTTACGCCCAGGGCTCTGAGCTTATTAAGCGTATTCATCGGCGTCGTACTCTCAGTGAAGAGAGAGGACTCTGTTACTTCCAGTTCAAGACGATCGGCTGGGAGTCCAGTTTCTTTCAGAATAGACAGTACGATACCGACAAAGGCTTTGCTGCTTAGCTGGACAGGAGAGACATTTACTGAAATTTTAGCAGGAACCGCCCAACAAGCCGCTTCCCTGCAGGCAATTTCAAGCACTGCTTTCCCCATCTCATTAATCATTCCGGTTTTTTCAGCAACAGGAATAAAGTTATCCGGCGACAGGAGGCCCTTTAGAGGATGGAGCCAACGAATTAGGGCTTCATAGCTATAAATTTCCTGGCTGAAGGAGTCAACAATGGGCTGATAATAAACCACGAATTCTTTGTTCACTATTGCCAATGCCATATCATGCTCAAGCGTTCTGCTTTCTTGTAGCTTTTCTAACATTCGTTGTCGGAAGACTTTTATCTTACCTGAGCCTTCACCTTTGGCTTCATAAAGGGCCAGATCGGCAAATTTATAAAGATAGTCGGAACGACGTTCAGTGTCTGAGATAACAATGCCAACACAGGTGGTTATGTTGATAATCGTGTTATAAATAGTGTAGGGCTGGCTGATAAATTCACATATTTTCTGGGCCCGCGAAACGGCGTGGCTTTCTGTCAGGCCACTTGAGAGAAACGCAAATTCATCTCCACCCAGGCGATACAGCGTATCCGAAGTAAGGCTCATTGAAACCAGTCGGTCTGATATCTGGCGTAGCAACATATCACCGGCATCATGACCATACGTATCATTTACCTCTTTGAATCGATCTAAATCAAACAACATCACAGTCACAGAATCGTGATTTTTTTCTGCTTTCTCAATTGTTTTATTTAAATCGCTCCAGAATAGTTGACGATTATTCATCTCAGTAAGAGAGTCATGGTAGACGTCATATTCCAGTTTAGCATTCTGGATTTGCAGCTTTTCTTTTGATTTCTGCAGTTCTTCGGCAAGACTCTTGACCTGCAGGTGCGCCCGCAGAATATTTCTGTTTTGATAGAAAATGAGCACTCCCAGAATCGCACTCAGTATTATCAGCAGCACCGAGGTTGCTGAGTAAATATAGTACAGCGTTTGAATTTTTTGGTTGGCGTTATTGATCGAGTTAACATCTTTGTTTAACGCACCAGATGAAAGACGACCCAGTGGCGCATCCAGAGTGTGCATTTTTTTCAGATAAGCCTGGAGTGCTGAACGGTTCATTTTCTCTAGATTAACATCCAGAAAACTAAGGGTGTTTTCAAGTTTTACCGCCAGCTCACGGTGGGCTATATTGCTTTCTATGTAGCGCCCCAGGTCACCTTCTTTTATTAAATCACTCTGGCTGAGCATAATGTCGAGGCGCATGCGTACATCATCGAGATTCATCGTATCATCGATAGTGTAAAGACCCAGCAATGACTCGAATCGGTAATATTGTGATACCAGCTGAGCAGCAGACCAGGAATCGGTGTAATGAGTCAGTTTCTGTAACTCTTGTTGCCGTTCATGCACGAGGAAAGAGATATATCCGGTAGATATAAAAAGAAAAAAGATGATGCCAGCCAGTATTCTGTTCATGATGTTCCTCTGAACGCTTACTCAATATCCATACTACTGACCTGCCATGCAGACCTTGAATAATAAATCTGATTATTCAGTTCCGGCATGCTGTCATAGGGGTACACAATGAATAAAGGACCTTTATCACGGATGCGCATATATTTTCCGTTGATTTTTAACGCAAGGATGGCATTGTATTTTTTGAAATCACTGAGAGGGATTACGGTGGTGTAGTCATTGAGCGCAGTGACCTTTACAACCGAGCCGCTCGCGCCGACGTAATCCATGAGCTTTTGTAGTGGAATACCCGTAAAAGTAGTGCGTCCATTATACCAGGGGGAGGTGGTCTGGAAACTGACCATGCCCAGCTTCTCAAGGCTGGCGGTATCAAAAACGGCTTTCCCGTCTGCATTTGTATTTTCAATATTACCGGACAGCGTTAAAAGAACTGTACCGGAAGGCTGGGGAAGTTCACCTGCCCAGAGCTGGGTGGTGAGCACAAAGCTTACTAACATTACGATTAACCGCATTCTTACCTCACCAATCAGCCGGATGTAAAAGAATTATAATTTAGATATCACTCTATTTATATATATTGCATAGGTATTATTGATGCAATAAATTCAGCTTTATTTTTATTCCTCTAAATCAATGGGTTAGATTTTTTCTGTTTTATTATGATGTTTAATCAATGCTGATGGTGTTATTTGAGGAAAACGTAATCTCACTATGTATGTACAAAAATAAATCATTTATTGACTCAGTGCCAATAAATGCCTACGAAAATAAAGGTTTATTTTTTCCCAGCGGCGGGGCGTTGTTTACTGGTTGGTGGCTATATCGGATACGAAGCGGGCCAAAGTATAGCGGGAGCGCTTCGTGTCGGTAATCAAGATCAGACTTTTTATGCTGCGGCTGGTGCAGTTCAACTGAACCCGTTTATTCACCCGCCTGAACTGACTGGCGGGCATACAGGTAGGCGGTGGCCCTTGATACGCCCAGATGCTGTGCCACCGTATCCATAGATTTGCGTACGTTCAGCAAACCGTCCTGGCGTAATTGTTGAATCAGCAGCTTACGGTCTTGAGGTTTAAGGGCTCGGGCCGTCGTAGCGCGTTTAGCGGCAAAGTCATCAATACGCTGGCGGATGACTTCGTTACTGCCGGGATCGATATGTTCCTTAATGGGGGAGTTTTCGGTTTCAGTAAAACGCGCAAGAGCACTCTGCATACCACGAAACAGCGTCATATCTACATTCAGACAGAGAGCTGCTACGTATCTGCCTTCTTCATCCTTGATGCCAATTGAGGTACTTTTCACCGGGCGACCATCGGCAAACTGATTACTGTAGTTCGCAATGATGCTGGGAAAGTCAGGCGATGCGATTCTCGCCAGGCCAAGCTCGGTTGCTGGCTGGCCGGGTTGACGTCCGGACAGATTATTATGGATGGATAAAATGGCATGTTCAGGATTTTTGAGGTCATGAACCACCACTTCGCAAAACGGAGAGAAGGTCTCACTCAATCCCCTGGCGATAGTATCAATTTGGCTGAGAAGCGAGTTATTGTCGGTTTTTGGCATGCCAGTCTCCTGCGGTGATGCCTGTTGCCATGATTGCGAGCAGTTTACAGTGACCTGGGATCGTTTTTCCAGACGGCAATGTACAGACAGTAACATTAGGGTATCTGCATGACAGATACCCTGTTTATCATCTGGCCAGAAATTCACTGTAGCGGCTGATATCCACGTTTCCGCCGCTGATGATAATGCCGACTTTCTTGCCGCGAAGTTCAGCTTTGCGCGCTCTGGCCGCAGCAAAACCCAGACACCCGGTCGGCTCAACGACGATTTTCATGCGTTCAGCGATAAATTTCATTGAGGTGATTAACTCAGCGTCTGAAACCGTCAGAATATCGTTCACGTTTTGCTGGATAATCTGAAACGTATAGTTCCCGAGATGTTGGGTCTGAGCACCGTCAGCAATGGTTTTGGGCGTATCGATATGAACAATTTTTCCGCTACGAAACGACTGTTGACCATCGTTACCCGCTTCAGGTTCGACACCATAGACGATGCAGTCAGGAGACAGATGTCTGGCCGCCAGAGCGGATCCTGAGAGCAGGCCGCCACCACCCAGACAAACGAAAAGGGCGTCTAACTGACCCACTTCTTCAATCAGCTCTTTTGTGGCGGTGCCCTGGCCTGCAATCACGTGCGGATGATCGTAAGGGGGGATCAGCGTTAACCCCTGTTTCTCTGCCAGGTCCCGACCAATTTTTTCACGATCTTCAGTATAGCGATCGTAAGTTACCACCTTTCCGCCATAGCCTTTTGTTGCTGCAACTTTAGCTACCGGAGCATCATGCGGCATGATAATTGTTGCTGGAATCCCCAATAATTTTGCCGACAGTGCAATGGCCTGCGCATGGTTACCGGAAGAAAACGTCACGACACCCGCAGCACGTTGTTGTGGTGTGAACTGGCGTAGCGCATTCATAGCGCCGCGAAATTTGAAGGCGCCCATTCTCTGGAAATTTTCGCACTTAAAGAAGACTTCCGCGCCAAATTCTTCATTAACCGTTCGGGATGTCATCACCGGCGTTTTGTTAGCATAATCTGCGATGCGCGCTGCCGCAGCGGCAACATCGTTATAATCAGGCAGTGTCATTTCAGTCATTGTTGTTCACCTGTATGTTGTTAAATGTCACGCTTGCGGGGCCAACGCCATAGCTTCAACTTCCAGCGCAAAACCATAATGAAGTTCCGCAACACCGGCTACAGCACGGGATGGACGGAAATCACCGATCCACTCCCCATAGATTTTGTTAAACGTCGGCCACTGATTCATATCCGTCACATAGACGCGAACTGACACCAGATGCTGGCGGGAAACTCCAGCACCCGCCAGACAAGCATCAATATTCTGTAGCACCAGCCGGGTTTGATCTTCAAAAGAGGCATCCGCTTTTTTCTCGCCGTCGAAAGTGACCGGCAATTGCCCAGAAATGAAGACGAAACCGCCAGCCGTTGTACTGTGCGAGTAATGACCTGCTGGCGGGAAGCTTCCAGCAGATGAGTTCAGTGTAATGTCCGCGGACATAATAAACCTCCTGTAGCTAATGATTCACTTTGTATAAAATAATACAATTTGTATTATTTTATACGCCTATATGCCACTTTCGGCTAGAGATAACTTTCGCGGGTGATGATTTTGTGAACTATTGCAAATGTGGCTAACGTAAATCGCTAACCTGGGTAGGAACGAAGAGGGGAAGGCAGGAGAGTGAAGAAACGCCCCGGGCGGGGCGTCTAAGGCAAAATACTAGCCGATGTGACCGTGGTTAATTTTAGTTAACGGTTCATTGATATCGAAGATTTTGAACGTCACGTCTTCCACACCCAGATGCTTCAGACGGGCGGTATGCTTTTTGATATAGGCCTGAGCGGTGTCTTCGTCCCGGAACAGGTAGATGCCACCCGCTTCGTGATTTGCTTCGTTCTCGGTCCAGATTTTCCAGATGAACCCTGGCTCCTGGTTGATTGATTCGGCCAGTTCAACGAGCTGACTCGACATCTCAGCCCCAAACGGACCATGAAAATCAAAGTGTATCTGCACGAGTTTGTTCGACATAAATCCTCCATGGATTGGTTATTTCGGGTAAGGCTGCTAGCGCAGCAGCACTTTACCGGTCAGATAAGTTATTGCCTGTCCACTGATATAAACACGCGTTCCTGCTAACTGACAGCGTAAATCCCCGCCGCGCTCAGAGACCTGGCGCGCCAGCATCTGTGTTTTATTCAGTTTTGCAGCCCAGTAAGGGATCAGCATGCTATGTGCCGAGCCTGTGACCGGGTCTTCAGCGACGGCTTCACCCGGGCAGAAGAAACGGCTGACAAAATCGTATTCCCCGTCACCCGGCGCGGTGATGCACACCATTTTCCCCAGCGGATGCATGGCGTGGATGTTTGGGCGAACAGCCTCAACCTGCTGTTGATTTTCCAACACCACCATGTAATCGCGTGCCACGCGCATCTCCTTGTATTCGGTGATGCCTAATGTTTCCAGCAGTAAAGTGGGCGGCATGGCAGATTCGCTTTGCCAGGCTGGAAAATCGAGCGTCAGCCATTCACCGCTGCGCGTGACCGTCAGCGGTCCCACAAAGCGGGTAGCAAAATGGATTTTTGTATCCGGGTAATCCAGATGTTCAAAGATGACATGCGCGGCGGCAAGCGTGGCATGCCCACACAGATTGATTTCACCCTGAGTGGTAAACCAACGCAGCTCAAAACCATTCTCATTGGCGACAAAAAAAGCGGTTTCTGACTGGTTATGCTGCTGCGCCATCTTTAATAATGTTTCATCGGGCAACCAGTCCGTGAGCGGACAGACTGCTGCGGCATTACCGCCAAACGTCGTGGTGGTAAAAGCATCCACCATGTAAAAATCGATTTGTTGCACAGAATAACCCTCTCATCGCACTCAGGATAAATCACACTCTACCATGCCAGCCATTGGGTCAGCGCTCCGATTCGCCACTGCGGTGAAAATTCGTTATCATCCGTCCCCACACCTCATTCTGGCCGCCTGATGTCTACGATCCTCGATACCTTTATTGCCCCGCCTTGTCATGACGAGATAGAGATCCTCTATCGGGACGAGCATCTGGTGCTAATCAATAAACCCAGCGGGTTACTTAGCTTGTCGGGCAAAAATCCGCAGAATCTCGATTCGGTACATCATCGGCTGGTACAGATTTACCCTGGCTGCACGCTGGTACATCGGCTTGATTTCGGCACTTCTGGACTGATGGTGGTCGCCCGTAACAAGGCTACCAACGCTGCGCTTTGCCAGCAGTTCAGCCAGCGTACGGTCACTAAGGTGTACAGCGCGCTGTTATGCGGGCATCTGGAAAACGACGAAGGAGTTATCGATGCAGCGATTGCCAAAGACCCGGCGCTGTTTCCATTAATGTCAATTTGTGCTCTCAACGGCAAACCCGCACGCTCGCGCTATCAGGTTGTCGAGCGCTTTTATCATCGTCAGGAAAAGGGGGCGTTGCTCCCCTTGACGCGGGTACAACTAATGCCTGAAACCGGGCGAACCCACCAACTGCGGATCCACTGTCAGCTGTTGGGAAATCCGATTTTAGGCTGTGATTTGTATGGCGGGCGTCTGCTGCCTGGCACTGAAAGGGCGCCGCGACTGATGCTGCATGCCAGTGAACTGCATTTCAGGCATCCCATTAGTGAAGCGTGGATGAACGCCCAAAACACCAGCCCGTTCTGAGGATGTAAAAAAAGCCGCCAGACGGCGGCTATTTGGGCATTATCGTGCAGCTCGTTGCAATATAACCGCTGACGGCTGGCGTTGCAGAAAGCGCATCCGCAGCATCATCAGCACCGCCGCAGAGGTCAGGCCGATAATAAAGCCCATCCAGAATCCTGCTGGCCCCATGCGGTCAACCACCAGATCGGTCAGCGCCAGTATATAGCCGCTCGGCAGACCCAGCACCCAGTAGGCTGTAAAGGTTATAAAGAAAATGGAACGCGTATCTTTATAACCACGCAGGATCCCGCTGCCAATAACCTGGATAGAGTCCGATATTTGATACACCGCGGCCAGTAACATGAGCTGCGCGGCCAGGGTGACGACTTCCGGATTATTGTTGTAGAGCAGGGCAATATGCTCGCGGAATGTCACGGTGAAAAGCGCCGTTACGACCGCCATGCAGACACCGACACCCAGACCCGTTCTGGCTGCAGTTTGTGCATCCAGCGTGGAGCCCTGGCCCAGACGATAACCGACACGAATGGTGACGGCAGCAGCCAGAGACATCGGCAGGACGAACATTAACGAACTGAAGTTCAGTGCGATCTGGTGTCCGGCCACGTCGACAATCCCCAGCGGGGAAACCAGCAGAGCGACCACCGCAAACAGCGTTACCTCGAAAAATAACGCCAGCGCGATAGGTAAACCCAGTTGCACCAGACGCTTCATTACTGCGGTGTCAGGTTTCTGGAAACCACGCTCATTACGGATATCGCGCATTGAGCGCGCACGTTTGATGTAAGAGAGCATGGCGATAAACATCACCCAGTAAACAGCCGCCGTAGCCACGCCGCAGCCTACGCCGCCCAGTTCCGGCATGCCTAAATGTCCATAAATGAATACGTAGTTCACCGGAATGTTCACCAGCAGGCCGAGAAAGCCCATCACCATCGCTGGTTTAGTTTTGGCTAATCCTTCGCACTGGTTACGGGCTACCTGGAAGAACAAATACCCCGGAGCGCCCCACAGCAAGGCACGCAGGTAGCCAACGGCTTTATCCGCCAGCGCCGGGTCAATGTTATGCATAGAGCGAATAATGTACCCTGCGTTCCATAGCACAACCATAATCAGCACGGAGACGCTGCCCGCCAGCCAGAATCCCTGACGTATTTGATGGGCGATACGGTCGCGGCGTCCGGAACCATTGAGTTGCGCAATGACAGGCGTCAAAGCCAGCAGTAGTCCATGACCAAACAGAATGGCAGGTAACCAGATGGAGGTACCAATGGCGACTGCCGCCATATCAGTAGCGCTGTATCCGCCCGCCATGACGGTATCAACGAATCCCATTGCGGTTTGAGCGATTTGCGCAAGAATCACCGGTATTGCCAGAGCTAATAACTGACGCGCTTCACTTACATACTTTTGCACGTGTACACCACTATATTGTTGTTATTTGAGAGACTAAAAAAGCCGCCTTATATGGCAGCAAGGAGAAAAAGCAGGGGAAATTTCAGTCTATTGTAGCGAGGAATACGTAATTCTCCAGTGAAAAAACAGGCGCTGGTGGCGCATTGCTGGCAACCTGAATTTCCACCTGCTATTGTGCTGTGCAGAGATGTCTTAATTGAGTTCAGGAGTAGGAAGTATGTTTACGGGTATTGTGCAGGGCACCGCAAAATTGGTGTCCATTGATGAAAAACCAAATTTTCGTACGCATGTTGTGGAGTTGCCTGAATATATGCTGGATGCGCTGGAGACCGGCGCATCGGTTGCCCACAATGGGTGCTGCCTGACGGTCACCCAAATTAACGGTAACCAGATAAGCTTTGACCTGATGAAAGAAACGCTGCGTATCACCAATCTGGGCGATCTGAAGGTCGGTGATTTGGTTAACGTTGAGCGTGCGGCAAAATTCAGTGATGAGATTGGCGGACATTTAATGTCGGGCCATATTATGACCACTGCCGAAGTGTCGAAAATTCTTACCTCGGAGAATAACCGTCAGGTGTGGTTTAAAGTCCAGGACCCGTCGCTGATGAAATATATCCTGTACAAAGGATTTATTGGTATTGACGGTATCAGTCTGACGGTCGGTGAAGTGACGCCGACGCGTTTCTGTGTGCACTTGATCCCGGAAACGCTGGAGCGTACGACGCTTGGCAAGAAAAAGCTGGGCGCAAGGGTTAATATCGAAATCGATCCCCAAACGCAGGCGGTGGTTGATACTGTTGAGCGTGTACTGGCGGCGCGTGAAAGCGCCATCAGCAACATAACGGGCGAAGCGGGAGCCTAAGCCTGAGAGTTAAGCCCTCGTTGATACGGGGGCGATAACGATTAACGGGGAACGCGCAGGCCGTGTTCAACGCCGCGAGAAAATACCACCTGCCATAACTGAATATCGCGAGCTCGAAACGCTCCGGCACAAGCGTTCAGATAATAGCTGAACATCCGTTTGAAACGTTCGGTATAGTTATCGGCGATTTCAGGCCAGGAGTTAATGAAACGTTCGTGCCAGGCCATCAGCGTCGTGTCGTAATCCGCGCCAAAATTATGCCAGTCTTCCATTACAAAATGTGGCTCGCTGGCGTTGGCAATCTGGCGAACTGATGGTAAACAGCCGTTCGGGAAGATATATTTATTGATCCACGGATCAACGTTATTGTCGGTCTTTTTGGAGCCGATGCTATGCAGTAAAAAGAGACCATCCGGTTTTAAATTGCGATCGACCACGTCAAAATAGGTGGCGTAGTTTTTCGGCCCTACATGCTCAAACATGCCGACGGAAACAATACGATCGAATTTGTCATTCAGGTCACGATAATCCTGCAGCAAAATTGTGACATCAAGCCCCGCACACCGTGACTGCGCCATTTTCTGCTGTTCTGCCGAAATGGTTACACCCACCACGCTGACGCCATATTCTGATGCCATAAACTGGGATAAGCCGCCCCAGCCGCAGCCTATATCGAGCACCCGCATCCCTGGCTTCAACTGCAGCTTTTCAGCAATCATTTTTAGCTTCGCCTGCTGGGCAGATTCCAGGGTGTCGGCATCTTTCCAGTAGGCGCAGGAATACTGCATATAGGGGTCCAACATGCGAGTAAAGAGATCGTTGCCTAAATCGTAATGTTCTTTGCCGACAACCCATGCACGCTTTTTGGTCTGCAAATTGAACAAGCGAGCAGCGGCAATTCGTAACGTATCTTTGAAGTGGCGGGGGAGTTGGTTTTCAAGACCGGCGCGCAGGACTTTACTAAAAAACATATCCAGCCGGTCACATTCCCACCAGCCATCCATATAACTTTCACCCAACCCTAACGATCCTTCCTGCAATACTCGTTTGAAAAAATCGGGGTTCTTTACGCGAATATCCGCCGGTGCCGGACCATTAATGGTAATGCCTGCACGGCTCAATAATTCATTGGTGATGCGGTACCAGTCATCATCCGGTACGCTGACGTCTTCTATACACGATGAACTCATAGCTTCTCCATCACTGGTCGGTGATCAGAACCTTAAAACAGCGTAGACGCTTTTTTGGGCTTTGTGAGAAATCTCACGGAATTAATACGTGAATCTATAATCCGACGTAGAACAGAGGAAGGGAGGAACCCTTGCCGAAAAGACCATCCGTGGGAATACGGGAACATTCTTGTCCCCGTTAACACATAAAAATTATCGTTTTTTTAACATCAGGAAATCAGTATAGGCCTGAATTTTTGACGATTCAACCGATAATTCTTAGCGGGCTAATTAATTGCCCGCGACAATTATTAGTGAGACTCTCCGTGGGCAATTTGCGCGCGGTCATCTGTTTGCGGGGCGTCAGTTTTCTGCGATTGCATTTTGTAACCCACAGCAGCCAGCAATACCGTGGTCAGCATAACGCTGGTAGTGGTGAGCAGCGGGGTAGCAATCAACCAGGAAACGACAAGGCTTGCCAGGAAGCATAAACCCAGTTGCAGCGTATTCTGCAATGCGGCAGCGCGTCCAGTGGCCTGTGGGAAAGGGCGTAATGCCTGCGCGACAACGATAGGGTAGATTGCGCCGTTCGCAATCGCCATAACGCAGAATGGGATCAGGATTTCAGCCAATGCGACATGATGAATAAAGCCGGTCGCCCAGGTGCCCACAACGCTGAAGGCATACAGAATGAGTAACCAGGGCAGCAGCTGACGACCCTGCCATTTTTGCAGCGCAGCACGACAGCCGTAACCACCGATTAAAAAGGCGATAGTTTGCGGAACATAGCTCAGACCAATTACCGCTGGGCTATAACCCATTTCGCTAAGGATGAACGGGGAACCCGTCAGCCATGCAAAAAAGCTCGCGGAGCAGGCGGCATAAATCAGCACGTTTCCACGGTAAGTTTTCGAGCGCAGCAAGGTGGCGAAAGTCAGTTTATCCTGGCTGTCATCGCGTGCTTTAGCTGTAGGCTTTAAACGCAGCGCCGGAAGCATCAGAATCAGAGTAATGGCGAACAGGGTGGCAAAAATGGCCTGCCAGGAAAAATGTACCAGGATCCAACTACCTAATAACGGGGCGAGGGCAGGTGATAACCCGACCAGCGGCATAATGGTGGCAAAGATGCGGTTTACTTTTTGTGAAGGATAATAGTCGGTAACCAGCGCTTGCCAGATAACCGATGCTGCACAGACGCCAACGGCCTGAACAAATCGCAGTACCAGCAGGCCTGTGGCGTTTTCAACCCACAGCATGCCCAGACTGCCCAGTGCGAAGATAGATAAACCCAGCAGCAAAATAGGCTTGCGACCATAGTGGTCAGAGAGCGGTCCCCACAGCAGTTGTGCGACGGCAAAACCGGCTAAGAACAAGCTCAGGCTAGCGCTGACGGCAGATGCAGGCGTTTGCAGATCGGACTGAATTGCGGCGAAGGCGGGCAGATACATATCTGTTGCCAGAAAGCCGAGCACGCTAAGGCCCGCCAGCCAGACTAAAAACCCTTTCCCAGGTTGCATCATCATTTCTCTTTTTTTAGCAGTAGAACAATGCCGCTGAGTGTAGTGAGTGTAATTCTCGCTGTGAAACGCTAATATTTGCTTACTGATTTCAAAATTTTTGCAGGCAGAATATGTGGTCGGAATATTCACTTGAAGTGGTTGATGCGGTTGCGCGTAACGGTAGCTTTAGTTCGGCCGCGCAGGAGTTACACCGTGTACCTTCGGCGGTAAGCTACACTGTGCGCCAACTGGAAGAGTGGCTGGCGGTACCACTTTTTGAGCGACGCCATCGGGATGTGGAATTAACGCCTGCCGGGGCATGGTTTTTAAAAGAAGGTCGCTCTGTTATCAAAAAAATGCAGATCACGCGCCAGCAATGCCAGCAAATTGCCAACGGCTGGCGCGGGCAGCTGGCGATCGCAGTCGATAACATTGTCCGCCCGGATCGTACCCGACAGATGATCGTGGATTTCTACCGTCACTTTGATGATGTGGAGTTGTTAGTTTTTCAGGAAGTGTTTAACGGCGTATGGGACGCGCTGTCCGATGGACGCGTGGAGCTGGCCATCGGCGCCACACAGGCGATTCCGGTAGGGGGACGCTATACCTTCCGCGATATGGGAATGCTGAGCTGGAGTTGCGTGGTAGCCAGCCATCATCCACTGGCGTCAATGCCCGGACCGCTAAGTGATGATACGTTGCGCAACTGGCCGTCACTGGTACGCGAAGATACCTCCCGTACGCTGCCAAAGCGTATTACCTGGCTGCTGGATAACCAAAAACGCGTCGTCGTGCCCGACTGGGAATCTTCTGCGACCTGTTTGTCCGCGGGATTATGCGTGGGCATGGTACCGACGCATTTTGCCAAGCCGTGGATCGATAGCGGCAAGTGGGTTGCGCTGCAACTGGAGAACCCCTTTCCTGATGCCGCATGCTGTCTGACATGGCAGCAGAACGATACGTCACCGGCATTGAGTTGGCTGCTGGACTATTTAGGGGATAGTGAAACGTTGAACAAGGAATGGCTGCGGGAGCCAGATGAGACTCCCGCACAACAGGCTTAACGGCGGTAATCGCGGAACGGACCGTCGGCAACGGAGCGACGCTCAACCAGACGTGGATGCACCTCGATAGACTGTGACTCTTCACGTTTATTCACGATACGGTCTAACAGCATGTTGAAGGCCGTTTCACCTAGTGAATCCTTCGGCTGGTGAATAGTCGTTAAGGCCGGCGTGAAGAAGCGGGCGTTGCGCACGTTGTCGTAGCCGATGAGTGAGACATCCTGTGGTACGCGCAGACCCATTTCGTCAGCGGCACACAGCGCACCCATGGCCATAATATCGCCACCGCAGAAGACAGCGGTCGGACGATGCGACTGCGACAGAATTTGCTGCATGGCGCGATAGCCGGACTCAGGCTCGAAATCGCCCTGGACAATCCAGTTATCAGGCACTTTAATCAGCGCTTCTTCCATCGCTTTCATAAAGCCCGCCAGACGCCCGGCCCCGGTGTTACGTTCCATTGGACCTGGGATCACGCCAATTTCACGATGACCGCGTTCTACCAGATACCGACCCGCCATGTAACCGCCTTCGAAGGCGTTATCAATGACCGTATCGGTAAAGTCGGCTTTAGCTTCGCCCCAGTCCATGACGACCATCGGAATATGGCGATACTCTTCGAGCATCGAAAGCAGCGACTCCGGATACTCAGAACACATCACCAGCAGACCATCAACGCGCTTTTGCGCCATCATCGACAGATAGGCCTGCTGCTTTTCGAGACTGTTCCATGCGTTACCCAGAATCAGCGTATAGCCTTTCTGGAAACAGTTTTTCTCCACGGCTTCGATAATTTCTGCGAAATAGGCCGCTTCGCTGCTGGTCGCCAGCAAGCCAATAGACTTGGTGTGATTCACCTTCAGGCTGCGGGCAACTGCGCTCGGAGAATAGTGCAGTTCTTTGATCGCTGCCCAGACAGCATTACGCGTTTCTTCCGCGACAAAGCGCGTCTTGTTAATTACGTGTGATACGGTTGTAGTGGAAACGTTTGCTCGCTTCGCTACATCTTTAATTGTTGCCATTACATCTCACTCCAGACCATATCCTAAGCTCCTGAGAATACTCCAGGTAAACGTTTGCCTTTACACACCCTTAGCGCAACGTAAGGGTTGCGGCACGCCGGGAAAACGACACGGAACGTCAGGAAGGGGTCAATGGCCGGTACGCTAATCAAGTAAGCGTGGAATTTTGTCTGATCTTAACGAAAAGGGGAAGAGTTAAAAGCAGTTATCAATATAAATCGTGAGAGATTTTTGCTTTCAAGTGTGTAAAAATGCGCAATATCACTTTTTGTGTGGGAATAAAAAGGAGAAAACTTGATGAGCACCGATCTGAAATTTTCGTTAGTGACTACCATTATTGTTCTGGGTTTGATCGTCGCGGGTGGCCTGACCGCAGCGCTGCATTGATTTCCCCGAGGGAGTTAGCTCTCCCTCACTCTTTCCGCTCGTCTATCTCTTCTATTGTTTGCGAATAAGCAAAAGTCTTTTGCAATTTTGTTAACTTTATTAATTTTGCGATCAATGTCATGCTTTTGACTCTTATTTTATGTCGCGCCACGGCTCGACGTTACGGAGTCGCAATATGAAACTCAATTATCCTTTACTGGCGCTGGCGATCGGAGCGTTTGGCATTGGCACCACCGAATTTTCGCCAATGGGATTATTGCCCGTCATAGCCAAAGGTGTGGATGTCTCGATTCCGGCGGCCGGCATGCTGATCAGCGCCTATGCGGTAGGTGTGATGATAGGTGCACCGCTGATGACATTGCTGCTGTCTCATCGCGCGCGACGTAATGCTTTGATATTCCTGATGGCGATTTTCACGCTGGGTAATGTGCTTTCGGCTATCTCGCCGGATTACACCACGCTAATGCTATCGCGTATTTTGACCAGTCTTAACCATGGCGCCTTTTTTGGTCTCGGTTCAGTGGTTGCTGCCAGTGTTGTACCCAAACATAAGCAGGCCAGCGCCGTAGCAACGATGTTTATGGGGTTAACCATCGCCAATATTGGTGGCGTTCCGGCGGCGACATGGCTTGGTGAAACCATCGGTTGGCGCATGTCATTTATGGCCACTGCGGGTCTGGGCGTCATTGCTATGGTCAGCCTGTTCTTCTCCTTACCCAAGGGTGGAGCCGGAGAGCGCCCGGATGTTCGCAGCGAACTGGCGGTACTTATGCGCCCACAGGTGTTGTCGGCGTTACTGACTACTGTACTGGGTGCTGGGGCGATGTTCACGCTTTATACCTACATCTCGCCAGTTCTGCATACTATCACTCATGCCACTCCGGCATTTGTTACCGGGATGCTGGTGTTGATAGGCATTGGTTTCTCGATCGGTAACTACTTTGGTGGCAAGTTTGCTGACCGTTCAGTCAACGGTACGTTGAAAGGCTTTTTACTGCTGCTGATGGTTATTATGCTGGCCATTCCTTTCCTTGCGCGTAATGAGCTGGGTGCGGCGATCAGTATGGTGGTCTGGGGCGCGGCGACGTTCGCGGTCGTTCCACCGTTGCAGATGCGTGTGATGCGCGTTGCCAGTGAAGCGCCAGGATTATCATCGTCAGTCAATATTGGCGCGTTTAATCTGGGGAACGCTCTGGGTGCAGCGGCCGGTGGGGCGGTGATATCAGGCGGCCTGGGCTACAGTTTTGTACCAGTGATGGGGGCGATTGTGGCAGGTCTTGCGCTGCTGCTGGTGTTTATTTCCGCAAGAAGACAGTCAGAAGAGGCTTTCACGACCGCGAATTAATGCAAAAACGCAGAAGGAAGCCCTTCTGCGTTATCTTTTTTATGCTGCGAAGTTCTTCGCAACAAATTCCCAGTTCACCAGCGCCCAGAAATGTTCCAGGTAGCCAGGACGGGCATTGCGATAGTCGATGTAGTAGGCGTGTTCCCATACGTCAACGGTCATCAGCGGCGTCGCGTCGGTAGTCAGCGGAGTACCTGCGTTGGAGGTGGAGACGATAGCCAGTTTGCCATCAGTTCCTTTAACCAGCCAGGTCCAGCCAGAACCGAAGTTTTTGATAGCGGCATCGGTGAACTGCGCTTTGAAATCTGCAAAGCTGCCAAAGGAGGCGGCAATTGCATCGGCCAGTTTACCGGTTGGTTCGCCACCTGCGTTCGGTGCCAGGCAGTTCCAGTAGAACGTGTGGTTCCATACTTGTGCTGCGTTATTGAATACACCGCCTTCAGAGCTACGAACGATCTCTTCCAGTGATTTGCCTTCAAACGCCGTGCCTTTAATCAGATTGTTCAGATTGGTCACGTAGGTTTGATGGTGTTTGCCATAGTGATATTCCAGCGTTTCGGCAGAAATGTGCGGTGCCAGAGCATCTTTGGCATACGGTAATGCAGGTAATTCAAACGACATTGCTTCTCTCCTTATTATTTATATTGAGTACACACAATAGCCTCATTGTGAGTAAGGATAGGGTAGCAAATTGAAAGGTTATGCAAAAGAAGAACTTACCCTACAGCATGTTCTGTAGGGTAAGTTTTTAGCGAATTGTTTTTGGCGTCATTACCCGACGAGCGCCCACATAGTGGCGCTGCCAGTAATCTTCGCTCAGAGAGGTGATTTGAATTTCCTGCCCGCTACGCGGTGACTGAATAAACTTACCGTTTCCGACGTAGACGCCGACGTGATCGGCTGTTCCGCGACCCTGGGTACGAAAGAAGACCAGATCGCCATTTTTCAGTTCGCCACGTTCAATCGGTGCGGCATCACGCAGATGATACATTTCGTTCGCGGTACGCGGAATGCGGAACTTCACCAGATCTTTATAGGCGTAATAAACCAGACCGCTGCAGTCAAACCCGGTTCTTGGCGAGGAGCCGCCCCAACGATAAGGTTTACCGATTTGGTTCATCAAGGTGGACATAGCGGTTTTAGTCGCTTTCTGAACTTTCACTTTATGGGCGTCAGCAAGCGTAGTTGGTGCAGTGGTTTTCACCTTCACGCAGCGTGGTTTATGACCTTTGCGCGGTGTGCATTTTTCAGTCCAGGTAACGGCTGCGGTTTGTGCTACGGCAGTTTTACCACGACGATTTGCAGTTTTAGTCGACTTTGCCGGAGTGGCAGTGCGTTTTTTAGAAGAGGAAGCGGTTTTGGTGCTGGTTTTACTGGTGGTTTTTGTCGCCGTTTTCTTGCTGGTCTTTGTTGTTTTTTGGCTGGTTGTTGCGCTTTTCTTTTTATCTACCGTTTTGATGGTGTGAGAATTGGTAGGTGTCGTCCTGGCCTGCTTGGAAGCATGAGCCATAGGCGTAAAGGGCAGTGTAGTAAAAAGTAAAGCACAGAGCGTGATCGAGATTCGGTTTATCCGCGCCACTGAGCAGTCCTCTGGTAAGGCAGGTCTATCGTGCCTGCGTGTGATTTTCAAAACTTGACGATTCTAATCTATAGAAAGAGGGAAAGTTAATAGCTTTTTTTGTTTAAAACTATGTTTCGTAACCGACCGCAAAAAAAAACATCAATTAACGTTGGAGTTGGTGAACAGATAATCAAAACCACATGTTTGAAGGGGATAAGTGAGATTATGAATGCAACTTTTAGCGTCAGGGGATAAAATAATAACGCGTAATGAAAATGTTATTTTCCGTTGCCTGTCTGACCCGTTACAATGTCAGACTACTGCCGTAAAAGAAGTTTAAGGAAGCAAGATAATGAGCACCACTATCGAAAAAATCCAGCGCCAGATCGCTGAAAACCCGATTCTCCTGTACATGAAAGGTTCTCCTAAACTGCCAAGCTGCGGTTTCTCCGCTCAGGCTGTGCAGGCGCTGTCAGCCTGTGGTGAACGCTTTGCTTACGTTGATATTCTGCAGAACCCGGATATTCGCGCCGAACTGCCGAAATATGCAAACTGGCCAACTTTCCCACAACTGTGGGTTGATGGTGAGCTGGTTGGCGGTTGTGACATTTTGATCGAAATGTACCAGCGCGGTGAGTTGCAGCAGCTGATTAAAGAAACAGCTGCGAAATACAAAACCGAAGAGCCGGACGCTGAGTAATATCAGCAGAAGTAAAAAAGCGACCTGAAATGGTCGCTTTTTTTATGTCGCCGTTATGCTTCTTCAGGCACGGGAAGAGGCCAACCACCGAGACGTTTCCAGCGGTTAACGATTTCGCAAAACAGCACGGCCGTACGTTCGGTGTCATACAGTGCCGAGTGTGCCTGATTCCCGTCAAACTCCATTCCCGCCGCCAGGCACGCTTTTGACAACACCGTTTGCCCCAATGACAGACCGCTTAATGCCGCTGTATCAAAGGTTACAAATGGATGAAACGGATTCCGTTTCAGCGAGGCGCGTTCTGCTGCTGCCATCATGAAACTGTGGTCGAACGTAGCGTTATGCGCCACCATGATTGCCCGATTGCAGCCGCTGTCTTTAATGCCTTTACGCACCATTTTGAAGATGGCATGCAGAGCGTCATATTCGCTGACCGCGCCGCGTAGCGGATTGTTCGGATCAATACCGTTAAAGGCGAGGGCCTCCGGCTGCAGATTCGCGCCTTCAAACGGCTCTACGTGGAAATGTAACGTCGTGTCCGGCATCAGCCAGCCTTGTTCATCCATTTTCAGTGTGATGGCTGCAATCTCAAGCAGCGCATCGGTTTTGGCATTGAACCCTGCGGTTTCGACATCAATGACGACAGGATAAAAACCACGAAAACGGTCACACAGACCGGAAAGTTGAGCGTTATCGGACATCTGGGTCTCTTAATACGGGAAAATTGCAGCGCGTATTATGGCAAAATGATGAGTATAAAACTACGGGCACAGACGATCTGCGCCCGAGGGGAGGTTATTCGCCCAGGCCGCGCCCGGCGTCTTTCTCTTCGATCAGCTCAATTTTATAGCCGTCCGGATCTTCAACGAACGCAATCACTGTGGTGCCGCCTTTTACCGGACCCGCTTCACGCGTTACGTTACCGCCATTCTGGCGAATACGTTCACAGGCTTCAGCCGCGTTGTCTACGCTCAGGGCGATATGGCCATAGGCAGTACCCAGCTCATACTTGTCGACACCCCAGTTATAGGTCAGTTCGATTACGGCTTCACTGGTTTCAGGACCGTAGCCGACAAAAGCCAGAGAGTACTTGTATTCAGGGTTTTCGCTGGTACGAAGCAGCTTCATGCCCAGCACGTTGGTATAAAACTCGATGGAACGCTGCAGGTCACCCACGCGCAGCATGGTATGGAGTAAACGCATCTTTTTCCCCTTCGAAAATGGCTAATACATTCAAAATGTTGTTTTAGTATAGCGGCGTTGTTACGCCGCTATCAATGGCAGAACGGAGATTGTGACGTTAGAGGGTAGGATAGTCGGTGTAACCTTCCGCGCCGCCACCGTAGAAGCTCTCAGCACGTTGTGGATTCAGCTCCGCTTTGCGTTGCAGACGCGCCACCAGATCCGGGTTAGCAATATAGGCACGACCAAAAGCAACGGCGTCGATCAGACCTTTCTCGATCAGCACTTCTGCCTTTTCAGGGGTGTAGGCACCAGCACCAATGATAGGACCGTGGAAGCGCGCGCGAACTTTTTCGCGGAACGCATCGGAATACGGCTCGCCACCGGCCCAGTCCGGCTCAGACATGTGCAGGTAAGCGATTCCACGCTTGCCCAATTGTTCAATCAGATACAGCGCATCGGCTTCTTCGTTCGGACCGTTGTCAACGTTCTGGAATGAGCCAATCGGGGAGACGCGAATACCAATACGATCGGCACCCCATTCTTTAATGCCGGCATCAACCACTTCCAGCACAAGACGCGCACGATTTTCGACGCTACCGCCGTATTGATCGGTACGCTGATTAGAGGTTGGCGACAGGAACTGGTGCAGCAGGTAGCCGTGGGCAGAGTGCAGTTCAACCATGTCGAAACCCGCTTCGCGCGCGTTGGCTATCGCCTGACGGAAGTCATTAACGATGCCCGGAATCTCTTCGGTTTCCAGCGCACGTGGCATTGAGGTATCGGCACGCGTTGCCAGGCCGTTTTCATCGCGCAGCGAGGTGCGGGTTCCAGCACTAATCGCGGAAGGTGCAACTGGAGCTTGACCATTTGGCTGCAGACTGGCGTGAGAGATGCGTCCGGTGTGCCACAACTGGACAGCAATATGACCTTGCTCAGCGTGTACGGCAGCGGTGATTTTCTTCCATGCGGCAATTTGCGCTTCGCTGTGTAAGCCGGGTGCTCCGGCATAACCTTTCGCCTGTGCGGAAATCTGCGTCGCTTCGCTGATAATAAGACCCGCGCTGGCGCGTTGACGGTAATACTCGGCCATCAGCGGAGTAGGGATGTCGCCAGGCTCAATACTGCGCAGACGCGTCAGTGGCGCCATGAATACGCGGTTTGCTGCCGTAATGGCACCCACTTTCAGTGGGGAAAACAGTTTTTCAGATGACATGTGGTACTCCTGAATAGACCGGTCGTCTAGTAATAAGGAAAATAAAAACGCCTGTTAAACGGCAGGCGTTGTGATGATGTTTTTAACGTGCGCCAGCGCATTTTCCAGCGGAGTAGCGCTACGAGAAATCTTGGCCTGCAGGTTGGCGCCAAGCCACAGCGCATACAGTACCTGCGCCTGCTGTAACGGCTCGCCAACAAAGGACAGACAATGGCTGGCCTGACCTTTCTCCAGTGCCTGCGCTAACAGCACAATAATGTGCCGCGCGCCTTTATCCATCGCTGCGCGCATATCTTCTGACAGATCGCACACTTCGGCAGACAGTTTTACAGTTAAACAGCCGCTAATAATGCCGTGCCGGCTAAACTGGTTCAGGGTTTCCTGATAGTAGGCCAGAATGCGGTCGCGGTAGTTTCCCGCACCCGTATCAAAGTGTGTAGCCAGTCGCTGATGATAGGCCGCGTAGTGGCGTTCCAGCATCGCGACACCGAACGCTTCTTTAGAGCGAAAATAATGATAAAACGAACCTTTGGGCACTTCAGCGGTTTTCAATAGTTCGCTTAAACCCATGCCGGTGAAGCCGCGCTGCATACACAGCAGTTCGCCAGTCGCCAGCAGATGTTCGCGTGTGTCGTGTTCAGTGATTTTGTTCATGAAAAGGAGTGTAATAGACCAGTCGGTCTAATGCAATAGCGCTTGCGAGAAATTCAGTTAACGTCTTCAATAAGTATATCAATCTTACTAAAGGAGGGGATGTGGCCGAACAGCTGGAGTTTTTCCCCGTCCAGAGCCCATGCCGTGGAATATGTCAGTCTGACGAACGCGGATTTTGCTGTGGCTGTTTTCGCAGTCGGGATGAGCGTTTTAACTGGCAAAAGATGAGCGATGCCCAAAAGCAGGAAGTGCTACGGCTTTGTCGTCAGCGCCTGATGCGTAAATTACGAGCGAACAAAGCCAACCCTTCGGAAGAACCGCAACAACCTTCACTCTTTTAAAAGCGTAATTGCGTATACTCGAGGCACATTCACTTAAAAGGAAGCTGCTATGGTTCAGCGTATTACTATTGCGCCGCAAGGCCCGGAATTTTCTCGCTTTGTGATGGGGTACTGGCGCCTGATGGACTGGAATATGTCCGCGCGCCAGCTAGTCAGCTTTATTGAAGAGCATCTGGATCTGGGCGTGACCACCGTCGATCACGCCGATATCTACGGTGGATATCAGTGTGAAGCGGCGTTTGGTGAGGCTATGAAACTGGCTCCCCATTTGCGTGAAAAAATGCAGATTGTGACCAAATGCGGGATCGCGACGACGGCGCGCGCGGAAAATGCGCTGGGCCATTACATTACCGACAGCGCGCATATTATTGCCAGTGCGGAAGAATCGCTGAAGCTGCTGGCGACCGATCATATTGATCTGTTGCTGATCCACCGCCCCGATCCGCTTATGGATGCTGACGACGTCGCCGACGCTTTCAAAAAATTGCACCACAGTGGCAAAGTGCGTCACTTTGGTGTCTCTAATTTCACCCCGGCACAGTTCTCATTGTTGCAATCGCGTCTGCCGTTTACGCTGGCGACCAACCAGGTTGAAATCTCTCCGGTACATCAGCCGCTCCTGCTGGATGGCACTTTAGATCAACTGCAACAGTTGCGTATTCGTCCAATGGCCTGGTCCTGCCTCGGCGGCGGTCGCTTGTTTAATGACGATGCGTTCCAGCCATTACGAAATGAACTTGCCGCGATCGCAGAAGAGCTAAACGCGCAGTCTATTGAACAGGTGGTGTACGCCTGGATTTTACGTTTGCCGTCTCAGCCGCTGCCGATTATAGGCTCAGGAAAAATAGAGCGCGTACGCGCCGCCATTGAGTCTGAGACGCTGAACATGTCTCGCCAGCAATGGTTCCGCATTCGTAAAGCGGCACTGGGTTACGACGTACCTTAATCGCGTTTTTGGTGCATCTCCGTTCAAAATTGTGTCACTGGTTTACACTTAACAATCAGACACCTTTTGGACGGAGGTCTTATGAAGCGTTTGAGTTTGGCCATCATCACTCTACTCGCCTGTGCAGGTGCGCAGGCTGCCATTGAAGAAAAAGTGACGATGAATCTGGTCACGTCGCAAGGCGTTGGCCAGGCGATTGGTACGGTCACTATTGCTGAAACCGCAAAGGGGCTGGAGTTTTCGCCCGATCTGAAAGCGTTGCCGCCGGGAGAACATGGTTTCCATGTGCATATGAACGGCAGCTGCCAACCGGCGATTAAAGAAGGGAAAGCCTCAGCCGCGGAATCGGCTGGAGGCCATTATGATCCGCACCAAACCGGCAAACACGAAGGCCCGGAAGGCGCAGGTCATATGGGTGACCTGCCGCTGCTGGTGGTGAATAACGACGGAAACGCCACAACACCGGTCATTGCGCCGCGCCTCAAAACGCTCGATGAGGTTAAAGGCAAAGCGCTGATGATCCATGTGGGCGGCGATAATATGTCCGATCAACCGAAACCGCTTGGCGGTGGCGGAGCGCGCTACGCCTGTGGTGTTATCAAATAATCAACTACTGAGAGTGCCCGGCGGTGGCGCCTGTTCGAGTTGTGAAAGCGAGCAGTGTAGCCGCCAGATCAATGCCGATAACTCCTGTGCAGCAGGTTGATGATGGTGGGCAAGCGCATCGCAAATGCGTTGTAGCTCACTCAGCGTGGCATTCAGTGGTCGTTGCTGGACGCCACGTTCGCTCATTACATCGCGCAGCAGAGAGATACACACGTCCCTGACGCGAGCCAGCGGATCCGAACGCGCCTCCCAGGTGCGCAGTTGCCACACCACGTGCGAGCAGTTCAGCAATACGACCCCCCAACGTAATAACCAGCGTCGAGCCAGCGCATCCTGACTGCTGCTGAGCTGGCTGACGTGATGATAGGTCAGCGATTCAAATTCGTTTTCACTGAGTGATGGGTGTCGGCTGAGCTGATCGACAAAATCCCGGCGCAGGGCGCGAATATGGCGGCGACTTTTCCGTGCATCCGATCCAGGCCGCAGAATGGCGAAGGCCAGCCATGACAGCGCCACACCAGTGATTTTCGCCATATTGTCATTCAGGAAATCAGCAAAATCATATACCGGCGGATTGGTTACCGCGATAAACGAACCCATAAATACAATCAGTTGCCCCCAAAGACCTGCCAGCGCTGGCATTTGCAGCTTTAACAGTTGCATGGTGGCGAGTAGCGGGAAGAGAAAGAGAATGAATTGCCAGAGGTCGGAAATTTGCACCATCAGGCCAAACTTAACCACAAAGCTAAACAGCGACAGCAAAACCAGCGTGCGCATCAGCAAAGAAAGCGACTTGAACGGCGTGGCAACGGCGGAATACAGCACACTGCTGATGGCGGCGAGCGTGAGTGCGCCAGAGCCTGATTCCCATTGTGCGCCAATGCTCCATGCGCCGATAAGCATCAAAGTGCAGAACGTACGTAACCCGCTCCAGATAGCTTCCGCATTATCGGTATGACGGGCAAGCCCCGGCGTGCGGACGATATTAATACGCTCGGCGGTAACGCCATTTTCCAGTAAATGCAGATAATGACTGCTGCGCAGGTAGAGCCGACAAAAATAACGCAGTCGTTGCCAGAAGGCGACGTGTCGATAGTCGCGTGCATCGACAGGTCGCAGTGGGGCAATAATACGTGCGACGGTGTAGCTATTAGCATTGGATTTTATCAGTTCGCTGAGCAACTGCTCGATAATTTCCCGGGTATTGGACGGGGGATTAGGCCAGTTCAGCAGCATCCTGCGCAGACTGGAAATCACGCTGGTCATCCTTAACTGTTGATGCAACAGCGAATTGAGCAAAGCATTTTGTCGGCGAAAACGGTAGTGGCTCCAGAACGCCTGAATACGCAGCAGGTTCATGGTAAGAATCTGACCGATAACACCTTCATGGGCTGTGCGAATGGCGTCCGTGGTTTCTGGTTGCCAGAGTAGGCTGGCATGTTCCAGTAAACGTGAATGCATGTTTTTCAATGCAGTCAGTAATGTGATGCCATCGGAGGTGCTGGGCAGGATCATCATCATCACACCGCCACACAAGATACCGACGATGACTTCACACACGCGTGCCTGCGCGATATCCCATAACTGCGTAATTTCCACGGTATTGACCATGGGAAACGCAATGATCGCCGCCGTATAACCCGCCAGTTGAAAGGCGTAGGCAACGTTATTGGTGAAATGCGCACAGGCCCAGGTACAAAAACCGATCCACACCGACATGCTCAGCAAGAACAACCACGGCTCATTAAGGGTATGACCGGCAATAATCAATGCGGCGGTGGCACCCAGTAAGCTCCCCGCCACGCGACCCAGACTTTTGCTGATAACCCCGCCAACGGTGGGAAAACTGACCACCGCCGCTGAGGTCATCGCCCAATAGGGTTCGTCCAGATTCAGATAATAAGCAAAAGTTAACGCCAGACACATCGCAATGGTGTTACGCAGCGCATAACGCCACTGTGCCGCCGTGGCTTTAAACCACGGCAAATTGCCAGGTGTCAGGCGGGGTAGTTTCATTTACGCTGGCCGATGGATACGCTGCAGGTTGTACCTGATACCAGCGTTACATCCCGCGGCAGGGCGTCGAATTCGATGCGTACCGGGATACGCTGCGCCAAACGCACCCACGGCACGTTGGGCTTGATATCTGGAATCAGGCCGGAATCACTTTCCACACTTTGATCGTAGATAGCACGACCAATACTGGAAACGTGACCCTGTAACTTTATATCACCGCTGTAGAGCGTGATGAGGGCAGGTGCACCTTCGCGAATGTGGCGCAACTTAGTTTCTTCAAAATACCCCATTACATAAAAAGAGTGACTGTCGACGAGAGCAAACAGAGGTTTCCCGGTTGAAGCGTAGTCTCCGGGACGGGTTGAAAGATTGGTGACCCAGCCCGCTACGGGGGCTTTGACCACCGTTTGCGTCAATTGCCACTGTGCCTGGCGCAGACTGGCCTCTGCTGCTTCAACACTCGCCTGCATGGCTTTCACGTTGAGATTTGCGGTATCCAGATCCTCGGCTGAGATGTAATTTTGCGATAAATGACGGCGGCGGTTGGCTTCGTTATTGGCTTTCGCCAGGTCAGACTGCGCTTTTGCAAGTTGCGCTTGCGCATTCAGTTCAGCAATGTGAAATGGTGTCTTGTCGATAATAAAAAGGACATCGCCTTTATTCACAAACTGGTTATCTTTTATATAGAGTTCGCTAATGCTACCTGACACCTGTGGCGTAATGCTGACCTGCTCAGCTCGCACTTTGCCATCACGTGTCCAGGGCGATTGCATATAGTAATTCCACATCCACCATCCGGCGAAAACTGCGATTGCAGCGACTATAATAGTGGAGAAGTATTTAACGGTTTTAAGCGACATAATCACCACGCTATCAGCATAACAAAGGCCAGACATACGCAAAGCGTAAAGAGTGACAGATCCATTAACAAGGGATGCCAGATTTCGCCAGAGTAAATCCAGTCGCGCAGTAGGCGATGAACAACCAACCAGAGAATAAAGCCTGCTACAATCGCCTTGAAAACAGGAGGGAAGTAGACAGATGCGCCGATCATTAAATCTTGTAGGGGCAATCCTGTTGCATTAAACATAAACTTCACGGGCAAAATCCTTGGCGGAAGAGAGTATTGCTATAGGTTTAGCAAAAAAGAGACAATGAGTCTCCGTAACGCATGATGTCTGAAAAAATGTCAGCCGGTAAGCAAATTTGGCAATACATTTGTTTTGGGAATACAAATGCTGCACACTATTCTAAAATCAGCACAATAACTTAGCAAGCTAATTATAAGGAGATGAAATTGGAATCGCCATTAGGTTCTGATCTGGCACGGTTGGTGCGCATTTGGCGTGCTCTGATTGACCATCGCCTGAAACCTCTGGAGTTGACGCAGACGCATTGGGTTACGCTGCACAACATTCATCAGTTGCCGCCGGATCAATCGCAGATTCAGTTGGCTAAAGCGATTGGCATCGAGCAGCCTTCGTTGGTACGTACGCTTGACCAGTTAGAGGAAAAGGGACTCATTTCACGACAGACTTGCGCCAGCGATCGCCGGGCAAAGAGAATTAAACTGACAGAAAAAGCAGAGCCGCTGATCGCTGATATGGAAGCGGTTATCAACAAGACGCGTGGAGAAATTTTGGAAGGGATTTCAGCTGAGGAAATTGATCTGCTGATTAAACTGGTCGCCAGGCTGGAACACAATATTATTGAGCTGCAGTCACAGGGCTGAAGCAAAAAAATGACGTGTGGCCAGAGTCTGACCACACGTGAATTTGATTAGCGTGGAGACACGGTAACCTGGCTGCCGTTGTTAGCCATAACAACGCGCTGGCCGGCTGAAAACTTGGTCGCACCCTGTTTCTGAACCACCATGATGGTATTACCATCATCCTTACGGATTTCCAGTTCCACACCCTGGGTTTTATTCATCGCACCTTGTACGCCTTGACCCGCTACGCCACCGGCAACTGCGCCTGCAGCCGTCGCTAATGAACGCCCCGTACCGCCGCCGACGGTGTTACCGAGGAACCCGCCGAGTACCGCACCACCAATAGCACCAATCACGTTTGCGTCATCGCCACCCTGGATTTGCACCGGACGAACATGAACAATCGTACCGTAGGTAACGTTCTGAACTTGTTTCGCTTCGGATGCGGTATACACGTCACCTGAAAGGCTATCATTGTTAACGCAACCCGCTAAAGATACGCCCATTAATGAAACAATCAGCACACGTTTAATCATTTACAAATCTCCTTTGTCACCACGAAACGCTAATAAAGCACCCTTCATGGTTAAATTATATGGCATTTGTGAGCCTAAGATCACATGTTCTACTGGAACAATATGAAAATCTTAACCGAAATCGGATCAACCGAGTATAAACGAATCATTCATGTAATTGATGTAATTAAACGATCATTGTAATGATTAGCCACCAAAAATCATTAAGGAAGCATGGCATTAGTCGACACTTTATGGTTGAGTGTCAAGGCTAATTTGCTTAAAAGGATGACCTATGAAATCGGGCCGTTTTATCGGTGTAATGTCTGGAACCAGCCTTGATGGCGTCGATGTTGTGCTGGCGACAATAGATGAAACGATGGTTGCGCAGCAGGCGAGTCTGACCTGGCCCATCCCCATTCATGTTAAACAAGCGATTCTGGATATCTGCCAGGGGCAGCAGCTTACACTTTCTCAGTTTGGTCAGTTGGACGCACAGCTCGGTTATTTATTTGCTGAGGCAGTGAATGCGTTATTGGCGCAAGAAAAATTGAAACCGCAGGATATCGTTGCGATTGGTTGCCACGGGCAAACCGTGTGGCATGAACCGAACGGTGCTGCGCCACACACGCTGCAAATTGGCGATAACAACCAGATTGTTGCGCGTACAGGGATAACCGTAGTCGGCGATTTTCGTCGACGTGATATTGCACTTGGCGGGCAGGGTGCACCGCTCGTTCCCGCGTTTCATCAGGCACTGCTGGCACATCCAACGGAACGGCGGATGGTGTTAAACATCGGCGGGATTGCCAATCTGTCTCTGCTTATTCCGCAACAACCCGTTCGCGGATACGACACCGGGCCGGGCAATATGCTGATGGATGCCTGGATCTGGCGGCAATGCGGTCAACCTTACGACAAAGATGCGCAGTGGGCCATTTCGGGAATGGTTATCCTGCCGTTACTGCAAAATATGCTTAACGACCCTTATTTCTCCGCGCCTGCGCCGAAAAGCACTGGTCGTGAGTATTTTAATTATGGCTGGATAGAACGTCATCTGGTGCAGTTCCCGGGGATTAGTCCGCGGGATGTGCAGGCGACGCTTGCCGAACTGACCGCGGTGACCATTTCAGAGCAGGTCTTGCTAAGCGGCGGTTGTGAACGGCTCATGGTCTGCGGTGGAGGAAGCCGTAATCCGCTGCTGATGATGCGTCTGGCGGCACTATTGCCGGGAACAGAGGTCACCTCAACGGATGAAGCCGGGATCAGCGGCGATGATATGGAAGCGTTAGCCTTTGCCTGGCTGGCGTGGCGGACACTGGCCGGATTACCTGGAAATCTGCCTTCTGTGACTGGTGCATCAGAGCCGAGCGTTTTAGGGGCGATTTATCCTGCTAACCCACGAACTCAGAGTTAACTGAAATTATTCAGCACCGTATGCCGGTAAACTAGGGATATTAGGGAGGGTGCTATTACCCTCCGGGACCAGGAAAGTCTTCAGGATATGGCTATGAAAAAACTATTGTTAGTATGTCTGCCGGTACTGCTTAGCGGGTGTAGCGTGTACAACCAATTTGTTGAGCGTATGCAAACGGATACGCTCGAATACCGCTGTGACGAAAAACCGCTTACCGTCAAGCTGAACAATACCCGCCAGACGGCTAGCTTTGTTTATGATAATCAGCTATTGAACCTCAAACAGGGCGTGTCGGCATCAGGTGCGCGCTATACCGATGGGATCTACGTTTTCTGGTCTAAAGGCGACGAGGCAACGGTCTATAAACGAGACAGAATTGTGCTAAATAACTGTCAGTTACAGAACCCGAAGCGTTGAGATTTTCACCTGGGCGGCGCACAATAGCGTCACCCACTGACAATCCGTAGCCCAACATCATGTCTGATAACGACGAATTGCAGCAAATCGCGCATCTGCGCCGTGAATACACGAAAGGCGGTCTTCGCCGCCACGATCTTCCCGCCGAACCCCTTGCGCTGTTTGAGCGCTGGCTGGGGCAAGCCTGTGACGCCAAACTGGCCGATCCCACCGCGATGGTCGTTGCGACCGTCGATGAAAATGGCCAGCCGTATCAGCGTATCGTGTTACTCAAACATTATGATGACAAAGGGCTGGTGTTCTATACCAACCTTGGCAGCCGTAAGGCGCATCAGATCGAGAAAAATCCACGCATCAGCCTTTTATTTCCCTGGCATACGCTGGAACGGCAGGTGATGGTGATCGGCAAGGCTGAGCGTCTCTCCACGTTAGAAGTAGTGAAATACTTCCACAGTCGCCCACGCGACAGCCAGATTGGCGCCTGGGTCTCTAAGCAATCCAGCAGGATCTCAGCTCGTGGTATTCTCGAAAGTAAATTTCTCGAACTGAAGCAGAAGTTTCAGCAAGGAGAAGTTCCACTGCCCAGTTTCTGGGGCGGCTTTCGCGTGAGTATTGAGCAAATGGAGTTCTGGCAAGGTGGTGAAAACCGCTTACACGATCGTTTTTTATACCAACGCGAAGATAACGCGTGGAAAATTGATCGCCTGGCCCCCTAAAGATGCAAATTTCTTGTTTTAAGCGCTGGTGCTGATCAATCCGGCGCTTTATTCTATGTTTCTTTCGCATCAGGCGAAAAGTCGTGTACCGGCAAAGGTGCAGTCGTTTTATACATGGAGATTTTGATGGCAAGCAGTAACTTGATTAAACAATTGCAAGAGCGGGGGCTGGTGGCCCAGGTGACGGACGAGGAAGCGTTAGCAGAGCGACTGGCGCAAGGCCCGATCGCGCTCTATTGCGGCTTCGATCCTACCGCTGACAGCTTGCATTTGGGGCATCTGGTTCCATTGTTATGCCTGAAACGCTTCCAGCAGGCAGGCCATAAGCCTGTCGCACTGGTAGGTGGCGCAACCGGTCTGATTGGTGACCCGAGCTTTAAAGCCGCCGAGCGTAAACTGAATACCGAAGACACTGTGCAGGAGTGGGTGGATAAAATCCGCAAACAGGTTGCACCGTTCCTCGATTTCGACTGTGGCGACAACTCGGCGATTGCTGCGAACAACTACGACTGGTTTGGCAGTATGAACGTACTGACTTTCCTGCGTGATATCGGCAAACACTTCTCCGTCAACCAGATGATCAATAAAGAAGCGGTTAAGCAGCGTCTGAACCGTGACGATCAGGGGATCTCCTTTACTGAGTTTTCTTACAACCTGCTGCAGGGTTATGACTTTGCCTGCCTGAATAAACTACACGGCGTGGCGCTGCAGATTGGTGGTTCTGACCAGTGGGGTAACATTACTTCGGGTATCGATTTGACCCGTCGTCTGCATCAGAATCAGGTGTTTGGTCTGACCGTTCCGCTGATTACTAAAGCTGATGGCACCAAGTTCGGTAAGACGGAAGGCGGCGCAGTGTGGCTGGATCCGAAGAAAACCAGTCCGTATAAATTCTACCAGTTCTGGATTAACACCGCCGATGCGGACGTTTATCGCTTCCTGAAATTCTTCACTTTCATGGACATTGAAGAGATCAATGCGCTGGAAGAAGAAGATAAAAACAGCGGTAAAGCGCCGCGTGCCCAGTATGTTCTGGCCGAACAGGTTACGCGTCTGGTTCACGGTGAAGAAGGTCTGGTCGCGGCAAAACGCATTACCGAAAGCTTGTTCAATGGCAATCTCAGCGATTTGAGTGAAGCAGATTTCGAACAGCTGGCGCAGGATGGCGTGCCGATGATCGAGATGGACAAAGGTGCCGATTTGATGCAGGCGCTGGTGGACTCCGAGCTGCAACCTTCTCGCGGTCAGGCCCGTAAGACCATTGCGTCTAACGCGGTGACCATCAACGGTGAGAAGCAGTCCGATCCGGAATATTTCTTCCAGGAGAGTGATATCCTGTTCGGGCGCTATACCTTACTGCGCCGTGGCAAGAAGAACTATTGTCTGATTTGCTGGAAGTAAGATTGAGTTAGCAGGGGCGTGGGAAACTACGCCCCTTTATTTTTTCAGGGTTGTGGTAAGTAAAATGAAGAATATCCTCGCTATCCAGTCCCACGTTGTTTTTGGCCATGCGGGCAACAGTGCAGCAGAATTTCCGATGCGTCGTCTTGGCGCAAACGTCTGGCCGTTGAATACCGTCCAGTTTTCAAACCACACGCAGTATGGCAAATGGACCGGTTGCGTTATGCCGCCGAGCCACCTGACTGAAATTGTCCAGGGCATTGCTGATATTGATAAACTCCAGACCTGTGACGCAGTACTGAGCGGCTATCTGGGCTCCGCCGAACAGGGCGAGCATATTCTGGGTATTGTACGTAAAGTAAAAGCGGCCAACCCGCAGGCAAAATACTTTTGCGATCCGGTGATGGGACACCCTGAAAAGGGGTGTATCGTAGCTCCGGGTGTGGCGGAATTTCATGTACGTCATGCGCTTCCGGCTAGTGACATTATTGCCCCGAATTTGGTTGAGCTCGAAATTCTGTGCGAGCATGCGGTGAACAATGTCGATGAGGCCGTTGCGGCGGCGCGTGAACTGATCGCTCAGGGACCTGAAATTGTACTGATGAAGCATCTGGCACGCGCAGGTATTAGCACCGACCGTTTCGAGATGCTGCTGGTCACCGCTGAACAGGCGTGGCATATCAGTCGCCCGCTGGTCGATTTTGGCGCACGTCAACCGGTGGGTGTGGGTGATGTTACCAGTGGCTTGTTGCTGGTGAAACTGTTACAGGGCGCGTCTTTACAGCAGGCGCTTGAGCATGTGACTGCGGCAGTGTACGAAGTGATGATCGCCACTAAAGAGATGCACGAGTATGAGTTGCAAGTGGTGGCCGCGCAGGATCGCATCGCGAAGCCTGAACACTACTTCAGCGCAACGCAGCTGTAATCAATGCCCGATGGCGTTCACGCTTATCGGGCATATTTTTAGCTGTAGGCCGGGCAAGCGCAAGCACCACCCGGCAACAACAATTAATTTAACCCTTCTGCTTTAAGCGCCGCGGCAACCGCCGGGCGTTCAGCCATACGCGCCATATACGCGTCGATATGGCTTAATCCTGCCATATTCAGCTTAACCGCATAGGCCCAACGCAGTACGGTAAACAGGTAGGCATCGGCGATGCTGAAGCGCGGGCCGCAGATCCATTGGTTATCTTTTAGCGAGTCGTTCACATACTGCATTTTTTTCTCCAGCAGCGCGCGAACGGTTGGCTTGAAGTCTTCCGGCGTATCGGGACGGAACAGTGGCGTAAAGCCTTTATGCAGTTCTGTCGCAATGTAGTTAAGCCATTCGATGGTTTTGTAACGGGAGAGGCTGCTGGTAGGGGCAAGGAGCTGACGGTCTGGCACGCTGTCCGCCAGGTATTGCATGATGGCGACACCTTCGGTAAGTAGCGTACCATCATCCAGCAGCAGTGCGGGAACTTGCCCTTTTGGGTTTACCGCGAAAAAATCATCGCCATTTTCCAGACGTTTCTTCATCAGATCAACACCATCCAGCGTGAAATCTTTACCGCTCTCACGAAGTGTGATGTGGGAAGCGAGAGAACAAGCGCCCGGTTTGTAGAACAGTTTCATCGGTAACTCCTTTTGGCTGAGGTATATCGTATGGTAGTGCTACCTCATGCAAAAAAAAAGCCGCTAACAACAGTTAGCGGCCTGAAAATGAGTTTCCCTGAGAATTACGCTGTCGCGGCCTTAGAGGCTTTCTCATCGGCTTCGTCATCCTGAGTCATACGGTTCAGTTTCGGAGCCGTCAGCAGCATCAGAACAGCGATAACAGCCGTCGCAACACCAATCTGCAGGAACACACGACCGTAGACTTCAAGGGACATCAGCGGGTCAGTCACATTCTCTGGTACAGCCATCATGTTAGCGACGTAGCCACCGATGATGTTTGCACCGGCAGTGGTCAGGAACCAGCTACCCATGATGAAGCCCATCAGGCGTTGCGGAACCAGCTGTGCCACCATTGCCAGACCCAGACCGGAGATCATCAGCTCACCGATACTTTGCAGGCCATAGCAGATAATCAGCCAGTTAACGGAAACGATGCCCGCATCGGTAGCGAATTTCGCGCCCAGCGGCAGGATCAGGAATGCACCGGAACACAGAACCATACCAATCGCAAACTTGGTCGGCATCGGCAGGGTATCGCCCATCTTGTTATAGATAGCGGCGAGGATTGGGCTACCAATGATGATCCAGAACGGGTTCAGCGCCTGGTACTGTTCAGGTTCGAAAGCAATGCCAAGAATAGAGTGCTCAACGTTACGAATCGCAAAGAAGTTCAGTGAGGTCGGCATCTGGCTGTACAGCACGAAGAAGATAATCGCTTCCAGCATCAGAATGAAGGCGACGATCATTTTACGACGTGCAGCGCCTTTCATGGTGAAGGCTTCTTTACCGAAGATAAACACGATACCGATAGCAATTACACCCAGAACCATACGTGCGATCTGCTGGTTGTGCAGCAGCCAGGTCGCAATCGCGATCAGAACCACAACGCCAACGATAGTCAGCAGCAGGTTACGGAAGTTGATTGGTTCAAAGTCAGGTTTAGAACCGTACTGTTTAACCCAGCGCTGACAGAATGCGAAGTTAACAACGGTAATCAGCATACCCACGACGCTCAGCGCGAACGCAGTGCTCCAGCCGTAACGCGCAGCTAACCATGGCGTTGCCAGCATAGAGAAGAATGAACCGATGTTGACGGACATGTAGTACATGGTAAATGCACCATCAAGACGCGGGTCATCTTTGGCATAGCAGGTAGAGAGCAGGGAGGATGGGTTTGCTTTAAACAGGCCGTTACCGACCGCGATAGCCGCCATGCCCATATAAACGATACCCGCATCGTGACCGGACCATGCTACCAACGCATAACCGATGGCCAGGACAACGGCACCCAGCATAATGACACGTTTTGTTCCCAGAACTTTATCACCTAACCAGCCGCCAATGGCAACCAGACCGTACACCAGGGCGCTAAAGGACGAGAAAAGGGTGATGGAATCCGCTTCTGACATACCCAGCTGTTTAACCAGGTAGACGGCCATAATCCCTTGCAGGCCGTAATAGCCAAAACGTTCCCACAGCTCAATAGAGAAAATGAGATAGAACGCTTTTGGTTGTTTGAAGGCGTTTAAACTTACGCTTTCTGTTGGTTTATTGTTTGCAGTAGACACTTTTACCTCTTTTTTTACATCCCATATCAACGGGGGTGTTCAGGTACGTGATGAGTCAAGTTCATCCGTCCGATTGTTATAGTGGGAGGGGAAACGGCAAGTAATGTTCACTATCTTGACCATTCAGACAAGTGGTTTGTAATAATCTGTTACATATATCATGACTGGTGAAATCGTCGGGGCTGCGAAATGTTATCTAGCGTTAAATTTCTTCATTTGTAAAATGGCAGATTTTTACACTGTTTAATCACCGCTAAAACCGCAATGTGGCGATATGTTCTGCTATTTAAGGTTGAATCCAGTGATATAGGCCATTATCTGAAAAATAGGCAGTGTAATGTTTTGTTTATAAACTGTGCAGTTAGGTCATCTAATTGTCACCTTAACTAAAAAATAAAAACTTATTAACATTGTGTTGGCTGGATGATCTGGATCACGTATAGATAGAAATTTCTTTTGCTAAAAAAACGATTAACCTGCTCAGGTGTTAATTAACAAGAATATTGCATTAGATTTGAGCAATTGAATGGCATCATTGTCGGGAAAAGAAACTTTGGGGAGTGCATAACTAAACGTTATGTATGTATGGGGCAAAGAGGATGCCCCGGCAGCATTAGATATCGACTTTCTCTTTGAATTCGCAGAGATCTTCGATGATACAGGAACCACAACGTGGCTTTCTGGCTATACAGGTGTAGCGGCCATGAAGAATTAACCAGTGGTGGCAATCGACTTTAAATTCACTGGGTACGACTTTCAGTAGCTTTTCTTCTACCTGCTCGACGTTTTTACCTGGGGCGAATTGTGTCCGGTTACATACCCGGAAAATGTGGGTATCTACGGCAATAGTGGGCCAGCCAAAGGCGGTATTTAACACCACATTAGCCGTCTTGCGCCCAACGCCGGGGAGAGCTTCTAACGCAGCACGGTCTTCAGGCACTTCACCATTATGTTGTTCCAGCAGAATGCGGCAGGTTTTAATTACGTTTTCCGCTTTGCTGTTAAACAAACCGATTGTCTTGATGTAGGACTTAACACCTTCAACTCCGAGCTCCAGCATCGCAGCAGGCGTATTGGCGACGGGGTATAGTTTAGCCGTCGCTTTATTGACGCTGACATCGGTGGCCTGAGCGGAAAGCAAGACCGAAATCAGCAGTTCAAACGGCGATGTAAAATTAAGCTCGGTTGTCGGATGCGGGTTGTTATCCCGCAGGCGAGTCAGTATTTCCAGACGTTTTGCTTTGTTCATGAGACATTCCCTGTTTCACCAGTTGGACTGTCCGCGACAGCCGCTTCGGCACGACGTTTCTTCATTCTCTCATCAATCAGGTACTTAACTGCCAGCATCAAGCCCAGACCAATAAACGCGCCTGGTGGCAGCATGGCCAGCAGAAACGGCGTATCAGTATGGAAGATCTCAACGCGCAATACTTTGGCCCAGCTACCCAACAAACCGTCTGCGCCATCAAACAGTGTACCGTTACCAATTATTTCGCGCAGCGAGCCCAGAACAAACATGGCGCCGGTCGCCCCCATACCGATGGAAAAACCATCGAGTGCGGATAATGCAGGGCCTTTTTTGGCGGCGAAGGCCTCTGCGCGGCCAACAACAATACAGTTGGTCACAATCAGTGGGATAAAGATGCCCAGAGACTGATACAGGCCAAAGGCATAGGCATTGATCAGCATCTGCACCGCACTCACCACGGAGGCGATGATCATGACATAAATTGGAATACGGATTTCAGGCGGAGTCCAGCGACGAAGGGCCGAAATCGTCAGGTTGGTCAGCGTCAGAACGAGCGTCGTCGCGAGCCCCAGCCCCAGCGCGTTAGTGGCGGTAGAGGTAACGGCCAACAGCGGACACATCCCGAGTAGCTGCACAAGCGCGGAGTTATTTTTCCATAACCCCTGGACAATAACGTCTTTAATTTCGCTCATGGTTTATTCTCCACAGGCGCTAAGTTGAGGAAGCTGCGCGGGTAGCGTTTGCGCATACAAACCGGCGCGTTTTACTGCGTTCACTACCGCCCGCGGCGTAATGGTTGCGCCAGTAAACTGGTCAAAGTCGCCGCCGTCTTTTTTCACAGCCCAGTGGGCATCGTTACCCGTAGCGATCGTTTTGCCGCTAAAGTGGGTGATCCAGTCGGAAAGTCGCAGTTCGATTTTATCGCCCAGTCCCGGGGTTTCATGATGCTCAGTTACCCGCGTACCCAACACGGTACCCGTAAAATCGACACCAACCAGCAGTTGAATCGCCCCGGAATACCCATCTGGCGCCGTAGCTTCAAGAATTGCTGCAACGGGACGGTCGTCCTGGCGGGCAATATACACGCGGTGAGTACCTTTGCCCAATGCCTGCGCATTGACCAGATAACAGCTCTCAGACAAGTTATTATTGTAGCGATCGCCAGGTAGCACCTGATCGAACAGTGCCTTTTGCTGCAGCGCGGCCTGTTCATCAATGGTGGACTTGGTTAATTGATTGATTGCCGCGGTTAATCCCGTTGAACCAGCAGCAAACAGTGCCAGCGTAATACCGTGTTTACGAATCGTTTTCAGCATTGGGAGTCCTTAGCGATGTCCGTACACGCGAGGGCGGGTGTAATAATCAATCAGGGGAACCGTGATATTTGCCAGTAATACGGCAAAGGCTACACCGTCAGGATAACCGCCAAAACTGCGAATCAACCATACTAACAACCCCGCAAGTGCGCCAAAAATCAGGCGGCCGCGGTTAGTTGTCGAGGCCGTAACGGGGTCGGTAAGAATAAAAAATGCACCCAGCATGGTTGCGCCGGAAAGCAGGTGTAACTGAGGAGACGCGAGTGACTCAGGTGAGAACAACCATCCCAGAGTGGCGCAAACGGCGAGCGACAGCAGAAAGCTAACCGGGATATGCCAGCGAATCGCCCCCTGCCATAACAGAACGATACCACCCGCCAGCCAGGCAAGATTAACCCACTGCCAGCCCGCGCCTGCCAGCACACCGCTGTAAATCGGGTATTGCATCACCTGTTCAACGGTATGCCCGGCATGCAGTGATGTCTTAAAGGTATCGAGAGGCGTTGCCTGGCTGATACCATCAATGCCCATACGCAGTGTATTCATATCCCCACCGCTGACGGTATGGCCGCTAAGGATAACGTTCAGCGCGTCAAAGAACCCTGGCACTGTAGCCGCAATTTCGTGCGGCGGCAGCCAACTGGTCATCTGTACTGGAAATGAGATTAGCAGCACGACGTAACCAATCATGGCAGGGTTAAACGGGTTCTGACCGAGACCGCCATACAGCTGTTTCGCAATGATAACCGCGAATACCGTGCCCAATACCACCATCCACCAGGGGGCGAGCGGGGGAATGCTCACGGCCAGCAGCAACCCGGTGAGTAACGCAGAGTTGTCTTTTAAAATCGGCACAATGGGTTGTTTACGCAGTTTAAGCACGCCCGCTTCGGCTGCGATAGCGCTGATGGCGGCCAGAATTATCTGGAACAACGTACCCCAGCCGAAGAACCACAGCTGTGCGGCGATCCCCGGCAATGCCGCAAGTAACACCAACATCATGATACGCGATGTCTGGCGCTGGTTATGGGTATAAGGGGAGCTTGCTATTCTGAATACCATTTATTCCTCGTTAACAACCTGCTGCTGTGCGGCTTTCTTTGCCTGAGCGCGTGCGATAGCGGCCGCGACGGCGGCTTTGCGTGGATCAGCCGGTTCGGCTGTTTCCGGTACCGCCTGCTGCTCGAGCTTGCGGGCCTTAGCGCGGGCGATTGCCGCTTCCACGGCGGCTTTACGTGGATCAACCGGTTCGGCTGTTTCCGGTACCACCTGCTGCTCGAGCTTGCGGGCCTTAGCGCGGGCGATGGCCGCTTCAACGGCGGCTTTGCGTGGATCAACCGGTTCGGCTGTTTCCGGTACCGCCTGCTGCTCGAGCTTGCGGGCTTTGGCGCGGGCGATGGCCGCTTCCACGGCGGCTTTGCGTGGATCAACCGGTTCGGATGTTTCCGGTACCGCCTGCTGCTCGAGCTTGCGGGCTTTGGCGCGAGCAATTGCCGCTTCGACGGCAGCTTTACGCGGATCTGTACCCGTGCTGCTGCCTTCACTTTGCGGCGAATTTTCCTTACGGGAAGCACGAGCTTGCGCCTTACGCGCCTCGCGTGCGGCAATCACTGCGCTATTGTCAGGTTTTTCACCTGCCTGAATTACTACCGGCTGCAGCGCCTGAGCCTGTTTTTCTTTTACGCGAGCCAGCGCAGCGGCAATAGCATCATGGTCTTTGGCCGCCGGTTGAGCAGCGGCGCTCTTATGGCGTTCAAGACGCGCTGCTTTTTCACGTTCAAGGCGCGCCTGTCGGGCTTCAAACCGTGCTTTCGCTTCAGCGGCTCGTTTTTCTTCCTGGCTAATGGCGTAAATCTCGGCTTTTTCCTGGCGGAAATACTGCACCAGCGGAATATTGCTTGGGCATACCCAGGCGCAGGCACCGCATTCAATGCAGTCGGCAATATTGTGGGCCGTTGCTTTGTCGTGCTGTTGCCCTTTACTGAACCAATAAAGCTGTTGTGGCAGGAGATCCGCCGGACAGGCATCGGCGCATGCGCTACAGCGAATGCAGCCTTTTTCTTCCGGCGTTTCACCCATTTCACTGGCAGAGGGGGCCAGAAGACAGTTGGTAATCTTCACCACCGGGACATCCAGCCATGGCAGCGTAAACCCCATCAACGGTCCGCCCATAATCACCATCTGGTCGGCGGAAGGGCAGAAGCCCGCGTCGTTGAGCAGATGACGAACCGGCGTGCCCAAACGCGCCCAGACGTTGCCCGGACGGCTGACGGCTTCACCGGTAAGCGTCACGACACGTTCGGTGATCGGCTCACCGTCAATTACTGCACGTTTAATTGCATAGGCGGTTCCGACGTTTTGCATCAATACGCCGATATCTGAGGAGCGTCCACCGTGGGGAACCTGCTTGCCAGTCAGGATTTGTGTTAACTGTTTAGCCCCGCCGGAAGGGTACTTGGTGGGGATCACGCGCAAACTGATGTCGTGTGAATCAGCCAGCACCGCGCGCAGCATAGATATTGCCTGCGGCTTGTTATCTTCTATGCCGAGGAGGATATCGCGTGGCTGAAGAATGTGCGCCAGGATGCGGATCCCTTCGACGACCTGAGCCGCACAGTCCTGCATCAGGCGGTCATCTGCCGTAATGTACGGCTCGCATTCGGCGGCGTTAATGATCAGCGTTTCAATTTTATCTCCGCCGCCCTGCAGTTTAACGCCGGTGGGAAAACCTGCGCCACCCAGCCCGGCGACGCCGAACTGATGAATACGCGCAATCAGCTCTTCCCGGTTGCGGGAGCGGTAATCGGTCCAGCCGTCTCGCTCAATCCAGCGGTCTTCTCCATCGGCGTCTATGATAACGCTCAACTCAGCCAGTGCCGAAGGATGTGCGGTGGAGTGCGGGGCAATGGCAACCACGGTACCTGATGTTGGCGCATGGACTGGAAGCATTTTGCCACGCCCGCGGGTTAATGCCTGACCACGCAGCACGGTGTCACCCACGTTTACGCACAGTTCACCCTCCGCACCAATATGTTGTTTCAGCGGAATAACGAAACGCGGTGCCAGCGGAACCTGTCGCAACGGTGTTCCGTTTGACTGGGTTTTCATTTCTGGTGGATGAATGCCACCATCAAAGTCCCAGATTTTATTTTTTCTGAATGCAGAGAATAACTTAAACATGTTGTTCCACGGGAATGATGCGCACAGGGATGGTGTTTAAATCCCATTTCCAGCTATCGGGTGTCTCGGCTACCGGGCGTAATTCAATGCATTGCGTCGGGCACGGGTCAACACACAGGTTGCACCCAGTGCAGAGATCGCTCATTACCGTGTGCATGGCGCGAGTCGCGCCCACGATCGCATCGACCGGGCAGGCCTGAATACACTTAGTGCACCCGATACAGTTATTTTCATCAATGACCGCCAGCATACGCACCGGCGTAACGTCTTGTTCATCACCATCAATAGGCTGCGGATCGACGTTCAGCAGGGCGGCAATTTTTAACATCACCGCTTCGCCACCGGGGGCGCAACGGTTAATTTTTTCACCCTGAGAGCCGATCGCTTCAGCGTAAGGATGACAGCCCGGATAGCCGCACTGCCCACACTGGCTTTGCGGGAGAATTTCATCAATTTTCTCCACGACCGGATCATCTTCAACGGCAAAACGTCGTGAGGCGTACCCCAAAATAGCGCCGAACGCCAGACCCAGTACACTCACTGCGGCAACGGCAATCCAGATAGCATTCATTACAACTTCACCAAACCACTAAAGCCCATAAAGGCCAATGACATTAAACCAGCGGTAATCAGCGCAATCGCATTCCCGCGAAACGGCGCCGGGACGTCCGCCACGGCGAGGCGTTCGCGGATCGCGGCGAACAGTACCATCACCAGCGAGAAGCCGACGGCGGCGGAAAAACCGTATAGCGCCGATTGTAAAAAGTTGTGGCCGAGATTGATGTTCAGCAGCGCCACACCTAACACTGCGCAGTTAGTCGTGATCAGCGGTAGGAAGATCCCCAGCAGGCGGTACAGCGCAGGGCTGGTTTTGCGCACAACCATTTCGGTAAACTGCACGACGACGGCGATAACCAGAATAAAAGCCAGCGTGCGCAGATAGATGAGATTGAGCGGGATTAGGATCCAGGTATCAATCAGCCATGCGCAGATGGATGCCAGTGTCATGACAAACGTCGTGGCAAGGCCCATACCCATTGCGGCTTCCAGTTTTTTGGAAACGCCCATAAACGGGCAGAGGCCCAGAAACTTGACCAGTACAAAGTTATTGACCAGTACAGTTCCGACAAACAGCAGCAGGTAATCAGTCATTTTTCGGCCTGAAATAAAAAAGCCGCCTATTATCTGACAATCTACAACAGGCGACAACAGGTTAACTGTAGGGTTATTACGGGTTCACAAACGTCGATTTAACGCGCTGCGATCGCTTGAAGTAGGGCACCAACAGTGCTGCGGCCAGTAATGGGAATAGCAGTTGGCGCACGGCAAAAGCGTCTGGGACAGGTGAAAACGCAAACGCTTTAATCGCCAGCAACACGGAGATCAGCAGCCACAGAATGTAATGCTTGGGCACACAGGCTCTGCGTTTGAAAAACGCAATTGTCAGCCACAGTGTGTAATACCACATGGCGATCGCGGTAACAAAGGAGACGCCCCATAACAGCAAATTTGCTGTACTTTGCTCACCCAGCGTTTTGAAGGTTTGCGGTGTTGCCAGCGCAGTGACATAAAGTAATAACGCCAGCGAAGCGCTCAACAACGCGACTAACAGCCAGGCCAGTGGCCCAAGTAGCCAGCCTCCGATACGTTGTGCCGGTGTGGTAGTCATCTCTTCTCCAGTTTTACGCGCGCAATCAATCATGCCATTCATTTTGGGGCGATTATTATAAAGCTTTTAACGTTGAGCGCTACTTTCTTCTCTATTGCACGTAATGCCAGACTGATTTAGGTACCTGACCAACATCAAACAGACGGCCTCCGGATATAAGCTCCGCACGGCGATGGTCTGCGGCACGGTACATATTGATCATGTCGCTATCGTCGGTGAGCGTGTAGTTTAAATGGTCGAAAAGTTTTTCCAGACTTTCGAGTGAACTGATTTTGCGGAATTTTAATAAGTAATCCTGAACAGTCATAAATGCAGATCCATATTAATAAAATAATACCAACGGAGTAGAAAATATAAAAATAAACAACGTGCACAGGTAAAAGCGGATTTACGTGCAAATGTAAGAAGAGTGTTCATACCTGTGAAAAAGCAGGCGCTATGCGCGTCTTCGGCAAGGGTAACGCGCTTAGCGATCGCTGGCAATATGCAGCGGAGCGGGATGCGGCATAATTCGCTTTTTTTGACAGAAAGCGATCTTTTACCGGCAAACCCTGCAACTACCAATGTTAATTGCCGGGCAATAAAAGGTTGCGGATGCTTATTTCTTCTGCACTGCCGCAACGGGCTCTGGTGGCTGGTAATTGTCAATATGATTGGCAACACCCAGCAGGATCACGGAGACGGCGAGAACAATCCAACCTGTTAATTCAATAAGACGATTCATTACTGATGACATTTGCTTTGATTTATCCATAAACACAGGCTGCAAATGTTACTAATCTCTCATTAATACAGCAAGATGGTTGGGAACGATTTCTCCCTCTTTTTCGCTGCAAGTTAAGCATAAGTGGCATATGTTTGACTTAAGTTAAAAACAACCTTTGTAGCGCAAAGGTTATTAAACTATTGAGACGTTGCAAGGTATGGTGTGAAATAGGTCAGTCCTGAATTGAGAGGCAATAACATGAGTGACAACATCCGCGTTGGGCTAATTGGCTATGGTTATGCCAGTAAAACCTTCCATGCCCCCCTGATTGTGGGCACGCCGGGCCTGGAACTGGCTGCAGTTTCCAGTAGTGATGAAGCAAAAGTGAAGGCAGACTGGCCTACGGTGGCGGTTGTTGCTGAGCCTAAGCATCTTTTTAACGATCCAAATATCGACCTGATTGTGATCCCCACGCCTAATGACACACACTTTCCATTAGCGAAAGCTGCGCTGGAAGCGGGCAAACATGTGGTTGTTGATAAGCCTTTTACTGTGACACTGTCACAAGCTCGTGAGCTGGATACGCTGGCGCGCAGCCTCGGGCGCGTGCTGTCTGTGTTCCATAACCGTCGCTGGGACAGTGATTTTCTGACGCTGAAAGCTCTGCTGGCGGATGGTGTTTTGGGAGAGGTGGCGTATTTCGAATCCCATTTCGATCGTTTCCGCCCGCAGGTTCGTGACCGTTGGCGTGAACAGGGCGGTCCGGGAAGCGGTATCTGGTACGATTTAGCACCGCATCTTTTGGATCAGGCGATTAATCTGTTTGGTTTGCCCGTCAGCCTGACGGTAGACCTGGCCCAGTTGCGTCCAGGCGCGCAGGCGACGGATTACTTCCATGCCATCCTGACGTATCCGCAGCGTCGTGTGATCCTGCATGGCACCATGCTCGCTGCCGCAGAATCGGCCCGTTATATTGTGCACGGATCGCGTGGCAGCTATGTGAAGTATGGTCTTGACCCGCAGGAAGAGCGTCTGAAAAATGGCGAGCGACTACCACAGGAAGACTGGGGTTATGATATGCGCGATGGCGTTTTGACGCGAGTAGAAGGCGAAGAGCAGGTTGAAGAAACCTGGCTTACTGTACCAGGCAACTATCCGGCGTACTATGCTGGCATTCGTGATGCGCTAAACGGTAACGGTGAAAACCCGGTACCGGCGAGACAGGCTATCCAAATTATGGAGCTGATTGAGCTGGGTATCGAATCTGCGAAACATCGTTCGACGCTGTGCCTTGCTTGATTGGACTAATGCCGGATGGAGATGCTCAGGCATTTTATCCGGCCTACAATGAAAACCAACGTAGGCCGGATAAGCGTTAGCGCTATTCAGCACTTTACCCGTTACGCTGCGGCGACTTTCTCGCGCAAGGCTTGTTTTTCTTCGTTACTCAGGAATGCCATTTCCAGACCGTTGATTTGCGCCTGGCGGATCTGTTCGCGCGTTAGGCCTGCAGCTGGTGCGGCAATGGTGTACTCGTGAATAATATCCACACCCTGAACAGCCGGGTCGTCCGTATTCAAACTGGCAATAACGCCATGCTCAAGGAACGTTTTCAGCGGATGGTTCGCTAGTGAGGCAACGGTGCTGGTCTGAATGTTTGATGTCAGGCAGGATTCGATGCCGATACGATGCTCGGCGAGATAATCCATCAACGCACGATCTTCAACGGCTTTAACGCCGTGACCAATACGCTCAGCGCCCAGCTCTTTAATGGCCTGCCAGATGCTTTCTGGTCCTGCGGCTTCGCCCGCATGCACGGTAATATGCCAGCCGGCGTCGCGTGCCTGGTTGAAATGGGACAGGAACAGACTGCCAGGGAATCCCAGTTCGTCACCGGCTAGATCCAGTGCCGTAATATGATCTCGGTGGGCTAACAGCGCATCCAGTTCCTGCAGACAGGCGGCTTCGCCAAAAGTACGGCTCATAATGCCAATTAAGCGTGCTTCGACGCCAAAGGTCTTGCAGCCCTCGCGCACGCCTGCGATGACGGCTTCAACCACACCTGCCACCGGGAGTTGATGCGCCATCGCCATATAGCCTGGTGAAAAACGTAATTCTACATAGTGCAGACCGTTACGTGCTGCATCCTCAATATTTTCAAATGCCACGCGGAGACAGGCATCCAGCGAGGCCAGTACCTTCACGCCCCAGTCGAGCTTGGATAAAAAACTCACTAAATCTGGCTCAGTGGATGTCACTTGCACATGAGGGATCAGCGTTTCCAACGTTTGTGCCGGGAGCGTTAAATTGAACTGACGACCCAGATCCAGAATCGTTTGGGCACGGATGTTACCATCAAGGTGGCGATGGACGTCGGTCAATGGGAGGGAAGTATCAATCATGGTCGCACTCGTGTATTTAGGTAAAGTGCGTCGTATTATAAGAAAAAATCGGGATAAAAATCTATGTTGCGCAATGACTAATTTCATTGCGCAAACTTTATTAGCGTACAGAACGTATGCCGTTAATCAACCCCTGAACGCCTTTTTCAAGTTTGGATCGTGGACATCCGGCATTCAGGCGCACAAAACCGCGTCCTTCTTCGCCGTATGTGTATCCGGGCATGATGGCGACTTTCTGCTGGTGGATGAGCGCTTCCTGCAATGCGTGGTCATCAATGTTGAGCGGACGCAGGTCAATCCATGCCAGATAGGTGGATTGCGGAACCTGCCAGTTCAGTTCGGGGAATGCGGCATTAAGCTCGCGGGCGACGTAATGCAAATTGCTGGTAAGGTAATCGCGCAGCGCATCAAGCCAGCTTGCTCCCTGATGATAGGCGGCAATATGTGCGCTCAGCGCGAGCACTGCTGGTGAGGAAAGACCATCGCGACCTTTTAATGCGCAGAGATAATCGTTACGGCTTTGAGCGTCTTCAATAATTCCGTAAGCCCCGGTCAGTGCCGGAATATTAAAACTTTTTGAACCGGAAGTGAGCAGCGCCCAGTTGTCACGCGCGACATTACTCCAGGGGATATGTGGGTGATCCCCCCATACCATATCCATATGGATCTCATCGGAAATAACTTTTACACCATGGCGCTGACACAGTTCTGCCATGGTTTCCAGCTCATCACGCGTCCACACTTTGCCCGTCGGATTTTGTGGGCTACAGAGCAGAAGAATTTTGCTCTCTGGACGAGACAGGGCATTCTCCAGCGCGGCCATGTCGCAGTACCAACCGTCAGTGCGTTTTTCCAGTTCGACAGCGCGCACCACGCGCTGATTACCTTCAATTGCTTTGTAAAACGCGTCGTACGCCGGCGTATGAATCACCACCGCATCACCCGCAGAAGACCACTGGCGGATCAGCTCCGATACCATATAGATAACCGAGGGGCCATAAACCAGCGACTGAGGATCGATTTGGGTATTATGACGCGATAGAAACCAGTGACTAATCGCCGCAAGAAATTCATCATTTTTCCAGCGACTGTAACCCAACACGCCATGTGACAGGCGCTGAGTCAGCGCCTCCAGAATACAGGGTGCGGTGGCAAAATCCATATCGGAGATGGTGAATGGCAGCAGGTCGGCTGAACCAAAACGGTCGGCAACGTAATCCCACTGAGTACACCAGGTACCATGCCTGTCCACAACCTTTGAAAAATCAAACATATCATTGTCCTTAAGCTTGTACGGTGTTCATCAGAACTGCGATCTCGTCTTTTACTGACTGGACCTGTGGGCCAATAACGACCTGAAGATTATGCTGATTGAGTTGCACTACGCCAATGGCGCGATTGTCCTTCAGTGCCTGTACATTCACAAGAGACATATCTTTCACTGACAAACGCAGACGGGTAATGCAGTTATCCAGGTTGACGATGTTTTCCGCACCGCCAAGCGCCGCCAGAATGGCAGGGACGTTGTAACCGGATTTACCCGGCGCTCCAGCCATTACTTTTTCGATATTGCTGGCAATTTCGACGTCCCGACCTGGTGTTTTCAAATTGAAGCGTGTGATGGCGAAACGGAAGATGACGTAGTACACCGCGAACCAGATCGCCGCCACAACAGGGACCAGATACCACTTGGTAGAGAGTCCATGCAGGATGCCGAACACCACGAAGTCAATCAGGTTACCGTCGGTGTTACCGATGGTGACGCCAAGCACTGCCATCACAGTGAAGCCAAGACCGGTCAGCAGGGCGTGGATCACATACAGAACTGGGGCAACGAACAGGAATAAGAACTCAAGGGGCTCGGTGGTACCGCCGATCACACAGGCAATAAGACCGGAAATTAATAACCCTTTAATTTTATGACGATTTTCAGGGCGAGCACAGTGGTACATAGCGAGCGCTGCCCCCGGTAAACCACCGAGGAACGCAGGCATTTTGCCCTGCGACAGGAAGCGGGTTGCGCTTTCAGAGAAACCTTGTGTTGTCGGGCAGCTCAGTTGGGCCTGGAAAATAGTCAGTGCGCCGCTCACGCTGTGACCGCAGACTTCTTGCGTACCGCCAGCCTCGGTGAAGCGAATAAGCGCCACCAGAATATGATGCAGACCAAACGGCAGCAGCAGACGTTCACCGGTACCAAACAGCATTGGGCCAAATTCTCCCGCGCTGTTGATGATGTGGCCGAGCCCGGTAATGCCCATGGCGAAAACCGGCCAGATCAGGGGAATAACCAGCCCGACCAGCCCCATCACCACCGAGGAGATGATAGGCACAAAGCGGGTGCCGCCGAAGAAAGCCAGCGCATCCGGCAGACGAATGTTGTGGAAACGTTCATGCAGCATCCAGACGATGATCCCGGCAATAACAGCACCGAGGATCCCAGTGTCGATCGACTGGATCCCCAGGATATTCTGCACGTTGTTGGCCTTCAGGATCGCGGCATCCGTGGTAGGTAAGATACCTTTCGCGGTTAACCAGAAGTTGACGGCAAGGTTCATGACCGCATAACCAACAAAACCGGCAAATGCCGCTACGCCTTTGTTCTCGCGAGCAAGGCCTAGAGGTATGGCAATACAGAACATCACCGGTAAGAAACTAAACGCAAATGAGCCGACTTTGCTCATCCAGGTAAAGATGGCCTGCAGTACCGGATTACCCAATGCCGGGATCAGCGTTAAGACATCATGGCTGCTTAACGAGCTGCCGATCCCCAACATGATCCCGCAAAATGAGAGTAGCGCTACGGGGAGCATAAAGGTTTTGCCCAACTGCTGGAAAAATTCCCATAACGTTATTTTTGGTGTAGTTCTCGTCGTCATCAAACGACTCCTCGTAAAAGCTAGCTGACTAATGATGGCGAGAAGATAAAACGTTTTACCTAATTTTAGTGCGGTATAAATCACATTATCGAACGATAATAGGGCGTATAAATATAAGTGATTGATAAAACGTTTTATCCGTCACGTTATCAGGGAGTTTTCCGTTTTTATGGCTATAGCCAAAAAAATAACCATCCATGATGTTGCGCTGGCCGCGGGCGTTTCGGTCAGTACTGTCTCATTGGTGCTTAGTGGAAAAGGTCGTATTTCATCCGCGACAGGCGAACGCGTGAATGCCGCTATTGAGCAACTCGGGTTTGTGCGTAATCGCCAGGCATCGGCGCTGCGTGGCGGGCAGAGCGGGGTAATTGGTTTGATTGTGCGCGATCTTTCTACGCCGTTTTACGCCGAGTTGACGGCGGGTCTGACGGAAGCATTAGAAACGCAGGGGCGCATGGTCTTTTTATTACATGGTGGCAAAGATGGCGAACAGCTCGCGCAGCGTTTCGCTATGTTGCTAAATCAAGGGGTTGATGGTGTGGTGATCGCCGGGGCTGCCGGCAGTAGCGACGACCTACAACAACTGGCCGCCGATAAGGGGATACCGGTGGTGTTTGCTTCTCGGGCAAGCTACCTGGATGATGTCGACACCGTCAGACCTGACAACATGCAGGCTTCGCAATTGCTGGTTGAACATCTTATCCGCCACGGGCATCAGCGAATAGCGTGGTTGGGGGGGCAGAGTTCCTCATTGACTCGCGCAGAGCGTGTCGGCGGCTATTGTACGACGTTGCTAAAGTATGGTTTACCGTTTCATAGCGACTGGGTGCTGGAGTGTTCATCCAGCCAGAAGCAGGCCGCAGAGGAGGTAACCGCGCTGTTACGTCGTAACCCAACGATCAGCGCAGTGGTGTGCTACAACGAAACCATTGCCGTTGGCGCCTGGTTTGGCCTGATGAGAGCGGGGCGTCAGAGTGGTGAAATTGGCGTAGATCGCTATTTCGAACAGCAGATCTCCTTAGCGGGATTTGCCGATGTAGCGGAAAATGCACTGGACGATATCCCCATTATTTGGGCCTGCACGCCTGCGCGTGAAATGGGATATACCCTTGCTGAGCGCATGCTGCAGCGCATTGGGCACGATGATGGTCATTCGCGTAACCTGACGCTTTCCGCTCGTCTGGTGGTGGCCAAATAAAAAAGGCCCGATAAACACACGGTTATCGGGCCTTTTGTCACGCGTATTTACTGTTGCGGGATAGCCGGGGCATCCGGTTCGCCGAGAGAAGGCATACCGAACATGCCAACAAACTCATCCAGCGGCATTTTTTGTCCGTTTAACGTAACCTGTCCGTTTGCGTATTGCAGGCTGGAGCCGATGACGTTGTCCTGCATCGTTGTAATTCGGAACATCTGACCCATTGCCGCCAGGCCATTCACCTGTTGCTTCGCAAGATCGGCCGCTTGCTCCTGCTGATAGCCTTCAATTTTGGCGATCTGCGTCATGAACTCAGTCGCCATATCGACCGGAATCGTCAGCTTGGCATCCAGTGATTTGACCGAACGATCCACTTCCTGAGCCAGCGTTTGTGGTTCCTCAGTATTTGCTGTCGGATCTTTTAGCAGCAGTGACAGATTAAATGCGGTTTCACCTTTCGCATTTTTCCAGCTCAGCGGGGCAATGGTGATAACCGGCTCGCCTTTCATCAGTATCGGCAGCGCATTGAAGAAAGCTTCGGTGACTTTTTGCTGATAAAGCTCAGGATTTTGTACCACATCGATCTGCGCCATCAGCGCCTTGGTTTGGGCGCTATACTGCTGACTGAACTGATGCAGGGCTTCACCGTCAATCTGGGCAACTTTCAGCGTCAGCTTACCGCTACCCATATCCTGGCCCTGTAATTTAAGGCTGTTCAGCGTGTAATCCAGCTGACTGTTGACAGTTTTACCGTCGTTAACCAGATCGGATTTGCCATCGATACCCATGCCCTCCAGAACCGCCAACTCTTTACCCTCGACCGAGATCGACAGTTTTTCGAGTGACAATTTCTGGTCGCCGATGCGCTCACCAAAGCTGGCAATACTGCTGGAACCCTCAGTCTTCAGATTATTGAAAGTCATTTGTACTTTCTGGTCATACTCGTTGACAGCATTGACCACGCCGCTTTGCGCATTGCCTGTCAGCGAGACAGCGTTACCTTCTTTGTCTGCTGTAAACTGGAATTCCCCGCCGCTGAAGGCTACTTTTTCGTCGCCTTTCTCGTAGTTCAGTGGTTTAAGGGAAAGATCGGAACGGGTATCGCCGCTGTAGCTGATACGGGAGTTAATGACAAATGGCGACTCACCCTTGGCAATATCAAACAGCGGTTTGGTAACGTCGTTATTCACCAGCGTCGTTTTCACGGAGGCCATAGCCGGAACCAGATTCAGTGACTTCAGTTGGGCCAGTGGGAAGGGACCGTGATCCACCGTTTCATCCAGGACAATACTTTGCCCCGGTTTCAGCCAGGAATCTGCCTGCCCGGCTATTGGTTTCACCACCAATTGCAGTTGGCTATTGAACACCCCGCGCTGGTAGTTTTGATAACTCAGTTCAATACCCGCCTCAGGGGAGAAACGTTTTAACTGATCGTTTGCCTGCGTCACCATCTCGGCGAGATGCGTTTCGAGTTTCTTTCCTGTGTACCAGGCGCCGCCCGTCCAGACGATACCCAGCGCAACCACCACACCCGCAGCTACCAGCGATTTTTTCATTTTGATATCCATAAAATAAAACCAGGCGTTTGAAGACGCCTGGAGGAGTGACATGTCTTTAACTTACTACAGCTTAGCAAGAGTTGTTAAAAATATCAGTATCTTGCTAAAGCTTGTTATAAACCCGGGCTAAACGACCTGCGCCACTGATGTTAACCGGAGATTCATTCGCGCCAATAAAGGCCGATTCACCCGGTCGCAGAACCAGACGTTGCTCGCCTTTGCTCAGTACAGCTTCACCTTCTATGCAGAACAAAATGGCCGCACTTTGCTGGCTGATATCTGCGCCACTGGTAGTAAGCTCATGCAGGGAGAACGCAAAATCGTCAACCGGGATCGGGAAGTCCAGTTCGCCATCAGACTTAACCGGCGTGGTCAGTAACTGGTTTGCTGGCTTGGCGACAAACTGCACGTTGGCGACCAGTTCCGGGATATCAATATATTTTGGCGTCAGTCCGGCACGCAGCACGTTGTCCGAGTTAGCCATCACCTCAAGCGCCACACCTTGCAGGTAAGCGTGCGGGGTTTCGGCAAATAAGAACATAGCTTCGCCTGGATTGAGTTTCACCACATTGAGCAGCAGCGGGGAGAAGAGCCCACTGTCGTTCGGGTAGACGTCGGCGATCAGACGGATGGTTTGCCAGGGTTCACCCTGCTGGCTGTTCAGCGCTGATTTCAGGATCGCCAACGCATGGGATTTCTCCTCAGCCTGCATATTCAGCAAGCTGGCGAAAAGATAGCTCAGACGTTCTGCACTCGGCTCTTCCAGGAAATGCGCAATAGCCGGATGTGCGGCGGAGACGGGTTGTAACAATGCAACAATGTCAGAGAACTCGCGGAATGCGTTCATCGCCAGGAAAGGCGTCAAAGCAAAAACCAGTTCCGGTTTGTGGTTAGGATCTTTGTAGTTGCGCTCAGCCGCATCCATCGGGATCCCTGCGGCGTTTTCTTTGGCAAATCCAATTTCAGAGTTGTGCTTGTTAGGATGAACCTGAATCGAAAGCGGTTGTGCAGCGCAGAGCACTTTAAACAGGAAGGGCAGCTCACCAAAACGCTGCGCAACGGCATCGCCCAGCAGTGCGGATTTATCGTGCTCGATAACGTCGCGCAGAGCAACCGTCTGGCCGTCAGCGCCCAGAACCTGCGAACTGCTTTTCGGATGCGCACCCATCCACAGCTCAGCCATCGGTTGCTGAGTGGGGTTGGCAATGCCATAGAGTTCCGTTAACGCCGTTTTACTTCCCCAGGCGTAGTTTTGCACTGAGTTGATGAGTTTTTGCATTATCAAGCCCTGTTTCAATGTGGAATTTTCTACGGCTATTAAACCAAGAAACCCTGAGGGAAGTAACCTGCACATGTAAAAAGTCGTACTTGTCTCAGTTTTTGTTAAAAAAATGTGTAGGATATGGAGACTCGCTTTTAATACCCTGAGTGATTCCGGTTGCAGACAGCCCTTCCTTCTACAACCGGATCTGCGGCAGGGAAGCAGGGCAACGGAACATCTGCCCAGAGAATAACCAGACCGAGCAGTAAGTGAGAGCACAATGTCAAACAAACCCTTTCATTATCAGCATCCTTTCCCCCTCAAAAAGGATGATACCGAATACTATCTGCTGACCAGCGACTATGTCTCTGTTGCCGAATTTGAAGGGCAGGAGATTGTTAAAGTCGCGCCACAAGCTTTAACCCTGCTGGCTCGTCAGGCCTTTCATGATGCGTCGTTTATGCTGCGTCCCGCACATCAACAGCAGGTAGCCGATATTCTGCGCGACCCGGAGGCCAGCGAAAACGACAAGTATGTGGCCCTGCAATTTCTGCGTAACTCTGACATCGCGGCAAAAGGCATTTTGCCGACCTGTCAGGACACCGGAACCGCGATTATCGTGGGTAAAAAAGGTCAGCGTGTCTGGACCGGTGGTGGCGATGAGGAGGCGCTGGCTCGAGGCGTCTATAACACCTACATCGAAGACAACCTGCGCTATTCACAAAACGCAGCGCTGGATATGTATAAAGAGGTGAACACCGGCACCAACCTGCCAGCACAGATTGATTTGTATACCGTCGACGGCGATGAATACAAATTCCTGTGTATTGCCAAAGGTGGCGGTTCGGCGAACAAAACCTATCTGTACCAGGAAACCAAAGCGCTGCTCACGCCGGGCAAATTAAAAAATTACCTGGTTGAAAAGATGCGTACGCTGGGTACTGCGGCTTGTCCGCCGTATCACATTGCGTTTGTGATCGGCGGAACGTCAGCGGAAGCTACGCTGAAAACGGTGAAACTGGCTTCGGCTAAATACTACGATGAGCTGCCGACCGAAGGTAACGAACATGGGCAGGCATTCCGTGATGTGGAGCTGGAAAAAGAGCTGCTGATTGAAGCGCAGAATTTGGGGCTGGGCGCGCAGTTTGGCGGGAAGTACTTCGCGCATGATATCCGCGTGATCCGCCTGCCGCGTCACGGCGCGTCGTGTCCGGTTGGTATGGGCGTCTCTTGTTCTGCTGACCGTAATATCAAAGCCAAAATCAACCGTGAAGGTATCTGGATCGAAAAACTGGAACATAATCCAGGTAAGTACATTCCAGAAGAGTTGCGTCAGGCGGGAGAGGGCGAAGCGGTGCGCGTTGATCTCAATCGTCCGATGAAAGAGATCCTGGCCCAGCTGTCGCAGTATCCGGTCTCTACGCGTTTGTCACTCAACGGTACAATTATTGTTGGCCGTGATATTGCGCATGCGAAACTGAAAGAACGTCTGGATAACGGTGAAAGTTTGCCGCAGTATGTTAAAGATCACCCGATCTATTACGCCGGTCCGGCAAAAACGCCGGAAGGCTACGCCTCTGGTTCGCTTGGCCCAACCACGGCCGGGCGTATGGACTCGTATGTTGACCAGCTTCAGTCTGCAGGCGGGAGCATGATTATGTTGGCGAAAGGCAACCGTAGCCAGCAGGTGACCGATGCTTGCCATAAACATGGCGGCTTCTATTTAGGTAGTATTGGCGGCCCTGCCGCGGTGCTGGCCCAGGGCAGTATCAAGAGTCTGGAGTGCGTGGAATACCCGGAACTCGGGATGGAAGCCATCTGGAAAATTGAAGTGGAAGATTTCCCGGCGTTTATCCTGGTGGATGACAAAGGCAATGATTTCTTCCAGCAAATTCAGACGTCGCAGTGCGCACGCTGCGTTAAGTAACGTCAACCGCCCTTCGGGGCGGTTTTTTTTTACCGCACGAACCACCAAACGACAGTTTTATCCTCGTTAATACTCATAAGACCAACGCAAGTGGGCAATGTCGAAACATAACCTAATCAACTGTTAATGTAAGGAGCAGGTAATGGTAACGGTACGCCGCGAGAATGATTCAATGGGGGCGATTGATGTTCCTGCCGATAAGCTTTGGGGCGCGCAAACCCAACGTTCACTGGAGCATTTTCGTATCTCTACGGAGAAAATGCCGGTCTCGTTGATCCATGCGCTGGCGCTGACTAAACGCGCCGCGGCAAAGGTTAACCAGGATCTTGGGCTGCTGGCGGAGGATAAAGCCTGGGCTATTATGCAGGCTGCAGATGAGGTGTTGGCAGATAAACACCGCGATGAGTTCCCGCTAGCCATCTGGCAAACTGGGTCCGGCACGCAAAGCAATATGAACATGAACGAGGTGTTGGCAAACCGGGCCAGCGAGTTGCTGGGCGGCGTGCGGGGGATGGAGCGAAAAGTACATCCCAACGATGATGTCAATAAAAGCCAAAGCTCGAACGATGTCTTCCCGACTGCAATGCACGTTGCCGCACTGCTGGCGCTGCGTAAATCACTGATCCCTCAATTAAATGTGCTGACCAAAACGCTCAGTGATAAGTCCCACGCTTTCGCCGATATCGTTAAAATTGGTCGTACACATCTGCAAGATGCAACTCCACTTACGCTTGGCCAGGAGATTTCCGGCTGGGTAGCAATGCTAGAACATAACCTCAGACACATTGAAAACAGCTTACCGCACGTGGCAGAGCTGGCGTTGGGGGGAACCGCGGTAGGTACCGGACTGAACACTCATCCCGAATACGCCCGCCGGGTTGCTGATGAACTGCGGGTCATTACCTGTGCGCCGTTCGTTACCGCTCCGAATAAATTTGAAGCACTCGCCACCTGCGATGCCCTGGTTCATGTCCACGGAGCGCTAAAAGGACTGGCAGCGTCGCTGATGAAAATCGCCAACGATGTACGCTGGCTGGCATCCGGTCCACGGTGTGGTATTGGGGAAATTTCAATTCCGGAAAACGAACCGGGCAGCTCGATCATGCCAGGCAAGGTCAATCCAACCCAGTGTGAAGCGCTGACTATGCTTTGCTGCCAGGTGATGGGCAACGATGTCGCCATCAACATGGGCGGGGCGTCAGGTAACTTTGAGCTCAACGTCTATCGACCGATGGTCATCCACAACTTCCTGCAGTCGGTACGCCTGCTGGCGGACGGTATGGAAAGCTTCAATGAACATTGCGCGACGGGGATTGAGCCTAATCGTGAGCGAATCGATCAACTGCTCAACGAGTCGCTAATGCTGGTGACCGCGCTCAATACCCATATCGGTTACGATAAAGCGGCTGAAATTGCCAAAAAAGCCCATAAAGAAGGGTTGACCTTAAAAGCCTCCGCTCTGGCGCTGGGATATCTAACCGAAGCGGAGTTCGACAACTGGGTACGCCCGGAGCTGATGGTTGGCAGCATGAGGCCAGGCAGTTAATCCGCAACGTACAGGTACAGCCGGGGAATAATCAATCTCAACGGCTGCGCCTGAGGTTTAAAACGATGCTGAACGTTTTCGGCATCGTAATTCAGTAACTCACCGATATCCGGTACGGTCATACCGTTGTCGTTATTAAGCAAAGCAATCAGCGGCGTCGGGCAGGCATATTGCACCTGTTTTTGCTCTCCTTTGTACCAGACACGGGCTATAGGCTGCACTTTTACCGGCCTTTTGATCTTCAGGCGGGCCTGCTGCGGTAAGGCGGCGATATCCTGATATTCGCGTTCAAGCTTCGCCTGCCATTCTTCACGTGTCCAGGGATGTACGCTGCGCGGTGACGTCAGGCTTTTTTCCAGTTGCTGCAGTACTTCATCGCGTTTCAGGTTTTTAATGATGTGCTTATTAGCCCAGCCAAATCGTAGGGTGGCAGGATCGCGGACTACGGTTAGCGTGCGATAGGCATTCAGAGTAATCAGCCCTGGCAGATGACGATGCACCCATTCGAAACGTGCTGCCGGCGCCAGCCCTGATTCCACTGTAACAATGCGCTCGAAGGTGGTTTTCAACTGGTTTATACGCTGGATTTGTTCTTCCAGAGTACATTGCGCCGCGTTATCAACCTGATAGCACAATACACCCGGTAGGCGGACGGCTGCTTTGCTGCTGCGGTTTTCGGACTGCTGCTGAATAAACAGGTGACGGTAATGGAGCAGTGCCAGCGCTTCAGCCTCTTTGCCTAAATGCTGCTTAACATTAATGCTCTGCAGAGGGGCATGCTCTGCCTCTTTAACCACTTCCGGTAACGAGAATACGCGCGCAATCAGCAGCGTCTGCTGCAACAGGTTTTCGTTCAAAAGTGCCAGTTCTTGTTCCATCTGGCGAAAGGTGCCGTTCAGGCGGTCAACAATATCGTAACGGGCCATAAGTTTACCATTTTAGTTACAACATACTTTTTTATAGCACAACCTCCACCGCCTGACCACCGAGCAGAATAGGTCAGGCAGCTGAGATTTCGGGAATGTTATGCCAGACGGGCCAACGGAAAGTAAACCGGGCACCGCCAAGTTCACTTCCATCACAGACGACCGTCCCCCCCATAGCCAAAGCAATTGAGTGGACGATGGCTAACCCAAGCCCACAACCCCCGGTTGCCCGGTCACGGCTGGGGTCAAGGCGTACAAACGGTTCAAAAACCTGTTCACGAGCGTCTGGTGCAATACCGGGACCGTCGTCTTCCACTACCAGCGTGGCTTGATTGCCGTTCAGCAGCAGACTGGCTTGCACTGTAGACTGGCAATAGCGCAGGGCATTGTTCAGCAAATTATCCAGGACCCGCTCCATCAGGCGCATATCCAACGCGCCGTAGTCGCCAGTTTCGAGATGACGTAAGTGCACCGTACGGCCAGGATTCACGCTTTGCACATCCTCCAGATGGGTTGTCAACCAAACAGGCAGGTCAGGTACACTGAGCTTCAGTTCATTTTGCGGGCGATCCAGGCGGGCGTAGGTCAGTAACTCTTCGATCAACGCTTCCAGTTGGCCGATATCACGATTAAGCGCCTGAGATTCCTGCCCGGTGAGGTTATCACTCATTTCCAGCCGGTAACGTAAACGTACCAGCGGAGTACGAAGCTCATGGGCAATACCATCGATGAGCTGTTTTTTACTGGCGATCAGCGCATTGATATTGTCGGCCATTTGGTTAAACGCTACGCCCAGGCGTTCAAAGCTGGAACCGTTGTCAAAATGAAGGCGTTCACTCAGATGTCCTTCACCAAAACGTTGTGCGGCGGATTCGAGTCTTAGCATTTCTTGCCAGTGTGGACGCATCCAGATCAGTACCGGGAAGGCCAGTGAGATAGCAATAAACGCCATCAGCGCGATGTCCAGCAGGCGCATTTGATGAAGAAAATAAAGGTAAGGAACCGGGCCGACGGCCAACACATAATGGCTGCGAGGAATGCGTTGAATAAAGGTGTATTGATCGTCAAGAGCCACAATATCGCCTTCGCGCAAACGCTGCATGGTTGGGGCATCCAGTGTGTACTTATTCAGCGGTTCAACACGCAGGTCAAATGAGAGGTTTAAGTCCATCTCCTTCAGCGTCTTACCCCAATCGCGTGGCGGGATTTCGCGTAGTTCACTGCGCATCAGGTACAACGAGCTTTTCATCAAATCGTCGAGCGACTGTCTGCCTGCGCGTTCTGCGGTGAATTTGTATACCAGGCCGACCAACAGGGTCATCACCAAAAAGCAGACAAACAGCAGGAGGTAAAACTGCACAAACAGTTTCTTCATAAAAATCACCGAACGCTCAATAAGTTAGCGAGTTCTCGTGTCCCTCAGGGGAAAAGGGGCACAGCAGTATCCGCCGATGCGTCGGATCAGAAAGGTTATCTGATCACCATCTGGCGTGTTTATCCTGGCAGAGTACACTGTATAACTCTTTTCTGCATTCTTATGGCCCCTACGGGGGCGAAATGACCTTTCGCTTGATAACGCATTGCTTTGTACGCGGCAAGTTAATCAAAATCGGGATGGTGTTGTTCTGGCGTATGTTACGACCACACCTAAAAGGTTACTTCGTTTCTCAACGTAGATTGTGTTGTTATATTCGTAGTTACCTTCGGGATAGCAAATTCTGATGTTAGTCCCGAGATCCGGATCGTCAACATCAGCCCCCGAACAGCTTTTAGAACTTCCTGTAGAGTAGGTGTATGGAGCGGTATAGGACGAGGGGACACCTGGAATGAACCAGGTTATCACCATAACTGTGATCACTGAAAACAGCACCATAGCAATGCTGATGCTACCAAATAATTTCAGATAAGTTTGGAAGGGACTTTTTTTCATTATCCCATTACCTACCAGAAATAGGGTAATTAAAAATGACACTGCCAGAGAAATAAGCATGAGGTATTTTGATGTGAGCGGGTAGAGAAAAGTCGCTCTGTATATCGTTACCTTCCACCAGTAAAAAAGAAAAATTGCGCCGAGAGATAATACGGTGACAAAAAACAAATATGGATATGAGTATTTTCTCATCCCTGTGACTCCAGAACAATTTTTCCATATGGGTTTAATAAATTATCATTTGTTCAGAATAATGAAAACGGTTCTCTTGTTTGAATTGTTAGGTACGCCGCAGACCAGAGAATTTCCGCTATTTCTGGGGATGTAGGCATAATAATAAAAGGGGTATTCTCACCCGTGGCAGGGATGACTGACCTTGCGTATAATGGGTGACGAAACTTCCTGAAAAGTGCCGTGACTGAAAATATGAATCTCAATCGCTGTTGTTATTTGCTACTCATTTTTGCAGCGATCGGCTGCATTTTCACCGCTCACCCTCTTGTCATATGGTTTCTACTCGCCAACATACTGACGTTGCTGTTATACGGCGTGGACAAAATGGCGGCACGCAAGGACTGGCGTAGAGTGCCGGAATCCACATTGCTGGTGTTTGGTGTTGTGGGCGGATGGGGTGGCGCGATAGCGGGTCAACAAATCTTTCGCCATAAAACACAAAAGCAGCCTTTCAAAACCTACTTCATTATCAGTGTGATAGTGAGTATTTCTGTGATGGGCGTGGTTTATCAGTTCTATCCATTTTTACCTTCCTGAGTCTGGTTGGTGAATAAACTGCCGGTTTATCTGAGGCAGGAAATATACTTTTCACCTGAACGCCGCACAATTTCATCGGCATTTTGCGTAATATCTTTTCCTGCAAATGCGCCGTAAAGTTGCTTAAATTTCACTGTACTCAGTCTCTGGGTAATGTTGCTGACCGTTGCAGCTGGCAACGGTAGCATATTAGGGTAGCTCCACATAAAGGAGACGGCATGCGCACCTGGGGTAACCTGGACGATGTCGCCGGAAAGCACCACGCCTTCGCCACGCGCCCAGTGCAGGATGCAGCCGCCAGCAAAGTGTCCGCCGAGACGTATCACCGTGACGTCACGGGTTAACTCAATGGTGTCGCCATCCCAGAATCTAATCCACGGGCTGTCGCGCATTACCCACCTTCTGTCGCTGGCATGAAGGTAAATTGGCGCGTTAAATTCTGCAGCCCAGTCCTGCATGGTGGTGTAGTAATGAGGATGCGATATCGCGATAGCCTTAAGCCCGCCAAGGGACGTTATTAGCGTTTTTGTGGCATCGTTGAGCGAGGCAATGCAGTCCCATAAAATATTGCCTTCAGAGGTACGCAGAATAAACGCGCGCTGATCAATTGCAAAATCAGGAACGGTGCGGATGCTGAGAAGAGTACTATCGTGTTGCTTCCACTTATTTGTATGCGATGCACACAGGGCGGTAAAATCGACCCATTCCTGTCCGCTCGCAGGGACATACTGGCGTTCATCCTGGCAGATATCGCACTGTTCCGGATGGGCACCAGTTACCTCATAGGATGTTCCACAGGTTTTGCATAACGTGATCATCGTGTCCTCCTTATTTACCGAACACAGTCAGCATGGCACACAGATACACAAGGATGTGCCTGTTAGTGCTCTACCCGTTAAGTCAGTGATGACGGATGTGGGAGGTTGTAGCTCAACCAAAAGAAAACAGGAATAATGCCGACACGGATCCTTTTGGTTACCATCTTCCAGAGAAAAATGAGGATATTGTTTGGAAAGTCGCCTGTTCAACACCTGGCTCAACCGTTGGGGACTCACTCCAGATGGTGAACCGGTTGAAACGCACACATCACAGCTTTTGCCTGTAGTGGTCATCAGGGATGGTCAGAAAGCCATACTTAAAATCACCGACGATGACAGTGAACGGATCGGCTGTGAACTCATGGTCTGGTGGAACGGAAATGGCGCAGCGAAAGTACTTGCTCATGCAGCAGGGGCGATTCTGCTGGAACGTGCGACAGGGACAGGGTCTTTAGCGGACATGTCCTGGACTGGTAACGATGCGCAGGCTTGTCGCATTATTTGCCATGCTGCCAGTAGACTCCATTTCTCCCGGAACGCGTCTACGCCAGCGTTAACACCTCTGCACCATTGGTTTAGCGACCTGGCTCCCGCCGCGAAAAAGCATGGCGGTATCCTGACGCGTTGTGCAGCGGTGGCAAATGTACTGCTATCTTCACCCCAAGATGAAGTCGTATTACACGGCGACCTACACCACGGCAATATTCTTGATTTCGGAACGAGAGGATGGCTGGCTATCGATCCCAAAGGGCTGCTAGGCGAGCGTGGCTTTGATTACGCCAATATTTTTACTAACCCTGATCTTGCCGAACCCACCAGACCTGTTGCCATTGAGCCGGAAACATTCACACAACGAGTCAACATTGTGTCTGAAATCGCAAGAATTGAACGGCAACGTTTGCTGATGTGGATTGTTGCCTGGTGTGGGTTGTCGTCCGTCTGGTTTCTGCAAGAGGGGGACAGCGCAACGGTACCTCTGCGTATTGCGGAACTAGCGATGGCGGAACTTGCTTCAGGTGATAATCAACTTTGATCTACGACACTGGGTTAGTAATTCTTAAGAGTTATCATTAGCCTGATAAACGTTATATTAATTAATCAGTGAGTGGTGGTGTGGTGTGTTGTTTAGCTCAAATTTAATTGGCGGGAAACAATGAACGCATTGTTTTCATTATTTAAAAAACGCCCGAATATTCTTTTGTTGATGGTCTTACTCATCGGGGCAAACATCGTGGCGTGGCTGTGGGCTTTCACCTCGTTTAGCAACAACACGTCATTGCTTGCACTGAGTCTGATTGCGTGGTGCTACGGTTTACGCCATGCTGTCGATGCCGATCATATCGCCGCGATAGACAGCGCTACACGTAAACTCATGCAGCAGAAAAAACGCGCCCTGACGACGGGAGCCTGGTTTTCTTTGGGGCACTCCACCATTGTGGTACTGGCAAGCATTGGCATTGCACTGACCACCAGCGTGTTTAAGCAACATATGGCATGGTTTCAGAATGTCGGCGGTCTGATAGGAACTTCGGTTTCTGCCGCGTTTTTGCTGATTCTGGCTACCATTAATCTCATTATTTTCTGCCAGGTCTGGAAGGCATTCCGCCATCTTAAACGCACCGGTACTTACGATGGCACCACGGAAGACATTACAGTTTCAGGTCCTCTGAACTGGCTTTTCCGCTCAGCGTTTCGGTTGGTAGGCAAAGACTGGCATATGTATTTTGTCGGTTTTCTTTTTGGTCTGGGTTTTGATACCGCCACTGAAATTTCTTTGCTGGGAATTTCTGCTTCAAGCGCGTCCAGTGGCATGTCTGTTTGGTCAATTCTCGTGTTCCCGGCGCTGTTTACCTGCGGTATGGCGTTAATTGATTGTCTCGACAGTATTCTGATGGTTGAGGCCTACGGATGGGCGTTCAATAAGCCGCAACGCAAGCTCTATTACAATATGACCATTACCGGGACTTCCGTGATTGTAGCGCTATTTATTGGCGGACTGGAGGCGCTGGGGCTTCTCTCTGACGCGTTTTCGCTCCAGGGTGGTTTGTGGGATACCGTCAGCAATTTAAGTGACCATATGGGGAATGTCGGTTTTGCGATTATTGGCGTCTTTATCGGCTGCTGGATTATCTCTGCCGTAAATTACCGTTGGAAAAAATACGACGGGCTGACGTTTAGTTGACACAAAAGAAAGCCTTCCAGCAACAGGAAGGCTTTGATCTTTTTAGGACTGACTAATTCGCGTTCACGGGTTGTGGTTTTTCAGCACTCTTTTTCAGGAGCCTGTTAGCCAGCACGCCAGACATCATCGAACCGTTCACGTTTAATGCCGTTCTGGCCATATCGACGACAGGCTCGATAGCAATGAAAATCCCCACCAGCGCGACCGGGAAGTTCAGTGTTGAAAGGACGATCAGCGCAGCAAATGTTCCGCCACCGCCTACACCCGCCACCCCAATAGAACCCAGCGCAATCGCAGGTAGCATGGCGAGCAAAAAATGTACTGATAGCGGATCAATCCCAATTGTTGGAGCAATCATCGCCACCATAATAGCTGGATAGATCCCGGCACAGCCATTTTGACCCATGCTGGAGCCGAATGAAGCCGCAATGTTGGCAATGGTGTTTTGCACGCCAAATTTTTCTTGTGCGGAAATAGCCAGTGGAATAGATGCTGCACTGCTGCGTGAAACAAATGCAAAGGTTAAAACTGGCCAGACAGTTTTAAAATAGTGAACGGGATTATTACCGCTCAGAACCAGTATCAGTGCGTGGACGATAAACATCATCAGAATCGCAAGGTAACAGGCAGCAATAAAGCCTAACAGACTGGCAAATTGTTCAAATCGATACGCGGAAAATACGCCTGCCATTAATGCCATCACACCATAAGGGGTGAGAGCAATAACGATACGCACCATTTTCATCACCCAAATCTGGATAGCGTTAATGCCAGCACTTAATTTTTCACCTTCTTGCGGGGCGTCCTGTTTGACCTTTAATAATGCCACGCCGGCAAGTAGGGTGAAGATAACAATGCCAATGACGGAAACGCTTCTGGCCCCTGTTAGATCGAGGAAGATATTCGTGGGGATCAGAGATGTAACCAGTTTAGGCAGTGAAATGGCGGCTGTTTTATTTACATCGTCTGCCGTCAGCGTGGACTGCATATGAACAAACGCACTGGCGTCCAGGCCTAATACATGCGCAGTCAACAGCCCAATAAAACCGGCAACCATTACCAGACAGAGCATGCATCCGACGATGGTTAACGACATTTTCCCAATGCCAGCGCTGTTTTCGAGCTTATTAATGGCTGAGAGAATAGAGATGAAAATCAGCGGTACCGCAACCAGCTTCAGTAAATTCACATAGCCGTTGCCGATAACATTGTACCACTCGATAACTGTTTTTCTTTCGTCAGCAGCAATGAGATGCAGGGATAAACCGATAACGGCACCCGTAAAAATAGCGATGAAGACGCTTTTTGAAAGAGAGTGACTTTTTTGGTTGATTCTGAAAATTGCCCATGAACAAACCAAAAAGAACGCGATATACGCGAGCGAAACGAACATATTGTAGCCTCTTGCCTCATTCAGCACCTGAAATGCCGGAAAGAGTTTTGTTAGTGCGAAAAAAAATGATGAACCATAAGGGTTCAGGACCGCGACGGATTATAGGGAGGGGGGAGGGTAACAGCCACACAAAAAGTGTGGAACGGCGTCGGATGGTGTTTGTATGCCTGTTCTGTAGACGATTTTAAGTGACAGTGTAACGTATTGTGAATAATCCAGCCGATCAATGAGATCGGCCCGATGGCATTACTTCTGTGGCTCGTCGTCCCAGGCGTGAGGTGCAAAGAGATAACCTTTGTTGCGCACTGTTTTGATTCGATAAGGTTCAGTCGCATTATCGAGCAGTTTTTTGCGTAACCGGGAAATCGCGACATCTACGCTGCGATCCATGCCGTCATAGCTTACGCCACGTAGGTTCTTAAGCAACGCATCGCGGTCCATAATCTGCCCGGCATGGGTTGCCAACTCCCACAGTAATTCAAAATCAGCGGTGGAAAGAGAAACTTGCTCGCCGCCGAGCAGCAAGGAGCGGTTGGTTGGGTCGATAGTGAGTGTGCCGAAGCGCAGCGTTGTGTGCGGTGTGATGGTCGCCGATTGAATGCCTTTAGACTGGGTTGAGTGCTCATTCTGACGCAGGTGCAGACGCAGGCGAGCCAGCAGCACCGCTGGCGGCGTGGTTTTCAGAATATAGTCACAGGCGCCCATTTCCAGTGCCAGGATATGGTTCATGTCGCTATCCAGCGAGGTGAGCAGGACAATCGGGCCTTGCCAGCGTCCGCGTAAATCTCGGCAGATAGTCATCCCGTCTTTGCCCGGCAGCATGATATCTAATAACACCAGATCGGGTTGAACGTGCAGGATTTTCTCCTCGGCCAAATCACCACGAGGTTCAAGGATAACCTCAATATCATGCCGGGCCAAATAGGCTGCAATCAGTGAGCCAACTTCGGGATCATCTTCAACAAATACGATGGTATTCATATCATTAATTTTTGAATATAAAACGTCAACATACACCGCCCTGATTTTTCCTTCCATTAATCTTTTCTAAACAAGAACGCTTCCGTTATGCTAGGGGCTGATGTTATTGATGTGTTAAGGCAGAGTGATGGGACTCGTTATAAAAGCGGCGCTCGGTGCGCTGGTGGTGGTGTTGATTGGCTTGCTGGCGAAAACAAAGAATTACTATATTGCCGGGTTAATTCCGTTGTTCCCGACGTTTGCGTTGATTGCCCACTATATCGTAGCCAGTGAGCGTGGTGTCGAGGCGTTACGTACAACCATCATATTCAGCATGTGGTCGATTATTCCCTATTTTGTTTACCTCGTTTCACTGTGGTATTTCACCGGATTTATGCGCTTACCCGTTGCGCTCGGCGGATCAGTGGTGTGCTGGGGCCTGAGCGCGTGGTTGCTGATCTTTTGTTGGATCAAACTGCACTAACGCAGATGACGCCCGCCATCAAGGGCAAAACTACGTCCGGTGACAAAACAGCTGGTTAACAGATAGTCAATTAAATCAATGACCTCTTTTTCACCTGGTGCGGTTTTCATCAGTGATTTGTTCAGTGCCTGCTGGCGATACTCTGCATCATCACCCTCGTTAAACAGGATAAGTGAAGGGGCAATCGCGTTCACTTTCACTTCCGGTGCCAGTTTGCGCGCGAACGAGCGGGTCATATTATCCAGCGCCGCTTTGCTGGCAGCATAAGCAATGTGCTTGTCGCTGCCGCGCTCCACAACATAATCAGTAAAATGGATTATATCGCTGGCCGCGTGTCCATGACCGCGTAGCAACCCTTCCAGTGCATGGTTGAGCAGGTAGGGCGTATTGACATGAATCTGCATCATGGCTGACAGCACATCGGTCAGCGGTGTACCAGGCTTTTCTGCAAGCCAGGCACTGGCATTATGCACAATAGCACGCAAGCCATCCGTCTGAGCTTTGACCTCATCAGCAAAGGCCAGCACGCCTTCATCTGTGGAAAAGTCAGCAGGGATACAAATCGCGCCCGCTTCTCGCAGGCCGTCAATGGCAGGATAGTGCGTACGGTAGCTGACGATAACTGGCTGTTTTTGGTTCAGAAAGTGCCATGCGACGGCGAGGCCGATACGACGACCACCTCCGGTGATAAGAATTGGCAAAGGGTTTTTTTTACCCATCGTAATCTCCATATGTCGCGAACGATGGGTATAACGTTACCCCATCAGCATCCAGGTAGCCGGCACAGCAGCAACAAGCAGCAGGCCGATCAGCGCCATCTCCTGGCGTTTTAATACGTTTTCATGCGCGTGCGTTTTACGGGCATAAAGGAAAACCAGCAGTCCTGGCGCATACAGCACTACGGACAGCAGCAGGTGCATCGGACCTGACGCATACAATAACCATATGCCATAAATACTCGCCCCGATACCGACAGCTTTATGAATCGGACGGGTTGCAATTTTTAACAGAAATGCGCCGACCAGCAAATAGGGCACCAGAATCATCTCTGAGGCGATAGTCAATAACGTATTGTAGTCGGAACCAGTAAGCCAGATCAGCACCAGGCAGAGCTGTACGCAGATGTTGGTCAGCCATAGCGACGCCGATGGCGCGCCTTGCGCGTTCTGTCGCGCAAAAATGCGCGGAAACGCTTTGTGCGTGGAGGCGAGGAACGGCACTTCCGCCGCCATAATCGTCCAGCTTAGATAGGCGCCGCACACGGAAACAATCAGACCTGCGGCAATAATAATTTCGCCCCATGGTCCCATCATTTTAACCATCAGACCGGCCATTGACGGGTTACGGATCTCCGCCAGTTCGGGACGTGCGACAACGCCCAGAGATAACAGGGTGACCAGCAGGTAAACGCCCAGCGCGGCAAGTACCGCCAGCAGCGTGGCGCGTCCGACATCGCGTTTGTTTCTGGCACGGGCAGAAACCACCACCGCGCCTTCCACACCGATGAATACCCACAAGGTGATGAGCATGGTGTTTTTGACCTGCTCCCAGACGGGAACGCCCAATGCTACGCCGGTAAAATCGAGAGTAAAGGTGTCGAGCTTAAACAGCATGAACGCCAGCACGATAAACAGACCCAGCGGCAGTAATTTCGCCAGCGTCGCGACCAGGTTAATACTGGCTGCCGTTTGCACACCGCGCAGCACAAGGAAGTGTACGATCCACAGTAGCATCGATGCGCCCACAATCGACTGCCAGGTATTACCGTCGCCAAACAGACGTAACTCAGGCGTGTCGGTAAAGAAGCTGAGTGCAGAGAAGACAATGACCAGATACGAAACGTTAGCGATAACGGCACACAGCCAGTATCCCCACGCGGAGCAGAAGCCAATCAGCTCGCCAAAACCTTCACGCGCATAGGTAAAAATACCGCCATCCAGTTCAGGACGGATACGCGTCAGGATCAGCATGGCAAAGGCGAGCAAAAGAATACCCGCACCGGTAATCGCCCAACCAATCAGTAATGCAGCCGGGCTGGCTACTGCCGCCATGTTTTGTGGCAGGCTGAAAACGCCAGCGCCGAGCATTGAGCTTAAAACCAGCGCGGTCAGTGCGCTCAGACCCAATTTCTTTTCCATTTGTATCCAGTTACAAAAACGAGAGTGAGAGAATAATTATTTTGGCAAACCGCATAAAAATGGTGAAAGCCACTAAGGCGCGGGATTTTACGGAGAGAAGAGAATGCATGCAATGGGGATAGAGAGATTTGTGACTAATAGTGTGAAAAGTTGTCTTAATACTGCTGTTTTTGTTTTGTCTGGGAGCAGAACTGCGCGAAATTATCAGGTCTACAAGGACTGTAGACCTGATAATACATTGGGTATTACTTATACAGATCGGCGCTGATTGTCACGTTGTTACCACGTTCTGACCACTGGCGGGTGATGTGATAATACTTCGCGCCTTTTTTCGCTGCGCGTTTTGCTACCTGATAAGAAACTTCCGTCATGTTGCCGTAGTTACCGGTGAACTTGATGCTGTCGAACGGTACCATCATGGCGGCGGTCGCTTTGTTCAGTTCTTCAACTTTGGTTCCATCCGGCAGCGTGACAGTGTAACGTCCGCCTTTGGTGGATTGCGTTTCGAAGAAGCGACCGACTTCAGCACTCGGGGAAGCGGTAGTTGCAACGCCTGGGATCTCAACTTTCTTCGCGGCTTCGCCACCTGCTGCTAATGCGGCGCGTCCGGCATCAGAATCTGCTGGGATCGCATCAGGGCTTTGCACTACGCGTTTTTTCGCATCAGCTTTGTAGATGAATGCGGTAATACGCTGGTTGCCGCCCTGGTTGGCATCGACCTGGCGCACGATATAGAAGGAATATGCACCTTTCTCTCTCGCAGCTTTGGTGATTGCATCGTTTACTTCAGGCTGGCTACGGTAGAAACCCTGTACCGTAACGGTATCGTAAGGTTCAATCAGAACGGCCTGATCTTTAGGCAATTCCATAACGCCGTTAATGATACGGTTTTTTGACGCTTCCGCTTTTTCAGCGTCAGCTTTATAGACGTCGGCAACAACGCGCCAGTTACCGCCGCTGCCAAAATCTGAAGTATCAACAACATAAAAGGAGGCTGCACCGTCTTTATCTGCACGGCGTGATACGGCAGCAACTGCATCACCGATAGCATTAAAACGACCGGTGACCACAATGCGGTCATAGGGTTTCAGGGCAGCCGCTTGCTCCGGCGTCAATTCTGTCGCTGCATTGACAGAAAAAGCAGTCGCAGAAATAAGTGCGGACGCCAGGAGAGTGTTCTTAAGCTTCATAAAAATAATCCTTCGCCTTGCGCAAACCAGGTACTGGTATTGTTATTGACTAGAAACGTCGCTGATTATTGCATTTAAATTGCGTCAGTGTCTGCGTCATTTTTCACTCATCGTGCCACCTGGCTTAACAACATCGATAACATTTAGTGATATGCCGAAAAATTCGGCGTTTGGTGACCAAAACTGATAAAGCAGTTGAATTTCATAAGTTAATTTAATGTTAATTAATTGTTTTTGGCAGGTGCGTAATCATGTTTTGCCGCTTCGCTTAAGCGAATTATCAGCCTTTGTGGGCTATTTTTAGGGCATTTTATCTGTCTGAGGTTCGATTAATCTCTATTTTGCGAATTTCATAATAAATACTGTTTTTTGGCGCTAGATCACAGGCGTCATTTTCAGTAGGTTATACAGAGTTTGTTACTGTTTTATTTTATTGAGGTAACACTGACCTCTCTCGAGAGTGCGCGCATGCCTCGTGCGAACATTGATAAACCATCATCATAATTACAGATGGAAGGGAACATTATGCGAATTGGCATACCAAGAGAACGGTTAACCAATGAAACCCGCGTTGCAGCCACGCCGAAGACGGTTGAGCAGCTGCTTAAGTTAGGTTTCAGCGTCGCGGTTGAAAGCGGTGCAGGTCAACTGGCGAGTTTTGACGATAAGGCGTTTGTACAAGCAGGCGCAGAAATTGTTGATGGAAATGCAGTCTGGCAGTCAGAGATCATCCTGAAGGTCAATGCGCCGGAGGAGGCGGAAACTCCGTTACTCAATCCGGGCACGACGCTGGTGAGCTTTCTTTGGCCCGCGCAAAACCCTGAACTGTTGCAAAAGCTTGCAGAGCGAAACGTGACAGTTATGGCGATGGACTCCGTGCCGCGTATTTCGCGCGCACAGTCGCTGGATGCTTTGAGCTCAATGGCGAACATCGCCGGGTATCGCGCTATTGTTGAAGCTGCACATGAATTCGGTCGCTTCTTCACCGGCCAGATCACCGCCGCAGGCAAGGTTCCACCTGCCAAGGTCATGGTGATTGGTGCGGGTGTGGCAGGTCTTGCGGCGATCGGTGCGGCAAACAGCCTGGGCGCTATCGTGCGTGCTTTTGATACCCGTCCGGAAGTGAAGGAACAAGTGCAGAGTATGGGCGCCGAGTTCCTTGAACTGGACTTTAAAGAAGAAGCGGGCAGCGGTGATGGCTATGCCAAAGTGATGTCCGAGGCGTTCATCAAAGCCGAAATGGAACTCTTCGCTGCACAGGCGAAAGACGTCGACATTATTGTTACCACTGCGCTGATCCCGGGCAAACCGGCCCCGAAACTGATCACCCGTGAAATGGTCGATTCGATGAAAGCGGGCAGCGTAATTGTCGATCTTGCCGCGCAAAACGGCGGTAACTGCGAATATACCGTGCCTAATCAGGTGACAACCACCGAGAACGGGGTGAAGGTTATCGGCTATACCGACCTGCCTGGCCGTTTGCCAACGCAATCTTCCCAGCTTTACGGCACTAACCTCGTCAACCTGCTCAAACTGTTGTGCAAAGAGAAAGACGGCAATATCACCGTCGATTTTGACGACGTGGTTGTTCGCGGTGTCACGGTGGTTCGCGAGGGTGAAATCACCTGGCCTGCGCCACCTATCCAGGTTTCTGCTCAGCCGCAGGCTGCGCAAAAAGCCGCACCTGCACCGAAAGAAGAGAAAAAACCTGTCTCTCCGTGGCGCAAATATGCACTGATGGCGCTGGTGGTGATTTTGTTTGGCTGGCTCGCCGACGTTGCGCCGAAAGAGTTCCTTGGTCACTTTACGGTGTTCGCGCTTTCCTGCGTGGTGGGTTACTACGTGGTCTGGAATGTGTCACATGCGTTGCATACTCCGCTGATGTCTGTGACTAACGCTATCTCAGGGATTATCGTGGTTGGGGCGTTATTGCAAATTGGCCAGGGTGGCTGGGTGAGTTTCCTGAGCTTTATCGCGGTGCTTATTGCCAGCATTAATATTTTCGGTGGCTTCACCGTGACTCAGCGCATGCTGAAAATGTTCCGGAAAAACTAAGGGGTAACATATGTCTGGAGGATTAGTTACAGCTGCATACATTGTTGCCGCGATCCTGTTTATTTTTAGTCTGGCGGGGCTTTCGAAACACGAAACCTCTCAGCAGGGTAACAACTACGGTATCGCCGGGATGGCGATTGCGCTGATTGCCACGATTTTTGGTCCGGATACCGGCAACGTTGCGTGGATCCTGGTGGCGATGATCATCGGCGGCGCGATTGGTATTCGTCTGGCGAAGAAAGTTGAGATGACCGAGATGCCGGAGCTGGTGGCAATTCTGCACAGCTTCGTTGGTCTGGCAGCGGTACTGGTGGGCTTCAATAGCTACCTGTATCACGATACGGGCCTGGAGCCGATTCTGGTGAACATTCACCTGACGGAAGTGTTCCTGGGTATCTTCATCGGTGCGGTAACCTTTACCGGTTCTGTGGTGGCCTTTGGCAAACTGCGCGGCAAGATCTCCTCTAAACCGCTGATGCTGCCGAATCGTCACAAAATGAATCTGGCGGCGCTGGTTGTTTCTTTCCTGCTGCTGGTGGTGTTTGTCCGTACCGAAAGCGTGGGCCTGCAGGTTCTGGCGCTGCTGGTGATGACCATAATTGCACTGGCTTTTGGCTGGCATCTGGTGGCCTCCATCGGTGGTGCGGATATGCCGGTGGTCGTTTCAATGCTCAACTCCTATTCAGGATGGGCTGCGGCGGCGGCGGGCTTTATGCTGAGCAATGATCTGCTGATCGTTACCGGTGCGCTGGTCGGTTCTTCTGGTGCGATCCTGTCTTACATTATGTGTAAGGCGATGAACCGTTCATTTTTCAGCGTTATTGCAGGTGGCTTTGGTTCTGACGGTTCTTCTACTGGATCAGATGAAGAAGTCGGTGAGCACCGTGAGATTACTGCGGAAGACACAGCAGAAATGCTGAAGAACTCGCACTCCGTGATCATCACCCCGGGCTATGGCATGGCAGTGGCTCAGGCACAGTATCCGGTCGCGGAAATCACTGAGAAACTGCGCGCGCGTGGCATCAAAGTGCGCTTCGGTATTCACCCGGTAGCAGGGCGTTTGCCCGGTCATATGAACGTACTGCTGGCGGAAGCCAAAGTCCCTTATGACATCGTGCTGGAAATGGACGAGATCAACGATGATTTCGCTGATACCGATACCGTGCTGGTGATTGGTGCCAACGATACGGTAAACCCGGCGGCACAGGATGACCCGAACAGCCCGATCGCCGGTATGCCGGTGCTCGAAGTATGGAAAGCGCAGAACGTCATCGTGTTCAAACGTTCGATGAACACGGGCTATGCTGGTGTGCAGAACCCGCTGTTCTTTAAAGAAAACACTCATATGCTGTTTGGCGATGCCAAAGCCAGCGTGGATGCGATTCTGAAAGCGTTGTAATCGTCAGTGAAAACTAAGACGGCCTCTGCGGAGGCCGTTTTGCATTTTACTCTTTGTTGAGATCGCTCAGTAGCACCGCAATGCTTTGACCGCCATTGGTTTGCTCTAGCGCGATTTTCACAATGATGGTTAGCGGAACAGAAAGCAGCATCCCAACAGGGCCGAGCAGCCAGCCCCAGAAGATTAACGACAAAAAAACCACCAGCGTAGACAGTCCAAGTCCACGCCCCATGATCCGCGGCTCGAGGATATTCCCGAATACCAGGTTGATGACCAGATAGCCTGCCAGAACCACCAGCGCATCGTAAAGGCCGCTAAATACCAGCACCTGAGCAATAGGGGGAATGGCCGCCAATACCGAACCGATATTAGGGATGTAGTTCAGGGCGAAGGCCAGTAATCCCCAGACAAAGGCAAAGCGCACATCCAATGCAGCAAGCATGCCCCAGGCGACCAATCCGGTCACAATGCTGATTGCCGTTTTAAGCACCAGATAGTGAGAGACGCTGTCGATGGCGCGTTGAATCGCCGCCATACCTTCAATGGGGCGACTCATCATTTGTTTTAGTTTGTTGGGCAGTTGCGGTACTTCCAGCAGCATAAAAACTACCGTCAGTAGCAGTAAAAAGATCGATGACATAGCATTCGAAAGCTGCGCCAGCAAATTGGTCACCAGCGTCATTGCCGCGTTTGGATCGATATATTTGACGAGCTCATCCACGGAAACGCCGATCCCTGCGCGTTGTAACCATGGTTCAAGATTTTTTAGTGGAATAACCAGTGAAGAGCGATATTGCGGTAGCGTACGCGCAAGCTCATTTAAGGATGTGCCTAAATACGCTAACAGCAGTACCATTAGCATTACAATAATAACGATGAGCAATGACACCGCAAATACGCGCGGTATGCGAAGCTTGACCATCCGCTGCACCACGGGGTTCAGCACAACGGCTATAAATAACGCCAGAATAAAGGGGACGATGATATCTGCGGCAAAGCGAATGCCGCTCAGGATGATAACCAGCATGCCCAGCATAATGACTATTTTTAGACCGTTAAGCGTGATGATCGGTTTCGCCATGTGTATTCCTGCGTTTTTGATTTTTGAATCTGAATAATAGTGTGATTTGCGTCGAGCCGTTATAACAAAAATCAAACGGGGCAGGTAAAGAAGTGAAAAGACTTTGAGTTCGTATTGAAGCTATGATACAAATCATCTGTGTTTAACTACCGAGGACAATTATCATCCGCGATGATGAGAAGCAACACTGCGGATAATTGTAATATTATGGACAATATGTTCAGGATGTTTTTGCGTTTACCTTCACTTCTTCGTACCTCTTCCACTTTCTTGCTTGCGGGTGAGCAACACTGGCGCAACGCGCTTTAGTCCCTTCTTCTGCCTGAGCTGGCGCTGTGCGCTGAGCTAACTAATTTTATTTTTTGGTTTACTGCATGCAGTAGGCCCAAAGGACTATATTCTCAAGCAGGAGAAGCATCATGTTTTACTGGATATTATTAGGTCTGGCCATCGCGGCTGAAATTACTGGTACGCTTTCAATGAAATGGGCAAGCGTCGGCCATGGTAATTCGGGCTTTATTTTAATGCTGGTAATGATCGCCTTATCGTATATTTTTCTCAGTTTTGCCGTTAAAAAAATTGCACTTGGTGTGGCCTATGCCCTGTGGGAAGGGATCGGTATTTTATTTATTACGCTGTTTAGCGTTCTGTTATTTGACGAAACCTTGTCCACATTGAAGGTGGCAGGACTGGCTTCACTGGTGGTCGGCATTGTGCTGATTAAATCCGGCACCCGAAAGCCTGTTAAACCAGGCAAAGAGGTGACCCATGCAACAGTTTGAATGGGTTCACGGTGCCTGGCTGGGTATGGCTATCGTGCTGGAAATCGTCGCTAACGTCTTTTTGAAATTTTCCGATGGTTTTCGCCGCAAGATTTATGGCGTGCTGTCGTTAGCTGCCGTGTTAGCAGCCTTTAGCGCGCTGTCGCAGGCGGTAAAAGGTATTGACCTTTCTGTTGCCTACGCCTTGTGGGGCGGATTCGGTATTGCCGCGACGTTAGCGGCAGGTTGGGTGCTGTTTGGTCAGCGTCTGAATAATAAGGGCTGGATCGGCGTGATACTGCTGCTGGCCGGAATGATAATGATAAAACTTGCCTGATATCCATGCTGCCCGTTAATGCGGGCAGCATGTGTTATTCCTGCGCTAACGCTTCCAGCTTCTCGCGAAAACCGGTCACGGATATGGCGCGATTATCTGCCCGCCAGCGATCTTTGGCTGCTGGAGCGGAGCTTTGCACACCAATCAACTGCCAGCCAGACTCTGTCTGCAACATCAATGGCGAACCGCTGTCGCCCGGGAGCGTGTCGCACTGGTGTGACAAGACGGTATTCTGCGCCCAGCCGGTCACCACACAATCCTGATGTGTGTACAGGTCGTCCAGATGATCTTCCGGATAGCCCGACTGCGTGACTTTACGATCTGCAGTTTTTAGCGCCGCGGTTAACGCGTCCTTGTCGCCATCAAACAGTGGCAGCGGTGTGATGCCAGACGGCGGATTACGCAGCACCACCAGACCAAAATCCCACGGGGCTGCGGCAGGCGGCACTATCCAGCCATCACCATCGGCTTTTAAACGTTTGGCAAGTGAGGGCGCAACCCGGCCTTCAATGTCGTGGATTTCATAGCGCCAGAGACCCTTTTTAGACACGAAACGCAATGCGACGGCTTTGTCTGGCTTACCTTTCGGGGGGGTGAGTAAACAGTGTCCGGCCGTCAGGGCCAGATGTGGCGAAATGAGCGTGGCGGTACACAGGTTACCGCTGGCGGTTTCCAGTTGCCCGATAGCGTCCCACGGCGATTGTGTAGGGTCAGTCACCTTTATGCGATCGTCATGACCAAAAAACAGCGTTTTTATATTTTCTGCTTCAGCGCTGTCCGTTGCAGGCTTGTCTGCATGCGCAACGACAGGAAGTAAACAAAGTGAACCCAGTAATACAGCAATGGTTTTATGCATATCACGCTCTGGTGGGGAATTATGATTATTAACAGCAAACCCTCAGTTAATACTATAGACGGGACGACGTGAAAGTGGGAGTAAAATCAGATAACTACATTCAGGCAAGATAAAAACGCATGGCGATGATGGCGCAAATTATCAGCGTAATAAGAATTAACTCAAAGCGGTAATGTGACACCATTTTACCCTCCGAAAGGCGGCGCTACATCAGGTCGATCTAGCGCCGTATGCTATGGCGTGGGGGACGCCATAGTGACTACAAATGCGTTATGCTGCAGGTTGAGCTGCTGGTTTAGCAGTGTCGTGTTTTACTGCTTTTTTGGTGTGTTTTTTAGCGGCCTGAGCTTTCTGCTCTGGCGCTTTTTGTTCTGCAGCTGGTTTGGTTGCCGCTTTTTTGGTGTGTTTTTTAGCAGCCTGAGCTTTCTGCTCTGGTGCTTTCTGTTCTACAGCCGGTTTTGTGGTGGATTTTTTAGCGTGTTTCTTGGCAGCCTGTGCTTTCTGCGGCGCTGCTTTGTGCTGTTTTTTATGATGCGTGGTTTTTGCCGGCGCAGCTTTAGTGGTTGCTGCAGCAGCCGGAGCGGTTGTAGCAGTTGTTTCAGCAGCAAATGCAGCAGAAGACAGACCCATAGCAGCGGCAACAACCAGAGCTAATACTTTTTTCATTCTCATACCCTCGATTTGGTTTTTCATTCAACCCCACTGCGGGGCCGTTGAAATAACTATATCGCTGTAATCACAGGGCTTCCGTGAGTCATTGGTATCGGCGTGTAACGATATGTACAATGACTCACGGTATGAGATTACAAATAGCGGGCTTCCAGGTGGGCGCGGAAATAACGGCTGCTAAGCGGCTCTCCGGTGGCCTGGGTAATAAGCTGTTCAGTGGTGAAACGACTGCCATGCTGCCAGATGTTCTGACGTAACCAGTCAAACAGGGGAGCAAACTCACCTTGCGCAATAGACTGATTCAAATCAGGTAATGCGCGGTTAGCGGCACTGAACAACTGCGCCGCATACATAGCGCCCAAGGTATAGGAAGGGAAGTAGCCAAAGCCGCCGTCGGTCCAGTGAATATCCTGCATACAACCGTTACGATAGTTTCCGATCGTTGACAGCCCCAGCCAGGCCTGCATTTTCTCATTCCACAATGCCGGGATATCATCCACTTCAATATCGCCATTAATGAGCGCACGTTCGATTTCATAACGCAGGATCACGTGAGCGGGATAGCTCACCTCGTCGGCATCAACACGGATAAACCCGGGTTTGACCTGCTGGTTCCAGGCGATGAAATTGCTTTCTTCAAAGGCAGCCTGATCGCCAAAGTAGCGCGTTACAGCAGGAATTAACCGTGTCAGAAAGGCTTTACTGCGTCCCAGTTGCATCTCAAAGAACAGACTCTGGGACTCATGAATGGCGGTGGAACGTGCCAGAGCGATAGGTTGCCCTGACCAGTTACGCGGAAGATTCTGCTCATAGCGGGCGTGACCGGTTTCATGGATCACGCCAAACAGCGCGCTGAGCAATTCGTTTTCATCATAGCGGGTGGTAATGCGAACATCTTCTGGTACGCCGCCACAGAAGGGATGTGCACTGATATCCAGCCGACCAGCGGTAAAGTCGAAACCTAGCTGTGCCATTGTTTCAAGACCCAACTCTCGCTGTACAGCTGTTGGGAAGGGGCCTACCGGGGCGATGAGCGACTGTTGAGATTGCTTTGCCACTACCTTGTTTAGCAGGTCGGGTAGCCAGCTTTTAACGTCCGCGAAAAGGTTGTCCAACTGCGCGCTGGTCATTCCCGGTTCAAAAATGTCCAGTAACGCGTCATACGGCGAACACCCTTTAGCTTCTGCGCGCAGTCGGGCTTCTTCGCGGCTATACTTCACAACCTCTTTCAGGTTTTCGGAAAATCCTTCCCAGTCATTTGCCGGTCGCTGGCTACGCCAGGCATGCTCGCAGCGGCTTCCCGCAAGTGATTTTGCTTCTACCAACGATTCCGGCAACAAGGATGCCTGGTGATGCAGTCGCGACATTTCGCGCAGGTTCGCCTGTTCTACATCGTTGAGGTCTTCCTGTTGCGCTGCGGAGATCCACCTTGCCACTTTCGGATCGGTTAACAGTTGGTGTTCAAGCACGCTCAGCTCGGCCAGCGCTTCGCCACGGGCTTTGCTTCCTCCTGAAGGCATCATGGTAAACATGTCCCAACTGGCGATTGCCGAGAGGTGGGAGAAGCGAGATAGCCGCTGGAACGTGCGGGTGAGCTGATGGTAATTATCATTGCTACTCATTTTTTGTTCTCGTTCTGTTTAAGTGTGGTTAAGAAGTTTACCGTGATTCACTCACTTTTCATAAACACACCTTTATACCTGGTTTTTCGTAAAAGCTTTTTATAGCGAAAAGCCAACAGAACCACAAAACAGATGGCGTAGATAATAGGAAGCGGTGATAACACTTTTACCGACCACAGGTAATGCAGCGGTAGCAAAATGGCGGCCAGGTAGACGTAGTTGTGCAATGTTTGCCAGCGTTTGCCCATTTTACGCTGCGCGGCTTGCGTGGAGGTCAACGTCAACAGGAATAAGATAATCCAACCGGTCATGCCCAGGGTTAGCCATGGGCGTGAAACCAGTTCACGACCCAACAATCCCAGATTTTGTATACCCAGTTCCAGCAGAGCATAGCTGGCCATATGCAGTGTGGCCCATACAAAGCACCATAAACCTAACAACTGCCGGGTACGAAACAACAAAGGCTGCTTTGCATAGCGTGCAAGCGGGGATACCAGCAGAGTAGCAAGCAAAAACTTTAGCGCGGTAATGCTCGTAAAGTGCTGGATATCTTTTCCCGGGTCGGCACCCAACCCGCCATGCTGCGCGGCCCAAAAGAGCCATAGCAGGGGTAAAAAACCGGCGAGATGCAGCAGCACTTTCAGGCCGGTTATCTGTTTTGCGGTCAACCTCACTAAAAATACTCCCGAAGATCCATACCCCGATATAACGATGCCACCTCATCGGCATAACCATTAAAAGGTAACGTGGGCTGTCGCTGTACATCAAGAATGCCACCCGAACCGATAAACCGTTCAGTAGCCTGAGACCAACGAGGGTGATCGACCTGCGGATTTACGTTGGCGTAAAAACCGTATTCATTCGGTGCTGACATATTCCAGGTCGTCGGCGGCTGCTCACGCGTCAGCGTAATACTGACTATCGATTTAATGCCCTTGAAGCCGTACTTCCAGGGTACGGTCAAGCGTATCGGCGCCCCATTTTGCGGCGGCAATGCTTTGCCATATACGCCTACGGTCAGCAGTGTTAGCGGATGTATGGCTTCATCCAAACGCAGACCTTCAACATAGGGATATTTTAACCCACCGCCAATGAAGCGATCTTTCTGGCCGGGCATTTCATCAGGGGCGTAGCGAGTTTCAAAGGCGACGTATTTGGCGTGACTGGTTGGCTCAACCAGCGCCAATAATTTATGCAAAGGAAATCCGATCCACGGCACAACCATCGACCATGCTTCAACGCAACGCATCCGGTAAATACGCTCTTCTAACGGAAAGCGAGTGGTCAGCGCATCATGATCCAAGGTTAAAGGTTTGTTGACCTCTCCGTTGATCGTCAATGTCCAGGGATCGGTTTTCAGACTACCGGCATTGGCGGCAGGATCTGCTTTATCCAGACCAAATTCATAGAAATTGTTGTAGCCCGTCACCTTGTCTTCTGGCGTCAGAGACAGGCTGTTTTGCCAGCGCTCGGGCTTTGTAAATTCGAGCGCTTTGCCTGCGGGTGCTGGTGGACGATCGTTGCCTTTAAACCAATCCAACAAATTAGCCCGTGTAGGGGAAGACAGCGTGGCCGCCGCCGCGCCTATCCCAAGTGCTTTGAGGATTTGTCGTCGTTGCATAAAAAAAACTGATTCGGCTGTAACATCAGCTTCCCGAAGTGGACGTTTTTTCTGCATAACTCTTCCTTTTTATTTTCATGTTAAGGAAAACAAAGCGACGTTTCCCTGTTGATGCCTGGTGTGTCTATAACGACATACTGCGCGTATGCGTATCCCTGGATCCTCACGAAAAGTTAAAAATTTTGTGATAACTTCCGCCCCTTGCCTGAGGTAAGCTTTCAGCACGACGAGAGGGGGATGACACTGATGGCAGGCGCGAAAAAGATATTTTTGGTGGAAGATGACAGCGATATTGCCTCACTTTTGCAGCTTAGCCTGAAGGATGAGGGTTACGAGATAGTTCATGAAGCGGACGGCACGCGAGCGCTTGAACAACTGGAGAAACACGTTTGGGATGCCGTTATCCTCGATTTGATGCTGCCGGGGGTCGACGGGCTGGAGATTTGTCGTCGCATTCGCCAAATGAGTTTTTATTTGCCCGTCATTATTATCAGCGCCCGCACCAGCGAAACGCACCGTGTATTGGGGCTGGAAATGGGGGCCGATGATTATCTGGCCAAGCCTTTCTCGGTGCTGGAGTTGATGGCTCGGGTGAAGGCGTTGTTTCGCCGTCAGGAAGCGATGAGTCAGAACCTGCGTATGGGGGCGGGGATTATCACCGTTCATGGCGTAGAGATTGACCCTTTAGCCCGGGAAGTTCGGCTGCATGGTAAATCCCTCGATTTGACACCGCGAGAATTCGATCTGCTCTATTTTTTCGCCCGTCATCCAGGCGAGGTCTTTTCGCGCCAGGCGCTGTTAGATCAGGTGTGGGGCTACCAGCATGAGGGCTATGAGCATACGGTGAACAGTCATATTAATCGTCTGCGGACCAAAATTGAAAAGGATGCTGCGGAGCCGGAAATTATTCTCACGGTTTGGGGACGAGGCTATAAGCTTGCTGCGGTTAATGCGGAGCATCAGCCATGATTTATCGCCTGTCGCTGAGCCAGCGTCTGACTCTGGTCTTTACCGCCATTATGCTGATTTGTGCGGTTGCCGTCAGTGCTGTCCAGATTCGCAGTAGCAAACAATATGGCGACGCGATGGTGCAAAGGCTCTCGCTGGAGCTGGCGAGCAAGATTGTCAAAAGTGAGTCGCTTATTGATGCCAGCGGGCAGGTTAATCGCCAGACCTTAAAAGGATTGTTTAATCACCTGATGACGCTCAACCCCAGCGTGGAGCTGTATCTGGTTTCACCATCAGGTGAAATACTCGCTGATGCCGCACCGCCGGGGCATATCCAGAGGCAGAAAATTAGCGTGCAGCCGATTCAGGATTTCCTTAACTCAGATGCGTTGCCCGTATATGGCAACGATCCGCGCAGCAGCCAGCAAAAGGTATTCAGCGCCGCGCCGGTTTTATATAACGGTGAGCTGCATGGCTATTTGTACATTATTCTGCAGGGCGAAGATCTGAATATGTTGGCGAATACCGCCTGGCAAAAAACGCTCTGGAATACCGTGGCCTGGACGTTAATACTGGTTTTATTAGCCGGCGGAATTGCAGGTTTTCTGGTGTGGCGATGGGTGACGAATCCAGTGAAAAGGTTGACTGGGCAGGTGGTCAAACTGGAACAGGACAGCATTAGCGTCATCAAACAGCTGGCGCAAAAAAATTCCGATCCGGCCCCGGCAAATGAAATTGCGTTGCTGAACAATGCGTTTATCGAGTTAGCGCAGAAAATTGCGCAGCAGTGGGATCTATTAGCGGACAGCGATCGTCAGCGCAGAGAGTTTATAGCCAATATTTCGCACGATTTACGCACGCCGCTGACTTCATTGCTGGGGTATCTGGAAATGCTGTCGCTGAAAGCCGATACGATGACGCCGGAGGAAAACCGGCATTATCTTAGTATCGCGCTGCGCCAGGGACATAAAGTTCGTCATCTGTCACAACAGCTGTTTGAGCTGGCAAGACTGGAGCATGGCGGTATAAAACCGCAGCGTGAACGTTTTGCTATTGGTGAATTGATCCAGGATGTGGCACAGAAATTTGATCTCCCTGTTGCCACGCGTCATTTGCAGTTGCACCTTGACGTAATGGGGCCGTTACCGCTGGTGAATGCCGATTTATCGATGATAGAAAGAGTTGTGACGAATCTGCTGGATAACGCTATCCGTCATACGCCTGACGGAGGTGAAGTGCGGCTAAAAGTCTGGCGTGATGCAGACCGTTTATTAGCCGAAGTGCAGGACAGCGGGCCTGGGGTAGAAGAAGCTGTGCGAGAAGTATTGTTTCAGCGCCCGACCGCGTTAGTTCCCCGTGAGCAGAGGGCTGAGCGCGGCGGCCTGGGCTTACTGATCGTGCGTAGAATGCTCGAGCTGCATGGAGGGGATATCAGCCTGGTTAGCTCAACGGCAGGGGCCTGCTTCCGTTTTTCGTTGCCGCTGGCGGATTCTCCCCTGAGTAGTTGACGGTGAAGTTCCGGAGTAAAGAGGGTTTTGGCATTGCCCCAATGGGCATTGCGTAAAAGTTGGTAGGTTGTCAGTGATAATGAGAATTTTTATCATGTATCGGTAATTCATCAACTTATCTTCGATGAGCGCAAGGAGATTGTATGTCACAGGATGCCGACAACCTGTATATCGCCAGGACCAAAGCAGTAGCTGGCTGCTTTTCAATGTTTTTACTGATGTTTGGCCTCACGTTTACCCCGTTGTTTTTCCCCGCGAGTCAGGACCTGCTTGCCAAAGGGCTACTTTTCCCGCTGTTGTTTGCATTGGAATTTGTTGTGCTGGTTCCGCTGTATTACTTCTTCTTCAGAAAAAGAGAGGGGCTGGGCAAAGGCATTTTCAACGCCAGGTGGTTTACCATTTTGTTCGCGGCGCTGCTGTTTATTCAGCTTATCCTGCCATTGATTTTGGGTCTCAGACAAACCGAAGCGTGGGTGACCAGCCAAATATCTTTAAGTAGTTACGCATTGTGGTTATCTACGTTGACTCTGATATTTATTGCGCCAGTTTATGAAGAAATTGTTTTCAGAGGCTGTTTATTCAACGCGTTCCAGTACTGGTTCAATAATAAAACCTGGCTGTCGTCAGTGGTGGTATCGGTCATTTTTGCCATCATGCATACGCAGTATGTGGATCTACGTACGTTGCTGATGTTGTTTCTTGTGTCGCAGGTTTTGATCATCGCCAGACTGAAAAGCAACGGCCTGTTGATGCCGATCATGCTGCATATAGTGATGAACGGGACGGTTATTGCTCTGCAAATGGGAGCCCAGACGTTACTACCTGATTCATAAAGGCGATGCCCGGAATCCGGGCATCGGGGATTATACGTGCAGACGATGGTGCAAACGTGCGCCGACCAGCAACGCCAGCACCAGCATCAGGGCGATAAATCCGCCCACACCGTTCCAGCCGTAGCTGTGCCAGAATACGCCGCCGAGCGTACCGGCAATACTGGATCCCAGATAATAGCTGAACAGATACAGGGAAGAAGCCTGGCCTTTAGCGCGTTTTGCCCGTGGTCCAATCCAGCTGCTTGCTACGGAGTGCGCGGCAAAAAAACCGGCTGAAAAGAGCAGCATCCCGGCGAAGATCAGCCATAGCGATGTGAACAGGGTCATCAACAGTCCAACCAGCATCACGCCAGTTGAAAAGAGCATTACCGGGCCACGGCCATAACGAGTGGTCATAGAACCTGCTTTTGGCGAACTCCAGGTCCCGGTCAGATACGCCACAGATAACAGACCGACAACCGCCTGGCTGAGCTCCCACGGAGAGAGCATCAGGCGGTAGCCGATGTAATTAAACAGCGTGACAAACGATCCCATCAGTAAAAAACCTTCCGCAAACAGCAGCGGCAAGCCTCTGTCGCGCCAGTGCAAGCGGAAGTTGATAAACAACGTTTTCGGGCGCAGCGACGTTGGTCTGAAATGACGAGATTCCGGCAGGATTTTCCAGAACATCAGCGCAGAGGCAAGGGCAAAACAGCCGATCGCCGCCAGCGCGATACGCCAGTTAAAAAAGTCGGTAAACACGCCACTGATCAAGCGACCACTCATACCGCCAATCGAGTTACCGCTGATATACAAGCCCATTGAGAAGGCGACGAAACTGGGATGAATCTCTTCACTCAGATAGGTCATCCCTACCGCCGCGACGCCGCTCAGTGAAAGTCCTATCAGCGCCCGCATGATTAAAATACCGTGCCAACTGGTCATCATTGTTGAAAGGAGCGTACAACAAGAGGCGAGCAGCAGCGCGGTAACCATCACCGGCTTGCGGCCAATAGCATCTGAAAGTGGGCCGGTAAACAGTAACCCTATCGCCAGCATCGCCGTTGAAATGGAGAGCGAAATACTACTGCTGGCAGGAGAGACACCAAACTCGTGCGAAAGCACAGGCAGTATGGGTTGTACACAATAGAGGAGGGCAAAAGTCGCCAGTCCGGCGGAAAACAGCGCCAGCGTGACGCGCATAAATGGGGATGTTCCGCGTTTGATAAAACCATCCGGCGGGGTAACTATCTGTTCATCAATATCGCTTGTTGGCGCGGTATCGACAGTTGTTGTACGGCTCACTTGAAATCCTTGCTCATCCAATTACGTCTACAGGACCAGCCTTAAGAGTATGAAAATCACAATATTCTGTCTAATATATTAATAATCTCAAATAATATTTTAAAAATATGAATATCGAACTGCGTCATTTACGTTACTTTGTGGCCGTTGCCGAAGAGTTGCATTTTGGTCGGGCGGCAGCGCGATTAAACATTTCGCAACCGCCGCTAAGCCAGCAGATCCAGATCCTTGAACAGCAGGTTGGCGCCCGGTTACTTGCCCGAACTAACCGTAGCGTGGCGCTGACCTCTGCCGGAAAGCAGTTTCTGGCAGACAGTCGGCAGATCCTCGGGCTGGTTAATGAAGCCGCCGCCAGGGCTGAGCGTTTGCATTTGGGAGAAGCAGGGGAATTGCGTATCGGCTTTACGTCGTCGGCGCCGTTTATCAAAGCCGTTTCAGATACGTTATCTCTGTTTCGTCAAAGCTACCCGGCAGTGCATATGCAAACCCGCGAAATGAACACACGTGAGCAAATTGCCCCGCTCAATGAAGGGACGCTGGATTTGGGACTTCTGCGCAATACGCAGCTTCCGGAAACGCTGGAGCGTGAAATCATTCTGCATGAACCACTGATGGCGATGATCCCACGCGCGCATCCGTTGGCGCAAAAACCCGTGGTCACGTTGGCCGAGCTGGCGAATGAGCCATTTGTCTTTTTTGACCCCCATGTGGGGACAGGGTTGTATGATGATATTCTTGGCCTGATGCGTCGCTATGGACTAAAACCGACGATTGCGCAGGAGGTTGGCGAAGCGATGACTATCATCGGGCTGGTGGCTGCAGGATTAGGGGTTTCTATACTTCCTGCTTCTTTTAAACGGGTGCAGCTATATGAAATGTGTTGGATCCCGATAGCGGAAGAAGATGCTGTCTCGGAAATGTGGTTAGTGTGGCCAAAGCATCATGAGCAAAGTCACGCCGCGCAACGCTTTCGTGAGCAGCTGCTGGCTGCCGTTCAGGCGATTAATTTAGTTTAAAAATGAGTGAAAATGTGCAGTAAATCACAAGGCTAAGTAAAAAGTTGACGGGAGCCATTGAAGTGCTTCACCATAGCCCGCAGATTATTTCGGAGCGCGAAAATAAAGGGAGTAAGTGGTGGTTGCTGATAGTCAGCCTGGGCATATCGATCAAATTAAGCAGACCAATGCTGGCGCGGTTTATCGCCTGATTGATCAGCTGGGTCCGGTATCGCGTATTGATCTCTCTCGCCTGGCGCAATTGGCGCCTGCCAGTATTACTAAAATTGTCCGCGAAATGCTCGAAGCGCACCTGGTGCAAGAGCTGGAAATCAAGGAAGCGGGCAGCCGTGGGCGTCCGGCAGTTGGGCTGGTTGTTGAAACGGAAGCCTGGCACTATTTATCCATCCGTATCAGTCGCGGCGAGATCTTTCTGGCACTGCGCGATCTGAGCAGCAAACTGGTGGTAGAAGATTGTCTTGAAATGGAGCTGGTCAGTGAAACACCGCTTCTGGAACGTGTTATTACCCAGGTCGACCAGTTTTTCATCCGCCATCAACAAAAGCTGGAACGCTTAACCTCCATCGCCATCACCTTACCCGGCATTATTGATACTGAAAACGGTATCGTGCATCGCATGCCATTTTACGAAGATGTCAAAGAGATGCCGCTGGGCCAGGCGCTTGAGAACCATACTGGCGTACCGGTCTATATTCAGCATGATATTAGCGCCTGGACCATGGCTGAGGCGCTTTTCGGCGCATCGCGTGGTGCGCGCGACGTCATTCAGGTGGTGATCGATCATAACGTGGGTGCCGGGGTAATCACTGACGGTCATTTACTGCATGCAGGCAGCAGTAGCCTGGTGGAAATTGGCCATACGCAGGTGGATCCGTACGGTAAACGCTGCTACTGCGGTAACCATGGTTGTCTGGAAACGATCGCCAGCGTCGACAGCGTGCTCGAACTGGCGCAGGTGCGCTTGAAGCAGTCAATGAGTTCTTCTTTACACGGACAACCGCTGACGGTAGACGCACTGTGTCTGGCGGCAATGCAGGGTGATTTATTGGCGAAAGATATCATTAGCGGCGTCGGGACCCACGTCGGCAGAATTCTTGCCATCATGGTGAATTTGTTCAACCCGCAAAAGATATTGATTGGGTCTCCGCTCAGTAAAGCGGCAGATATCTTGTTCCCCACCATCGCTGACAGCATTCGTCAGCAGGCACTTCCGGCTTACAGTCAGCATATAGTCGTTGAAAGTACGCAGTTTACCAATCAGGGGACGATGGCGGGGGCGGCGCTCGTTAAGGACGCGATGTATAACGGTTCTTTGTTGATTCGTCTATTACAGGGTTAACATTTTTTAACTGTCGTACGAAAAATTGCGCTATCTCAAGCTGATCCTGCTCGTCATACCTTAGACTTTCTCCACTGTTTTATTTTCCTGACTTATATTTTCAAAGCATAACGGTGGAGTTAGTGATGCTGAAGCGTTTCTTTATTACAGGTACAGACACTTCTGTTGGGAAGACCGTGGTTTCCCGCGCATTACTACAAGCGTTAGCGTCAGGGGGTAAAAGCGTTGCGGGTTACAAACCTGTAGCCAAAGGCAGCAAAGAGACGCCCGAAGGTCTGCGCAACAAAGATGCGCTGGTGCTGCAAAGCGTGTCCACTATCGAACTGCCTTACGAAGCGGTCAACCCGATTGCGCTCAGCGAAGACGAAAGTAGCGTAGCGCATAGTGGTCCGGTCAATTACACCCTGTTATCCAACGGTCTCGCAAGCCTCAGCGAAAAAGTCGATCACGTTGTCGTGGAAGGCACCGGAGGCTGGCGGAGCTTGATGAACGATCTGCGTCCGTTATCGGAGTGGGTGGTGCAGGAACAACTGCCGGTGCTGATGGTGGTGGGTATCCAGGAAGGCTGTATTAATCATGCCATCCTCACCGCACAGGCGATTGCCAGCGACGGACTGCCGCTGATTGGCTGGGTCGCGAACCGAATCAACCCGGGGCTGGCGCATTATGCGGAAATCATTGATGTGCTGGGTAAAAAATTACCTGCCCCGCTTATCGGTGAACTGCCTTATCTGCCTCGTGCAGAGCAGCGTGAGCTGTCGCAGTACATCCGTCTGTCAATGCTCGGCAGCGTGCTGTCGGTAGATAGAGTCGTGGCGTAACGTACGCGACAGCACCGACGCCAGGACACAGGCAATCAGTAATCCGGGGAGCAGGCGATACTCCCCGGTCATTTCACAAACCATCAAGGTCGACATTATTGGTGCATGCGTGGTAGCTGCCAGCAGCGTGGCCATCCCCGTTAAGCCCAGCAAAATAGCAATTTCATCTGAGCCCGGAAGCCATAATCCCCATACCTGACCCAGCAGCATGCCCACCGACAAGCCGACAAACAGCGTTGGCGTAAACACGCCACCTGGCGCACCGGATCCACTGCTGGCAAGCACCGCCAGTAATTTGCAGATAAAAATCCCGCTAACTACGGCCAGCAGCGGTGGCGAAAGTAAATATGACTGCACCACGCTGTAGCCATTACCCCAGACCGCAGGCGTGAGCAATGAAAGCAGGCCAACGATCAACCCACCAAGCGCCAGTTGCCACGGCGGCGAGAGTTTTAAGCGCAAAAAACCATTATGGCTGGTGGTCATCAGCCACATGAAGAGCGGTCCGCAGAAGCCAGCAGCCAAACCGGTGCTGACAATCATAACGTATTCCAGAGTATGCAATTCCCGAGACAGGTGAACGGTATACAGCAGCGCATTGCTGTCGCTAAGCAGATTGGTGGTGAGTAATGCGACTACGGCGGACACCACTACCGGTCCCAGTGATGCGAGGATCAGCGTGCCAAACAACACTTCGGCAATAAATAAACTGCCCGCCAGCGGGGCATGATAGGCTCCGGCCATACCCGCTGCGGCGCCGCAGGCAATCCATAACTTCCATTCTGTACGTGGGGTAAAGCGTTGAGCAAAGCAGGAAGCCGCCAGCGCCGCCAGTAAAATCATGGCACCTTCGCGTCCGATAGCGCTCCCGCTGGCGACAACCAGTAACGAGGCCAGCGATTTCACCAGGCTTGCACTGACGTCAAATTGTCCGTCGGTTTGTAGAGCTTCCATATAATCAGTGGGAGCCTGTGGGCGTAAACGGTTAAATTTTTGCCAGCCCCACAGTAGTAATCCTGCCGCCAGACCGCCGAGTGCAGGTGTCAGCATACGCCTTAAAGGCGAAAGGTTTGTCGCAGCGTTGACCAGACTCCCCGTGTTATTGCTCAGAAACAACCATTCGAGAAGCAGCATGGCATGACGAAATCCTGCGACGGCCAGCGCAGCAAGGACGCCAATCAACGCGGCGATCAGCAGACGGCGGAACATGGCGCGCAGGTCAGGATAAGCATGTAAATGATGCATGTGTGGCCAGAGAGGAAGTTTCAGACGTTTTATTTTGCGGCTATTTGACAACAGAAGCAAAAGCTCAGCGTGCGCAACAGGATGCACCACAGACAGTATGCATCCTGCCTGTGACGAAATTAACGAAACAAAGGCTTATCGGCTACCGGGATCAATAACTGTGATTGCCACTGTGCCAGCGTCAGACGCGCCAACTCACCCAGCGCCTGATAGAACGGGTGATCGGCTTTTTCGATAAACACATTAAGGAAGCGCGATGACCATGGGAACAGATGCCAGGCCAGCAGCTGTTCGCACTCGGTGTGGCGTTCGTTCTCAGCAAGCCAGGCCGTCAGCAACAGTAGTGAACCAAAGTGATCTTCTGGCTCATTTTGCTGCATAGCAAACTGGATACCGTTGTCACGCATCCACTGACGCAGAGCCAGCGTGGAGTCGCCAAACAACACGTTTTCACGATCCAGCCAGACGGATCCCCAAGGCGGAGAAGGGAGCGCATAAGGGCCAACAAACAGACGTTGCCAGGCTTGCGGGAGAGACTCATCGGCCTCAGCCTGAAACTGTGCAACTAACGGCGAAAGCGTTGTCTTTTCAAGCGGCCACTGCGCCTGCCAACCATCGTTGCTTAACGCACTGACCAGTGCCGAAGCTTCGGCACTGTCTGGGGCATAGTAAAACAGCGCGCCGAGCACACGCGCTGCGGTGGAAAAGTTGTCACGTTGTGAAAAATGGGTCATGCAAACAATCCTGAACAGTGCGGGTTGCCCCGCACCCGAAAATTAACCTGCGACAGCCATTCCGACTGTCATATGTAAACCGTAAAACAAGCCGCGGCCAATGATTTCACCGGCGAGGACGGACACTAAGCCCAGCGCCAGTCCGCCGACGGACGATTCTTTGCGACGGACAAGCGGGCATATCCAGCAGCCCAGCCCCGCAACCAGCAGGAGGATGCGCCAGACCTGCAGGCTTGCGTAGTCGGGCACCAGCGCGCCAGCGTTTTGTACCGTACTGTGGATTTCGCCGAGCGACAGTCCCTGCAGCACAACAACAGCCACGGTCACCAGCAGGGCCAGCACGCTGATACCGGCGAATCTGGCAGGGCTGCAGGAAACACCCGCAGCCCGCAGCAGCAGGGCGGCAAACAGCGGTCCACTGAGCAGCAGCGTCATGAAAAACGCCAGTGTAGTATAGCCATTATACCAGGTTGGGACGGTGTCTATCTGGTAGACGTTGGTCATCGCATAGACAAATACCAGGCCCAGCAACATGCTCAACAGCAGCCAGATTTTACCTAACGTTGCGGGCATTCTACCGAGAAACGCCACCAGCCACCACAGGCCACCGACAGCGAAAAACAGCGAACCGCTGGCAATTTCGTTACTCAGCGCCGATGCGCCAATTCGGTTCAGCGAGTTAAACGCGCGCAGCGGCGAACCTAAATGTATGACTGAGGCGAGAAAGGCGATGCCCATCACCAGCCACAGAAAAAACATGCTGCGCACAATACGCTGCTTTACCGCATCGTCTTTAGTGGTTAGCCAGCCGTAGCCACTTACGATCAGCGCCCCGGCTACGCACTGGCCCAGCACCGTGAACAGTACCAGCGGCCATTCATGCCATCCATTTCCCATTTTACACCTCCTTTGGATTAGCCAGAAAACCCGTGGTATCCCCGGTCGGGCGGCAATTGGCGTTTGGTTTGATCACAATACTCGGTCTGGTGAAGTGCGCACCCGGCAGCGGGGCGACGGCTGCCAGCTCACCATGTTTTTCGCGCAGTTCATCAATGGGACCGAAGTCCAGCGCACGCAGCGGACAGGACTCGACGCAGACAGGCTTTTTGCCGTCTGCCACGCGGTCATGACAGCCATCGCACTTGGTCATTTGCCCTTTGGCGGCATTGTACTGCGGTGCGCCGTACGGACAGGCCATGTGGCAGTAACGACAGCCAATACACACATCTTCATCAACGACCACAAAACCATCATCACGTTTATGCATAGCCCCGCTGGGGCAAACCTTGGTACAGGCCGGATCTTCACAGTGGTTACAGGCAATGGAGAGGTAGTAGGCGAAAACGTTCTGTCGCCAGACGCCGTTGTCTTCCTGCCAGTCACCTCCGGCGTATTCGTAAATCCGGCGGAAACTGACGTCGGGCGTGAGATCCTTGTAGTCTTTGCAGGCCAGTTCGCAGGTTTTGCATCCGGTGCAACGACTGGAATCAATAAAAAATCCATACTGAGTTGTCATGGGTTAGTCCTTAAACCTTCTCGATCTCGACCAGATTAGTGTGCTGTGGGTTGCCTTTTGCCAGCGGTGAAGGGCGCTGTGTTGTCAGCGTATTGACGCAGGCGCCATGATCAATTTTGTCGCCGGTCATATCGGCATCGTGCCATGCACCCTGGCCCATTGCGCTGACGCCGGGCAGGATCCGCGGCGTCACTTTGGCTGCAATACGTACTTCACCGCGGTCGTTAAAGACCCGCACCAAATCGCCATTTGCAATACCACGCTTTTGGGCATCGACAGGGTTGATCCACACTTCCTGACGGCAGGACGCCTGCAGAACATCGATATTGCCGTAGCTGGAGTGCGTACGGGATTTGTAATGGAAGCCAAACAACTGCAGCGGAAATGCGCTGCGTTTCGGATCATCCCACCCTTCAAACGTAGAGGCGTAGACGGGAAGCGGGCTAATTACTTCGTCCTTTTGCAACTCCCAGGTGTTGGCTATTTTCGCCAGTCGACTGGAATAAATTTCAATCTTTCCGGACGGTGTTTTGAGCGGATTGGCCTGCGGATCGTCGCGGAATTTTTTATAAGCGACAAAATGCCCGTTAGGGTCTTTACGTTTATAGATCCCCATTTTTTTCAGCTCGTCATAGGAAGGCAGCGCGGGGTCTTTGGCCAGCATTTTTGCATACAAATACTGGAGCCACTGTTCCTGAGTACGGCCTTCCGTAAAGCGTTGATAGATATCATTGCCAAGGCGTTTGGCGACTTCGCTCATTATCCAGTAGATCGGTTTACGCTCGAACTTCGGTGACGTCGCGGGTTGAATAAAAATGAGGTATCCCATGTTGCCCGCATAGTCGTTAGGAATAATGTCTTCCTGTTCGACGGTCATTAAGTCCGGCAGCAGAATATCGGCATATTTGGCCGAAGATGTCATGAAGTTTTCGATGACTACTATCATTTCGCATTTCGTGTCATCCTGAAGGATCTCATGCGTTTTATTGATATCTGAGTGCTGATTAGTAATGGTGTTGCCCGCGTAGTTCCAGATAAATTTAATCGGTACATCGAGCTTATCTTTCCCGCGCACGCCATCGCGGGTTGCGGTCATTTCCGGGCCACGAGCGATGGCGTCGGTCCAGCTAAAGCAGGATATCTGGGTCTTGATGGGATTCTCCGGCAGCGGCATGCGTTCAATCGTGATGGTGTAGGTTGATTCTCGTGCACCGCTATTGCCGCCGTTGATGCCAACGTTGCCGGTCAGGATAGGCAACATCGCGATCGCCCGTGAGGTCAGTTCGCCGTTAGCCTGACGCTGCGGCCCCCAGCCCTGACAAATATATACCGGTTTTGTGCTGCCGATTTCCCGAGCCAGTTTGATAATGCGATCGGCGGGGATCCCGGTGACATGCGAGGCCCATTGGGGCGTTTTAGCGATACCGTCATCGCCGTTGCCAAGTATATAGGCCTTGTAATGTCCGTTAGCGGGGGCGTCGGCGGGTAGGGTTTTCTCGTCATAACCGATGCAATATGTGTCGAGGAACGCCTGATCGACAAGATTTTCGTTAATCATAACCCAGGCAAGTCCCGCCACGAGTGCGGCATCGGTTCCTGGGCGGATAGGGATCCACTCATCTTCACGACCCGCAGCGGTATCGGTATAGCGCGGATCAATGACGATCATCCGGGCATTAGATCGCTCCCGGGCCTGTTCAAGGAAGTACGTTATTCCGCCGCCGCTCATGCGCGTTTCGGCAGGATTATTGCCAAACATTACTACCAGTTTCGTGTTTTCGATGTCGGATGTGCTGTTACCGTCATTTGAGCCGTAGGTATAGGGCATTGCTGCCGCGATTTGTGCGGTGCTGTAAGTGCCGTAATGGCTCAGGAAACCGCCATAGCAGTTCATCAGGCGAGCGACCAGCGAGGCATAAGGAGAGGAGCGCGTAATGTTGCCGCCTACAATGCCTGAGGTGTAATTAATATAAACAGCTTCATTACCGTATTTCTCCACGGTATTTTTTAAACTGTCACTGATGGTATCCAGCGCTTCCTGCCAGGTTATACGTTCGAATTTTCCCTCACCACGTTTGCCTACGCGCTTCATCGGATAATTCAGGCGATCCGGATGATTGATCCGTCGGCGGATTGAACGCCCACGCAGACAGGCACGAACCTGGTGCTGACCATAAAGATCGTCTCCGGTCGTATCGGACTCCACCCATACGACTTCGTCATCTTTGACGTGGAGTTGCAGGGCACAACGGCTGCCGCAGTTCACGGAACACGCGCCCCAAACCACTTTCTCTTCAGCCGGTTGTATCGCCCGTTGTACCGCAGCGGCGGCGGTGCGCATTCCAAAAGGTAATGACAGCCCGCCTGCGGCAAGCGCCAGCGAACCGATAGCCGAGGATTTCACTAACGTCCTGCGGCTGATGCCTCCATATTGCTCAGTATCAGACATAACTCACTCCATTATAGTTATCGCTATATATTAATCTCTACAGCGAAATTAATAGCATGCTAATAATGGAGTGAGTTTACCCATTTATGAGTATGTCATCTTAATGCATATCAAACTGGAGTAACCCTCCGCGCACGGAGGGTGAGATTTATTGCGGTTCGGCGACGTGTCCGTCTTGTGCAGATGTGCTATTGGCGGGGGTGTTGCCGCTGTTGGTTCGGGTATAGAGAATTTTGTGCGTATCATTTGCACAATGTCCGACTACCAGTGAGTCAGGTTGATCGGCCTGATCGTTGGGGACAATATTCAGCGTGAAGCTGGATTCAGCAACACCATTATTGATGATGCGTTGTTCGATATCGCTTTTTACGCGTTCGCATGACGCGGGTGCCGCCAGAACCTGCGGGGAAGCGACTACCAATATGATCGCGGCAATTCCTGGTATGTATTTCATCATCAGCTCCTTTATGATCGACTTAAACTAAGATTAGCATTTCTGGTGTAAATAACTGTATTTGCTAATATGATTGAGAATTATCTTCTTATCCCGGTGAAAAATGTGAAGAAACAGACCCTGTTAGGTTTCCTGTGCGTCGTGCTGGTTGGGTGTGATAACGCCAAAGGGCTGGTTTCCTTTACGCCGGAAATGGCCAGTTTTTCCAATGAATTTGATTTCGACCCGCTGCGTGGGCCGGTGAAAGATTTCAGCCAGACGCTGCTCAATGATAAAGGTGAGGTCACTAAGCGTGTCGTTGGTACGCTGTCACAGGAAGGGTGTTTCGATACGCTTGAACTGCACGATATTGAAAACAATACCGGTATGGCGCTGGTCCTGGATGCAAACTACTACCGGGATGCCGAAACGCTGGAAAAACGGATCCGTTTACAGGGCAAATGCCAACTGGCGGAACTGCCTGCAGCAGGAGTGGTGTGGGATACCGACGATAACGGTTTTGTCGTTTCTGCCACGGGAAAAGAGATGAAGGTGCAATATAGATACGATGCGGAAGGCTACCCGCTGGGTAAAACAACCGTCAATAAGGACAATACCTTACAGGTTGATGCCACACCGTCGGTCGATCCGTTGAAGAAGCTGGATTACACCGCGGTGAGCCTGCTCAACAATCATCCGGTAGGCAACGTCAAACAAACGTGCAAATACGATGAATACGCAAATCCGGTCAACTGCCAGCTCGTTATCGTTGACGAGAGCGTGAAGCCGGCAGTTGAACACCATTACTCAATTGAAAACACCATCGCGTACTATTAGTCAGGCTTTATTGAGCGGTAGGTTGCAGCAGGTTAGGACCTGACGTTTTATGTTCTGCCAGATACTGCTGCTGGAAGATACACATACGTATAGTGTTGCGGTATTGGCCGTTGATAAAGAATTCATGAATCAGTTCGCCTTCGACCATAAAGCCAAGTTTACGGTAGATGTGGATAGCTTTTTCGTTCTCTTTATCAACGATCAGATACAGCTTATATAAATTGAGTACGGTGAAGCCGTAATCCATCGCCAGCTTAGCAGCCCGGGAAGCCAGACCTTTGCCCTGATAATCAGGGGAAATAATGATCTGGAATTCCGCCCGTCGGTGCACATGGTTAATTTCAACCAGTTCCACGAGTCCGGCTTTTTCACCGTCGCATTCCACCACAAAGCGACGTTCGCTTTGGTCGTGAATGTGTTTGTCATACAGGTCTGACAGCTCAACAAACGCTTCGTAAGGTTCTTCAAACCAGTAACGCATTACGCTGGCGTTATTATCAAGCTGATGAACGAATCGTAAATCTTCACGCTCCAGCGGGCGCAACTTAACACTGAGGGCGCTAGTCATATCGTATCCTTTCAATATCCTTCAAAGTGCAATAATTATGGGGCAACGGTGCGGCCAGTCCGGCGATCAAGGCAGCGCAGTGTGTTAGGTTCCCAGTACGCATTAATATTAGCGCTCTGTTCGCATTTATCACGGCTATCAAAGGCTGTATCGGCTTTGTCCCACTCTTTCTCTGCACGTTTGTTGACTTTCTGGCGAAGCTGACGCGTATCGTTCCATTGTTCCTTTTCCATTGCTGCTTGTTGACGACTTTGCGCACTGTCCCCGGATTCAATGACCAGTTTACTGGTTTCAGCAAATGCGGAAGAGGTGTACACAGCCGCAGCCAGCGTCAGCATAGCCGTCAGGCACAGGCGTTTGGTCAGTGTAATTTTCATGGCGAATTCCTTTTATGGGAAAGGGTAAAAACGATAAAACAGGGTTAAATTCTACACTATTCCGGTTTGCGGGCATACCCACCCGGTGGATATGGATACGCTAACGAGATTCTGTCGTATCATAGTTAAACCGAAGGTAACTGAATAACATCAATGCTTAAGACCACATTTCTTTTTTTCGTCACCGCGTTATGCGAAATCATTGGCTGCTTTTTACCCTGGCTTTGGCTTAAGCGCGGGGCTACAGCCTGGTTGCTGATACCCGCCGGGATGTCACTGGCTTTATTCGTCTGGTTGCTGACACTGCATCCGGCAGCCAGTGGGCGTGTATACGCAGCCTATGGCGGTGTTTACGTGGTGACCGCGCTGCTATGGCTACGCATTGTCGATGGTGTAAAACTCAGTTTGTATGACTGGTCTGGCGCGCTGGTGGCGTTGTGCGGCATGTTGATCATTGTGGCAGGATGGGGGCGCGCATAGCGCCTTTTTTGTGATCAAGCAGAGTTTTTTTGATCTTTATACTTGTATGGTAGTAGCTCAGTTGGGTAAATTTCATGCATCACAAGAACAGATGTAGGGAATAAGAAATGAAGATTGTTGGGGCTGATGTTTTTGTTACCTGTCCTGGGCGTAATTTTGTGACGTTGAAAATTACGACAGAAGATGGGATCACCGGGCTGGGAGATGCCACATTAAATGGACGCGAGCTGTCCGTGGCGTCGTATCTGAAAGATCACGTGTGTCCGCAGCTTATTGGTCGCGATGCGCATCGTATTGAGGATATCTGGCAGTTTTTCTACAAAGGCGCGTACTGGCGTCGTGGGCCGGTCACCATGTCGGCGATTTCCGCAGTGGATATGGCATTGTGGGACATCAAAGCGAAAGCAGCCAATATGCCGTTGTACCAGTTACTCGGCGGTGCTTCTCGTGAAGGAGTTATGGTTTATTGCCACACCACTGGCCATACCGTTGATGACGTACTGGAAGATTATGCGCGTCATAAAGAAATGGGTTTTAAAGCGATTCGCGTGCAGTGTGGCGTACCGGGCATGAAAACCACTTACGGTATGTCTAAAGGCAAAGGACTGGCCTATGAACCTGCCACAAAAGGGCAATGGCCGGAAGAACAGTTATGGTCAACGGAGAAATATCTCGATTTCACACCAAAACTGTTTGAAGCCGTGCGCGATAAATTCGGTTTCAACGAACATCTTCTGCACGACATGCATCACCGTCTGACGCCAATTGAAGCGGCGCGTTTTGGCAAAAGCATTGAGCAATATCGTCTGTTCTGGATGGAAGACCCAACCCCTGCTGAAAACCAGGAGTGCTTCCGCCTGATCCGCCAGCATACCGTCACGCCGATTGCGGTAGGGGAAGTGTTCAATAGCATCTGGGACTGCAAACAGCTGATCGAAGAACAATTGATCGACTATATCCGCACCACCATCACCCATGCGGGGGGTATCACCGGTATGCGCCGGATTGCTGATTTCGCGTCGCTGTATCAGGTACGTACCGGTTCACATGGACCTTCCGATCTATCGCCTGTGTGCATGGCCGCCGCGCTGCATTTTGATCTGTGGGTGCCGAACTTCGGCGTACAGGAATATATGGGCTATTCCGAGCAGATGCTGGAAGTGTTCCCACATAACTGGACCTTTGATAACGGCTATATGCACCCAGGAGACAAACCCGGCCTTGGGATCGAGTTTGACGAAAAACTGGCGGCGAAATATCCGTATGACCCTGCATATCTGCCTGTTGCTCGCCTGGAAGATGGCACGCTGTGGAACTGGTAAGGAGTGATTTGCTATGAAAAGTATCGTGATTGAAAAACCGAATACGCTGATTATCGCCGAACGACCGGTGCCAGAACCCTCAGCAGGTGAGGTCAGGGTAAAAGTGAAACTGGCGGGAATTTGTGGTTCAGACAGCCATATTTACCGCGGTCATAATCCATTTGCACAATACCCGCGTGTGATTGGCCACGAGTTTTATGGTGTGATCGAGGCGGTAGGTGAAGGCGTTGACCATTCGCGAATAGGCGAGCGGGTGTCCGTTGATCCGGTCATCAGCTGCGGACATTGTTATCCCTGTTCCATTGGTAAACCTAACGTTTGTACATCGTTGGTGGTGCTGGGCGTGCATCGCGATGGCGGTTTCAGCGAGTACGCTGTCGTGCCGGCGAAAAATGCCTGGACGATCCCCGATACTGTGCCTGATGAGCATGCCGTTATGGTCGAACCATTTACCATCGCCGCAAACGTAACCGGGCAAATTAATCCGACAGAAAACGATATTGCGCTGATTTATGGCGCAGGGCCTATGGGACTGACCACCGTACAGGCGCTTAAACGTGTCTATAAGGTTAAAACCGTAGTGATTGCTGACAGAATCGATGAACGCCTGGCCATGGCGAAGCAGTGTGGTGCAGACTGGGCCATCAATAATAGTCAGCATTCGTTGCAAGAGTTTCTGGTAGAAAACGGGCTAAAACCGACCATCATCGTGGATGCAGCTTGCCATCCATCCATTTTACAGGAGGCTATCACGCTGGCATCGCCAGCCGCGCGAATTGTTCTGATGGGCTTCTCCAGCGATCCTTGTCAGATTATTCAACAAGGTATTACCGGTAAAGAACTGTCCATTTATTCCTCAAGATTAAATGCGAACAAATTCCCGGTTGTGATTGACTGGTTGGTCAATGGACTCATCGATCCTAATCAACTTATTACTCACACTTTTGACTATCACCACGTTACAGACGCAATTGAATTGTTTGAGAAAGATCAGCAGCACTGCTGCAAAGTCTTACTCACATTCACTGAATAATATAAAAACTGCGAGTAAGTGGTACGCATCTTACCTCTTAGAGATAGCCAATATGAATCAAGAAAAACACGAAAGGTCCACGAAAGATCTGGTCAGAGCTGCCGTATCCGGATGGTTGGGTACTGCGCTCGAATTTATGGATTTCAAGAGTCATACGTGTCAACTATTTGATAAATATTAAATTAATTTTTCATTGCTTCGTTATGGGGTATGGTTGGGGCAAACTCGCTTAACTGTGTATTTAACAAAGCTACCTGTGCATTATTGTTTTCAGACATCCATTTTCCGTATACCTGAAATACCATTTGCGCATCTGCATGGCCCATCTGGTTTGCTATAAATGCCGGGTTAGCACCAGCAGTCAGCGACCAGCAGGCATAAGTATGTCTCGACTGATATGATTTTCGATGGCGGAGTCCGGCACGTTTTATCGCTGCGTCCCACATCTGCCTTATTGAGTCAACGGTAAAATGGTCACCATAATTTTTTACTCTCGCTGATACTTCAGGTTGAAAAACAAAGGTGCATTTTTGTTTTTCTGTTCTGCCATACTCTCTGAGGTGAACATCAATGATATGCTCTTTGCTCAGTCTCGTTAATGTCATCTGACTCCGGAGAGCGTCGATTGCTGGCTTAATAAGATGAATGACCCGATTGGTTCCCGCCTGTGTTTTTGGTACCGTGAAACGGTCTTTTGCTAAATTTCTCCTGATCATCATTGTTCCATTTTTCAGATCTATGTCCTCCCATCCAAGTGCACACAGCTCACCAGGGCGAACGCCAGTATAAACAGAAACACACCATAAATTTTTTGCTTGCTGATTTCTGCACGCATCGATAAGACGGATAAATTCCTCCCGCGAAAGAGGATCCGGAATGGTTCTTGATTCCTTTAATGGCGAGATCCCCTTAAACGGATTATCTGCCAGGTAACCGTTATCAACACCAAACTGGAACACGGCGTTAAGATTTGTCATGTAATTATTTACAGTTACAGCCGATCTCCCTGGTTGTGTAACAATATAGTTACTTTTGTGGATCTGGTATCCAGTCAGTAGCTCTTTACGAACCTCCAGTAATTTTTCTTTATTAATCGATGAGGCAAGATTTTTTTCACCGATTATGCTTAGGATATTTTTGATGACGGCACGGTATGTGTTGAGTGATGTTTTGGCGACTTCAGTTTCTTTCAGTGCCAGAAATTTTTCAGCCAGTTCTTTTATGGTTAAATCTTGTCGGGCCTCACCAAATTTTTCCAGATTGCGTGAGGAGGGAAACTGTTTTGCATAGTCGAAAACACCAGTTTTTATTGCGTAACAAACAGAGGAGCGTAGTTCACCTGCAACGCGCCTGTTTTTTGCTGTGTCAGGAACCCCCAGATTTTCCCTGACTCTTACGCCTTTATAAACAAACCAGATACGTAATTTCCCTCCATGGTTTTCCACGCCTGTCGGATATTTCATTTCAACTTCTCTCATTAGTTAGTGTGGCTTTTAGTCAAGTAAGATGACGTCTTGGTCTCGCTGATGCCTGGCGCTCAATCCAGCGATCAATTTCTTCCAGGTTGTAAAAGCATGGACTGTTATCCCATGGCATACCGTCATGAGCGACATGCTTATATTCCCTTCCTTCCATAAACGATTTTTCCCGGGCCTTTTTTAACGTACCTTTTTTTATTCCTTTCAGCGCAATTAACTGCTCTTCGGATACCCATTTGCCGGGAGAGACAATCATGATTACTTCGCTCATCGATTTCTTTATCTCTTACATCAGACGAGCGCCGGTTGCAGAATACCAGTCACAACCGGCGACAGTTGAACATTAAGAATCAGCCTGACTCGGGATCAGTTTTTGCCAGATAACTGAAACGTATTTTGCCTGGTAACGGGCGTCATCAAGTGCATTATGGCGCTCACCTTCGAATGGAATAGCCGTTCTGGCATCGAAGTCTATGGCTTTCCCCAGCTCAACGATTGTGCGTACATCGCGATCGTTGTAGTAACGCCACGGGCAGGGGATCCCCTGCCGTTCGTATGAACGGCGCAAAATCGTGTTGTCGAAGTTGGCTCCATTTCCCCAAACCTGAACAAAAAATTCACCGGAGTTTTCGTCGATAAATTCTCGCAATTGTAACAGTGCATCATCTAACGGGATTTCATCAGTCATAATGGCAGATTGCGCTTCGCGTGATTGCTTAAGCCACCATTTAATGGTGTCCCGATCAATGACTCCGCCAGCAGTTTCCAGATCGATAGTCTTACTAAATTCCGGTCCCATATCTCCGGTTTGCGGATCGAAAAATATTGCACCTATTGAGATGATCGGGGCATCAGGATTTTTTCCCATGGTTTCAAGGTCGATCATTAGATGGTCACACGTCCTGCTGGTGGATGTGATTTCGTGATGACCGTTCACCTTAATTGGGTGATCTGCCGTCTCGCCAGTTTCATTATCGCTATTGTGATGCTGATTGCCGCCAGTGTTCTCCTTGTGTGGATGTTCAGCGCCTTCCATTTCCTCCGGATCATCTTCCTGAACTTCAACCTGATACTCTTCATCGAATGTTTCTTGGTATGTTGCGTCGCCCATCACCGCGCCACAATCAGTGCAGTTGCCGCCGCCGGTCTGACCGCAGGCGGTGCAGACTTTTTCCACTTCCTGTTGCGCTACTGGTTCAGGCTGTTTCGTTTCTGGCTCGTTTTGTAACGCATTTGGACTGTTTTGTTCCGCTTTTTGGTAGTTCCGTTCCGATTCATGCTGGTTCTGGTTCACAGAATCGCGGGTCTGGAGCCCCTTAACCCATTTCGGATCATTCGGGTCACTAATCCCTTCAACAAATTCACCACGTGATGCAGCAAGCAACTTATCGGCGTCAGGCTGGCTGATATTGGCTGCCTGCATAATTTTGTTTACTTCGTCAGCGGTAACTTTTATCGGCTCTGGTTGTTCTGAATCTTCAGCGGTATCTACATTTTGCGGTAAGCCCGTGTATGTGCCATTTTTTCGGGCAAAATATTCTTCTTTTGTGATTTCAGTGGCGCCAGCAGCCAGTGCCTTATCCAGACCAGAGAGTTTGTTTGCGCGACCGTATTTTTCTCCGTCCTTATCTGCGAAGAGGAAATAGAACGGCCCCTCACGCTCTACAGATGGTTCAGCTTCCGGCGCGGTTTCATTTTTTGGGATATCAGATACCTCAGTTTCCACTGCATCAGTTTGTGTTTCTGATGACTGGAGAACATCAACAGTGCCCAGGTCTGTTTCTTCATTCTCAAACACGCCCTTTGTCGTCAGGTATTCGCAGATATATTTGTTCAGTGCTACGGGATCTTTGTGAATGTCGATCGGACGCTCACGGACAAGGCCAAAAATAGTTTGGCGGTCGTAGCGAAGGGCATCAGGCTGTTTGCGCATTGATGCCGAGATACGCTTCCAGTCTTCGCGGTCGTTGTCGATAACTTCTTTTTTTGCCCAGCGATGGATGCTGCCGTCAATGTTTCCGGCATCCACATCACCAGGCCAGAGAGCGTAGGCCAGTTCGTCATCCAGTGTTTTCCATGTCTGCTTGTATTCGCGATGAATGGCAGCAATGACCGGGCTGATTTTTCCTGTTGAATTTTCAGTGTACTGTTGATTGGCTCTGGCGCGGGCGAGATCAACAACAGACGTGTATTTTCCGGTTTCCTTGCGTTCACCTTCGCGACGTTTTTTCCAGATGCGCATCTCTGCCTGAATTTCGGGCCATTTAGCACCAGGAATACATTTATGCTTAACCCACCCAATGGCGTGCAACTTAAGCTCCGGATACATGGCGTTAACTTCTGGCATTTTCATCAACGCTTCAACGATATGTCCGTCGAATGTTGCCATGTCTTCCTGCAACAATTCCTGTGCGCTAATAACCATATCAACGGTGATGTTTTCACATGTGTCGAACTTAACCATGACAGCGTTCTGTACTTCAGGGGCCAGCTTGTCAAAAGTGACGTTCATCGGATCGGATTCAGTCTCAACCGGGACAAAAGAAGCAGACTCCTCATCCCAGCGGTTTTCCTGCATATATTCAGCATCCCATGAATCGAGGGCAGGGCGGGGTATGCCAGGTTTATCCTCGCAGACAATAAATTTATAAGCGCAGTCCTGAGCAGCCGGATAATGTTCCAGGAATTGCCAGTGAAATTTTGCTCGAGCACGGCGTTCGTCGCCAGCTTCAATGGCTGTGGCTACAGCCACAGCGCCTTCTTCCCTTGTTGCCAGTTCGTCAGGAATAGCGGCGCAAATAAAGACTTTACTCATTTGTTTTAACCTCATGACAGATTTAAGGATGAACAAATCCCTGCCATTGCTGGCATATAAGAATGAAACCGGATATTTATTACGGAACTGTTTTAAAGACCTGCCGGGATTTCGATATTATCCTGGTGAATAACTTTATCGACCGGGTAACAGTTACCGGGAATTTTCTGTTCGGTTGCTGCAGTCATACACTCCTGCATTGTCCTGTGAACACTGACTGCAATATCAACTGGCTCTCCGGAAACAAGAAAAACTGTCAGAACAAGCACAAATGCTGAATTCATTGTGCACATCCTTTTGGCATCAGACGTAAACGAGTCAGCATTGAAACAATGCATATTTTATTTAATAGCTCCCGTTCTTGTTTTCTCTTGTTAATGGCATCTTCAGTAAATACTGGGTTACTGATAGTGACACCAATTTCAAAACAACCTTCAGACGTATTAACGTTTGGTAATAACGTTTTCATTATCGCGTCCTCAACAATGAATTTTGTGATGCAGTGCCTGGTGCCTCCAGGTGACGTTAACCAGTTAACAATTAACGCCGGATACAGAGAATCCACCCATAACACTGTTTTTGGTTTTAACTGTTCCGCGTGCGCTCAGCCGCATTCACCACATCACAAAATTCACTTTAAAAAGGGCGGCAGAGCAGTCACGGAGTAAAACTGATACCGCCAAACGTCACCAGAAAATTGATAACAGAGGGCGTTGCAGCGTGGTTGTCACTTAAGCGTATGGTCAACCTGACAACCCGGTGTCCTCAACGGGGAAGGAATAACCCCGCCATACTTACCGCCGCGCCATTTCGCGGGTTGCCACAACCGGAAGCGCACGGTCGACGAAAATTTAACGACAGGCTATCTATGAACCAGCTACCTCGCCGTGCGCTTTCGCGTTATGGTCTGACTTTTCAGGGAAATATCCTTTCAGTAAACTGTCAGTTCCGGATGCGCACCCGTGTCCGGCGCACGCACTCCACCTCACCCGTGGAGAACTCCTTAATTACTAACCTTAGCTTTGTTGATTAGCTACTAACGCGGGTATGTAATCATTCTGGCAATGCTTAATGCCGCTGCTTTTTCCAGATTGGTGATATCCTGCTCCAGAGCGGACAGATTTTCAGCCTGCTTAGCCCTGGCTTCATTAGCCCATTTCAGATCCTGCGCTGCATTAATTTTCTGGCGCATCCACTCATAAAGTTCATCATCGGTATAGTCTGGCGCGATGATGACGGGTTCTCGTTTCTGCATACTGATTCCTCGCGGTGCTGTTTCGCTTATCAGCCGTTAGATTTTGCCGAACTGGAAAGCGCCTGTTTAAACTCACTGAAGCTGAGAGCTTCTTCGCCTTCGGCAAGGCCTTCGAAGTATTCTTCGTAAGCCTTTTCCATGATTGTGTCGAAATCCATATCACTCACCTGAGTTTCTTTCCAGCCAGCGACGGGCACCATTTTCGGTTTTAAACGTTTTGCTTTTGGTATACGTCATTGCGGTGAACGTGCCGTCCTGGTTTGGAAACACGCCGTACACCAGAGATTCGTTGTTGCCAAGATCGATAGTATCCATGCTGACCTCATTTCCCCTTAACGCTGGGGTAGCGGAACTGTTTGCTGAGAACACCGTGCGGTGTGTTGATGCAAACAAGATTAGCCATGACTAACATATCGGTCAAGTGATTTTGTATGCTATAGCTAACATAATTGATGTGGTAAAAGATAACTCATTGATGATGTTATCTTTTATTTGTCCGCTGACGGGCTTTTAGTAATTCTTCAAAGAGTTTATTGAAGTTTTTTACTCGAGCTCGCATTTCGGCGAGCTGGGTATCCTGTTCTGATTCTGGCAGTGCATTAAACAGCTCAAGGAGCTCTAGTTCTTTGGGGGATAAGGCAACTGGCTTCTCAACAGGTGGTGTTGGTTGCTTGTCTTCATCGCCAAATAGAATCCATGTTGGTGAGCATTGCAATACTTTGCTGAGGGCAAAAAGGTTCTTCCCTGTAGGTTCACTATCACCCCGTTCCCATTGTGATACAGACACATGGGAGATTTTCAGGGCTTTAGCAAGAGACCTTTGGGTGTGTTTGAGGTTTTTCCGACGATACCTGATGCGTTCGCCGATAGTTAAATTTTTTGTTTCCATAGTTAGCTAATGCTAAATCGTATTGACTATGTTTTTGTTAACATCTATATTGTTAGTTATGACTAACAATAAAGGTGTTTTAAATGCTTAAAACTGACGCTCTTTTGTATTTCGGTTCAAAAACAAAACTTGCACAAACAGCAGGTATTCGTTTGGCTTCGCTTTATAGCTGGAAAGGGGATTTAGTTCCCGAAGGTCGCGCGATGCGTCTACAGGAGGCATCTGGCGGGGAGCTTAAGTATGATCCCAAAGTTTATGATGAATATCGTAAGACGAAGCGGGCGGGGCGGTTGAACAATGAAAATCACTCCTGAACAGGCTCGTGAGGCTCTGGATGCCTGGATATGTCGACCAGGAATGACACAGGAGCAGGCGACGATATTAATCACTGAAGCATTCTGGGCTTTGAAAGAGCGCCCGAACATCGATGTTCAGCGTGTCACATATGAAGGTGGCGCGATTGATCAGCGAGCGCTTGGCGTTAATCGAGTGAAGATATTTGAACGCTGGAAGGCTATCGACACCAGGGATAAGCGTGAAAAGTTCACGGCGCTAGTGCCTGCAATTATGGAGGCTATCCGGATTAATGATTTCAGGTTGTATCGTGAAATTACTGACGGAAAAAGCATCACGTGCATGATAGCCGGGTTAAACAAAGAATATGGCGATGTGGTGGAGTCCGGACTGCTTTTTGCTGATCCTGCCGTAGTGGATCGTGAAACTGACGAACTTATAGAAAAAGCAATTGCTTTCAAACTTGCGTATCGACAGCAATACCAACAAAAATCTGGATGGAATTATGAGCCTTCTTTTTGCTGAACGCCCACTGGTTATAAACACGCAGCTGGCAATGAAAATTGGCTTAAACGAAGCCATTGTTTTGCAACAACTGCACTACTGGTTGAGAGATACCAACTCCGGCATGGAATGTGATGGTGTTCGCTGGATTTATAACACAACGGAACAATGGCTGGAACAGTTCCCATTCTGGTCAGAGTCAACGTTAAAGCGCGCGTTTGCAAGTCTGAAAACGCTGGGGCTTTTGCGTTGTGAAAAGCTCAATAAATCAAAGCGCGATATGACCAATTTCTACACGATCAACTATGGGAGCGAGCTTTTAGATGGTGGTAAATTGAGCGAATCCATCGGTTCAAAATGCGCCGCTCCATCAGGTCAAAATGACACGATGGAAGAGGTCAAAATGAAACGCTCCATTGGTTCAAAACGACCCAATGTCATCGGGTCAAAATGGCCTGATGATCTTACAGAGAATACAACAGAGATTACTACAGAGAATAAAAACACTTTTCGTCCGGAAGCTTCGCAACCGGACCCGCAGACGACTGAACAGGATTTTTTAACCCGGAACTCCGACGCGGTTGTGTTTAGTGCGAAAAAACGCCAGTGGGGTAGCAGGGAGGATTTGGCGTGTGCGCAGTGGATCTGGGGGCGGATCGTGGGTCTCTACGAACAGGCAGCCAGTGATGATGGCGAGATCATGCGACCAAAAGAGCCTAACTGGACTGCCTGGGCCAATGATGTGCGCACAATGCGGATGCTGGATGGCAGAAGCCACAGACAAATTTGCGAAATGTTTGGTCGGGTTCAGCGAGATCCATTCTGGGTAAAAAACATCATGAGCCCGTCAAAGCTCCGCGAAAAATGGGACGAACTGGTCATCCGCCTGGGACGTTCACCTGTACAGCGTTGTGTTAATCATATTTCTGAACCGGATACAGAAATTCCGCCTGGTTTCAGAGGATAAGTGTTGATTTCAGGTCATGAGGTAATTTTAAGGGGGACTTGTGGCAAAAGTTTTTACACAAGAAGAGCGGGAAAAAATTAAATGGCAGGTGGTGGAACTCGTGCGCCAGAGCGGCCGTGAGACGTTACGGCAACTGGAAGCTAAAACAGGTGCGACTAGATATCTGATGAGCGTTCTTGCCAGAGAGCTGGTAGCCAGTGGCGATGTATACAACTCCGGCTACGGGTTATTCCCCTCTGAACAGGCGCGTAAGGACTGGCAAAACGCCCGCAAAAAACTCTCGAGGGCAAAGGTGAAGAAACCTGCTGTGGTTGATCCGGATCTTATCTGGTCATCACCTGACGGAGAAATACGTCGCTACGACAGTCGCCTAAACATAATCTGTCGCGAGTGCCGGAAGAGCGAAGTTATGCAGCGCATACTGGCTTTCTATCAGGGTAATTTTCAGGACGTGGCACAGTGAGTGCACCGGCAACCATTCTTGATATGTGCTGTGGCAGCCGCATGTTCTGGTTCGATAAGTCTGACGAACGGGCGATATTCAGCGATATCAGAAAAGAAGGATACACATTACGCAATGGGAGACGCTTGATTATCAGCCCTGACATTATCGCAGATTTTCGTGCATTATCATTTGCAGACGCATCTTTTTCGATGGTTGTATTAGACCCTCCGCATCTTGAGAGTGTTGGTGATAACGCCTGGATGGGAAAGAAATATGGACGGCTGAATAAAGATGCCTGGCGTGATGATTCGCGACAGAGATTTAAAGAAGCCTTTCGGGTGTTGAGGCCGCACGGCGTTCTGATTTTTTAATGGAATGAAACGCAAATACCGGTAAGCCAGATTCTGGCACTGACAGACAGAAAACCTGTTATCTGTCAACGAACAGGGAAAAAACGATAAAACCCACTGGATTATTTTTATGAAAGAGGCATCCAGTGAGTAGATTCGTAAGGCTACAGATACGTATATCTGAATAATTAAATTCAGTTCTGTAAATAAAATTTAATCCTTAACTGGATGGATTTCTGCACCCTCAGAACATCAGGAGGCCGCCCGAAAGGGCGGTAGTGAAATGCGAAAGTTCAAAATTATTATTGAAACGGGTTATGGTAAATAGCCTATGCTAATGTCCGCTAAGAGCAAGAAGCGGAAGTTGGCAGTTTTGTGGACTGTCCCCACAAAAGTGACTACAGAAATAGTTGCAATTCATAATTGATCATGGGTTGTCAGTTAAACTCGTGGCGATTTAAATAGACTAATTGGGAGTGCGTCCATTACTTATATCTTGTAATGTTAACTATCAGAAATGATACAAAGATAATATGTCTTTAAAGAAAAGGCTGATGGCGAAAAGTGGCCCGATGAGGGCCACAATACGGCTGTCACTTAGACGTAAATATCAATGGTGCCAGCGGTATTTGTATCGTCTTTTTTCTCTTCTTTTTTATCAGGCTGAACTGTCGCGTCTTCATTCTTTTTCTCTGCCTGCTGCCTTAACAACTGCTCCAGTTGAGCCCAGAGGCTTTCAATTTGCTTCTGTACCAATGCAGCCATTTCTTTTTTCTGCTGTGTCGTCATCCCCTCTTCCGATGAGATTTTCCCAAGCTTTTCAGTCAGCACCTGAATTTGTCTTGTGATTTTGGCTATTTCTGATGTTCCTTCCGGGGCGGAGTTGTTTGAAATAACGGTTGAGGTATTTCCCTGAATTGTGACAGACATAGATTTCTCCTTTTAAAAAAGCACTATCGGCATGTACAAAAAAATCTTTAATCGTATTTCTTGTGTCATTAATTGTTTGATGTTCAGATTGTTTTCCTCGCGGGCTGGCGCGCCTCAGAAAGTAAAGCTTGTTGACAGGGGTAAACGTTCGGCAATAATTTTCTGCCGCATGCGGGTGTTGCATAAAACGTGTTACGTTCCTTTATCGACAGGTCAGGTCACCGCTCACCCGCCGACGAGAAAGCAACACTGACATGCTAAAGCAAAAAATAGATGAATAAGTTGAGTTGTGCATATGTAGCCTGACCGTCACAAAGTATATGGTGTCTGTACCAGTAAGATGATGGCCGGACTCTTTAAAAACGAGCTGACTTGCACAATACAGGATGGACTTAGCAATGGCTGCTCCTGGCACAAAGCGGACAGTGATCACCGTTCTTACGACTACTTTCTGACTTCCTTCGTGACTTGCCCTAAGCATGTTGTAGTGCGATACTTGTAATGACATTTGTAATTACAAGAGGTGTAAGACATGGGTAGCATTAACCTGCGTATTGACGATGAACTTAAAGCGCGTTCTTACGCCGCGCTTGAAAAAATGGGTGTAACTCCTTCTGAAGCGCTTCGTCTCATGCTCGAGTATATCGCTGACAATGAACGCTTGCCGTTCAAACAGACACTCCTGAGTGATGAAGATGCTGAACTTGTGGAGATAGTGAAAGAACGGCTTCGTAATCCTAAGCCAGTACGTGTGACGCTGGATGAACTCTGATGGCGTATTTTCTGGATTTTGACGAGCGGGCACTAAAGGAATGGCGAAAGCTGGGCTCGACGGTACGTGAACAGTTGAAAAAGAAGCTGGTTGAAGTACTTGAGTCACCCCGGATTGAAGCAAACAAGCTCCGTGGTATGCCTGATTGTTACAAGATTAAGCTCCGGTCTTCAGGCTATCGCCTTGTATACCAGGTTATAGACGAGAAAGTTGTCGTTTTCGTGATTTCTGTTGGGAAAAGAGAACGCTCGGAAGTATATAGCGAGGCGGTCAAACGCATTCTCTGAACCAAAGCATGACATCTCTGTTTCGCACCGAAGGTGACACTTCTGCTTTGCGTTGACAGGAGAAGCAGGCTATGAAGCAGCAAAAGGCGATGTTAATCGCCCTGATCGTCATCTGTTTAACCGTCATAGTGACGGCACTGGTAACGAGGAAAGACCTCTGCGAGGTACGAATCCGAACCGGCCAGACGGAGGTCGCTGTCTTCACAGCTTACGAACCTGAGGAGTAAGAGACCCGGCGGGGGAGAAATCCCTCGCCACCTCTGATGTGGCAGGCATCCTCAACGCACCCGCACTTAACCCGCTTCGGCGGGTTTTTGTTTTTATTTTCAACGCGTTTGAAGTTCTGGACGGTGCCGGAATAGAATCAAAAATACTTAAGTAGCGCGCAGGGATAAGAGGGATGGTCCCTTAAAGGGGAGAGCTAATTATCCGGAAGGATTCTGATGATGAACATCGAAGAACTGCGTAAAATTTTTTGTGAAGATGGCCTCTATGCTGTGTGCGTTGAAAATGGAAATCTTGTTAGTCATTACCGCATTATGTGTTTGCGAAAGAATGGGGCTGCGTTAATTAATTTTGTGGATGCTCGGGTCACGGACGGATTTATCTTGCGCGAAGGTGAGTTTGTCACTTCATTACAGGCATTGAAAGAGATCGGAATAAAAGCTGGCTTTTCTGCTTTTTCAGGAGAATAAACTCATCTACAATCTTGCGCGGGGCTGAACTCCCGCTGAGTAACACCGTGCCACCGGAGAAAACCGATGGCACGCAACGCAAAATATTACAATTCTGATAATTCGCCCGTTCTTGCCTGCACGCACGGGCGGTATTCTCACGCATTCAAGTCTGAATGGTTCCAGCACCCTCCATGCACTGCAGAACAGGCCGAATGGCTGATTCATTCTTACCGCAGGCGCGGGTTCGAGGTTAAGAAAGCTCTCAGTCTCGACTATCGGCACTGGATAATCTCTGTCAGGCTGCCTTATTCCGAACGCCCACCACGTGCGTCCCGCACTTTCCAGCAACGGATCTGGAGGTAACGTGCGGGTATTACTTAGACCTGTTCTGGTGCCTGAGCTTGGGCTGGTGGTCCTTAAGCCGGGCCGTGAATCCATACAGATATTTCATAATCCTCGAGTGCTGGTGGAACCGGAACCAAAAAGCATGCGTAATCTGCCATCCGGAGTCGTTCCTGCCGTTCGCCAGCCGCTGGCGGAAGACAAAACATTGCTGCCGTTTTTTAGTAACGAACGGGTGATTCGTGCTGCTGGCGGCGTTGGCGCATTGTCCGACTGGCTATTACGTCATGTTACATCCTGCCAGTGGCCTAATGGCGATTACCATCACACTGAAACAGTCATTCACCGTTATGGTACCGGCGCAATGGTGTTGTGCTGGCACTGCGACAACCAACTGCGTGACCAGACATCGGAATCACTGGAGCTGCTTGCTCAACAAAATCTGACAGCATGGGTGATTGACGTCATCCGTCACGCAATAAGCGGTACGCAGGAGCGGGAATTATCTTTGGCTGAATTATCCTGGTGGGCGGTCTGCAATCAGGTGGTGGATGCACTACCTGAGGCTGTATCGCGTCGTTCGCTGGGATTACCAGCGGAAAAAATCTGCTCGGTGTACCGCGAAAGCGACATCGTACCGGGAGAGCAGACCGCCACCAGCATATTGAAACAACGCACAAAAAATCTTGCACCGTTGCCTTACGCCCACCAGCAACAAAAATCACCACAGGAAAAGACGGTGGTAAGCATCACCGTTGATCCAGAGTCTCCGGAATCTTTCATGAAGCTGCCTAAACGTCGCCGCTGGGTTAAGGAGAAATACACACGTTGGGTTAAGACACAGCCGTGTGCTTGCTGCGGTATGCCAGCCGACGATCCGCATCATCTGATTGGTCACGGGCAGGGCGGAATGGGAACAAAAGCACATGATCTCTTTGTGTTGCCTTTGTGCAGAAAGCATCACAACGAGCTGCATACGGATACAGTGGCATTTGAAGATAAGTATGGCTCCCAACTGGAGCTGATATTTCGTTTTATCGATCGCGCGCTGGCAATTGGCGTACTGGCGTAAGTGGAGAACGAGCATGAACCTTGAAGCCTTACCAAAATATTACTCCCCAAAATCTACAAAATTGAGCGATGACGCTCCAGCGACAGGCACCGGTTGTTTAACAATTACGGATGTAATGGCAGCGCAGGGGATGGTGCAGTCGAAAGCACCACTTGGGTTGGCCTTATTTCTGGCAAAAGTTGGTGTTCAGGACCCTCAGTTTGCGATTGAAGGCCTGCTAAATTACGCGATGGCACTGGATAACCCGATATTGAACAAATTGAGTGAAGAAATCCGGTTACAGATTATTCCTTACCTCGTGAGTTTTGCCTTTGCTGATTACTCCAGGTCTGCGGCAAGTAAGGCTCGCTGTGAGCATTGTTCAGGTACGGGATTTTATAATGTATTGCGCGAAGTGGTGAAACACTACAGACGCGGGGAATCTGTAATCAAGGAAGAATGGGTGAAGGAACTATGTCAGCATTGCCATGGTAAGGGCGAAACCAGCACAGCGTGCAGAGGGTGTAAGGGTAAAGGGATTGTTCTGGATGAAAAAAGAACCCGGTTTCATGGCGTACCGGTATATAAGATTTGTGGGCGTTGTAATGGAAACCGGTTTAGTCGTTTACCGACCACGCTGGCACGACGTCATGTCCAGAAGCTGGTACCAGACCTGACCGATTATCAGTGGTATAAGGGGTATGCGGACGTCATTGGTAAACTGGTAACAAAGTGCTGGCAGGAAGAAGCATACGCGGAAGCGCAATTGAGGAAGGTGACGAGATAAATGATTTTTGCTGAAGATGGCGACATTATGTTTGCATTTTTCAAAAAATATGGATAAAATTTTTTCAACGATGGGCTTTGTATACCCGACGTTAAGAAAAAGTAGAAAACCCGCTGATGAGCGGGTTTTGTGCTTTAAATGGGGCAATGGTAATGTTGAATCTCATCCCGGGACTCATGTCTGTTAACTTATTATTTAGCTGGTGACTTGGTTATTTGCCTGATGTTTAAAATGTTTTCTTCCAGGCTACAGCTTTAAGATTTGTCTGGAATACTTTGTTGCAATGAGGGCAGATCAAAAGGGCACCTTTTTGTACTCTTGAAAAACTGTGTTCTGACTCTTGGGTGCAGTTTGGGCAGGAACATTTAACGAGATAATTACGGCGTGATTTTGAGTCTTTACGTTCTGACATAGGCATTTCCTGTATAAATGGCCGTATACAGTACACTAAATATGAAAACATTTCTCGTATTATTATTTTATATATGATTTTCTTTCAAAATAATTACCCACATTTTTAATGTGTATGTTTTTTAGCGCCGTTGAGAACAACGTGTGCTGTCAAAACTACCCCGTAGACTCCGATCTTTTCAAACATATTGCACCATCCGTGTACATCGAGGTGAGGATATGAAATCAATGGATAAGTTAACAACAGGTGTTGCCTATGGCACATCGGCGGGTAATGCTGGTTTCTGGGCATTGCAGTTACTCGATAAAGTAACTCCGTCACAGTGGGCTGCAATCGGTGTGCTGGGTAGCCTGGTTTTTGGCCTGCTGACGTATCTGACAAATCTTTATTTCAAGATTAAAGAAGACAGGCGTAAGGCTGCGAGAGGATAGTAATCCAATGACTCAAGACTATGAACTGGTTGTGAAAGGAGTCCGTAATTTTGAGAATAAAGTTACGGTAACTGTAGCCTTACAGGACAAAGAACGCTTTGACGGTGAAATTTTTGACCTGGATGTCGCCATGGACCGTGTTGAAGGAGCTGCGCTGGAGTTTTATGAGGCAGCAGCCAGAAGGAGCGTCCGGCAAGTCTTCCTGGAAGTAGCAGAAAAATTGTCAGAAAAAGTTGAGTCTTATCTGCAGCATCAGTACTCCTTTAAGATTGAAAATCCTGCCAATAAGCACGAGCGTCCTCATCATAAATATCTATGAACACAAAAATCAGATACGGCCTGTCGGCTGCCGTTCTGGCGCTGATTGTTGCTGGCGCATCTGCTCCTCAGATACTTGACCAGTTTCTGGACGAAAAAGAAGGCAACCACACAATGGCATACCGCGATGGTTCTGGCATATGGACCATCTGTCGGGGTGCCACAGTGGTGGATGGAAAAACCGTTTTTCCCAATATGAAACTGTCGAAGGAAAAATGCGACCAGGTCAACGCCATTGAGCGTGATAAGGCGCTGGCATGGGTGGAGCGCAATATTAAAGTACCACTGACCGAACCACAAAAAGCGGGTATCGCGTCATTTTGTCCCTATAACATTGGCCCCGGTAAGTGTTTCCCGTCGACGTTTTATAAGCGGCTGAATGCTGGTGATCGTAAAGGTGCATGCGAAGCGATTCGCTGGTGGATTAAGGATGGCGGACGCGATTGCCGCATTCGTTCAAATAACTGTTACGGTCAGGTTATTCGTCGTGACCAGGAGAGCGCATTAACCTGCTGGGGGATAGAACAGTGAATCAGATATTCATGGTGATTTTTCTCGTGTTGTCAGGATTTATCGTCGGAAATGTCTGGAGCGACCGAGGATGGCAAAAAAATGGGCGGAACGTGATGCTGCCGCATTATCACAAGAGGTAAATGCTCAATTTGCTGCTCGAATAATTGAACAGGGGCGAACTATAGCCCGTGATGAGGCTGTTAAAGATGCGCAACAGAAATCTGCTGAAATTTCTGCCAGGGCTGCTTATCTGTCTGATAGTGTTAACCAGTTGCGTGCCGAAGCAAAAAAAATATGCCATACGCCTTGACGCAGCGAAGCATACCGCAGATCTTGCCGCTGCCGTCAGAGGCAAAACAACCAAAACCGCCGAAGGAATGCTCACCAACATGCTCGGAGATATTGCAGCAGAAGCTAAGAAAAAGACCGGGAAAGAAGTTACCAGTATTCAGTTTACCGCACGGGAAAAAATGACGGGTCTTGAAAGCTATGATGTCAAGATTAATTTAATCTGATGTATTCAATAATAAAATTTATCCATAAACCTCGTTTTTACGGGGTTTTGTTATATTTGAATGGTTCCGAATATCTAAATCACAATTGTTGATGGTTTTTATTAAACCAATGCAGTCCGGCTCAGGAGTGAGAGAAGCCGGACGTTATGGTTTAGCGTGGTAAGATCTGTGTAGTTTTCTGGATGCTTTCAGTAAATAGTAATGAATTATCAAAGGTATAGTAATATCTTTTTTGTTCGTGGATATTTGTAACCCACCGAAAAACTCCTGCTTTAGCAAGGTTTCTTCTGTATTCCTGAAATGTGATCTCTCTGGATTTCAGCTTATTAGAGGTCGTTTCTATAAGATGCCTATCCTTTGAAAATTTGACAGACACAATGTTTTTTAGGCCCTTTAATAACACTGTATTATCATTTTTTAATACAATATGAACATTCTCTGTGGCTAAATAGTAAATGTAATGTGAGACATTGTGACGTTTTAGCTCAGAATAAAACCATTGATAGTTTAAATCGTTTCGAACTTTATCAAATATTTGTTTAAAAATGACTACCTGATCCATAGATAAACCTTCCATGTGATATGAGGGGGCGTAGTCTGCACGATTATCTAAATTGCTTCAATCTGGTCTGACCTGTTTTCTGAGCAATTCAGTAATGTCACTCTTTTCTTTGTTTGCTTCAGAAGAAACTCTTTTTTCTGAGCACAGTCTCCGGCGGCAGGCTTCAATGACCCAGGCTGAGAAATTCCCGGACCCTTTTTGCTCAAGAGCGATGTTAATTTGTTCAATCATTTGGTTAGGAAAGCGGATGTTGCGGGTTGTTGTTCTGCGGGTTCTGTTCTTCGTTGACATGAGGTTGTCCCGTATTCAGTGTCGCTGATTTGTATTGTCTGAAGTTGTTTTTACGTTAAGTTGATGCAGATCAATTAATACGATATCTGCGTCATAATTGATTATTTGACGTGGTTTGATGGCGTAGATGCACGTTGTGACATGCAGATGATAATTATTATCATTTTGCGGGTCCTTTCCGGCGATCCGACAGGTTACGGGGCGGCGACCTCGCGGGTTTTCGCTATTTATGAAAATTTTCCGGTTTAAGGCGTTTCCGTTCTTCTTCGTCGTAACTTGATGTTTTTATTTAAAATACCCTCTGAAAAGAAAGGGAACGACAGGTGCTGAAAACGAGCTTTTGGGCCTCTGTCGTTTCCTTTCTCTGTTTTTGGCCGTGGAATGAACAATGGAAGTCAACAAAAAGCAGCTGGCTGACATTTTCGGTGCGAGTATCCGTACCATTCAGAACTGGCAGGAACAGGGAATGCCCGTTCTGCGAGGCGGTGGCAAGGGTAATGAGGTGCTTTATGACTCTGCCGCCGTTATAAGATGGTATGCCGAAAGGGATGCTGAAATTGAGAACGAAAAGCTGCGCCGGGAAGTTGAAGAACTGCGGCAGGCCAGCGAGACAGATCTCCAGCCAGGGACTATTGAGTACGAACGCCATCGACTTACGCGTGCGCAGGCCGACGCACAGGAGCTGAAAAATGCCAGAGACTCCGCTGAAGTGGTGGAAACCGCATTCTGTACTTTCGTGCTGTCGCGGATCGCAGGTGAAATTGCCAGTATTCTCGACGGGATCCCCCTGTCGGTGCAGCGGCGTTTTCCGGAACTGGAAAACCGACATGTTGATTTCCTGAAACGGGATATCATCAAAGCCATGAACAAAGCAGCCGCGCTGGATGAACTGATACCGGGGTTGCTGAGTGAATATATCGAACAGTCAGGTTAACAGGCTGCGGCATTTTGTCCGCGCCGGGCTTCGCTCACTGTTCAGGCCGGAGCCACAGACCGCCGTTGAATGGGCGGATGCTAATTACTATCTCCCGAAAGAATCCGCATACCAGGAAGGGCGCTGGGAAACACTGCCCTTTCAGCGGGCCATCATGAATGCGATGGGCAGCGACTACATCCGCGAGGTGAATGTGGTGAAGTCTGCCCGTGTCGGTTATTCCAAAATGCTGCTGGGTGTTTATGCCTACTTTATAGAGCATAAGCAGCGCAACACACTTATCTGGTTGCCGACGGATGGTGATGCCGAGAACTTTATGAAAACCCACGTTGAGCCGACCATCCGCGATATTCCGTCGCTGCTGGCGATGGCTCCGTGGTATGGCAAAAAGCACCGGGATAACACGCTCACTATGAAGCGTTTTTCCAATGGTCGTGGCTTCTGGTGCCTGGGCGGTAAAGCGGCAAAAAACTACCGTGAAAAGTCGGTGGATGTGGCGGGTTATGATGAACTTGCTGCCTTTGATGAGGATATTGAACAGGAAGGCTCTCCGACGTTCCTTGGCGACAAACGTATTGAAGGCTCGGTCTGGCCAAAGTCCATCCGTGGCTCCACGCCCAAAGTGAGAGGCACCTGCCAGATTGAGCGTGCAGCCAGTGAATCCCCGCATTTTATGCGTTTTCATGTTGCCTGCCCGCACTGCGGGGAGGAGCAGTATCTTAAATTTGGCGACAAAGAGACGCCGTTTGGCCTCAAATGGACGCCGGATGACCCCTCCAGCGTGTTTTATCTCTGCGAGCATAATGCCTGCGTCATCCGCCAGCAGGAGCTGGACTTCACTGATGCCCGTTATATCTGCGAAAAGACCGGGATCTGGACCCGTGATGGCATTCTCTGGTTTTCGTCATCCGGTGAAGAGATTGAGCCGCCGGACAGCGTGACCTTTCACATCTGGACGGCGTACAGCCCGTTCACCACCTGGGTGCAGATTGTCAAAGACTGGATGAAAACGAAAGGGGATACGGGAAAACGTAAAACCTTCGTAAACACCACGCTCGGTGAGACGTGGGAGGCGAAAATTGGCGAACGTCCGGATGCTGAAGTGATGGCAGAGCGGAAAGAGCATTATTCAGCGCCCGTTCCTGACCGTGTGGCTTACCTGACCGCCGGTATCGACTCCCAGCTGGACCGCTACGAAATGCGTGTATGGGGATGGGGGCCGGGTGAGGAAAGCTGGCTGATTGACCGGCAGATTATTATGGGTCGCCACGACGATGAACAGACGCTGCTGCGTGTGGATGAGGCCATCAATAAAACCTATACCCGCCGGAATGGTGCAGAAATGTCGGTATCCCGTATCTGCTGGGATACTGGCGGGATTGACCCGACCATTGTGTATGAACGCTCGAAAAAACATGGGCTGTTCCGGGTGATCCCCATTAAAGGGGCATCCGTCTACGGAAAGCCGGTGGCCAGCATGCCACGTAAGCGAAACAAAAACGGGGTTTACCTTACCGAAATCGGTACGGATACCGCGAAAGAGCAGATTTATAACCGCTTCACACTGACGTCGGAAGGGGATGAACCGCTTCCCGGTGCCGTTCACTTCCCGAATAACCCGGATATTTTTGATCTGACCGAAGCGCAGCAGCTGACTGCTGAAGAGCAGGTCGAAAAATGGGTGGATGGCAGGAAAAAAATACTGTGGGACAGCAAAAAGCGACGCAATGAGGCGCTCGACTGCTTCGTTTATGCGCTGGCGGCGCTGCGCATCAGTATTTCCCGCTGGCAGCTGGATCTCAGTGCACTGCTGGCGAGCCTGCAGGAAGAGGATGGTGCAGCAACCAACAAGAAAACACTGGCAGATTACGCCCGTGCCTTATCCGGAGAGGATGAATGACGCGACAGGAAGAACTTGCCGCTGCCCGTGCGGCACTGCATGACCTGATGACAGGTAAGCGGGTGGCAACGGTACAGAAAGACGGACGGCGAGTGGAGTTTACGGCCACTTCCGTGTCTGACCTGAAAAAATACATTGCGGAGCTGGAAGTGCAGACCGGCATGACACAGCGACGCAGGGGACCTGCAGGATTTTATGTATGAAAACGTCCACCATTCCCACCCTTCTGGGGCCGGACGGCATGACATCGCTGCGTGAATATGCCGGTTATCACGGCGGTGGCAGCGGATTTGGTGGGCAGTTGCGGGCGTGGAACCCACCGGGTGAAAGTGTGGATGCAGCCCTGCTGCCCAACTTTACCCGTGGCAATGCCCGCGCAGACGATCTGGTACGCAATAACGGCTATGCTGCCAACGCCATCCAGCTGCATCAGGATCATATCGTCGGGTCTTTTTTCCGGCTCAGTCATCGCCCAAGCTGGCGCTATCTGGGCATCGGGGAGGAAGACGCCCGTGCCTTTTCCAGCGAGGTTGAAGCGGCATGGAAAGAGTTTGCCGAGGATGACTGCTGCTGCATTGACGTTGAGCGAAAACGCACGTTTACCATGATGATTCGGGAAGGTGTGGCCATGCACGCCTTTAACGGTGAACTGTTCGTTCAGGCCACCTGGGATACCAGTTCGTCGCGGCTTTTCCGGACACAGTTCCGGATGGTCAGCCCGAAGCGCATCAGCAACCCGAACAATACCGGCGACAGCCGGAACTGCCGTGCCGGTGTGCAGATTAATGACAGCGGTGCGGCGCTGGGATATTACGTCAGCGAGGACGGGTATCCTGGCTGGATGCCGCAGAAATGGACATGGATACCCAGTGAGTTACCCGGCGGGCGCGCCTCGTTCATTCACGTTTTTGAACCCGTGGAGGACGGGCAGACTCGCGGTGCAAATGTGTTTTACAGCGTGATGGAGCAGATGAAGATGCTCGACACGCTGCAGAACACGCAGCTGCAGAGCGCCATTGTGAAGGCGATGTATGCCGCCACCATTGAGAGTGAGCTGGATACGCAGTCAGCGATGGATTTTATTCTGGGCGCGAACAGTCAGGAGCAGCGGGAAAGGCTGACCGGCTGGATTGGTGAAATTGCCGCGTATTACGCCGCAGCGCCGGTCCGGCTGGGAGGCGCAAAAGTACCGCACCTGATGCCGGGTGACTCACTGAACCTGCAGACGGCTCAGGATACGGATAACGGCTACTCCGTGTTTGAGCAGTCACTGCTGCGGTATATCGCTGCCGGGCTGGGTGTCTCGTATGAGCAGCTTTCCCGGAATTACGCCCAGATGAGCTACTCCACGGCACGGGCCAGTGCGAACGAGTCGTGGGCGTACTTTATGGGGCGGCGAAAATTCGTCGCATCCCGTCAGGCGAGCCAGATGTTTCTGTGCTGGCTGGAAGAGGCCATCGTTCGCCGCGTGGTGACGTTACCTTCAAAAGCGCGCTTCAGTTTTCAGGAAGCCCGCAGTGCCTGGGGGAACTGCGACTGGATAGGCTCCGGTCGTATGGCCATCGATGGTCTGAAAGAAGTTCAGGAAGCGGTGATGCTGATAGAAGCCGGACTGAGCACCTACGAGAAAGAGTGCGCGAAACGCGGTGACGACTATCAGGAAATTTTTGCCCAGCAGGTCCGTGAAACGATGGAGCGCCGCGCAGCTGGTCTTAAACCGCCCGCCTGGGCGGCTGCAGCATTTGAATCCGGGCTACGACAATCAACAGAGGAGGAGAAGAGTGACAGCAGCGCTGCGTAATCTCCCGCATATTGCCAGCATGGCCTTTAATGAGCCGCTGATGCTTGAACCCGCCTATGCGCGGGTTTTCTTTTGTGCGCTTGCAGGCCAGCTTGGGATCAGCCGCCTGACGGATGCGGTGTCCGGTGACAGCCTGGTTGCCGGAGAGGCACCCGCGACGCTGGCGTTATCCGGTGATGATGACGGACCACGACAGGCCCGCAGTTATCAGGTCATGAACGGCATCGCCGTGCTGCCGGTGTCCGGCACGCTGGTCAGCCGGACGCGGGCGCTGCAGCCGTATTCGGGAATGACCGGTTACAACGGCATTATCGCCCGTCTGCAACAGGCTGCCAGGGACCCGATGGTGGACGGCATTCTGCTCGATATGGACACGCCCGGCGGAATGGTGGCAGGGGCATTTGACTGCGCTGACATCATCGCCCGTGTGCGTGACATAAAGCCGGTATGGGCGCTGGCCAATGACATGAACTGCAGTGCAGGGCAGTTGCTTGCCAGCGCCGCCTCCCGGCGTCTGGTCACGCAGACCGCCCGGACAGGCTCCATCGGCGTCATGATGGCTCACAATAATTACGGTGCTGCGCTGGAGAAACAGGGCGTGGAAATCACGCTGATTTACAGCGGCAGCCATAAGGTGGATGGCAACCCCTACAGCCATCTTCCGGATGACGTCCGGGAGACACTGCAGTCCCGGATGGATGCAACCCGCCAGATGTTTGCGCAGAAGGTGTCGGCATATACCGGCCTGTCCGTGCAGGCTGTGCTGGATACCGAGGCTGCAGTGTACAGCGGTCAGGAGGCCATTGATGCCGGACTGGCTGATGAACTTGTCAACAGCACCGATGCGATCACCGTTATGCGTGATGCACTGGATGCACGTAAATCCCGTCTCTCAGGAGGGCGAATGACCAAAGAGATTCAATCAACAACTGTTTCAGCCACTGCTTCGCAGGCTGACGTTACTGACGTGGTGCCAGCGACGGAGGGCGAAAACGCCAGCGCGGCGCAGCCGGACGTGAACGCGCAGATCACCGCTGCGGTTGCGGCAGAAAACAGCCGCATTATGGGGATCCTCAACTGTGAGGAGGCTCACGGACGCGAAGAACAGGCCCGCGTGCTGGCAGAAACCCCCGGTATGACCGTGGAAACGGCCCGCCGCATTCTGGCAGCTGCACCACAGAGTGCACAGGCGCGCAGTGACACTGCGCTGGATCGTCTGATGCAGGGGGCACCGGCACCGCTGGCTGCAGGTAACCCGGCATCTGATGCCGTTAACGATTTGCTGAACACACCAATGTAAGGGATGTTTATGACGAGCAAAGAAACCTTTACCCATTACCAGCCGCTGGGCAACAGTGACCCGGCACATACGGCAACCGCGCCCGGCGGATTGAGTGCGAAATCGCCTGCAATGACCCCGCTGATGCTGGATACCTCCACCAGTAAGCTGGTTGCGTGGGATGGCACCACCGACGGTGCTGCCGTTGGCATTCAGGCGGTTGATGCTGACCAGACCAGCACCACGCTGACGTTCTACAAGTCCGGCACGTTCCGTTATGAGGATGTGCTCTGGCCGGAGGCTGCCAGCGACGAGACGAAAAAACGGACCGCGTTTGCCGGAACGGCAATCAGCATCGTTTAACCTGACCCTTCATCACTAAAGGCCGCCTGTGCGGCTTTTTTTACGGGATTTTTTTATGTCGATGTACACAACCGCCCAGCTGCTGGCGGCAAATGAGCAGAAATTTAAGTTTGATCCGCTGTTTCTGCGTCTCTTTTTCCGTGAGAGCTATCCCTTCACTACGGAGAAAGTCTATCTCTCACAAATTCCGGGACTGGTAAACATGGCGCTGTACGTTTCGCCGATTGTTTCCGGTGAGGTTATCCGTTCCCGTGGCGGCTCCACCTCTGAATTTACGCCGGGATATGTCAAACCCAAGCATGAAGTGAATCCGCAGATGACCCTGCGTCGCCTGCCGGATGAAGATCCGCAGAATCTGGCGGACCCGGCTTACCGCCGCCGTCGCATCATCCTGCAGAACATGCGTGACGAAGAGTTGGCCATTGCTCAGGTCGAAGAGATGCAGGCCGTTTCTGCCGTGCTCAAGGGCAAATACACCATGACCGGTGAAGCCTTCGATCCGGTTGAGGTGGATATGGGCCGCAGTGCGGCGAACAACATCACGCAGTCCGGCGTCACGGAGTGGAGCAAGCGTGACAAGTCCACGTATGACCCGACCGACGATATCGAAGCCTACGCGCTGAACGCCAGCGGCGTGGTGAATATCATCGTGTTTGATCCGAAAGGCTGGGCGCTGTTCCGTTCCTTCAAAGCCGTCAAGGAGAAGCTGGATACCCGTCGCGGCTCTCATTCCGAGCTGGAGACAGCGGTGAAAGCCCTGGGTAAAGCGGTGTCCTATAAGGGGATGTATGGCGATGTGGCCATCGTCGTGTATTCCGGACAGTACGTGGAAAACGGCGTCAAAAAGAACTTCCTGCCGGACAACACGATGGTGCTGGGTAACACTCATGCACGCGGTCTGCGCACCTATGGCTGTATTCAGGATGCGGATGCATTGAGTGAGGGTATTAATGCGTCTCCCCGTTATCCGAAAAACTGGAAGACATCCGGCGATCCGGCGCGAGAGTTCACCATGATTCAGTCAGCACCGCTGATGCTGCTGGCTGATCCTGATGAGTTCGTGTCCGTTCAACTGGCGTAATCATGGCCCTTCGGGGCCATTTTCTCTCTGTGGAGGAGTCCATGACGAAAGATGAACTGATTGCCCGTCTTCAGGTGCTGGGTGAGCAACTGAACCGTGATGTCAGCCTGACGGGGACGAAAGAAGAACTGGCGCTCCGTGTGGCAGAGCTGGAAGAGGAGCTTGATGACACGGATGACGCTGCCGGTCAGGACACATCTGTCAGCCCGGAAAATGCGCTGACCGGACATGAAAATGAGGTGGTATCAGCGCAGCCGGATACCGTGACTGATACGGCTGATCTGGTCACGGTTGTGGCACTGGTGACGCTGCATACTGATGCACTTCACGCCACGCGGGATGAGGCTGTGGCATTTGTGCTGCCGGGAACGGCGTTCCGTGTCTCTGCCGGTGTGGCAGCTGAAATGACAGAGCGCGGCCTGGCCAGAATGCAATAACGGGAGGCGCTGTGGCTGATTTCGATAACCTGTTCGATGCTGCCATTGCCCGCGCCGATGAAACGATACGCGGGTACATGGGAACGTCAGCCACCATGACATCCGGTGAGCAGTCCGGCGCAGTAATACGTGGTGTTTTTGATGACCCTGAAAATATCAGCTATGCCGGACAGGGCGTACGCGTTGAAGGCTCCAGCCCGTCCCTGTTTGTCCGGACTGATGATGTGCGGCAGCTGCGGCGCGGCGACACGCTGACCATCGGTGAGGAAAACTTCTGGATAGACCGGATTTCGCCGGATGATGGCGGAAGCTGTCATCTCTGGCTTGGGCGGGGCGTACCGCCTGCCGTTAACCGTCGCCGCTGAAAGGGGGATGTATGGCCATAAAAGGTCTTGAGCAGGCCGTTGAAAACCTCAGCCGTATCAGCAGAACGGCGGTGCCCGGTGCCGCCGCAATGGCCATTAACCGCGTTGCGTCATCCGCGATATCGCAGTCGGCGTCACAGGTTGCCCGTGAGACAAAGGTACGCCGGAAACTGGTAAAGGAAAGGGCCTGGCTGAAAAGGGCCACGGTCAAAAATCCGCAGGCCAGAATCAGGGTTAACCGGGGGGATTTGCCCGTAATAAAGCTGGGTAACGCGCGGATTGTCCTGTCCCGACGCAGGCGTCGTAAAAAGGGGCAGCGTTCAGCCCTGAAAGGTGGCGGCAGCGTGCTTGTGGTGGGAAACCGTCGTATTCCCGGCGCGTTTATTCAGCAACTGAAAAATGGCCGCTGGCATGTCATGCAGCGTGTGGCCGGGAAAAACCGTTACCCCATTGATGTGGTGAAAATCCCGATGGCGGTGCCGCTGACCACGGCGTTTAAACAGAATATTGAGCGGATACGGCGTGAGCGTCTTCCGAAAGAGCTGGGCTATGCGCTGCAGCATCAACTGAGGATGGTAATAAAGCGATGAAACATACTGAACTCCGTGCAGCCGTACTGGATGCACTGGAGAAGCATGACACCGGGGCGACGTTTTTTGATGGTCGCCCCGCTGTTTTTGATGAGGAAGATTTTCCGGCAGTTGCCGTTTATCTCACCGGCGCTGAATACACGGGCGAAGAGCTGGACAGCGATACCTGGCAGGCGGAGCTGCATATCGAAGTTTTCCTGCCTGCTCAGGTGCCGGATTCAGAGCTGGATTCGTGGATGGAGTCCCGGATTTATCCGGTGATGAGCGATATCCCGGCACTGTCAGATTTGATCACCAGTATGGTGGCCAGTGGCTATGACTACCGGCGCGACGATGATGCGGGCCTGTGGAGTTCTGCCGATCTGACGTATGTCATTACCTATGAAATGTGAGGACGATATGCCTGTACCAAATCCAGCAATACCGGTGAAAGGTGCCGGAACCACCCTGTGGGTTTATAAGGGGAACGGTGACCCTTATGCGAACCCGCTTTCAGACGTTGACTGGTCGCGTCTGGCTAAAGTTAAAGACCTGACGCCCGGCGAACTGACCGCTGAGTCCTATGACGACAGCTATCTCGATGATGAAGATGCAGACTGGACCGCGACCGGGCAGGGGCAGAAATCTGCCGGAGATACCAGCTTCACGCTGGCGTGGATGCCCGGAGAGCAGGGGCAGCAGGCGCTGCTGGTGTGGTTTAATGAAGGCGATACCCGTGCCTATAAAATCCGCTTCCCGAACGGCACTGTCGATGTGTTCCGTGGCTGGATCAGCAGTATCGGTAAGGCGGTGACGGCGAAGGAAGTGATCACCCGCACGGTGAAAGTCACCAATGTGGGACGTCCGTCGATGGCAGAAGATCGCAGCACGGTAACAGCGGCAACCGGTATGACCGTGACGCCAGCCAGCGCTTCCGTAGTGAAAGGGAATAGCACCACGCTGACCGTGGCATTCCAGCCGGAAGGCGCAACCGACAAGAGCTTCCGTGCGGTGTCAGCGGATAAAACAAAAGCCACCGTGTCGGTCAGTGGTATGACCATCACCGTGAATGGCGTTGCTGCAGGTAAGGTCAAGATTCCGGTCGTATCCGGTAATGGTGAGTTTGCTGCGGTTGCAGAAATCACCGTCACCGCCAGTTAATCCGGAGAGTCAGAGATGTTCCTGAAAACCGAATCATTTGAACATAACGGTGTGACCGTCACGCTTTCTGAACTGTCAGCCCTGCAGCGTATTGAGCATCTCGCCCTGATGAAACGGCAGGCAGAACAGGCGGAGTCAGACAGCAATCGGAAGTTTACTGTGGAAGACGCCATCAGAACCGGCGCGTTTCTGGTGGCGATGTCCCTGTGGCATAACCATCCGCAGAAGACGCAGATGCCGTCCATGAATGAAGCCGTTAAACAGATTGAGCAGGAAGTGCTTACCACCTGGCCCACGGAGGCAATTTCTCATGCTGAAAACGTGGTGTACCGGCTGTCCGGTATGTATGAGTTTGTTGTGAATAATACCCCTGAACAGACAGAGGACGCCGGGCCTGCAGAGCCTGTTTCTGCGGGAAAGTGTTCGACGGTGAGCTGAGTTTTGCCCTGAAACTGGCGCGTGAGATGGGGCGACCCGACTGGCGTGCCATGCTTGCCGGGATGTCATCCACGGAGTATGCCGACTGGCACCGCTTTTACAGTACCCATTATTTTCATGATGTTCTGCTGGATATGCACTTTTCCGGGCTGACGTACACCGTGCTCAGCCTGTTTTTCAGCGATCCGGATATGCATCCGCTGGATTTCAGTCTGCTTAACCGGCGCGAGGCTGACGAAGAGCCTGAAGATGATGTGCTGATGCAGAAAGCGGCAGGGCTTGCCGGAGGTGTCCGCTTTGGCCCGGACGGGAATGAAGTTATCCCTGCTTCCCCGGATGTGGCGGACATGACGGAGGATGACGTAATGCTGATGACAGTATCAGAAGGGATCGCAGGAGGAGTCCGGTATGGCTGAACCGGTAGGCGATCTGGTCGTTGATTTAAGTCTGGATGCGGCCAGATTTGACGAGCAGATGGCCAGAGTCAGGCGTCATTTTTCCGGTACGGAAACTGATGCGAAAAAAACAGCGGCAGTCGTTGAACAGTCGCTGAGCCGACAGGCGCTGGCTGCACAGAAAGCGGGGATTTCCGTCGGGCAGTATAAAGCCGCCATGCGTATGCTGCCTGCACAGTTCACCGACGTGGCCACGCAGCTTGCAGGCGGGCAAAGTCCGTGGCTGATCCTGCTGCAACAGGGGGGTCAGGTGAAGGACTCCTTCGGCGGGATGATCCCCATGTTCCGGGGGCTTGCCGGTGCGATCACCCTGCCGATGGTCGGGGCCACCTCGCTGGCGGTGGCAACCGGTGCGCTGGCGTATGCCTGGTATCAGGGTAACTCAACCCTGTCCGATTTCAACAAAACGCTGGTCCTTTCCGGTAATCAGTCGGGTCTGACGGCAGATCGTATGCTGGTCCTGTCCAGAGCCGGGCAGGCGGCAGGGCTGACGTTTAACCAGACCAGCGAGTCACTCAGTGCACTGGTTAAGGCGGGGGTAAGCGGTGAGGCTCAGATTGCGTCCATCAGCCAGAGTGTGGCGCGTTTCTCTTCTGCATCCGGTGTGGAGGTGGACAAGGTCGCTGAAGCCTTCGGGAAGCTGACCACTGACCCGACGTCGGGGCTGACGGCGATGGCGCGCCAGTTCCATAACGTGACGGCGGAGCAGATTGCGTATGTTGCTCAGTTGCAGCGTTCCGGCGATGAAGCCGGGGCATTGCAGGCGGCGAACGAAGCCGCAACGAAAGGGTTTGATGACCAGACCCGCCGCCTGAAAGAGAACATGGGCACGCTGGAGACCTGGGCAGACAGGACAGCGCGGGCATTCAAATCCATGTGGGATGCGGTGCTGGATATTGGTCGTCCTGATACCGCGCAGGAGATGCTGATTAAGGCAGAGGCTGCGTTTAAGAAAGCAGACGACATCTGGAATCTGCGCAAGGATGATTATTTTGTTAACGATGAAGCGCGGGCGCGTTACTGGGATGATCGTGAAAAGGCCCGTCTTGCGCTTGAAGCCGCCCGAAAGAAGGCTGAGCAGCAGACTCAACAGGACAAAAATGCGCAGCAGCAGAGCGATACCGAAGCGTCACGGCTGAAATATACCGAAGAGGCGCAGAAGGCTTACGAACGGCTGCAGACGCCGCTGGAGAAATATACCGCCCGTCAGGAAGAACTGAACAAGGCACTGAAAGACGGGAAAATTCTGCAGGCGGATTACAACACGCTGATGGCGGCGGCGAAAAAGGATTATGAAGCGACGCTGAAAAAGCCGAAACAGTCCGGCGTGAAGGTGTCTGCGGGCGATCGTCAGGAAGACAGTGCTCATGCTGCCCTGCTGACGCTTCAGGCAGAACTCCGGACGCTGGAGAAGCATGCCGGAGCAAATGAGAAAATCAGCCAGCAGCGCCGGGATTTGTGGAAGGCGGAGAGTCAGTTCGCGGTACTGGAGGAGGCGGCGCAACGTCGCCAGCTGTCTGCACAGGAGAAATCCCTGCTGGCGCATAAAGATGAGACGCTGGAGTACAAACGCCAGCTGGCTGCACTTGGCGACAAGGTTACGTATCAGGAGCGCCTGAACGCGCTGGCGCAGCAGGCGGATAAATTCGCACAGCAGCAACGGGCAAAACGGGCCGCCATTGATGCGAAAAGCCGGGGGCTGACTGACCGGCAGGCAGAACGGGAAGCCACGGAACAGCGCCTGAAGGAACAGTATGGCGATAATCCGCTGGCGCTGAATAACGTCATGTCAGAGCAGAAAAAGACCTGGGCGGCTGAAGACCAGCTTCGCGGGAGCTGGATGGCAGGCCTGAAGTCCGGCTGGAGTGAGTGGGAAGAGAGCGCCACGGACAGTATGTCGCAGGTTAAAAGTGCAGCCACGCAGACCTTTGATGGTATTGCACAGAATATGGCGGCGATGCTGACCGGCAGTGAGCAGAACTGGCGCAGCTTCACCCGTTCCGTGCTGTCCATGATGACAGAAATTCTGCTTAAGCAGGCAATGGTGGGGATTGTCGGGAGTATCGGCAGCGCCATTGGCGGTGCTGCCAGTGGTGGAGCATCCGCGTCAGGCGGTACAGCCATTCAGGCCGCTGCGGCGAAATTCCGTTTTGCGACCGGGGGATTTACGGGAACCGGCGGCAAATATGAGCCAGCGGGGATTGTTCACCGTGGTGAATTTGTCTTCACGAAGGAGGCAACCAGCCGGATTGGTGTCGGCAACCTGTACCGCCTGATGCGGGGCTATGCGGAAGGTGGTTATGTGGGCGGTGCCGGAAGTCCGGCGCAGATGCGGCGGGCTGAAGGCATTAATTTTAATCAGAACAATCACGTGGTGATTCAGAACGACGGTACGAATGGTCTGCCAGGTCCACAGATGATGAAGGCAGTGTATGACATGGCCCGCAAGGGTGCCCGTGATGAAATTCAGACACAGATGCGTGATGGTGGCCTGTTCTCCGGAGGTGGACGATGAAAACCTTCCGCTGGAAAGTGAAACCCGGTATGGATGTGGCTTCGGCCCCTTCTGTAAGAAAGGTGCGCTTTGGTGATGGCTATTCTCAGCGAGCGCCTGCCGGGCTGAATGCCAACCTGAAAACGTACAGCGTGACGCTTTCTGTCCCCCGTGAGGAGGCCACGGTACTGGAGTCGTTTCTGGAAGAGCACGGGGGCTGGAAATCCTTTCTGTGGACGCCGCCTTATGAGTGGCGGCAGATAAAGGTGACCTGCGCAAAATGGTCGTCGCGGGTCAGTATGCTGCGTGTTGAGTTCAGCGCAGAGTTTGAACAGGTGGTGAACTGATGCAGGATATCCGGCAGGAAACACTGAATGAATGCACCCGTGCGGAGCAGTCGGCCAGCGTGGTGCTCTGGGAAATCGACCTGACAGAGGTCGGTGGAGAACGTTATTTTTTCTGTAATGAGCAGAACGAAAAAGGTGAGCCGGTCACCTGGCAGGGGCGACAGTATCAGCCGTATCCCATTCAGGGGAGTGGTTTTGAACTGAATGGCAAAGGCACCAGTACGCGCCCCACACTGACGGTTTCTAACCTGTACGGTATGGTCACCGGGATGGCGGAAGATCTGCAGAGTCTGGTCGGTGGAACGGTGGTCCGGCGTAAGGTTTACGCCCGTTTTCTGGATGCGGTGAACTTCGTCAACGGAAACAGTGGCGCCGATCCGGAGCAGGAGGTGATCAGCCGCTGGCGCATTGAGCAGTGCAGCGAACTGAGCGCGGTGAGTGCCTCTTTTGTACTGTCCACGCCGACGGAAACGGACGGTGCTGTTTTTCCGGGACGTATCATGCTGGCCAACACCTGCACCTGGACCTATCGCGGTGATGAGTGCGGTTATCACGGTCCGGCAGTCGCGGATGAATATGACCAGCCAACGTCCGATATCACGAAGGATAAATGCAGCAAATGCCTGAGCGGTTGTAAGTTCCGCAATAACGTCGGCAACTTTGGCGGCTTCCTTTCCATTAACAAACTTTCGCAGTAAATCCCATGACACAGACAGAATCAGCGATTCTGGCGCACGCCCGGCGATGTGCGCCAGCGGAGTCGTGCGGCTTCGTGGTAAGCACGCCGGAGGGGGAAAGATATTTTCCCGGCGTGAATATTTCCGGTGAGCCGGAGGATTATTTCCGGATGGCTCCGGAGGACTGGCTGCAGGCAGAAATGCAGGGTGAGATTGTGGCGCTGGTCCACAGCCACCCCGGTGGTCTGCCCTGGCTGAGTGAGGCTGACCGGCGGCTGCAGGTGCAGAGTGATTTGCCGTGGTGGCTGGTCTGCCGGGGGGCGATTCATAAGTTCCGCTGTGTGCCGCATCTCACCGGGCGGCGCTTTGAGCACGGGGTGACGGACTGTTACACGCTGTTCCGGGATGCTTATCATCTGGCGGGGATTGAGATGCCGGATTTTCATCGCGGGGATGACTGGTGGCGTCACGGTCAGAATCTCTATCTGGATAATCTGGAGGCCACAGGGCTGTATCAGGTGCCGTTGTCAGCGGCGCAGCCGGGCGATGTGCTGCTGTGCTGTTTTGGTTCATCGGTGCCGAATCATGCCGCCATTTACTGTGGTGACGGTGAGCTGCTGCACCATATTCCTGAACAACTGAGCAAACGAGAGAGGTACACCGACAAATGGCAGCGACGCACACACTCCCTCTGGCGTCACCGGGCATGGCGCGCATCTGCCTTTACGGGGATTTACAACGATTTGGTCGCCGCATCGACCTTCGTGTGAAAACGGGGGCTGAAGCCATCCGGGCACTGGCCACACAGCTCCCGGCGTTTCGTCAGAAACTGAGCGACGGCTGGTATCAGGTACGGATTGCCGGGCGGGACGTCAGCACGTCCGGGTTAACGGCGCAGTTACATGAGACTCTGCCTGATGGCGCTGTGATTCATATTGTTCCCAGAGTCGCCGGGGCCAAGTCAGGTGGCGTATTCCAGATTGTCCTGGGGGCTGCCGCCATTGCCGGATCATTCTTTACCGCCGGAGCCACCCTTGCAGCATGGGGGGCAGCCATTGGGGCCGGTGGTATGACCGGCATCCTGTTTTCTCTCGGTGCCAGTATGGTCCTCGGTGGTGTGGCGCAGATGCTGGCACCGAAAGCCAGAACTCCCCGTACACAGACAACGGATAACGGTAAGCAGAACACCTATTTCTCCTCACTGGATAACATGGTTGCCCAGGGCAATGTTCTGCCTGTTCTGTACGGGGAAATGCGCGTGGGGTCACGCGTGGTTTCTCAGGAGATCAGCACGGCAGACGAAGGGGACGGTGGTCAGGTTGTGGTGATTGGTCGCTGATGCAAAATGTTTTATGTGAAACCGCCTGCGGGCGGTTTTGTCATTTATGGAGCGTGAGGAATGAGTAAAGGAAGCAGTAAGGGGCATACCCCGCGCGAAGCGAAGGACAACCTGAAGTCCACGCAGTTGCTGAGTGTGATCGATGCCATCAGCGAAGGGCCGGTTGAAGGTCCGGTGGATGGATTAAAAAGCGTGCTGCTGAACAGTACGCCGGTGCTGGACACTGAGGGGAATACCAACATCTCCGGTGTCACGGTGGTGTTCCGTGCCGGTGAGCAGGAGCAGACACCGCCGGAGGGGTTTGAATCCTCCGGCTCCGAGACGGTGTTGGGTACGGAAGTGAAATACGACACGCCGATCACCCGCGCCATCACGTCGGCAAACATCGACCGACTGCGCTTTACCTTCGGTGTGCAGGCACTGGTGGAAACCACCTCAAAGGGGGACCGGAATCCGTCGGAAGTTCGCCTGCTGGTTCAGATACAGCGTAATGGTGGCTGGGTGACGGAAAAAGATATCACCATTAAGGGCAAAACCACCTCGCAGTATCTGGCCTCGGTGGTGGTGGATAACCTGCCGCCGCGCCCGTTTAATATCCGGATGCGCAGAATGACGCCGGACAGCACCACAGACCAGCTGCAAAACAAAACGCTCTGGTCGTCATACACCGAAATCATCGATGTGAAACAGTGCTACCCGAACACGGCACTGGTCGGCGTGCAGGTGGATTCGGAGCAGTTCGGCAGCCAGCAGGTGAGCCGTAATTATCATCTTCGCGGGCGCATTCTGCAGGTGCCGTCGAATTATAACCCGCAGACGCGGCAATACAGCGGTATCTGGGACGGAACGTTAAAACCGGCATACAGCAACAACATGGCCTGGTGTCTGTGGGATATGCTGACCCACCCGCGCTACGGCATGGGGAAACGTCTTGGTGCGGCAGATGTGGATAAATGGGCGCTGTATGTCATCGGCCAGAATTGCGACCAGTCGGTGCCGGACGGCTTTGGCGGTACGGAGCCGCGCATCACCTGTAACGCTTACCTGACCACACAACGTAAGGCGTGGGATGTGCTCAGTGATTTCTGCTCGGCGATGCGCTGTATGCCGGTATGGAACGGGCAGACGCTGACGTTCGTGCAGGACCGACCGTCGGATAAGGTGTGGACCTATAACCGCAGTAATGTGGTGATGCCGGATGATGGCGCGCCGTTCCGCTACAGCTTCAGCGCCCTGAAAGACCGCCATAATGCCGTTGAGGTGAACTGGATTGACCCGGATAACGGCTGGGAGACGGCAACAGAGCTTGTGGAGGACTCGCAGGCCATTGCCCGTTACGGTCGTAACGTCACGAAGATGGATGCCTTTGGCTGTACCAGCCGGGGGCAGGCACACCGCGCCGGGCTGTGGCTGATTAAAACGGAGCTGCTGGAAACGCAGACGGTGGACTTCAGCGTGGGTGCCGAAGGGCTTCGCCATGTGCCGGGCGATGTCATTGAAATCTGTGATGATGACTATGCCGGTATCAGCACCGGCGGGCGCGTGCTGGCGGTAAACAGTCAGACCCGGACGCTGACGCTCGACCGTGAAATCACGCTGCCATCCTCCGGTACCACGCTGATAAGCCTGGTTGACGGAAGTGGCAATCCGGTCAGCGTGGAGGTTCAGTCCGTCACCGACGGCGTGAAGGTGAAAGTGAGCCGGGTTCCTGACGGCGTTGCTGAATACAGCGTGTGGGGGCTGAAGCTGCCGACGCTGCGCCAGCGCCTGTTCCGCTGCGTGAGTATCCGTGAGAACGACGACGGCACGTATGCCATCACCGCCGTGCAGCATGTACCGGAAAAAGAAGCCATCGTGGATAACGGGGCGCACTTTGACGGCGACCAGAGCGGCACGGTGAATGGTGTCACGCCGCCAGCGGTGCAGCACCTGACTGCCGAAGTCACCGCAGACAGTGGGGAATACCAGGTGCTGGCCCGCTGGGACACGCCGAAGGTGGTGAAGGGCGTGAGTTTCATGCTTCGCCTGACCGTGGCAGCGGATGACGGCAGTGAGCGGCTGGTCAGCACGGCCCGGACGGCGGAAACCACATACCGCTTCACGCAACTGGCACCAGGGAACTACAGGCTGACAGTCCGGGCGGTAAATGCGTGGGGGCAGCAGGGCGATCCGGCGTCGGTATCGTTCCGGATTGCCGCACCGGCAGCACCGTCGAGGATTGAGCTGACGCCGGGCTATTTTCAGATAACCGCCACGCCGCATCTTGCCGTTTATGACCCGACGGTACAGTTTGAGTTCTGGTTCTCGGAAAAGCGGATTACCGATATCAGGCAGGTTGAAACCACAGCCCGCTATCTTGGTACGGCGCTGTACTGGATAGCCGCCAGTATCAATATCAAACCGGGCCATGATTATTACTTTTATATCCGCAGTGTGAACACCGTTGGCAAATCGGCATTCGTGGAGGCCGTCGGTCGGGCGAGCGATGATGCGGAAGGTTACCTGGATTTTTTCAAAGGCAAGATAACCGAATCCCATCTCGGTAAAGAGCTGCTGGAAAAAGTTGATCTGACGGAGGATAACGCCAGCAGACTGGATGAGTTTTCGAAAGAGTGGAAGGACGCTAACGATAAATGGAATGCCATGTGGGGCGTCAAAATTGAGCAGACCAAAGACGGCAAACATTATGTCGCGGGTATTGGCCTCAGCATGGAGGACACGGAGGAAGGCAAGCTGAGCCAGTTTCTGGTTGCCGCTAACCGTATCGCGTTTATTGACCCGGCAAACGGGAATGAAACGCCGATGTTTGTGGCGCAGGGCAACCAGATATTCATGAACGACGTGTTCCTGAAGCGCCTGACAGCCCCCACCATTACCAGCGGTGGCAGTCCTCCGGTATTTTCCCTGACATCAGACGGAAAGCTGACCGCTAAAAATGCGGATATCAGTGGTAGTGTGAATGCGAACTCAGGAACGCTCAACAATGTCACGATTAACCAGAACTGTACGATTAAGGGCATGATGGAGGCGACTCAGGTCAGAGGTGACTTCGTTAAAGCTGTATCCAAATCATTTCCGAAACAGGCTGGTACGTGGGGTAACACGGAAACACCAAACGGGACGGTTACAGTCACCATCAGCGATGATCATAACTTTGACCGTCAAATCATTATTCCGCCCATTATCTTTAACGGAATAGCGTATAGCGATCCGGGAAGTGGTAATAACCGGGGAGGTACAAGATACACGGGTTATGGTTTTGAAGTTCGCAAAAACGGTGTATTAATCGCATCCAGAGAAACTAAAGGGGCCATTCCCGGTAACTACAGTGCGGTTATTGATATGCCGAGTGGCAGGGGAAGCGTCACTCTGGAGTTTAAGGTTTTCCATAAAAGCAATCAGCGGGCAGGTAATATCACCGACTGTACGGTGATTGTGACCAAAAAAGCGGCTTCAGGCATCAGTATTCGTTGAAATATTTATAACCCCAATAAATGGCGTCAGGAATGACGCCTTTTTTATTGCAGAAAAGCGAGAGGTAATTATGCGTAAAGTTTGTGCAGCCATTTTGTCCGCAGCCATTTGTCTGGCCGTATCCGGTGCGCCTGCATGGGCATCTGAACATCAGTCCACGCTGAGCGCGGGGTATCTTCATGCCTCGACGAACGTTCCCGGCAGCGATGATCTTAACGGGATTAACGTGAAATACCGTTATGAGTTTACGGACACACTGGGGCTGGTGACGTCATTCAGCTATGCAGGAGACAAGAATCGCCAGCTTACCCGTTACAGCGATACCCGCTGGCATGAAGATTCCGTGCGTAACCGCTGGTTCAGCGTGATGGAGGGGCCGTCTGTGCGCGTGAATGAATGGTTCAGCGCGTATGCGATGGCGGGTGTGGCTTACAGCCGTGTGTCGACTTTCTCCGGGGATTATCTCCGCGTAACTGACAACAAGGGGAAAACGCACGACGTGCTGGCCGGAAGTGATGACGGTCGCCACAGCAACACGTCTCTGGCGTGGGGAGCTGGCGTGCAGTTTAACCCGACCGAATCCGTGGCCATTGATATTGCTTATGAAGGCTCCGGCAGTGGCGACTGGCGCACTGACGGTTTCATCGTGGGTGTCGGTTATAAGTTCTGATTAGCCAGGTAACACAGTGTTATGACAGCCCGCCTGTTCAGGCGGGCTTTTTTGTGGGGTGAATATGACAGTAAAGATTTCAGGTGTACTGAAAGACGGCACAGGAAAACCGGTACAGAACTGCACAATCCAGCTGAAAGCAAAACGTAACAGCACCGCGGTGGTGGTGAACACGCTGGCCTCAGAAAATCCGGATGAAGCCGGGCGTTACAGCATGGACGTTGAGTACGGTCAGTACAGCGTTATTCTGTTGGTGGAAGGATTCCCGCCGTCACATGCCGGGACCATCACCGTGTATGAAGATTCCCGACCCGGTACGCTGAATGATTTTCTCGGTGCCATGACGGAGGATGATGCCCGTCCGGAGGCTCTGCGACGTTTTGAACTGATGGTGGAAGAGGTGGCGCGTAACGCGTCCGCAGTGGCACAGAACACGGCAGCCGCGAAGAAGTCAGCCAGTGATGCCAGCACATCTGCCAGTGAGGCGGCAACTCATACAACCGATGCTGCAGGCTCAGCTCGTGCCGCCAGCACGTCAGCCGGACAGGCTGCATCATCTGCTCAGTCAGCATCTTCCAGCGCAGGAACGGCATCAACAAAGGCCAGTGAAGCATCGAAAAGTGCTGCTGCTGCAGAGTCCTCAAAAAGCGCGGCAGCTACCAGTGCCGCTGCGGCGAAAACGTCAGAAACGAATGCGGCAGCGTCACAACAATCAGCAGCCACTTCTGCATCCGCCGCGACCACGAAGGCGTCAGAAGCTGCCACCTCAGCCCGGGATGCGGCGGCCTCAAAAGAGGCAGCGAAATCATCAGAAACGAGCGCAGCCTCGAGCGCCAGTAGTGCAGCCTCCTCGGCAACAGCGGCAGGAAATTCCGCGAAGGCGGCAAAAACGTCCGAGACGAACGCTAAGTCTTCTGAGACGGCAGCAGCACAGAGTGCCTCCGCAGCAGCAGACTCAAAAACAGCGGCTGCCTCATCTGCCAGCGCCGCGTCAACAAATGCCGGGCAGGCCTCAGCCAGTGCCACCGCCGCCGGAAAATCGGCAGAAAGTGCTGCATCGTCCGCTTCAACAGCCACAACGAAGGCTGGCGAAGCCGCTGTACAGGCCAGCGCAGCAGCGAGGTCTGCTTCCGCAGCGAAGACATCCGAGACGAACGCGAAAGCGTCGGAAACCAGCGCAGAATCCTCAAAAACGGCTGCCGCATCGTCCGCCAGTTCGGCGGCGTCATCGGCATCATCTGCGTCTGCTTCAAAAGATGAGGCGACCAGACAAGCGTCCGCAGCGAAGGGCAGCGCCACGACAGCATCCACGAAGGCGACAGAGGCAGCTGGCAGTGCGACGGCGGCAGCACAGAGCAAAAGTACGGCGGAATCCGCGGCAACGCGCGCCGAGACAGCGGCAAAACGGGCAGAGGATATTGCATACGCCGTGGCGCTTGAGGATGCGAGCACGACGAAAAAGGGGATAGTACAGCTCAGCAGTGCGACCAACAGCACTTCCGAGTCACAGGCGGCAACGCCAAAAGCCGTTAAGGCCGCGTATGAGCTGGCTAACGGGAAATACACCGCACAGGATGCAACGACAGCACAGAAAGGGATAGTTCAGCTTAGCAACGCGACCAACAGCACATCTGAAATGCTGGCGGCAACGCCAAAGTCGGTAAAGGCAGCCTATGACCTTGCTAAAGGGAAATATACTGCTCAGGACGCTACGACAGCACAAAAAGGAATTGTCCAGCTCAGTAGTGCAACCAACAGCGCATCTGAAAAGCTTGCCGCGACACCGAAAGCAGTGAAAGCAGCTAATGATAATGCGAATGGTCGGGTACCTTCTGCCCGTAAGGTGAATGGTAAGGCGCTTTCAGCGGATATAACACTGACGCCGAAAGATATTGGTACGCTTAACTCAACAACAATGTCATTCAGCGGTGGTGCTGGTTGGTTCAAATTAGCAACGGTAACCATGCCACAGGAGAGTTCTGTTGTTTCAATTACGTTGATTGGTGGCGCGGGATTTAACGTGGGGTCACCTCAACAGGCAGGTATATCTGAACTTGTTTTGCGTGCAGGTAATGGTAATCCGAAGGGGATTACTGGTGCTTTATGGCAGCGCACATCGACAGGGTTTACAAATTTTGCCTGGGTCAATACATCTGGTGATACTTACGATATTTACGTTGCAATCGGAAATTATGCGACTAGTGTAAATATTCAATGGGATTATACCAGTAATGCCAGCGTGACGATTCATACATCACCAGCATATTCTGCTAATAAGCCGAAAGGGTTAACGGACGGTACAGTTTATTCACTCTATACGCCATCAGGGCAGTTTTATCCGCCTGGCGCACCAATCACGTGGCTATCAGATACCGTTCCGTCTGGCTATGCCCTGATGCAGGGGCAGACTTTTGACAAATCTGCATACCCGAAACTTGCAGCCGCTTATCCGTCAGCCGTGATCCCTGATATGCGTGGCTGGACGATTAAGGGCAAACCCGCCAGTGGTCGTGCCGTATTGTCTCAGGAACAGGACGGCATTAAATCGCACACCCACAGAGCCAGAGCATCCAGTACGGATTTGGGGACGAAAAACACATCGTCGTTTGATTACAGAACCAAATCCACGAATAACACCGGGGCGCATACCCACTCGCTGTCCGGCACTGCTGCAAGCGCAGGCGCACATGCACATACTGTCGGTATTGGTGCTCATACGCACTCCGTTGCGATTGGTTCACATGGACACACCATCACCGTTAACGCTGCTGGTAACGCGGAAAACACCGTCAAAAACATCGCATTTAACTATATTGTGAGGCTTGCATAATGGCATTCAGAATGAGTGAACAACCACAGACCATAAAAATTTATAATCTGCTGGCCGGAACTAATGAATTTATTGGTGAAGGTGACGCATATATTCCGCCTCATACAGGTCTGCCAGCAAACAGTACCGATATTGCACCGCCAGATATTCCGGCATGCTTCGTGGCTGTTTTCAACAGTGATGAGGCATCGTGGCATCTCGTTGAAGATCATCGGGGAAAAACCGTCTATGACGTGGCTTCCGGCGACGCGTTATTTATTTCTGAACTCGGTCCGTTACCGGAAAATGTTACCTGGTTATCGCCGGAAGGGGAGTTTCAGAAGTGGAACGGCACAGCCTGGGTGAAGGATACGGAAGCAGAAAAACTGTTCCGGATCCGGGAGGCGGAAGAAACAAAAAACAACCTGATGCAGGTAGCCAGTGAGCATATTGCGCCGCTTCAGGATGCTGCAGATCTGGAAATTGCAACGGAGGAAGAAATCTCGTTGCTGGAAGCATGGAAAAAGTATCGGGTATTGCTGAACCGTGTTGATACGTCAACTGCACAGGATATTGAATGGCCAGCACTGCCGTAAGGTAAAACATATAAATTCTATAATTAGATGTATCTTTCCATTTACGGCAAGGAAGGGGGCTTGGAACACGTAAAGCATCTCACACCGAGATTATTTTTTATATGTCAGGTGTCTGAAGTTTTGCTTTGGCTCTTAAAATGGTTTGCCGCGAGGTTTTGAATTCCCGGGCAATGGCACTTATACTTACACCTGACTTAATTCGTTCGAATACCACCTGTTTCTGTTCTTCATTTAACACAGGTGGTCGACCAAAACGTTTCCCTGCGCTGCGGGCTCTTACTATCCCGGAATGAGTGCGTTCAAGTAAAAGGTCTCGTTCAAATTCAGCGACTGCTGAAATTACTTGCATCATCATTTTTCCTGTTGGACTGGTCAGGTCAATGCCACCCAATGCTAAGCAATGCACTCTGATACCTGTTTCGGTCAGTTGTTCCACTGTTTTCCTGATATCCATTGTATTACAACCAAGGCGATCCAGTTTTGTCACAATCAATTGATCACCACATTTCAGGCGAGCAAGCAACCGGTTAAAACCAGGACGCTCACTGGTTGCTGCTGAGCCGCTAATGTGTTCTTCGATTATTTGCTGAGGTTTGATTTTAAAACCTGCACTTTCGATTTCCCGGCGTTGATTTTCGGTGGTCTGATCCAGCGTTGATATCCGACAGTAAGCAAAAATTCGAGACATAGTGAGACTCTATTCGAAATTGGTGTTCATATCATAATGCATCTCAGAAAATAATTATGATTATTTTTGTGCATATTTGTATGTACACGTTCGAAAATAAACGAATGCGTATGCAACCCCGTAATTTTTGGTGAGACCCAAAATCGATTTTGTGAAAAATGGCTTTAACTCGGTTTGTTTTTCGAGTTCCGGGCGGACTCAAGGAAGAAGAATAGTGTTGCGTGTTATTTTAACCAGATTTCAAGTTGTTTGGACGTGGAAAAGTGGAGAAAAATGTTGTTAAAGTGGAAAAATGATAAAAAAGTAAGTTTATTATATTACATTTTACCATTTAAATTTTGGTTGTCTTTAAGAACTGATATCGCTGTTTGTAATAATTCTTTGTTATCCAGCCATGATTTTTTCTTTATGTTTCCTTCAATGTAATCAAGCAATGTTCTGGTATTAATAGGTCTTCCCTGTTTTGCTACTTCCACTACAGCATCCCCTAGGATAATTCTTACTTCAGGAAGCTGCGCAGGGAACCACTTTAGGGTGTCTTTTGATTTCATGAAGATATTCCTTAAAATATTATTGATTTTCATTGCGATATTGTATGTCTGATTCAGGATATGTTGACTTATACATCGGTTTTGTCTGGGTTATTGGATATGCCAATCCCTAATTTTATTAGGGCATGACTAAAAATGCTGAATATGATAAGGAGAGAAGTGATTATCAGTATGCTGTTCATATAGCCTCGAATTAGTAATGTGTTATATATGATATAGTTGACAATTTTTATCTTGGGTGTTTTTAAAGTTCGTAGATAAACATTGTCGTTTCAGGTATACAGGAATGCTAGCAGGTGGCAGCAAAAATCAGGCGGTTTATGGCGCAAGCTGAAGCAGCAACTGCAAACTATCTTATGCAGAGACTCTACACGGATTGGGTTTAAAAGTATACATAGATAACAGTTTTTATCTGAAAAAGAAAAATATCAAGGTGATATAGCCTATATGCCTTTGATGCGGAGGAATGACTGTGATGGGAGTGATGTATCTGAATAGTTGAAAAAACGCAGACACGCCTTATGCAAGAACGTGCTGCGGTTGGCTGGTAAATTTTTCGATAGTGTGAGTATTGAATAATTTCCAGCCGTTCTTGATTTTACGCATAAATCCATGAAAAAACTACTTATCTGTTGGGGAGTTTTTTTGGGGCATATATGGGACAGAAATAGGCCCCAGATAGACACTGAGATCGAACTTAGGATGCTTTTTAAAAAATGCAACTATCTGAAAAAACCTAGAAAACGCCAAGGAAACCACAGGATGGGAAAAAACACCTGTGAATTATGGATTTTCAGTTATATTCTCTGGGTGCCGCACTGGTATTCCATGAAATATTTTTCCCGGAACAGTCTGCCGCCATGGCGCTTATTTTAGCGATGGGTACATACGGTGCGGGATATATTGCTCGTATCGTTGGCGCATTTATATTTGGCAAAATGGGTGACAGCATTGGGCGTAAAAAAGTGCTGTTTATTACCATCACCATGATGGGAATTTGTACGACCTTAATTGGCGTGCTGCCAACATATGCACAAATTGGTATCTTTGCGCCTGTTCTGCTGGTGACGCTGCGTATCGTGCAAGGGCTTGGTGCAGGGGCTGAAATCTCCGGCGCAGGCACGATGCTTGCTGAGTACGCGCCAAAAGGTAAACGTGGCATTATTTCTTCACTTGTTGCCATGGGAACCAACTGTGGAACCCTTAGCGCAACGGCCATCTGGGCAGTGATGTTCTTTGCTCTCGACCGTGAGGAGTTATTAGCCTGGGGTTGGCGTATTCCGTTCCTGGCGAGTGTCGTGGTGATGATCTTTGCCATCTGGTTACGTATGAATCTCAAAGAAAGCCCGGTATTTGAGAAAGTGAATGATGAAGAAAACGCTCCGGCATTAAATAATTCGTCAGAAAACACGCTGGCGGCGATGTTTACCAGTAAATCTTTCTGGCTGGCAACCGGCTTACGTTTTGGACAGGCGGGTAACTCAGGGTTAATCCAAACCTTCCTTGCCGGTTATTTAGTGCAAACCCTGTTATTTGATAAATCTATCCCCACTGATGCCTTAATGATCAGTTCGGTACTGGGCTTTATTACAATACCATTGCTTGGTTGGTTGTCTGATAAATTTGGTCGTCGTTTGCCTTATATTATCCTGAATATCTCGGCAATTATTTTGGCTTACCCGATGTTGTCAATTGTAGTGGATAAAACGTATAGCCCGGGTGTCATTATGACGGCACTGATTGTTATTCATAACTTTGCCGTATTGGGATTATTTGCTCTCGAAAATATTACTATGGCGGAAATGTTCGGTGCCCGTAACCGGTTTACGCGAATGGCAATTTCAAAAGAGGCGGGCGGGTTAGTTGCCGTTGGTTTTGGTCCGGTTCTGGCGGGTATTTTCTGCAACATGACCAATTCCTGGTGGCCAATTCTGGTGATGGTCATCGCCTACTCACTGATCGGTCTGATTTCCGCGTTGCTGATGCCAGAAGTGAAAGATCGCGACCTGAGCGTGCTTGAGGATGCTGCCGAGGTGAATAAAGCCGAGAAGGTTCGTTGCTCGGTGACTCAGACAAACTGATACCAGACACTAGCATGGACGGATGTCTCGTACGCTGTCCATGCTATTACACAGCTTTATATGATGTCATACCAATCATAAAAAGCTTAATGCAAATCAAAACATACAACCATACAGGCGTTACTCTGGAACAGTCCTGATTTCATTTATAAGTAGGCCATACCATGCAAAACAAGCTCTTAGCGGCAAAGGCTGCACTTCCTGACTACGATCGTACAAAACTGGTTCCGCGTATTGTTCATCTGGGGTTTGGCGCGTTTCACCGCGCACATCAGGGGGTTTACGCTGACATTTTGGCTGCAGACCACGGCAGTGACTGGGGCTACTGCGAAGTGAATCTGATTGGCGGCGAGCAGCAGATTTTCGATCTGAAACAGCAAGATAATCTGTATACCGTTGCAGAGATGTCTGCTGATGCCTGGACTGCGAGAGTCGTGGGCGTGGTGAAAAATGCATTGCATGCACAGGTTGATGGTCTGGAAAGCGTACTGGCAGCGATGTGTGAACCACAAGTCGCGATCGTTTCCCTGACCATAACGGAGAAAGGATACTGCCATTCCCCGGCGACCGGTGAACTGATGTTAGACAATCCAATGATTGCCGCCGATCTGCAAAACCCAAAACAGCCAAAAACTGCGCCAGGCGTAGTGGTTGAGGCTTTGGCACGCCGCAAAGCGGCAGGTTTAGCCGCCTTTACTGTGATGTCCTGCGACAACATGCCTGAAAACGGTCATGTAATGCGTAATGTTGTCACCGCGTATGCCAGAGCGGTGGATGAAGAACTGGCTGCGTGGATCGAACAACATGTGACGTTCCCGTCGACTATGGTTGACCGAATTGTCCCGGCAGTTACCCCAGAGACTCTGGACAAAATTGAACACATCACTGGCGTACGCGACCCGGCAGGTGTGGCATGTGAGCCTTTCCGTCAGTGGGTTATCGAAGATAACTTTGTTTCCGGTCGCCCTGAATGGGAGAAGGCAGGAGCGGAGCTGGTGGCAGATGTCATTCCGTTTGAAGAGATGAAACTGCGTATGCTCAACGGCAGCCACTCTTTCCTGGCTTATCTTGGTTATCTGGCCGGTTATCAACACATTAATGATTGTATGGACGATGAAAGCTATCGTCTTGCAGCTCGTGCGCTGATGTTGCAGGAACAAGCACCCACGCTGAAAGTAAAAGGTGTAGATCTACAGCGTTATGCCGATCTGTTAATTGAGCGTTACAGCAACCCGGCACTGCGTCATCGTACCTGGCAGATTGCTATGGACGGAAGCCAAAAATTGCCGCAGCGTATGCTTGATTCCGTTCGTTGGCACATTGTTAACGGCAGTCACTTTGATTTACTGGCGCTGGGCGTGGCGGGCTGGATGCGCTACGTCGGCGGTGTGGATGAGCAGGGCCAGGCGATTGAAATTAGCGATCCGCTGTTGCCCGTGATCCAGAATGCGGTGCGTAGCAGTAACGAGGGCGAAGAGCGCGTTCAGGCGCTGCTGGCGATCGATGCTATCTTTGGTCGTGAACTGCCGCAGGTTGAATTGTTCAAAAACCAGGTTACACAAGCATATCTTGCTTTACTGGCTGAAGGGGCGAAAGCGACGGTTGCGAAGTATGCAGCAAAACTGAAATAACGAAGATTATGTTTTATGTCGCCATCTGGCTTTCAACGGGCCAGATGGCGCTGTGTTTTCTGGCATTCACACCAATTAGTTCATGCCTAAACGAATCAGCTCGAGGGGGGCATATTTGCCTTCACACCCTTCGATTTCCACTGTTTTTCCGCGGCGAATCTGCTCAGCGGTCAGGCCATCGGTATCTATCGCTGTAATGCGGCCTGTGAGCCCGGTGTCGCTGATCATGACGCGGCTGCCAGTGGTGATTGCGTTACGGTTACGATCGTATGTTTTCATGGTGTTTTCTCCTTTCCAACTTACCGTCAAAGCCCGTGGGCTTTTAGTCCCACGTAACGGGCGCAATATAAATACGCTTCTCGTTAAGGATTTTTTTTGTTTTCGATCAAAATCACAGCTTTTTTTATGCAGTTATGCAGGAGAGGGGAAAACGCAGGAGAAACTCACCCCGGTGTGAGGCGAGCGTAGTATTAATCTTCGCTGAACCAGTCGCTATTTTCCTGACGAATAAGCTGAACGGACTCACCAATTTCCTGGAGATGGAGCATCATTGCGCGCTCGACCGCATCGCCATCATGTTTCTCAAGGGCGGCAAAGATATCGTGATGCTGGCGTAACAGCATTTCAGGCGGGGAAATATGATCCAGGCTCATATAACGAACGCGGTCAATTGTAGCCTTTATATTCTCAACGGTATCCCAGGCGAGTTGGCACTCGGCGATTAAAGCCAGTTTCTGATGAAACTCATCATCAAGCTGGAAGAAATCATTGATCTGTTTTCGGTCAATTGCTATGCGCTGCTGATGCAAATTTTGTTCAAGCTGATAGCACTGTTGGTCGTTGATCAGCGATGCGGCGCGGCGTACCACGGCACATTCAATCGCCTGGCGGACAAAACAACCATTTTGCACCTGCGACAGCGAAATCTTGTTCACATAGCTGCCACGCTGTGGGCGGATCTGAATCAGACCGTTTTCTGCCAGTTTGATGAATGCTTCTCGTACCGGCTGGCGTGACACATTAAAGCGTACGGAAACCTCTTTCTCAGACAGCGGTGTACCGGGTGCTATCAGACAATGCACGATATCACGGCGAAGAATACGGTAAATCTGTTGATTTACTGGCTGTGTAGGGTTGAGCTGCGTTTCTACGGTCATTCATTCTTACTTTTTAGAGAGTTAACCCGGATATTTTATCACTTCTTTCAGGCTATCTATACCCGGCGCAAGGCCGGGCAGATAAATTAGCTCCGATGAATACTCAGCCCGGCAAAAGACTGTGTGACAGGCATCATTTCAAGGGTGTTGATATTGACATGAGCCGGTAAAGAAGCCACCCACCATACCGCTTCTGTGACATCTTGCGGGGTCAGCGCCGTGGTATTTTCGTAGGCTTTTTCAGCTTTGGCATCATCACCTTTGAAACGGACATTAGAGAATTCCGTACCGCCAACCAGACCCGGTTCGATGTCGGTAACGCGAATGGCAGTGCCGTGTAAATCAGTACGTAAATTCAGGCTAAACTGGCGAACAAATGCTTTGGTCGCACCGTAGACGTTACCGCCAGCGTATGGCCAACTGCCCGCTGTAGAACCGATATTGATAATATGACCGCGGTTGCGTTCAACCATGCCTGGCAGAACGGCACGGGTCATATAAACCAGCCCCTTGTTGTTGGTGTCGATCATATTTTCCCAGTCTTCAACGCTGGCCTTATGGGCAGGCTCAAGGCCCAGCGCCAGACCTGCGTTGTTGACCAGAACATCAATATTGCGCCATTCAGCAGGGAGGGCGTCCAGCATCTCTTCAATTGATGCACGATTACGTACGTCCAGTTGCGCGGTATAGAGGCGGTCACCCAATTCCTCTTTCAGTTCCTGCAGGCGCTCCTGGCGGCGTCCGGTGGCAATAACTTTATGCCCATTCTCAATAAAACGACGCGTAATGCACTCACCAAAACCTGCGGTTGCTCCGGTTACTAAAACGATCATCTCACTGTTCCTCAACGCTTTTTATGTAGTACTACCATAGCACGTCATTTCCGTTCAGAGCTATTCCTGCGTAACGCGATTGCGGTTGATTCCTGGGAAGTCTACTCTGGTAAACAAATCGTTTTCAGGAGTGAAAAATGTCGTTAACGAATCCTTTTTTACGTCACAGCACGTTGCCGTATAAGGCCCCGCAGTTTGATCAGATAGAGGTGCAGCACTATCGCCCAGCGTTCGATGAAGGCGTGCGGCAAAAACGTGCAGAGATCGAGGCGATTGTGCAAAACCCGCTAGCCCCTGATTTTGCCAATACGTTGCTGGCGCTTGAACAAAGCGGCGCTTTGTTGACACGCGTAACCAGCGTTTTCTTCGCGATGACGGCGGCGCACACCAACGATGAACTACAGCACCTTGACGAAGAGTTTTCCGCGGAACTGGCGAGCCTTGCCAATGATATCTATCTCAATGAATCACTCTTCTCGCGCGTTGACGCTGTCTGGCAACGGAGAGGTTCTCTGAGGCTGGAAAGCGAATCATTACGCTTGCTGGAGGTCATCCACCAGCGTTTTGTACTGGCCGGCGCATGTCTGAATGAGACTGATAAAGCGAACCTTAAAGCGCTCAATACAGAGTCCGCCACGCTGACCAGCCAGTTTAACCAACGGCTGCTGGCAGCGAACAAGTCCGGTGCTCTGGTCGTGGATGATGCACGTTATCTGGAGGGACTCAGCGCTGAGGAAATTGCCGTTGCCGCTGAAGCTGCAAGGGAGAAAGGGCTCGACGCGCGTTGGGTTATCCCGTTATTGAACACGACTCAGCAACCAGCGCTTGCGGCGTTACGCGATCGCCATACCCGTGAAAGTCTGTTCACCCGCGCATGGACGAGAGCAGAAAACAATGACGCTAACGATACTCGGGCTATTATTCAGCGACTGGTCGAGATCCGGATGCAGCAGGCGAAACTACTCGGTTTTGCCAATTACGCTGCATGGAAAATTGCCGACCAGATGGCAAAAACACCGGAAGCTGCACTGACTTTCATGCGCGCGATTGTTCCTGCTGCGCGAGCTCGGGCATTAGATGAACAGGCCGAAATCCACAATGTTATCAATCACGAACAGGGGCAATTTAACGTCGAGGCCTGGGACTGGGCATTTTATGCTGAGCAGGTTCGTCGTGAGAAATATGCTCTGGATGAGGCGCAGCTCAAACCTTACTTTGCCCTTGATACGGTGCTGAACGAAGGCGTTTTCTGGACGGCCAATCAACTCTTTGGCATAAAATTTATAGAACGGTTCGACATTCCTGTTTATCACCCGGATGTTAGGGTATGGGAAATATTTGATCACGATGGTGTAGGTCTGGCGTTATTTTACGGCGATTTCTTTGCCCGGGAATCGAAAAGCGGTGGTGCCTGGATGGGCAATTTTGTTGAGCAATCGCAACTCAATGAAACCCGACCGGTTATTTACAACGTGTGTAATTATCAAAAACCGGCAAAAGGTCAGCCTGCATTGTTATTGTGGGATGATGTTATTACGTTATTTCATGAGTTTGGGCACACGTTGCACGGTCTGTTCGCCACTCAGCGTTACGCCACGCTTTCAGGGACCAACACTCCGCGTGATTTTGTTGAATTTCCTTCGCAGATTAACGAACACTGGGCGAGTCATCCGCAGGTCTTCGCTCGTTTTGCTCGTCATGTTGTTACCGGGGAGCAAATGCCGCAGGCGTTGCGAGATAAAATGCAGCAGGCCAGCCTGTTTAACAAAGGTTACGACATGACCGAACTGCTCAGTGCTGCATTGCTGGATATGCGCTGGCACGGTCTGGAAAATAGCGCGTTATCTCTTTCGGTCGATCAATTTGAACAGCAGGCGCTGGCAGCAGAAGGTTTGGATCTCAAGGCCGTGCCACCACGTTATCGCAGCAGTTATTTTGCCCATATCTTCGGCGGCGGTTATGCCGCGGGTTATTACGCCTATCTGTGGACGCAAATGCTGGCCGATGACGGTTATCAATGGTTTGTAGAGCAGGGCGGATTAACCCGTGAAAACGGGCAGAAATTCCGCGAAGCGATTTTGTCCCGCGGAAATAGCACTGATTTAGCTGAACTCTATCGCCAGTGGAGTGGACGAGAACTACGAATTGAGTCGATGCTGGAACATCGTGGTTTGAGCGCGTAAGGTTTGTTCAGATAGTGAGAAGAACCGGGTTTGATGCCCGGTTTTTGCGGGTTTAAATATCTGACTTTTTTTATTGCCTTTCCCTAATGGTATTGGTCCAGGCAGTCAGTTAATAATGTCAGGATACTATTTTTTACCTGATGCTGAAAATATTGCTACAGTACCGGTTACTTGCGTATTAACATGTTCGAAATGTGCTGACAGAATCTGTTTCAGTCCCTCTTCAGAATCATCTGAGTTTGAGAAAATACCTTTCTTATTGTAGATGCTCATGAGTTTTTTTCCGAAAGTGTTGTGTATAACACCATCGCCAAGAATGGTTGCGCCATACAGCGTACCCGTGTCTGTTAAAGCCCGTGCGGCATTCTCTATCACACAGGCTTTTGCTGATATATTGCCAGGCAAGCAGTGCAGGAGATAAAACATGGAAATGGAATCAAACTCATTGTGCAAATCCGTAGGGTAAGATTCGAACACATCATGCTTAATTTTGCGCTGAATTTTCGCTTCCCCGATTCTTGATGCTGCAGCGTCCAGGCTGGCTTCATTCAAATCCATTAGCGATATTACACAGCCGTTAGGTGCGTGATAGGGATAAAATCCTGTTCCAACGCCAATATCCAGATGTGATTTACTCAAATGCTGGAGAAAATGGGGAAGAAGGTGTTCCCTGGTCGGACACTTCCAGGCATATTGATTCGATACTCCTAGCACCCACCAGTCATAAAGTTTTAGCGTCATTGGTGTGTAAATTTTAGCGCCATCATCAGTTATTTTATTCATTAGTTTCTGTCTGTTATTGTTTTGATTGGGGATTAAATCAATTATTACGATAAATGGCAAGTGCTATAACGCCATTGATTTCTATAACTAAATTTACATAAATTTTCTTTTTTATGGTTAAAATCCCGGTTCTAAGTGTTCATTCAGGGAAGGAAACCGTGATGATGAAAAACACAGCGGAAATAGATGCAATCATAAATGAGTTGAACAACTCAATTGATGCCCACTACAAATGGCTGGTAAAAATGTTCCGCTGCGCAGTGTCCTCAGATGTTACTCATCCCGATATTACGGGTGACAACGCTCATTCTGTTTGTCGATTTGGGAAATGGATAAATGATCAATCGCTGAACAATGAGGATGGTAGTAGTTATGTGAGCAAGATTTATTCTGCTCATGAAAAAATGCATGTAATAGGAAAGGAGTTGCTATTGGCAATAGTGGAGAATCGTAGCCATCCATGGCATTTCGATAGCTTCCAGGACGCGCTATTGGCATTTACGTCTGCTGTAATGGACTACAAGATATATTTATTGAATATCCGCAGTAATATCGATGTATTAACGGGTTTACCCGGGAGAAGAATGCTTGATGAGTCATTTGACCAACAACTACTCGATGCCGAACCGCTTAATCTCTATATATTGTTGTTAGATATCGATCGTTTTAAATACGTTAACGATACCTATGGCCATTTGGTTGGTGACTTGGTATTACGGGTTCTGGCATCAAATTTATTGTCATGGACGCGATATGATGAGGTGGCGTACCGCTACGGTGGAGAAGAGTTCATTATCATCATCAGAACAAAAACGGATGAGCAGGCATGCCAGGCGGGTTTACGACTTTGTCGTCTGATTGGGCAGAAAAAAATTCCCTACGCAGATGGAGAGATCGGTATCACGGTGACGGCAGGCATAACCCGAGTCCAACCGGGTGAAACGCTGGATACCGCGCTTGGTCGGGCTGACAGGGCGATGTATCAGGGGAAACAGACCGGCAGGAATCGCTGCATGTTTATGGATGAAAATGAGCGGATCGCGTTGGTGGACACCAATGACGGGACCTCGCATCCCATAAGTGAGTGAGTTTTCGAAAAACGGTTTGAGGTAGTTGCGTTTCGTTTAACTTTCATTGGGGTTGTCGATGATAGGTTAGCTGACTATCCGTTATCTTCGCAGGGAATTGCCTGATAGCGTATAAAAGCAAAACACAAATCTATCCATGCAAGCATTTACCGCTGGTTTAACCGGCGGTTTTTTTTATCTGCTAATCAGGGAAAAGGTGTCGGAAGGGCAATGCAGGTAAAAAAATGGCCCCTTGTGCAGTTACGCAACAAGGGGCCGGGTCGGTTCAGGACTATCTCCGTTCATTAATCATCCCATCTGTGGCTAAAATACGCGGCCAGGAAGCCTGAAAACAAAATAATTCCCAGAACAGCCATAAAAATATTCATATTACCCAGCATAGTAAATGCTCCTTTATCTGTGAGTTTCCTCTCTTACCTTAAGTTCACCTCGCTTATGACTATAGTAGCAATTCAATCTTAAACAAAGACTGAACTGTGTGATTATTTCGGCTGAAAAGTAAATTTTTGACATGATCACGTCGAATAAAATAAATAATAGTGACGAGACACATTTATCTGCGCACAAATAACCCTGTTTTTAAACCCTGAGACGCTGTTATGACAATGTGCTGCTGACACAGATTGTTGCACGTTTATAATGCAGGGTTGTCTCATGGTGGTTCAATTTTTGTTTGATTAACCCGTTTGGCGGGAAAATGTAATACTGATTTTTGTGCGCGAGATGCTAATCTGTTGATTTTATATGATGTTTTAATATCTGGCATCTTTTTTGCCTTATCACTTCTGAACACCTTTAATTTGCACCGTTTTGTCTGCCCGGCTGCACCGGAGCTTTCAGCAAGTTTAATTTCAGGAGTGAAACTATGCAGCGTCGTACATTTTTAAAAGCTTTTGCACTTTCTGCCTCTGTTGTAGCAATGGGCGTGAGTTTTAGCGTTCAGGCAGCTGACACCATCAAGGTTGGCATCATGCATTCTTTATCCGGCACGATGGCCATATCCGAAACGCCGCTAAAAGATGTGGCGTTGATGACCATTGATGAAATTAATGCTCAGGGCGGGGTGTTGGGTAAAAAGCTGGAACCGGTGGTGGTTGACCCGGCCTCGAACTGGCCCTTATTTGCTGAAAAAGCAAGGCAGTTGCTGAGTCAGGATAAGGTAGCGGCAGTTTTTGGCTGCTGGACATCGGTTTCGCGTAAATCGGTTCTACCAGTATTTGAAGAATTGAACGGTCTGCTGTTTTACCCAGTGCAATATGAAGGTGAGGAGATGTCGCCTAACGTCTTCTATACCGGCGCAGCCCCCAACCAGCAGGCGATCCCTGCGGTTGAGTATCTGATGAGTGAGGACGGCGGCAGCGCGAAACGCTTCTTCCTGCTGGGCACGGATTATGTTTATCCACGCACGACCAACAAAATTCTACGCGCCTTTTTGCACTCAAAAGGAGTTGCCGATAAAGACATCGAAGAGGTGTACACCCCTTTCGGACACAGCGATTACCAGACCATTGTCGCCAGTATTAAAAAATTCGCTGCAGGGGGAAAAACGGCGGTGGTATCAACCATCAACGGCGATTCTAACGTTCCATTCTATAAAGAGTTGGCCAACCAGGGCCTGAAAGCTACCGATGTTCCTGTGGTGGCATTCTCCGTGGGTGAGGAGGAGTTACGCGGTATTGATACCAAACCGCTGGTGGGCAACCTTGCAGCCTGGAACTACTTTGAGTCCGTCGATAACGCTGCCAACAAGAAGTTTGTCGCGGATTACCGGGCGTATGCCAAAGCGCACAAATTACCAAATGCTGAATCGGTGGTGACAAACGACCCCATGGAAGCTACGTATGTTGGCCTCCATATGTGGGCGCAGGCGGTAGAAAAAGCCGGAACGACCGATGTGGATAAAGTTCGCGCTGCAATGGCGGGGCAATCCTTCGCTGCGCCATCAGGCTTTACCCTGACCATGGATGCGACCAACCATCACCTGCATAAACCCGTCATGATTGGCGAGATTGAGGGCAATGGCCAGTTTAACGTGGTGTGGCAAACCGATGAGCCAGTCCGCGCCCAGCCGTGGAGCCCGTACATCGCTGGTAATGATAAAAAATCTGAACAGCCTGTGAAAACCGCCAGCAACTGATCGTGTGCCCTCCTGCGGGAGGGTAACGCTTTGGAGAACGCTCATGAAAGCTATGCGCTTTATTCGTGGTGTGTTGTTGCTGACGTGGTTTTTGCCGTGGATAGCGCAGGCATCAGATGCCGATACCTTTACAGCCGCAAATCGAACTCAGCAGGCCGCCTTGCTCGAACAGTGGTCGATCAATCCCGACATTCAGCGTTTGCCGATGCTCAACGCGTTGCGCGAGGAGCATCTGCTGACTGATAACGCGAAAAATACCTTCATCATGAACGGCTCGCACGCACAGCCGTTAGGAACAGCGACAACCCCAAACGGCGAGCTAAAAAAAATTCGCCTGACTAACCGCCTGCGTAATCTGGTGGCAGGAACGCAGGCCGTTCATCAGCTTTTAAGTGACAGTGTCACATTAAGGTTAGAGGCAGCTCGTACATTACAGCGTGAGGCACAGCCGGGTATGCTGCCGTTTTTACAGCAACGACTGGCTCAGGAGTCAAATGGTGATGTGAAATCCGCGCTGGCTATTGCACTGGCAAATCTGCAGCTGAACAGTTCCTCGCCGGAGGTCAGACGTCAGGCAATCGAACTATTAGGGGCGTCAAATGATCCTGAAACTCAGGCGCGCCTGCAACCATTCACCCGGGCTGAACATGAACCCGATACCCGCGTGCGTGCTGCCGCTGGCGAAAGCCTGAATTCCATCGCACATCGTATGAAGGTTGGGGACCTTCTTGGACAGGCCTTTATGGGGCTATCGCTGGGCTCAATTTTGCTGCTGGCGGCATTGGGTCTGGCTATAACCTATGGATTACTCGGCGTCATTAATATGGCGCATGGCGAGATGTTAATGCTCGGGGCTTACTGTACCTGGATGGTACAACAGTTGATGAGCCAGTTTTTCCCGCAATGGCTAGCCTGGTATCCGGTTATTGCGCTGCCGGTTGCCTTTTTACTTACCGCAGCGGTGGGAATGCTGCTTGAGCGCGGGGTGATCCGCCATTTATACGGGCGTCCTCTCGAAACGCTGCTGGCGACCTGGGGGATCAGCCTGATGCTCATCCAGTTGGTGCGTATGTCCTTCGGCGCGCAAAACCTGGAAGTCGCCAATCCGGCATGGCTTTCAGGGGGAATTCAGGTTTATGCCAATCTGATTTTACCGTGGAACCGAATTGTGGTGCTTGGATTTGCCATTCTGGTGCTGTTTTTTACCTGGTTGTTGTTGAATAAAACGCGTCTGGGGCTGCGCGTACGTGCCGTGACGCAAAATCGCAGTATGGCGGCCTGCTGCGGCGTACCTACCGGACGCGTCGATATGCTGGCCTTTGGCCTTGGTTCAGGCATTGCCGGGCTGGGGGGCGTAGCGCTCTCGCAGTTGGGCAACGTAGGACCGGAATTGGGGCAAAGCTACATTATCGATTCGTTTCTGGTTGTGGTGCTGGGCGGTGTGGGACAACTCGCCGGGAGCGTGGCCGCGGCGTTTGGACTGGGGATCTTCAATAAAATTCTGGAGCCTCAGGTGGGGGCGGTTCTAGGCAAAATCATGATTCTGGTGCTGATTATTCTGTTTATTCAGAAACGTCCGCAGGGGTTGTTCGCGCTAAAAGGGAGGGTTATTGACTGATGACGATGCCAATGACATTAACGCTGGCGCGTAAAGCGCCACGCGCGACGCGCATCCTGGGGCTGGGGTTATTGCTGGCGTTGATTATTCTGCCGTTTCTTGCGCTGTTACCTGCGGACCATCCGCTGGCGATATCGGTGTGGACGCTAACGCTGGCCGGGAAAATTCTCTGTTATGCCATTGTCGCGGTCGCGCTGGATCTGGTGTGGGGCTATGCCGGCATGCTCTCGCTGGGACACGGTATTTTCTTTGCGCTGGGAGGGTATGCGATGGGAATGTACCTGATGCGCCAGGCCTCTGGCGAAGGATTACCGGCCTTCATGTCATTCCTGTCGTGGAGCGAGCTGCCGTGGTTTTGGTGGGGGACGCAACATTTTATCTGGGCGCTCCTGCTGGTCGTTCTGGTTCCTGGCCTGCTGGCGCTGGTATTCGGTTGGTTTGCCTTTCGGTCAAAAATCAAAGGGGTCTATTTCTCTATCATGACCCAGGCCCTGACGTTCGCAGGAATGCTGCTGTTTTTTCGCAACGAAACGGGTTTTGGGGGAAATAACGGTTTTACCGGCTTTACCACCATTCTGGGATTCCCGGTAACCGCCACCTCAACCCGTATCGCGCTGTTTCTGGCGACGGTCATGCTGCTGGTGCTGGCATTATGGCTGGGACTGGCGCTGGCCCGCAGTAAGTTCGGTCGTATTTTGACTGCCGTGCGGGATGCAGAGAACCGTCTGATGTTCTGTGGTTACGATCCGAAAGGTTTCAAGTTACTGGTGTGGACGCTTTCCGCTGTACTGTGCGGCCTGGCAGGGGCGCTGTATGTTCCGCAGGTGGGGATCATTAACCCCAGCGAAATGTCGCCGACCAACTCGATTGAAGCGGCGATTTGGGTTGCCCTCGGCGGACGTGGAACCCTGATCGGCCCGGTATTCGGCGCCGTGTTGGTGAACGGTGCGAAAAGCCTGTTTACGGTGATTATGCCGGAATACTGGCAGCTGTTTCTTGGCCTGATCTTTATTGGCGTTACGCTGTTTTTACCCCGAGGGGTAATTGGTCTGTTTCGCAAGGGTGACAAATAATGCAACCAGATGAAGGGCTATTTACTCGCCAGATGCCGGGGGATCGGTTTCGCAACCAGACTGATCCGGTGCTACTGATGGAAAAAATTAACGTTAACTTCGATGGATTTCAGGCGCTAACCGATCTCACGCTCAATATTGGGGTTGGGGAACTGCGTTGCATCATCGGGCCCAACGGCGCCGGAAAAACGACGTTAATGGATGTCATTACCGGCAAAACCAGGCCGCAAAGTGGTCGTGCGATATACGATCAGTCGACCGACTTAACGACGCTGGATCCCATTGCCATTGCGCGTCAGGGGATTGGTCGGAAATTTCAAAAGCCCACGGTATTTGAAGCATTAACGGTGGAAGAGAACCTGGAGCTGGCGCTGAAAAATGATAAATCTGTCTGGGGTTCTCTACGGGCACGACTCTCAGGCGAACAACGGGATCGTATTGATGAAGTACTGGCGCTGTTGCGGCTGGGTAATGAGCGGGCCCGCCGCGCTGGTCTGCTTTCGCATGGGCAAAAACAGTTTCTCGAAATTGGCATGCTGCTGGTACAGGAGCCGCATTTACTGCTACTGGATGAACCCGCGGCGGGGATGACGGATGCGGAAACGGAATACACGGCGGAGCTGTTTCGCCAGCTTGCCGGTAAGCACTCTCTGATGGTTGTTGAGCACGATATGGGATTTGTCGAAACCATCGCAGATCGCGTCACAGTATTACATCAAGGACGTGTCCTGGCTCAGGGGAGTCTGCGTGAAGTGCAGGCCAACGAGCAGGTTATTGAAGTTTATCTCGGGCGTTAAGGAGTGCAGATGCTGCAGGTGAAAGAACTCAATCAATATTATGGTGGCAGCCATATTCTACGCGGGGTGAACTTTGAAGCGCGTATCGGTGAGGTGACATGTCTGCTGGGGCGTAACGGCGTGGGGAAAACAACGCTACTTAAGTGTCTGATGGGGCTTATTCCGGCCCGCAGCGGAAGTGTGCTCTGGCAGGAGAAAAATGTCACTCAATGGAAGCCGCATCAGCGGGTCAGGGCCGGTGTGGCGTATGTCCCGCAGGGGCGTGATATTTTTCCGCGTTTGACGGTAGAAGAGAATCTGCTGCTCGGCCTTTCCCGTTTTTCAGCACCGGAGGCCCGACATGTGCCGGATGATATTTACGCGCTCTTTCCGGTTTTACAGGAAATGAAGCATCGGCGGGGCGGAGATTTGTCCGGCGGGCAGCAGCAGCAACTGGCGATTGGGCGAGCACTGGCAAGTCGCCCGCAATTGTTGATCCTTGATGAGCCTACCGAGGGGATCCAGCCTTCGGTGATTAAAGAGATTGGTCAGGTGATTTCCCAACTGGCGCATCGCGGCGATATGGCCATTTTGCTGGTGGAGCAGTTCTATGATTTTGCCGAGCAGCTCGCCGACAAATACCTGTTGATGTCGCGGGGCAGCATTATTCAAAGCGGCGACGGTAAAAATATGGAGTCCGAGGGCGTTCGGGGACTGGTTGCTATCTGAGGTATGCGACAGAGCGACTGTGGCTCTGTCGCGAACATAATAACTAGCAGACCGCCGTCTGGCCCCAGGGTTTGGCGCGCATGCCTTTTATCATTAGCGCCCAGGCAAGAATGATCGCCACTATCAGCGCCACAAACAGCGACCATGGTGGCAATGTGGTTAAAATGACGCCGCTGACTAATGGGTTAACCGCTGCGCCAAGCCAGCCTAACGACTGGGCGGAAAAATAGCTGGCTTTCATACCTGCTGGCGCGATGTTGTCGATAAGCATGTATTCACCCGGCGCGTAGATGACTTCGCCGATAGTGAAAAAGGCAGCAGAAATTCCCCATAACAACAGACTGTTGCCGGAGAAAGCGAAACCAACCAGGCCAACGACAAAGAAGACTGTACCCAATGTCATTAACGGGCGGATATTCGTGGCGGTGAGCCTGCGACCAAGTGCGTATTGCAGTGATACTACGATGGCGGCGTTGACGGGCAGGACGACTGCCACCACTTTCTCGGCAAAATCGCCGTTTGCAACCACCATAACGTATTGCGAAATACAGGATGCAAAGGCACCGCCAACGAATGATGCCAAAAATGCTGACAGCGTAAACCAGAATAATGCTCTGTCGCGCAGCAGTACTGAAGGGGACCAAACAGCGGCATTTAAACCTTCTGCGGTTGCCGGTGAACGTTTTACCCACGTCTGGATAAACACCAGAGGTAGCGCAGAACAGGCGGCAGCCAGCCAGAACGGCAGGTTAATGCTTTGCATAACCAGCAGCGTACCCAGCGGCGGACCAACGGTCCAGCCGATGTTCAGCACGGTATAGTTAAGTGAGAAAATTTTCGTTTTGTTGGTCGCAGACAAGTTATCGGCAAACCAGGCTTTCAGCACCGTGGCGAAGACGGAGTAGGCGCAGTTGATCAGGGCAAAGAGCAAAACCACTATCACGACGTTATGCACCAGCGGAATAGCAATAAAGCCGGAGGCAAAGCCGCAGATAGCCAGCAACATATAGCGTTTTTTATCGAACTTGTCGGCCAGAATACCAAAGCCAAGGCTGAAGACGACGCCTATGGTCAGTGCAACCGTCATCGCATAACCGATCAGGTCGACGCTCAGTTGATACTGTCGACTGAGGTAAATCGTCATAAATGGCAGCGTGGCGCCACGACCAATGGTTAATAACAAAGATGACGCAAGTAACGCGAGAGTGGACCTTCTCAGAGAGATATTCATTTTCCTGCCCGACAATGCATGTTTTTATGTTTTTTTTAGATATCAGAAACAAATAGCATGCTAAAAGTGTGATGTACACCCAATAAGTTGTCCGAAAATGCCCTGTGTGGCCTACCTGAATTAATGATCTGTTACGGTACAACGATTTCCGTTACTTTAACTTGTTTACAAAAATTTAATATTTGCAGGGGCGGTGGTATGTCGCGTAAAGACGGGTTATTGGCGTTACTGGTCGTTGTGGTTTGGGGACTGAACTTTGTTGTCATTAAAGTGGGTTTGCACAATATGCCGCCGTTGATGTTGGCAGGGTTACGCTTTTTGTTGGTGGCGTTCCCGGCGATTTTTTTTGTTGCCCGCCCGAAAATTCCGCTTTCGCTTTTACTCGGCTACGGCCTGACAATTAGTTTTGGACAGTTCGCGTTTCTCTTCAGCGCCATCAAATTTGGTATGCCTGCCGGGTTAGCTTCTCTGGTATTACAGGCTCAGGCGTTTTTCACCATCATTCTGGGGGCATTCGCCTTTGGCGAACGTCTGCAGGGTAAACAGCTGGTAGGAATTGCGCTGGCGGTATTTGGTGTGCTGGTACTGATTGAAGCCAGTCTGAACGGTCAGCATGTTGGCATGCTCGGTTTTATGCTGACGCTGGCGGCGGCGCTAAGCTGGGCCTGTGGCAATATCTTTAACAAAAAAATCATGCAGCATACATCGCGTCCGGCCGTTATGTCGTTGGTGGTATGGAGCGCGCTAATCCCCATTGTTCCGTTCTTCCTGGCCTCATTACTTCTCGATGGTCCAGCGCAAATTACCCAAAGTCTGGTGGCGATAGATATGACAACCATTTTGTCACTGGTGTATCTGGCGTTCGTGGCGACCATTGTGGGTTATGGCATCTGGGGTTCGTTACTCGGACGCTATGAGACCTGGCGGGTAGCGCCGCTATCGCTGTTGGTGCCGGTTGTCGGTCTGGCGAGTGCGGCCGTACTGCTGGACGAAACGCTTAGCGGATTACAGCTACTTGGTGCGCTACTGATCATGGCTGGGCTGTATATCAATGTGTTTGGTTTTCGGTTGCGTAAAGTTGCGTCGGTGAAGGGCTAAAAAAAGCCCCGCAGTAGCGGGGCAATATAATTACAGGTTGCGCAGATTGTAATAAGGCACACCTAATTCGTCGGACTTGTCGCTGCCTGCACCCATATGATTAAAATCGAACGGGGACTGATCGTGCGCAGGGGGCATAATCATCGCGTCGCGACTGTTCTGTGTGGCAGGTTGCGCGGTCTGTTCCGCCATGCTCTGACCCGAAACAACAAACAGCAGGGCCAGCATTGCATAAGACAGAAGTTTCATGATTTCCTCGGTTACGTCGTTAACTGGCGATTAGCAATTACATTGATTGAGTGGAAGCAAATAGCGCGATTCGCCATGCATATTCGTCATACGGTATTTGTGCGGTGGAACATCAAAATAGTTTTTGAATGTCCGGGTCAGCGTCTGCTGAGACTCAAAACCGTAACGCTCTGCCAGATAAAGAATGGGCTCGTTACTCTCTTTTAATTTTTGCGCTATTTCAGTCATTTTACGGCTGCGAATGTATTGACCCAGTGAATGACCGGTTTCTTTTTTAAACATCCGTTGCAGGTGCCATTTGGAGTAACCTGAACGCTCAGACACTTTTTCCAGTGAGAGCGGCGATTCAAGGTTATTTTCGATCCAGTCCAAAATGCTATGAATAGTGATTGTGTCAGTATTGCGTCTGGACATCGTCATACCTCTTTCTGTTTACGGCAGGATTCTCTTAAGCAAGTGCTCAAGTGTGGCTACTTCATCCGCCGTTAAGTTTTTTGTTAGTTCCTGGTGCAGGTCTTGCCCTACTAATTGATGACACTGCTCGCAAATTGCTGCGCCATGCTCGGTGAGTTTCACCAGCACGCCACGCTTATCATGTGGATTCGGAAGCCTTTCTATCCAGCCTTTACAGGCCAGTCTGTCCAGCATCCGCGTCAGGGCGCCAAGGTCGACAGACAGCACTTTTTTCAATTCGACAGGGGTGATGCACACCGCGCAACGGATGGAGCAGAGCACCTTGAACTGCGATGCCGTGATATCCAGCGGTGACAGATAGTCGTTTAGCAAACGATCTTTTTTCTGATTAACCATATAGATCAAACGACCCAGTGGGATGATTTCGTTAAACAGATCACTGGTGTTTTTCACAATGGTTGCCCTGGCAAGTAGTTAGTCACGGCTGATATTATTGCTTAGGCAAATATAAGTCAAACGAATGGATCCGCAAATGCCACGTTTTGCTAAATCATCAGACTAAATACCTGGCGAGTGGAATTTTAACGGTTTGATAATTATGGTTTATACGTGCGGATGAAAAATGAATCCTTACATCACGAAAATGGCTTATCTCGCGGATTACACCGTATACTTGCCGCTGACGATTAACGCACAGGAAAGATGACATTATGATGGACTTGTTTAAAGCAATAGGACTGGGGCTGGTAGTCCTGTTACCGTTGGCAAACCCGTTAACCACCGTGGCGTTGTTCCTTGGCCTAGCCGGCAATATGAACAGCGCAGAGCGTAACCGTCAGTCACTCATGGCATCTGTCTATGTATTTGCCATTATGATGGTGGCGTACTACGCCGGGCAGGTGGTAATGAATACGTTCGGGATTTCGATTCCCGGGTTACGTATTGCGGGTGGGTTAATCGTTGCGTTTATCGGCTTCCGGATGCTGTTTCCGCAGCAGAAGGCGCATGATTCTCCGGAAGCGAGAAGCAAGTCTGAAGAGCTGGAAGACGAACCGACGGCCAATATCGCCTTTGTACCGCTGGCTATGCCAAGCACTGCCGGTCCGGGGACGATTGCGATGATCATCAGCTCCGCGTCCACCGTGCGTCATGGTTCCGAATTTCCGGACTGGGTGATCATGATCGCGCCGCCGATTATTTTTGCGGTTGTCGGGATTATCCTGTGGGGCTGTTTGCGCAGTTCCGGAGGGATCATGCGGCTGGTCGGTAAAGGTGGTATCGAAGCGATTTCTCGTTTGATGGGCTTCCTGCTGGTGTGTATGGGCGTGCAGTTTATTATTAACGGCGTGCTGGAAATTATCAAAACCTACGCTTAAAACAATATGCCCGGTAATATTTACCGGGCATATTTTTTATGAATGCTGAGGCTGTTCTTCCAGTGATACCGGCCATTTACGAAAGATAATCACCGACCATATCAACGCGGCAACGGCAGGCACTGCGCCGACGTAACCAATCGTAGACATCGACCAGTGCAAACTCACCTGATTGCCTACCAGCGCGCCAGCGCCAATACCGATATTAAAGATTCCTGAGAACAGCGCCATTGCGACGTCAGTCGCATCCGGAGCAAGCGCCAGAACTTTCACCTGCATACCCAGGCCTATCAGCATGATGGCGACGCCCCAGAAAATACTCAGGATGGCAAGGTGCATTTCGCTGTCAGCGGCGGGAAGTAACAGTACCAGGCATATCGTCAACAGGGCAATGGCACTGCTAATCAGTACGGACGCATGCAGATTACCCAGCTTACCGAAAATGACGCTACCGACAATTCCCGCACCACCCAGAACCAGCAACAGGACTGTAGCAAAGTTTGCGCTCAGGCCCGCGACGGTCTGCACAAACGGTTCGATATAGCTATAGGCCGTATAGTGCGCGGTGACCACAATCACCGTCAGTAGATACAGACTCATCAATGCCGGGCGATGGAATAACACGGGCAGGCTTTTTAAAGAGCCGGAGTGCTCACTGGGTAGTTTGGGCAGGAGCTTAATCAGGCAAAGCAGGGTAACTAACGCCCCCATACCGATGGCGAAGAAGGTTGTGCGCCAGCCAAAATACTGACCGACGATACGCCCGATGGGCAGCCCCAACACCATCGCCAGCGCAGTGCCAGTGGCAATCAGGCTGAGAGCCTGTGCACGTTTCCCGGCAGGAGCCAGGCGAATTGCCAGCGATGCGGTGATCGACCAGAAAATAGCGTGCGCAAAGGCAATACCAATACGACTAATTACCAACACGGTAAAATTCCATGCCAGGAAAGAGAGCACATGGCTGGCGATAAACACAACAAACAGACAGATCAGAAGTTTTCGGCGCTCTACCTGACTGGTAAGTAACATGAAGGGGAGCGACATCAGGGCAACAACCCAGGCGTAGATCGTCAGCATGATCCCGACCTGAGCGGTCTGCATATTGAAGCTTTGTGCGATGTCGGAAAGCAAACCGACAGGGACAAACTCTGTGGTATTGAAAATAAAACCGGCAATGGCAAGCGTAACTACCCGTAGCCACGCGACCTTGCGGGAAACAGTGTCTGTTGTCATATCAAATAAGAGGATTAGCTGCGAAAAGGTAAGGCCACGATCTTAAAACGTTTGCTGGCGAAAATACAATCATTTTGTGATGCGGATCTCATTTCATTGGTAGGGCGCTATAATTTACTGCCGAACATTCCTCATATTTTTAAGTATTTCAATAATAATGAAATTCCGGGGTATGACTTCACCCGGATATACAGTTATTCATGTTCTTTGAGGATCGCCAGTTACTCCGGGCTCTGTGATAACTGGGGGTTCAACACCTCAATAAACGCTTCCAGTTGCCGCGTCATTGCACCTCTGCGCCAGACCAGCCATGTATTCAGCCAGCGCCAGTTCTCGCTTAGCGGCCAGGCGTTTACCTGATGATGCCCTGGCATGCTCTCCAGCATCGAACGCGGGATCAGTGCGATACCCGCTCCGGCAATGACGCAGGCCAGCATACCGTGATATGACTCCATTTCGTGAATGGTGCCGGGCATGGCGCGATCGGCATGAAACCAGCTTTCAAAATGGCGGCGATAGGAACAGTTGGCGCGAAAGGCGTAAATACTGCAACCGTTGACGTCGCTGGCCCGCTGAATGGGGGGATGACCGTTAGGAGTGACAATCATCATCTCTTCACGGTAGACCGGCATTCCTTCAAGGCCTGGATGGGTAATTGGGCCATCGACAAAGGCAGCGTTCAATGTACCGTCGAGCACGCCGTCCAGCATTGTGCCAGAAGGACCTGTCGCTAACGCGAACTGAATTTTGGGGTAACGCTGGTTATATTCAGCCAGCGTGGCGGGGATGCGTACTGCTGCCGTACTTTCAAGCGAGCCGAGAGAGAAGAGTCCTTGCGGCTCATCCCCGGCGACGACCATCCTGGCTTCCTCAACCAGCGCGAGGATCCGCTGGCTGTAGCGCAAAAAGTTGTGCCCGGATGGGGAAAGCCGCAGACGCTGGTTTTCACGAATAAACAGATCAACGCCCAGGTCGGCTTCAAGCTGACGTATACGGGTGGTGAGATTAGATGGCACGCGATGAACCTTCGCAGCGGCCTGCGTAATACTGCCAGTCTCCGCGACGGCATTAAACATTTCCAGCTGCGTCAGATCCATAATTTTCTCTATTCGTGAATGGTATGGTTAATATTATTCATTTTTCAGAAAGAGTAAATATGCTCATGATATAACCATACCCTGCGATAAAGAGAGGCACTTAATGACTATCACAGCAGCAACACATGCGATTTCCATTGACCCTACCAGCGGTGAAAGACTGACGGCGACGCCGTGGGCCAGCGTGGAAGAGATTGATCATGCGCTGAACCTTGCAGCGAATGGCTATAGCGAATGGAAACACACTTCCGTTGAGCACCGTGCGCAAACGCTGCGCCATATTGGGCAAGCTCTGCGCCATCGTGCGGAAGAGATGGCGCAGTGTATCTCACGTGAAATGGGTAAACCCATTAAGCAGGCGCGGGCTGAAGTCGCTAAGTCAGCTGCGTTGTGTGACTGGTACGCCGAGCATGGACCGGTGATGCTCAGTCCGGAACCCACGCTGGTGGAGAATAACCAGGCGGTGATTGAGTATCGTCCGGTAGGAACTATTCTGGCGATCATGCCGTGGAACTTCCCACTCTGGCAGGTAATGCGAGGTGCCGTCCCGATTCTGTTGGCCGGAAATGGTTACCTGTTAAAGCATGCGCCTAACGTAACCGGCTGTGCTGCAATTATTGCGCAGGTTTTCGCTGATGCGGGTGTACCGGCGGGGGTTTACGGGTGGGTGAATGCCGATAACGCAGGGGTCAGTCAGATGATCAATGACCCGCGTATCACGGCGGTAACGGTGACGGGTAGTGTTCGTGCTGGTGCGGCGATTGGCGCCCAGGCGGGGGCCGCGTTGAAAAAATGCGTTCTTGAACTGGGGGGCTCCGATCCGTTTATTGTCCTTAATGATGCAGACCTCGATCTGGCCGTTAAGGCGGCGGTCGCCGGGCGTTATCAGAATACCGGGCAGGTTTGTGCGGCAGCCAAACGCTTTATTATCGAAGAAGGGATAGCGGCAGAATTTACTTCACGCTTTGTGGCCGCTGCGAGCGCACTCAAAATGGGCGATCCGCTGAACGAAGAAAACGATCTGGGGCCGATGGCGCGATTTGATCTGCGTGATGAGCTGCACCAGCAGGTTGAAGCCACCCTTGCCGAAGGGGCGCGGTTACTTCTCGGCGGGGAAAAAATTGCGGGTCATGGTAATTACTATGCCGTGACGGTACTGGGCGATGTTACTCCAGAGATGACGGCGTTCCGCCAGGAGCTGTTTGGTCCGGTTGCGGCAATTACCGTGGCGAAGAATGCGGAACATGCCTTAGCGCTGGCGAATGACAGTGATTTCGGCTTATCTGCCACGGTGTTTACTGCGGATGAAGTGCTGGCGCAGAAGATGGCGTCACGCCTGGAGTGTGGTGGCGTATTCATCAATGGTTACAGTGCCAGCGATGCCCGCGTTGCGTTTGGCGGTGTGAAGAAAAGTGGTTTTGGCCGAGAGCTTTCGCACTTTGGTTTGCATGAGTTTTGTAACGTGCAGACCGTCTGGAAAAACCGCCTTTGATGGTGTAGGTGTCTCCGCTGGAGGCACCTGTCTTATTTCTGCAATTTTTCTGTCATTTACTCTCCGTACACTCGCGTCTAACGCTTTGATACAGAAGAGTAATATGAACATAACGCAAATTTTCAGTCGTCTTATACCCCGTCAGTTTGGTCTGTTAACCGGCATTTTTTGCATTATTGCGCTGTTCTCTGTTTTGCAGGTCGCGTCCTCCTTAATGCTTTCGGCCTCAGTCAGCGGCGCACAGCATAATGAAGGACGTAATCAACTCGCGCATATACAGCAGGCGAAGGTTGATGAAGCGCGGGTGGCGTTATTATCTGCCAGCGATTTACTTAACCGTGCGGGAGTTTATTTTATGCAGGATGCCGCCACCGGTTCGGACGGGAGTTGGCGTCCGTTAATGGAAGAGGCGTACCGGGCGCTGGCGCAGTCAAAAAGTGCATGGGATGCCTGGCGGGATATGAAACCGCAGCCGGATCTGGATCTAACGGAGAGCTATCAGCGTTTTTATAGCGGTATTCTGGAGCAGGCGGATGGGCTGATGCAGTCAGGTTCCATTGATGCGTTTTTTGCCGTACCCGTGCAGGCCTTTCAGACGGACTTTAACGCTAATTACGCGCGCTTTCAGCAGAACAGTGGGCGACATGCGGAAGCTGGGCGTCAGCAGCTGTTGACCAGTCTTGAGCGTTTACAGAATCTATTTTTGTTTATTCCTCTCGTGCTGGTGGTTATTGCTTTTCTGGTCTGGCGCAGTATGTCCCGTTGGGTGATTATGCCACTGCGACGGCTGATCGATCATATCGATATTTTAGCAGCGGGTGACCTGTCTCGCCCGGCCCCGCAGGTGAGTCAGTTTAATCGGGAAGTGACGCAATTAAGTTCGCGTATTGCTGCAATGCAGCAAGGTCTCTGCGCGCTGGTGCAGCAGGTGAACGATGCCACCACTGCAATGGTAGGAAATATCAACGAACTTGCGCAGAACAATAAACAGCTATATCAGCAGTCGGCGAAACAAAGTGAAGAGTTAAGCAGCGTGACATCGCATATTTCGTTGCTGGAAATGCATGTTGAGGATAACAGTGGCTTTGCTGAACTGGCGAATCAACGCGCTGTGCAGGCGCGAGATGTTGCGGCAGGCGGGGACCGAATGATGGCGACGGTAAATACGTCAATGCAGGCGATTGTGACACGTTCGTCTGAAATGCGAGGTATTACAACGCTTATCGATAATATTGCATTTCAGACAAATATCCTGGCTCTTAACGCGGCAATCGAGGCAGCACATGCGGGGGAGCAAGGGCGTGGGTTTGCCGTGGTTGCAAAAGAAGTTGGGCTGCTGGCGCGAAAAAGCGGTCAGTCTACGCAAAACATTCAGACACTGATTAAACACTCGTTACAGGGCATTGAAGAGGGCTTTCACGCGGTTAACGGACTGGATAAAAATTTGCAGCAGGTTATCGAACTGGTTGAGAATCTTGGCGCGTTGCTGAACGACATTTCGACTGCAACGTTAAATCAAGGGAACAATATTCACCAGTTGACTCGAAAGCTGCATGTCCTGAACGGCGAAGCCCGGCAAACCAGCGATCTGGTGAATGCTGCATCTGACTCTTCCTTGCAGCTACACCATGAATCCCGCCAGCTTATGCAGGCCGTGGCCAGATTCCGCCTTCCGGCCTGACGCTGCGTATTCAGCTCTGTTATACTCGCAGGCCTTTCATACCTGCGAGCAAGGAGCATGTTGTGGCCAGGGCCATGGACAATTCAATTTTAGAGACCATTGTGCAGCAGGTTCGTCCGCTGATTGGTCAGGGTAAAGTCGCTGATTATATTCCGGCATTAGCCTCTGTCGACGGTTCAAAACTGGGTATTGCTATCTGTACCGTTGATGGACAGCACTATCAGGCGGGAGATGCGCAGGAACGTTTTTCTATTCAGTCGATTTCAAAGGTGCTCAGCCTGGTCGTGGCAATGCGTCACTATCAGGAAGAGGAGATTTGGCAGCGTGTCGGCAAAGATCCTTCTGGCCATCCTTTTAACTCCCTGGTGCAGCTGGAAATGGAGCAGGGTATCCCTCGCAATCCCTTTATTAACGCCGGGGCGCTGGTGGTTTGCGATATGTTGCAAGGGCGTCTAAGCGCACCGCGTCAACGGATGCTGGAAGTGGTACGGGCGTTAAGCGGTGTTTCGGATATCGCTTATGATGCGACGGTCGCGCGATCAGAGTTTGAACACTCGGCGCGTAATGCCGCAATTGCCTGGCTGATGAAATCCTTCGGCAATTTTCACCATGACGTGACCACCGTTTTGCAGAATTACTTTCACTACTGCGCGCTAAAAATGAGCTGTGTGGAGTTGGCGCGAACCTTTGTCTTTTTGGCAAATCAAGGGCATGCCTTTCATCTTGCGGAACCCGTGGTGACGCCGATGCAGGCCCGGCAGATCAATGCGCTAATGGCGACCAGCGGCATGTATCAGAACGCAGGGGAGTTTGCCTGGCGGGTCGGGCTTCCGGCGAAATCTGGTGTGGGTGGCGGCATCGTGGCGATCGTGCCTCACGAGATGGCGATTGCTGTCTGGAGTCCGGAACTGGACCCGGCGGGAAATTCACTGGCCGGTATCGCCGTGCTGGAGCAATTAACACAACAGCTGGGGCGTTCGGTTTACTGATGAATACGCTCGATCCTCTTTTTGCCCGGCTGGCGAAATCAACGTTTCGCTCGCGGTTTCGTCTTGGTCAGAAAGAAAGGCAGTATTGTCTGGATAAAGGGGCGCCGGTTATCGAACAACATGCTGCGGATTTTATTGCTAAACGACTGGCACCTGCGTTTCCCGCCAATGATGGTAAACAGACTCCCATGCGTGGTCACCCGGTATTTATCGCTCAACATGCTACGGCAACGTGCTGTCGAGGGTGTCTGGCGAAATGGCATGATATACCTCAGGGCGTAGCGCTAAACGATGAACAAAAACGTTACGTTGTCGCGGTTATTTATCACTGGTTAGTGCTTCAGATGAACAAGCCATAGATAACATTATCCTATGATATGACCCCTAGTGTTGTGTAATTGTTAAAAGTAGTATGAAGGGGGTCAATCTAAGGAGAAACCATGGCTTCCGGTAAACCCTGCTTTGTGCTGAGCGCGGCACAGATTCTGTCGCGAATCGACGAGCTCAGCGATGTTCTTGAACGGTGCGTCAATGACGGCGCCTCCATCAGTTTTATTCTGCCCTTTAATCGCGAAAAATCAGAGCCTTTCTGGATGAACGTCGCGCAAAGTGTTTCTCGCGGAGAACGGATCGTTCTTGGTACGCAGAACGCGCAGGGGACGCTTGTCGGTACCGTCCAACTCATTATCGATCAACCTGAAAATCAACCTCATCGTGCTGATGTTGCCAAACTGCTGGTTCACCCCTCAGCGCGGCGCGGTGGCCTGGCTCGTGAATTGATGAACGAACTGGAAAGTTGCGCGCGTCAACAAGGTAAAACGCTGCTGGTGCTTGATACGGCGACGGGCAGTGGCGCGGAGTTGTTCTACCACAATTGCGGGTGGAAAAAGGTAGGAGTGATACCTGACTATGCCCAAATGCCCGATGGGACGCTGACCGGGACCACACTTTTCTATAAAACGCTCTAATTTGTCGTCGGGGATTGATCAAAACAGGGTTTCAATGTATTAAAGTTTGCTAACCTATTGGACCAATTCAATCAGGTTGTATGACTAATCATAAAGGGAACCCATTGTGCAAACACTAAATCGTCGCGATTTCCCCGGAGCTCAGTATCCTGAACGCATTATTCAGTTTGGTGAAGGAAACTTCCTGCGCGCCTTTGTAGACTGGCAGGTTGATCTGCTGAACGAACATACCGATCTGAACGCTGGTGTGGTCATTGTTCGTCCTATCGAAAGTACCTTCCCGCCATCTCTGAGTACGCAGGATGGCCTCTATACTACTATCATTCGTGGTTTGAATGAGAAAGGCGAGGCTGTCAGCGATGCTCGTCTAATTCGTTCAGTTAACCGTGAAATCAGCGTTTATAGCGAATACGATGAGTTCCTGAAGCTGGCACATAATCCTGATATGCGTTTTGTGTTCTCTAACACCACGGAAGCAGGTATCAGTTACCACGCGGGCGATAAGTTTGACGACGCGCCAGCGGTAAGTTATCCGGCTAAACTGACGCGTCTGCTGTTCGAACGCTTCAGCTATTTTAACGGCGCATTGGATAAAGGCTGGATTATCATACCTTGCGAACTGATTGATTATAACGGTGATGCGCTGCGTGAACTGGTTCTTCGCTACGCTCAGGAATGGATGCTGCCGGAAGCGTTTATTCAGTGGCTGGATCAGGCCAATGCATTTTGCTCTACGCTGGTGGACCGTATTGTTACCGGCTATCCGCGTGATGAGGTAGCTAAGCTCGAAGCTGAACTGGGCTATCATGACGCTTTCCTCGACACGGCAGAACACTTCTATCTGTTTGTCATTCAGGGGCCGAAGTCATTAGCCGCAGAACTACGTCTGGATAAGTATCCGCTGAATGTCCTGATTGTGGATGACATCAAACCGTACAAAGAGCGCAAAGTGGCGATTCTCAACGGTGCTCACACTGCGCTGGTTCCTGTTGCCTGGCAGGCAGGATTGGACACCGTGGGCGAGGCGATGAATGACGCAGAAATTTGCGCCTTCGTTGAAAAAGCTATTTATGAAGAAATCATTCCGGTACTGGATTTACCGCGCGATGAGCTGGCGTCCTTTGCCAGTGCGGTGACGGGGCGTTTCTGCAACCCGTACATCAAGCATCAGCTGTTGTCGATTGCCCTGAACGGCATGACTAAATTCCGTACCCGCATATTGCCGCAACTGCTGGCCGGGCAACAGGCCAGCGGTCAATTGCCCGCACGTCTGACGTTTGCGCTGGCGGCGTTGATTGCGTTCTACCGCGGGGAGCGTAACGGTGAGTCTTATCCGGTCCAGGATGATGCGCACTGGATTGAACGTTTCCAACAACTGTGGAGCCAACATCGCGATCGCCAGATAAGTACTGAGGCGTTGGTGCGTACTGTACTGGCGGTCAAAGAACATTGGGAGCAAGACCTGACCCAGGTTTCTGGGCTGGTGGAGCAAGTTTCTGCCGATCTGGATGCCATCCTGGCAAAAGGCATGCGTGAAGCCGTGAAACCACTGTGCTAAAAAATGCTTAATATTCATTTATAAGCTTTTATTTTAGCAGGCCGCAAAGGTGTTTAATTCAGGGAGAGGTTACTCTCCCTGAGTCATTTTGTTTTGTAATACAAATTATGTTTTTTTCCGTAGTTCACCCGTGCAAACTATACTTTTTTTAATTATAAAACTATAGAATTACACCACACACCGTAATAGCATCATGATGAAAGTAGTCCCCATGGGTATTATCACCACCATTATCTCTAACGACATATAAAACTAAGTGCATTTTATCTGTTTCCGCATATAACATTTTTGATTCAACCTGTAAAAAAAGTTATAAATAAAGCTATATAAAAACCATGAATAAATGAAGGCTTTTAGTGGATGGGGATTACAAAAATTTCATTAAAAGATACCAATTGAAATTTTTGATGAGATATTTGTCGCGTAAGTTATTATCAGTAAGGAAATCTTAGGAAATAATTATGTTTTAAGTTTTTTTCGTTGATTAAATAGTTGTTGATTTAATTTTGAGCCTGTTGATAATCGATTCAGCTTCTCAGAGAGACTCTGCTCTTTTGAAATGCACAACAACTCGTTATATTTTTATCAGGAACAACATAATGAAAAAAATCGCCGCTATCGTTGCATTCAGCAGCGTATTTGCTGTCTCTGCTGTTCAGGCAGCCGGAAATGGCACTATTAATTTTACCGGTGCGGTAAATAACCAGACCTGTAGTGCTACGATTAATGGCGCAACAGGTAGTACTGCGGCGGCTGTGACGCTGCCAACTGTTCAGGCAAATATTTTAGGTACCGCAGGTAATGTCGCGGGTCAGACATCTTTTAAAATGGATGTCACTGGGTGTGCGTCGACTAACCCAGCAGGCGCTGGCACTGTTAAGGCCTTTTTTGAAAGAGGAGCAAATGTAGACAGTAATGGTCGTCTTGTTAATACCAATACAACAGGTGCGTCCAATGTTGTGCTGGAGCTTGTCGACGGTTCCGGGAATACGCCAATTAAGGCAGGCGACATTGCGCAGAACACGGGTAACTACGTGCCTATTAGTGGTGGTAATGCAACTCTGCCATATGCCGTACGCTATTATGCAACGGGGGCAGCTACCGCTGGTGCGGTTGCGTCTAGCGTAACGTATTCGCTGATCTACAACTGATATCAGAATATTACTTAAGAAAATTTGGTAAAAGTATTTCTCCGAATAGTATAGATAAACATTTTCAAAGTGTTCTATAAACTCCAGTAATTTTCTTACTTCGTAACAAGCCGGAGTGGAAGGTTTTATGTCGAACCTTCCTCTCCGGATTTTATAAAAATAAAGAGCATATCGTTAAATATTCTGTTCTAAAGGCAATAATACTATGAAACTGCACCGATTCTTTTCTGCTACAGCGCTTTTACTGGCTACGGGAATACCAGCGACGTATGCCAGTATTCAAATCAATACCACCCGAGTCATTTATCATGCTGCGGAAAAAGATATCAGCGTGCAAATTACGAATCCAGGAAAATATCCGGTATTGCTGCAAAGCTGGACCGATGACGGTAATCCAGAAATTAAACCGGACGCAATGCGCACTCCTTTTGTTCTGACTCCTCCATTGACGCGGGTGAATGCCGACGCAGGACAAACGTTACGCCTGTCATATACCGGGACTGCTTTGCCCGCCGACAGAGAGAGCGTTTATTGGTTAAACGTGCTGGAAATCCCGCCTGTAGGTGAGAAAGGGACAAATCAGGTGCAGGTGGCCTTTCGATCAAGGATCAAGCTGTTTTATCGCCCTGTCACACTTGACGACAAAGGCGCTCGTACGGCAATCGCGCAGCTGCGCTGGCAGGCGCAGGGTAATCATATCATCCTGAGTAATCCGACGGCGTACTACGTTTCTGCCGTGGCTGTAACCGCGACGCACGCAGGCAAAAAAACAACGATCCCCGCCGATATGCTGGCACCGCACGGCAGTCTCGATCTGACGCTTCCCTCTGGTGTAGTGGCGGATGGCCTTACCGTGGAAGCGATTAACGATTACGGCTCATCGGTTACAGAACCTGTAAACCGGTTGTAATAGCAGGGGATACTCATGCGTAAAACTTATCTTGCTGAAATGCTGTCGGCAGGGCAGCCCGTTGCCTGGATATATGCGTCATTACTGATCATACCTGTTATGGCAACGGCAGCGCCAGACGATGACGTTGAGTTCAACACCACATTTCTTGACAGCGCGTATACAGCGGGTATCGACTTGCAGCAGTTCAGGCAAGGAAACAGCTTGCCGGCGGGAGAGTATTTAGCGGATATCTGGCTAAATGATGAGTTGGTGGCAACGCAGAAAATGACATTCAATAAAACGTCTCAAGGAACGGTTGCTGCCTGTATGACTCCTGAGTTGCTGGCTCACCTGAATATTATGCCGTCCGCATTGCACGACATGGATAAGCTGACCCGCGGCAACTGCGTGCCCGTAGAGCAGGTGATTCCATCAGCAAAACTCACATGGAATAACAGCGAGCAAAAGCTGGTTATTGCCGTACCCCAGCAGGATCTCGCGAAAACGGCGCGCGGTACTGTGCCGCCATCGCTCTGGCAGGATGGCAGTCTGGCGGCATTTATAGGTTACAACGCCAGTGCCTATCAATCATCATCTGGCGGTGAAACGTTTAACTCTCAGTATTTGAGTCTGAACAGCGGACTTAACGTTGGAGGCTGGTATCTGCGACATAACGGGAGTCTGACCAATCAGACCGGAAGCGGCAATCGTTATCAAAGCATTAATACTTACCTCCAGCATGATGTCAGCTCTGTTCGCGGTCGTTTCCTGGTGGGTGAAGCTAATACCTCAGGACGTCTTTTTGATTCGTTGTCATATACCGGCGTCTCGCTATTCAGCGATGATCAAATGTTGCCTGAATCACAGCGCGGTTATGCACCTGAAATCCGCGGGATCGCCCGCAGCCATGCGCGCGTCACCGTACGGCAGAGCGGGAATGTGATTTATGAAACTACCGTTCCGGCAGGGGCTTTTGTTATTAACGATCTTTATCCTACCGGTTATGGTGGCGACCTCAGCGTGACCGTACGCGAAGCGGATGGTAGTGAAAGCACATTCCTTGTGCCTTACGCCTCGGTAGCAGATTTGTTGCGTCCTGGCGCATCGCGTTATGAAGCGGTGGCAGGGAAATACCGTCAGTCGAATGGGCGTGACGGTCAACCTTTTTATCAGGCGACCTGGCAGCAGGGTATTACTAACTTCTTGACGTTGTATGGTGGAACCCAATTTAGCGATGGCTATCAGGCGTATCAGGCCGGCAGCGCGGTATCGACCCCGCTGGGTGCCGTGGCGCTGGATGTGACCCAGGCTATGACCTCCACGAGCAGAGACAAACTGAGCGGGCAAAGTTATCGCATTACCTACAACAAACTCATTTCTGACACGCAGAGCAATATTGCGCTGGCCGCATATCGTTTCTCCACGCGTGATTATCTGGATTTTGCTCAGGCCATGGAGTACCAGAACTTGCAGAAAGGGGATGCGATTTATGCCGGGTTACTGTACCGGACCAAAAACCGATACAGCCTGACGTTAAGTCAGGGGTTGGCGGAAGGTTGGGGGACATTCTCTGCCACCGGGCTTTCGCAGAATTACTGGAATCGCAATGGGAACGACATGCAATACCAGTTTGGTTACTCAAACCGCTGGAAACGATTGAGTTATACCCTGACCGCTACGCGTAACCGTGCCCCAGAGGGAAACATGGAAACCAGTTGGCTGGTTTCCTTCAGTTTGCCGTTGGGTGAGGAGCGCCCTGTCACGTTTAGTAGTTCGGTTTCCCATGATAACGGTGGCTTGGCTGAGCAAGTTGCGCTGGCCGGAACTGGCGGAGATAAGCAGCAGATGAGCTGGGGCGTTTCGGGAACCCACAGTGAACAAAGTGGCAGTACCGGTAGCGTGAGCGGTCAGTACCTTTCACCATGGACATCCGTCAATGCGTCTGTAGGTGTAGGTCGGGATAACCATACCTTGTCTGGTGGGCTGTCAGGTTCGATGGTGGCGCATCCACACGGAGTAACCTTTACGCCTTATACCAGTGACACCTGGGTGGTAGTGAATGCCCCAGGTGCTGCAGGTGCGGAAGTACTGAGTTATCCGGGATTAAAATTGGACCGCTGGGGCAATGCCGTCATGCCTGCCTCAATGCCATATCAGCGAAATTCGGTCAGCCTCGATCCGAAAAATCTGTCTCACCAGGTTGAACTCGAAAATACCACTCAAAATGTGGTGCCGCGCTCAGGTGCAGTAGTGGTGGCGGAATTTGCCACGCATCAAGGCTATGCCCTACTGCTGACGCCAGCGCAACCAGAAGTAAGTTTATCCTTCGGCGCGACGGTAACGGATAGTCAGGGAAATACCGTCGGCATGGTAGGGCAAGGTGGAATGGTCTACGCCCGGGTAAATACAAAAACAGGCCAGCTGTTTGCCACCCATGATCTAACAGGCAAAGCCAGTACCTGCATTATGCCTTTCAGCGTGACGGATGAAGCGAAAGCGATGCAGCAGATAACCTATTCGTGCGGACGCTAAGGCAACAGCCGCTTTGATTTACGATCTTGGAGAATACATGTTCAGTTTGATTCGTTCCAAAATACATCTGCGGATAGTTCAGTTGCTCGTTGCGACGAGCGGGCTGTTATTTGCTGGCCATAGTCTTGCCGTCTGTTCGACTGGAAATCAGCAGTATACCGTTCAGGTTCCACTCCAGGCTGCAACGTTTAGTGCCGGAGAGGATTTTCCAGTAGGGAGTAATATCCGCGTACAGCAGGTTCGTGGCTATACGGCTGTTCCTGTGACTTGTACTAATTCTGGCGCCTATTCGCGCATGAGTCTTTCAGGAGGCACGCTATACCCCGGTCAAAGCAACATCTATCAGACGGGGATTAATGGATTAGGGGTGCGTTTTCGTAACCCTTACGAGAATAAATATTATCCGTTTAATACTACCTGGATGGGTACTTACAGTCCTGATGGCTGGTTAGTGTTCACTATTGAGCTGGTCAAAATGGGGCCAATTACTGCCGGAACAGTGAATAGCGCACTTTTTCCGCAAGTGAGAATTGATGCGATAGATGCCGATAATAATCCGACTCGAGTGGCATGGCATACAATTACCGGCGGTTTTACGCTGCAAACGCCAACGTGTACGACGCCCAACTTTAATTGGGATCTGGGAACGACTAACACCACGCTCTTACGAAATCAGGGCGACGCCAGTGTGTGGGTGGATACGCCAGTGACTTTGACCGGGTGTTCTACATTCCTGGGTAATAACAGTAATGGAAGCTATACCCAGTACAATATTCAAGCCGGCTTTAATTCAGGGAGTGTGTCTCAGTCTGGCAGTATTGCGCCCAACAAACTTACCATGACGCTGACGCCGAACACCTCCGCTATTGATTCCGTAAATGGAATTGTCGCTCTGGATAATACGGCCACCGCATCAGGATTTGGCGTACAGGTCGCCTCGAAACAATCAGGAACGTACGTTGCGCAGAATCTCGCGGGCAGTATGGTTGTCACGCCGACGGTTGGAGACAGCAGTGGTTCAGTCCGTTTTCCGTTGGGGGCGCGTATCATCCGAACCAGCGATTCGGTGCAGGGCGGGTCGATCAAAACTAGCCTGACTTACACTATTAATTACCAGTAATCGCAGCATGATAAACAGCTATAAGCAACGTTATGTTTGTGAGCCGGTTTATACCATGGCGGGGCGTCTGGTTGCCATGGAAGTGCTGACATCGTTTACGACACCTGAAGGGAATGCGGTCTCATACAACGATGTGACCGATATTCTTACGCCAGAGTATAAATGGCTAAATTTTGTGCGCCAACTGTACGGTGTTAGCTGCTGGCAAAATTGGTTGGTTCGCCACCACATCGTTATCTCACTGAATGTGGATGCTGATACGGCTGTTTGGCTTCTTCGTGACAAGGCCGTACTTTCTATGATCGCTAAAATGCCGTTTATTCGTCTTGAGGTACATGAGCATTTCCCCACCTCAGACAAAGAAAAACGGGGATTACTGCATCATTTACGACCCCATGCCTCAATGTGGCTGGATGATGTTGGCTCCGGAAGCCATAACAATTTTGGTTTGCTGATCAGGGGATATTTTAGTGGGGCGAAGATTGATAAGTCTTTTTTCTGGCAACACCATGTCAGCGATAAGGCATGGCTGGGAAAGGTTATCCGCGATCTGACTCGTTTTGCAGGAAATGTCATCGTGGAGGGAGTAGAACACACCGGCCACACAATGGCTCTGATGACGACCCCGCATTGCTGGCTTCAGGGGCATCTGTTTCAGCGTACCGATATTGATCGCATTCCAGAAGTTCCATTATGGATTAACTCCGTCTTAACCACGCCATCAGGCTAATTTTCACAGGATAAAAAGGTGTATCTCGTCATTACTCAGGATCGTTTTTTATTTTATTCAATTTCCTGTATTTTGGGTCCGGATATGACAGAGCATATCCGTTGTGTAGAAGATATTTGTCTGCAACGTCATCGGCATGCTCATGTGATATTAGATACTTTTAAAAATAATGTCATTTATACGCCACTGGCCGAGCGGATTGCGCTGATTAAACCTGAACGCATGTATATTATGTCACCTTTTGGGATTAAAAAATGCTTTACTGGAATGAAGGTGAGGTTTATCCCACGAGCAATTCAGGTACAAGATTTAAGAGAATTGGTTGTTCATGGTAGGTTCTATGAATGGCAACCTAAAATATATTTAACCAGAAGACAACATCATATCATAACAATGACATTATTGCATAAGAGTCAGCGTGTGATTACGGATGACTTGAATATTTCCATAAAAACGCTCTTTAGCCACAAGTATAATATTATGTTATTGCTCAACCTTAAAAAATTTAGTGGGTTATTGAGCCATCCGTTTTCTCTATACCTGCGTTATGAACAGCATGACATGCACGGTATGGCAGAGTAGTTTTGCATTGATAACTAACGTGCTTTCCAAAAATCAGCGGGTGTGCTCGACGTGATTTTTCGAAAGGCTTTATTAAATCCGGATAATGACTCATAGCCTACGCGTGATGTTACTTCTTCAACTTTGTAGCCTCTGCGCAATAAGTTGATGGCGATGTTAATACGCAGTCGGGTTACCAGCTCATTAGGAGTATAACCGCATATATCATCTATCTTTCTGATAAAGGTTGAGCGACTCATATTTACTTTACCGGCCATCATATCAATTGACCAGTCGAGTGTAGGGTTATGCATAATCTGCAATAAAAGATCAGAGAAGGGGGCGTGTTGTGAAATATCCAACAGTTTTATATCGACAAGATGTTCATCAACAATTTGCTCAACAATGTAAACCAATAAAAGATCGGTGAGTCGTGCGAGAGCCAGTTCGCACCCTGACTGTGAGACTGAACACTCCAGCTGTAAAATAGCAACCAGTTGGCTTATTTTCTGGCTGGATGTATCATCTTTTTTGATTATCATGAATTCCGGCAGTAGAGCAAAAAGAATTTCACCCTGTATGGTTTTTGGGTGCAAAAAACCGCACAGAAGGGCGGTATCGCCATCTTTAGGTTCACTGATGGAATACATCGACTTTTTTGGAATATTCTCGGCATTCGCCTCGGGAGAAGAGACCAAATAAAATGGCATATTAAAGAAAAAGAATACAATATCACCTTCGGACAGGTTTACGACAGTGTTACGATCGGTGAAGCGAAGCCAGCATTGCCCTTCCAGCACCAAATGAAAACTGGGCATACCGGTTGGGTATGTTGAGGCTTTCCAGTCGTCGCAGTACCTACCGAGATGAAAAACGGAGGTAGCAACATGCGTCTGATTCGCGAGCCATTCTTTAATGTACATAATTTATTCTCTGATTTTTATGTAATTTATATCCCAATGAATGACTGTAATGACCACTAAGAAACTGAAGATACAATACCCGTCCGGTCATTCAATATAAAGTTAGCATACGTTATCTGTTTCTAATGTGAGGTATTTTCCGAATGGTAATGATAAATCTTATTTAGTTACAACATACAATAAGCACTTTCAAAAAACACCGTTCCGTAACTACGGAGTTGACTAAGTTTTTAGCAGGGAAGAAGCTGGTGTGGTCAGAAGCTTGCAACATTGATCGCAATCAAGTTTAATGCGTTGGCTCCCAACCATTTCTAAGATAACCATGATCGTTAGACCTCAACAACACTGGATACGCCTGATATTTGTCTGGCATGGCTCCGTATTATCAAAAATCTTTACCCGGCTGCTTCTTAATTTCCTTCTTTCTATTGTGGTTATTATCATCCTGCCATGGTATACGATGCTGGGTATCAAATTTACCCTGGCACCGTTCAGCATTCTCGGCGTGGCGATAGCTATTTTTCTGGGGTTTCGCAATAACGCCTGCTATTCACGTTACGTTGAGGCCCGACACCTGTGGGGGCAGTTGATGATAACTTCCCGCTCATTACTGCGAGAGGTTAAAACCACCTTACCGGACGACGCTGATCTGAGGTATTTTGTTCATCTGCAGATCGCATTTGCCCACTGTTTACGCATGACTTTACGCCGACAGCCTCAGGCAGAGCCGTTAGCGAAATACCTGAGCGAGAAAGATATGCAGACGGTATTTGCCTCACAATCACCGGCAAACCGCATCTTGTTGCTGATGGGCGAGTGGTTGGCCGTACGCAGACGTAATGGTCAACTGTCTGACATATTATTTCACAGTTTAAACAATAGGTTAAATGATATGTCTGCAGTACTGGCCGGTTGTGAGCGGATTGCTAATACCCCGGTGCCGTTTGCTTATACCTTGATCCTTCATCGTACTGTGTACCTGTTTTGTATCATGTTGCCATTTGCATTGGTGGTCGATCTGCACTACATGACACCGTTTATTTCAGTGCTTATTTCCTATACTTTTATTTCGCTCGACACGCTTGCAGAAGAGCTTGAAGATCCGTTTGGCACTGAGAACAACGATCTGCCGCTGGATGCGATTTGCAATGCAATCGAAATCGATTTGCTGCAAATGAATGATGAAACAAATGTGCCAGCAAAGCATATGCCGGATAAGCACTATCAACTCACTTAGCGACGTTCGTTTTGCCACCACGCGGGCTGCATATCGGAAAACGAATGAAACTCCGGTGCAAGGTCTTCATCGTTAGGATCGTCAAAAGCACCGGCTAAAAGCGCAATGACCGGGGCGTCATCGATGGCGCCCACGGAACTGCCGCACTGAGGGCAAAAGGCCCGACTGGTCGTTGCTGATGAGCGCCAGGTTTTCGGTTTTCCGGCTTTTCCCGTCCATTCTACATTTTCTGCATCAAACTCAATCCAGACGACGGTAGGGGCGCCCGTATGTTTCCGGCATATATCGCAGGAGCAGGTATGGGAATTATTAGGACTACTGGCAGTGAAACGGATCGAGCCACACAGACACCCACCAATGTAGACTTTAGACATAACAACTCCCCGTCAGAAACATATTGCAAGACACTAGCAGAAGCCAGACATAGCCACTAGATCCTTATGATAAAAAGGCGAGGGTACGCATGGCTGATAGTTTATTCCTGTGATCTGCCAGATGATAAACGCTTAACTATTACGTCTGGCAACAATAAATAATCGCGGAAATGCCAGTAAAATTTTGCCGTTCTCCTGCAACGGATATTGTTCCTGGAGCAGTTCATGGTAGCGCGCCAGGTAATGACGTTGCTCGCTTTCGCTCAAATCCTGCAACCAGGGGCGCAGGCCCGTCGAGCTTACCCAGTCGATAATTGCCTGATGCGAATCCATAATGTGATAATACGTTGTACGCCAGATATCTACATCACAACCCGCTTCGGTCAAAATATCATAGTAGGCGTGAACGCCAGGAAGCGGAGCACGGCCACGGTCTGGGTAATCTTGTTCATAAGCCACTTCGCGCATCAATACATGCGTTGGCTCCAGCCAGTTATCTGGCATTTGCACGGCCAGAACGCCATTGTGACTCAGTTGTGAGACCAGGTGCGGGAATAACTCATAGTGATCGGGTACCCACTGTAACGATGCATTGGCATAAAGCAGATCCACGGGGTGCTCTGCCTGAAACGTACTGATATCCGCTTCAATAAAATGGCATTTTGGTAATGTGTTGCGCGCTTCATTCAGCATCGCGGGTGAGGTATCAACCCCAGTTATTTGAGCTGAAGGCCAGCGCTGATGCAGTAATGCTGTACTGTTTCCCGGGCCACAGCCAAGATCGACAACTGAACGAACACTTTCTAACGCCACTCTGCTAAGTAATTCCGTTGCGGGTCTTGAACGTTCAGTTTTATATTGCAAATAAAGCGAAGGGTTCCAGTCGGCCATGTATGAATCTCCAGTATAAGAAGAAAAGGCGGAAAGGGGGTTCATTAGTCCTTGCCGATAAGCAGCTTCTTTTAGAAGATTATATGAAAATGAATGATAAGGGCAGATTTATGCTGGAAACATCGAGACTGATTCTCCGTCAGTGGGAAGCGAAAGACAGAGCGCCATTCGCCGCGTTAAATACCGATTCCGATGTGATGCGTTTTTTTCCGGCTCCATTGCTACGGACGGAAAGCGACAATCTTGCCGCAAGATTCCAGGAAGGCATTACAGAGCGCGGCTGGGGATTTTGGGCCGTTGAACTACAAGAAACACACCAGTTTGTGGGCTGCGTAGGTTTACATCCACAACCTGATAAGTTTCATTTTTCACCCTGTACTGAAATAGGCTGGCGTCTTGCGAAATCATTCTGGCATCAGGGGTTAGCATTGGAAGCTGCCGAAGCCTGCCTGACTTTTGCTTTCGAGGAACTGGCGTTAACTGAGGTGGTTTCTTTTACTTCGGTGCTGAACAAACCGTCTGAGAACCTGATGATACGCCTTGGCATGAGTAAAGCAGAAGAGTTTGTGCATCCCGCGTTGCCGCCAGATCATCGATTAGCACAACATGTCCTGTATCGTCTGATACGCAGCAGCGTCGTTTAACACTATGTTTCAGCTGCACAAGGACGACCAAAAAAACTCAGGTTCTTTCTTACTCCATCTTAGTGCGCATAATGTATATTATGTTAAATTGAATCTGAACTGTATTAGGCTTCTAACCCCATGGACCTGTTCAGTCTTCGCCCCTTCTGATTTCTCTGTCGAATAACAATCATGAAGGTCTGAGCAACAAAGTTCGCTCCTGCAGTTGAAATGCTTTGAGCACAAGCACTCTGGATGCAAACGCTATACAGAGTGCAATCTCAACGGTTTAACGCTGACAAAACACCGACGGCGAACGGCTGGTATAGAACTGCCATGTACTGCTATTGAGTCGCAATATGCTGAAATAAAATGGTTCTTTGGGTTTAAGGAAAAAATCTGGCAACGTTCTCGCTAACAATGGATGAATGTTAGTGCCACCGGAACTTGAAGCGACATTTCCGGATTCCATAAAGTAATCATCATCCTTGCGGGTAAAGGTAAACCAGACATTTTGATTTACCGCCAGCTTTTCACCGTTATTATCAGTGATTTTTCCGCGTAAAATAGCCACCCCATTGCTGCCATTAAAAACGTATCTGACTGAAATATCACCACGAATATCTGGATACTCCATTACTAATTCTCCGGAGCAATCAAAATGTGACCGCTGCCAGTTTTGTAACGTCATCGTGACTGCAATTGTTAACGCTACTGCTAAGATGATGCCAACACACCATTTTATATTACGTCCCCACATGTCTGGACTCCGCGAAATAATAATGGGTCACACAATCATTATCCTGCCAGCGACTAAATTGCTTTCGACAAGTTAATGCGGAGATCCGCGGGAAATTAGGATACAGCGTGAGATAAACCCAGGGATAACTTTGACAATCCAGCGTATTTGTTTTGATAAACTGCTGGTGCTGATCAAATTTAAGCACATCCTGATTGACGTACCAGTGGCATCCCTCCCCTACGCCTAAAGACACATAGCGACTGAGTTTGGGATCAAACTGTGCCTCCCAGGTCACTATTGCGGCTATAACGCAACACACAACACCCGCCAGAATCCAGCACAGTGAGCGCATACGCAGTGATTTTGTCACTGTATTTACCGGCGTTACCGATGGCGTGACAGAGAGATCGCTAAGCGGTTCTTCAATCTTCTGTTCCAGCACTTCCAGTTGTGGCTCCAGGCGGATCCCGACTTTCGGTACGGTTACGATAAGTTCTTCATTCAGGCCAAGTTCTTTAAACGCGCGACGCAGCAAGGAAATATTCTGATAGAACGTATTATTGGTGACCTGCGCACCGTTAATATACCAGACATGCTCAAAGAAATAATCACGTTCAATAACCTGCCCCTGTTGTTGAATTAATAATAGTAAACAACGGGTTGCCGGATTGCTTAATGTTATACGTTTGGTCTCATCTGATTTCGCGTAGAGTACGTTCCGCTCTGGCCAGAATACAACGGTACTGTTAAGCAAAAACACGTGTGCCATTATGTTCCCTGAATATGGATTTTTGTCAATTTAGCTAGAGCGAGCACTGCCAGCGTTAATTTACGACAGTTGAAAATCCCCAACGATTTCCTTCATCGTTAATCACAGTGAAGTTTATCTTATTATTCAGCATTTCAGGAGGTGCTGACTTAAAAATTACCTGCCGGGAACGCGGTGAAACCACTATTCCAGTTATGGAATAGTCTCCTGAAGTTACATTAGCCAGAGATATGTTCCAGGAACTCTGATTAACAGCGTAAATCCCCCCACTTTCATGGTGAAAACTTAGAAGATTGATGCTTTTTTCAGTCAACACGCCTATGTTTTTCGGTCTCCATAGGACTTTTAGCTGATTTCTTAACGTTAAGCGCACTTTTTCACCAGTTGGGCTATTTTTCAACTCCGCTGGAACCTGGTACACGTTGAGCCAGAATAACGACTCATAATCGTTGGCAAGCCCCGCCCCAGTCGTCATCACCTTTATCTCGCGTTGTTCACCGGGGAGAATTTTTAGCACCGGGGGAAGCACGATAAAAGGCGAGCTGGCCTGAGATGGCCCTTTCTCTGGCGTGCCGTCATCTACCCAACTTTGAACCACCACGGGATAATTACCGTCGTTGACTAACATCACCGAGCGTTGAGTCTCTCCGTGGTTGAAGATGACCCGAGTAGTACTGATGTTAACCGCTGCCTGCACGCCAAATGCCAACATCCAGAGGCTACTGAATACGCAATAAAACTTGTACATGTGACTGGTAGCCCCCCGCCGTTAACGTATCTGCACCAAAACTTGCCAGACGAGCTTCGAAGCTTTCGCTGTAGTAATTGATGCCATCCTGGCTGCCATTTTGCTGCGTATTGCTGCCAATGACTGGCATCCAGCCGCCTTCGCTACCGCTGCCGACAGTTGACACCGCCATAAAATTCACCGAACTACCCGCACGGTAAACACGCACGCCAACGCCGCGAGCCCGCCCGGGAGCGCCATATTGCGTATCTAATAGCCAGGTTACGGTTTTACCAGTAATCAAATTAAAACCCCAGGCGCTGTTGACGCTGCTTTCCGGTGCAAGCAGCCCCATTGCGACATTGCTCTTCCCGGTCGCCACACCGGAAACCACCGTTGATTCGCAGGCAAATCCTATCTGGAAGGGCGCTGATGAATACTCCCCCTGCTTGAGCTGGGCCACGGAAATTGGCGGCAGATGCACAACGGGCGTAAAATCGGTAACCTGACACATTGCTGCACGTTTGACGAAGATCCCGTTATTGTACAGACTAATCACTGACGGCCAGTCATTCGCCCAGCCAGCCCAATTTCCTCCACGGTGTGGCTGACCTATCTTGATACCCCACGAAGTCGTACCGGGCCCACGAAAAACCACGTAAGCATTGGGATTCACATAACTATTGTAAGTAGCAGACTGCGCCTGGTTGGCGTAGTAGCGTGTATCCAGCGTTTTAATCAACTCGGCACTTATCGTCGAGAAGTTCTTGGCCTTAATCAGGAAGTTGCCATTGGTATCAAGATCCAGGTTTTCCAGTGGGCGTTGCTGCCAGCTGTCGGTAAAGACGCTGCCTGTCGCATCGTGCGTCAAGCGTAATGCGACGTTTTTCATGATGGTCAGATACGCGCCAGGTACATCCGTTGCTTCATACCAGCCAGCCACGGTGTCATCGCCGTTAGTTGACCAGGCTTCATAGAGTTGCCCGGCTGTGTCCGGTGTACAACGGAAAAATACCTGCTCAGGATCGTAACCGCCGCCTTTATGGGCATAAGTGGTAAAAGGGATCCCGCCGCTGGAGGTCAGGATCGTCCCTGCCGGCTGAAAACTGCTATTACTGGTGATATCGACAGACTTACTCAATCCCGGCAATAGCCCGTTCCAGGCATCGTTGCCGCCGCCGGAGCGCCAGTCATTGGCAATGCCGTCCGTACTTGCACTAAGCCTGTGCGTGCCTTGTGCGCCACTACTTCCTGATTTATATGGATAAATAATGTATTCACATGCGGCCTGTATCTGACAAGAAAACAGCGCCAGCACCAGAAAAAATAGTCTCATGAGCGCCCTTTTGTTACGCAAGCGACCGTTAATGCAATTAACGGTTCTGTACGTTGTTGTTGGTTAAGTTTCCACGGCAATGAACAATCACTGCTTTCCAGCATCAATAGTCCCTCTTCGTCTTCAACGCGGGCATATACCTGGTTCGCCTGGGCAACCATCCCGACTACACGACCTCGGCCGTCGGTCACTGCCGCTCCCATCGGTAACGTCACGTCACTCTTCACAGTGATGAGTAGCGGATAACCAGAGAGCGTTGCAAAACGCAGTTTTACTGCGGCCCCTGCCATTGGCGCAATGCGCCGTTGACTCTCCTGAAGCTCTGCGTTGGAGTTCATTCCACTACCGTCGAGAGTCACATTGTTATAACGATAAGGTGTCAATGAGGGGACCAGCGCATAACCCCCGCTGTTGACGGTTGCACCCTGTCCGCCCCCGACTCTGGCTCCCGCAGCGCCTGGCGCTTCCACCAGGGCAAATGTGTCGCCAACCCACGGGCCGGCAACAATGCCATGGCGATGTACAACGAGCGCCCCGCGTACCCCTGCAGACCATTGCTGATAGTTTTGTGACTGTGAGACGCTGCCGTTTAGCGTGCCGAAAGCCGTATTTTTTTGCAGTGAACCACCCCAGCCGGTCACGCTGTTTGACTCACCTTGCCCCTGTTGCCAGCCAGTAGACAGCGCGTAATTAAGGGTTTCATCCTGATCAAGCGCACCAGACAATGCCAACTGCGCATTGCGCCCAGCCTGTTGAGCCTGACTCGCCGACAGCGCCAGCGTATGCTCACGTTCGCCTATACCCAAAGGCATTGAGACGGTAAGCGTTGCCATGTTTTCTTTTTGCACTTGTGAACGGTCGCCGTTACGCCACCAGGTGTCCTGTCGGCTGAATGACATACCTAGTGTCATTCGTCCAAAGGTGGTGTTATACCCAGCCTGCAACTGAGTGCTGCTGCCACGGTCACTGTAGTAATCCATCATTGATCCCGACAGCCATAGGTTTCCGTAGCTGCTCAACGTTTGGTTCACAGTAACGGTAAACTGGTTCTTTTGACGCAGCGTATCCGAGCGCCATTGCGTATTGCTTCCGCTGACGCTTCGCTCACCCAGAACGTCACCGTAGTCACGATACCCTTCTGTGGAATAGCGATAACCCGCCAGCGCGACGTGAGTTCCTGTCGGGGTGAACGTTTTGCTCCAGTTGGTTTGCAGCCGCCAGCCACTCATGGTTTGAGAAGCAATCCGGGCCCGCGAACCGGTAACATCGACACCAAAAGCGCCCATCGACGTTGCCAGAACGCCTCCCATCAGCAGTGCCTGATAGTCGTCGCCGATCCGCAAAGCGCCATTAGCGGTCAGGAGATTCGTCATCCCGCGCTCCAGCGTGAAATCGGTAAACAGACCATCGGCCGCGCTGTAATCCCGGGTCTTACCTGCCACCAGACCGTAGCGCCAGACGCCGGGACGCAGTGATAAAGGTACGCTGGCATATGGCACGGTATAGCTACTCTTTTTGTTATCGGCGCCGGTGATTTCAACTTGTAAATCACCGTCCCAGGCTGTATTCGGCAAATCATCGAGTACAAAAGGGCCTTGTGGTACGCTGGTTTCGTAAAGCGTTCGACCATTCTGCTTAACCACAACGCGTGAAGGTGTAGATGCCGTACCACGAATTTCTGGGGCGTAGCCGCGTCGCGACTGTGGCCACATTCGTTGATCGGTTTCCAGTTTGACACCTGTAAACGCCATGCTGCCAAGCAGATTTCCCGAGGTGTAGCTTTCGCCTACCGTCAGTAAACTTTCCAGAGATGCGACAGGGTGTTGAAGCCAGGTTTGCAGCGCATCCCAACGTTGGCTTTCTCGATCGCCATCGCGCCGCCAGTTGGCAGACGACTGTTGGCGAAATTGCCAACTCCCCATGTTGAAGCCGCTGCTCAGTCCCAGCCAACCATAATCACTTTGCTGACCGTTATTTTTATTGTGATAGGCGTGCAGATTGTAGTTACTGAACAACACGCTCTCGCCGCTTTGCCACTGCGACGGCGGTACATAATCCATGGGGGTACGTTTTAATGCCGCCTGAGGAACGCTGAGATTCAGACGCAATAAGCTCTGGTCAAAATCCCAGCGTCCACCGCTGATCCGAGCTTCAGGGGCGAAGCAATCCTGCGCTTGTTCCGACGCTGCTGTTACGCCCTGTTCATCCCAGAATTTCGCCGGAAGACAGGGTTCGGTACGCCCTGCTGTATTCTGGCGAAACAACACATCATCCCGCCCTACATAACGTCCATTGAGCCAGATATCCACGCTATAACGTCCCGCGACCACCGCATTCGGATCGTTGAGCATTGCCAGGCTTTTTTCGTAACCACTCCCAAGCAACAATGTTTCGTCAAAGGTGTAATTGCTGGCAAAAACAGGCATCGCAGCTGGCAAAAAAAGCCACCACCAGCGTGGATTAGTTTCGGACATTGTCCTGTTTCTCCAATGCCACGCGCCCGCTTAATGAGGCTCCCTGATCGTTAATCCAGCGCATTTGCGCGTCGTTCAATTGCGAAATTTTTGCAGGCCACGACATTGTCGCCCACGGTGCGATCGTTTCGCTCTGAATGCGCTGTTTTTTTCCCGCACCGCTGACGTCAAGTGACGAGAGCGCAAGATAGAAACCACTGTTATTGCGTAAATGCAGCTTGCCATTCTGCAGCCAGACCCGGCTGGTGTTCGCCATCTCCAGCGGCGAACCCACCAGCCCTTTGGGTCTTACCAATACTTTTACGCGACTACGTACCAGCACCAGAAGCTGGTTATCGTTTTGCGCATCCTTATTTATGGGCGGGATCTGAATGAAGTTAAACCACCATAGCGATTCCCTGTCCTGTGCAATGGGTTTGCCGATGTAACGCAGCCGCACAGTTTGCCCCGCGTGGGCCGCCATCCGAAAGACCGGTGGCGTAGTGACAAAAGGAGCGGCCGCAGTTTGTGGTACTGATTGTGCATCGCCATCATCAAGCCAAACCTGAACGACACCAGGGACGTCGCCGCGATTAGTTAATTGCACACTGACTTCCCGGCTGTCTGCCGGATAGATTATCCGGTTGCCAGTCATCACTATGCTTGCCTGCACGCAGAAGCACATCATCATTCCAACTAAACCAATAGCCAATCCTTTCATCACGCAGATCTCGCTTACAAATAGGAAATGGCGTATTGCACAGTGCCGACAACTGTCCCGGCGGTTGCTCCACCGTTCGGGCTAAAATACTGCACGGCAAAGTCGTGCTCACCGGAGGTATTTCCGGCCGCAACGGTGATTCCTGCAACTGGAGTTCCAGTACGCAAATCAATCGGCGTAGTGCCCGCGCTATCGGTCAGCAGTTGTAATTCAACATTTTGCGCTGTACCCGTATTAGCCAGGTTTCCACGCTCGGTCATATTATTTGCAACGAAGACGGTTTTAATATCCAACGCATTAGAATCAACAGTACAACCAGTAACGCCGAGGGTGAATGTTGTCAGGCCTGCTGAAGATGCTGCTGCTGCGAGATCGCTTTTCGCAACCGACGGCAGTAATACTACCGGCCGTGCATTTACACCGTTAACCGTGACCTCGCAAGTTTGTTCGGTCACTTCGCCTTTAAAGGTGATGGTATTTGCTGAATCAGCATACGCTATCTGCGCAAACAATAACGCAAGGCCACCAGCTGCAAATATGTAACTGGTATGAGGATTATTGATTTTCATATTGTCTGTCCTTAATTAATAAATACATCGGTATCGTAATAAATAATTCAATAGTCCCTCTCCGCTGAGAGCGGAGTATTTATTGAGGGATACAGCGACGCCAGTAATGTCTTATGACTCCGTAGGATTAACCCTACGATGATTGCTAGTTTAAGAATAATCCCAGAGATTAAAACCTTTGTTTTCTCAAATCATATTAGGTCGGTCTTAAATAAGATCTAAATCTCGATGCTTTCGATGTAAATCATTGTTTATATTAAATTTTATCTACAGGCGTAATTTCCCTAAGAAAAATTTTCTTAACCCGAATTAAACACGATAAAGACCATATTCATCACAGGTTAATGCAGCCATAGCCAACCTTTTGACCGTTTAGTCTTAAAGTTAACCTTCGTTATTACCCGTGTTCGTACTGGTGTTAACATAACTTGCCCGGGTTAATTCAACCTGGCAAAGTAGCACATAATTTTAAGATGAGAGGAATGTTTAACCGAGATAACGTTATATTTTCCTCATAAATTGAAGCGTCAATGCAGTCTACTCAGAGTTGTCTTCGGTGTAAAAATAAATTGCCACCCCCTAATGTAAAGAAATGAAAATACAATCTTATTCATAGAAAAGTATGAGTGAAGTCGGCAAAGGAAAAACCATAGTTATGATCATCACAGAAATGTAATGTGAGAAAAAAAACAACACATCTAACCCTTACTACGCTCAAACTTGCGACGCAGCAGACCTTGAATATGCCTGATAATTCAAGAGAGCAAGTGTGTCTCTTGCACACAAATAGCAAACTTTTAAACCTGCGAATACATTATTTCGCGATGTGAATATCCACGAAGATGACGCTAAATACGTCATTGATAATCTGAGCATTTTATTAAATGGAGTTGTATAAGCAATAACAATCAAGCACTAAATACGACTCATTCTCACATGTTTTTTATAAACATGAGAACGAATGATGATAGCTAATACAAGTAAAGATAGGGGTAATGACTTATGGCCTCACAATATGACTTTACTGTCACCCTGCACGATCTTGCTTTTATTCTTAAGCAGATCAAAATATCCGAAGCGGCAACTAACCCAGACGGGAGCGTTAATGCTGAAATGCTTCGGGAATTAGTCTCCAGCCCACTCTTGCCCTATGGACTTCGCACGGTAGATGGCTCATGGAATAACCTTTTACCAGGTCAGGAATTATACGGCTCTGCCGATCAGACAATGCCGAGATTAACCGCATTAAACTGGCAGGATGCGGATCAAATGACCAGCTATCTCCAGATTGGTGGTACTGTTATTGATGCCGACCCACGAATAATTAGCAATTTAATTTCAGACCAGACGACCTCAAACCCGGCCGCGCTGGAGGCTTTTAACGCATTAAAAGATGCGCCCGGCGGCGGGACTGTTACTGGGGATGGCAGCTTATCCATTCCCAATCAGTCTCCCGATATCGGTCTCTCCCCTGCTTTTAACGGCTGGATGACCTTCTTTGGCCAGTTTTTCGACCATGGTCTGGATCTGATTCCGAAAGGAGGCAACGGTATCGTTTTCATTCCTCTCCAGCCCGATGACCCTTTATATGTTGAAGGGTCGTCGACAAACTTTATGCTATTAACCCGGGCAACGGTGGATGAAAATCGAGAGACAGTAAACCTGACGACCCCCTTCATCGACCAAAACCAAACCTACACCTCCCATCCTTCACATCAAATTTTCATCCGCGAATACGTCATTATTGATGGGAAACCTGAGCCTACCGGGAATTTATTGGGTGGTGCGAACGGCGGACTGGCGACCTGGGCCGACGTTAAAAACCAGGCTGAAACCCTGCTTGGCATTAAACTCACCGATCAGGACGTGTTTAATGTTCCCCTGCTGGCAACGGATCGCTACGGTAATTTGATTTTAAGTGAAAACGGAAAGGTACAGATTGTTACCACCGGGGGGCTGGTTGAAGCCAACGGAGGCCTGTTACCCGCGGAGACGTTCCGCACCGGTCATGCGTTTCTGGATGACATCGCTCATACTGCCGTGCCAAAAGCTGGTCTGCTGGCAGATGATGACAGCGCCATCGGCGGAGAAGGACCGCAACCGGCAGGAACCTATGATAACGAACTGCTCGATCGCCACTTTATCACCGGTGACGGGCGCGGGAACGAAAATATAGGTTTAACTGCGGTGCACGCCGTTTTTCACAGCGAGCATAACCGCCTGGTTGAGCAGTATAAAACCACTCTGCTGGAAACCGGCGATATCGACCTCATTAATCAGTGGTTGATGCCCAACCACCAAATCACGGAATTACCTGCCGATACCAATACTCTGGTATGGAACGGTGAGTACTTATTCCAGGCAGGCCGCTTCTCCACGGAAATGCAATATCAGCACCTCGTATTCGAGGAGTTTGCCCGTACCGTACAACCTGCCGTCGATCCGTTTGTCTTCTCCAACACGGCGGATATTAACCCGCTGATCTTTGCAGAGTTTGCGCATGTTGTTTACCGTTTTGGGCATTCAATGCTGACAGAAACCGTGGCGCGTACCGACATTGATATGCAAAGCGGTGATATTGACCTGATTTCAGCATTCCTGAATCCGGTAGCATTTAATCAAATCAACGGGGCCACCGTCACGGACGATCAGGCTATCGGCGCTATAGTGCGTGGTATGACGCGTCAGGTGGGTAACGAAATTGATGAATTTATTACCGATGCTTTGCGTAATAATCTCATCGGCCTGCCCCTCGATTTAGGCGCGCTTAATATAGCCCGTGGCCGTGACACCGCAATGCCGACGCTGAACCAGGCCCGCGAGCAGTTTTTTGCTTTAAGCGGCGATAGCCAACTAAAGCCTTATACCAGTTGGGCTGACTTCACTACCTACCTGAAAAATCCCGCTTCAATCATTAACTTTATGGCCGCCTATGGCCAGCACGAACTGATCCTTAACGCTACCAGCCTTGAAGGTAAGCGCGCAGCGGTTAACTTCCTGTTATTTGGTGATGCAAACAATTCCCCGCCTGCGGATGCGATGGATTTCTTTAACAGTACCGGAGCGTGGGCAACCAAAGAGACCGGTCTGAATATGGTCGATTTTTGGATTGGCGGGCTGGCTGAGCGCAAAAATGAATTTGGCGGCATGCTCGGCTCAACCTTCAACTTCGTCTTTGAAACACAAATGGAAATGCTTCAGGACGGTGATCGCTTCTACTATCTGAGCCGCGTTCAGGGGCTGAACTTACTCAATGAACTGGAGGCCAACTCGTTTTCCGCGCTGGTAATGCGTAACAGCGATCTTGGTGATGAGGGTTCCTCCCACCTGCCCGCTAATCTGTTCCAGACACCGGACCATATTTTTGAAGTGAACCGCGTGCTGCAAACGGAAATCGACCCGAAATGGGGTAATCCGCTGAAAGATCTGCTCTCGCCGTTGTTGGTGCGTCGCGACCCAGGGGCGGATGTTGACGGCGATAGTTTTGCCGATGGTGGGTATCTGAAATATACCGGCGATGGGCATGTGGTGCTTGGTGGGACGGCAGGCAACGATACGTTAATCGGCGGTAAAGGGATCGACAGCCTGTGGGGCGATGGCGGAGATGACCGACTGGACGGCGGTGACGAAGCAGATGTGGTCCACGGCGGTGACGGTGATGACATTATTACCGATACCGGAACGCCTGTTGGTGATGCGGACTTCCTGCATGGCGATGCCGGACATGACGTTATCTTTTCCGGTAACGGAAACGATCTGGTCTTTGGTGGCAGCGGCAGCGACTTCGTGGTGGTCGGCGAAGATGCGCAGGAGGTCTTCTCGGGTCAGGATAACGACTTTGCGCTTGGCGGCTCGGGTGGTGATTTCCTGATGGGCAACGAAGGCGATGACTGGCTGGAAGGCGGCGACGGGTTTGACACGCTGGCGGGTGACAACTCTGAGTTGTTCTTCAACAGTACCATTATCGGTCACGATGTCCTCAACGGTCAGGGTAACGACACCGACTACGATGGCGAAGCCGGTGACGACATCATGGTTCAGGGCGCGGGGATCCAGCGCAATAATGGCATGGCCGGTTTCGACTGGGCTATCCATAAAGGCGACCCAAATGGCGCTAACTCTGACCTTGGGATCCCTATTTTCGTCAACCAGCAGGAGTTTATTCTACGCGACCGTTTTGATCTTGTTGAAGGGCTGTCGGGCTGGAAACACGACGATATCCTGACCGGAACAGAACAGCCGATAGGTACTGCGCCTGTTCAGGGCGTTCCCCTCTCTAACAACCTGACCCAGGAAGGTGCGGACCGGATCAACGGTCTACAGGCTATTCTCGGCGTAGAGCGTTCTACAAATCCGGACGCGGTGCTACTGAACCCTGATGATGGTAGCGATATTTTACTCGGTGGTGGTGGTAGCGACCGCATCATGGGTAAAGCTGGTAACGATATCATTGATGGTGATGCGTGGCTCAACGTTCGTATTGCCGTTACGGGTATGGCGGGACTCACCAGCGCCGAAGGTATGGCCGAACTGAAATCGTACATGCTGGCCGGCACGCTGAAACCGAATCAACTGTCGATTGTGCGCGAAATTCTGCATGAAGGTAACGGCACGGAAACTGACGTCGCGGTGTACCGTGATGTCAGCAGCAACTATGTCTTTACCCGTATGGCGGACGGTAGCCTGCGCGTCGATCACGCTACGCCGGATGCCACGCTGAACCTGAATGATGGCATCGATCGTCTGTTGAACATCGAAAAACTGGAGTTTGGCGATGGGAAGCAGCTGTGGGTGACGGGGCAACAAGCAACGGGCGATCTGACCATCAGCAATCCTAACCCTTCGGTGGGTGACCTGCTGCGCGTCAACGTGGCGAACTTGCTGGATGGTAACGGGCTGGCGGCGGATGTGGCCATCACTATGACCTGGCAGGCATTCGTCAACGGCCAATGGCGAGATCAGGCAACAGGCGTTGAGTTCAGAGTGCCTGGCGCTATTCAGGGCGCACCGTTGCGTGTGGTCGCCAGTTTTAACGACCGCATGGGTGACGCTGAAACCCTGGTGTCGGCACAAACTCAGGCAATCCTCCCGCGCAATCAGGCCACGACCGGTGTGCCAGTAATTAACGACCTCACCCCAACTGAAAGCCTGACGCTGACAGCGGTGGTTTCAGGCATTTCTGACGCTGATGGTCTGAGCGGCGGTAATTTCACTTATCAATGGAGAATGAGTTCGCCAACCGGATTCGTCAACATTAACGGTGCGACATCCGCTACCTATACGCCGGGCCAGGCTATGGTCGGCAGAACGTTGCAGGTGGTCGTTACCGTCGTCGACGATGAAGGCAACCCCCCTGTTGTCCTGACGTCGACCACCACCCAGCCTGTGGGCGATCTGATTGTTGGTACCAACGGGGCTAACACCCTCGTCGGTACTGCCTGGAGCGATATCCTGCGCGGTGAAGGCGGTAATGACACCTTACTTGGCGGTGCAGGTGACGATCTGCTCATCGGCGGTGCTGGAAACGACAGCCTCTCTGGTCAGGCGGGACAAGATATTCTGCAAGGTGATGCCGGTAACGACACGCTTGATGGCGGGCTTGGTGCCGACAGTATGACCGGCGGCGCGGGCGATGATACCTACATCGTTGATGATTTCGGTGATGTGGTTATCGAAGGTGTGAATAGCGGTACGGACGTTGTCCGAACCAGCCTCAGCAGCTACGACCTCACCGATAACGTGGAAGAACTGGTATTTACCGGCAACGGCAGTTTTATCGGTACCGGTAATGCCATTGCAAATACCATTACGGGCGGTTCTGGTAACGACTATCTGTTTGGTATGGGCGGTAACGACCAGTTGTTTGGTGGTATCGGGAATGACTTCCTCGATGGCGGAGATGGCGTTGATAACCTGCAAGGTGGTGTTGGCAACGACGTCATGATTGGCGGTGCGGGCGCGGATACCCTCTCCGGCGGTAGTGGGGACGATATTCTCAATGGTCAGGAAGGTAACGACATTCTGGACGGTGGTACCGGGAGCGACATCTTCGCCTTTGGGGCCAACTTTGGGCAGGACCGAATTACCGGTTTTGACAGTAACCCCAACGGCGGGCAGGACTTCCTTGATCTCGTCTTGTTAGGTATCAACGCGGGTAATTTTGCCAGCAACGTGTCTATCACCGGAAACAATGGCAACACCATTGTGACTATCGGTACAGACACCATCACATTGGTGGGCGTCAATTCGACCACCGTGAATATGGGTGACTTTTATCTGGAAATGCCCACTACCCTTGCCAGCAACAGTGGCAATAGTTCATTGATCGTATAAGGAGAAGACTATGTCGCGCCAGCATACGCCAACAGAACTGAATGATGCATTAAAGGGAACGAAACCCACTTTACTGATGCTGCTGTTTTTTAGTTGTGTGATTAATATGCTTATGCTGGCGCCGGCAATTTATATGCTACAGGTTTACGATCGTGTGCTGGTCAGTAAAAATACCACCACGCTGTTAATGTTAACCTTATTGATTGTCGGCTTGTATATCGTTATTGCCATGATTGAATCTGCCCGCGCGCAGGTTATGGTCAGGCTTGGCAACAGGCTGGATATAAAGCTAAGTCAGCTGGTCTTTAACGCAGCCTTTAAAAGAAAGATGGTTACCGGTGATAACAACCCGGCGCAATCTTTAGCCGAACTGGATCAGATCCGTCAGTTTCTTTCCGGGAATAGTCTGTTCGCCTTACTGGATATTCCCTGGACGCCGATATATCTTTTCATCGCCTTTTTGGTCCATCCCCTGCTGGGATATCTTTCTCTCGGCGGAATAACATTATTATTTATTCTGACGCTGGTATCTGAAATCTCTACCAAGCGCCCGATTCAGCAAGCTCACGCCTTAACCATTAACAATGCCAGCAAACTGAATAAACAGCTGCAAAACGCCGATGCCATTGAAGCGATGGGGATGCTTTCGACCCTGAAGTCCAACTGGCAGGAGCAACATAACAAAGTGCTGGCGCTACAAACACAGATTGCCGACAAAACGGCCGGGTTAAGCAGTCTCAGCCGCTTTGTGCGGGTATTGCTGCAGTCGATTGCGCTGGGCGCCGGGGCTTTACTGGTGATCGGCGGCCATATTACCCCGGGCTTGATGATTGCCGCCTCGATCATTCTTGGCCGCGTCCTCAACCCGGTAGAGCAAGTCATTGGCAGCTGGAAGCAGTTCGTGCAGTTTCGTAGCGCGTGGCATCAGCTCTCAACCTTGCTGAAGGAGTATCCGGCGCCGAAAGAGGTACTGACCCTGCCGCGTCCGAATGGCAACATCAGCGTCGAAAGTGTCTTCGCTGCAGCCCCCGGCCAGCCTTCCCCGCTACTGCGTAATATCTCATTCCAGCTGGAGCAAGGTGAAGTGCTGGGGATTATCGGCCCTTCAGCCTCAGGAAAAACCTCGCTGGCAAAGGTTCTGGTTGGTGTCTGGAAACCGTTATCAGGGAAAGTCAGATTAGATGGCGCAGATATATGCCAGTGGGATAAAGCGCTGCTGGGCCCGTCTATTGGCTATCTGCCGCAGGATGTGGAACTGTTTGACGGTACCATCGCACAAAACATTGCCCGCTTCGCGCAGAATGACAGTGAGCTTATCGTCGCCGCCGCATTACTGGCAGGCGTTCATGAGATGATCCTGCGCTTGCCGCAAGGTTACGACACACTGCTGGGCGCAGGTGGATACCAGCTCTCCGGTGGGCAGCGGCAGCGCATCGGGCTGGCGCGCGCCGTGTATAACAATCCTGCGTTTATCGTGCTTGATGAACCGAATGCCAATCTTGACGACGCGGGCGAATTTGCACTCGTTAAAGCCATCAATGCCCTGCGTACCCAGGGACAAACCACAGTCATTATCTCACACCGCCCGACGCTGCTCGGCGTGGTCAATAAGGTTTTGTTGCTTAACGATGGCGTTATACAGGAGTTTGGTACCCGCGATCAGGTTTTTGCCCATTTGCGTCAGGCCAACGTACTGAAACCGGTGGCTACGCCTTCTCCATCCACGACTGAACAGCAACGTGAGGCTTGATGATGAAAAAGAACCCCCACAACACGGCCTCTGCTGGCGTAGATACCAATATCTGGTCGCCGATTATCCGGGGCGTGATAGTCATTGTGCTTGGTGTCGGTAGTTTTATCCTCTGGGCAGTGCAAGCTCCGTTAGATGCGGGCGTGGTCGCCGATGGTACGGTAACCGTATCGAGTAACCGCAAAACCATTCAGCATCTGAGCGGCGGTCGGGTAACCGATATCTTTATCAAAGAAGGCGACTTCGTGAAGAAAAATCAGGTCCTCGTCCGGTTGGATAAAATGCAGCTTGAAATGCGTTTCAGCGCGTTGAATGCCCAGTATATTTCTGCAAAAAGTATCGAAGATCGCCTGTTAGCAGAACGCGATGACCTGGATGTGATCCGCTTTAATACTACGCTGACGCAGCAATTCTCTGGCAATAAACGGCTATCAGAAGTCAGAAATCTGCAGGCTAAACTTTTCGATACCCGTCGCAAAACGATTCAGGATGAACTGTCGATGATTCAGGAGACGCTCGATGGTCTGGTTGGACAGACGGATAATCTCAATAAAATAAAAGGCTATCGCGACCACCAGTTTTCTCTGATTAACCGGGAGTTAGGGGCTATTCGGGCGCTGAGCGAAAAAAACTATTATCCCAAAGCACAATTACTGGTGCTGGAGCGCGAGGCAGCAGAAATATCTGGCAGCGTTTCAGAAGATATTCTTAACATTGCCAAACTGAAATCGCAGCAGAACGAATTAAAAATTAAAGCCTATCAGGTGCGTCATCAATATTTACGTGAAGTTGAGTCTGAACTGACGGAAAACCAAAAAGAAGTGGCAATGCTGGAGGATGAATTGGTATCAACGCGTCATGAGCTGGATAACACCGAGATCCGCTCACCGATTAACGGTATTGTGCTGGATGTTAAAGTCAGTACCGTGGGCGGCGTCATTCAGCCTGGAGAACATTTGATGGATATCGTCGCCGCCGGACAACCGATGCAAATTGATGCCAAAATACCCGTACATGCCATTGATAAACTGGTCCCCGGTTTAACCGTTGATGTGCTGTTCCCTGCCCTTAACCATGCGCTGTTACCTTCGGTTCCGGCCCAGGTTCTGACTATCTCTGCGGACCGCTTAATTGATGAAGCCACTCAGCAGCCTTACTACCTTGCGGAAGTACAGGTTTCAGCAGAGGGCGCGCGTTTGCTGGGCGATTACAAAATTAAAGCGGGAATGCCCGCCAGCGTGACGATCAAGACCGGTGAACGAACCCTGATGAGCTACCTGTTTAAACCGTTGATTGCCCGTCTGGAACTGGCTTTTAAAGAGTATTGATCCATCCATTGCCGGTATGACGTACGGCTTGTCGCGCCATACCGCTTTCTGCCGTTGCTGGCAGCTTTGCTTTCTTGTAACCTTCTTCCCGTCTCACTACTGACAAAATCTGGAACCACTGAACTGGACTTCATATGAATGCTCATAATTCTAAAGACCCTTTACATGGCGTGACGCTAGAAATGCAGGTCAATGCCCTGGTTGAACGTTATGGTTGGGCTGAGCTGGCGCAACGCATTAATATCAACTGCTTTAAAAATGAACCGAGCGTTAAATCCAGTTTGAAGTTTCTGCGCCGTACGCCGTGGGCGCGGGCAGAAGTAGAAGCACTGTACCTGGACTCTCTACATGACCAGGCCTCAAATAACACTCCCGAACCGGCCTTCGATCCCTGGGCTAACAGCCGCAATAAGAAGAAATAAGAGCAAAATCAGATGGCAGCATCCGGTTTCTTTTCAGGAAATTATCAGAAAAAACTGGCGAAGATTATCGCCCGTTCTCGTGCCAGACTACCGCTGACCAACATGAAATGGTTTGCTGTACTTGTGGGCAGTATGTTGTTACTTGGCAGCTGTTCTTCACAACCGCCCGGCCCCAAAACCACTCCGCAACCTCCGGTGAGCAAACATCAGCAGAGCAAGGAGCCAGTGCGTGGGATCTGGCTGGCGACGGTTTCACGTCTTGACTGGCCGCCGATCTCATCTGTGAACATCAGTTCACCTGCTGTACGCATCAGCCTGCAGCAAAAAGCGCTGACGGATAAGCTGGACAACCTGAAACGACTTGGTATTAACACCGTTTTTTTCCAGGTTAAGCCCGATGGGACCGCATTGTGGAAGTCAAAGATTCTGCCGTGGTCAGATACCCTGACCGGCACGATTGGCCAGGATCCGGGTTACGATCCGCTGCAGTTTATGCTCGATGAAGCGCATAAGCGCGGAATGAAAGTTCATGCCTGGCTTAACCCCTATCGCGTGTCTGTAAACACCAAACCTTCGACGGTCACTGAATTAAACAGTACGCTGTCACAAACACCGTCCAGCGTATACGTCCTGCATCGGGACTGGATCCGCACCGCGGGCGAGCGTTTTGTGTTAGACCCCGGTATTCCCGAAGTGCGTGACTGGATAACCAGCATCGTGGCGGAAGTGGTTGAGAATTACCCGGTTGACGGTGTGCAGTTTGATGATTACTTCTATACCGAGTCTCCCGGCTCTGCGCTCAATGACAGCCAGACGTTCAGAAGATACGGCCAGGGATTCGCTTCCAAAGCTGACTGGCGCCGAGATAACACGCAACGGCTGATTGCCCAGGTATCACGGACTATCAAGAAACTCAAGCCTGAGGTTGAATTCGGTGTCAGCCCTGCGGGCGTATGGCGCAACCGTTCGCACGATCCAGCGGGCTCCGACACGCGCGGTGCGGCAGCGTATGATGAGTCTTATGCCGACACCCGCCGTTGGGTGCAACAAGGCTTGCTGGATTACATCGCACCGCAACTCTACTGGCCTTTTGCCCGCGACGCAGCGCGCTACGATGTACTGGCAAAATGGTGGGCAGATGTAGTGAAATCAACCAACACTCGCCTCTACATTGGTGTAGCGCTGTATAAAGTCGGTGAACCATCGAGAAAAGAGCCAGACTGGACGGTCAAAGGCGGTGTGCCGGAACTGAAAAAGCAGCTCGATTTAAACGAGACCGAACCGTACATTAACGGCACGATCCTGTTTCGCGAAGATTACCTTAATCAACCGCAAACGCAGGAAGCTGTGACCTATATTCGCAATCGTTGGGGACGTTAATGGTTGTTCTGAGCGGGAAGCCTGAGCCAGACGCTCACGTAGCGGGTAAATTTCCCCACAAAAATTCCGGCGAACATGCCGCCAGTAATGATAGCCAGGGCGCTCATTGCGGGTTGACGTAAAACGTCGGGGGAAATGGCGTTAAGTACGCCAAGTACGTACTTAACGCCGAATGCCATCAGCATAAATGGCAATGCGGAATAATCTGCCGGACGGTGAATACTCCGTGGTGCGCTACTGCGGCTCAAACGACCGGGGTTAATTAATATGTAGCCAATGATTGCGCCGCTGAGGATACCTATCGCCCACTGAATATACGTAATGAGGGTCGGGTCGCGATAAGTGATTAAATCGTAGATATCCCAGACTAAAAAAATAGCGGGGATCAGCGCCAGCTTTTCCAGCGTGACAGTGGCAGGTGTTCTGGCTTTAATCCCTCGATACAGTAGAAAGGCAAACAGCAGATACACCCAAACTGGCGTGTTTTTCAGCATATTCACGACAAATTCAGCCATAACGTTGCCTCGCTCAGATTTAATTCTTCGCTAAGTGTAGCGGCTGTCTCTGGATCACAGGGACATTAACCTGCGGACATTTTCATTAATCTGTTTCTGTATCGTATTCAGCGTAGTTTGTGTTATCTGATCGGCGTATTTGTCTTTGGCTGTAACGCTTAGCGCTGTTGCATGGTGGCAGATCTTGTCGATTATAGCGTTCACATGCTCAGCTGATAGCTCAGCTTCCTGTACGCCAAGCTGCTGCAGGTGCTTTCTTTCGATATCCAGCGCTTCTCCCAGCACGTCCATTTGGTGATACCCGCCGGGTCCTTCGCACCAGGTCACGTCGTAAGCCGGAGCCAAAGTCCAGTTTCCTGCGGCTGACATTAAATAGGCAAAGTTTTTGGGATGGTCATCGCGGTTGTTAAATGCCACGTTGAAAACCACGCGTTCGAACGCTTTCGCTTTTTCTCTGACATCATTGGTACAAATCTGTGTGGCGCGCAGAAAATCCCGGTAATCTAAAGCACCGGGTATCTGGTAATTTGCACCGGTAAATGCCGCCAGGCTCTGCATAGGAATACGGACCGACTGGTCACGGTCGAAACGGCGGGTAGCAAATGCCGCCTGCCCGTCAGGCAGATTAAAATACGCGGTATCAGGCGTAGTGATCCCACATTGCCGCAAACATTCAGCATACACCGCTTCGATTGCACATACCTCAGCATGCTCATGCCTGGCAGGAAATTTAATCAACCAGCTTTCGCTCCCCGGGAGAGGCGCAGTGGTGAACTTTGACGTGACACTGTCACGATAAAGTAACGCTTTTGGCCTGGCCCCTTGCGGTGAACCGCCCATCTGGAGCAGTTTTTGCAAGAATTCCCCGCCTTCGCCGCTCAGGACTTCCTGAACCTCAGATGCCAGTTGTTCGAGAGGAACATCCTCTTTTGAAAGTGTCTCGGCATCTGACTGAACGGGCCGGAACGTCATGGCGCCCATTGCGTTATTGCCGACCCAGGTTAATCTCTCCAGAGGTCCTATGCGCGCTGCGTTGAGTCCACGGCGTTTAAATAAACGATCCATCAACAGCATACCCCAACCATCAGGTAGCGAATCGTACACGGGTCCTGGTAATCCCAACTGATGAGCCGGGAAATCCCTGCGTAAACGAGGACCGTTCAGCGGTAACCTTAACCGGGACAGCTCCAGCCCCTTACGTATAGCGTCTTCACTGTATTCAAAGGCGATCAACGGGCGTCCGGTCAGGGCTGAGGAAGACACCAGTTTTCCCCACAACCATTTTTCACCCCAGCCTTCATAAAAGACATCGACTTGCTCAGGCATCAGTATTTTTCCTTTTCACCCGCTGGCGCGCCGCGCTCTTCTCGTAACGCAAAATATCATCCAGACTGTCGATCCTGGGTTTGAATAAGCCCTCCAGCGCGTCACCATAGCCTAACACCATCGCGACTTTGACCAGATTCTCAAATCCTACATTTTTACCGGCCTCCAGATTCGAAACGGTATTCACACCGACACCTGAACGCGCGGCAACATCTGCCTGCGTCATTTGCTGCGCGAGCCGTTCCTTACGCAATCTGTCGCAAAGTAGTTTGACGATATCGGCTGCTGTATTGAGCATTAAATCCATAATATTGGCTCTTATTGGAATAAAAACGACTTTACACCCAATATTATAGAGTTAAGCGGAGAATGATTCAAAGTTTTGTAAGACACAATAAAGAGGAGTTAAATCAATAAATCGTGCTTAAGCACCATTATACTGGAATTATCCGGGCACAAGATCTGTACCCGGATAGGATGTGGTTAACAGGCAACGGAAGGCTCAGGTAATCTGAAAGAAGAGACCAGCAATGCCAGCTGTTCCGCCTCCTCTTTCAGCGCCTGCGTCCGTGCTGCGGCATCATCAATTAACGAGGCATTCTGCTGAACGGTGCTGTCCATTTCGGTAACTGCGAGCGTAACTTCGGAAACACCTTTACGCTGTTCTTCACCCGCAACGCGTATTTCCCCCATCAACTGGCGTACCTGACGCACATTGCTGACCAGTTCTCCCAGACGTTCGCCGGCAGTGTGAATTTGCTGACTTCCGCTACCAACATGAGAAACGGATTCATCAATCAACGCTTTAATTTCCTGGGCGGCGGTGGCACTGCGCTGAGCCAGCGTGCGCACTTCGGACGCCACGACGGCAAACCCTCTGCCAGCATCACCCGCTCTGGCGGCTTCAACCGCGGCATTCAGGGCGAGAATATTGGTCTGGAACGCAATGCTGTCGATGACCGCGACAATTTCCACCATTCTGCCGGATGAGGCGCTGACGTTATCCATCGTAGAGATGACGCCCTGCATCACATCACCGCAACGGTTGGCCGTTTGCGCTGTGTTATCGGATAGCTCATCCGCCAATTGTGTATTACTGGCGTTTTGATGAACGGTCGCATTTAACTGCTCCATAGCCGCTGAGCTCTCTTCCAGCGCAGCGGCCTGCTGCGTTACGCGAGATGAAAGCTCCATATTACTGTCAGCCAGGCTAACGGCGTTATTCGCCACCACTGTGCTACTGCTTCTGACGGTGATCAGGATGGCCGAGATTTTATCGACGAACAGGTTAAACGCCTCGGCGATAGCCGAAATCTCATCTTTGCCGCGAACATCCAGACGACGGGTAAGATCACCTTCTCCCTGCGCGATGTCATCAAGAGCCTGACGAGTATCATCGAGACGTGAAATTAGTCGACGAACCACCAGCCATGATCCCACCAGCAACAGCGTCATGATAGGGATCAATACCTCCAGAACGTCCTGCATCATCACTTTGGCAAGACCGACAATACGTGATTCTGGTGTCACAAGCCCTACGACCCAGCCGGTATCTGGCATCGGGAACAGCATGACCTGTGACGCTGTATTCAGGACGAGATCATTTTCCAGCGTTATGGTCTTCACCCCATCTGTCGGGCGCAAAGATTTCAGACCATTTTGCACCGGGATAAGCCACTGCGCGCTTTGCGCCAGATCGTTAATGGTTTTATGTTTGGCCAGGTCGGCCTGCGGGAAATAGAGAATTTGTCCCTGCTTGTCTACCACAAACGCGTAACCGCCAGTACTGTTGCCCTGCTGCTGCATGAAAGTTGCGACGTTATCCAGACGGATATCGGTGGTAGCGACACCGGCAAACTTGCCCGCCTGCTGATAAGGCACGCTGCATGTCACCATGTTGACGCCTGAACTGGCATCCTGGTAAACATCAGACCATAGGCAGTTGTTTTGTGATTGCCCTTTGGCGTGCTGATACCAGCTTTCATTGTGGTATCCGCTTGATCCTTCGACGTTATAATCGTTGGAATAGACAAGCTTCCCTTCGGCATTACGCGCCCAGAAAAAGCTTCTTTTCTCCACACCTGCGGTGAAGGCGTCTGGTTCTGGCCAGATGCCGCCGCCGGTAATAATCGAGTCTTTACCTTCACCAATCAGATGCGGAACGACGCTTTGATACAGAGATTCATCGTTAGGCAACACTTCAGCCAGTCGCGACAGGCTGACAGTCTCACCTTCAATTCGGGACAATACGGTACTCAACTGACGGGTTAAACCTTGCCCTGTTTCTTCGATCAGGGCGGTGTTGATTTCAACGACGCGCGGCTGACCACGCCAGAGCATAATCACCACGATAACAATAGTCGTTACTGCAAGCAGCAGAATGCCGCCGATGGTTAAACGCGTTGAAATACGAGTAGGATACCAGGCCATACAAACTCCTTCTGCAAAAGGCTAACTTTTATCCAGTATCGGCACAGGCGTTTATATCTTTATAAAGATTTCTTAAGTATTGCAAAAGAAAAAAGTGACAATGTCACAAATAGCAAAACCCAGCACTTTGGCTGGGTTTTAATAACGGATTAATTTTATTTAGATAATTCTTTTTTGATTTCGTCTTTTATTTTACTTAATTCGCTCTGCGGATGTTTCTTACAAAGTTCAACGGTCAGAGGAACTGCAGTCGTAACGGTTTCGTTATAGTCTACGTAATCGCCACCTTTGAAGTCTTCGTCTTCATTGAGCACCCAGAAGGCCACCGGAGCCATAGTTTGTGGGTTCAAATCAATAAACTCCTGACAGTTCATGCCTTTCGGAGTCACTTCAGTTTTAGCGTTATCTGTTGCTGCATTGACGCTGACACTGGTTAACAGCGCTGCGACCAGAATACCTGCTGTAGAAAGGGAGAATTTATTCATTGTAGTACTCCATGTATAATATAAATAATATCTACACTTGCGCTTAACACCGTTAATGTAGCTCGTGAAAAATAATACCCTTATAGTCATAAGAATAAAGATTGGTGTTATTGATATGGCTGAAATTTATATTTTCAATTACTGATTCTTATGTCTTAGGGATAAATGTTGCCCACAATGTGATCGTTCCGACGAAATCAGCAGATTCATACCCCGCTTCCTCTGCCGTTGCACCAAAACTGAACTACGCTGCACAAATGTTGATCATTAGTTAACGAATTTGAGCTGAATTTTAACAAAAACAGCCAGCATGCTGCTGTTACTGACATGGCACGCGTCGTGCATTGTTAATTCGCTAACAGAGATACGGAATCTGACAGACAACTAACAGCGAGAAGGTAATGACAGCCAAACCAGAGTTATTTACCCGCATAGAGCAAACCTTTAGCCAGCTGACGCCCAGCGAAAAGCGCGTGGCTGGGTGGCTGTTAGCCCATGCTGTGCAGATCCCATTTGAAACAGCGGATGGCATCGCTAAAGCGACCGGAACCAGCGGCATTACCGTCGGACGTTATCTGCGTAAACTGGGCTTTCGTAACCTGGAGGATGCAAAAGCCAGTCTGCGTGAGCTGCCTGTAGTTCCTTATCAGCCATGGGGAATGAATGAACGACTGGATTCCTGGCACCAGCAACAAAGCCTGCCAGATCGGGCGCACCAGTCGCTGTTACTGGAAATAGACGCCATTACCCACGTCTACCAACTTGCTCAGGGTGAGACGTTTCTACGCATTGCACAGCAGTTGGCGCATGCGGAAGCCGTGTACATCCTCGGGATCCAGTCCACCCGCGGGATCGCTAACGCCTTTTTTAGTCACCTGGAATATCTGCGACCTAAAGTCAGCTACTCCGAAGGCCTTTCCGGCAGTTGGGTAGAGTCGCTGAACTCGGGATTCAGCAAGCCTTACGTGGTTATTACCGATATGCGCGCCTACTCCGCTATTTCGCGACAATATTGCCGTGTCGCCACTGAACGCTGCATTCCGCTGGCGCTAATTACCGATGTGTGGTGCCCATGGGCCAGGGATTATTCCATTGATTTGCTTCAGGTAAAAACCGACACCGGACATTTCTGGGACTCACTGGCACCGGTGAGCTGTCTGTTCAACTTATTACTTTCTGCGGTGGTGGCGCAACTGGGTGACGCCCTCGCAGGACGCCTGCAAACTAATCGCCAGTTACAACAACAATTTGGTCAATTCGAACAATAATCAGGAAACGTGCTATGTCAGAACTCCCAGAACTGGTCGATCTGTCGGTGATATTTCCGTCGCTGCATATCGATCTTAAATACGCTACTGCCGACAACATTACCGGCGCACCTATCTACAGGGAAGCGCGTTGCCTGTTGCACACCGAGGCGGTAACCGCGCTGGCAAAAAGCATCAGCATTGCGCAACTGGCGGGCTTGTCGCTGGTGGTGTACGACGCGTATCGCCCCCAGCAGGCGCAGGCGATACTGTGGAATGCCTGTCCCGACCCGCAATATGTTGTCGATGTTGCCATTGGTTCCAATCACAGTCGGGGTACGGCAATTGACGTCACGTTGATGGACGATCGCGGCCATCTCCTTGATATGGGGGCCGGTTTTGATGAAATGCACGACCGTTCCCATGCCTGGCATCCGTCTGTTCCTCCGGCAGCGCAGCGTAACCGCCTGCTGCTCAATGCCATTATGTTTGGTGGTGGTTTTGTCGGTATTAACAGCGAATGGTGGCATTTTGAATTACCTGATGCCGCCCGTTACCCGCTGCTTGACGATCAAATAGATTGTTACACTGTCACGTCTATAACAACACAACATCCCCTTTAATTCTGGAGCCTGGTTATGAAGACTACACCTGCGTTAAACGCTTTTTTCCGCCCCGCTCTGATAGCCGTTGCGTTAGCGGTAGCCCTGCCCGCCGCGCAGGCTGCTGTTCCCAAAGATATGTTAGTGATTGGTAAAGCCGCCGATCCGCAGACGCTCGATCCCGCTGTGACCATAGATAACAATGACTGGACGGTCACCTATCCCTCTTACCAGCGGTTGGTTCAGTACAAAACAGATGGTGGTAAAGGTTCCACGGAAGTTGAAGGCGATTTAGCCAGCGGCTGGAAAGCCTCGGACGACCAGAAAGAGTGGACGTTTACCCTGAAAAACGATGCCAAATTCGCCGACGGAACACCGGTGACGGCTGATGCGGTAAAGCAATCCTTCGAACGATTGCTCAAGATTGGTCAGGGACCTGCGGAGGCTTTCCCGAAAGATCTGAAGGTTGAGGCCATTGATAACACCACGGTGAAGTTTACCCTCAGCCAGCCGTTTGCTCCGTTTCTGTATACGCTGGCAAATGACGGTGCCTCAATCATTAACCCGGCCATCTTAAAAGAGCATGCCGCAGACGACGCCCGCGGATTCCTGGCGCAGAACACGGCAGGATCTGGTCCCTTCATGCTGAAGAGTTGGCAAAAGGGACAACAACTGGTGCTGGTGCCTAACCCGCATTATGCCGGTACAAAACCGACGTTTAAGCGCGTCTCAGTCAAAATCATTGGTGAAAGCGCCTCCCGTCGCCTGCAACTGTCCCGTGGCGATATCGACATTGCCGATGCGCTTCCTGTTGACCAGCTTGCTGCTTTAAAACAGGAAGGCAAAGTGAATGTGGCGGACTATCCCTCATTGCGCGTGACTTATCTGTATCTCAACAACAGTAAGGCCCCGCTCAATCAGGTGGATTTACGCCGCGCTATCTCGTGGGCCACCGATTATAAAGGAATGGTCAACGGGATCCTGAGCGGCAATGGAAAGCAAATGCGTGGCCCAATCCCCGAAGGCATGTGGGGTTTTGACGATAAGGCCATGCAGTACAGCTTCGATGAAGCCAAAGCCAAAGCAGCGTGGGACAAAGTTGCCACCAAACCTGAAAGCCTGAGCTTCCTGTACTCAGATAATGATCCAAACTGGGAACCTATCGCGCTTGCTACCCAGGCAAGCCTTGGCAAACTGGGCATTAAGGTGAAGCTGGAAAAACTGGCGAACGCCACCATGCGTGACCGCGTGGGCAAAGGCGATTACGACATTGCCATTGGCAACTGGAGTCCGGATTTTGCCGACCCGTACATGTTTATGAACTACTGGTTTGAGTCAGATAAGAAAGGCTTGCCGGGTAACCGTTCGTTCTATGAAAACAGTGAGGTCGATAAGCTGCTGCGTAGCGCGCTGGCCACGACCGATCAGGTGGCCAGAACCAATGACTACCAGCAGGCGCAAACCATCGTGATTGATGAAGCGGCCTACGTCTATTTATTCCAGAAAAACTATCAGTTGGCGATGAACAAAGACGTCAAAGGATTTGTATTCAACCCCATGCTGGAACAGGTCTTCAATATCTCCACCATGAGTAAATAAGCCACGTTTACGCGGAGCCGCTCTGGCTCCGCAAGGGGAAGCTAATGACGTTCTGGAGTATTTTGCGCCAGCGATGCTGGGGACTTATTCTGGTGGTTATCGGTGTTTGCGTAATCACCTTTATTATTTCACATCTGATACCTGGCGACCCCGCACGGCTGTTGGCGGGCGACCGCGCCAGCGATGAAATTGTCGAAAATATTCGCCAACAGCTGGGGCTGAATCAACCGCTGTATGTCCAGTTTTTTCGCTATGTCAGCGACATTTTTCACGGCGATTTAGGCACCTCCATTCGCACCGGGCGTCCGGTACTGGATGAACTGCGCATTTTCTTCCCCGCTACCCTTGAGCTGGCTTTCTGCTCTTTGTTGCTGGCGCTGGTGATAGGTATCCCGCTGGGTATTTTATCTGCGGTCTGGCGTAACCGCTGGCTTGATCACCTTGTTCGGCTAATGGCAATTACCGGTATCTCCACGCCAGCATTCTGGCTGGGGCTGGGGGTTATCGTGCTGTTTTACGGTCATCTGCAAATTTTACCCGGCGGTGGACGTTTAGACGACTGGCTGGATCCACCTGCTCACGTCACCGGGTTCTACCTGATTGATGCACTGCTGGAAGGCAACGGCGAAGTCTTTTTCAATGCGCTTCAGCACCTGATTTTGCCGTCGCTGACACTGGCTTTTGTACATCTTGGGATCGTTGCCCGCCAGATTCGTTCCGCCATGCTGGAGCAACTGAGTGAAGATTACATTCGTACCGCCCGCGCCAGCGGGTTACCGGGCTGGTACATCGTGCTGTGCTATGCATTGCCTAACGCTCTCATCCCATCAATCACCGTCCTCGGCCTGGCGCTGGGCGATCTGCTCTACGGTGCGGTATTGACCGAAACGGTCTTTGCCTGGCCAGGCATGGGCGCTTGGGTGGTGACCTCAATTCAGGCACTCGACTTCCCGGCGGTAATGGGATTTGCCGTGGTGGTCTCGTTCGCCTATGTGCTGGTCAACCTGGTGGTGGATTTGCTCTATTTGTGGGTAGATCCTCGAATTGGACGTGGAGGTGCTGAATGATGCTCACACAAGAAATGCCGACCGCCCCTCAGACAGCACGCCGCCGCACGGACTGGGCCAAACTGTTCTGGATGATGAAAAGTAGCCCGCTGACGCTGGTTGGCGGGGTCATCATCGTATTGATACTGCTGCTGATGGTGCTGTCGCCGTGGATAACGCCACACGATCCTAATGCCATCAATTTGAGTGCGCGCCTGCTGCCCCCGTCAGCCGCTCACTGGTTTGGTACCGATGAAGTTGGCCGCGATCTGTTCAGCCGCGTTCTGGTAGGAAGTCAGCAGTCGGTCGTTGCGGGTCTGGTGGTGGTGGGTATCGCCGGGGGATTGGGATCACTGCTGGGCTGCTTGTCGGGTGTCATGGGCGGGCGCGCCGACGCGATAATTATGCGGATGATGGATATTATGCTGTCCATTCCTTCGCTGGTGCTGACGATGGCGTTGGCCGCCGCGCTGGGCCCCAGCCTGTTTAACGCCATGCTGGCGATTGCCATCGTCCGTATCCCTTTCTATGTGCGCCTCGCCCGCGGTCAGACGTTAGTGGTGCGCCAGTTTAGCTATGTACAGGCTGCCCGGACCTACGGCGCTTCACGCTGGCATCTGATTAGCTGGCACATTTTACGCAATTCTCTGCCGCCACTCATTGTGCAGGCATCGCTGGATATAGGCAGTGCGATCCTGATGGCTGCCACGCTCGGGTTTATCGGTCTGGGCGCGCAGCAACCCAGCGCTGAGTGGGGCGCGATGGTCGCAATTGGCCGCAATTACGTGCTTGATCAGTGGTGGTATTGTGCTTTTCCCGGCGCCGCCATTCTGATTACCGCCGTGGGCTTTAATCTCTTTGGCGATGGTATTCGCGATCTGCTTGATCCGAAAGCCGGAGGAAAACAGTCATGACACAACCCGTACTGGAAATCGAAGATTTACATCTGAGTTTCCCCGGCTATAAAGCTGATGTGCATGCGCTGAACCATGTATCACTGCACATCAACCGCGGAGAAATCGTTGGTGTGGTGGGTGAATCCGGTTCCGGTAAGTCCGTGACCGCCATGCTCACCATGCGTCTGCTTCCGGAGGGAAGCTATCGTATTCACCAGGGACGCGTTTCACTGCTGGGTGAAGATGTGCTCAACGCCAGTGAGAAACAAATGCGTCAATGGCGCGGCGCACGCGTCGCGATGATCTTTCAGGAGCCCATGACGGCACTGAATCCGACCCGGCGTATCGGCCAGCAAATGGTGGAGGTGATCCGCCATCACCAGGCGTTAAGCCGCACGGATGCCCGCCAGAAAGCCGTCGCTCTACTCGAAGAGATGCAAATCCCGGACGCGCCGGAGGTTATGAAACGATTTCCGTTTGAGCTTTCCGGCGGGATGCGCCAACGCGTGATGATTGCGCTGGCCTTTTCGTGCGAGCCGGAGCTTATTATTGCCGATGAACCGACCACCGCGCTGGACGTCACGGTGCAACTGCAGGTGCTGCGTTTACTGAAGTTAAAAGCACGGGCCAGCGGAACAGCCGTGTTATTTATCAGTCATGATATGGCGGTGGTTTCACAGTTATGCGACCGGTTGTACGTCATGTATGCCGGGAGCGTGATTGAGAGTGGCCCGACGCAAACCGTTATTCAACGTCCGACGCATCCCTATTCCATCGGCTTGCTGAAATGCGCGCCGGAACACGGCGAACCACGCGCATTGTTACCTGCGATCCCCGGCACCGTACCGAATCTAACCTGCTTACCTGCCGGATGCGCATTTCGTGAGCGCTGTTTTGCCGCTGGTCCTCGTTGTGAAGAAACGCCTGCGTTAAGTAGTCAGGGAGGCGTAGATCAACAATCTGCCTGCTGGTATCCACAACTGGAGACAACACATGTCTGATTTTTTACTGGCGCTGCAGGATGTTCATGTCAACTTTCCTGCGCGTAAAAACTGGCTTGGCAAGGTTACGGAACGGGTGCATGCGCTCAACGGTCTGGATTTACAGATTCGCCAGGGTGAAACGCTGGGGATTGTTGGCGAATCCGGTTGTGGAAAAAGTACGCTGGCGCAACTGCTGATGGGCATGCTGAAACCCAGCCAGGGAAGCTATTCTCGCCGTGGTGATAAACAGCATAACGGTATGCAAATGGTCTTTCAGGACCCTCTTTCATCGCTGGATCCTCGCTTACCGGTGTGGCGCACGATCACTGAGCCGGTATGGATCCAAAAACGAAGTCCGGAACGTGAGCGCCGCATGCTTGCTGAAGATTTAGCCCAACAGGTAGGCATCCGCCCGGAATATCTCGACCGTCTGCCGCATGCGTTTTCCGGTGGACAACGCCAGCGTATTGCCATCGCCCGGGCGCTATCGTCAGAGCCGGATGTTATCGTCCTCGATGAGCCCACTTCAGCACTGGATATCTCTGTGCAGGCGCAAATTCTCAATCTTCTGGTGTCACTTCAGGCGCGCAGAAATCTGACCTACGTATTGATATCGCATAACGTGTCGGTGGTCCGCCATATGAGCGACCGTGTGGCGGTGATGTACTTAGGGCAAATTGTTGAGCTGGGCGATGCGCAGCGGGTTCTCACTCACCCCGCCCATCCGTACACACGGTTATTGCTGGACTCTGTCCCTAAAACGGGCGCGCCACTGACGGAAGATTTGGTGTTACGTAAAACCGAGCTACCGGGAAACCGAACGTTGCCCCAGGGATGCTTTTTCCGTGACAGATGTCCATTGGCAACCCACGGTTGTGAGAAAAAACAGGCATTACTGAAAAGTGATACCGGATGTGACGTTCGCTGCTGGCGGGCGGTTACATGACCTGAGCCGTAGTGAAAAGTCAGGTGCGATACGCCTTTTTCAGTGAATCCACCAGCACCTCGGAAGCAGTAGATAATTTATGATGTGCCGAACGCAAAACCCCGATCCGACGCTGGATCACTGGAGTATCCAGATCGATACAGGTTGCGCCTAACTCTGTCATTTGCGTGCGGCATAGTGCAGGTACGGCGCTACCGCCCAGACCGTTAGCCACCAGACGGCCAACGGTTACTAATTGATGGCTCTCCAGCGCTACTTCCAGCGTATGTCCGCTTTGCACCAGTTGTTCTTCCAGCATCAGCCGCACGGCTGACGGACGTTGCAAGGTGATGAAATCCAGCGTCAGCAGTTCGCGCCATGCAATACGATCCCTGTCTGCCAGCCGACAGGTTGGCGGCACAATCGCGATAAAACGATCCACGCCGAGCGGCGTGAAATGCAGATGTCCCGAATAGTCCGGCTCGAAGGCTATGCCCATCTCGACCCGCCCTTCACTGACCATTTCAATCACGTGTTCATTGATCACATCATGAACCGTTACGTTGATATCGGAATAAGAATCACGAAACGTTTTCAGTACCGATGGCAGGACGTTAGCGGCAAATGAGGGCATGGCGGCGATCGAGATTTTACCACGCTGCAGCGTAAAGCGTTGGCGCATGGCTTCTTCCGTATTCTCCCAGTCCGCCAGCAACTGTCTCCCCATATTCAGCAGCGTTTCTCCCTCCTGCGTCAGAGTCACTTTGCGGGTGGTTCTCAACAGTAACGCCCCGCCCAGCGAATCTTCCAGTCCTTTAATCGCCAGGCTTAATGCGGGTTGTGACATGTTCAGTCTTTCACTGGCATGAGCAAAATTCAGAGTGTGAGCTACCGCTAAAAACGCGCGTAACTGTTTGATGCTCATTCCCATTTCGCATTCCTTTAACTTGTTGAATACCTTTAATTAACATTAAATTGATAAAAAAACCCAATGAGTGAGTCACAAATTTAAAATTAACAAATCATTTTTCACCCCCAATGATGTCGGCAAGGACAACTGGGGAGGCAAGTGTATGGCTGGACTGGATAAACGTGTTGCCACTTATCAAGAGGCGCTGGAAGGACTGACCGACAACATGACGCTGCTGGCGGGCGGTTTTGGTTTATGTGGGATCCCTGAAAACCTGATTACCGAAGTACGCCGTCGAGAAGTACAGGGACTTACCGTTGTATCAAACAACTGTGGCGTGGATGGCTTTGGGCTAGGAGTACTGCTGGAAACGCGCCAGGTGCGCAAAGTGGTCGCGTCCTATGTAGGGGAAAACGCCCTGTTTGAGAAGCAGGTGCTTAGCGGCGAACTGGAAGCCATCCTGACGCCACAGGGTACGCTGGCAGAGCAATTGCGCGCGGGCGGCGCGGGGATCCCGGCATTTTTTACCGCGACTGGATATGGAACCCCCGTAGCGGAAGGGAAAGAGGTTCGCGAGTTTGCCGGACGCCCTTACATCCTTGAACAGGCGATAACCGGTGATTTTGCATTGGTTAAAGGCTGGAAAGCCGACTGGTACGGCAACGTCATCTATCGCCACACCGCACAGAACTTTAATCCGCTGATGGCTGCCGCCGGGCGCATTACCGTCGTGGAAGTCGAAGAGATTGTCCCTCCCGGAGAACTGGACCCTGCAGCGATTCACACTCCCGGAATTTTCGTTAACCGCATTATTCAGGGGCAGTTTGAAAAACGTATTGAACAACGCACCCTGCGCCAGAAAGGAGCCTGACCATGTTAACGCGTGAACAAATGGCGATGCGCGTCGCCCGCGAGCTGCGCGACGGTTATTACGTCAACCTTGGGATCGGCATTCCCACTCTGGTGGCAAATTATATCCCTGATGGCATGGACGTGATGCTGCAATCAGAGAATGGTTTGCTGGGTATGGGGCCGTTTCCCACAGAAGACGAAATTGATGCCGACATGATTAACGCCGGGAAACAGACCGTGACGGCGCGCAAAGGCGCGGCGATTTTCGACTCTGCGCAATCCTTCGCCATGATCCGCGGCGGCCACGTTGATCTGACGGTGCTCGGTGCGTTTGAAGTCGATGTTAACGGCAATATCGCCTCATGGATGATCCCCGGAAAAATGGTGAAAGGCATGGGCGGCGCGATGGACCTGGTTGCCGGAGCCGACAACATCATCGTGGTAATGACCCATGCTTCCAAAAGCGGTGAGTCCAAACTGCTTCCCGCCTGCACCCTGCCGTTGACCGGCGTGGCCTGCATCAAACGCGTGCTGACCGACCTGGCTCTGCTGGAAATTGCCGACGGGGCGTTCATTCTGCGTGAACGCGCCCCGGGTATCAGTGTGGATGAAATCGTCGCCAGAACCGCCGGCAAGCTGATCGTGCCCGAAACTGTCCCCGAAATGCAATTTAACTGAGGAGCTGACCATGCAGGATGTTGTAATTGTCGCGGCAACGCGCACCCCGATTGGCAGTTTTCATGGTGCGCTGGCACCACTTTCCGCCGTGGAGTTAGGTACAGCGGTTGTCCGTTCGCTGCTGGAAAAAACGGCTGTGGCGCCTGAACAAATTGATGAAGTGATTTTAGGTCAGGTGCTCACGACAGGCTGCGGCCAGAATCCGGCCAGACAAACGGCGTTACGCGCAGGACTGCCGTCAACCACACCGGCGTTAACTATTAATCTGGTGTGCGGTTCTGGCCTGAAGGCGGTGCATCAGGCGGTACAGGCAATTCGCTGTGGCGATGCGCAAATCGTGATTGCCGGAGGCCAGGAGAGCATGAGCAATGCGCCCTATTTTCTCGACGGCGCGCGGGCCGGCCTGCGTTTGGGTCATGCCAGTATGAAAGACAGCGTGGTCCATGACGGCCTGTGGGATGCGTTCAACGACTATCACATGGGTATTACTGCCGAAAATCTGGCGGATAAGTTCGTAATCAGTCGTGAGCAGCAGGACGCTTTTGCCCTGCGCTCCCAGCAAAAAGCCGCCGCTGCCATTGAAGCGGGTCGTTTTAGCGCGGAAATCACGCCGGTTAGCGTCCCACAAGGCAAAAAGCCGCCACGTGTGGTGGACCGTGACGAACAGCCTCGCCCGGATACTCAGGCCGACAAGCTGGCGCAACTTAAACCAGCATTTCGGCCAGGAAACGGCACGGTGACCGCCGGAAATGCATCATCCATCAATGATGGTGCCGCCGCGGTGATGTTGATGAGCGCCGGCAAAGCCGCAGAACTCAATTTGCCAGTGCTTGCCCGGGTAACAGGCTACGCGGTTTCTGGTGTCGATCCCGCCATTATGGGCATTGGGCCGGTAGAAGCGTCACTCCAGTGCCTGAAGCGAGCGGGCTGGACGTTGAATGATGTCGATCTCATTGAGGCCAACGAAGCCTTTGCCGCACAAGCGCTGGCGGTTGGCGAATCCCTGAACTGGGACAGCGACCGGGTGAACGTAAATGGCGGCGCGATTGCACTGGGCCATCCCATCGGCGCATCTGGTTGCCGAATCCTGGTGACACTGCTGCACGAAATGGCCCGCAGTAACGCGACTAAAGGGCTGGCTACGCTGTGCGTAGGCGGCGGTCAGGGCGTAGCGCTGGCGGTAGAGCGTTTGCAGGAGGTCTCTCATGCAAAGTAAGCCTGTCTGCGTTCTGGGGGCGGGGTTAATGGGGGTCGGTATTGCCACCCACTTCGCCCGTTATGGTCACGATGTCTGGCTGTATGACACCGATAGCAGCCGAATTGCAGAAATTAGCGCCGTTGCCAGCGGTATTCTGGATGAGCTGATTACCGCCGAACAGTTTGCCGTAGACGAAAAAGACCAGGTTGTGAGTCGTCTGCACGGTACGACTTCGCTACCGGAGATTGCTGCGTGCGGGTTACTGATTGAAGCGATCCCGGAGCGGCTCGAGCTCAAGCACGCGTTGTATGCGCAACTGGAAGATCTGATCGCGCCTGAGGCCGTCATTGCCAGTAATACCAGCGGCCTGCCGCCGGATGCGCTGGCAGAAAAGCTCGTCCATCCTGAGCGGCTGCTCATCGCCCATTTCTGGCACCCGCCACATTTTATTCCGCTGGTCGAAATTGTCCCCGGCACCGCCACCAAAGCGGAATACCTGCGTGAGCTGCAACAGTTGCTGCTCTCGATGCAACTGGAAGCCGTCGTGCTCGATCGCGCCGCACCAGGGTTTGTCGGCAATCGACTGCAGTTTGCGCTGCTGCGTGAAGCGCTTCATATCGTTAAAAGCGGCATCGCCAGCGCAGAGGTGGTGGATCAGGTCATGCGCGCCTCGCTCGGACGTCGCTATGCGATGGTTGGTCCGCTGGAAGCGGCAGATATGACCGGGCTGTCTACGGTACAGGATATTTGTCGGCATCTGCTCCCGGAACTGGCAACCGGCAGCGAGATGATGTCGTTGGTCGCTGACAAGGTAGCCAACGGTGATACCGGTTTACGCAGCGGTCAGGGATTTTATCGCTGGGATGATTCGCGCAAGGAGTACATCCAGCAACGCAGAGAGCATCAACTGCGTTTTGCCCTGAAACCATAACGTCTCTTTCTGTACCCCAATATAATAATAAGGAGTCATGATGAGTGTATTAATCGCCCTGGCAGCGCTGGGCCTGCTGATGCTTGCAGCCTATCGCGGATACAGCGTCATTCTGTTTGCCCCCATCGCGGCATTAGGTGCTGTATTACTCACTGAACCCAGCGCCGTCGGCCCTGCTTTCACCGGCCTGTTTATGGAAAAAATGGTCGGTTTTGTGAAGCTTTACTTCCCGGTGTTCTTGCTGGGTGCAGTGTTTGGCAAGTTAATCGAGTTATCTGGATTTTCACGTTCCATTGTTGCCGCCGCTATCAACATCCTCGGTCGTCGTCACGCCATCCCGGTGATCGTGCTGGTGTGCGCGCTGTTAACCTACGGCGGGGTTTCGCTGTTCGTCGTGGCGTTTGCGGTGTATCCATTTGCGGCGGAGCTGTTCCGCCAGAGTAATATTCCTAAGCGCCTGATCCCGGCCACCGTTGCGCTGGGCGCATTCTCTTTCACTATGGATGCTCTGCCAGGCACGCCGCAGATCCAGAACATTATTCCGACCAGCTTCTTTGGGACTAACGCCTGGGCTGCGCCGTGGCTGGGGCTGATAGGCTCGCTGTTTATTATTTTCGTCGGTCTGGTTTATCTCGAACGTCAGCGTCGTAAAGCGCAGGCAAAGAATGAAGGCTATGGCACTGAACTGTTAAACGAGCCGGAAACGCCGGATAACATTAATCTGCCGAACCCGATCATCGCGATCTCTCCGCTGATCCTGGTTGGGGTATTTAACCTGCTGTTTACCCGCTGGATCCCACAGTGGTACGGCGCCACGCATCAACTTGAACTTCCGGGTCTTGCCAAACCGATTACCACCGAAGTCGGTAAAATCACCGCTATCTGGGCAGTGGAAGCGGCGCTGATTTCTGGGATTCTGCTGGTGGTGCTCTTCGGCTACCGCAACATTAAAGGTCGCCTGGCGGAAGGCAGCAGAACGGCGGTTGGCGGCGCGATCCTCGCGGCGATGAACACCGCGTCAGAGTATGGTTTTGGCGCAGTGATCGCCGCCCTGCCGGGCTTCCTCGTGCTGTCAAAAGCGCTGGCGGCTATTCCTGACCCGCTGCTCAATGAGGCTATCAGCATTACCACGCTTGCCGGGATCACCGGTTCGGCGTCTGGCGGGATGAGTATTGCCCTTGCCGCCATGTCTGACACTTTCATCGCTGCCGCACATGCCGCCAATATCCCACTTGAAGTATTCCACCGCGTGGCATCTATGGCCAGCGGCGGTATGGACACCCTACCGCATAACGGCGCGGTCATTACCTTATTGGCTATCACCGGCCTTAGTCATCGTCAGGCGTATGGCGGAATTTTCGCTATTACCATCATTAAAAGTCTGGCCGTACTGTTTGTCATCGGCGTCTTCTACACCACCGGAATTGTTTAAGGAGAATCATCATGAACTTAACGGGAAAAACCGCCCTGGTTACCGGCTCGACCAGTGGTATCGGATTAGGTATCGCACAGGTGCTGGCGCAAGCTGGCGCCACTCTGATCCTCAACGGGTTTGGTGATGTTGATGCTGCCAAAGACGCTGTTGCGCAGTATGGCAAAACGCCAGGCTATCATGGCGCGGATCTGAGCGATGAAGCGCAAATTGCCGACATGATGCGCTATGCAGAGAGCGAATTCGGCGGTGTGGATATTCTTATCAATAACGCCGGGATCCAGCATGTTTCACCGATAGAAACCTTCCCGGTTGATAAATGGAACGCGATTATCGCGATTAACCTCTCCTCCGTTTTTCACACCACGCGTCTGGCGCTTCCCGGTATGCGCACGCGAAACTGGGGGCGCATCATTAATATCGCTTCTGTTCACGGCCTGGTGGCTTCAAAAGAGAAATCTGCCTACGTAGCAGCGAAGCACGGTGTGGTGGGATTAACCAAGACCATCGCGCTGGAAACCGCGCAGACGGAAATCACCTGCAATGCGCTGTGTCCCGGCTGGGTGCTAACGCCGCTGGTCCAGCAGCAGATCGATAAGCGTATTGCCGAAGGCGCAGAGCCTGAGGCAGCCCGTGACGCCCTGCTGGCTGAAAAGCAGCCGTCGCGCGAATTCGTTACCCCAGAGCAGTTAGGGAATCTCGCGTTATTCTTATGTTCAGACGGTGCGGCGCAAGTGCGTGGCGTAGCGTGGAATATGGATGGCGGTTGGGTAGCGCAATAACATCATCAGGTGCCGGATAAGACATCGTCGCATCCGGCACGACTTTATTAAGACTTCAGTTTGTAATCCAGCGTTATTTCCGCTTTCAGAACCTGAGATACCGGGCATCCGGCTTTTGCTTTCTGGATGATGCCGTCAAACGTGGCGGCGTCTATCCCCGGCACGCTCACTTGGCTATGCAACGCGACTTTAGTGATCGCAAACCCGGCATCTACCTTATCCAGAGAAACATCGGCAGTGGTATCAATGGCATCTGGGGTAAACCCTGCTTCACCCAGCATCAGTGAAAGCGCCATCGAAAAGCAGGCTGCATGGGCCGCGCCAATCAACTCTTCAGGATTGGTGCCTTTCTCACCTTCAAATCGTGTATTAAACCCATACGGTTGCTGATTCAACACGCCACTTTCGGTCGACACAGTGCCTTTGCCGCGCTTAATGTCGCCTTCCCAGTGTGCTTGACCTTTCTTATGGATAGTCATTATCGCTCTCCTGTGTTGTCGTCGGAGTTACTAGTATAGGACGCCCGGGGAAAAGTATGTTACATACGGGATAGTTCTCATTTGCCGCTTAAGCATTGACCTTTCAGATAAAATGACCGACCATCCAGAAAGCCGTTATGTTGAACATCGGCTTTATATCAGGTTGTATTTCGTCCGTTCTCATACGGGCTCGCCCTTGAAACCAGTAACAGGATTAAGGAGTTAGAATGAAATCGAACCGTCAGGCCCGTCATATTCTCGGACTGGACCACAAAATCTCAAATCAACGTAAAATCGTGACCGAAGGTGACAAAACCAACGTGGTCAACAATCCTACTGGAAGAAAGCGCCGCGCTGACGGCAAGTAGCCTTTCGCACGTCTGACTGAGTAACGAGATAAACACCATTGCAACCGCAGTGGTGTTTTTGCTTATAAAACCCCTTAACCCATTCACAATGCTTTATACTTCGCCCGTTTCCCTGGCGGACAGGCCACATACGATCATAAAGAGCGCCAGGGACGGTTATTCAAAAAAGAGTGAGTGACATGGAAAACGAAACTAAAAAACTGCGTTCCCTTTACATCCCTTACGCTGGCCCGGTACTGCTGGAATTCCCTTTACTGAATAAAGGGAGCGCCTTCAGTGTGGAAGAACGCCGTAACTTCAACCTGCTGGGGTTACTGCCGGAAGTCGTCGAAACGATTGAAGAACAGGCTGAACGCGCCTGGATCCAATATCAGGGCTTCAAAACCGAAATCGACAAACATATTTACCTGCGCAACATCCAGGACACCAACGAAACCCTGTTTTACCGACTGGTGCATAATCACCTGGATGAGATGATGCCAGTTATCTATACCCCAACGGTCGGCGCAGCCTGTGAGCGTTTCTCTGAGATTTATCGTCGTGCGCGCGGCGTGTTTATCTCTTATCAGAACCGCCACAATATGGACGATATCCTGCAAAACGTCCCTAACCACAATATCAAGGTCATCGTTGTCACCGATGGCGAACGTATTTTAGGTCTTGGCGATCAGGGGATCGGCGGGATGGGCATTCCAATCGGTAAACTGTCGCTGTATACCGCATGTGGTGGAATTAGCCCGGCCTATACACTTCCGGTGGTACTGGACGTGGGGACCAACAACCAGCAACTGCTGAACGATCCGCTGTATATGGGCTGGCGCAATCCGCGTATCACTGATGATGAATACTACGAATTCGTTGATGAATTCATCCAGGCCGTGAAGCATCGCTGGCCGGACGTGCTGTTGCAGTTTGAAGATTTCGCCCAGAAAAACGCTATGCCACTGCTGACCCGTTATCGCGATGAAATTTGCTCATTTAACGACGATATTCAGGGCACCGCGGCGGTTACCGTCGGTACGCTGATTGCGGCTAGCCGCGCGGCCGGAAGCCAGCTGAGCGAACAAAACATCGTCTTCCTCGGCGCGGGTTCCGCCGGATGCGGGATCGCCGAGCAGATCATTGCACAAATCCAGCGAGAAGGTTTAAGCGAAGAAGCGGCGCGTCAACGCGTATTCATGGTCGATCGCTTCGGCCTGTTAACCGACAAAATGCCGAACCTGCTCTCCTTCCAGACCAAACTGGTGCAAAAACGCGAAAATCTGCAGCACTGGGATACACAAGAAGATGTCCTGTCGTTGCTCGATGTGGTCCGCAACGTTAAACCTGACATCCTGATCGGGGTTTCCGGACAGGTTGGTCTGTTTACCGAAGAGATTATCCGCGAAATGCACAAGCATTGTCCGCGTCCGATCGTCATGCCGCTGTCTAACCCGACTTCTCGTGTAGAAGCCACGCCGCAGGATATTATCGCCTGGACCGAAGGTAACGCGCTGGTTGCGACCGGTAGCCCGTTTGCACCGGTAGTGTGGAAAGAGAAAACTTACCCGATCGCCCAGTGTAACAACGCCTATATCTTCCCGGGTATTGGCCTTGGCGTGATTGCTTCTGGCGCGTCGCGCATCACTGATGAAATGCTGATGTCGGCCAGTGAAACGCTGGCACAGTATTCACCGCTGGTGCTCAACGGTGAAGGACTGGTGCTACCGGAACTGAAAGATATTCAGACGGTTTCTCGTGCCATTGCCTTTGCTGTCGGTAAAATGGCCCAGCAGCAAGGTGTGGCGGTGAAAACCTCCGCTGAAGCGCTGCAACAGGCTATTGACGATAATTTCTGGCAGGCGGAATATCGCGACTACCGTCGTACTTCTATCTGACGGTTTGCCCGGCGGCACATTGCTGCCGGGCGTGCAAAGTTTGCGCGAAAGTGTAATTTGCGATTACACTTTCGCTACCGATCAACACTCTGAAAAACAAAAGGAGGATACTTATGCTGTACTGTGAACGTTTTATCGTTTCACATGCTTTTGGCGATCGCCAGTGCTCAAGCGTTATCGGTATCGTGCTGCGATAACTTCTGCTTGAGCGAAGCTAACTTCTAAATCCCCTTCTCTCGGGCTTACCGGGTTATCGTCAGCGATGTTTGACGAGGCGTTTTCACGCCTGTAACTCTTGAGTAAGCAACAATGAGCACATTACTAACCGCACAATCCTTACACGTTGATACGGCATTCGGCACGCTATTCGACGATCTTTCCTTTACCCTAAAAAAAGGCGACCGCATCGGGCTTATCGGTTACAACGGCTGCGGAAAAAGCACGCTGTTAAAACTGCTCGATGGCACGATTTCGCCCACCAGTGGAGCAATCGCGCAAGCGAATCACTGCCATCTCGCGCGTGTAGAACAACATCTACCTGACGATATACTGCCTCTTACGCTGCAGGAAGCCGTTCTCGCTCAAGTTCCTGAGCATGAGCGTGCGGCTCAACAATGGCGGGTTGAAGCGCTGCTTGCCGAAATGGGTTTCACGCCAGAGAATTTATCTCTGACAGCGCAAACGTTGAGCGGTGGCCAGCACACACGCTTGCTATTAGCGCGGGCGCTGATGCGTAATCCTGACCTGCTGCTGCTGGATGAACCGGGTAACCATCTGGATTTGCCAACATTACTGTGGCTGGAGCAGTTCTTACAGAACTGGTCTGGCAGTTTTGTGGTGGTTTCCCACGACCCGCAGTTGCTGGACGCGGTGACCCACGGAACGTGGATCCTACGCGATCGCACTCTCCATGCCTTTGATCTGCCCTGTAGCGCCGCACGTCAGGCGCTGGCAGAAAGAGACGTCAGCGATGCTCTGCGCCACAAGGCTGAGCAAAAAGAGATAGACCGGGTTACCGCCAGCGGCAAACGGCTGGCAACCTGGGGGCGGGTCTACGACAACGAAGATCTCTCCCGCAAGGCCAAGCAGATGGAAAAACAGGTGCAGCGCCTGAAAGAGGTGCAGACAGAAGTGACGGCAGGAAGTCAGTGGACACTAACATTGCAGGGTGATTCCCTGCGTGCAGATCGTTTGCTGGAGATGACCAATCTGTCTGTAGCCCCTGCTCCCGACGCAGATACACTGTTTTCCATTGCCGGTATCCGGTTAAAAAGCGGCGATCGCGTGGCAATTGTCGGGCGTAATGGTTGCGGGAAATCATCGCTGTTAAGGCTTATCTGGCAACAATTTCAGTCACCGCTGGCATCGACTTCACTGGTGTTGCACCCGCGCGTTACGCTGGGCTATTACGATCAGACACTGCATCAGCTTGCCGATAACGATTCATTGTTTGACGCGCTGGAAGCGTTTGCCCCGCAGCCAGAGATTCGCAAGATGGCGCTGATTAGCGCGGGTTTTCCGTGGATTCGTCATACGCAGAGGGTCAGTACATTAAGCGGCGGTGAGCGCTCCCGGCTGCTGTTTGTGGGGCTGACGCTTGCGCGCTACAGTCTGCTGATGCTTGATGAACCGACCAACCATCTGGATATGGAAGGTAAAGAGGCGCTGGCAGAAACGCTACAAAGCTATAACGGCGGCGTGTTGCTGGTCAGTCACGACCGGCAGCTTATCAGCCAAAGCTGTAACCGGTTCTGGTTAATCGACAATGGCGAACTCAGTGAATGGCACGATCTGGAGGCGGTCAATGCGCGTATTAGGGAAACGTCCGCGGAGATAACCGTTCCCAAAACGGTGGTCGAAGCGAAAGCTGAAATAAGCTGTGACAGCGATGGATTGCTGGAACAACTCCTCGATCTGGAACAGCGTCTGGCCGACGATCTCGCCCGCAAGCCGAAACATCAAAAACCGCTGTTACAGGCGCAATGGCGTAAAGAGATTGAGCGTCTGAACTCACAACTGAAGTAATCTTTATTGCCGGATGGCGCAAGCTTATCCGGCCTACACCAGCAAAATGCGCGTGTAGGCCTGCCATCCGGCATACCATTTATTGCTGCGGTTTTTTCTCTTTCCAGGCATCCCAGGCCTGTTTGATCTCTTGCTTTGCCGTAGCGGCGTCGTTGAAACCGTTTAATTCGACCTTCTTGCGCCCTTCCGGCAAATCTTTGTACACGCGGAAGAAAGATTCCAGACGTTGAACTTCAATCTTGGGCAGATCGCTCAATTCTTTGATGTTGTCATAAGTGGGGTCAATTTTACTGGCCGGCACGGCGACAATTTTGTCGTCCTTTTCACCGCCGTCGATCATCTTCAGGACGCCTATTGCGCGCAGCTTAATCAACGTCCCCGGGGCCAGCGGCGCACGAGTATAAAAGATAACATCCAGCGGGTCGCCGTCACCGGCTAAAGACTGGGTTAGTGAACCGTAGTTGGCGGGATAGGCAACCGGCATTGACTGGAAGCGATCGGCAACGATAAACCCGGTTTTGGCGTCGGTTTCATATTTAATCATTCCACCTGCCGGGATTTCGGTTACGGCATAAAACTCTTCCGGGTTATTCTCCGGCTGAGGAAATTCGAGGATGTTCTGCGCCTGAGCTGAAGCACAAAGAAACACGCTGATTGCGAGTAGTTTTTTCACCAGATGCATTGTCTTTTAACTCTTCTATTATTGGAAAGACAACACCTTACGTTCAGCAGATGACAGAAACATGACGTTTTTTTGGCAAAAAAATGGCGCTACCGATGTAGCGCCATTGCGTAGAGGGAACATCAGGGATTAGTTAACCCCTTCCTCGCTCTCTTTTTTCGCTTCTTGTCTTTCAACTTCGCGATACCAACGTGGGTGATGTTTCTTCGCCCAGCGACGGCTCACCTTCCCTTCAACCATGCCTTTAATCGAACCTTTCACCCAGAATGCCATATACATATGGATGAGGATGGCGTGCATCAGGATAATCCCCGCCGCCGCATGGATCAGCAGGCTATAGCGCACGACCTGCATTGGGAAGAACTGTGCAAAGTATGGACGCCAGATAATAATACCGGTAATCAGCAGCACGAAAATCATGCTCATGATCGACCAGAACATCATTTTCTGCCCGGCGTTGTACTTGCCCACATCCGCCACTTTGTGTTCATTGCCTTTCAGCACTTCCACAATGTTTTTCAGCCACGGAATATCTTTTTTATCCGGGATGTTGTGGTGCACAAAGCGCACAAACATGAACATTAGCGCGACGAAGATCAGTATGCCGAAGAACGGGTGCAAAATGCGTCCCATCTGCGGCGTACCGAAGGTTTGCGTCAGCCATTGCAGAGTCGGGAAGAAGAACGAAATCCCAGACAGCGCCACCAGGAAGAAGCAGATCACCACCGTCCAGTGACAGGCGCGGTCGATAAACTTCGTGCGCACAATCATTTTCGACTTACTCATGATGATCCTCCTCGTCGTCGTCCACTTCCTTATTCGGACCGATACCAATGTAGTGGTAAATCAGCCCGGCGAAGGTGGCGATAAATCCGGCAGCGGCCAGCGGTTTCAGCGCCCCTTTCCACAGATTGATAGAGGTATCGATCTGCGGATCTTTCGGCAGGCCGTGATACAGCTCCGGCTGGTTGGCATGATGCAGAACGTACATAACGTGCGTACCACCCACACCTTCCGGGTTGTAGAGACCGGCGTGTTCGAAACCGCGTGCTTTCAGTTTTGCCACACGCTGTTCGCCCATTTCCAGCATTTCCTGCTTGGTGCCGAAATGTATTGCCCCGGTCGGACAGGTCTTCACGCAGGCAGGTTCCTGCCCGACGCTGACCCGGTCGACACACAGCGTACATTTATACACGCGGTTATCCTCTTTATTGAGGCGCGGAATATTAAATGGACACCCGGCAATACAGTAGCCGCAGCCAATACAGTGTTCTGACTGGAAATCGACAATCCCGTTGGCGTACTGGATGATTGCCCCGGCAGACGGGCATGCCTTCAGGCAGCCCGGATCTTCACAGTGCATACAGCCGTCTTTACGAATCAGCCATTCCAGCTTGCCGTTCTGTTCGGTTTCGGTAAACCGCATCACCGTCCAGGACTTGGCGCTGAGATCGGCGGGGTTGTCATACACCCCGACGCAGTGGCCAACTTCATCGCGGATATCGTTCCACTCTGAGCATGCCACCTGACAGGCCTTACAGCCTATACAGGTGGAAACGTCGATCAGCTTCGCGACCTCGGCTTTGTAATCACGGGCCTGAGGCGGCGGCGTGATGGAGTTTGTTGCGGACCGTTTGATGATGTCCTGCGTTTCCATAGACATATGTTCGCCTCCCTTACGCCTTCTCGATGTTAACTAAAAACGCTTTGTATTCCGGCGTTTGCGAGTTTGCATCACCGACATTCGGCGTCAGGGTGTTGGCGATAAAGCCTTTACGCGCGACTCCTTCAAAGCCCCAGTGGATTGGGATCCCAACCGTTTCAACCTGCTGACCGTTGACGTTCAGGGTACGCAGACGACGGGTCACCACGGCAACTGCGCGAATAAATCCACGTTTACTGCTAACTTTCACGTGATCGCCGTTGTTGATCCCTTTCGCTGCCGCCAGCGTTTCGCTGATTTCCACAAACTGCTCTGGCTGGGCAATCGCATTCAGCAATGCGTGCTTGGTCCAGGTATGGAAATGTTCGGTCAGACGATAGGTCGTCCCGACGTACGGGAAGTCCTGTTTCGTGCCCATACGGAGTTTATCCGCCTCGTACAGACGCGCTGCCGGGTTGGAGATCACATTCGGGTGCAGCGGGTTAGTACCCAGCGGCGTTTCCATCGGCTCGTAGTGTTCCGGGAACGGACCTTCCGCCATCTTATCGATAGCAAACAGACGCCCCAGCCCTTCCGGCTGCATGATAAATGGATTGGTGCCACTGCCCGGTGCCGCGGTATTGAAGTCCGGGATATCGTTACCCGTCCACTTCGTATCGTTCCACTGGATAAGCATGCGTTTTGGATCCCACGGTTTACCCTGTGGATCCGCCGAAGCGCGGTTATACAGCACGCGACGGTTCAGCGGCCATGCCCAGGCCCAGCCCAGCGTATTACCCAGACCTGACGGATCGGCGTTATCGCGATTGGCCATCTGGTTGCCCTGCTCGGTCCAGCTACCGGTATAAATCCAGCAGGATGATGACGTAGAACCATCATCGCGCAGCAACGCAAAGCTGTTGAGCAACTGACCTTTCTTCGCAACCAGTACACCGTTGGCATCATAGAGATCTTCCAGCGCATAGCCGTTGTTCTCTTTCGCCACTTCCTCTGAGTGCGGTTCGTCCGGCTGCTTATAGTTCCAGCTCATTTTCAGAACGGGTTCTACAGCTTTACCGCCTTCAGTGCGATACATGTCTCGCAGACGGTGGTAAATACCGGCCAGAATTTCGCCATCGTTGCGGGCTTCGCCCGGTGCGTCCTGACCTTTCCAGTGCCACTGTAACCAGCGTCCGGAGTTGGCGATGGAGCCGTCCTCTTCCGCAAAGCAGGTAGAAGGCAAACGGAAGACTTCGGTCTGAATCGACGCAGGATCAACGTCGTTTGACTCGCCGTGGTTCTGCCAGAACGTTGAGGTTTCGGTCACCAGCGGATCGATAACCACCAGATACTTCAGTTTGCTGAGGCTCTGCACCACTTTGTTTTTGTCCGGGAAGGACGCAACAGGGTTAAAGCCCTGACAGATGTAGCCGGTGACTTTTCCGCTATCCATCATGTTGAAGTATTTGATGACGTCGTAGGACTGATCCCACTTCGGCAGCCACTCAAAGCCCCAGTCGTTTTCTTTCTGTGCAGCATTACCGTAGAAAGATTTCATCAAGCTGACGAAGAACTTCGGATAGTTGCCCCAGTAGTTAACCTGATCGGCCAATGTCGCTTTTGGCGTGTTCGCGGCCAGATAGGTTTGCAGATCTGTCTGTTTCTCTGACGGCAGCGTCAGGTAGCCCGGCAGGCTGGTAGAGAGCAGACCTAAATCGGTTAACCCCTGAATGTTGGAGTGACCGCGTAAGGCGTTGACACCGCCACCTGCCATCCCCATGTTGCCGAGCAGCAACTGGATCATCGCCATGGTGCGGATGTTCTGTGCCCCGACGGTATGCTGAGTCCAACCCAACGCATACAGGAACGTGGTGGTGCGATCGGCTGCGCTGGTGGAAGCCAGCACTTCGCAGACTTTCAGGAAGTCTTCTTTCGGCGTACCACAAATGTTTTCCACCACATCCGGCGTGTAGCGGGAAACGTGCTGTTTTAACAGGTTCCAGACACAGCGAGGATGGCTTAACGTTTCATCGCGTTTCGCGTAGCCATTTTCATCGAACTGGTAGTTCCAGGACGATTTATCATATTGGCGTTTGTTTGCGTCATAACCGCTGAACAGACCGTCTTCGAAAGCAAAGTCATCCCGCACCAGCAGGCTGGCGTTGGTGTAATGCTTAACGTATTCAGCGTTGATTTTGTTGTTTTCAATCAGGTACAGCAAGACGCCGGACAGGAACGTAATGTCCGTGCCGGAACGAATTGGCGCATAGATATCCGCCACCGAAGCTGTACGTGTAAAACGAGGGTCAACAACAATCAGCGTGGCATCATTGTTGTTTTTTGCTTCCATCGCCCAGCGGAATCCCACCGGATGTGCTTCAGCGGCGTTACCGCCCATCACCATCACGACGTTAGCATTTTTAATATCAACCCAGTGGTTGGTCATCGCACCGCGACCAAATGTTGGAGCAAGACTTGCTACCGTTGGTCCGTGTCAGACGCGCGCCTGGTTGTCTACTGCCAGCATGCCGAGTGAGCGCACAAATTTTTGCGTCAGCATACCGGTTTCATTACTTGCCGCAGATGCACACAGCATCCCGGTTGAAAGCCAGCGGTTTACCGTTACGCCCTGCTCATTCTTCTCGATAAAGTTGGCGTCACGGTCAGTTTTCATCAGCTTCGCGATACGGGTGAATGCTTCATCCCAGCTGATACGCTGCCATTTGTCGGAACCAGGGGCGCGATATTCCGGGTAACGCAGACGGTTTTCACTGTGCACGTAATCCAGTAATCCTGCGCCCTTAGGACATAATGCCCCGCGGCTCACCGGATGATCCGGATCCCCTTCAATATGGTAAATCGACTCTTTGGCGTTTTTTGCTCCATCTCCCAGGCTATACATTAATAGCCCGCAACCTACGGAACAGTATGTGCAGGTGTTTCGGATCTCTTTGGCGCGTAACAGCTTATAGTTTCGCGCCTGAGCCAGTGCCATTTTGGGTGCAAAACCCAAAGCGGCCACTGTAGTTCCCGCCATACCGCCCGCGCAGATTTTAAAAAATTGTCTGCGGCTGACGTCCATTGCTTTCCTCTTTTTTGCAGGGGTTCGTACAGGAAATCTCTCAAATTGCGCCAGCGCGGCAGTCTGAAAGATGCCATGTACAACTTCGCGACGAAACTATCAGCTATATCCATATTTTTTTTGCGTCAAATCAATAACGAAACGGTTCCGCTACTAAATAGTGCACTTTGTTTAACTCTTGTACCCATAAGGGAGTATGGGAAAGGCAATTAATTAGCGCGCTACGGTATAAAAGTGCTATAAATTTCAGCTTAAATTTTTGCCAGTACCATGGACAGACAATCAGAATGACAAAACAAAAGGCAACGTTAATTGGGCTCATTGCCATCGTGCTCTGGAGCACGATGGTCGGACTCATGCGTGGGGTAAGTGAAGGACTGGGTCCTGCGGGCGGCGCAGCAATGATTTTTTCCTTAAGTGGTCTGTTGCTGATATTTACCGTCGGCTTTCCGAATATCAGAAAAATTCCTGTGCGTTATTTAATCGCTGGTAGCGTGCTTTTTGTTACCTATGAAATATGTTTAGCGCTGGCTCTCGGTTATGCGGCTACTCGTCACCAGGCTATTGAAGTCGGTATGGTCAATTATCTCTGGCCGAGTTTGACGATATTGTTTGCTATTTTATTTAATGGTCAAAAAACAACCTGGCTGGTAATCCCTGGATTAATTATCGCATTGACCGGGGTTTGTTGGGTATTGGGTGGTGAAAACGGTCTTAACCTTGATGAAATTATCAGCAATGTTGCCAGCAGTCCGCTGAGCTATTTTCTCGCCTTTCTCGGCGCTTTTATCTGGGCAACGTATTGCACGGTGACCAATAAATATGCAAAAGGCTTTAACGGCATCACCGTGTTCGTTTTACTAACAGCCGCAAGTTTGTGGATTTACTATTTTATGACTCCGCAACCAGAAATGATTTTCAGCACTTCGGTGACTATTAAAATGTTCTCAGCGGCATTAACGTTAGGATTTGCCTATGCGGCGTGGAATATTGGCATTTTGCATGGCAACGTGACCATCATGGCCGTAGGATCCTATTTTACCCCTGTGCTCTCTTCTGCACTGGCTGCTGTGTTACTCAGTGCACCGCTTTCGCTATCTTTCTGGCAGGGCGCACTGATGGTCTGCGCGGGTTCACTACTTTGTTGGCTGGCAACGCGCCGCGCCTGAAAAAAAAACCGGGTTTTATCACAAACAAATAAAACCCGGCTATACTTTAGACAAATTGATGAATAATAATTGTTCATTCCACTTGCGATTTATGTTTTCATTTGTTTAATTAAATGTTAAATATATGGTAATTAGTTAACACACGAAAATATTATGCGGTTATCTATATCCATTCATATGCATATATTACACATGCGGAACTAACGCCATTTAAATCATAGCCCTGACAATAGTCCCCTACGTAAATATACCCATTCAGATTTGTCACATATAAAGATTAATACAATCAACCGTATTATGTAGATCTGGATCACACAACTTCAAATATTTCGCAATATTATGAAACTTATTATTGAACTTATACCACTGCGTCATTTAAAAATAGTTTGCCATTGACGAACCCCTTCGTTTAGCAATGGTTTAGGAAACACACCAAGAAAAAATTATAAGGATTATTTAGAATGAAACTTAAATTAGTTGCAGTGGCAGTGACTAGCCTGTTGGCGGCAGGTGCGGTAAACGCAGCTGAGGTATATAACAAAGACGCAAACAAACTGGATATCTACGGAAAAGTTCACGCTCAGCACTACTTCTCTGACGACAACGGCAGCGATGGCGACAAAACCTACGCGCGTCTGGGCTTCAAAGGTGAAACTCAGATCAATGACCAGCTGGTTGGTTTTGGTCAGTGGGAATATGAATTCAAAGGCAACCGTTCTGAATCCCAGGGCTCTGAAGCAGACAAAACTCGTCTGGCATTCGCTGGTCTGAAATTCGCTGAATACGGTTCTTTCGACTACGGTCGTAACTACGGCGTGGCCTACGACATCGGCGCATGGACCGACGTCCTGCCTGAGTTCGGTGGTGATACCTGGACCCAGACTGACGTATTCATGACTGGCCGTACTACTGGCGTTGCAACCTACCGTAACACCGACTTCTTCGGTCTGGTTGAAGGTCTGAACTTTGCTGCTCAGTACCAGGGCAAAAATGACCGTGACAACCTGAAAGAAGCTAACGGTGACGGCTTCGGTCTGTCTACCACTTATGAGTATGAAGGCTTTGGCGTAGGTGCTACCTATGCGAAATCTGACCGTACCGACAAACAGTCTGTCGGTAACGGCGGTTTCATGGCTTCCGGTAAAAACGCTGAAGTATGGGCCGCTGGTCTGAAATATGATGCGAACAACATCTACCTGGCAACCACCTACTCTGAAACCCGCAACATGACCACCTATGGTGGCTCCGGTGTTACTGGTATTGCAGATAAAGCACAGAACTTTGAAGTAGTTGCTCAGTACCAGTTCGACTTCGGTCTGCGTCCGTCCGTTGCTTACCTGAAATCCAAAGGTAAAGACATCAACGGTTACGGCGACCAGGATCTGGTTGAATACGTAGACCTGGGTGCTACTTACTACTTCAACAAAAACATGTCCACCTTCGTTGATTACAAAATCAACCTGCTGGATGACAACAACTTCACCAATGCAGCGAAAGTGTCAACTGACAACATCGTGGCTGTTGGTCTGAACTATCAGTTCTAATTTTGTTGTAGTCAGAATACAAAGCCAGTCCTTCAAGGGCTGGCTTTTTCTCTTGATGTAGACTCGGTCATAAGGAGTATGCCGTGCAGACATTCACTGGTCGTTGTCTTTGCGGACAGAGTCATTTTACCGTCGACGTCGAAATGCTGGATGTCTATGCCTGCCATTGTACGCTGTGTCAGAAATGGTCTGGCGGCATCGCCATGTATCTGGAAGCCAGCGCTCACCCGCTGATGTCACCAGAATCGGTAGAACCTTCGCACTTTCCTTCCTCAAATCGTGGTGAACGGTTCTTCTGTTCCGGCTGCGGATGCCCACTGTGGTTTACGTTGACGGACAGCGATCGCTACTTTATTCCGTGGACACTTCTGGAGCTTAATGAGGTAGATCGCCGCCGCCTGATATTAGCAGCAGAAATCTATACGGAAACACAGCCTGCGTTCTGGAGATTGACGGGGCAATACGCTCGACTGAGTGGGAAAGAAGTCGAAGAGATGGATTACCCCTGTCATTTAGCTCACTAGTTATTAACGTTGTACCTTTGCCAGACTGAACCACATTCCTATCGCTAATACGATAAGCATGCTGCCGGCGCTGCTTAAGGCCACGCTATGTGACCAGGTGAACGCTTCTCTGGCAGCCGTCAGCAATGCCTCACTCAGTGAAGACGGGAGCGAGTGCGCCAGTTGTACCGCCTCCCCCATTGACGATGAGGCACGTTCCATTTCCTGCGGATTAAGTCCGGCTGGCGGCAGAATCGATGCAGAAAAGCTACGGCTCAACAGCAAACCAAAGATAGCGATCCCAAGTCCGGCTCCCAGTTCATAAGCCATTGTCTCGATGGCACCCGCGGCCGCGGCTTTTTCCGCAGGTGCTGCTGCCATGATAGCCGCTGTTGAAGCCAGAAGCGCACTGGCGGCGCTGAAGCCGAGCAAAGCCATCAAAATCCAGGCTTGTACCTGTTGGCTACTGAAATCCGTCATCGCAAGGCCGTAAAAGCTAACAGCGCTCAGCGCCATGCCCCCCGTTGCCACACAACGTAATCCCAGACGTGAAACCAACATACCGGCAATCGGTCCGCTGAAACCACTTGCCAGCATCACCGGCAGCATGAACAACCCTGCCTGATACGGTGTTAAGCCGTGGACAAACTGTAGCTCCTGAGCCATCAGTAACTCGAAACCCACCAGCGTTATCATCGCGGTCATCGCCATCACGACACCACTTAAAATGATGCGATGCGTGAACAACCGCATATCAATCATCGGGCGGGCTGCCGCAAGCTGGATGCGGACAAACTGCCACAACAGCAAAGCGCCGGTTAACAGCGTCAGAGCGATAGCAACGGTCGCCGTATGCCCTTTCAGTGCGGTTTTGGCGCTGTAAACCAGCAGCAGAATGGCAACAATCAGCATTATCGCATGACCAAAATTTAACGATTGATCGCGACGTCCAGCCTGGCGCGGCACTAAGCGTGCGGTTAAGGCCATTACCACCAGGACAATCGGTACATTAATTAAGAATACTGATCCCCAGTAGAAGTGCTCCAGTAGCATCCCGCCAACCAGTGGGCCAAACGCCGCACCGCCGGAACCAACCGCGGCCCAGACGCCGAGCGCCATATTACGATGCCGTTGCTCAGCGAAAGTGGCGCGAATCCCCGCAAGCGTTGCCGGCACAATCATCGCCGCGCCAATCGCCAACACGGCCCGGGTGACAATCAGCCAGCTGGCGCTATGAGCAAAAGCGGCCGCCAGCGATGCCAGACCAAACAAGCCTCCACCTAACAGCAGCAAGCGTTTAAAGCCAATGCGATCGCCCAGCGCCCCCATGGGCAACACCATACCGGCCATTACCAGAGAATAAATATCAATGATCCACAGCAGCTCGTTACCACTGGCACCCAGCGTCATACTCAGCGTGGGCGCGGCAACGTGCAGCACCGTTGCATCAATCGCAACAGGGATGTAGACCAGCACAATAATCACTAACGTTAACCACTGACGAAACATAAAACTCCCTTCAAAACTGAAACTGGACACACGTCCAGGTTCGGCGATCCTACGGAAATTTGAACGTATGTCCAACTTTTTGTTAGACTGCGTGCTAAACGGGTATGGGAGTAACGATGAGCTATCTAAATCGGGATGAACGTCGGGAATTGATTCTGCAGGCGGCAATGCGCGTCGCGCTTGAGGAAGGATTTGCCGCCATGACGGTGCGGCGTATTGCCACGGAAGCTCAGGTGTCAACCGGCCAGGTGCATCATCACTTTACGTCTGCCGGCGAGTTAAAATCCCTCGCTTTTGTGCAACTGATCCGTACTCTTCTGGATGCCGAACTGGTCAGCGCAAACGCCAGCTTCCGTGAACGGCTGCATGCCATGCTGGGCAGCGAAGATGGCGGGTTCGAACCCTATATAAAACTATGGCGTGAAGCGCAGGTTCTGGCGGATAAAGATCCGGAAATCAAAAGCGCTTACCTGCTGACCATGCGGATGTGGCACGAAGAAACCGCCGCTATCATCTCTCAGGGACAGAATGCCGGTGAGTTTTCTCCAGGCCCGGATGCTGCCGATGTGGCGTGGCGTTTAATTGCGTTGGTATGCGGTCTGGATGGCATCTATGTATTAGGCATTGAAGAAATGGCCGATCCTGCATTCGAACGCCACCTGGATCGTATGATTACGTTAGAGTTAGTTAATTGATGTTATAGATGAATTAATAATACATCTTTTATATTTACAATTGGTAACACTTAAGCAACGTGTAATTCCCTCATCACGCCGCGTTATTGCGCTTTTTTATCTATTCTTTCAGTCAATATTCCCAAAACTTTTCAATAGTTTCTAAAAGAACTCGCGCGGCGCTGTATGCGTTTATTTCTTTTTCATGAACGGCATGTGCATGGAGAATAATATGTCAGCATCAAATGAGAAAAATAATCGTTATCTTTTAACTGACTGGAAACCCGAAAATCCTGCCTTTTGGGAAAACAAAGGTAAGCACATTGCCCGAAGAAACCTCTGGATATCAGTGAGTTGCTTGCTGCTTGCGTTTTGCGTCTGGATGTTGTTCAGCGCTGTTGCTGTCAATCTGAATAAAATTGGTTTTAATTTTACCACCGATCAACTGTTTTTATTAACGGCATTACCTTCTCTTTCTGGTGCAATATTGCGCGTTCCCTACTCCTTTATGGTACCTATATTTGGGGGGCGCCGCTGGACCATTTTTAGCACCGTCATTCTGGTTATTCCCTGCGTCTGGCTCGGTTTTGCCGTGCAAAATACCGCTACTCCGTTTGGCGTATTTATTATCATTGCGCTGATGTGTGGGTTTGCTGGCGCTAACTTTGCCTCCAGCATGGGCAATATCAGTTTTTTCTTCCCCAAAGCGAAGCAAGGCAGCGCACTAGGCATTAACGGTGGCCTCGGCAACCTCGGTGTCAGCGTGATGCAGTTGATCGCGCCGCTGGTGATCTTTCTCCCCATTTTTACCTTCCTGGGCGTGCAGGGCGTACCACAAGCTGACGGATCGTTACTGTCACTGGCCAATGCCGCATGGATTTGGGTGCCGCTACTGCTGATAGCGACCGTGGCAGCGGGCATAGGAATGAACGACATTGCCAGTTCGAAGGCCTCAATTGCCTCCCAGCTACCGGTCCTCAAACGTTTTCATTTGTGGTTATTAAGTCTGCTGTATCTCGCCACCTTCGGTTCATTTATCGGTTTTTCAGCAGGCTTTGCCATGCTGGCGAAAACACAGTTCCCTGACGTGAATATTCTGCAACTGGCGTTCTTCGGGCCCTTTATCGGTGCGCTGGCGCGATCGGCGGGCGGTGTTATCTCTGACAAGTTTGGTGGTGTGCGGGTCACCTTAATTAACTTCATCTTTATGGCACTGTTCAGCGCCCTGCTGTTTCTCACTTTGCCCGGCTCGGGCGAAGGAAGCTTTATCGCGTTTTACCTGGTGTTTATGGGCTTGTTCCTGACCGCGGGTCTGGGCAGCGGTTCGACCTTCCAGATGATTGCGGTGATCTTTCGCAAAATCACCATTTACCGGGTGAAGCTGCACGGTGGTACTGAAGAACAGGCCCAGCGTGAGGCGGTAACCGATACCGCCGCCGCCCTGGGATTTATCTCCGCAATTGGCGCTGTCGGGGGCTTCTTTATCCCGAAAGCGTTTGGTTCATCGCTGGCGCTGACCGGATCTCCGGTAGGCGCCATGAAAATATTCCTTGTGTTCTACATCGTCTGCGTGCTGGTGACCTGGCTGGTTTACGGCCGTAAATCACAAAAAAAATAGTCATCTTTTGGCCTGTGTAGGCAACGTTATTCGAAGCAGGAGTTATGTCATGAGTAAACTGTTAGACCGCTTTCGCTACTTTAAACAAAAGGGCGATACGTTTGCCGAGGGGCATGGGCAAGTAATGCACACCAACCGGGACTGGGAAGACAGCTATCGTCAGCGCTGGCAGTTCGATAAAATTGTGCGTTCTACCCACGGCGTTAACTGTACCGGCTCATGCAGCTGGAAAATCTACGTCAAAAACGGGCTGGTAACCTGGGAAACTCAGCAAACCGACTACCCGCGTACCCGCCCTGACCTGCCAAATCATGAGCCCCGTGGCTGCCCACGCGGCGCAAGTTACTCGTGGTATCTCTACAGCGCTAACCGCCTGAAATATCCACTGGTGCGTAAACGCTTAATCGAATTGTGGCGCGACGCCCTGTCCCGCCAGCCCGATCCGGTGCTGGCCTGGGAATCCATTATGAACGACCCGCAAAAATGCCAGAGCTACAAGCAGGTACGTGGGCGCGGTGGGTTTATCCGTTCCAACTGGAAAGAACTTAATCAACTGATTGCTGCTGCCAACGTCTGGACGGTGAAAACCTACGGTCCGGATCGTGTGGCCGGATTCTCGCCCATCCCCGCAATGTCGATGGTCTCCTATGCCGCAGGTACGCGTTATCTCTCGCTACTGGGCGGAACCTGTCTGAGCTTCTATGACTGGTACTGCGACTTACCGCCAGCGTCACCGATGACCTGGGGCGAGCAGACCGACGTTCCTGAATCCGCCGACTGGTATAACTCCAGCTATATCATCGCCTGGGGCTCTAACGTGCCGCAGACCCGTACCCCGGACGCGCACTTTTTTACTGAAGTTCGCTACAAAGGCACCAAGACGATTGCCATTACGCCAGACTACTCGGAAGTCGCCAAACTGTGCGACCAGTGGCTGGCACCGAAACAAGGGACAGACAGCGCGCTGGCAATGGCGATGGGCCACGTCATCCTGAAAGAGTTCCATCTCGACAATCCCAGCGATTATTTCCTCAATTACTGTCGTCGCTATACCGATATGCCGATGCTGGTGCTGCTGGATGCCCGCGAAGATGGTAGCTACGTGCCTGGACGCATGATGCGCGCCTCAGACCTTGTTGATGGTCTCGGCGAAAGCAACAATCCAGAGTGGAAAACGGTGGCTTTCAACCGCGAAGGTGAACTGGTTGTCCCGAATGGATCCATCGGTTTTCGCTGGGGCGAGAAAGGCAAATGGAACCTGGAACCCCTGGCGGCTGGCGCTGAAACTGAACTTTCCCTCTCGCTGCTTGGTCAGCATGATGACGTGACCGGCGTGGCATTCCCCTATTTTGGCGGCAACGAAAACCCACATTTTCGCAGTGTAAAACAAGAACCAGTGCTGGTCCGTCAACTACCAGTAAAATATCTTACCCTCGCTGACGGTAGCCGTTGCCCGGTGGTGAGCGTCTATGATCTGGTGCTGGCGAATTACGGCCTCGACCGTGGTCTGGATGATGTTCATAGCGCACAAGATTACAGCGAAGTAAAAGCCTACACCCCGGCCTGGGGTGAGCAAATTACCGGCGTGCCACGCCGTCATATCGAACAAATCGCCCGTGAGTTTGCCGATACCGCGCACAAAACGCATGGCCGTTCGATGATCATCCTCGGGGCTGGCGTTAACCACTGGTATCACATGGACATGAACTACCGCGGGATGATTAACATCCTGGTGTTCTGTGGTTGCGTGGGACAAAGCGGCGGCGGCTGGGCGCACTATGTGGGTCAGGAGAAACTGCGTCCGCAAACCGGTTGGTTGCCGCTGGCCTTTGCGCTGGACTGGAACCGCCCACCGCGTCAGATGAACAGCACCTCGTTTTTCTACAACCACTCCAGTCAGTGGCGTTATGAAAAACTCACCGCGCAAGAACTCCTCTCTCCGCTGGCCGATGCGTCGAAGTTTAGCGGACATTTGATTGACTTTAACGTACGTGCTGAACGAATGGGCTGGCTGCCCTCTGCGCCGCAGCTTAACCTTAACCCATTAACCGTCAAAGCGAAGGCAGAACAGGCTGGGTTATCTCCTGCGCAATACACTGCCCAAGCGCTGAAGTCGGGTGATATTCGTTTTGCCTGCGAGCAGCCAGATAGCGGCAAAAACCACCCACGCAACCTCTTCGTCTGGCGCTCTAACCTGCTCGGTTCCTCAGGTAAAGGGCATGAATACATGCTCAAGTATTTACTGGGTACCGAAAGCGGGATCCAGGGGGAAGCGCTCGGTTCAAGTGAGGGTATTAAACCTGAAGAGGTTGAATGGCAGTCCGCGGCGATAGAGGGCAAGCTCGATCTGCTGGTCACGCTCGATTTCCGTATGTCCAGCACCTGTTTGTTCTCCGATATCGTTTTGCCAACCGCTACCTGGTATGAAAAAGACGATATGAACACTTCGGATATGCATCCGTTTATTCACCCGTTGTCCGCGGCGGTCGACCCGGCATGGGAATCGAAGAGTGACTGGGAAATTTATAAAGGCATCGCCAAAGTGTTCTCCGAGGTATGTGTCGGACACCTTGGACAAGAAACGGATGTGGTGTTGCAACCACTGCAACACGACTCTCCGGCAGAGCTGGCGCAGCCGTTTGACATTCTGGACTGGCGCAAAGGCGAATGCGATCTCCTTCCGGGGAAAACGGCACCAAATATCGCCGTTGTGGAACGTGACTACCCCGCTACCTACGAACGCTTTACTTCACTCGGTCCGCTTATGGACAAGCTAGGTAACGGTGGGAAAGGCATTGCGTGGAATACCCAGGCGGAAGTCGATTTCCTCGGCAAGCTGAACTACACCAAACGCGAAGGCCCGGCAAAAGGCCGACCGCTGATTGACACCGCGCTGGATGCCTCTGAGGTGATCCTCGCCCTGGCGCCGGAAACCAACGGTCAGGTGGCGGTGAAAGCCTGGGAAGCGCTGGGGGCGATGACCGGACGCGACCATACGCATCTGGCGCTGAACAAAGAAGACGAAAAGATTCGTTTTCGTGATATCCAGGCGCAGCCGCGCAAAATCATCTCCAGTCCTACCTGGTCCGGCCTTGAAAGCGAACATGTCTCCTATAACGCAGGCTATACCAACGTCCACGAGTTGATCCCATGGCGTACCCTGTCCGGTCGCCAGCAGCTGTACCAGGATCACGCGTGGATGCGAGCCTTCGGTGAAAGCCTGGTGGCGTATCGTCCGCCTATCGATACCCGCAGCGTCAGTGAAATGCGCGAGGTTCCGCCTAACGGCTTCCCGGAAAAAGCCCTCAACTTCCTGACGCCGCACCAGAAATGGGGGATCCACTCTACCTACAGCGAAAACCTACTGATGCTGACGCTTTCGCGCGGCGGCCCCATTGTCTGGATCAGCGAGACCGATGCCAAAGAGCTGGGCATTGAGGATAACGACTGGATTGAAGCCTTCAACGCCAACGGTGCGCTCACCGCGCGTGCAGTGGTGAGTCAACGCGTGCCACCGGGAATGACCATGATGTATCACGCTCAGGAGCGAATCATGAATATCCCTGGCTCGGAAGTCACCGGGATGCGTGGCGGGATCCATAACTCGGTCACCCGCGTCTGCCCGAAACCCACGCACATGATTGGCGGCTATGCGCAACTGGCATACAGCTTCAACTATTACGGGACGGTCGGCTCTAACCGCGATGAGTTCATCATGATTAGAAAAATGAAAAACATTAACTGGCTGGATGATGAAGGTCGCGATCAGGTACAGGAGGCAAAAAAATGAAAATACGCTCACAGGTAGGCATGGTTCTTAATCTGGATAAGTGCATCGGCTGCCACACCTGCTCCGTCACCTGTAAAAACGTCTGGACCGGGCGTGAAGGGATGGAATATGCGTGGTTTAACAACGTCGAGACTAAACCGGGGATTGGTTATCCGAAAAACTGGGAAGATCAGGAAGAGTGGCAAGGCGGCTGGGTTCGCGATGTCAACGGCAAGATAAGACCGCGTCTGGGCGGTAAGATGGGCGTGATCACCAAAATTTTCGCCAACCCGGTAATCCCGCAAATCGATGATTACTATGAACCGTTTACCTACGATTATCAGCATCTGCATAGCGCGCCGGAGAGCAAGAATCAGCCCACCGCGCGTCCGCGTTCGCTGATAGATGGTAAACGGATGGACAAGATTATCTGGGGTCCAAACTGGGAAGAACTGCTTGGCGGCGAATTTTCAAAACGTGCCCGCGACCGTAACTTCGAGAAGATGCAAAAGGAGATGTACGGTCAGTTCGAAAACACCTTTATGATGTATTTACCGCGCCTGTGCGAGCACTGTCTGAATCCAAGCTGTGTCGCCACCTGCCCGAGCGGTGCTATCTATAAGCGTGAAGAAGACGGCATTGTGCTGATCGACCAGGACAAATGTCGCGGTTGGCGCTTGTGCATCAGCGGCTGTCCGTACAAAAAAATCTACTTTAACTGGAAGAGCGGTAAGTCAGAGAAGTGCATTTTCTGCTACCCGCGTATTGAGTCCGGCCAGCCGACGGTGTGTTCAGAAACCTGCGTTGGGCGTATCCGTTATCTCGGGGTATTGCTGTACGACGCCGACCGTATCGAGGAAGCAGCGAGCACCGAGCATGAAACCGATCTCTACGAGCGTCAGTGCGATGTGTTCCTCAACCCGAACGATCCGGCGGTGATTGAAGAGGCGCTAAAACAAGGTATTCCACACAACGTCATCGAAGCAGCCCAGCGCTCGCCGGTTTACAAAATGGCGATGGACTGGAAGCTGGCGCTACCGCTGCACCCGGAGTATCGCACCTTGCCGATGGTCTGGTATGTGCCGCCATTGTCACCGATTCAGTCGGTCGCCGACGCGGGCGGACTGCCGCACAATGGCAACATTTTGCCTGCGGTTGAGTCGCTGCGAATTCCGGTTCAGTACCTCGCCAATATGCTCAGTGCGGGTGATACCGGTCCGGTGCTGAGGGCGCTCAAACGGATGATGGCCATGCGCCACTATATGCGTGCGCAAACCGTAGAAGGCGTCACGGACACCCGCGCGATTGAGGAAGTGGGTCTGAGCGTTGAGCAGGTCGAGGAGATGTATCGTTATCTGGCCATCGCCAACTATGAAGACCGCTTTGTGATCCCGACCAGTCACCGCGAAATGGCGCGTGATGCCTTCCCGGAGAAAAACGGCTGCGGATTTACCTTCGGCGACGGTTGTCATGGTTCCGACACCAAATTCAACCTGTTCAACAGCAGCCGTATTGATGCCATCGACATCACCGAAGTGCGCGATAAAGCGGAGGGTGAATAATGCAAATCCTGAAGGTTATCGGCCTGCTGATGGAGTACCCCGACGAGCTGCTATGGGAGTGTAAAGACGACGCGCTGGCGCTTGTGGCCAGCGATGCCCCCATGCTTAGTGATTTTAGCCAGGAGCTGCTCAATGCGCCGTTACTGGATAAACAAGCCGAATGGTGCGAAATCTTTGACCGGGGTCGGGCCACCTCTCTGCTGCTGTTTGAGCATGTGCACGCCGAGTCCCGTGACCGGGGCCAGGCGATGGTTGATTTGTTGGCGCAGTATGAAAAGGTCGGGCTGCAGCTAAACTGTCGCGAACTGCCGGATCACCTGCCTTTATATCTTGAGTACTTAAGCGTGTTACCGGAAGCGGAAGCCAAAGAAGGACTGCAGAACGTCGCACCGATTCTGGCGTTGCTTGGCGGGCGCTTAAAACAGCGCGATACGCCGTGGTATCAACTGTTTGATGCCCTGTTGCAGCTTGCCGGAAGCCCTCTTTCGAGTGACAGTGTCACTAAGCAGGTTGGCACGGAAACGCGCGACGATACCCGACAGGCGCTGGATGCAGTCTGGGAAGAGGAACAGGTGAAGTTTATCGAAGATAATGCCACCGCCTGTGACAGTTCACCGTTACAAAACTATCAACGACGCTTTAGCCAGGACGTGGCACCTCAGTATGTCGACGTCAGCGCGGGAGGCCCGAAATGATACAGTACCTGAACGTCTTTTTTTACGATATCTATCCGTATCTGTGCGGTACGGTGTTTATCCTCGGCAGTTGGCTACGCTACGACTACGGGCAATACACCTGGCGCGCCTCTTCCAGCCAGATGCTGGACAAACGCGGTATGGTGTTGTGGTCAAACCTGTTCCACATCGGCATTCTGGGGATCTTTTTCGGTCATCTGTTTGGCATGTTAACGCCGCACTGGATGTATGCCTGGTTCCTGCCGATTGCGGTAAAGCAGCAGATGGCAATGATTGCCGGCGGACTTTGTGGCGTGCTCACACTGGTGGGTGGCGCTGGCCTGCTGGTGCGCAGGCTGACTAACCCGCGCATTCGCGCAACCTCCTCGACCGCCGATATTCTGATCCTCTGCGTTCTGCTGATTCAATGTATTCTCGGTTTAACCACTATCCCGTTCTCTGCACAGCATCCTGACGGCAGTGAAATGCTAAAACTGGTCGGTTGGGCGCAATCGGTGGTGACCTTCCAGGGTGGTGCGTCTGCGCATCTGGATGGCGTGGCGTGGATTTTCCGTGTGCATCTGGTTCTGGGGATGACCATTTTTCTGCTGTTCCCGTTCACCCGACTGGTCCACGTGTGGAGTGCGCCGTTTGAGTACTTTACCCGCCGTTATCAGATAGTGCGTTCGCGTCGCTAATTTCCTCTGCTGCCCGGTAGCGCTAGCGCTTACCGGGCCTGGATCGCTATCCCGCTTTTTGTACGTTATGATGCTTCTCCATCCCAGGGAGAACGCTAATGAAACCACAGGTTTATCACGTCGATGCCTTTACTTCAGTACCCTTTCGCGGCAATTCAGCGGGAGTGGTGTTGCATGCTGACGGATTGAGCGAAGCACAGATGCAACTTATTGCTCGCGAGCTGCGTCATTCGGAAACCGCATTCCTGCTGACCAGTGACGACAGCGATGTTCGCATTCGTTATTTCACGCCGACGGTCGAAGTTCCTATCTGTGGACACGCTACCGTCGCCGCACATTATGTGCGCGCCAAGGTGCTGGGTCTGGGCAACAGCACCGTCTGGCAAACCTCGCTCGCCGGTCGTCATCGGGTCGATATTGAAGCGAGTGACAATGACTATCGCATTAGCCTTGAACAAGGCGTACCTGGATTCGAAGCTCCGCTGGAAGGTGCTGTACGTGCCGCGATAATCGATGCACTGCACCTGAGCGAAGACGATATGCTGCCCGGATTACCCATTCAGGTAGCCACCACCGGACACTCTAAAGTAATGATTGCGCTGAAGCCTGAGGTGGACCTCGACGCCCTTTCCCCGGATTTGCCTGCCCTGACCGCTATCAGCCAGCAAATTGGCTGTAACGGTTTCTTCCCTTTTCAAATTCGCAAGGGCGAAAACGCCACCGATGGCCGCATGTTCTCGCCTGCTATTGGTATTGTGGAAGATCCGGTTACCGGCAATGCCAACGGTCCAATGGGCGCGTGGCTGGTTCAACATGGGTTGATGCCGCATGACGGGAAAACGCTACGTGTTCAGGGACATCAGGGCCGCGCGCTCGGGCGTGACGGTATTGTTGATGTGACGGTGGCTATCCGTGAAAACCTGCCGGAAAAAGTGAACATTACCGGTTCGGCAGTGATCCTGTTTCACGCCGAATGGGCGATAGATTTTTAATTGTTCCCGTAGGCCGGATAAGGCCTACAATCAAAACAGACAAACTAAAGCGAACTTTAAAATCGACCATAGGCTTAAGTTCTTCTTATTGGGCAGAGCCAGTAAATATTTTTGCGAAAAAGAATTTAGAATCTGTATTCTCAATGCGCGACATAAGGAGAACATTTAAAACCTTGTCTGGAACGCTCCACTTCACAGAGAATGAAAAAGACATTGTTAATCAACATGCTAATAAAATCATCGGAAAAAACATTATGACAGATATGATTATATTATTGAGAAACGTGAAACCACGTTAAAATGGGAGAAGGCATTACAGGTTCCACTGTCAAATGACGGGCTTAATGAGATTAATCTCATCATAGAAAAGAAAAAGAGTTTACGAGGCATTTATCTAATGAATTTCAATTAAACTGGTTATAAAAGGCCTGAATTATTTTAAAAAAGATTCAGGCTTTTTTTATAATTTGCGATGGCAGTCACAATAATTAAATTACAAATAGTTTGATATCATACTTTCTTTAGTCTTGATATTTAAAATAAGGATTTGCCATATGAGTTTCTGGGATGCTAAGAAAGGATTTTTATTATCTCCGGGAGATAGAACAAGTTGTGGTGGTTATATTTTAGAAAATTCCGACCTTCCTCGTATTAGAGGAGTAAAAATAGCATGTGAGGGGGATGAGTATATATGTGGTTTTGATGGTCAACGATACCAAATTGAGGGTGGCGTACCAAATGGCTCACATATAGAAGCAAGCAGGATTTTATATAGAGACACCTTCAAAAGTGCATTTGATAACGACATTGATCATGAAGGTCGAAAAATAACACCTTCTTCAGAAATATTCAGACAAATGCAAGAGGAAACCGGTTTACATAGACGCTCGCATGATTCACTTAGAGACTTCGATGAAAGATTTGAACACGATGATTTTATTGGTACGGCTGGAAGGATAATACTTGGACGGAAAAAATTATTACTGGAGAAAAGAAAAATAAATTCTTAACTTCAAATCTTAGCACAGGTTTTCGAACAAGGATTCCCAAACATTTATTTGATATTTACTCAAGGATGGGGCGAGATTTATCAGATTATGAAACCGAAATAATATGTCTCCTTGCAGGTTCCGCACACAGCAGAGGTTCATGCAAATGTCATTGCAGGTTTACACCGCATTTTAATATAACATACAGATATGATGAATACCTTTTGTCCAGTTTTCAGTCAGTAAATAGTACCAGTAGTTCAATACCTGATACACCACCTGTACGGCAGCAGCGCCCCCCAGAAGCAAGACAAACGGTAGAACCTGGTTTTTGTGTAGTACCAGATCAAACATCACCTAAGAAATATGAGTGTGAGTTAATAGTCAATCCGCCATCAGGAGTAAAAGAGTTATACCGCAAGCTAAATCCAGAAATGGAAAAAAACCAGGCTCTATATTGATAGTTGTTGATCCTGAAAAGCAAGATCAAAAGCAGATTCAGACTCTGCAAAAAGCACGAGATAAAATTGATAAAGCACTTGAACCTCTTACTATAGAGGAAGCAAAACTTTTACACGATAACAGAGCCGTCGTAGATACATTTTCATATCAGCTTTATGGAGATTATTTAGGTAAGGCCGGGGATGGTTTTGGATATATAAGTGAAATAGGCAAAGGATACTATGAAGAGATAAATGACATATTAAAAGAAATTGAAGATCTATACAAAAAAACTTACACGCATAATAATGGAAAAATATCTGGAGAGGAGTTTTTTGGACAAAGATCGAGGCTTTTTAAAAGATTGGATATTGTATTAAATAAGTTCTCTAAATCACAATTAAATTTAGAAGAATATAACAGTATAAAGAAAGCGCTGGGCCTCTCAACATCTTCTGTTATGCATAAGTGGAACCAATCTGGAGTCGATAATATTGAAGGATATGCGAATTATATTGAGCATTCTTCCAAATTGATAAAAATAATGAAAAATGTAGGATACATTGGTGTTGGCTTAGATTTTGCTGGTTATTCAGCAAATGTATATGACGCTTGTTCCAGAGGCCGTGAAGATGCTTGCAAAAAGGCTGCAATTACTGAATATAGTAAGTTTGGTTTTAAACAGGGGACGAGTATGGGGGTTGGTTGGGCCAGTGGTTTAGCTGCGCGAGGTGCCTGCATGTGGGTTCTTGGGCTAGTAACTACGGAAGTGGGCGCCGTAGGTGCTAGTTTATGCTTTGTAACGGGGGTTGGCGTAAGTATAGGAACCGCAAAAGTTGTCGAGGATAGTGCTGAACATTATGGTGAATTATTCGGAGAACATATAATTTATGAGCAATTATTTAAAAAATAATCCAAACTTTATTTTATATTTAATAACATTCTCCATGATTGGAATGTTATTTATTGTTATTATTTCATTGGTAAATAAAAAATATTATGCTATGGTTGTTGATTTATATATTAAAAAGTATAATAGATTGCCTATTATGGCAGGATTAGCAAAAGAAGCTAGCCTGATATTAACACCAGGGTCATACCATGCAAAAGTTGGTTTTATTATGGATTCATTAATATTGCCGTATAACAAGTTCTCTAATCATGATATGACAATAGAGCAATATAATTACATTAATTCCTTACCAATGAAATTAACTATTGGATTTAGAATTGAGGGTTTTCTTTGGATTATATCGATTCCACCAATGTTAATAGGATTTATTTTACACGCATTATTTGAATGATAATTCAAAGGGACTCCATTGGAGTGCTTGTTATTTTTTATTTCAATGCCCCATAAATCTGATCAACAATCCAGCCATATGTAGCAACAGGTAGTAACCCGCTTACAAATACATTCGGATTTACTTTAGGGTCTGCCGGATAAGGCGATGACGCCGCATCCGGCACTATTCTCACCCCCTATTTCCCCGCCTCTGGATGCGTATCAAACGCCGCCATGACCGTCGCCAGCTCATCTTCGGTAAACCCATGCTTCGCGTCATCCACGCCCAGTCCAAACTGTTCCTGCAGCAAGGCATACAGGCTGGCGACATCGGGCAGATTAATCTGCTCTACCGCACGACCATCCTGATAACGGGTGAAATGAAAATTGGTCAACGTCAGCTTACCGCCGTCCGGAAGATGACGACACATCAGCAAATGATGACGAAAATGCGATTGTGGCCAGTGCGCGGACCAGAAATTGCCCATCAGATAATCGCTCTGGTGCTGCACGACCAGATCAAAACAGTACATTGATTGCCAGTGATCGTGATGGCGGAACTGCAGGATCCAATCGTCCCCCTCCTGAACCAGGCGATATTCGCCGTGTGGCGTTTGCTGCTCAATATCGGACTGCAGACGAATCGGCGCCGTCAGCGTTTGTCCGCCGAAGCCAACGTCGGCGATCCACTGCTCTCCCTGTAATTCAACCAGCAACAGACGATGCGTGCGCGGCGGCAGACTTGACGGATTTGCCAGTACCACACGACCGAGAAGGCTGCGTACGTTAAAACCGATTTCGCGTAACGCGCGCTCAAACACTCCATTCTGTTCAAAGCAATAACCGCCACGACGCGCCGTCACCAGCTTCTCTTCCAGCGACAAATCGTCAAGCTGCATCTCTCTTGGCAGTAATACATCCAGGTTTTCAAACGGAATCGCGCCGTTGTGCAGTAAATGCAGCGCTTTTAAAGTTTCAATGTCGACGCTGGCCGAATCTGACCAGCCAATACGGGCAAAATAAGCGGTTAAAAAAGGCGTCATAGGGAGTTCCTGTTCGATTAATGCAGTACTTATAACGCATTTTTAATTTTACGCCGTCGATTTTGTGCGTTGTTCCTCCAGACGAGGCGACAAAATCGCTAATACCGTTAATATCTATATCTATTGTGGTGTGTTATCTCTCAGCCCAGGAGCATCCATGAGCCATTTCCGTTCAATCGAATTAAAACATGCCAGTCGGCTGCTTAACCACGGCCCTACGATACTGATCACCAGCCGGGATGAGCATACCGAGCGGCGCAATGTGATGGCGGCGGCATGGTCAATGCCGGTAGAATTTGAACCGCCGCGGATTGCAATTGTTGTTGATAAGACCGCCTGGTCGCGTGAACTGATTGAGCGTAGCGGCAAGTTCGGCATTGTTATTCCGGGCGTGGCCGCCACCAACTGGACTTACGCGGTGGGCAGCGTTTCCGGTCGCGTGGAAGATAAATTTAACTGCTACGGTATTCCGGTGGTAAAAGGTCCGGTGCTGGGATTACCGTTAATAGAAGCGAAATGTCTGGCCTGGATGGAGTGTCGCCTGTTGCCTGCAACGGCGGCACAGGAAAAATATGACACCCTGTTTGGGGAAGTGGTCTCGGCTGCCGCTGATGAACGAGCTTTCGTGGAAGGACGCTGGCAGTTTGATGATGATAAACTCAATACCCTGCATCATCTTGGCGCCGGAACGTTTGTCACCAGCGGGAAACGCATAACAGCGGCTGAATAATACGGGCGCAATAATCGCCCGTTCTCTTTCACATGCTGTAGCCGGGTTTTTTAATCAGCCTCGTCATCTGTGGCGCAATTTCCGCATCCCACACGCTCTGCCACTCCCCTGGCTCAATTTCATTCAGCGCCACGCTCACTGAACTCTCTTTGCTTTGTAAATGACGAATAATGACTTCGGTAATATCCGCCGCCAACGCGGCCTTCTCTTCTTCGTTCAAATCGCGAGGAAAACATTTGATATCAACGTGCGGCATGACAGGTTCCTTATTGTTTTGGGATGCAGGTAACTTATGCGGACTCTCGTTCAACCAGGTGAAATCCGACATCAATAATATCGTCTTCACGTGGAATTTGTTCGATACGATCGAGGCGACGCGTTGTCCAATAGCCCGGCGATCGGCGGTCCATAGCAAACCATGACGACGATAACCTTTTTTCAGCAAATAGTCTGCCACCGCCTGCATCACTTTTTCCGCGGTCTTCGGGCGCACCAACTGCGGGCTATTTAGCGCCCTGCTCACCCTCATGGGTGACAATCCCCAGTCTTTTGATTACGCCATTCTGTACGTCGGTTCGATGGGGCTGATTGGCCTGATTTCTTATCTGTTTATCGTGGGTCCATTGGATCGTATTACGCTGACCCTTCTGTCGCGTAATTTAACCTTATGGCGATAGTTCGCCCGCTGTTCCGGGATTTGCACTCCTGCGGAACAGCGTTTTTTTATTCAAATAATCTTATTGTTTTTCAGTACAGTACGTAGCCTCGGATGCTGACAAACTGCATCAGCGATAGCGCTAATATTCGGCGTGTTGTCCTGAAACCAGTCATGCCCTGGCCCCCAGGTGCGCATAACGGCAATATATACGTCCAGTAGTGTTAGCTGATCCCCGAATGCGTACGGCTCGGCGTTTAGCTGATCGTTCAGCCACATATAGAGGGATTTACGGTACTCAATGCAGTTCTTTTTCAACTGCGCCGGGGAGTCCGGTACCCAGCGTTCTGGATAGTCGGCATAGGTAAACGTGGGATAGACATTTGCCACCAGCCATATCAACAGACGCTGAAACTGCTGGCGTTCGGCGTGTCCAACGGGTGGTGAAAGTTCAGGGCGACGATCGAGGATCATCAGCGCGATCGCCGCCGTTTCCGTCATCACACTGCCATTTTCCAGTACCAGCGTGGGCACCTGGCATAGTGGATTCATCGTCTTAAGCAACTCCCGCTGAGGGCCGTCACTGTCAAAACCGTCGACATTAATAAAATGATAAGGGATCTCCGCCAGTGTGAGCATCACTTCACTGATGGCCGATCCCCAGCCCGGTACCCCATAGACCTTAATCATGCTGCAATCCCCAAAGTTAAAACCCTAAGTGTAGAGCAGCATTCGGCAACCTATGCAGACGTGATTATTACTTTCATAATAACAATGGTCGAATACCGGGGGAGAATAAGCAATGCGTTCCAGTATGTTTGAATATATGAACATTTTTGTACAGGTTGTTGAGCAAGGTGGATTTGCCAGAGCAGCAGACGTGTTACACCTGCACCGCCCTGCAGTGACCAAAGCTATCCATCATCTTGAAGACGATCTGGGAGTAAAGTTGCTTAACCGCACGACTCGTAAAGTGAGTCTGACAGAAGAAGGTGACGCTTTTTACCAACGCACAAAAATCCTGCTCAGTGACGTTGATGACATCATGGCTTCTTTCTCACCCACTCGCCCTCCGCGCGGAAAACTCAGGGTGAATGCCCCCCTGTCGCTGGCTCACTCGGTATTAGTCCCGGCCCTGAACGATTTCCAGTCGCGCTACCCGGATATTGAGATTGTCCTCACCTCCACCGACCGCAGAATCGATCTGCTTGCCGAAGGTATCGACTGCATGATTCGCATTGGCGAGTTACAAGACTCTTCTCTGATTTCACGGCGGCTTGGCGAGGTAAAAATGGTGACATGCGCGTCACCGGATTATCTGCAACAACATGGCGTACCGCAGACACCAGAGGATTTATCCCGACATCAGGCAATTAACTTTTTCAGTGAACGTCATCGTGAAGCACTGGAATGGTCCTTCGTCCGCGAGGGTGAAACCGTGTCGTTTATCCCCGCAGGTCACATCAGCGTTGATAACTCCGACATCCTTTTGACAGGCTGTTTATCCGGACTCGGTATCATCCACGGTGTGCACGCGGTACTGGCCCCCTGGATCCAGTCGGGCCAGCTCGTTGAGGTGCTGGCTGATTATGCCGGGGAATCAAAACCGGTTTCTGTGCTTTACCCCGACAGACGTCATCTTGCCCCCCGTGTTCGGGTGTTTATTGACTGGCTGTGTGCGCTTTTTACCGAGCAAAAATCGCGCCTACAGGGATTATTATAATCTAAGTAATAGTGAAGTTCCGCAACGGCGGTTTTTCACCCTCATCTGAGCCGTTAAATTGTGCAGACCCAATACAGAACAATTTACAGAGGTTTGCTATGTCTAAGGTCGTGGTTTTTAATCAACCAGGCGACGCTGACGTCCTGACAATCCAGGATATGCCAGTTTCTGCTCCTCGTGCGGATGAAGTTCAGATACGCGTACGCGCAATCGGCATTAACCGTGCGGAAATTATGTATCGTACCGGCCAGTATATTTACCAACCCAAATTTCCGGCTCGTCTGGGCTATGAGGCTTCTGGCGTTGTTGAATCCGTGGGAGACAACGTGCGTGAGTTTGCACCTGGCGATTACGTTAGCGTCATCCCGGCTTTCAGCTTCCATGAGTATGGTATGTACGGTGAAGTCGTCAATGCTCCAGCCCATGCTGTCGTAAAACATCCTGAGAATCTTAGCTTCGAGGAAGCAGCGGCGAGCTGGATGATGTATGTGACCGCTTTCGGTGCGCTGGTTGAATATGCGGATATTCAGCCTGGTGATAACGTGCTGATCAATGCTGCTTCCAGCAGCGTCGGACTGGCGGCAATTCAGATTGCTAACATGCGGGGAGCAAAACCGATTGCGATGACGCGCACCAGTGAGAAACGTGCCCAGCTTCTGCAACTTGGCGCGGCAGAGGTTATCGCCAGCCAGGAGCAGGATCTGGTGGCGGAGATTAACCGGATCACTGACGGCAAAGGTACCCGCGTGGTCTTCGATCCGGTCGGTGGCCCTGGCGTGGCAAAAATTGCCCAGGTGATGCCTGCCGGCGGACTCTTTTTCCAGTATGGCTCTCTTGATGCGCGTGATTTGTCGATTCCGGTAATTGAGATACTCGGTCGCCATCTGACCTTCCGCGGCTATGAGATTTTCGAAATCACCGCGGACGCAGAAAAACTTTCGCGGGCGAAACGGTTTATCTTTGAAGGATTACAGTCCGGCAAGCTCAAACCGCTGATTGATAAAACCTTTGCCTTTGATGATATCGTTGAAGCACATCAATACATGGAAGCCAACGGTCAGGTGGGCAAAATCGTCGTCACCCTGTAATCCTTGTGCGGCACAGTCTTGTGCCGCAATGTAACTCAAAGCACTTTCGGGTGCGCGTGTGATGTGGATGATTCAGCACCTAATATTGTACGTTAATGCTATTTTATGACCATCAAGAAATGAGTAAAATTACCGTTTCTGATTGCCGGAAAAGTGTCTGAATGCGGCATATCTGGAAGGGGTTGCACCCTATCGCATCTATACGGGGTCAGTTTGGATATCGGAAATTATTGTTAAGGTTGTTTTTTAACCACTCAGATGTGAGAAAACCGCTCTCTGAGCGGGTTCTCGTATCTTGATGGGCGATGCTGAGAGCGCCTCTCAAACGATCTTAAGAAGATCCTTCTGAATCTTTGACCGTAATAGTATAGGTTTTATCGAACTCTCCTGATTTTGAAAACATTCCGCCACCTAAGCCCCCATGTACTCGCACTTTAGCTATGCCTGCTTTTGTTGGTGTCCCTCTAATCTGGATACAATTATTGAATTCATTATCATCACAATACTGTAGGTGAAGCCCTAAATTATCTGGATGAATATCTCCAGCAATAGCTTGTTTACCATAAAGATCATAAGAAAGAACTACCCCACCAAATATATTAATTTGGTTATAATAGGGAATGCCAACAGTTGCATCATTAAGTACCTCCCTTTCTGGAGTGAATTCTGCCTGCAACGAACAGGCAGATAGTAATAATAAAGGCAGAACCAAAAAAATTTTCCCATTTTATTTCAATGGCTTGAAAGCCATTCCTCCAAAAAACCTGTTGATAAAAAATTGCAAATCTTTTTTTGGTTTTATCCAGTTTTTTTCCTTTCCCCAAGAAAACAATTCCAAACTAATATATCCATTAGGATCTTGCATGACTGAACCATTCCAAACAACCCAGTGTGTAGGTAATGTTGTTTTATTTGTACTATTTACAAGAAGTCCATCATTTATCAATGTTACGACTTTATAATCTTGCTCAATATATTTATTTAAATCTCTGATTCCCTGAACACCCGCCTGAGTAATACCGACATTACTAAAGACCATTTTATAGCCGACCTTTTCAAACCATTCTGCCAAAATTTGCCAAATTGTGATACCAGCAACTGGAGAATCAAGAGTATCAAAGCTCAGCATTGTATTCTCTGAATCCCTGAGTCCAGCAAGCGTCATCCAGTCTGTACCGACTATCTTCGGTCTGCCGTCATCATAGTAAAATACACCTGTAGGATGCCGACAGCCTTTACCTGGCGAAATTATTAAATTACCTATTTTAGTTTTTCCGTATCGCCAGAGTTCACGGGCAGCTTGCGCATACACATCAGGGCGATCCTTTTGCAGGCAGTAAAAAAATGCAGCAGGTCCACATACACTTGCAGCTATTTGATTAGGGAAATCAAATCCGTTAAATCTTTCTTCTATTTGACGTTCTACTAATTTTTTATCAAAAGAATCCCTGGAATTACCAATAGGATATTCTTTCGCTATAAATGGTCGCTCCTCGCGGGTTATAGTAACTAGTTTCGTTTCGCCCCCCTGACTATCAGGTTTAGGTGTGCCTGCCGATTCAAAATAACAGAGATTTTCACGTTTCGCCTCAGAGCACGCCTTACCTGTACTAAATTCTGCAAGCGTATACATCTTTGTGAAAGGTTTTGGAGTAACACTGTGGGTATGCAGCATCGTCTTACGATAAAGCGTCATTTCCATAATGTAGATAGTTGATAGAGGCTCGTTTATATCTTCAGACATATGTATCTGAGTTTGGTGGTTATCCTTAAATTTCTGCTGTCTCACATCTATCAAATAATATTTATTTCTGTCGGTATCCATACGATAAATACATAGATCATATAATAAAGAGTCTGCGGGAACATTAGAGCGAATGCTGGTGCTAAGCGGGTAAACAGCCATAATTAATCCATTAATATGTGCAGGTTAATATTTTCAGCGGATTCAGCATAATGCCACTCTGTCATTCCTTGGCTATCTGTATTCCTCGTTTCTGTATGGCCGTCCGGGAGTATGAGAACATACCGGCAATCCACCATCAGTCTGCCGTCATCATCTGCACACTTAAAACGAATACACTTTCTGCTGCTGACATCCTGTGAGCTCTGCATCATTATCGATAATTGACTGGTGTCGAGGGTGGTTAAAGTGCCCGCTCCACTGCTGGTATATTGTGTGGCTGTACCAAAAACATAGTGATTGGGGCCGCCACACAACACCCTGTCGCCAGTAGCTACATATGCTTTACCATTTTCCATCCAGTCCAGTCCAGTGCAGAAGCAGTAATAATTTCTCCATAACTTGTTTTATCGCCGAGACAGGCCAGTGCTCTTACCATTTTCAATTCCTTAGTTAAAAAGTGGTAATACTCAATGGCATGATACATAACATATGATTTAAGCAAAGTTTTACTATGCTTTCTCACAACTTCACTAAGGGTGATATATTCCAGACCCAAGTCATTATTCACCTGATAATAAAATGATTTTTCGATAATTATTCACTGAAGAGTCTTACTCAAAAGGAAGACTAATTTAGGATTAACGGACATTCATATTTTCTTGTTAATTTCACCCTTTGGACGCGGTCTCAAAGCACTTTCGACAAAAACTGCTGGGTGCGCGTATGGCGTGGATGATTCAGTACCTGCTCGCTGCTGCCCTGTTCGACGATTTTGCCATCAACCATAAACACCACCTGATCCGCCACTTCCCGAGCGAAGCCAATCTCGTGCGTCACCACCACCAGCGTGGTTCCCGACTTCGCCAGCGCTTTGATGACATCCAGGACTTCGCCCACCAGCTCAGGATCCAGTGCAGATGTAGGCTCATCAAACAGCATGACGCGCGGATTTAGCGCCAGTGCACGGGCAATAGCGATACGCTGCTGTTGACCGCCAGATAAGTGACGCGACCAGGCATCGGCTTTATTGCGCAACCCTACCGCATCTAGCAGCGTTAATGCCCGCTCGGTGGCGGCTTTACGCGATGCCAGTCCGTGCGCAATGGGCGCTTCAATCAGGTTCTCCAGCACCGTTAAGTGCGGGAACAGATTAAAGTTCTGGAACACATAGCCGACGTTAACCCGCTGGCGCAAAATTTCCGCCTCTTTCAGCTCATACAGCTTGTCTCCCTGCAGACGATAGCCAATGTAATCGCCATCGATTTGAATAAAACCCTCATCGACGCGTTCCAGATGGTTGATGGTACGCAGGAGTGTGGATTTCCCTGAACCGGACGGCCCGAGAATGACCGTAACCGTTCCGGGAGGGATCTCCAGCGACACATTATCCAATGCTTTGTGGCGACCAAAGTATTTGCTGACGCCGGTAATAGAAATATGACCTTCAGGCGAGAGGGACATGGACGGCCTCCTGCTGTGGACGTTGACGACTGCGTTTTTCTGCACGGCTCACCCGGACGGTGTTGATCGCTGAACGTCGTTCGCTGCGTGCCAGCGCACGTTCGACCAGATGCTGAATAAGCGACAGGATGCTGGTGATCACCAGATACCACACCGCACCCACCATCAGCAGCGGGATCACTTCCTGCGTGCGGTTGTAGATCATCTGGATGGTGTAGAACAGCTCCGGCATTGCCAGCACGTATACCATCGCCGTCCCTTTCGCCAGGCTGATGATTTCATTGAAGCCAGCAGGCAAAATGGTGCGCAGCGCCTGCGGCAGAATAATCCGCAGCGTACGTCGCCCTGCCGGTAAGCCCAGTGCTGCCGCTGCCTCGTACTGACCGTGATCAACCCCCAAAAATCCACCACGTATAATCTCAGCGGTATAGGCGCTTTGCACCAGCGTCAGGCCAACCACCGCAGTGGAAAACTGACCGAGTACATTGATGGTCTCAAAACTTCCCCACTGAATGGGAGTAAACGGAATACCAATCGTCAGCGTGTCGTATAGATAGGAGAAGTTGTACAGAACGATTAGCACCACAATCAGTGGTAACGAACGAAACAGCCAGATGTACCCCCAGGCCAGACAGTTCAACAGCCAGGAAGATGAAAGCCGCGCCAGCGCCAGCAGACCGCCGATGAGAATACTCAACAGCGTCCCGATAAGTGTCAGTAACAGCGTTTGTCCAAGACCAGACAAAATCACCGGATCGAAGAACCAGCGGGCAAACACACTCCATTCCCAGCGCGGATTAAACGCCACAGACTGGAGAATCACCGCCAGGGCAAACAAAGCAATGACCGCGCCAACGGTGCGCATGGGGTAACGCGCCGGTACGACTTTAATGCTATCTGTCGTTTTCATCTTCTCTCCTCAGGCGATTCTGGCCTGACCGGCAATAGTCAGCAGTTTGGTAAAGCGCAGCCGTCCATCAAACGGTGGCTGGCTGTACTCTTCGGGATTGCGCGTCGTATCAAATTGCGGATCGTAGCCCTGGCTTAAATAAAGTCTGACGGCCTCCGGCTGGCGAAATCCTGTGGTCAGATATATCCGGCTGTAGCCCGCGAGTAGCGCCCGACGTTCCAGTTCCTGCACTACACGCGCCGCAAGTCCCTGCTGACGCAGGCTGCTTTTTGTCCAGATACGCTTAATCTCGGCAGTGTCCTTGTCGTAAGGTTTGTAAGCCCCGGTGGCGATAATTTCGCCGCCACGCTCCAGGATCACAAAAAGTCCCTGCGGTGCCAGATACCATTCGGTCAGTTCCACTTCAGCGTCACGAGAAAAATAATCGCCATAGCGGGCAGCATACTCACCGAACAGACCGTTCAAAATGGGCTGTAGCTCGCTGGCTTCAGGTGAGACCACGCGAAATTGATCGCTCACGATGACCTCCTTAATCGCCTAAACCGGCCGGGTTGATTTCAGATTGCGGAATGCGTTCCACCCCTTCTCCCCAGCGATTCAGCACCTTGTCATAATCGCCGTTGCCAATCACGCCGTTGAGGGCGGTTTGTACCGGCAGAACCAGACCGCTGTCCTTTTTCAGCGTCACAGCGATGTGTGCCGCTTTTGGCCAACCACCATCAACACTACCCACCAATTGCGTTTTACCGTTGAGTGCAGCTTTCCATGCGCCGATTACATTAGGACCGAAGTAGGCATCGGCGCGGCCTGACTGTAGGGCCAGGGTTTGCGCGGCATCATCTTTCGTATACACCGGCGTAAACGGCTGTAACCCTTTCTTAACGTTCTCATCGTTCCAGGCCAGCAGGATGGCTTCCTGGTTCGTCCCTGAACCAACGATAATGCGCAGTCCAGCGATATCTTCCGCCTGCTCGATTTTCTTCAGCTTGCTACCGGTTTTGACATAAAAGCCAAGAGAGTCCTTCCGATACGTCGCGAAATCGAATTTTTCTTTGCGTGCTTTGGTGACGGTAATATTGCTGATCGCGGCATCGTATTTGCCGGAAGTGACGCCCAGCGGCCAGTCTTCCCATGACGTAGGTACGACGTTGAGTTCCAGCCCCAAACTGTCAGCCACCAGCCGCGCGATGTCCGCCTCGCTGCCGATCAGCGTCTTATTGTCATCGGCAAAGACGGTCAGCGGCGGTTGACTGAGCCCGGCAATCGCCACGGTGAATTTGCCCGGTACGGCCAGGTGCAGATTTGCAGGCAATTGCGCAATCGCCTGCGGATTCTTTGCCGTATTGATCGGCGTTTTATTGGCTTCCAGACTTACGCCCGTGCCGTTAATCGTCACATCATTTGCCCAGATAGTCGCGCTGAAAGCCAGCGACAGCGCGAGGAATACTGATTTTTTCTGCATAGCGTTTTTCTCTTATTGTGCGAATTGATTTGCAGGTGTCGTTAATCCCAGGCTTGCGCGCAGGGTCGTACCGGGATATTCATGGCGGAACAGGCCCCGCGCCTGAAGCACAGGGACAACCTGTTCGACAAAACGCGGGAAGGTATCCGGCGTTCCGCCCTGGATAATAAAACCATCTGCGGCTTTCTCGTCGAACCACTGCTGCAGGCCGTCGGCGACCTGTTCCGGCGTGCCGCTGAAACGCGGACGTGGGCTGGCCGCTTCAAGAGCAACCTGACGGAGTGTTAAGCCACGCTCGCGCGCGTTGCGTTTGATCTCATCAGTCGTACTGCGAAAGCTGTTTTGTCCGAGAGAGCCAAGATCCGGGAACGGTGCGTCCAGCGGATATTGGGCAAAATCATGATGTTCAAAGTAGCGGCCAAGATAGTTCAGCGCGTCGGTAACGGAGACCAGCGCAGCGGTAGTCTGATACTGCTGCTCAACGTCCTCTTCGCTGTCGCCAACAATAACGCTGACGCCCTGGAATATATGCAGTTGATCGGGATGTCGTCCGGCATTTTCCAGCTGACTTTTTACATCCTGATAGAACGCCTTAGCCTCTGCCAGCGACTCCTGATGGGTAAAAATGGCATCAGCATGCTGCGCCGCTAATTTCTTGCCATCTGCTGAAGCTCCCGCCTGAAATATAATCGGACGACCTTGTGGCGTACGCCCAATATTTAACGGCCCGACGACCTGGAAATAATCTCCATGATGGTTTAGCGTGTGCAGTTTATGCGGATTAAAAAATTCCCCGCTTGTTTTATTACGGGTAAAAGCATCGTCTTCCCAGGAATCCCACAGTCCTTTCACTACCTGTAAATATTCATCGGCAATACGATAACGCTGGGCATGCTCCGGATGCTGAGCGCGAGAATAGTTTTTTGCCGATCCTTCCAGAGGCGACGTAACCACGTTCCAGCCCGCACGCCCGTTGCTGAGATGGTCCAGGCTGGCGAACTGTCGTGCGGTCGTAAACGGCTCGCTGTATGATGTGGACACTGTGCCAACCAGTCCCAGATTCTGGGTGATGCTGGCCAAAGCGGATAATACTGTTAGCGGCTCAAAACGATTTAAAAAGTGCGGGATTGATTTTTCATTAATATACAGACCATCGGCGACAAAAATAAAATCCAGCTTCCCTTTTTCCGCAATAAGCGCCGTCTCTTTGACAAACTCAACATTAATACTGGCATCGGCCTGAGCCGCCGGGTGGCGCCATGCGGACATATTTCCCGATGCGCCATGCAGAATAGTTCCGAGCCGTAGTTGCCGATTTTCAGCCATAATAACCCCTACCCAACAGGTAAACTTAAAGGTGTGCGAATGCCGTTTTTGCTAACTGCGCAAAGTAATGTGCGGCAGGTTCAATTAAACGTTCGTCTGGATTAAATCCCGGGTGATGTAATCCGTATTCACTGGCGCTGCCAATACTGACAAATGCGCCTGGCGTATTTTGCAGGTAGACGGCAAAATCCTCCCCGCCCATATGCAGGTCAGCATGGTGAGTTGTGTAGCCTGACTGTTTCGCCACCGTGGTGGCGATATCGGCCCAACGCGCATCGTTCACCAACGCGGTCGGCCCCGCATGCCAGATAACGTCTATTTGTGCGCCAAAGGCATGGGCAAATCCGGCAGCGATGTCATTAACCCGTGCTTTAACCTGCTGCTGTACCTGAGTCCGGTGCGTTCTGAGCGTCCCTTCCAGCTCAACGGACTCTGGCAGTACGTTCCATGTATTTCCTCCCTGAATACGGGTCACGCTGAGTACCACCGAATCCAGCGTGTTAACGTCGCGACTGGCAACGCTTTGCAACACGGTTACCAACTGGCTGGCAAGCAGGATGGCATCTTTGCCTTCATGCGGACGCGCCGCATGTGCGCCCTTGCCATTTATGCGCAGCACGAAGCGATCGACATTGGCATAGAACGCACCGCCGCGTGTTGCAAATTCGCCCACTGGCAAACCGGGCTCATTGTGCATACCAAAAATAGCCGCTACGTTTTGCAACGCACCGGCGCGGATCAACGTTTTTGCGCCGCCGAAACTCTCTTCAGCTGGTTGAAACAAAATACGTACTCGCCCCGGTAAGGTTGTTTCCTGTTGTTTAAGCAGCAGTGCTGCACCAAGCATCACGCTGGTATGGACGTCATGCCCGCAGGCATGCATCACGCCCGGTGTGAGGGAGCGAAACGGAACATCGGCGCTTTCTTCTATCGGTAGCGCATCGATATCCGCTCGCAGCGCGATGACATCTTCTCCCTTGCCGATTTCCGCGACCAGACCGGTTTTCAGCTCGAACGGCAGAATGTCGACATCCGCAGCGTGCAACCAGGCCTGAATGCGCCCGGTGGTTGCTTCCTCCTGCAGGGAAAGCTCCGGGTGCTGATGTAATTCACGACGCCAGTTGATAAGCGTTGAGCTGAGGGTCATCAGAGCACCTCCACGGCATTATGGACTTGTGCCAACAAACGCAGCGATGTCAGACGTGCGTGGCCCTCCGCCACTGGCGTGTCGATAATAAACTCATCAATACCAAATTGCGTATGCAGAGCATTCAGCTTTACCATCACCTCTTGAGCGGTGCCGTGTAACAACGCCAGTTCACGACGCGCGATTTTGCGTGGCGAACTACCCGCCTGTACGGCGAATGCCAGGGCTTGCTCTTCGCTGGCGACTGTAACGCGTTGACCATTTTCCAGCTCAACGCCCCAGATTTGCACGTTTTCCGCCAGTTGCGCAGCGGTATCGTGACTGTCAGCCACAATCACCTGAACGGCGACTATCGTCGGGCGGTCGCTGTGGGTCTGCCAGAAGGACAAAACCTCACGTAATAACGTTTTGTCACCGTTGAGGTGCGCAGCGAAGATAAAATTCCAGTCGGATTGCGCTGCTAACTGTGCGCTTTGCACACTGGCTCCGAGTACAAATCCTTCTGGCGGTATTGGTGGGATTGGCGTCGGGAATACCGTTTCCCCGCTTTCCGTTCCATTCAGCGCCAGCCAGCCGTTAAGCTGAGAAAGCTGATCGGCAAAACTGCCTTTTTCTTCCTGATGCAGTCCATGCTGTAACGCCTGAGTCGACAACGGTAACCCGCCAGGGGCCTTCCCTACGCCGAGATCGACACGTCCAGGAGCCAGTGATGCCAGAAGATTGAAGTTTTCCGCCACTTTGTACGGGCTGTAATGTTGCAGCATCACGCCGCCGGAACCAACGCGGATACGCTGGGTTTGCCCGAGGATCCAGGCGATCACCAGCTCCGGCGATGGACTGGCCAGCTGTGGCGTATTATGGTGTTCCGCGATCCAGAAACGATGGTACCCCCACTCTTCCGCCAGTTGCGCCAGGCGCAACGTCCGGGAAAGCGCAGTCGCGGCAGTTTCACCTTCCCCGATGGGGCTTTTATCCAGAATACTCAGGCGATATGACATGTTACGAGCCTATGTTTGTTAACATGTCTTTATTATTAATTTATCAAATAGCCATACTGAAACATTTAATTCACATTTACTCAGCTAAAAAGTAGATAACAAACCCTGCAGCAGCCAGGGTTAAAATTTGGATCGCCCTGTACCGCTAAACTGAAAAACACCCGCAATTAATAGCCTACAAAATATAATAGGGTCGTTGATATCACGGTAATAACATCAAAATCTTTTCATGCCAGTTTTCTTTTTTCGAAATGGTTTTTTAGCGCAATTTACGTTAAGTCAGTTTAAACGACTTGTAACGTTATGCGCTTGTATTAATTGTTTCACTTTTATGACGCGGGATGAATGATTTACATGGAAATTTTTATTTTAACTACTTCCACAGAAATGATGATTAGTAGAGAATGCAACGTTTCTTATTAAAGCGGTTGAAAACAGATTTCTAATATCCCCCGATTTTATTGCGGGGATTTTTGTATGGATTATACATAGCATCATGGGACCTCTATGAAAAGTAACATGCCCGTTACACAAATTGAGCACGCACTTAACGATAAAGCGACGCTGCTTTCTACGACGGATAAAGAAAGTCATATTACCTACGCCAACTCCGCATTTATTGATGCCAGCGGATTTAACGAACAGCAATTAATGGGCGAACCGCATAATATTATTCGCCATCCTGATATGCCTCCCGCGGCGTTCGCCGATATGTGGTACACGCTACAGCAGGGAGACAGCTGGACGGGAATGGTGAAAAACCGTCGGCAGAATGGCGACCATTACTGGGTTCGCGCCAACGTTACACCGGTCTGGCACAATGAAAAGCTCACTGGCTACATTTCAGTGCGTACCGTTCCTTCGCGCGATGAAATAACTCAAAGCGAAAGTTTATATCAAAAAATTAATAACCAGCAGTTTAAAGGGTTTCGACTTTTTAAAGGCATTATCATTCGCCGCGGCATATTGTCATGGGCATCAATGTTTAAATGGCTGAGCATTAGCCAGCGCGTCAATTATTCTTTAGGGGTAATCGCCCTGCTCGCTGTGCTATTTCTTTTTGCTCCTGTTAATCCATTTATTCAGGCGGGAGGGTTGCTGTTCTTATTTCTGATGCTTGCTATTTACCTTAAGTATCAAATTTGTCAGCCAGTTAATACGCTACTGATGCAAATGAAGAAAGTGGTATCCGGGAGAAAACCTGATAACTGTCATTTAAATCGAGTGGATGAGATCGGAATGCTGATGCGTCTGGTTAATCAGTCCGGGCTTAATCTGAATTCACTGGTCGATGATGTCAGTACGCAAATATCCGGTATTCGCGCTATCAGTCAGCGTGTATCAAAAGAAGGTACGGCGCTGCATAAGCGTTCCGAAGAAACCTCCGCCGACCTGCAACAAACCGCTGCCGCCATTGAAGAAATTGGTAGCGCGGTACAGCAAACTGCTGAGACTGCAGCACATACTATGACCATGGCCGATAAGACCAGCGCCAATGCGGCAGAAGGCGGCGATATCATGAAACAAACTATCGCCATGATGCAGGCGATATCGCGTGACAACGGGCAGATCGTCGACATCATCGGCGTCATTGATAGTATCGCCTTTCAGACCAATATTCTGGCGCTCAATGCCGCGGTCGAGGCCGCGCGAGCCGGAGAGTCAGGACGCGGTTTCGCCGTTGTGGCGGCAGAGGTCCGTAATCTGGCACAGCACTCAGCGTCTGCAGCAAAAGAGATCAAACAGTTGATTGAGAAGAACGTCGCCAACGTGAATAGCGGCGTCAAAATGGTAGAACAAACGGAGACGCATCTTACCGGGATGATTGGCGATGTCCTGCAGATGTCGATGATGATCAAAGATATTAGTCTGGCGACACGTGAGCAAACCCTGGCGCTGGATCTGATTAACGATTCGATTTCACGCGTAGGCACCATGACACACAATAATGCCGAGATGGTAGAGCGTGTCACCGATGCTACCGCCGATCTGACTCAACGTTCATCGCGCTTACAGCAGGCCGTTCAGGTCTTTGGCGTATCAGCATAACCTTACGGCGCTTATCGGGTGATTGTCTCGATAAGCGCACTCCTCTCCAGGTATTTACGCCCTTCTCTTTTATTGGCTGAATCGAGGCCACACCGCGCCAGTGCAGGCTGTACAAAAATGCTGAATTCTTGTTATCGAGGCTTTGCGGAACAGAACAATTGAATGTAGGATGCTCGGCCGGCAGTTTTCCCCCGTAACACAATGAAGGGTAAGGCTGTTTTCGCCGCAGCAGGTGCGGCAAAAAGGATTTGTATTTTTGTCAGGTCAACAGGAAAAGTAATGAACACAAACAACACGCAAGCCGCGGAACAACATGCGGCGAAACGACGCTGGTTGAATGCCCACGAAGAGGGGTATCACAAAGCGATGGGAAATCGACAGGTACAGATGATCGCCATTGGCGGCGCAATTGGTACCGGGTTGTTTTTAGGGGCTGGCGCGCGCTTGCAGATGGCTGGTCCTGCTTTGGCGCTGGTTTATCTGGTGTGCGGTATTTTTTCGTTCTTTATACTGCGCGCGCTTGGCGAACTGGTTTTACATCGCCCTTCCAGCGGCAGCTTTGTCTCCTATGCCCGTGAATTTTTAGGTGAGAAAGCCGCCTATGTGGCTGGCTGGATGTACTTTATCAACTGGGCGATGACCGGCATTGTCGATATCACCGCGGTGGCGTTGTATATGCATTACTGGGGCGCATTTGGTGATGTACCGCAGTGGGTATTCGCCCTCGGCGCGCTGGCCATTGTCGGCACCATGAACATGATCGGCGTGAAGTGGTTCGCGGAGATGGAGTTTTGGTTTGCACTGGTCAAAGTGTTGGCGATTGTGATTTTCCTGGTGGTGGGTACCGTCTTTTTAGGCACTGGAAAACCATTGGATGGTAACGCCACGGGTTTTCACCTGATCACCGACAACGGTGGATTCTTCCCACATGGCCTGCTGCCAGCGCTGGTACTGGTTCAGGGGGTGGTTTTCGCGTTTGCCTCCATTGAACTGGTGGGCACCGCTGCTGGAGAATGCAAAGATCCACAAACCATGGTGCCGAAAGCGATCAATAGCGTTATCTGGCGTATTGGTCTGTTCTATGTGGGTTCTGTCGTGCTGCTGGTTCTGTTACTGCCGTGGAATGCCTATCAGGCAGGGCAAAGCCCGTTTGTTACCTTCTTCTCCAAACTGGGCGTGCCGTATATCGGCAGTATCATGAATATTGTGGTGCTCACCGCGGCACTTTCCAGCCTTAACTCTGGGCTGTACTGCACCGGACGTATTTTACGTTCAATGTCGATGGGCGGATCGGCGCCGAAATTCATGGCTAAAATGAGCCGTCAACAGGTACCCTGGGCTGGGATCCTCGCCACGCTGGTCGTCTATGTCGTCGGGGTATTTCTGAACTATCTGGTGCCGTCGCAGGTGTTTGAGATCGTGTTGAACTTCGCGTCGTTGGGCATTATTGCGTCGTGGGGCTTTATCATGGTCTGTCAGATGCGTCTGCGCCGGGCCATAAAAGAAGGTAAAACGGCAGACGTTAGCTTTAAACTGCCGGGCGCTCCGTTTACCTCGTGGCTAACCCTGGTGTTCCTGTTGAGCGTGCTGGTGTTGATGGCGTTTGACTATCCAAACGGCACCTACACTATCGCGTCATTACCGTTGATTGCCATCCTGCTGGTTGCAGGCTGGTTCGGCGTGCGTAAGCGCGTCGCGGAAATCCACCGCACCGCGCCGTAATGGCTGAAGGCCTGACAGGTTAACCCTTCAGGCCTTCTTTTTTAGTTCGCTTCAATCAACTGCGCTACATCGTTGCTGTTAATTTCCCGCGCGTTCCCATCCTGATCGGTATAGCTGGTCATTCCCGTATCTTTATCCAGTTTTGGCTTACCCTGGGTGGTAATGGTTTGCCCGCTTTTGGTCGTCATGACGTAATCGGTGGTGCATCCTGCCAGGGCAAACAGCATTACGCCTGCACAAAGACAGATAAATGGCTTTTTCATGGTATTCCCGTGTTATTCAGTTAGCCGTTGAAGGCGTAGTGTAAGTCCCTGAAGTGGGTCGGGCTACTGGCGGGGTGTAACGAGGCGTATCGTGGGGTTTAGAGAAATGACAGGAGGGGTTTCCCCCTCCTGATTTTTTACAACGCAATACGAATAACATCGTCCGGCTGGGTAGCTTCCTGCTCGCGGGTAGATTTCTGTTTCACACTGACGTACAGGGTTTTACCATCGGCAGAGAGCGCCAGGCTATTCGGGAATGTTGGGGTCTCGAATGTTTTGACGACTTTATAGCTTTTCGCGTCGATCACACTCACTTTACCGGCCTGGCGATGAGTCACGTAGGCTTCATTACGCGTCGGGTTGAACAGCACGGCAAGGGATTCCGGCGCGGCGACTTTTGCCAGTACGTTGCCGTTACGGGTGTCGATTACCAGCACTTCCGCCGCTTTAGAGTCGGTGACAAATGCACGGTTGCCCGCTGTGTCCAGGCTCAGGTTGATAAAGAAATGCTCTTTCCCATCATCCAGCAGTTTTTTGCGGCTGAGAATTTTGTTAGTGGTGGTATCGATGGTAATGAATTCACCGTCCGCATTGGCGGTGTACAGGCGCTTAGCCTTGCTGTCGACCGCCAGAGCGGTGCTCATTTTGCCGGTATTTTGAATGGTGTCCTTCAGTTTAATGGCATCACCGTCCACCACCCAAATCACGCTCTCTTTACCAATACCGCTAATGTATACCGTGTTAGTGGCGTCATCTGCGGCCAGCTCACGCGGCTGCAGCGGGCGAACATCTTCAGAACGCTTACGCGCATCCAGCACCAGACGTCCTTTCACCGCGCCCGTTTTAGCATCCATCGCCGTTACCGCGCTATTTACCGTGTTGCCGAACCACAGCGTTTGCGTGGCGTTATTGATGGTGGCACCAAACGGTTTGAGATCGTTATGAATCACCTGAGTCACTTCGAGGGTGACCGGGTCAAGGCGGTAAACCACCCCGCCGGTATCCAGTTTGCGGCTCTGTGAGGTCGCCAGCCACAGCGCGTTCTCTTGTTGGCTGTACGCCATTTCATAAGCGCCTTTACCGACGGCTTTGCGCAGCAGTTCTTCTGCAGCCTGCGTAGTAAAAGATGATGCAACGAGCAGTGAACCTAACAGTAAAGAACCACGCAGACGCGGTGAAAACAGATGACGTAAAGACATGACGACTCCCTTTGATAAATTCGTTTGTTACTGCTTCACATAGCTTCAATGAGCAAAATCATGGTTTTGCCCTTTTAAGAATGAGAATAGTAATCATTATTTATCTCAATGTGGAGTATTTATTCGCTTTCGGGTTGTAACCTTCTCATTTTCTCCATGAATAATCGCTTTTCATCCAGATAACGTCATTGGCATTTTACCTGGCCTACATTTCGTACGAAGCAGGCCTGGTTACAGACATTCACCGTCTTCCACTCTTACGCATCAATCCTCAGCAAGACGAATAACTACCTTGCCGAAGTTTTTGCCGGTCAGCAGACCGATAAAGGTTTGTGGCGCATTTTCCAGACCGTCGGTCACCTGCTCGCGGTAGTGGATTTTGTCCTCTTTAAGCCAGCGCCCCATCTCCCGCTGAAACTCCTGAATGCGGTGACCATAATCCTGACCAATGATAAAACCCTGCATCCGGATACGCTTTTTCAGCAGCGTTGCCATTAACAGTGGTAATCTGTCAGGTCCGGCCGGAAGCGACGTTGCGTTATAACCACTGACCAGGCCACAAAGCGGAATCCGCGCAGAAGTATTGAGCAATGGCAGAACGGCATCAAATACTTTTCCGCCGACGTTTTCATAATAAATATCAATTCCTTGCGGGCAGGCTTTTGCCAGTTGTTGCGCAAAATCTTGTGCGTGGTGATCGAGGCAAACATCAAAGCCCAGCACCTCTGTGGCATGTCGGCATTTCTCTGCCCCACCAGCCACACCTATTACCCGACAGCCTTTAAGCTTACCGATCTGCCCAACCGTTGCGCCAACCGGCCCGGTTGCGGCGGCTACCACCAGCGTTTCTCCCGCTTTCGGCTGACCGATATCCAGCAGGCCCATATAAGCGGTAAACCCCGGCATACCCATAACACCCAGCGCCCAGGAGGGATGTTCGGGATGAGCGCCAAGCTTCACCAGTCCGTTACCGTCGGAGATGTCATAGTCCTGCCAACCGCTGTAGCTCAATACCCATTCGCCTGGCTGGTAGTCCGGATGGCGGGATGACACCACGCGACTTACGGTACCACCCACCATAACACCACCAATCTCTACTGGTGGTGAGTAAGATGGCTCATCGCTCATGCGGCCACGCATGTAGGGATCGAGGGAAAGATAAACAGTGCGCAGCAAAACCTGGCCTTCGCCCGGGGATGCCACCTCATCTTCTTCAAGACGGAAGTTCTCTGGGACTGGCGCGCCATGTGGACGGGAAGCCAGTACCCAGCGACGGTTACGATTAGTCTGTTGACCCATGATGTGCTCCTCTGCTTTTGGCATGAATCCATCAATAGTAGCAGTCTGCGCCTGCTATTTAGCTGACGACGTGGTTTAACCGCACAACCAGGTAAACGCAGGGTTTCGCGGTTTCATTGATAAACCGACAGTCATTCGGCGGGCCAAGTTCCAGGCAATCACCTGCCTGCATTTCATGGCGTATGTCCCCTTCCACAAAAACTAATTCCCCCTGCTGTAACCAGATAAGTTGTCTGGCCTGCACATAGGAAGAAGCTGGCATCGGGATATCACTTCCAGCGGGTAATTCAATCTGCACCAGATCGATAGGTAGATCGCTGCGCGGTGAAACATGGCGGCGCAGATAGTGGCTTTGCGGGTCGTGCCAGACGGGCTGGTCAGCGAAGCGCAGCAGCTTGCCCTCCTGCATTTCAGCCCGCGCAATCAGGGTAGACATGCTGATGCCAAACGCACCGGAAAGTCTACCCAGCAGCGTCGCCGTTGGACTACTCTCGCCGCGTTCTATTTTATGGATCATGGCCCGCGACACGCCCGCGCGCTCGGCAAGTTCCGTGAGTGACCAACCGCGAGATTCCCGCTCAATGCGAATTCTTGCACTGATCCGTTGATTTATGCTGTCTTCAATAGTATTCATATTGTAATACTATAGTGAACAAGCCCTGAGGTTCAACATGTCAATTCGATTTGCCAGCAAAGAAGACTGCGCCGCCATTGCAGAAATCTACAACCATGCGGTACTGCATACGGCGGCTATCTGGAATGATCAAACGGTCGATGCCGAAAACCGTATTTCCTGGTATGAATCCCGACAATTGATGGGGTATCCGGTACTGGTGAGTGAAGAGAATGGCGTGGTTACGGGATACGCCTCCTTTGGCGACTGGCGTAACTTTGATGGCTTCCGTCATACCGTTGAACATTCGGTGTATGTCCATTCAGAACATCAGGGAAAAGGACTCGGACGAGCACTACTCAGCAGACTGATAGACGAAGCCCGCGCATGCGGCAAGCATGTAATGGTGGCAGGGATTGAGTCTCAGAATCAGGCATCACTGCATCTGCACAGCTTGCTGGGCTTTAAAACCACCGCGCAAATGCCACAGGTTGGAACCAAATTTGGGCGGTGGCTGGATCTGACTTTCATGCAGTTGCAGTTAGACGATCGTCGTGAACCGGATGACCTTAGATGAACCAGACGCTGACCCTCTCCTTTCTGATTGCCGCTGGTATTGGTCTGGTGGTGCAAAATACCTTGATGGTACGCATCACGCAGACGTCCTCGACGATCCTTATCGCCATGTTACTTAACTCGCTGGTCGGGATTGTGCTGTTTGTCAGCATATTGTGGTTTAAGCAAGGTTTAGCAGGGTTTGGTGAATTGGTTTCCAGCATACGCTGGTGGACACTCATCCCCGGCTTGTTGGGATCGTTCTTTGTTTTCGCCAGCATTAGTGGATATCAAAATGTAGGCGCTTCCACGACGATTGCGGTACTGGTTGCCAGCCAGTTAATCGGCGGGCTGGTGCTGGATATTCTGCGCAGTCACGGCGTGCCGCTGCGGGCGCTGGTGGGGCCGGTCTGTGGTGCGGTACTGCTGGTAGTCGGGGCATGGCTGGTGGCGAGACGTTCGTTTTAATTGCGCTTATCCGACCTACAGAACGCGCCTGTAGGCCGGATAAGATCCGGCGAGGAAATATCAAAGAATAGTGCCGCCTTTGGTCAACTGTTCGCGACGGGCTTCCATATCTTCTTTATGCTGACGGCCATGATGGGCGATAGCCGTACGCAAACGCTGTTGCTGGGTATAGCGGTCTTCCCGGCTCAACGCGACATCATCGCTGAGCTCAATCAGCAATTCATTCATATGCGTAATGACGCTCTCCTCAATGGCGGCGTCAACACGTGCGCTGACCTCATCCAGATGCGACATAACCTCTCCTTAACTCATTAATTTAATTTTGCTTTTGAAAAATCACTGCCCATCAGGCTAACGCTGTATCCGCTGACGTTGCTACGCGTAGCGTAGAACGTTTTACCGTTTGCCAGGGCTATCCAAGGAGCCTGCTGGTAGAAAATCTCTTGTGACTGCTGGTAAAGCGCGGCGCGCTCTTCCGGTTTGCTCACCAGTTTCGCCTTTTCAACCAGCGAATTATACTCTTTATCGCACCAGCGCGCGGCGTTAGATCCGGTTTTTATGCTGTCGCAGCCCAGCAGCACATCCGCGAAGTTATCCGGATCGCCGTTGTCTGACATCCAACCAAACAACGCGGTGTCATGCTCACCTTTACGCATTCCGGAGAGATATTCACCCCACTCGTACGATACAATTTTCGCCTTCACGCCCACCTTTGCCCAGTCGCTCTGGATCATCTCGGCAATCCGTCGGGAGTTCGGGTTGTATGGGCGCTGGACCGGCATTGACCACAGCGTCGCTTCAAAGCCATTTTCCAGCCCAGCCTGCTTCAGTAGGTCTTTCGCTTTTTGCGGGTCGTAAGCGTAATCCTGCAGATCTTTATTGAACCCCAGCATATTCGGCGGAATCGGTGATTTTGCCACCGTACCAGAACCTAAAAAGACAGCGTTAATAATGGCCTTTTTGTCCGTTGCGTAGTTCAAAGCCTGACGCACCAGTACGTTATCAAACGGTTTTTTCTCGGTATTAAACGCCAGATATCCAACGTTCAGCGCGTCAACCGAATGCAGCGTCAAATCTTTATTCTTTTTAATCTCGTCAAACTGTACGGGCGCAGGTGCTGGGATTATCTGGCATTCATTGGTTTGCAGTTTTGCCAGCCGCGTCTGGACGTTTGGCGTGATTGAGAAGATCAGGTGTTTCGTTGGAACGGCGCCATCCCAGTAGTTAGGGTTGGCAAGATAGCGGATTTGCGAGTCCTGCTTGTACTGCTGCAGCACGTAAGGCCCGGTGCCAATAGGCCAGTTGTCGACGTTTTCCGGTGTACCTTTTTTCAGCATCGCGTCGGCATATTCCGCAGAGAGAATCGAGGCAAAATCCATTCCCCAGTCGGCAAGAAACGCAGCGTTAGGTTCATTCAGGACAAACTGAACGTGATAATCATCGAGCTTCTTAACTTCTTTAATCAGTTTATCCAGACCGACATCGTTAAAGTATTCATAGCTTCCCTGAGAAACCTTGTGATACGGATGATCGGCATCCTTCTGCCGTAATACCGAGAAAATCACGTCGTCAGCGTTGAAGTCGTGGGTCGGTTTAAAGAATTTATTACTGTTGAATTTCACGCCTTGACGCAGGGTAAAGGTGTAAGTCTTACCGTCGGGAGAAATCGTCCAGTCCGTTGCCAGAGATGGTACCGGGGTATTCTTTACCGGATCAAAGTTGATGAGTCGGTTGTAGAGCACTTGTGAACTGGCCACAAATGAGGGACCGGAACTGGCAATTTGCGGGTTAAATGACTCCGGCGATGCTTCAGAACAATAGATGATGGTGTCAGTATTGGCCGCGAACGCAACGCCTGACGGTATGACGGTGCTGATAGCCAGCGCGAGTAACGTTTTCCTTGCAATCATGGTTATAAGCCTTCTTATTTTATTATTAACCGAGATATCAGAGCATAGCTGACAAAAACTGACCAATAACAAATCACTATCAGGTTATTCTAATCCGGTGTATTTCGCTGAATAATTCATCACCCTAAGCGAATTAATTTCCCTTAAGTCTTTTTCAAAACGTCAAGATTTTTCCCGGCACTCTATGCCATGAAAATTAGCCCCTTTTTGCCTCTCTTTCTCCGTTTGCTCGTTTTTATAAAACGTAAAGTAGATACGTGAAGAAGTCTAAGGGGTAACAACGTGGCAAAAACTCTCTTGCGCAGCGGCAATTTGGATGACTATCAGGCCGTGGGCGGCGGTGGCCAGGCCGTTTTTGATTCAGCATTGCAAATTCGTGAAACGCTTCGTCTGCGTAAACAGCAGGCGATGGTGGATTGTTTGGCGATCCCACAAATTAACGACAACGGCGATCGGGTTGACTGGTATTCCCCGATAGAAGGGAAAGCCGTGGCGTGGAAAGCCGCTGATGAAGAAGCACGTTTTCGTGCGCTGCGCTATCTGGGAAGCACGCTGGAAAATGCGGCGGCTCTGAGCCGTAAAAGCCTGCAGTCGGGAAAAACCTCCCTACAGCTGTTTGGCTCTCTGCTCGAAAAAGCCATCCAGTTTCCCGGTGAAAACCACGTGTTTCTGGTTGATGGCAAACCCGTTATTACGTTCTGGGGCTTCGTCAATCTGAATGAAAATCCCCGCGACGATGTGCTCGATTGCCTGCGACTTGCCGATATTCCTCCTGTCGTTACCGTAGCAGAGCCGGAACAGGAAGAAGAAATCCCCCCGGAAATCACCTTCGCCGAGGCTGATGCGCCTTTATTGACGCCAGTCGTCGAGCTGGCTAAACCGGCTGAACCTGAGCCACAGCCACCGGTTATAGTTAACGAACCGGAGGTTACACCGCCGCTGGCACAAGAGAAACCTGCGCGCCGCCTGCCGCTGTGGAGCCTGCCCGTTGCCGCAGTCATCATTGCCGCCATCGTTGGGCCGCTGCTGTGGAAGCAACAGACCACCCAGCCCGTACCCGCAGCCGCCGCTGTTGAAGTCGCAAAGATTGATATGGCACCGCTGCCAGCACTGGCATCTGCTCTGCCTTTGCATCGTGCTGAAGTGACTCCAGCTGCGAAGAAAGAGAAACCTGTAGAAGGACCGGTGGTGATCGCCGCGATTCCAAAAGATGCGCTGGTGATGGATGCCAATCAGATGAAGGCAGGAACGACGCGTTTCCTCAATGGTAACTGGCGCGTCCTGGTCGATGTTAAAGATCCGGTGAGCGGCAAAGCGCCGTCGCTGCGCTATCAGATCCAGGCCAATAAAGGCACTGCTCGCGTAGTTCATGGTGACAATATTGTTTGTCGTGCCGAGATTTTCTCCGGTTTGCACCAGTCGGGTGAATTAATGATTAAGAGTCGCGGCAATGCTCGTTGTACAGACGGGTCACGTTATCCGATGCCTGAAATTACCTGCAAAGCGGGAACCAACGACGTCGCCGCCTGTACCGCGCGTTATGACGATCACGCGGAAATCCCTCTGACAATCAAAAAGATAGGTGCCTGATTCTATGTTGGTGAATCTGTGTGATTACAAGCAGAGCGTGACGCTCATCGCCAATAGCGGTGTTCAATTCCTGGATTTTGGCCTGACGCCGCAGGAATCTGCACACCATGGCCGCTTTGTGCGCAAAACGGCAAACGGTCCCCTGCTACGGCTGGATTTCGATCTGGCAACGGGTCGCTATACCTTGCCTGGCAGCACTGGCGGTCAGCCCGAAGTGGTGAAGCCGGAAAGTACCCAGACGCTGCATTATTCGCTGGATGTCCTCGACGGTGTCTGGCTGCCGCTGCCGTTTCTGCGCTTTAACCCACCGCGCACGTTTGTTGAAGGCCCGGATAACTGGGCGCGCGTGCAGGTACGAAAACTGGCGCAACCCGACAGCGCGGGCAACACCCACCGCGTTACCGTGGCGCTGGATAGCCAGCTCACTGAAAATGCCCCTGCAGCGTTAACACCTAATGAGAACGACCTGCTCAACGGGACACGATTCGCGCTGGCCTGGCATGACAATGAAATTGCTGATTTCCTTGACCAGACCTGGATTGACGGCTGGTTGCGCGAATCTTTTATGCACCATGTCACCCAACATGAGAATCGCTCAGAACAAGAGATCCAGCTGGCGCTGCGTAACTTTGAATACCAGGCGCACTGGCTGAATGTGCTGACTCTGTTAGGCGAGCAGCTTTCTGTCCCGGAAGTGAAACTGGTTACGCATACCCTTAGCACACCCGCTATTCCCGTCGATCTTATTTTAGATATCGGTAATACCCATACCTGTGGCGTCCTGATTGAAGATCACGGGGATGCCAATGACGGGCTGCGTCAGACCGCTGAATTGCAGGTCCGTTCGTTAAGCGAGCCGCAGTTCCTCAACGATCCGCTGTTCACCAGCCGGCTGGAGTTTTCCGAAGCGCGCTTTGGTAAGCAGCATTTTTCCGTTGAGAGCGGACGTGATGACGCCTTTATCTGGCCGTCGATTGTGCGTGTGGGTGATGAAGCCCGTAAGCTGGCGATGCAGCGTATGGGCACCGAGGGCAATAGTGGGATCTCCAGCCCGCGCCGTTATCTGTGGGATGAAACGCCGGTGTTACATGACTGGCGCTTTAGCCAGATGAATGGCAAAACCCAGCGCGAACCGCTGGCTACCGCCTTCCCGCTGATGAACCTGATGAACGATGACGGGCAACCGCTGTTCAGCCTGCCGCAGGACGATCGTCTGCCGGTATTCTCACCGCAATACAGCCGCAGCACGCTGATGACGCATATGTTATGCGAAATACTGGCCCAGGCGCTGGGGCAAATTAACAGCGTAGCGACGCGGTTGCGCCTCGGATTCCCGGCATCTCCTCGTCAGTTACGGACGCTGATCCTGACCCTACCGTCGGCGATGCCCAAACAGGAGCGCGAGATTTTCCGCCTGCGCATGTTTGAAGCTATTGCCCTGGTCTGGAAAGCAATGGGCTGGCACCCGCAGGATGAAGACTTCACTACCCGTAAACAGCAGGAAAAGAGTGTGGTTCCCGTACCTGAAATTCAGATGGAATGGGATGAAGCCAGCTGCGGGCAACTGGTGTGGCTGTATAACGAGGCTATCTCTCACTACGATGGCCACACCGAATCATTCTTTAACGCCCTTGCCCGCCCGGACCGTTTGCCGGAACCCGGTGAGACTAAAGGCCGTGCGCTGCGCGTGGCATCGATCGACATTGGCGGCGGGACAACGGATATGGCCGTCGTTCATTATCAGCTTGATGACGGCGTTGGCGCGAACGTCAAAATTACCCCGCATTTGCTGTTCCGTGAAGGTTTTAAGGTGGCGGGCGATGACATGCTTCTGGACGTGATTCAGCGCTGTGTGTTGCCTGCGCTGCAAACCCGCTTACAACAGGCTGGCGTGACCGATGCCGCTGCATTGCTGGCCACGCTGTTTGGCGATTCCGGTCGCATCGATACCCAGGCGATTTTGCGTCAACAAACGGCATTGCAGCTCTTTATGCCGCTCGGTCATGCGGTACTCAGTGCCTGGGAACAAAGCGATATTAACGATCCGGTCGCTGGTCTGCATGCCACATTCGGAGAACTCCTGAGCCAACGACCAACGCGCAACGTAATGAACTACATCCAGCAGGCTATCGACCATGCGTTGCCAGCAGGATCGCCAGCGTTTGATGTTCTGAGCGTGCCGTTGCAGGTACAGTTCAGGCAGTTACAAGAAGCACTGTTAGCGGGGCAATTTACCCTGACTTCCCCGCTGCACGCGGTTTGTGAGGCTATTTCACATTATCGCTGCGATATTTTATTAGTGACCGGCAGGCCCGCCTGTTTACCGGGCGTACAGGCGTTGATCCGCCATCTGCAACCTGTTCCGGTTAACCGTATGATCTGGATGGATAACTACCGCGTGCATGAGTGGTATCCGTTCAGCCAACAAGGGCGGATTGGTAATCCCAAATCCACCGCGGCAGTCGGCGCCATGCTGTGCAGCCTGGCGCTGGATTTGCGTTTGCCGCGTTTTAACTTTAAAGCTGCCGATATCGGCGCTTACTCGACCGTACGTTATCTTGGCGTGCTGGATAACACGGTCAATACCCTGCGCGATGAGAACATCTGGTATCACGATATTGATCTGGATAAACCCGGTGCGAAGCTGGATGCCCGGTTGCACTTCCCGTTACGTGGCAACGTGACGTTAGGATTCCGGCAACTGGCAAACAGCCGCTGGCCTGCCACGCCGCTGTATACGCTCAGCATAAATTCCGCCGAACTGGCAAAAACCATCGCCGGAGATGGCGTGTTGAATGTACGGCTGCAGCTACGCGGCGGCAGCAAAGAAAGTGGCCCAGAATTCTTCGTCCTGAGCGATGCCTGGTTACAGGATGGCACCCCCGTTGCCGCCAATGCCTTAACGTTAAAACTGAATACGCTGGCAGACCGTCGCCATAGCGGAAGCCATTACTGGATCGATAGCGGGAGCGTGTACCTGAAATGAGTAAGATGTTAAATACCGCGCAGGTCGCCATCGAGTGGGTGGTAGATACCCGTCAACGTGCGGCGCGTCTTGATGATGAAGCGGATGCCCTGCTGGCACAGCTTACGCTAGCCGCAGTGAGTGAATTTGCGCTGGAGACAACCTTTTCATCGCAAGGATGTATAGGGTTATACGGACATTCACAATCGGCAAAAGCACATCTGCTTGCGGCATTGTGCAGCAATGCCACTGGCAAAGTGAATATTGTTACTCCGGATCGCAGCTTTGATTATTTCTCGCATATTAATCCTGGCCATGCGCCAACCAATATGGTGATCCGCTTTACGCGCGATGAAAATCAGCATGATAGCGAATGGCCGTTGCGTCTGCGGTTACTCAGTGAAGCGGAACTGGTACAGCTATTTATCGCCCAGTTCAGCGCGCTCCCGGATAACCGGCAGGTCGAGAAATCGATTATTGAGGCGCGCCTGGAAAAATGGCAAACGCTGCGTCAGCGTCACCCTGTGCCGGGCATTACCGCACATGATGTTGCGGCAATCGGTCGTTTCTGGCGCTCCTGCGTACCGGCAAACCAGCAGCAAATTGACGATGCGCTATGGCACCAGTTTGCCACGTTGCTGCCCGCACTGGATCTGACTACCCGGGCAAACGCTTGGGCACTACTGTGGGGAGAACAACCAGAGCTGACGCAGCAGTGGCTGACGCTGGCGCACACGTTGCAACAAACCGGACACGCGCAAGAATTAGCGGCCCCGCTGAGTCTGCTGGTTGATCATTTTGGTTTACCTGCTGAAAGTTTCCTGACCCAGGTGGCATTGACCGGCAATAATGAGGCGCAAAGCGATGTGGTGGTTCATCCGATTGAAAATCATCAGTTGCTCAATGCAGTTAGCCTTTCTTTGTCGTCACTGGCGCTGCTCACGCGCGAACTGATCCTGACGGTTGAAGACGCGGTGCTGGAGAATGTCGATCTGCTCGATATTCCCCTCGCCCCGGATACTCATCCGCATCCACTGTGGCAGGCAAAATTAGGCTGGATGCTGGAACATTACCGCCAACACCTGCAACCGGATGTGCTCTTAATCTGCAACGCTGTCTCTACCCGCGCCCAGACGCCCGCCATCACCCGCAAGCTATTGGGCTGGGTTAACGATACTCAACCCGTCCACGATGCCGCATTGCCAGGCGTGGTCTGGGCCATTACCCCGCAGGATGCGCGTTTTAGTACCCAGCAAAATCTTGACGAATCCGTGCAGCAATTAATGGGCAAACCCGGACTGCACTGGGGCACGCTGCAGGCGCTGGATAAACACAGCTTACAACGCCTCGTCGAATGGTTGACTCAGGCAACTTCACCACAGCAGCGCCTGGCCAGGCTGACCTCCCTGCGTGAACAGCACCAGCAGCGCGTACGCGAAACCCTAATCGGCTGGATTAATCCCGTTGAGACCGAATCGGCAAGCAATGAGTCAGTGATCCGCCAGCTACAGGCTCAGGCGGCAAAGCATGGCGAACTGCTGGATGGTTTGCTCCCGCCGATGCGCATTTTTGAGTCGCTGCTGCGTATTCAGCAACCGCGCGAGGAGCAGGTAAGTGGTTTATTTAATGAAGAGATTGACCTGTTTGCCGAAGTGCGTGACACAATGCACTCACCGGAAAGCCAGGAGACCGGATATCAGGCACACAAAATGTGGATTAACCACGTGCGCCAGTGGTGTCGCGATGAAAATAATGCCCGCCGTTTACGACTCGATCCCCGTACGTTAAGGCAGGTTGCCGACATCCTCGTCACCACCAGCTATCGCCTGGAGATGCCGCAACGCTTACAGCGCATTATGCAGCGCGAAAACGTCTGTGCCGCGCAGCTATACGCCGATATCGGTGATTTTATTACTTGGCTTGGATTTGCCGACGTTGCAGAGGAGCAGCGCCCTGCCAGCAGGATCCAGAAAGGATCGGCTATTTTTAGCGCGCCGAAGCAACAGCCGATGTTACGCCTGACGAAGCTGGATGAACAACCTTCGCACGGCGCAAGCCGCTACGTATACGACTGGCTGGTCGCTTTGTATACCCGTGCGAATGAGAACGTGGGGTATCAGCATCCACAGGATGTCAGCGAAGTCGACAAAAAGCGATTGGATGCCCTGCTTTCCGCCTGAAGCGGCGTTTACGCCGTCATCAGAAGAGAGAGAACATTAACGCGACGGGAAAACTCATCGGCCAGGTCGCACCGACTAATACCGCGCTGAGAAAGCGAATTCGCTTTTTATCGCGGGAAAGAAACCAGGTGATGATTGCCGTGATAACGGCCATCACCGCATAAAAAACCAACATTTTTTGGTACAGAGACATGTAAGGCATCCGGGCCGAAAGGTGAAATCGCGCGCAATATGCTCTTTTTCATGACCCACATCAAGTTTTATTAATTAATTTAAGAAAAGTGGCTGTAAAACAACCCATTTTCATTATGTTCAGAATTCGTACTATTGCGGATAGTTATAACCCGTACTATACCCATATGGGTTAAAACGAAAGGTGGCACAAATGAATGTTTCCAGTAAAACGGTGGTGCTGATAAATATATTTGCTGCTGTAGGACTTTTCAGTCTGATTTCCGCAAGGTTCGGCTGGTTTGCTTGATGTGGTTCTTGTTTGATTAATTGCAGCGTCCATTGGCAGAGAGGGACTTCTCTCTGCCATTAGTAAACTATTTTCCCATTCTCGCACTGCCGGGTAAATTATCCTTAGTATGTAATACCCCTAATCCTTCTGCGGCATTATATTGCCCGAATAACGGCCTGGTGTTGTGCCGGTATGCTGATGGAAGAAAGCAATAAAAGCACTGTCGCTGACAAACTCCAGATATTGCGCGACCTGGCTGATATGGCATCCGTCAGCCAACATCTCCATGGCTTTTAACAGCCTAAATTGCTGCCGCCAGTCCTGATAATTCATCCCGGTATCCCTGATAAATATTCGACCTATTGTCCTTTCGCATGCCCCAACCTGTCGGGACAATTGATTCAGTCGTGGTGGCAGTTCGCCCATGCGTAATCCTTCAAGCCACACGTTAAGCCGCGGATCTGAGGGATACTGCAATGTCCAGTTTTCACTGTGGGCGGCACGCATTTCCTCACAAAATACGGTGATGAGACTGGTCTGCTGCGCGGCAGGCATCTCCCATGACCAGAAAGACATACGTTCTATCACCTCAAAAAAGAGAGGGTTAACGTCGACTATCTGCAGCGGTAAATCAGATAACGGCAACGTGGTTGAGAAGTACAAAGAACGATAAGCCATCACGCCGCGCATTATGGCGCGATGTACCGTACCGGCTGGGATCCAGACCGCACGACGTGGCGGTAGCAGACACAACGCCTGTTCCAGCTCAATCGTAATGCTTCCCGCTGCCGAATAAAGTAGCTGATGACGAAGATGGCTGTGCCGTCCTGAATCGTGTACGCCCATCTCGGAAGCAATCCCGATTACCGGTTTATCAAAGCTGTCCGCATCAAAAGCATCATCCGGGGCAATTTTCATCTTCTGTCCGATATCTGACATTTATAGTCCTGATAATGGTAATGCGACATTTTCCTTTCAGCAATAATGCCCACCTGTTTTCTGTTTCTCTAGATATTGCTATGAACACATTTCATCGACCGCCGCTGTGGCTTCTCACACTCCTGATTATGTTTCCACAACTGGTGGAAACCATTTACAGCCCGGCATTGCCAGGTATTGCGACGTCTTATCACGTCAGCAGTGAGCGCGCGGCTCAAACACTCTCCGTTTATTTTGTTGCCTTCGCCGTCGGCGTGGCGATGTGGGGATGGCTGAGCGACTGCATCGGGCGACGCCGGGCGATGATGGCTGGACTCCTGTGCTACTCCACGGGTTCCCTCATGGCCGTTGTTGCCACTGATTTCAGCGTTCTGCTGCTGGCACGGATGGTCTCGGCCATTGGAGCTGCTGCCGGATCTGTAGTGGTACAGACCATGCTAAGGGACAGCTATGAATCAACTGCGCTATCCCGCGTCTTTTCTGTGATGGGTGCCGCGTTGGCATTGAGTCCGGTTTTCGGTCTGCTAAGCGGAGGATGGTTGGTCAGTTTGTATGGTCATACCGGGGTATTTATTGCCCTTGTGCTGCTGGCGCTGCTACTGCTGATGCTGACCGTGACCATGCTGCCAGAAACCCGGCCCGAACATACGCTCAGACCAAGGCTTGCTGCGCTACTCTCCCGCATGGCGCGTGACCATGAGCTGTGGAAAAACGCCATACTGGTTGCTCTACTGAACACCATGCTGTTTAGCTATTACAGCCTGGCGCCGTTTCTTTTTGGGCAATTGGGATGGAGCTCCAGAGCCTTTGGCTTGACGGGGTTGCTACTTGCGTTTGCTTCTCTGTCGGGTAGCCTGCTGAACCAAAGACTGTTAACGACAGGTCTGACGCCGGAACAACTGGTACGTTATGCCTGTGCGCTGGCAGCGTTGTCAGGTCTCGTAGCGTGGTGCTTACAGCACTCTGCGTGGATCCTGATTCCGGTGTTCGGCGTGGTGATTGCCTATGGTATCGCCATTCCCAATGTGCTGAGTCAGGCGCTGCGTCATTATCGTGAACAGGCCGGAGCCGCGGGGGCATTGTTTGGATTAAGCTATTACCTGTTGCTGGGAATGATGCTGGGATTTGCAGGCATGGTGCAACAACTGGGGCTAGTTCTGAGCGTCTGTGCCCTACTCGCCTGGCTTTGCAGCCTGGGCCGCAGATAAACCCGATGGCGCTCCTGAAAGCACAAAGCCCCGACATTCAACCGGGGCTTTGTTGTATCAATTAGCCTGACCTCGCGGATATTTCCAACTTACCGCCGTCCGATGGCGACGAGGCCAGTGGCGCGAATAGTATAGACACACGTTTGCCGATATTTAGCTATCCGTGCCCCATTTACCGCTCGCGCTTAAAAGATTACTCATGCTTGATCATGACATGGCGAACAATAGTGTAATCTTCCAGCCCATAAACCGACATATCCTTGCCATACCCAGACTGTTTTTGCCCACCGTGCGGCATCTCGCTAACCAGCGTGAAATGGGTGTTGACCCAAGTGCAACCATATTGCAGGCGAGCGCTAAAGCGATGCGCACGCCCAACATCCCGGGTCCAGACGGAAGATGCCAGTCCGTATTTCGAATCATTTGCCCACGCCAGCACCTGATCTTCATCATCAAATACGGTCACGCTGACCACCGGGCCGAAAACTTCCCGCTGCACGATGGCATCTTCTTGCTTCGCCCCGGCCAGCAGCGTTGGGGCAAAGTAGTAGCCTGCGCCATCCACTTTCTTGCCGCCGGTGATAACTTTGATATGCCCCAGGGCTTTGGCCTCATCGACAGCTTTAGTCACGCGATCAAGATGTGCCTGCGAACTTACCGGTCCCAGTTCCGTCGATTCGTCGTTCGGCGCACCAATTTTCAGGCTGGCAACCGCGGCGCCGAGTTTCTCAACCAACGCGTCATAAATGCCTTTTTGGGCATAGATTCGACAAGCGGCGGTACAGTCTTGCCCGGCATTGTAATAACCAAAGGTCCGCACGCCGCTCACTACCGCATCCAGATCGGCATCATCAAAAATGATCACCGGAGCTTTGCCGCCCAGTTCCATATGTGTGCGCTTAATTGACGGCGCGGTGTGCTGAATAATGTGTTCACCGGTTGCAATGGAGCCAGTCAGAGAAACCATGCGGACTTTTTCATGGCCGGTGAGCGGATCGCCCACCGTTTTACCGCGACCAAACAGGACGTTGATAACGCCAGCCGGGTAAATATCTTTGGCAAATTCGGCCAATTTAAGCGCCGTCAGCGGGGTAATTTCTGATGGTTTAATCACCACACAGTTTCCCGCAGCCAACGCTGGAGCCAGCTTCCACGCTGCCATCATCAGCGGATAGTTCCACGGTGCAATAGAGGCCACCACGCCGAGCGGATCACGGCGAATCATCGACGTATGTCCTTCCAGATACTCCCCGGCCGCCTGTCCTTGCAGAGTTCGAGCAGCCCCGGCAAAGAAGCGAAAAACGTCGACAATTGCTGGAATTTCATCGTTGAGGACACAGTGCAGTGGCTTACCGCAGTTAAGTGACTCCAGCTCAGCGAAGGTTTGCGCGTTATCGGCAATAGCGTCCGCCAGTTTCAGCAGCAGTTCAGAGCGGACTTTCGGCGTGGTTTGCCCCCAGGTGGCAAACGCGGTGTCTGCCGCACGCACCGCGGCATCAACTTGCATGGCTGACGCCTCAGCAATCTCCAGAATGAGTTCACCAGTGGCAGGGTTATAGACTGGCTGCTTTTCACCTTCACCGTTGACCAGCTCGCCATTAATCAGTAATTGATGTTGCATAGCAATTTCCCATATCGTCGTTTATTTACCGTTTCCGGCGAGAGTGTCGCCTTCACGCGTTAGCCACCAGGCCCCTAAAATTGGCAGTGTTGTCACCAGCATTACCAGCAATGCCACAACGTTGGTGACCGGCACATCCCGTGGACGGCCCAGTTGATTAAGCAGCCACAGCGGAAGTGTTCTTTCATGTCCGGCGGTGAACGTTGTCACGATGATTTCATCAAACGACAAGGCAAACGCCAGCATCCCGCCCGCCAGTAGTGCCGATGCCAGATTGGGCAGCACGACGTAACGAAAGGTTTGCCAGCCGTTGGCGCCAAGATCCATAGACGCTTCAACCAGACTCCATGAGGTACGGCGAAAACGCGCCACAACGTTGTTAAACACCACCACCACGCAAAACGTCGCATGGCCCACTACGATCGTGAGAAAACCCGGTTCCAGGTTGATGGTTTTAAACGCCGTCAACAGCGCAAGGCCGGTAATAATGCCCGGCAGCGCGATCGGCAACAGTAGCAACAGCGATATTGCACTTTTGCCAAAAAAGTCCCTACGCCACAGCGCTGCCGCGGCCAGCGTCCCCAGAACAAGGGCAATAGCGGTCGACAACGCAGCGATCTTAAGTGACAACGTCACAGACTCCAGGATATCGCTACGCTGCGCCGCAACGCTAAACCACTTCAGCGTTAATCCCTGCGGTGGAAAACTAAAAGCAGCCTCCTCAGTATTAAAAGCATAGGTGGCGATGATGAGGATGGGAAAGTGCAGGAAAATAACCCCGCCCCATGCCGCCAGTTTGAGTAACCAGGGCGCGCGTTCAGAGTGCATCGAAAGCTCCCAGACGCTTCACGAACGCCAGATACAGTGCGATTAACACAATCGGCACCAGAGTAAATGCCGCCGCCATCGGCATATTGCCGATCGCCCCTTGTTGCGAATACACCATGTTGCCGATGAAATACCCCGGCGGTCCCACCAGCTGTGGCACGATAAAGTCGCCCAACGTCAGAGAGAAGGTAAAGATAGATCCCGCCGCGATACCGGGTATTGCCAGCGGAAGGACTACATAGCGGAAGGTTTGACGCGGACGCGCGCCCAAATCAGCGGAGGCCTGTAACAGTGACGGCGGAAGTCTCTCCAGCGCGGCCTGTACCGGCAGGATCATAAACGGCAGCCAGATGTAGACGAACACCAGAAAGCGCCCTAAGCCTGACGTCGACAACGTATTGCCGCCTACCGCAGGCAGCGTCAGGAACGAAAGCAGTAGCGGCTCCAGCTCAAGATGGGTTAAAAACCACTGCGCCACACCGTCTTTAGCTAACAGCAGCGTCCACGCATAGGCTTTAACGATGTAGCTGGCCCACATTGGCAACATTACGGCAATGTAAAAAAAGGCTTTCATTTTGCCGCTGGTATAGCGCGCCATATACCACGCCATCGGAAACGCCAGAATCGCGCTGGCAATGGTGACCGCCACCGCCATCGTCAGGGTACGCAAAATGATGTCGTAGTTAGCAGGATTAAACAGCGCCTGCAAATTCGCCAGCGTCAGGTCCGGCGTGACCGACATGGTGAAATCGTCGAAGGTATAAAAACCTTGCCACAACAGCGTCAGTAATGAGCCGAAGTAGACAATGCCAAACCACATCAGTGGTCCAAGGAGCAGCAAAAACAGCCCTATCCCCGGATTACGCCAGAAGTAACCTGAGATCCGGTTCAGGCTTGTCGACTGTGGAGGCGAATGTAAGACGTTCATAGCCATTCACCTCTCCTCAACCAGCGGGACCATCACGTCGCGGGACCACGATGCCATCACCTGCTGACCCGGCGACAACGTAGACGGTAGCATTTCTCCCGTCAGGTTCGCCTGGCTAACCAGCAGTTTTTCCCCTCCGGCGAGTTTCAGTTCAAACCGCGTCGCCGCCCCCTGATACTGCACCGCCTGAATAACACCCCGGGCCTGGACTTCTCCTCCGGCATCATTCAAGCGAATGTGTTCGGGACGTAGGGAGAACATACCCTGTAGCCCACAAACGTTCGCCGACATCGTCGCATCAAAGACATTTGACGTTCCGACGAAACTTGCCACAAACGGCGTCCGCGGACGCATGTACAGTTCACGCGGAGAATCCACCTGTTCGATGCGACCGTTATTAAACACCGCCACCCGATCGGACATCGACAGGGCTTCACCCTGATCGTGGGTGACAAAGATGAAGGTGATGCCAAGGGATTGCTGTAATTTTTTCAGCTCTAACTGCATCTGCTCACGCAGTTTGAGATCCAATGCCCCGAGCGGTTCATCCAACAGCAGGACGCGCGGTTCATTGACCAGCGCCCGGGCAATCGCCACACGCTGACGTTGCCCACCGGAAAGCTGCGACGGTTTACGTTCATAAACAAAACCGAGTGCGACCTTATCCAGTGCTTCACGTGCTTTCGCGTGGCGTTGTTTTTTATCAATGCCTTTAACCATCAGCCCATAGGCGACGTTGTCGAGGATCGACATGTGCGGGAATAACGCGTAATCCTGAAATACCGTATTGACGTCCCGTTCCCAGGGCGGCAATTCGCTGGCCTGTTTACCAAAAATAGTGATCGCGCCGCCTGACAGTTGCTCAAACCCGGCAATCAGGCGCAGACAGGTGGTCTTGCCGGAGCCGGATGGCCCCAGCATAGAGAAAAACTCACCGTCGTTAATCGCAATACTCACCCCATCCACTGCACGAACATCCCCATACAAACGCGAGACGTTATGAAACTCCACTGCGTACGTCATAAAACCCCCAGCGGAATTAACGACCACCCATAATGGCGATGTAATCCTGCGTCCAGCGACTGTAAGGAACGAATTTTCCACCTTCGGCAATCGGCGTTTTCCAGAAGGCAATTTTGTCGAAATAGCTATAGCCGTTGGTTTCACAGCCTTTTTCACCCAGTAACGGGCTGGCTTTACAACCTTCAGGCACCACTGGCAGAGAACCAAACCAGGCGGCTACGTCGCCCTGTACTTTCGGGGTTAATGACCAGTTCATCCATTTGTAAGCGCAAACCGGGTGTTTCGCTTCACTGTGCAGCATGGTGGTATCAGCCCATCCGGTAACCCCCTCTTTTGGGAAGACCGTGGCAATTGGCTGACCTTCGCCTTTCAAGGCGTTAGCCTGATAAGGCCAGGCGCTTGACGCCACTACGCCTTCGTTTTTGAAATCGCTCATTTGCACGGTGGTATCGTGCCAATAGCGATGGATCAACGCGTGCTGATCGCTCAGGACTTTGATCACCGCCTGATACTGTTTTTCAGTGAGCTGATAGGGGTCGGTAATACCCAACTGCGGCTGGGTGGCTTTAACGAATAATGCGGCGTCGGCAATATAGATCGGGCCATCGTAAGCCTGAACGCGACCTTTATTGCTTTTCCCGTCAGGCAGATTTTGTTCAACGAATACCACGTTCCAGCTGTCCGGCGGCGTTGGGAAGGTTTTGGTGTTATACATCAGCAGGTTTGGTCCCCACTGGTATGGCGTACCGTAAACTTTACCGCCAACGTTAAACCACTCCCCTTTTACTACTCGCGGATCAAGGGTTTTCCAGTTAGGGATCAGCGCAGTATTAATCGGCTGAACGCGTTTTCCCATTATCAGGCGCAGTGAGGCATCACCAGAAGCGGTTACCAGGTCGTAACCGCCTTTAGCCATCAGGCTGACCATCTCATCAGAGGTGGCCGCCGTTTTTACATTGACCGCACAGCCGGTATCTTTCTCAAACTGCGAGACCCAGTCATATTGTTTATCGGTTTGCCCACGTTCGATATAACCCGGCCAGGCAATAATATCCAGGCGGCCTTCCGGTTTATCTAATGATGTGGGGGGTTCGGCTGCCTGCGCAGTCATCAGCGTCATGCTGAAGGCACACAGGCTACTGAGGGCAAGTTGCTTGCTCATAACGTCTTACTCCTGTCGAAAAAATATTGAGCGGCAGCCTTGCCGTAAATATATGTCCTTTTCTAAAAATAGTCGGGGTGTTGTAAGCGTTCCTGCTGGTGCAAGGAAATTTAATCAGGTTGTGAGCTAACGCTCATTACGCTACAGACTCTGACCTGGGGGGTAATCTTCTGGAGTATAGACAAGGAGTTAGACGCAGAGGTGGCAATAGTATTAACTATTGATATTTTGTATGGCCGCACCCGATATAAATAATACCGTGGTTCAGCATTCACTATTTCGAAAATAAGAATGCGCTATTCATTTATATTGAATAGCGCGTTATGGTTTATTTCATCATTTCACGAATTAATTTGCCAAGCTGTTTTACGGCCTGCTCTTCGCGCTCTCCCCAGTGCCACGCAGTATTAAAACGAAAAAAACGTGTCCAGCTTCCCGAGGTCGAGAACATTTTCCCCGGCGCAATGCTGATGTGGTGTGCCAGCGCATGGGTACTGAGCACACCAGCATCAAGCGGTTCCGGCAGCTCCAGCCACAGAAAATAACCGCTGTCGTTGTGGTGAATTTTGACTTCCGCCGGAAGATGACGCAGCAGCGTTTGCCAGGCCTGTTGTTTACGTTCCGCCAACTGCCGACGCAAGCGTCGCAAATGCGCGTCATAGCGCCGGGTTGAAAGATAATCAACAAGTGCAAGCTGCATGGGCGAACTGGTAGATAAAGTACTCATTAGCTGGAGCCGCTGAATACGCCGGGCATGTTTCCCTGCTGCCACCCAGCCAATACGAAATCCTGGCACCAGACACTTCGAGAAAGACGAACAATGCAGAACGCTGTCGGCGCGATCCCAGGCTTTGGCAGGTAGCGGTTTTTCGCGGCCAAAGTACAGCTCGCTGTAAACATCATCTTCAATCAGCATTACGTGGTATTTTTCCAACAAGGCAACCAGATGCGCCTTTTTCTCTGCGCTGAGCGTAAAACCCAGCGGATTTTGGCTGTTGGTCATTAGCCAGCAGGCTTTTACCGGGTACTCCTGTAACGCCTGCTCCAACGCGGCAAGATCGATCCCCTCGTTAACGTCGGTGGCTACCGACAGCGCCTTCAGACGTAATCGCTCCAGGGCCTGCAACGCTCCGTAAAAACAGGGGTTTTCGACAATCACCCAGTCACCCGGTTCAGTGACAGCTTGCAGGCTCAGGTTGAGGGCTTCCAGCGCGCCGGTGGTGATGACGATTTCATCCGGTGAAATGGTCATCCCCTGTTGAGCATAGCGACGGGCAATGGCATGACGCAGCTCAGCATTCCCCGGCGGCAGGTTTTCAATCACACTCATGGCGGTGGCGGTTTTACTCACCTGCGCCAACGAGCGGTTCAACTGTTGAAGTGGAAACAAACGCGGGTCGGGGAATGCTGAGGCAAAGGGCATCACTGACGCATCCCGGCTGGCCTGCAACATATCAAAAATATAGGTATTGATATCCACCGCTTCGTCGCGCATGACCTGTACCTGCGGCGCTGCCAGTTCACGTTCGGGGCGCGCGGCGACATAATAACCAGACTGCGGCCGGGCGATAATCCGCCCCTGGCTTTCCAGCAACTGGTATGCGTGTCCGACGGTCATAAAACTCATTCCGCTGCTGACCACTTGCTCACGCAAGGAAGGCAAGCGATCGCCTGGCTGCCATACGCCAGACGCAATTTGATCGCGAATTTGCTCTGCCAGTCGCTGGTACTTTTTCATTTTTGATCCTGATTACCGGTGTCGGTGACAATCACTGTGTATATCAGTTTACATAATCAGGGTGTTTTTTATAACTGTTATAGTTAACAGTTTTACAACATCGTTAACGCCAGCTCTTTGCCTGGTGATTTTTGATTCAAGGAAGGCATTCAGCAGAAGAACCTTTATACACACAAAGTAAAGATTTATGATTACCTTTTAATTACCTTGCTATTAATATTGCAGAATTACTAACGTGGGGAGGACGCTATTTAATAACAGGAATCCAGCTTCCAGATTTCATATCAGCGTGTACAACCTATAACAGCACTGCAACTGTTATGGTTAAAAAGAACTGTTCTGTTTCTGCCCCGCATTGCTTCTCAGGCTTAGAATTGCGCCAAATCAATTTTGCCTGCGGAGTTAAGCATGTTCGGTCTTGACGCGTTTCACCTGGCGAGGATCCAGTTCGCGTTTACGGTATCCTTTCACATCATCTTTCCGGCCATTACCATCGGCCTCGCCAGTTATCTGGCAGTACTTGAGGGGTTATGGCTAAAGACGAAAAATCCCACCTGGCGTTCGCTATACCATTTCTGGTCGAAAATATTCGCCGTAAACTTTGGTATGGGTGTAGTTTCCGGGCTGGTGATGGCTTATCAGTTCGGTACCAACTGGAGTGGTTTTTCCGAGTTCGCCGGTAGCATCACCGGGCCGCTTCTGACCTATGAAGTGCTCACCGCCTTCTTTCTTGAAGCGGGCTTCCTTGGGGTAATGCTGTTTGGCTGGAACCGGGTTGGCCCAGGGCTTCACTTCTTTGCCACCTGCATGGTCGCACTGGGTACCATTATTTCAACCTTCTGGATCCTCGCCTCTAACAGCTGGATGCAGACACCGCAAGGCTATGAAATAGTTAACGGCCAGGTCGTTCCCGTTGACTGGCTCGCCGTTATTTTCAATCCTTCATTCCCTTATCGTTTACTGCATATGTCCGTTGCCGCTTTCCTCAGCAGCGCGTTGTTTGTTGCAGCGTCAGGTGCATGGCATTTATTGCGCGGGAATAACACCCCGGCTATTCGCGCAATGTTCTCAATGGCGCTATGGATGACGTTAATCGTCGCCCCGCTGCAGGCTTTGATTGGCGATATGCACGGTTTGAATACGCTGAAGCATCAGCCGGCAAAAATTGCTGCGATTGAAGGGCACTGGGAAAATCCGCCCGGCGAACCAACCCCGCTACTACTTTTCGGCTGGCCGGATATGGAGCAGGAACGCACCCGCTATGGGCTGGAAATTCCTGCCCTGGGCAGTCTGATCCTGACCCATAGCCTGGACAAACAGGTCCCGGCACTAAAAGAGTTTCCTAAAGAAGACAGGCCTAACTCAACGATGGTGTTCTGGTCGTTTCGCATAATGGCCGGGCTAGGCATGCTGATGATCCTGCTGGGCGCTTTTGCCCTGTGGCTGCGCTATAAGCAGCGTTTATACACCTCGCGCCCTTTCCTGCGCTTTGCCTTGTGGATGGGCCCCTCAGGTCTGATTGCCATCCTTGCCGGTTGGGTGACCACTGAAGTTGGCCGTCAACCGTGGGTGGTTTACGGTCTGCAACGTACGGCGGATGCGGTTTCCGCACATGGTGATTTACATATGAGCATCAGCCTGCTGTCCTTCTTTGTGGTGTACAGCTCAGTGTTTGGTGTGGGTTACAGCTACATGATACGCCTGATCCGCAAGGGGCCACATGAAGATGACCCAACAATTCCGCCAACCGGCACGCCTGCCCGGCCGCTTTCGGCTGCCGTCCTTGATTCTCAACCGGAGGCTCATCGCTAATGGGTATCGATTTATCAGTTATCTGGTTTGTGATTATCGTGTTCGCCACGCTGATGTATATCGTGATGGACGGTTTTGATCTCGGGATTGGCATTTTATTCCCCGCGATTCAGGACGCTGATGACCGCGATGTGATGGTTAACAGCGTCGCTCCCGTATGGGATGGGAATGAAACCTGGCTGGTGCTGGGCGGGGCCGGGTTATTTGGCGCGTTCCCGCTGGCCTATGCGGTGATTGTCGATGCGCTGACGATCCCATTGACCCTGATGCTAATCGGCCTGATTTTTCGCGGCGTCGCGTTTGAGTTTCGCTTCAAGGCCACGCCGGCGCATCGACCATTCTGGGATAAAGCCTTTCTCAGCGGTTCAATTCTGGCGACATTCACCCAGGGCGTGGTGGTGGGTGCCGTACTCAACGGATTTTCCGTTACCGGACGCAGCTACAGCGGCGGTCCTTTCGACTGGTTGACCCCGTTCACGTTGTTCTGCGGCGTTGGCCTGGTTGTAGCCTATGCCCTGCTGGGGGCGACATGGCTGGTGATGAAAAGTGAAAATCCGTTGCAGGATAAAATGCGTCGCGTGGCCAAAAAACTGCTGCTGGCAATGTTGATTGTGATTGCCATTATCAGCCTGTGGACACCACTGGCGCATAGCGCGATTGCCGAGCGTTGGTTTAGTCTGCCCAACCTATGGTTCCTGATGCCGGTTCCGCTACTGGTTGCGCTTATCAGCATCTGGCTGTGGCGTTCGCTGGGGCAACATAACTGCCATACGCTGCCTTTTGTATTGACACTGGGGCTGATTTTCCTCGGGTTTAGCGGGCTGGGGATCAGTATCTGGCCACACATCATTCCGCCGTCCATTACGCTCCGGCAAGCGGCGGCTCCGGCGCAAAGTCAGGGCTTTATGTTGGTTGGCGCACTGCTGATTATCCCGATAATCCTGGTGTACACCTTCTGGAGCTACTACGTTTTCCGTGGCAAAGTTCAACATGGTGAGGGGTATCATTGATGCAACAAACAATCTGGAAACGCCTGATGTGGCTGGTGATCCTCTGGGGCGGCAGCGTGCTGGCCCTCGCCGCTGTTGGCATGTTCTTTCGTCTCCTGATGACGGCCGCCGGATTTAAGTCCTGAATCTGTCCCTGATAACACCCGGGCAGCGCTGCACTGCCCGGGTGTTACAAATCCCAACATCGACTAAACAAAAATGTAAAAAACATCGAAATGACAAAACAGAGATTGTCATTATCCCGATTAAAATATTGAATAGTCACCAGGCGAAATTATCGCCAATTCCGCAGCTAACGTACCAGAGGGTGCATGATGTTTAAGAAAGGGTTAACAGTGTTATTGCTGGCCAGCGCGCTTTTTTCCGGTCAACTTTTCGCTACTAATCAGGGACATGAATATCTTCAGGTGCAGGATGCCGATCATTTACTACGACACACGGCCGACAGCGATGAGCTGCGAGTGACGGCGGAAGAATCCGCCGCCGATCTTCGTGAACACCATCACTGGCAAAAATCACGCAAACCCGATACGCATCTGAGCTAACGATTAACCTTTACGCTTCGGCAGTGTCTTCATCAGTTCTTCCGGACTGACCGAAGCCACAACGCTACCCGGCAACGGCATCTTCAGAATGTGATGTTTCATCTTGCCGATCACGTGCATTTCGCACGGTCGGCAATCAAATTTCAGCGTCAGGACTTCATCGCCGTTAACCAGTTGCATCGGTGTCGCTTTCCAGCTCTTGATGTTCCCTTTCGCCTGTTTCGGACACAGGTTAAAGGCGAAACGCAGGCAATGTTTGGTGATCATCACCGGTACTTCGCCCTTTTCTTCATGCGCTTCATAGGCTGCATCAATCAACTGAACGCCATAACGGTGATAAAACTCACGCGCTTTTTGGTTGTAGACGTTAGCCAGGAAACTCAAGTGCGTTTGCGGATAAACCGGCGCTGGCTGGGATACTGGTTTGCGGCTACCGCGCTTATAGCTTTGCAGGCGCGCTGCATCCAGCATATCAACGGCTTCACGTCTTAACTGATTTAGTTGACCGTTTGGCACGAACAGCGCGCCCGGCAGATTCACCTGAATATTGCGGGCGTAGTACATCGTCTGCCCAAGTTTTGCCAGTCCGTCCTGCAGGTTACTCAACGCTTTTTCCGCATTGTTCGCTTCCTCAAACTGGCCATCCAGCGTATGGGTGATGCTCACGCCCTCTTCACTGGTGAGCGTCAGAATCAACTGCTCCTGCCAGCCGCCGAGCTCAATATCGATCGCAACACGGCGTTCACTGGAGGTTTTGGTTAACGCTTGCTGCCAGTTATGATCGAGGTTGCGATTCAGCGGATGATGCGGACGCACTTTGTGCAGATCGGCAGGCATTTCATTCGGCCATACCCGATAACGATTGTTCCCCGTTTTTTCCACGGTGTTGGCGCGGAATCCAACAACCTCACGTTTGATTAACACGTTCAGGCCATCCCCGTTAGCCAGCGGTTCTGTCACCTCAACATCGAGATGATCTTTCGCCACCTTCAGGACTTCGCCGACCGGCAAACCGATAAACTTTGGTGAGTCGAATGCGCCGATATCCCCTTTACGGGCATTCACAAAATAATCGGTGCTGCCACGATGGAAGGTTTTCTCCGTGGATGGGGTAAAGAAATGTTCGGTACGTCCCACTGATGAACGGGCCAGGTCGCCGCGCTCTTCAATGATGGCATCGAGCATCTGGCGATAATGCGCGGTAATATTCTTGACATAACTCATGTCCTTATAGCGCCCTTCAATTTTGAAGGAACGCACACCTGCGTCAATCAATGCGCCGAGGTTGGCGGTCTGATCGTTGTCTTTCATCGACAGCAGGTGTTTTTCATAGGACACCACACGTCCCTGATCGTCTTTCAGGGTATACGGCAGACGGCAAGCCTGGGAACAGTCGCCACGGTTTGCACTGCGTCCGGTTTGCGCATGTGAAATATAACACTGACCTGAATAGGCAACGCACAGCGCGCCGTGAATGAAAAACTCAATGGTCGCATCGGTAGCCTGATGGATGGCGTTAATTTGCTCAAGGCTCAGTTCGCGCGCAAGGACAATCTGGGTGAATCCGACATCAGCAAGAAATTTCGCCTTCTCAACGCTGCGAATATCACATTGGGTGCTGGCATGCAGTTCAATCGGGGGAATATCCAGTTCCAGGATCCCCATATCCTGTACGATCAGAGCATCAACACCGGTCTGATACAAATCGGTAATTAACCGCTGCGCGGGTTCCAGTTCATCATCGTGCAAGATAGTATTTAGCGTCACAAAGATTTTCGCCCCATAGCGATGGGCGAAAGGCACCAGATCGGCGATATCTTTCAGACTGTTACTGGCGTTATGACGCGCGCCAAAACCCGGTCCACCAATGTAAACGGCATCTGCGCCGTGCAAAATGGCTTCGCGCGCAATGGCGGTATCCCGAGCCGGGCTTAACAATTCAAGGTGATGAGGCTGCTGGCGCATACAGTTGTTACCATCCACAAGCGGTAAAAATGGCGGCTATTGTAGTCACAAGCGCAGCTTTTCGGAATAGTTTTCCCGATTAACTGCGCGGGTAATGGATCAGCGAATGAAAATGCACCGTTTGTTCGCTGCTGTTACGGTAACTGTGTGCCATATCTCCGGCGAAACGGACACCCTCACCAGATTTAAGGGTGCGCCACTGCCCCTCAATACACATATCCAGCAGACCATTAATCACCACCACGTGCTCTATTACGCCGGTCTCATGCGGAGTAGATTCACTGAGCGCGCCGGGCGCCAATAGTATCGAAAAATGATCGAAGCACAGTTGAGGATCCCACGGGAACAACGGCGTGACGACCATTGCCTGCTGCTGGGGATCGAATGTTAGCGTGCCGTCTGACTCTGGTGGTGAAATAAACGTTGAAAACGGGACGTTCAGCCCAGTGGCAATTTTCCACAATGTCGCCACCGTTGGACTGGATTCATTACGTTCAATCTGCCCCAGCATCGCTTTTGAGACGCCAGTTTCCTCCGCCAGACGCGAAAGACTCCATTCCCGCTGGTGACGTAATGTCCTGAGCGTTGTGGCCAGATAGTGGGTTAAGTTGTCCATTTTCTCCTTCGTCGCTCTCCTTACTCGGGGCTACAGTTTAGCACTTGTACGCTATAACGCACAGTGCTACAGTGATTGACCGTTATAACGCACACGGAGTGAATATGCGTGCATTCTCCATCCCCCTGCCCACTGTATTATCGGGTTTTGTGGCGGTCCTGGTTGGCTATGCCAGTTCGGCGGCCATTATCTGGCAAGCGGCACTCGCCGCAGGTGCGACTACCGGGCAAATTGCAGGCTGGATGACCGCACTGGGGTTAGCAATGGGGGTCAGTACGCTGGTGCTGACATTGTGGTATCGCGCTCCTGTACTTACCGCATGGTCAACGCCCGGTGCCGCGCTGCTGGTGACGGGCCTGCACGGGGTATCTATTCAGGATGCCATCGGTGTTTTTATCGTGGCTAACGCGCTGATTGTGCTGTGCGGCGTAACCGGACTATTTGCCCGCCTGATGAAAATCATTCCCCACTCGCTGGCATCAGCCATGTTGGCTGGGATCTTACTGCGTTTTGGTTTGCAGGCATTTAATAGCCTGAACAGTGAGCTTATTTTGTGCGGTAGTATGCTGGTGGCATGGCTGGTGCTAAAAGTTATTGCCCCAAGATATGCCGTTATCGCTGCGATGTTAGTGGGTATTGCCATCGCCTTGATGAAAGGTGACATTGTCACTAATGATGTTAATCTGTCACCGGTTATCCCAGCGTTTATTACCCCGCACTTTTCATTAGCCCACAGTATCAGCATTGCACTACCGTTATTTCTGGTCACTATGGCTTCGCAAAATGCCCCTGGTATTGCGACCATGAAAGCATCAGGATATTCGTTACCCGTTTCCCCTCTGATTGTTTTTACGGGTCTACTGGCGCTGCTATTTTCACCTTTTGGCGTCTATTCCATCTGCATCGCCGCCATAACCGCCGCAATTTGCCAAAGTCCTGAAGCGCATCCGGATGCAAATCGGCGCTGGCTCGCCGCAGCGGCAGCAGGCGTCTTCTATCTTCTGGCTGGGGTGTTTGGCGGTTCGGTTACAGGACTGATGGCAGCCCTGCCCGTAAGCTGGATCCAGATGCTTGCTGGTCTTGCATTACTCGGCACGATTAGCGGTAGTTTATATCAAGCCTTACATAATGAAGCTGAACGCGATGCGGCCATCGTGACTTTTCTGGTTACGGCCAGTGGTCTGACGGTATTTGGCATTGGGTCTGCATTCTGGGGGCTGGTTGTCGGCGGTATTTGCTACGCAGTGTTGACGTTATTTCGCCGCGCGTAGCTGCGTTGGTGTTTTACCTGTCACTTGTTTAAACCGGTTACTGAAATGACTCGCCGAACTAAATCCGCAGGCCATTGCAATATCCGACAGGCTGCGTGATGAATAACAGACCAGTTGCTGCGCTAGCGCCATACGGCGTTGCATGACGTACTGATGCGGCGCCATATTCATCGACTGGCGAAACATTCTGGCAAAATGGAATTCGCTTAGCGCTGCTTCACCAGCCAGATCGCTCAACGTTATGGGATACGCCAGATGTGCTTCAATATAGGCCAGCACGTTACGCAAGGTGGCAGGTGCAAGCCCTCCGGTGACAACGGGAAGCCGCCATTGAACGTTGCTGTAATGCTGGATCAGATGCGTTAACAGTAGTGAAGATGCCGCGCTAAGCGTGAGGTGATTAGCGGGTTGCAGCCAGTCGTTACCAAGCAAAAACTGACGGTAAACCGCCGTGATCCCCGGGTCACTGCCAAAAGTATGCTCGTCCAGCGTGAAGCTATAGGGGCTTTTGTCCCAGACTTTTTCACCCACTTCGCGCAGGTGAGCGTCGGTACAATAGAGATGAACAAAGGAAAGATCGTCACGAATATCCCAACTGGACTCACTCTCTTTTGGCATCAGGCAAAAACGATCCGGTCCGCCGCCATTCTTCCAGCCTCCCGCCGTTTTGTGATAACTCTCGTAGCCATCCGCGATGTATAAACTGAGCGTGTGGTGATCGCAATACTGGGTAATGGTGTCGCGCTTGTTTGACCAGGCAGCCAGTTGGATCCCCGAATGTAACGCAACCGACTCGTGCAGCACGGCATTGTGTTTGCGTAAGTTTTCAAAGGCACCATAGGGCTGAGACATACCATCACATTCAAAATAAGTTAGCAGGCTTTCAGTCTATATCAGCTACATATCGTTAACAGCTTCCTTTTCACCTTTACACTAAAAAAAGCGCAAGATTTTGCAAGTCCACCGCAAGCCGATGAAAGCCCCCTGCTACCCGACGTGGCACAGTGTGCGCCTGAAGACCAAAAAGAGAGAGTTGTATGAACGGACTGTTGTACTGTCTGGTGGTGGTGATTTGGGGAACGACATGGATTGCGATTTACCTGCAACAAGGCCCGGTTGCGGCGCCAGTTTCCATCTTCTGGCGCTTTGCCATCGCCAGCACCGTGATGATAGCCATCCTGCTGATCAGCGGGAAATTGCGTAAGCTTTCCGGACGCGACCATCTGTTTTGTCTGTTACAAGGTGGATGCGTTTTTTGCTTTAACTTCTGGTGTTTTTACACTGCCGCTGCGTGGATCAATACCGGTCTTGAATCCGTCATTTTCTCGATGGCGGTCCTGTTCAATGCGGTTAATAGCTACCTGTTTTTTGGTCAAAAACCACCAGGACGCTTTTATGTTGCCGCCGGGCTGGGGCTGACAGGTATCGTCACCTTGTTCTGGCAGGATTTGGTCAACAGCGGGTTGAATCACTCGCTGCTGCTGGGGATTGGTTTAAGCGCCCTCGGCACTTTTGGTTTCTCACTGGGCAATATGATAAGTCTGCGTCATCAGAAAAAAGGTCTCGAGGTGATGACCACCAACAGTTGGGCGATGCTGTACGGCACCGTGTTGATTGCTACCATTGCGCTGGTGCGCGGCGACAGCTTCACGCCACATTGGACCTTCAGTTATCTCAGTGCGCTGTTGTATCTGGCTATTTTTGGTTCGGTAATCGCCTTCGGCGCCTATTTCACGCTGGTCGGACGCATTGGTCCCAGTAAAGCGGCATACAGTACACTGCTTTTTCCACTGGTGGCGCTAACGCTGTCTACGTTGTATGAAGGGTATGTCTGGCAGGTTAATGCGATTGTGGGATTAGTATTGATTTTGCTGGGGAATCTGGTGATGTTTGCCCGACCAGAAACGCTGATGGGTAAACTCGTATATCGTCGCCGGGCGGCATAAAAAAACGCACCATCCAGGGATGGTGCGTTCTTCGTTATTATTGTTTTTTATTTACGTCAAACATGGAAGCATCAGTCGCCATGTCATCAACAACTTTCTTCAACGTTTCGAACGCCATCGGCGTACTTTCGTTGTTCAGGTCTTTACCTTCACCCTGACGTACAACTTTAATGACAGGTTTATTGGTTGCCGCATCAATCAACTCACCTTCGAAAAAGAGGTGCGTGTCCATGGTACGGTGCCCCGTCGCCATTTGCGTACCCGCAACGAGCAGTGCAACCGGGACCACTTCATAGAACTGCAGCCCTTCTTTGCTGGTAGCAACACCGGTGATTGCCCCGCGGAAAATCAGACTGCGCGAGCCTGGCGTCGTAACCAGCGGTTTACGTTTTGCCAGGGCAGTTTTCATTTGGGTATTGGTATAGCTCAACAGCTTATCAAGAACCTGCTGACCGACCTGGGTGGTTGGTTTAGGAACCGGATAATACGTGATCGGGTTATAAACGATGTTATCGTATTTAGACTCATTAAAGTTGGGATCAACCCAACGCAGCACCGGCTGTCCGGTTGCAGATTTTGTTTCCTTCAGGCCTGAGTAATCTTTTAAAAAACCTGAATATTTATCAGGCTGCGTAATTTTTGAAGCACAGCCTGATAACGCCAGTAAACCCGTAAGCACTGCAACTTTAAATAAAGTTTGAGCACGCATGGAACGATCCCTTAGTATTTGCAGATATGCATCTGAAATAATAGCAAAAGGAAATCATTTTGGATGAACTAAAAATGGTAAGGCCCGCACAATTTTATCTTAACGTTTTCTTAATATTCAGCACGAAAAAAATGCTGAACGTAGAAAGAGTTATCACAAATGGGCAGGTCAGACCGTTTTACGCGCCAGCATTGTTGCAAAGCGTAGTTTAATTCGGTTGCCGTGCTCATCCGTACGATGAAGTTCACCTACGTCTTCGTTATATTTCAGCAGATCCCAACCTGTGTAGTAGCGGCGTAACTCCCCTGTTTTAAACGCAAACGGGAACCCAACGGTACACGGAAAATCATCGGTATCCATTGCCGCGACGATCAGGTTATACCCACCAGGATTGGTGCAGCGCTGCATATTTTCAATCAGGCCCGGGATGGTTTTCGCGTCCAGGAACATCATCACCACGGTAGAAAGAATAAAATCATATTCACCGTCAAAGTTTAGCGCATTGAGATCCGCCACCTCAGCGTGCAGATTAGTCAGCCCTTCCGCGTTTTTAATGCGTTCCAGATTGGCGATGCTCATCGGATTCTTGTCCCATGCGGTAACGTCATAACCGTTGGCCGCCAGGTACAGACTGTTACGGCCATTCCCGCAGCCCAGATCTAACGTTTTGCCCGGGGCAACAATTTTCGCCGCGTCGACGACATCGGAATGCGTGCGGGTCAAATCATATTTCTCAGTAAAGTAGTTTTCGTCACAACGGATCATTATTTATCCTCAGATTTCAGTAATGCAGCACGTTCGGTGCGAATAAGCAGTTTTCCCTGCATCAGCAATGCAAACGTACGTATCAGTAATAGCGCAATGATAAAATTGGTAAAAATAAACAGCGGGATCGCCAGCGTATGAAAAAAACCTGACTCGCTGCCGTGCCCTAAATGCAGCCCCGTAGTCGCCAGTGCCGACACGCCGAACGAGAAGCTCCAGAAAGACGCATTAAACGGCTGTGACAAATACCACGGCATCAGGCGTAGCATAAACAGAAGTTGCAGCAGACCATAGCCGAACAGCATTTTGGCTAACGTATCTCCCTCGCCACCGTTCACACTAAGCCACGCACTACAGGCGACCAGCGCAGGCGCCAGTTGTATACCAAGTGAAGTCCGTAAAACCGTTGGCAGCTCGCCGCAGCTTCGTAAACGCTGCAGAATAACCGGCTCGAGGCTGAGCCAGGAAAATACCCCTGCGCCCAAAAACACCAACCCGGCATCGTTGAAGCCAAGCGCACCACAGGCCATGGCGCTGATAAAGTTATTGGCAACGGTTGGCAGATACAGGCCCGGTGTGGTGGCCTCTTCCGGGTGCTCGCCACGCCATAATCCAGCCGTTTGCCAGGCTGCATACGCCAGCTGTATCACCACGCCGATGCTGAACAACACAATTGCCAGCGGTCGATACCACGGGACAAAACCAATCGCGACCAGCATCGTTGTAGCCGGAAACAGACTGACAAAACTGCTCATCACCGGATGACGAATTTCCGCCAGTACGCTATGAGGAAAACGCAGTAAACGACTAATAAAGGCCAGCGTCAACAATCCCCAGATGACCATCGCAAGGATCACTAAACCGTCGCCAATCCAGTGGCTTACAGGCCATACCTGGCTGGCATATCGCCACGCGAACCCCATCCCGATGATGCCCAGTACCATGCCAAAATAACCGGCCGGAAGATTGAGGACTCGCTCACTTTGCTTGCTCTTACTCATTTTGTTTATTTTTTAAAGTATATTTGAAATGCATTTTATGGAATTTCCACGAATTTAGCCAGTGCGGAAAACTTTGCTACGTTTAACTAAGGTGCGCAACATGGAAATGAGCTATGACCAAATATCGTCTGGGCGATGAACCTCGCGCCTTTAGTTACCAGGATAATGGCAATAAAAAGAGCGTATTACTACGCCAGATAATTGCGCTCATTGATTTTAATGATGTTAAAGCCGGTACGCTCGGTGGCTGGATTGATGATGAAAGCGTGCTTTCGCAAAGTGGCGATTGCTGGATTTACGATGAGAATGCGCTCGCGTTTTCCGGCGCGACGATATCCGGAAATGCCCGTATTACACAGGCAAGCGTGGTCAGAGATGGCGCGCAGATTGGTGATGCAGCCTGGATTGACCGAGCAGAAATCAGCCATAACGCGCAAATACGTGACAACGTCACCATTCGGGATTCTGTTGTTCGCGGTGAGTGCCTTCTCTGCGGTGATGCGCGCGTTGTGTGTGACTCTGAAATTATCGCCGCCAAAGGACTAACTCGTGAAAACGACCAGCTCCTGCAAATTTACGATCGGGCGACAGTCAGCAATTCACGCGTGGTGCATCAGGTGCAGATCTATGGTGATGCGATGATTAACTATGCCTTTATAGAACATCGGGCTGAAGTTTTTGATTTTGCACGGGTAGAAGGTAACGAAGAGAATAATGTCTGGATCTGCGATTGCGCTAAAGTCTATGGACATGCGCGTGTCATCGCCGGAACTGATGAAGACGCCATTCCTACCCTGCGCTATAGCTCGCAGGTGGCGGAACACGCGGAGGTTGAAGGTAATTGTGTGCTGAAGCACCATGTGCTGGTCGGGGGGCATGCAAAATTACGCGGCGGCCCAATTCTGCTGGATGGGCACATCCTGATTGAAGGCCACGCCTGTATTCTGGGTGAAGTGCTGATCGAGCATCATATTGAGATAACCGGTCAGGCCCAAGTTGAAGCCTTTGATGGCGATGCGATCCATCTGCGCGGGCCAAAAGTGATCAACGGCGAACAACGTATTACGCGCACCCCTATCGCCGGTTTATTCTGAGGAGTCATCAATGATGCGGGCATAGAGATTCACATCATAGTAATCGCCATTGAGGAACTCCGCTTGTCGTAAGCATCCTTCCAGTTGGAAGCCATTGCGCAACGCCACCTGGTTGCTCTTGACGTTATCTACACGACATTTAATCACGAAGCGGCGAATCTCCTGGCGCTGCGCATAATGCTGAATCAATGCCTGTAACGCCTGAGACAGAATACCTTTGCCCTGGTGATCTTCGTCCAGCCAATAACCTATATAAGCGGCTCTGTTCAGCGGTTCTATCTGGTTAAACGAGATAACGCCAGCCACCTCCCCTTGTTCGAAAATAAGGAACATTTTGGCGTAGCCGCGCTGATGCAACATCATATTGCCCTGCACATTCTTGCGGGTGTCCTCCACAGAAGTCACAAACTGCGGCCAGTTCAGGGACTGCTGGAGCCAGACTTTATTTTTAAGCACCAACTGATGCAGAGGGATGACGTGTTGTTCTTCGACGGCACGCAGTTCCAGCGCGTCACTAACGATAATTATTTCTGACATGTTTATCTCCTTTACAATCGTAAACGGGGCATTTCTGACTGGCAGTAGCCGATATTACTCTGTTTAGAGTCGGGGAGGTCTTATTTTTATGCAGTAACAGCAATCACTTAGAAAGAATCTCTGGCGTGGAACCCGTTACTCTGGTGATCCGGGTATCCCCTCATGGATAGACCGTAATGATGACAATAACACTTTCACTTTATTGCTAAGGAGCAAGCATGGCAGCACCTTTGGGTCGTTTAGCACTTATTCCGCTTTTACTGATTACCGCCTGTCACCAACCCGTTTCCTCCACTCAAGCAGGCCCCGTTCACTTTGCAGTCAATCAGCAACAGGTCGTGGATAATACCACGCTGGAAATTTCCCGTAGCGCACTGGAATATAACATTCATAAAGTTCAGCAACTGCTGGCAGATAAAACCCGGATGTGCGCCATTCTTAAAGGAGACGCGTATGGCCACGATCTCTCACTGGTAACACCGGTGATGATGCAAAACGGCGTGCAATGTATTGGCATCGCCAGCAATAAGGAGATTAGAACCGTTCGCCAGTCAGGCTATACATCACAGCTCATGCGCGTTCGCAACGCGACGGAAAAAGAGATGCGCCAGGCAGCGGACTTCGATACCGAAGAGCTGATCGGTAATCTGGATATGGCTAAGCGTCTGAGTGCCATTGCTCAGGAGAAAGGTAAAATCATTCGTATTCATCTGGCACTGAACTCTGGCGGTATGTCGCGTAACGGTCTGGAAGTCAGTACCGCTGCAGGTCTGGAAGAAGCCCGCGCCATTTCCGCATTACCCGGCCTGAAAATTGTTGGCATCATGTCGCATTTCCCGGAAGAAGATGCTGCGGTGGTTAGACGCGATCTGGCCCGTTTCAATAAGCAATCGGCCCAGGTACTGAAAATTACCGGGCTTAAACGCGAAGATGTCACCCTGCATGTCGCGAATACGTTCGCCACCCTGACCGTTCCTGAATCCTGGCTCGACATGGTTCGTGTTGGCGGTATTTTTTATGGCGATACCATCGCCAGCACCGAATACAAACGCGTCATGACATTTAAATCCGCCATCGCGTCGGTAAACCATTACCCCAAAGGAAACACCGTCGGATATGACAGAACCTATACCCTTAAACGTGATTCCGTTCTGGCCAATATCCCGACAGGTTATGCCGATGGTTATCGCCGTGTATTCAGTAACGCGGGACACGTGCTGATCCGCGGCCAGCGGGTTCCGGTACTGGGTAAAACATCCATGAATACCGTGATCGTCGATGTGACCGATTTACCGCAGGTTGCATCTGGCGATGAAGTGGTGCTGTTCGGTAAACAGGGAAATGCGCAGGTTAGCGCAGAAGAAGTCGAAGAAATTAGCGGCGCGCTGTTCACTGAAATGTCGATCCTCTGGGGGGCGACGAACAAACGCGTGATGGTCGATTAACGCCTAAAACAGGAAGGGCTTCCTTTTCTCGCTGGAAGCCCTTTTACACAGCAAGCGCCATTCTACTTAGCTCTCACTGACACTCTCTCTTTGCAAAATTTTGAGCAAATCTTCCTTCAGGTGGAGTTTCTGTTTCTTAAGACGAACAATGTCCAAGCTATACCCCCGACCATCCGAACCTTCCAGTCTGGAGATCTCATGATCAAGGCTGTTGTGTTTTTCGAATAAGGACAGAAAGCGAGGGTTCTCGGATTTCAGTCGGGAAATAAGGTCTCTGTATTCTGGAAACATACTTTCTCCCTGTTAGTGGACAAGAACGTGTATAAGAAATACACACTCACAGAGTACCCATTTGCCATACAGAAAAATGCGAACAGGATCGAGTAAATTGTGTACAGAGTCGTTATGAGGATGAATGCAGATACGGCTCCCCATCAGGAGAGCCGTAAAGAGAGTGATTAACGCATCTCGCGGTCGTCAACATACTGACGTTTATCCGGCGCTGGTGGGAAGTACTGATACAGCCAGGTTTCGCTGATGGCGTCACCCTGACAACGCAGGAACATACGCATATCTACCGGATCGGTTGAGTCAGAGGTCGGATACCAGTCAAACTGTATGCGATAACCGTCGATTGGTTCCACGTAGAGGATCTCAATCTGTTTCGCTTCACCGCTTGAGAGCGTAATCACCGGTTCAATGCCTTTCGGCGCAGCAGCTTTTAGATCGCCACCAACAAAATCAACGGCAAAACGGCGCGCCCATTTTTCCGGGTAGTGCTCGCCCGGTGCCCATCCTTCCGGAAAACCGCCCATGCCTGTCCGGGTCGCCATCACACGAGCCAGCGGTGAACGCACCGGTGGCTGAGCGCTCCAGTACAGGCGATATTTGAATTCCAGCTCATCGCCGGCTTTGATCTTCTTCTCAGGCTGCCAGAAGCAGACAACATTATCCAGCGTTTCGCCGGTCGTCGGGATCTCCATCAGGCCGATGGTCCCCTTGCCCCACTGGTTGCGCGGTTCGACCCACAGGCTTGGACGCTTGTTATACCAGCCCATGATGTCCTGGTAATGGGAGAAGTCGCGATCGAGTTGCAGCAAGCCAAACCCTTTCGGGTTGTTATCGGTATAGGCGTTGAACTGCAGCTTTTGCGGGTTATTCAGCGGGCGGCAGATCCACTCGCCATTGCCCCGCCACATCGCCAGACGATCGGAGTCATGAATTTGCGGGTGAATAGTGTCGCACATTCGACGCTCATTGTTACCGCAGCTGAACATGCTGGTCATCGGCGCAATGCCGAGCTGCTTGATGTCTTTGCGCGCATAGATGTGGTTTTGCACATCCATAATCACCTGCGTTTTCTCGCAGTGGATCACGAACTTGAATGCACCGGTTACGCTTGGGCTGTCGAGAAGTGCATACACGGTAAAGGAGGTTGCGCCCGGTTTAACCGTCTCGAACCAGAAAGAGGTGAAATCAGGAAATTCTTCTTTGCTGTCGGTGTAGGTATCTACCGCCAGACCGCGGGCCGATAAACCGTACTGATAGGTGTCATCCACGGCGCGGAAATAGCTGGCTCCCAGGAAAGAAACGACATCGCGGCGGGCCAGTTCTGGCGCTTTAAAAACACGGAACCCGGCGAATCCGAGGTCAGTCTGCCCTTCCAGCTGTTTGGTATCCACGCCCGCATCGTTATATTTAAACAGTTCCGGACGGAAGTGAATTTCACGCGCCATATGCGTACTGCCATCAACCGAGAACATGCGTACACGGCGACGAAAACCCATTCCCACGTGGAAGAACTGCGCATCAAGCTGACGATTTTCAACGTTGTTCCACAGAGACTGCTCTGCGTCATATTGAATGCTGTTATAGGCCTGCGGCGTCAGTTTCGCCAGCGTGTCCGGTAACGCGCGCGGTGCGCCGCCCCAGGGTTTCTGTGCTAAGTCATGGGCCATCGATTGCAGAACGGAAAAATCAAAACGTACGGTTTTTCCGTCTGCAATGTCAGACTCTGCCGCAAAGGCGGCGCGGGAAAAGAGTGATGCAATACCACTGGTTCCGCACACGGCGGCCATTGCCATTGAACCTTTAATAAATCGTCTGCGATTCATGCCTGAAAGTGAGTCCTTCTGGTCGTGTAAATGGTCCCGCGCCGGTCAAAATCAGCGGCAAGAGAGTGCACATTTCTGACCGCTCACTCTAGACAAAATTCATTAATAATCCAATTGTTGGTCGCCGATTATCTGTACAAAATCGAAAATATTTTATGTCGATGGGAACAGACCGAATCCCATGTAAATTCCATTAAAGTAAACCACACCGACGTTTACTTCGCTCTTGCGCTTCCTGATACAGCGCAAACTCATCATAAACCGCGCAACCCAGCGCCTGTTCAAACGCGTCGCGGCTGGAATTCCCGTGGCTGCGAGCCTGCGTTTCATTCCCCAGATTGGACTGGAAAATCCCTGCGGCGCTCACCGGTAAAAAATCTTCGTAAGTGATGGGTTGCGCAACCAGCCACCCTCGCTCAATGAGCGGTTGCGGGTCGTCATCCGGACGGATTGCCTGGCGATGCGCTTCGCCTGATGGCGTCAGCCGATAACGAAACCAGGCGAGTCCCTGCTGGCGCAGCAGAAACTCACTGTCCGGGAACGCCTTGAACACCTCCTGAAGATGTAACTGGTGCGTCAGATTGTCTTTCCCCGTTCCCGCTTTATTCAGCAATTCGTCGTATAACGCTCTGCCTTTCGGCGTCAGGGCCACACCGCGCTGTTCGATTTCACCGAAACGTGCCGTGTGAGTGCCGCGCATTTCACCGGCAAACAACACCGGTTCTTCCAGCGCTTTGAAACTCGTCTGACGTAATAAAATGGGCACCTCGCGGCGTGGCGGCCCTTCAATCAGTATTTTCGGTTCAATGCCGCATTCCGGCATCATCGACTGCACCCGGTCGATATCCAGCGTACGCGGCGTCAGGTGGTTGATATGGCAACCGGGGAAACACACTACATCGGCAATCAGCCGGTGTTCGTTATGCAATGCGTGATAGGTCTCTTCATCGACCGTGGCGTGCTGATGCCAGCGGAATGTTTCCAGCGCTTCATGCACAAACTCTTGCGCCTGTTCAGATGTAAAACTGCCCTGCGCATCAAATTCATCCAGCAGCTCGTGACAACGGCGAGTGAAAATATCGCGTTTCGCGAGGATCTCAGCGGCTTTTTGCCGCAGCGCGGCGTTTTCGATTAGTTCGAGCCGTAATAACGAGGTGAATACCCGAAACGGGTTGCGCGATAGCGAGGCATCGTCGATGGGACGAAAGGCTGTGGAATGTACGGGGACGCCTGCCTGGGAGAGATCGTAATAACTCACCGGATACATGCCCATAACGGCAAACATTCGGCGCAGCGTAGAAAGCTCCTGCGCGGTCCCCACTCGAATAGCGCCATGGCGCTCAACGTTTAGCCGGGCCAGTTCATCCGCATTCGCCAGTTTTTCATGCAGCGTCGGATTATTTTCCAGTACCGCCAGATTCACATCAGCGACAAGTTCCAGCAACGTGCCGTATTGCGGGACTTCCTGCTGGTACATTGCTGACATTGCCTGCGAAAATTGTTCCCGAATCTCATCTGCCGTGATGGTGTTCGCCATAATGTCATGCCTCCAGTGAATATTACCTGGAGTGTAGAAAACACCGCTGACTCCGGTGGGAAGAATTTACAAAGTGTGACCCCGCGTAAACTTCCCACCCATATAAACGATGAACAGTACCTACTGACGGGGTTTCAAATGACTTTCCAGCCAGGGGAGCATCTGTTTTTTACGGCTAAGCATACCTTCTACCTTGCAGGGTTGCGGGATGTCTGAAAGTTCTGCTCCAGCAAACCACAGGCTGGTGTCACCCTGATTGATGTCGGTGAGCATCAGCACGACCAACGCAGCATTCTTTTCCTCTGCATAGCGCGCCATTTCCTGACGGAGATCGTCCAGCACCGCATCCACCTGTTGCAGCGCATACAGTTCAAGCTGCGCTACACAGACTGAATGTCCATGGATGGTGAAGGTTTTAATGTCTTTCTGCAAAAGTTCGCGGGCGCTCATCCCTTCCACGCTTGTTTTGGCTGACAGCAGGTCGCGACTGAAAGCGTCAAGATCCACTCCGGTTTTTTGGGCCAGCGCATCAACCGCCAGGCGATCGTCAGTGGTGGTCGTTGGTGAACGAAGCGTTACAGTGTCACTCAATACAGCGCCGAGCAGTAAAATAGCCTCAGCGGAAGATAACTGGTTGCGTTCATCTTCCGTCATCAGTTGCCACAGCAGGGTTGCGCTACTGCCGACGGGCTTCACCCACACTTCCGGTGGCAGACGGGTGACTAACCCACCAAGTCGGTGATGATCGATAATTCCCACCACGTTACTTTCTGTCAACGATTCCGGCCCCTGGGCAGGCTCGGTGAAATCGACCAGCCAGACATCACGATCGGTCAGTTCAAACGTCAACCGTTCAGGCATCGTCAGCCCCGCATGCTCAAAGATAAACTGCGTTTCGCGGTTAGGCTCGCCCAAACGCCATGCCGTCGCCTGCTGGCCACGTAAGCTAAGCCAACGCGCCGTCATTGCGGCGGTGCAGATGGCATCGCTATCGGGATTAAGGTGCCCTATTACATGTATCATTCATCAGTGCCTTGTGAAGAGAAATCGTTCAAAAGTAAACAATAACCAAAGTATAACGACTGAACATACTCCCTTCCATGATCCCACCACCCAGCAACGCTGTACAAAACATAAGCAAAATAAATCAGTTGTAAGTAAAACATGATAAATGTTAATAATATTTTGCTATCAGGTTATCAAAAACAAACAACTTTACTTGTCACCGATACGGCTCTGTTTTTAACATCGCTTATGGAAAAAAATGTTCTGTTCAATCAGCGCATTCGCTTGCGCCATCTTCATACTTTTGTCGCCGTTGCACAGCAGGGAACGTTGGGGCGCGCGGCTGAGACCCTTAACCTGAGTCAACCGGCTCTCTCCAAAACGCTAAATGAACTGGAGCAACTGACCGGGACCCGGCTCTTTGAGCGTGGCCGCCTTGGCGCGCAGTTAACGCTGCCAGGAGAGCAGTTTCTTACCCACGCGGTAAGAGTGCTGGATGCGCTCAACACTGCCGGGCAAGCGTTAAATCAGCGCGAAGAATCGCAGGCTGATGTCGTACGGATTGGGGCCTTACCCACCGCGGCACTGGGCATTCTGCCTGCGGTAATTGGTCCTTTCCACAAGCAGCAAATGGAGACCACGCTGCAGGTTGCCACCATGAGTAACCCAATGATCCTGGCGGGTTTAAAGTCCGGAGAAATTGATCTCGGCATTGGTCGCATGGCCGATCCGGAATTAATGGTCGGTCTGAATTATGAATTGTTGTTTCTGGAATCACTTAAACTGGTCGTGCGCCCTAACCACCCGTTGTTGCAGGAAACCATCACGTTAAGTCGGGTAATGGAGTGGCCGGTGGTGGTTTCGCCAAAAGGAACCGCGCCTCGCCAGCACGCAGAAGCATTGTTGCAAAGTCAGGGCTGTAAAATGCCGCCAGGCTGCATTGAAACACTGTCAGCATCGCTTTCCCGCCAACTGACGGTTGATTACGACTATGTATGGTTTGTCCCTTCAGGTGCGGTTAGAGAGGATTTACGCCAGGCGACGCTGGTATCGTTGCCGATACCTACCCACGGGGCGGGTGAACCCATCGGGATTCTTACTCGTGTCGATGTGCAACTCTCTCAGGCCGCGCAGATCCTTATCGCCGCAATACGCAAAACCGTACCATTTTGATGCCAAAAATAAAGGGACCAGATGGTCCCTTTATTGATGATTAAAACGTTTCCCAATTATCGCCGCTGGCCGTTGCCGCCTGCGGATGTGAATGACCCGGCGTAGTAGTTACCGGAACGCGTTTAATTGCGCTTGTCCCGGTTAAACGGAATGTGCCGACGGCTTCCGTTAAGCGTGCGGCCTGCTCTTCAAGAGAGGCCGCAGCAGCCGATGCTTCTTCAACCAATGAGGCGTTTTGCTGTGTGACCTTATCCATCTCTGAAATCGCCTGGCTTACCTGGACGATGCCCCGGCTTTGTTCATCAGAGGCCGCCGCAATTTCCAGCATAATGTCGGTCACGCGTTTTACCGCATCGACAATATCTGTCATCGTATTGCCCGCAGCGACCACTTCTCCGGAACCCTGGTCAATCAGTCGGACTGATTCGCTGATCAATCCTTCTATCTCTTTTGCCGCCTGGGCGCTGCGGCTTGCCAGCGTACGCACCTCACTAGCCACCACTGCAAACCCACGCCCCTGCTCTCCTGCCCGCGCCGCCTCAACCGCCGCGTTCAGCGCCAGGATATTGGTCTGGAAGGCAATGCTGTTAATAACGGCGGTAATTTCAGAGATTTTCTTCGAGCTGGTTGAGATATTGCCCATGGTTTTCACCACACCAGAGACCATCTGACCGCCCCGGCTGGCCTTGCCGGACGCATCTTCCGCCAGCGTACTCGCATGATGCGCGTTGTCGGCGTTTTGCTTCACCGTAGCCGTCAGCTCTTCCATGCTGGCCGCCGTTTGTTCAATCGCCGCGGCCTGTTGTTCGGTACGTGAAGACAGATCGGTATTACCCGCCGAAATCTCACTGGTACCGCGGTAGATTTCTTCCGCGCCCTGACGTACCGTGCCCACTGTTTTCGCCAGCGACCGTTGCATTGTCTGCAGATGACGGCTCAGGCGCCCAATTTCGCTGCGCCCGGTTGGTTCCTCTGGCATTGTCAGGTCCCCTTCTGAAATTTGCTCAATGCGCTGGGCCGCACGTAACAGAGGATGAATAACGGTACGGCGCAGAACAATAAACGTCATCACGGTCAGTGCCAGCGCAAGAACGAATGCCCCCAGCATAAACGCCATGCCAAGCTGTGTACGTTGGTGCGCCTGTTCGCTTAAATGATTCGCCCTGGCGGTACGAATATCGATCGCCTTTAACAATACCTTGTTGTAAGCAGAGTCCAGCGGTCTGGCCTGTTCATTTTCATGGTTGATGATTGCTTCGAACATGCCGTTTTTAGCGTACTTGAGCATAGGCTGTAAGCCATCAATATAGGCTTTGAAATTGGCGCTCAGTTCAGCGTCTAACGCCTCTCCGGCAGTAGTTTTCACCGCACGAGCCATATAAGTATTGAAACCGTCCTGCGATTGCTTAATACGTTTTTCTGCCTCGGCAATATTGGCCTTCATGTCATCCATTTCAGCAATACGGCTCGCCGCACCAGCATGGATCATGTTGATGCGCGCGGTGCGTAAGTGGTTAGAGCTGTTAGATAACCCCATCCGGACCTGAATCTCATCGGTTACATCGCGCTGATCGCGATCGGCCTGCATAAGAAAATAACCTGCCAGCCCGGAACTTAAGGCGAATAGCAGAAGGATGCCACCGAGAATGGAGGAAAACAGCGGAACCAGCCGGATTTGATGCAGAAAGCCCAGTTTATGCAGGGCTTGCATCGATGTAGTGTTGTCCATGACCGTCGACTCTCTTGTAGGGTTTATGCGTGAAAACACGCCCGTTAGATAGTCATCGGCAATCCGGGAAGTTTACTTACCGTGAAAAGCGCCGGATTCGTCACACTTTCACAACATAATTCTAAAAAATTCAGGAAAGTGCCAGCGGTGAAATCCGCTGGCCAATGAATCAGTTATCACCAAAATGGATAACGGTACGGATGGATTTACCCTGATGCATTAAATCGAACGCTTCGTTAATCTGCTCCAGAGGCAGGCGATGCGTAATAAACGGATCTAACTGAATTTTTCCGCTCATTGCTTCTTCGACCATACCCGGCAACTGAGTGCGCCCTTTTACGCCGCCAAACGCGGAACCGCGCCACACGCGACCGGTTACTAACTGGAACGGACGTGTTTTGATCTCCTGACCGGCACCCGCCACCCCAATGATGATGCTTTCGCCCCACCCTTTATGGCAACACTCCAGCGCCGCACGCATCACGTTAACGTTGCCGATACACTCAAAGCTAAAGTCCACGCCACCGTCGGTGAGCTCAACAATCACGTCCTGCACCGGCTTATCGTAATCGTTCGGGTTGATGAAATCGGTCGCGCCCATTTCACCAGCCAATTTGAATTTCTCCGGATTGGTATCAACAGCCAGGATACGCCCGGCTTTTGCCTGCACCGCGCCCTGAATCACCGCCAGGCCAATACCGCCCAGACCAAATACGGCTACGGTATCGCCTTCCTTCACTTTCGCGGTGTTATGGACCGCTCCGATACCGGTGGTCACGCCACATCCCAGCAGACACACTTTATCCAGCGGAGCCTGCGCGTTAACCTTCGCCAGCGAGATCTCTGCGCAAACGGTATATTCGCTGAAGGTACTGGTGCCCATATAGTGATAAATCGGCTCGCCGTTATACGAGAAGCGCGTTGTGCCATCAGGCATCAGACCTTTGCCCTGTGTCGCCCGCACGGCCTGACACAAGTTAGTTTTACCCGATTTACAGAACTTGCACTCGCCGCACTCTGCGGTGTACAGCGGGATCACATGATCGCCCGGTTTCAGGCTGGTGACGCCTTCCCCCACTTCAACCACAATGCCGCCGCCTTCATGGCCCAGTACCGCCGGGAACACGCCTTCCGGATCGTCGCCTGAGAGGGTAAAAGCATCAGTATGGCACACGCCGGTGTGGGTAATTTTAACCAGCACTTCACCTTTCTTTGGTGGTGCGACGTCGATTTCAACAATTTTTAACGGTTGGCCGGGGCCAAATGCAACTGCTGCACGTGATTTCATTTGTCTCTTCCCATTATTGCAAGGTGATGGTGTTATTTTAGATAAGCACGCAGAAGATGGCCGATCTCAGCCATGCGCACAGCTCGCTGGTCTGGTGTTGTCTCCCCACTGACCAGTTCATCTTTCAGGTGGATCTCAACCATTTCGCCCATCAGACCATTGGATGCGCCGCGTACGGCGGCAATTTGTTGCAGGATCGACAGGCATGGTTCGCCAGATTCCAGTGCGCGCTCAAGCGCATCAACCTGACCGCGAATACGGCGTACACGAGTGAGAATGCGTTTTTTATCTTCGGGTGAATGCGGCATACGCCCTCCATATACTATAGGGGGGTATACTATCAGAATTTTTATGTAATTGTAAAAAACTAACAGCTATTTAATGAGGGGGTGACGACCAGGCCTCGTCAGATGAGCCCTGGTCGCCAGGTCACTGAATGGCTTTCTGAACTAATTTTTCCAGATTTTTTAAGGGTTGAATTGCCGCAGTATCTGGTCCATAAGTCTGTAATATCTCAACCGGATGATATCCAACGACTACACGTCCATCCGACTCTTCCCGAATCAATACTCTAAAGGGAAGGTCGAGCGCCATATCAGGATATGCCTGCATTAATGATGTGCCACCTTTAGGATTGCCAAAAATAATGACGGTTGTGGGTAACATGGTTAGTCCAGCATTTTTAGCCTCTTTCGCATGATCAAATTCGCCAAAAAAAACAAGATTATTACTCTCAATGGCAGCGATGAGATGCTCTCTGGTCTGCTGGTAATTATAAGTACTATACGTTTTGATCATGGTATTCCCGGTGTTGGCAGCATGACTGGTTACCGTCATAAGCAGATACAGTGCAACTGTGATAAATATATTTTTTAGAGACCGAAGCATCACAACATCCTTAATTTAACGATAGTCTGGAAAGCTATCTAAGACCAGCGGATACTTTGCCGGTATAATCTCTCTCGTGCTGATTCTGTGCAAGGATACACTTGGCAGAATGCACCATCGCAATAAGACCCGCAGCCATCATTATCGTGTCTTTTAAGACCAGTCGCCCGGCGCCAGAAAGATAGGGAAACCCGGTGTGATAATCCTGGCCACTTACCCATGTTTCTGGTGTAAATATCAGGAATGTCAGAGTGACAAAAGGAGTTAAGAAGGCAAGTGTTGCCCCCCAAAAGCCGATTTTTGGTGATACATAATGAGCAAGAATTAATAATGAAAAAATGACTTCAACAATACCAAGTCCGGTAGAGTACCCATAAGTATTATTCGCATGATGCCATGCGCGGTTAGCCTCTATTAATTCGCCCTCATGGTTCATAAACTGAGTATAATTACTCGGATCGTTATAAAAGAAAGACATAAATGGGCTATTAGCTACAAAAGGAACGATGCTATCTGCTTCATAGGGAATGAACTTCAACAATCCTATCCACATAAATACAATGGCAATAGAAATGCGACAAAGATTTATTCCCACGTTTTCTTTCGTTGAAACATATTGGTATAGTTTATCCATCATATCCAGAGGTCCTGTGTTGTAGAAATCACGACCTTTATAACCTTGTTATTTATATGCCTATATGTTCAGGAATCTATAATTTTTGTTTGATCGTCTGGATAGGTCAAAATATAGACTATGGATAAGTTCGGTTGAGTGGAATGAACTCCTTGTTTTTCAGTTTGGCTATCAAACTACTTGCAGCAACTCATTGTATAACGTGGTGAAAGCATGTCTCTCTTCATCGCCCACGGTTGCTGTATCCCTTGTCCGGCAAAGTAGAGCGTTCCTTTACCCTTTTCCCTGATACCTCCATCAGTTTATCGCTGTTACGCCGCGGCGTTAGGTTGTCGTCAAAAAGATTCAGTTCACCGTACGTATCGGCAACCAACCTGACATGATCAATTTTTACCAATCCATACCCCAGGCTTACAGCATTAATATGCTCCCACGTCAATAACCACTAAAAGTTAATGGTTTATAAAACAATTTAACCTTACAATAACCATACTTTTTCATGTCTTAAGTTTAAGCTGGAGAAAAAAATGGAGCTCAGCCGGAGGCAGTTCTTTCGAATCTGCGCGGGCGGTATGGCAGGAACAACTGTTGCATCTCTCGGATTCTTATCATCTTTTTCCGTTCACGCGGAAACCCGTCAATACAAACTCTTAAAAGCAAAAGAGACACGTAATAACTGTACGTACTGCTCAGTAGGCTGCGGCATGCTGATGTACAGCCTTGGCGATACAGCCAAAAACGTCAAAGAAAGTATCTACCATATTGAGGGCGATCCGGATCATCCGGTGAGCCGTGGATCGTTGTGCCCTAAAGGCGCTGGCGTGCTGGATTATATTCATAGTGAAACCCGTCTGCAGTATCCCGAATATCGCGCACCGGGTTCGGATAAATGGCAGCGTATTAGCTGGGATGATGCGATTAATCGTATTGCCCGACTTATGAAAGATGACCGCGATGCCAACTTTATTGAGAAAAATGCCCAGGGCGTTACCGTCAACCGATGGTCCACCACGGGCATGCTATGCTCCTCAGCGGCAAGTAATGAAACCGGGATCCTCGACGGTAAATTTGCTCGCGGACTAGGTATGGTCGCTATCGACTGTCAAGCACGGTTATGTCATGGCCCCACCGTTGCTGCTCTTGCACCAACGTTTGGACGTGGTGCGATGACCAACAACTGGGTCGATATTAAAAATGCCAACGTAGTGCTTATTATGGGCGGTAATGCCGCTGAGGCACATCCGGTAGGCTTTAAATGGGTAGTCGAAGCGCAAACTAAAAACGACGCCACCGTGGTGGTAGTCGACCCGCGTTTTAACCGTAGCGCCGCCGTCGCCGATCTGTATGCGCCAATACGCGCGGGTTCCGACACCGCATTCCTGCTCGGTGTAATCCGTTATCTGCTCGAAAACAACCAGGTGCAGCACGACTATGTGCGCCATTACACCAACGCCAGCCTGATTATCCGTGATGACTATCAGTTCGACGACGGCTTGTTCAGTGGCTATGACGATAAAAAGCGCCAGTACGATAAATCGAGCTGGTTCTATCAGCTTGACGAACAGGGTAATGCCCTGCGTGATGAAACATTGTCTCATCCACGCTGCGTGTGGAATTTGCTGAAAGCCCACGTCGACCGCTATACGCCAGAAATGGTTAACCGGTTGTGTGGGACCTCAGTGGCAGATTTCAATCGTATCTGCGAAATTCTCGCCAGCACCAGCGTGCCTGACCGCACCGCTACTATTCTGTATGCGTTGGGTTGGACACACCACTCCGCCGGGGCACAGATTATCCGCGCCGCCGCTATGCTCCAGTTGCTACTGGGCAATATAGGCATGGCGGGCGGTGGCGTTAACGCCTTACGTGGCCACTCCAATATTCAGGGCTATACCGATCTTGGCTTGTTGTCGACGAACCTGCCGGGCTATATGCCGCTGCCGTCGGAAAAACAGCCAGACTACCAGACCTATATTTCGCAAATCACGCCGCCTGCGCTAGGCGTGAATGAGGTCAATTACTGGCAAAATACGCCGAAGTTCTTTGTTAGCATGATGAAAAGTTTCTGGGGCGACAATGTAACAGTGGAAAATAACTGGGGCTACGACTGGCTACCTAAATGGGATCGCCTGTATGACGTAATGACCCAGGCTGAATTGATGCTCGAAGGGAAGATTAATGGTTACATCGTTCAGGGCTTCAATCCGCTGGCGGCGTTTCCAGATAAAAACAAATCAACTCGCGCGCTTTCAAAACTGAAATATATGGTGGTTATCGATCCGCTGGTCACTGAGTCGTCCAATTTTTGGCAAAATCATGGCGAGATGAACGATGTAAACCCGGCAGATATTCAGACCGAAGTTTTCCGTCTGCCCTCTTCCTGCTTTGCTGAAGAAAATGGTTCAATCGCTAACTCAGGGCGTTGGTTGCAGTGGCACTGGGCTGCGGCAGAACCACCAGGTGAAGCCTTACATGACGGGAAGATCCTTGGTCGCCTGTTTATGCGGCTGCGCGAGTTGTATCAACAGGAAGGTGGAGCGAATCCGCAACCCTTGTTGAATATTGCCTGGAATTATAAAGATCCCTACGACCCACACCCAGAAGAGATTGCGCGTGAAGCAAATGGCCAGGCGCTTGAAGACCTTTATGATGACAAAGGCCAGCTTATAGCCAAAAAAGGCCAGCAGCTCAGCAGCTTTGCACAGTTGCGCGATGACGGCTCGACCAGCAGTTTCTGCTGGGTCTACTGCGGAAGCTGGACAGAACAAGGCAACCAGATGGCCAATCGCGACAACAGCGATCCGTATGGTCTGGGCTGCACACCGGGCTGGGCGTGGTCATGGCCTGCCAACCGCCGTATTCTCTACAATCGCGCTTCGGCCGATCCATCAGGAAAACCGTGGGATCCCAAACGAACCCTGCTGCATTGGAATGGCAAAAAATGGGCCGGTATGGACGTAGCCGACTACGGCCAGGCCGCACCGGGCAGCAACGTTGGTCCGTTTATCATGAATCCGGAAGGCGTGGCGCGTCTGTTCTCCATCGACAAAATGAACGACGGGCCATTCCCGGAACATTACGAACCCATTGAGTCGCCTATTGGTACCAACCCGCTGCACCCGGATGTTGTATCCAGCCCGGTTGCGCGTATCTACCATGACGATATCGCCAATATGGGTAAAGCGGATGCCTTCCCGTACGTCGCCACAACTTACTCCATTACCGAACTGTTCCGCCACTGGACCAAACATGCGCTGCTCAACGCCATTGCTCAACCCGATCAATTCATCGAAATCGGTGAGGCGCTGGCGAGCAAAAAAGGCATTGCGGCAGGTGATACGGTGAAAGTGATGTCGAAACGCGGCTTTATCAAAGCGAAGGCGGTGGTCACCAAACGTCTGCAAACGCTGACGATCGATGGTAAGCAAGTCGATACTATCGGTATCCCTTGTCACTGGGGCTTTGAAGGCGCCACACGCAAAGGGTTCCTCGCCAATACGTTAACGCCATCGGTGGGTGACGCGAACTCGCAAACACCGGAGTATAAAGCGTTTCTGGTCAACATCGAGCGAGCGTAAGGAAGGGAACTCATGGCTATGCAATCACAAGATATTATTAAACGCTCGGCGACGAACAGCATCACGCCGCCGCCCCAGGCGCGGGATTACCGTGCAGAAGTGGCAAAATTAATTGATGTCACTACCTGTATTGGCTGTAAAGGCTGTCAGGTCGCCTGCTCAGAGTGGAACGATATTCGCGATGAAGTGGGCTACTGCAACGGCGTCTACGACAACCCGACCGATCTCAGCGCTAAGTCCTGGACGGTGATGCGCTTTAGCGAAACCACCCAGAACGACAAGCTGGAATGGCTGATCCGCAAAGACGGCTGCATGCACTGCGCCGATCCCGGCTGTTTGAAAGCCTGTCCATCCGCTGGAGCAATCATTCAGTATGCCAACGGGATTGTCGACTTTCAGTCCGAGCACTGTATTGGCTGTGGCTACTGCATTGCTGGCTGCCCGTTCAATATTCCGCGACTTAATCCCGAAGATAACCGGGTCTACAAATGTACGCTGTGTGTTGACCGGGTCAGCGTGGGCCAGGAACCGGCCTGCGTGAAAACTTGTCCGACCGGCGCTATCCAGTTTGGCACCAAAAAAGAGATGCTCAATGTAGCGGAAACTCGCGTGGCGCAGTTGAAAAAACGCGGCTATGCCAATGCGGGCATCTACAACCCACAAGGGGTCGGCGGCACCCACGTGATGTATGTACTTCATCACGCGGATCAACCATCGCTGTACCACAATCTGCCGGATGAGCCAAAAATCGCCGCACCAGTGAACCTCTGGAAGGGGATTTTAAAACCACTCTCCGCCGCCGGATTTATCGCCACCTTTGCCGGGCTGATTTACCACTACGTGGGAGTCGGCCCAAACAAAGAGACGGATGATGATGAAGAGGAGAACGGTCATGAGTAAAAGCAAAATGATTCTGCGCACCAAATTCATCGACCGTGCTTGTCACTGGACGGTGGTAATAAGCTTCTTCCTGGTGTCGCTTTCCGGTATTGCGCTGTTCTTCCCGACGTTGCAATGGCTCACCGAAACTTTCGGTACACCGCAAATGGGGCGAATTCTACATCCGTTTTTCGGGGTGATGATTTTCATCGTGCTGATGTTTATGTTCGTCCGTTTTGTACACCACAACATTCCCGATAAACAGGACCTTCCCTGGATTAAAGGGATCGTTGAGGTACTTAAAGGCAATGAGCATAAAGTCGCTGATGTGGGGAAATACAACGCAGGGCAGAAAATGATGTTCTGGAGCATCATGAGTCTAATTCTGGTATTACTGATTACCGGCGTTATTATCTGGAGGCCCTACTTTGCCCATTATTTCTCAATTAACATTGTTCGTTGGAGTTTGTTAATCCACGCGACAGCAGCCATTGTGCTGATCCACGCCATTCTGATCCATATGTACATGGCGTTTTGGGTAAAAGGTTCAATTAAAGGTATGATCGAAGGGAAAGTGAGTCGACGCTGGGCGAAGAAACACCATCCTCGCTGGTATCGTGAGGTTGAACTTACTGAAGAAAAAGCACCGGAATTAGAGTCTAAATAAAATCAATAAGACCGCTGTTATTCAGCGGTCTTATTCTCTCAATGGCCCAGTGATATGCTGCGGTGCTGCGAGACCTGATTATCAGGCGAATAAAAGGCCCTCCCAGACCCTATCCAACCCGCAGCAAATCACTGTATCTCGTGGTATAACGCGGTGAGAGCATATCTCGCTTCATCGCCCACGGTTGTTGTATACCTTGTCCGGCAAAATAGAGCGTTCCTTTACCCTTTTCAGCATTGAGCGTATCCAGAACGGCCATCAGCTTATCACTGTTATGCCGTGGAGCGTTGTCATCAAAAAGATTCAACTGTGCAACACCTGAGCTAAAAAAATCGCCCAGCATGACCCCTGCTTTTTGATAACGTAGCCCCTCTCGCCATATTGCATCCAGGCTACATGTGGACGCCCTTATAATTTCCCGACTATCCTGGGTTGGTGTCAGCAGTTTTATCGATGCGCTGTTACCGTAATACGGTTCATTCAGGGAAAATGGGCTGGTTTTGATAAACGTAGAGATAAACCGGCAGAACTGGTGCTCTCTGCGCAGCTTTTCCGCAGCACGTGAAGCATAGGTACAAATTGCCTCTCGCATCGCGTTGTAATCCGTGAGTTTTTCACCAAACGATCTTGAGCAGATAATTTCCTGCTTAACTGGCGCAAACTCCTCCAGCTCCAGGCAAGGTTCACCGCGCAATTCCCGCACAGTGCGCTCAAGCACAACATTGAAATGTTTGCGGATAAAGCGAATATCGGTATCTGCCAGGTCGCAGACCGTTTTAATGCCCATAGCGTCAAGTTTTTTACTGATACGGCGTCCAACACCCCAGACTTCATCAACCGGAAGCGCAGTCATCAGCTTACGCTGGCGCTCAATATTCGAGAGATCCACCACCCCGCCAGTCTGTTCCTGCCACTTTTTGGCAGCATGGTTAGCCAGCTTGGCCAGGGTTTTGGTCTGGGCGATACCGACCCCAACCTTGAGGCGTGTTTTTTGTAAAATGGTTGCTCTGATTTCCCGACCAAAATCCGTCAGATCCCGGCAGTTTCGCACGCCCGTTAAATCGCAAAAGGCTTCATCAATACTGTACATCTCCACACGCGGCGACAGCTCCTCCAGAATCGACATCACCCTGCTGCTCATATCCGCATACAATTCGTAGTTCGAACTAAAACAGAACACGCCATAGCGCCTGAACAGATCTTTCTGTTTGAAATATGGTGCACCCATATTAACGCCAAGCGCTTTTGCCTCCGCACTACTGGCAATGACACAGCCATCGTTATTTGAAAGAACGACAACGGGTTTGCCCTTCAGATCGGGCCGGAATGCCGACTCACAGCTGGCATAAAATGAATTAACATCCACCAGCGCAAACATAATCAGCCCGCAGATTTAATGATGAATGTCACCACGCCAAATATATCCAGCGTGTCCTCGCTGCCGATCATGATCGGCGCGTAGGCGCTGTTCTCTGGCTTCAACATCACCACAGGATGCAATTGCAGGCGCTTAACGGTGAATTCGCCTTCAATAGCAGCAACCACAATGTCTCCGTGGGCCGCTTTTCTGGCACTGTCGACTACCAGCAAGTCGCCAGCACCGATCCCTGCCCCCATCATGGAGTCGCCAGACGATTTAACAAAATAGGTTGCGCTGGGATGCTGCACCAACAGATCGTTGAGATCGATACGTTTCTCAACGTAATCCTGCGCAGGAGAGGGAAAACCGCAGGGCACGAGATCGCTAAATAGCGGGAAGTGTTTGATTTCGCGGTGTTCAACTGGCTGGAAAAACAACATAATAATCTGCCTCTCATGTAACTGTGTTTATATACAGTAGTTTTAATGAAGACAGTGATCAAGTGACAAGTGTGGCGAATTGAGCGTTGTTTAACCATCTTGTCGATAAGCTTTTATGATGTCTGGAAAAATAATCGGCTAAAAAAATGCCCCACATTTGCGGGGCATTACCTCAGGAGCGTTTTCGCGGCATCATGCGCAACAACGTATTGTCCTTCCAGAAATAGTGATGCATCAGGGCAGCACCAGCATGCAGAGCAATAACAAAATAACCCAGATTTGCCAGCGTCACGTGCCAGGACTTCAGCATATCCACTAAATCAAAGTTGGCCTCTGGCGCATGCGGCATAACGATGCCGAATGCAATCCACGGGTTACCCCGGTTGTACATCATCACCAGCCCAATAATCGGCAGGACAATAAACAACAGATAGATAACCAGATGCCCCAGATGCGCCATTCCGGTCATCATCGGCTTCGGTTTTGGCACAATCGGCGGAGCCGGGTATTTCAGCCTGACCAGCAGACGCGCCACCATCAGCGTTAAAATAGTGATACCGCAGGAGACGTGCACCATGTTGAACAAGGGGCGATAGCTGCGCGGGAAAAATCCGCGAAACTCCATGGCGCTGTACGCCACAATAACCAACAAAAAGACCAGCCAGTGAATACCGATTTGCAGGCCAGAATACTTATTCCCCATAACACTTCCTGAATAAAAACAATAATGCGTCAACATAACGGGCTTTTGTTAAAAATTCATTAACTTTTGTTCACCCATTTTCAGTCGCTTACGCTTAACCGCAAGAACCGCTATTGCCGAGGATGCCTGTCTGGACTAAGCCTGGTAGGGAAAATATGTCGTACCGCCTCATCCTGACAGGAGAAAACCATGAGTAAAATTGGCATTAACGGTTTTGGTCGTATCGGTCGTCTGGTATTGCGTCGACTACTGGAAGTCAAAAGTAACGTGGAGGTTGTGGCCATTAATGACCTCACCTCGCCCAAAATTCTCGCCTATCTGTTAAAGCACGATTCAAACTACGGCCCGTTTCCCTGGAGCATCGACTTTACCGAAGACGCGCTGATTGTCGACGGTAAAAAAATCGCGGTTTACGCAGAAAAAGAGGCCAAAAATATTCCGTGGAAAACGACTGGCGCTGAGATAATCATCGAATGCACCGGTTTTTATACCTCGACAGAAAAAGCCAACGCGCACCTGGATGCAGGGGCCAAAAAAGTGCTGATATCCGCCCCGGCTGGCGATATGAAAACCATCGTCTTTAACGTCAACGACGATACAATGGATGCGAACGATCGGATTATCTCGGTCGCATCGTGCACCACTAACTGCCTCGCACCGATGGCGAAAGCCCTGCACGACAGCTTCGGTATTCAGCTTGGCACCATGACCACCATCCACGCCTACACGGGAACGCAGTCGCTGGTTGATGGACCTCGCGGGAAAGATCTGCGCGCCTCACGGGCAGCAGCGGAGAATATCATTCCCCATACCACCGGAGCCGCCAAAGCCATTGGTCTGGTCATTCCGGCATTGAGCGGAAAATTAAAAGGCCACGCCCAGCGTGTTCCGGTGAAAACAGGATCCGTCACGGAACTGGTATCGGTATTGGGGAAAAAAGTCACTGCTGAAGAGGTCAACAACGCGCTGAAAAAAGCCACGCAAGACAATGAGTCATTTGGTTATACCGATGAGGAAATCGTCTCGTCAGATGTCATTGGCTCGCATTTCGGTTCGGTATTTGATGCGACACAAACCGAAATTACCGAAGTGGGCGATCTGCAACTGGTAAAAACAGTCGCCTGGTACGATAACGAATACGGTTTTGTCACCCAACTTATTCGTACGCTGGATAAATTTATCAAGCTCTAATGTTCTGGCGGAGGCTCGCCTCCGCCCTCTTTCATTTTCCGCGAATTCAATACGTTGTGAGTCTCTCCCCGTTTTCGATTCACTGACTGTGCTATAGCTAACCTTTGCCACTGAGGGAGCATAGTAATGGAAGCACTGAGTCGTGAAACGTTAGAAAACATGATGGAGCAAGCCGTTGCTAAGGCCACCACCGTCTCATTCTGGCCGCAGGGTGAAGCCCCCGGAGCAAAAAACAGCGATGCGGTGTTTACGCCTGAACCCCGACATACAGGAACATCTCAGTATGATCGTGCGGTCACCGGTATTCGCGCCCCGGAAATTACCGTTTATGCCCCCGCAAAACCTAACGGCATAGGGATCCTTGTCACGCCAGGCGGCTCTTATCGTCGCGTGGTGATGGATAAAGAAGGCAGCGTACTGGCACCGTTCTTTAATGCTCGCGGTTATACCCTGTTTGTGATGACCTACCGTATGCCGGGTGATGGCCATGAGGAAGGCGCAAACGCGCCGCTGGCCGATGCCCAGCGCGCCATGCGCTACATTCGCGCCAACGCCCATGAATGGAAAATTAACCCTGATCGTATCGGTGTGTTGGGCTTCTCTTCCGGTGGTCACGTGGCCGCCAGTCTGGGAACCCGGTTTGCCGAAACGGTTTATATGCCGATAGATAACGTAGACGAGCAACCTGCGCGCCCTGCGTTTATGGCACTGGTGTACCCGGTTGTCACTCTGCGCGAAGACATCGGTCACTCGGGATCTCGTCTTGAGCTGGTTGGCGCTAAGCCCGAAAAGGAAGATCTGCGCCACTATTCTCTGGAAGAACGCGTGGATAGCACAACGCCGCCGACATTCCTGCTACACGCCATTGACGATCCGGCGGTGAAGGTAGAAAACAGCCTGGTCTTCTTTAATGCGCTACGTGAGCAGGGCGTTCCGGTCGAAATGCATCTGTTTGAACGCGGTAAGCACGGATTTGGTATTCGCGATGCGCAAGGGTTACCGCTGGCCATCTGGCCGGAAATGATGATGAACTGGGTAGCCACTAAAGTGTGAGGATGGCGCCGGGTGGCGTACAGACTCACCCGGCGAAAAACTTAGGACTGCAGATACACCACTTGCGTTTGCAGGTATTCGTTCAGACCATGTTTACCATCAGCCCCGCCAATCCCGGACTTACGCCAGCCAGCGTGGAAGCCCTGCATCGCCTCGAAGTTTTCACGATTAATATAGGTTTCGCCAAACTTCAGCCCCTTAATCGCCTTCATTGCCGTATTCAGATTCTGCGTATAGATCGATGAGGTCAGACCGTAGTCGCTGTCATTGGCCATTGTCAACGCCTGTTCCAGCGTATCAAACGCCACCACCGGCAGCACCGGACCAAACGTCTCCTCGTGCATAATCGCCATCTCCTGGCGCACGTCTAACAGTAACGTCGGCGGGTAGTAATAACCTTTGCCGACAACAGCCTTACCGCCCAGCGCCACTCTGGCCCCTTCCTGCACCGCTCGTGCGACTTTCTGCTCCACACGATCCAGCGCAGCGGCGTTAATCAGCGGCCCCATCGCAATGTCATTGCGTTCGGCCGGATTGCCAAACTGCACGGCTTTCATCGCCTCACCCAAACGATTAACGAACTGGTCATAGATACCTTTCTGAACGTATACGCGCTCAGCACAGTTGCATACCTGTCCGGTATTGATCACCCGCGAGTCAACAATGGCCTTCACCGCCAGCTCAAGATCAGCATCGTTCATCACGATAGCCGGAGCTTTACCACCCAACTCCAGACAAACTTTAGTGATGTTTTTGGCCGCTGCGGCCATAATTTTCTCGCCCGCACCGACGCTGCCGGTCATACTCACCATCGCCACCTTGGGGTTTCCGGCCAGCTCCTGACCGACCGTTTCACCGCGTCCCAGCACCAGATTAAAGACCCCACGCGGTAAACCAATGTCATCAACAATTTTGGCAAAGGCGATGGCGTTATTCGGTGTGAATTCACTCGGCTTAATGACAATGGTATTCCCCGTCAGCAAGGCGGGAGCCAGTTTGCGGGCAATCAGGAAAAACGGGAAGTTCCACGGCAGAATGCCCGTCGTCACGCCCAGTGCACGCTTAAACAGCAGGATATTCTCACCCGGGCGATCGCTTTGCAGGATCTCACCTTCATAGCGACGCGCCCACTCCGCCATGTAATCGATATAGTCGGCGGTAAACGCGACTTCAACGTCAGCCAGTTGTCGAATTTTTCCACCTTCCGCCACAATCAACGCGCTGATTTCATCGGCTCGCTGGCGGATACCCGCAGAAATTTTGCGTAACCAGTTTGCCCGTTCAATGGCAGGCAACGCTTCCCATTGCGGCTGAGCGCGATCCGCGGCATCGATCGCTTTACGCGCGTCTTCGGCACGCCCATCGGGAATACGCGAGATAATCTCTTCCGTGGCCGGATTGACGACATCAATCCAGGCGTCATCGTGCCAGGTCACAAACTGCCCATCGATATACATAGGATGTTGTACGGGTACTGACATGCGGCTCTCCTGTGATTGATTTGTTTTTAACAAGTAAAACTATTGTTAATTAATATCAATCATGCATGGCGCATTATCGCTGGAGTGGCGGTTCTGTGAACTGCTTCATAAAAGCGTCTGGAAAAGTGATGATGAAGAGGAAAAATAGGTGGGCTTTCTGCCCGTTTGCCGTAAAACGCCGACAAACGGGCAGAAGGGATTACGATTACAGAGAACGGCTCTCAAGTAAGTCGGTCAGCGCGGTATCATTTTTTAGCTGCTGCCAGGCTTGCTCAACCTTCTGAGGAATATCAACATGGGCGATAAAATCGCAGCCGCAAGGCCCGTAGCCGGTTGCATCATCACGCAGGCGCGGAAGCTCACCGGTAATGAGAGACAGGTAACGATCCACCGACCACAAACCTTCGGCGGTCGGGGCAAAATCCACGCCGTCGCCCTGCTCAGTCAACTCGGGGACAAAACCGGGGAAACTGATCCAGCGCGGGGCCTGAGGGTCGTCACGCGTGACGCGTTCAAATGTCGCCATGGTGCGGCGCTGCATAGTAGGGTCCTGCACCACAATGACGGTCTCCATGGTTTGGGTCGCCTGACGCAGTAACGCACAGCTAAACCGGGCGTTCTCCCCACAGTTGGTGGACTGATCCTCTACCCAAATCTTCTCACCTGGAATGTGCCAGAACTGGTGCGCGATATCGGCAAGGATCGCCGCTTCCGCGCGACCAGTGGTACGAATCGTGTGGTAGCGTGGATGCTCTGCGATGGCAGCATACAGAAAGGTCGTTGAGTGACCGATACCACCGCTAATCAGTAGGGGAACCTGTTGCTCTTTCGCTATCCGACAGGCTGCATCGATGGTCGGGATCACTGCGTTCCCGGCCAGAATCACGCAATCTGTCTGCACCGTAATATTTTCAGCGAAATCATTTTGCGCCAGCCATTGCCCCACGGTGTTAATCGCCGCAAGGGTGCTAGCGGAAAGTGGCGGAAACTGTCTCATGTTCATGACTCCTGGAATTTATGCTTTACCGGATACAGATGCCGGATGGCGACTACGCCTTATCCGGCCTACGGTCCAGCACTGCGTTAACCCGTAATCTGATCCATTGCCTGCAGGATACGCTTATCCGAAATCGGATACGGCGTGCCAAGCTGCTGGGCAAAGTAGCTGACGCGTAGCTCTTCTATCATCCAGCGGATCTCTTTGACATCGTCATCTTCGCGGCGCGCGGGCGGCAGTTTATTGAACCACTGCTGCCAGGCCTGCTGCACGCTGTCCACTTTCAGCATCTGCGCGCGATCGCGGTGCGGATCGATGGCCAGTTTCTCCAGCCGTTTTTCAATCGCCTGCAAATAACGCAACGTATCGCCCAGACGTTTGAAACCGTTGCCGGTAACAAATCCGCGATACACCAGTCCGCCCATTTGCGCTTTGATATCCGCAAGCCCCAGCGCCATGGTCATATCCACGCGCCCTTTCAGACGTTTGTTGATATTAAACACTGCGGTCAGGATCTGTTCGACCTGCTTCGCAATCTCCACCACCGTATCGTTCAGTTCAGCCCGCACTTTTTCATGCAACGCCGCAAAGCCTTCTTCGGTCCACACCGGACCACCGTTGGCGTCAATTAACTGATCCACACCGCAGGAGATACAGTCGTCTATCAAATCCAGAACTTTACCGTACGGGTTAAAGTACAGTCCCAGCTTGGCTTTATTGGGCAGCTTCTCGTGCAAATATTTGATTGGCGAAGGAATATTCAGCAGCAACAGGCGGCGTAAACCGCACCACATCGCCTGCTGTTGTTCCAGCGGATTATCAAACAGTTTGATGGCAACGCTGTCACGCTCATCGACCAGCGCCGGCCACGCTTTTACCTTATAGTTACCGCGTTTTTGTTCGTAACTTTCCGGAAGTCGGCCGAAGCTCCAGATGTGCAATCCACTCTGTTCGATACCGTCATCGGCCACCGCAGACAATGTTTCCTGAACTTTGCCCTTCAGCGCATCTTTCAAATCCTGTAGCGAACGCCCTTCCTGCAGCTTCTTGTTCTTATCATCCACCACCCGGAAGGTGATTTTTAGGTGATCGGGCACCTGATCCCAGTGCCAGTCTTCACGGTCAACGGTGACGCCGGTCATGCGGCGCAGTTCACGCTCCAGCGAGTCCAGCAGCGGCATTTCCAGCGGCGTCACTCGGCCTAAAAACGCTTCCGCATAGTTCGGTGCGGGTACAAAGTTGCGTCGTACCGGTTTTGGTAACGATTTAATCAGGGCGATCACCAGTTCGCGGCGCAGCCCTGGAATTTGCCATTCAAAACCGCTCTCGTCGATCTGGTTGAGCAGCGGGAGTGGAATATGTACGGTCACACCGTCCGCATCGGCTCCGGGTTCGAACTGGTAGCTCAGGCGCAGCTTAAGGTTACCCTGATGCCAGAAGTTCGGATAATCCAGCTTACTGATTTTCTCCGCGCCCTCTTTGATGAGCATGCTCTTTTCAAAGTTGAGCAACTCCGGGGTTTCACGGCTGACCTTTTTCCACCAGCTATCAAAGTGACGAGCAGAAACCACCTCATGGCTGATACGTTGGTCGTAGAACTCAAACATCGTTTCGTCATCGACGAGAATGTCGCGGCGGCGTGATTTGTGCTCTAACTCTTCCACCTCCGCTCGTAGTTTCAGGTTATCGCGGAAAAACGCATGGCGCGTTTGCCAGTCACCTTCCACCAGCGCATGACGAATGAACAGTTCACGCGATAACGCAGGATCGATCTGGCTGTAATTCACCTTACGGGCCGCAACAATCGGTAAGCCGTAGACCGTGACTTTTTCTGTCGCCATCACAGCACCCTGCGCGCGTTCCCAGTGCGGCTCACTGTATGAACGTTTGATCAGATGCTGGGCTACCGGCTCCACCCATTCAGGATCGATACGCGCGGCAATGCGTCCCCACAAGCGGCTGGTTTCCACCAACTCCGCTACCATCGTCCACTTCGGCGGTTTTTTGAATAAACCTGACCCCGGGAAGATCGAGAAGCGAGCGTTACGCGCCCCGGTAAACTCCTGTTTATCGGTATCTTTCATCCCGATATGAGACAGTAAACCGGTCAGCAACGCGACGTGGATCTCCCGATATTCAGCAGGTTCGCTGTTAACCGGAATACCCAACTCTTTCACCACCTGGCGCAGTTGTGTGTAGATATCCTGCCACTCTCGCACGCGCAGATAGTTCAGAAAGTCAACTTTGCACTGGCGACGAAACTGGTTTGACGACAACGCTTTTTGCTGCTCGCCGAGATAGTTCCACAGGTTCACAAACGCGAGGAAATCAGACTCTTTGTCGTGGAAACGGCGGTGCTTCTCGTCGGAAGCCTGCTGCTTGTCCATTGGACGCTCGCGCGGATCCTGAATGGACAGCGCCGAGGTAATGATCATCGCCTCACGTACGCAGCCATGTTTTTGCGCTTCCAGCACCATGCGCGCCAGACGCGGATCCACCGGCAGTTGCGACAGCTGACGGCCCAACGGCGTTAACTTGTAAGCGGTTGCCTGTTCGTCGGTGGTTATCGCCCCCAGCTCTTCGAGCAGGCGTACACCGTCCTGAATATTGCGCTTATCCGGCGCTTCAACAAACGGGAACGCCGCGATATCGCCCAGCCCCAACGCGGTCATCTGCAAAATAACGGATGCCAGGTTGGTACGCAGGATCTCCGGGTCGGTAAACTCCGGACGCGACAGGAAATCGTCTTCGGAATACAGACGAATACAGATCCCTTCCGAAACACGACCGCAGCGGCCTTTACGCTGGTTGGCAGAAGCCTGCGACACCGGTTCAATCGGCAAGCGCTGAACTTTGGTGCGGTAACTGTAGCGACTGATACGCGCGGTGCCTGGATCAATGACGTATTTGATTCCCGGAACGGTCAGCGACGTTTCTGCCACGTTGGTCGCCAGCACGATACGGCGACCACTGTGCGACTGGAATACACGGTTCTGCTCACTGTTTGAAAGACGCGCATACAGCGGCAACACTTCGGTGTGGCGTAAATCCAGTTTATTCAGGGCATCGGCGGTATCACGGATTTCACGTTCGCCGCTCATGAAGATCAGAATGTCGCCCTGACTTTCACGGCCTAACTCATCTACGGCATCAAAAATCGCCTGAAGTTGGTCACGCTCGGTGTCATCTGCATCTTCAACAATCGGGCGATAGCGCACTTCCACCGGATACGTTCGGCCGGAGACTTCGATAATCGGCGCGTTATTGAAATGCTTTGAAAAACGTTCAGGATCGATGGTCGCCGAAGTGATGATAATTTTTAGATCCGGGCGACGCGGCAGAAGTTCTTTCAGATAGCCGAGCAGAAAGTCGATATTCAGACTGCGTTCATGCGCTTCATCGATGATGATGGTGTCGTACTGCATCAGCAGTCGATCCTGCTGGATTTCCGCCAGCAGGATACCGTCCGTCATCAGCTTGACCATGGTGTTATCACTGACATGATCGCTGAAACGAACTTTATAACCAATACAGCCGCCCGGCTCGGTCTGCAGCTCTTCCGCAATACGGTTCGCCACGGTGCGCGCCGCCAAACGACGCGGTTGGGTATGGCCGATCAGCCCTTTTACCCCGCGCCCCAGTTCCATACAGATTTTGGGTAACTGGGTGGTTTTCCCCGAGCCGGTCTCGCCAGCAACAATCACCACCTGATGATCGCGAATTGCGTCCAGAATATCCTGTTTTTTCTGGCTGACGGGCAGGTTTTCCGGATAGCTGATTTCCGGACGCGCCGCTTCACGCAGCACAACTTTACCGGCTGCCTGCTCAATCTCTTTCGCCATCTCCTGGTAAATGGCCTGTTGTGCATCAGGATTTTTAACCTTCTTCACACCGTGCAGGCGGCGGGCAAAATGCTGTCTGTCACGCAGCATCAATGAATCCAGCTGTTGCTGCAACATGTTGAAGGTTAATTTTTGTTGTTCTGTCATAGCGTTAAAAGGCAGTGCTCTGCCGGGTTAAATCTCTTTTAGATGATGGGTATAGAGTACCACATCGGCGCTTTTCATGTGTTGTTCAATAATTTCGAACATAGGATTCGATATATTGCGCTATCACTGCGACAGGATTGTGAATAAAGTGTCAACAAGCAACGGGGCTCTCCCCCTTCAAACACATAAAAGGAAACACCCATGAGCAAGGTATTAGTTCTTAAATCCAGTATTCTGGCAGGGTACTCTCAGTCTGGTCAGTTGTCTGATTATTTTGTTGAACAGTGGCGTGAAAAGCACTCTGCTGATGAAATCACTGTCCGTGACCTGGCAGCAAATCCTGTACCGGTACTGGATGGCGAACTGGTGGGTGCGATGCGCCCGAGCGATGCACCGCTGACGCCGCGTCAGCAGGAAGCGCTGGCGCTGTCCGATGAGCTGATTGCTGAGCTGAAAGCGCATGATGTGATTGTTATCGCCGCGCCGATGTACAACTTCAACATCCCAACGCAGTTGAAAAACTACTTTGACCTGATTGCCCGCGCTGGTGTGACTTTCCGTTATACCGAGAAAGGCCCGGAAGGTCTGGTGACGGGTAAACGCGCTGTGGTGCTGACCAGCCGTGGTGGTATCCACAAAGATACACCAACCGACCTGATCACGCCGTACCTGAACGTATTCCTGGGCTTTATCGGCATCACCGACGTGAATGTCGTCTTTGCTGAAGGTATTGCTTACGGCCCGGAAGTGGCGTCTAAAGCACAATCCGACGCGAAAGCCGCTATCGACAGCGTAGTTGCTGCCTGATAATTCCCCCTCTCACCGTCCGGTGAGAGGGTTTCTCCGGCACTTACTTCTTTACCTGTACCCGTATCTGTTTGCCGTGAATGCGATTAATATCACGCCAGATGGTTGCATAATCCCTGCATTTCGCCAGATTCTCTTCCCAGCAATGAAGCAAAAATTGTTCAGGCTCCGCGACATCCCGGCTTAACAGTTTGAATACCCAACGATTCCAGACATACCACTTGAGAAGCCACATGATTTCACCCCACAACGCGACCGGTGTTGGACTATATCAGCATCCATTTTATGCCGTGTGGCAACTATTGCGATGTCGATGAGTAATTTAGATGGATGCTACACAAGCAGTACCAGCCAGACAGCCCACAGAACAATAACCAAACGAAGCGTGTACCGACACTGTTGCAATGCGCCTGACTGCCGGTCGGCCAGCGTTAACGTTTTCAGTCGCTCACGACGCCAGATAAAGCACAGCGCATCGCCTGCCTGCACATTGTTATGTGCAGTGATCAGCGAAAAATAGCGCTCGTCGAGCCATAATCGCCAACAGCCAAACCAGACAATGGCGCACAGCAGCGCGATAATGGCACGCAGGATACCTGGCGGTGCGGCAAAGAGCACCCACACCATCGGAGCGAGGGAAAAAAGCAGGATGAAGCGCCAGCTTGCCAGCGTGCGCCGCAGCAAACCATGCCGAAGCATCTCATCTTCTGTTACGTTGTCACTTTCCGTTGCCATTGTTGCAGCATCTCCAGATGTTTATCAGTCAGCACCACCTGCGGTCGACACGCACGGATCTGTGCCACGGCCTGCTCTACCGTGGTTGCATGGCCATGGCGTAACAGCCACGCCGCAATCACCATCGCACTACGCGATAGTCCTAAAGCACAATGCACCAGCACCGTACCCTGCGTCTCACGCAGGGTCTCCAGACTGCTCACCGCCTGCTGAAGTTCAGCTTCATTCGGGATCACTAAATCCAGCATTGGTACGCAGTGATACGTTCGTGAGGCCGTCGCCCGTCCACGAGGAAACTCAAAGGTCACGTCCAGTACCGCATGTTGTGCTGGCTCCTGGCGCGGAAAACTACCGAGATACACTCCGGGTACCACCGAACTTACCGCAGGCAAACGGCGGGTAAACCAACGCATCGACAGCCACATTCCTGCTCGCCATGGCAATGACAGCCAGTAAACAGCAGGAGGGAGTCGGCCCTGCGAATCTTTCGCCGTCGTTGCCGCACCGAATCCAGCGTAGCCGCACCCGGCGATCAATAACGCCAGCGCAGGCCATAACAACCATGGCGTCAGCAACACTGCGGCAATGAAACATACTACCGCCCCCATCAGGTATCGCCGCAGCAACCTCACGCGCGCTGCATCCGGTTTACACCAGCGCCAGCGGCGTCGTTCCGGTACCATCCAGTCAATCAACATTCCTGCCGCCAGTCCGGTAATAATATCGATAAAATGATGTTGCCAGGTGGTAAGAACGGATATGGCGATCAGCAAAAACCAGCTATCACAGAGTCTGCGCCAACCGCCTGACAGATAGCGACTGAAATGCCGCCACAACAGCCAGCAGAGAATAATATGCAGTGATGGCGACTGGTTATATGGCAGATCGAACTGCTCCAGTTGTGCAAACAGCCAACCCGCCGCCCCCGTCACTTCGGGACGCGTAAAGCTAAACTGCAACGGAAACAGTAAAAAACCACCGCAAGCAATCACCGATGCCAGTACCAGCCGGAGCACCAGTCGACGCTGCTCGAAACGCGTGGTGCAAATAAACAGGGATAATCCGTAAAACAGATCCAGACTCCAGTAAGGAAGAATGGTCCATGGAATAAAAGGAATGGTCGACTCCCAGTTAAAAACGATACTTCCAACGTTCTGATATTGCGCGTCTTGCCAGGCGGTAAACTGATTTACCTTGCCATACGTAAGGAAAAAAAAGGGCGCCAGCAGCAGTAACCAACCGACTGCCTGCACCATGACTTTACGCTGCTCAGGAAGCACGACGCACCGCCATGGAAACGGTGAAAATTCCCCACTCATCAATCAGTTGCGTACACTTTTCAAAACCCGCCTCACGAACCAGCGCATCCATTTCCCCCTGCGTACGCACACGCATCACCCACGCTTTACCGTCTTTATGGCTGGTCAGCGACCAGGCGATCGTTTTTAGCTGTGGATGCCAGGGCTGCCCGGTATAGATCAACACGCCCCCCGGCGCTATCGCCTCTGCCAGCCCGGCCAAAGAGTTATTGACCAGCGTGTTATCAGGAAAGAGCTCGTATAAACCGGAGACAATTCCTAATGTGGGACGAGGCTCCAGCGCTGCCAATTGTTCGCGGTTGAAGGCATCACCTTGTTCAAAGTGCACAATGTCAGTCATGCCTCTGCTGGCGATCATTTCGCGACCTTTATTCACGTTCAGCTCACTGTAATCGCGCAATAAAATTGAACTTATCGCAGGTTCGCCTTCCAGCGCATCGAGTACATAGCGTCCATGTCCGGCAGCAATATCCACCACATGCACTGGCGCGCCCTGCTCCGCCAACTGTGCGACTGCCTGGCTAATCAGCCTCTGCAAATGAACCTTACGCTGGCGGATCCCCTGCCAGCCGACATTGTTCAGGTAGTTTTTGTCAATTAAACGCCCCAACGCACTGCTGCCCTGAGGCTGGTTGCGATAGACATAATCCAGCGTACTACCGGAATCAAAACCGGTGTCAAATCCCAGACGTACGCCCGTAGATTGCGTCCCCAGAAGCTTCATGCCATAGCGCAAACCGCGGTACGCTAGATCTTCAAGAGAATACGGCTCAGGTCCGCCATTGAGCATCCGCCAGGTATCCGCTCCCGGGCTCCAGCGGTCTTCGTTACTGTAATCAAAACGCTGCGCCGGCGTAGCATAGAGCGTCGTAATAAAATCGCGCATTTTATCGAACGCCAGGTGCCGATCTTTTTCGCCCAGCGTGTCGTGGTAAAAACCCGGCAGCACGTGCAATTCTTTAAGTGGGTTTCTCAGACGTTGATAAAAATCAATCTGCGGCTGGCGATGCACAACGAAATCATCCGCGGACACCAGCAACTGTACAGGTAACGTAATGGCAGCGGCATCGCTGACAATTCGCTCTGCCGTTTTGTAGAGATCCAACAGGATGTTTACCGCAATGGCCCGGGTGATCTGAGTATCAAGGTTAAAGCTGGCCACGCGATCAACATCGTGCGTCAGGTATTTGCCTTTAACATAAGAATTAACGAAGAACAGGCCACGCAGCCGGTGCAGTAACGTTAAGCCCTGGCGGGCAAACGGCACATACAATTTCACTTTGAAAGCCGGTGACGCCAGCACCAGTCCACGAATATCAGGCGCATAGTCATGTGCCCAGGTTGCAGCCAGTACCGCGCCTACGCTTTGGGCTACGACGACCACATCTTCCATTGCGGCCTGGCTGTCTGCTGCGGCGAAACGTACGAATTCTTCAACATCCTGCACCGAGCGCGCCAGCGAGGGGCTATAACCACGCTGGCCCGGCGAGTGTCCGTGACCACGTGCATCCCAGGCATAGAATACGGTGTCCGGCATCGCCAGTTCGTCCACAATATGCTGCAGCCGCCCGGAATGTTCGTGTCCACGATGGAACAGAACAATCACTTTGGGTGTCATGCCCGGCGCAGGCGCAGGCCAGTGACGATAAAACAGCACGGTGTTATCGCTGGTCAAAAAATGTCGCTCGTCTGGCACTCGTGTATTATTCATGTGGCTGCATTCCTGTGGTTTGTTGCTGTAGCAGCAACAACTGCTGCCTGAGTTCGTCCATGAAGCGGTGTTTATCATCATGAAAACGCAATGATCTGCCAATATTGACGTCAATAAACAACGGCAGCGGTATACGATTCCCTTTCGCCATTACGTGTTCCGTCCCACGTAGCCAGACGGGAATAATCGGCACGTCCGACACTCGCTGGCTCAGATGCCATAACCCAGATTTAAGTGGTGACAGTTTTCCCGGCTCGCCGCGCGTGCCTTCCGGGAAGAGGATCAGGATCTTGCCGTCGCGTAATGCCTGTTCACACTGCGCCAGTGGATTGGTTTCTCCGCCCTTACGCGAAATGGGAATAATGTTGAGTATATTCAGCGCAAACCAGGCCATCACCTTATTACGCAGGAAATAATCAGCAGCAGCCACAGGATGAATAGACGCCTGGCGGCGTAGCGGAAAGAGCGAAAGGAGTGCAAACACGTCCATATGGCTGTTGTGATTGGCGACAATAATCGCCGGGCCGCGAGTGGGTAGACGCTCCCGATGCCTGATACGCAGCCCAAGCCACAGCCATATCACTGGCCAGACAATGCAAAGCGTAAACAGCGTTCGCAGAATTGAGTTCATCATAAGTTAGTAGCAAAAGTAGCGGATGAAATGGAAAAAAACAGGAGCGGTGAAGATCAGTGAATCCAGTCGATCAAGAATGCCACCATGGCCTGGCAGCAGTGTTCCGCTATCCTTCACGCCGATATCACGTTTTATTGCCGACATCACCACATCGCCACAAAAACCGCTGAGGCCGATAATAAAACCTGCCAGCAGCGACAACGGTAAGTTTAATGGTGTCATGACTGGCCCAAGCACTGCCGCCATCAGCGTAGTCGTTACCACGCCGCCGACCAGTCCCGCCAGCGTCTTGTTAGGGCTGACCTTAGGCATAACCTTGATACGCCCAATCGATTTGCCCCACAGGTACTGCGCAATATCGTTGAATTCCGTTAACCCCACCAGGAAGAGCACCAGTAATGCGCCAGTTTGTTTGCCATCATCAGGTAGCACCAGCAAAAATGCGACATGGCTGAACGCAAATACGGTGGTCATCAGGCTCCAGTGATGCTGCGAGACAAAACGTAAGAAGCCCTGCGTATCACCCGCAATCACCATACGAACCGGTAAGAATAAGAATGCATAGACCGGGATAAAGACGACAAACATGCCGTACCAGTTGATGCCAATCAGCCAGTAGTTAATCGGAATAGCAATGAACATCCACAGCAGCGGCATGCGATCGGTTTGACGCGACGGTGCCAGCGTCAAAAACTCCTTTAGCGCCATAAAACTCACTAACGCAAAAAAGGTTAACGCTAGCCAGTGTGGACTTAAAATAGCCAAAGAAAACAAGACGATGATTACCCACCAGGTGCGGATGCGTAACGTCAGTTCCCGCCAGTCTTTACCGGGTCGTCGCCACACCAGTAATCCATTCACCACCGTTGCAATCAACAGCAGCGCAAAAATGACCGCGAGTGACTTCTCTAACAGCATCATTTCACGACCTCGTTACGCAATGCACTTTTACAGCGATTAATTACCGTCCATAGCAGTAAGAGCGTAGCAATACCCCAAAGCACATTGTTCCACTGCACAACCTGTGGCCACAGCGCCAGTGCCAAACCCCACGCACCAAATACCAACGCTCTGTCGCTTTTACCCAGCGGTCCGGCATAGCTGCGGACGCCATTAATCGTTTGTGCCAGCACGCCGCAAAACTCCGTCATCACCGCACAGAACAGCATCATCATAACCAGTAATAAGTTACTGTCGGGGAGCAGCATAAACGGCAGGTAAAGCGCAATGTCGGAAAGAATGTCTCCGCTTTCATTGAGAATGGCCCCAAGTCGCGATTGTTGGTTGCATTCCCGCGCCAGCATGCCGTCCAGCGCATTGAGCGCCATCCGTATAAACAACACGATGGGAAGGAGAACAAAACACTCAGGTTGGGGGAAAATAACCAGCACTGCACCGGTCACAAAAGAAAGCGCCATCGCGGTAAGGGTAACGTGATTTGCCGTGACGCCTTTTTTATGTAACCAGAACATGACAGGCCGCAAAAGCGCCTGAAAGGCGGGCTTTATCTGATAAAGCGTCATCATCACTCCTTGATAATTTGTTGATTTAAATATAGTGGATTAATTAACCGTTGCCGCCTATTACTTTTTATGGGAGTAACTGAATAAATTGAGTTAATAAAAATACGCTATTGTTTTTTCAACCACTTACCATTTATACCCTGGACGTATTCACCCGGTTTAGCGCGAGCAACCAGCTTTTGCCCAGCCATTTTTGCTACTTCATCTGGCGGAATATTATTGCTCTCTGCCACTTGTTGATAGCTGGCGTTGCGCGCTTTATTAATTTCACTCACCAGTGCCTGCGTTTCGGCATCGGTTTGCAATGCAACCAGATAGCCATTGAGCGTTTCCCCTACTCGACCCTGAGCTCTGGCTTCATTCAGGGTCAATGCCCACGCATTGCTACTGAGTAAACTCAGGACAATCAGCGCCACTGCAAACTGTTTTCTCATCATGACCTCAGAACAAATCGCTGCGCGATTTCAATAAGCTTTCGACGTCTTTATCAACTTTGATATGGATCTCATGCTCGATTTTGACGTTCATATTAATAGTGATGGGCTCTTTTGGCGCAGCCACTTCGATTCTGGGAGTGCACCCTACCAGCAGAGATGAAGCCAGCAGACCCAGCATGGCAGCTATCGTTTTCATTGTTGTTCCTCACATTCTTTGTCTTCCGGGCAATGGGTTTCCGGCAGCGCTGCATTTTGTTCAAGCCATGCCTGTAAATTGTCGCCAAAACGCAAGCTGCGCCATAGCGTAAAGACGTTTTCCTCGTGGGTATAATTCAAATTAACTGTACCTACTTTGCCATCCACCCGACTATTGCCAGTCACGGTTGACTGCATGGTTAAGACACCGAGGTTATCCAGATTTATTTTCGTCCACGAATGGCTTATTTCCATATAACGCAGCCAGTTAATGGCCGCCCCCGCCGCCATGTTATCTTTGACGACCGCATCAGCGGTATCCTTATCAATACGCAACGTCATCGGCCCTGGATTAGTCAACCAGCCGTCTTTAATGATCCATTTTTCATTATCCAGCCATAATGGCAACGCGCCACTGACCGGGCCAGACATGGCGAACTGTTTGGGGTTAACCGCACTGATAAGCTCGCTGGAAGAGATATTCTGCACTCGCAATAAGGCCGGATCGTGCTGCGGCATCCGCAGTTGCTGCATGATGATTTTACCCCCCAGCAGATCAGCGCTGACATCGCTCAACAGTAACGGGTTGTTTTCACTCCAGGGGTACGCCCCCTGCAGATCGGCGGCGATATTTTTCACCGTCACCTGATTCACCACTTCCGCAATACGCAGTGAAATAGGTCCACGCGTACCCAGTTGCCATGCACCTTCACTAAACCGGAAAGGCAATACAAAATCGACACCGTTGATTTGGTTATCGGGCATCCAGGCGCTACCGCCTTTTAACACTCCATGACCGCCCGCTTCAAAGCCCTGCTCCGGGGCTGCCGAAAACGCGACCTGCGCATACAGCTCACCTTCTCGTAGCTTCATTTTCCAGTCAGGTGGGATCAGAGGTTGGAATACGGTGAGCGATTGTTTTGGCCACCAGGCCTGTCCGCGCAGGCGGATACCGTCCCAACGACCATTCAACTGTACGGGCCCAATCGCCCCAGCGTGAAGCTGGCCTTTGAACTGGAAGATTGTCGGATCGCTACCATCGACGCTGAACTTCAGCGTCGATGGTGGTAACACGCTTCCCCCGGTGAAGGTGGTGTTCCCTGCGTCCAGCGACAGCGCGCCGCTAAATGTCGGTTTGGTTGCATCCCGCACCCAGACTATCGGTTCGTCCATCACCAGACGTGGGTTTTCCACCTTCATCGTGCCGTATTGCAGATGATCAAATCCGGTGGAAAGATCAAATAGCTTCAGGGTGTTGTCATGCCATTCCCCCTTACCCGCTACGTCCCAACGGGCATGCATCGGCGTAAAGCTGCCTTCACCCCAATATCGCCACTGCCAACGACCAGCATCAGGAAGAAAATCATTTGCCAGGCCATCCAGATGCAGTTCAAAGCCCCCCATCTGGTTTTCATGCGCACGTAAAATAGCCTGCAGACGCCCATCCACACCGCGTTGCGTGACTTTTACCCCTGCCAGCGGCCAGCGAATCTCGTCAATATCCAGCGAATCAATCACCCGCCCACGTGAGCGCAGCAGCGCCCCTGGCTCGAAAGCCAATTGCGGATCGTTCAGACTTCCGGTGAGTCTCGCGGGTAATTTCGCGTAGAAGATCAGATCGCCCTGTTTCGCTTCACCGGTCAACTGTAGCGGCATCTCGCTACTATCCATGCCAAGCTTACCCGGCCCCAGCGTTAATACGGCATTTCCTTTACCGGCGTCGCCATGCGTCAGAACGTTCAGACGCCCACTCACCACCGCGTTTTCCAGTCCTGCCTGCCAGTTTTCAACTTTCATGCCCAGCCGGCCACTTAACGGGAATCCCTGATAAGGCCAGTTCCAGCGTCCGTCGTTGATGGTCAGTTGCTGGCGTGTTATTTCCCAAGGAAGGTCAAGCAGCGGATCGGCATTATCCCGCGCCATGACGATCAGTTGTCCGCTGTTTTGTTGCCACTCCAGTTCGGCGTCCACAAGCGTAGGTTCTTGCGGCAAACTTAACGTCGCAACCGCATGACCGCTTACCGGCAGTCCATCGGGCACCAGTGGCATAGTGAATTCACCGACCAGTCTTACCGGCGGCTGGCCTTCAAATGCCGCAACATCCAGCTCAGTTACTGTGAGGTTTTGCCCGTGCAAACGCCCCTGGAATTTAACTTTTTCCCCCTGGTAACGCAGCTGTTGAGTGGAGGGAGTGAGCGAGAGTGACAGTTTTCCCTGCCATTCCTGCCATGGAGAGAGAATAAGTTTGTCGATGTTAATCCAGGTATTAGGCAGCATTGACTGCCATTCAGCCAGCGTTTTGGGCGCTACTGGCGACGGCTCTGTCTGTGGCAATTTGGCCAGGCAAGCTGAGTCCAGCTCGATGGTCCCGACATTCAGCAACCAGCGGCTGGGGTGAGACAGATCCGCCTGAGTAATACGCGCTAGCGGACAATCTTCAACCAGATAGCGGAGTTCAGGTATATGTAACCCATGCCGTGTCAGCCGCGGGCTCTCGTCCAGCGCGATGCGTGTTCCAACGGGTAACCAGATACCCACCAACGTAGGCACCCACAGGCCAAGCGTCATCACTAGCGTCAGCGGCACGAGAATCAATAATAAGAGGAGTGCCAGAACGGCTTTATATTTACCCTTCATGGGTAGTTAATATCCTGATTTAGCAAAAATTTAAGCCGGTTTAGGCCTGTATTGTGGCATGTTTAACTGGATATGCCCACATTAAGGATAGATAACCGTTTTATAGGCACGCTGTTACACGTGCCGTCGGGGATATTAAGATTCAGACTCAATGGGGCCTCAGTTGTCCATCGCTATGTTTAGGTCCTATACGACCAGCTTCTATCAGAATTTCTTCAATGAGTTCTTCGAGGCACTCCCTACCATGATGATCGCAGACCAGATGTACCTGCCGGGAAATCTCATCAGGTTTCATACCATCGCATAATGCCGCCTTCAGCATTAAGGTGGCCCATCGTTTTGCTTCAGAGTGAGTTAGCATGACTCCTCCCGATATTTGCTACCTGTATAAGCGTAGCTGTCAGGATGTGATTCGGCTGGCTTTTTAACCACGTTGTCTATACCGGCATGAGCTGGATGAAAATTCTCCAGTTGTTGAAAACGCGTAATCTGCCCACACTAACCAGATATACGTTGGAATTATTCATTACGTCTATGACTATCAATAACTTTTTATATTTTGTAAAATAATTTGAATTGGATTAATGTGACGTCAAAATCACTGGAGAAAGTCTTATGAAACTCGCCATCTATAGTACAAAACAGTACGACAAGAAGTATCTGCAGCAGGTTAACGAGGCTTTTGGTTTTGAACTTGAATTCTTTGACTTTCTGCTGACGGAAAAAACAGCCAAAACCGCCCATGGCTGCGAAGCCGTGTGCATTTTCGTCAACGACGATGGTAGCCGCCCTGTTCTGGAAGAGCTGAAAAAGCATGGCGTGAAATATATCGCGCTACGTTGCGCCGGGTTCAACAACGTCGATCTCGACGCTGCAAAAGAGCTGGGTATGCAGGTCGTACGTGTGCCAGCCTATTCACCGGAAGCCGTCGCTGAGCATGCGATTGGCATGATGATGACGCTGAATCGCCGCATTCACCGCGCTTATCAGCGTACCCGTGATGCCAACTTCTCTCTTGAAGGGCTGACCGGCTTTACCATGTATGGCAAAACGGCTGGGGTGATCGGTACCGGTAAAATCGGTATTGCGGCCCTGCGGATCCTGAAAGGTTTTGGTATGCGCCTGCTGGCGTTTGATCCCTACCCAAGCGCTGCTGCGCTGGAGTTAGGCGTTGAATATGTCGATCTTAAAACGCTATTTGCCGAGTCCGATGTCATCTCTCTGCACTGCCCGTTAACACCGGAGAATTATCATCTGCTCAATCACGAAGCCTTTGAGCAAATGAAAAACGGCGTGATGGTTATTAACACCAGTCGTGGTGCATTGATCGACTCGCAAGCCGCTATCGATGCGCTGAAAAACCAGAAAATTGGTTCTCTGGGTATGGACGTGTATGAAAACGAACGCGATCTGTTCTTTGAAGATAAATCCAATGACGTGATTCAGGATGATGTGTTCCGTCGTCTGTCGGCCTGTCATAACGTGTTGTTTACCGGGCACCAGGCGTTCCTGACCGCCGAAGCGTTAACCAGCATTTCTGAGACTACGCTACAGAATCTGGCACAAATCTCCAAAGGCGAAACCTGTCCAAACGCCCTCTTCTGATTTCCGTGCTCCCCTGGATTCAGGGGAGCATTTTCAGACAATCACCGATGATAAAACACTCAGTATCATTATTATATTGAATGTATTCCCGTCACAAACCCAGAGAAATAGAATGAAGAAAGTTGTCACGTTGATTGCGCTCAGCATGCTGATGGCTGGCTGTGTGAGCAATGGAAAAGTGTCCGTCAATCGCGAACAGTTGCAGCATCACCGCTTCGTTTTGCAGAGCGTCAATGGCAAGCCGGTAACCGTCGCCAATAACCCACCTGAATTAAGTTTCGGTGAAAATATGACGGTGTCGGGAAAAATGTGTAATCAGTTCCATGGTCAGGGCAAGCTGTCCGACGGTGAATTAAAAGTGAAAGACATGGCAATGACGCGCATGATGTGCGCCGATCCACAGCTTAACGCGCTCGACGGCATCGTCAGCGAGATGTTTAAGCAAGGCGCACAGGTTGATCTGACTGCTGACCAGTTAACACTGGCTACGGCAGAACAAACGTTGACGTTTAAACTGGCAGATTTAATGTAGTAAAAGCAGTGGCTCAATAATTCCCACAGCTTCCGGCGGCAAGCGACTGCTCACTACAGCGTTTGCCGTTAGGTAATGCACACATGCCGATGGCAGAACCATCCAGTTGGCGTGCCACGGAGAGCGAACCTCCAATCATGGCGCAATTTGCCTCTCCAGAACTGGACATTGCGGCCTTCATCCCCGGTGCGACATGAGCGGCGGTTGCCTGCTGAACAGGTTCACTGCTGCACGCCGATAATAATAACGCGGCACACCCTACCCAAAACGCTGCGCGCATCTTACTCCCCTCTGAAAATTAACCAAACGACACAGCCATAAATAATAGGCAGCGGAAACATTGCCGTCGAGAGGCAAAATGCGCATTTATGCGTGCTGTTTACATTTTCTGGCAATTTTTTGGCTACTCCTTTGATCAAACCATTCATTCTGATTATTCCCAGGACACAAAAGCGAAAATCTGTCTTTAGCGCTTTTGCTAAAATAGAAGGATAACTACAGGATTCGCCGCAGTTACGCGAGTCCCTCTTTTTGCGCAATGTAAGGGTGTCAGTATGATCACAATTGACGGTAATGGTGCGGTTGCTTCAGTCGCATTTCGTACCAGCGAAGTTATCGCCATCTACCCGATTACGCCCAGTTCGACGATGGCTGAACAGGCAGATGCCTGGGCCGGAAACGGGCTTAAAAACGTCTGGGGAGATACCCCTCGCGTCGTAGAAATGCAGTCAGAAGGCGGCGCAATCGCGACCGTTCACGGTGCATTGCAGACCGGTGCGCTCTCTACGTCGTTTACCTCATCGCAGGGCCTGTTGCTGATGATCCCAACGCTGTACAAACTGGCCGGTCAGTTGACGCCATTTGTGCTGCACGTTGCCGCGCGTACCATTGCTACTCATGCGCTGTCTATCTTCGGTGACCATTCCGACGTAATGGCAGTGCGCCAGACAGGGTGCGCGATGCTGTGTGCCAGCAGCGTACAGGAAGCACAGGACTTTGCGCTCATTTCACAAATGGCCACTCTGAAAAGTCGGGTTCCGTTTATTCATTTCTTTGATGGTTTCCGCACATCGCATGAAATCAATAAAATTGTGCCGCTGGCCGATGACACGATCCTCAGCCTGATGCCGCAAGCTGAAATTGATGCGCATCGTGCCCGCGCGCTGAACCCTGAACATCCCGTTATTCGCGGGACATCTGCGAACCCGGATACCTACTTCCAGTCGCGTGAAGCGACAAACCCCTGGTACAACGCGGTTTACGAAAACGTCGAACAGGCGATGAACGACTTCGCCGCGGCGACGGGCCGCCAGTATCAACCCTTTGAGTATTACGGTCATCCACAGGCGGAACGTGTCATTATCTTGATGGGTTCTGCAATTGGTACCTGCGAAGAAGTCGTCGAAGAGTTACTTGCTCGTGGAGAGAAAGTTGGCGTCCTGAAAGTTCGGCTGTTCCGCCCATTCTCTGCCAAACATTTACTGCGCGCCCTGCCGGAAACCGTACGCAGCATCGCCGTTCTGGATCGCACTAAAGAGCCGGGTGCCCAGGCAGAACCGCTGTATCTGGATGTAATGACCGCGCTGGCGGAAGCCTTTAACTGCGGCGAGCGGGAAACCCTACCGCGCGTAATTGGCGGGCGTTATGGCCTTTCTTCCAAAGAGTTTGGCCCGGACTGCGTCATGGCGGTCTTTACTGAGCTGAGTAGCGCGAAGCCGAAACCTCGCTTTACGGTTGGTATCTATGATGATGTCACCAACCTGTCACTACCGCTACCGGAAAACACCCTGCCCGGTACCGCGAAGCTCGAAGCGCTGTTCTACGGTCTGGGCAGTGACGGCAGCGTGTCGGCCACCAAAAATAATATCAAGATTATCGGTAACTCGACGCCGTGGTATGCGCAGGGTTATTTCGTGTATGACTCGAAAAAAGCAGGCGGTCTGACGGTTTCTCACCTGCGCGTCAGCGAGCAGCCTATTCGATCAGCGAATCTGGTTTCACAAGCCGATTTTGTTGGCTGTCACCAACTGCAATTTATCGATAAGTATCAGATGGCCGAGCGCCTGAAACCAGGCGGGATCTTCCTGCTTAATACTCCTTACAACGTGGATGAAGTCTGGGCGCGTTTGCCGCAGGAAGTTCAGGCAGTACTGAATCAGAAGAAGGCCCGTTTCTACGTGATTAATGCGGCCAAAATCGCTCGCGAATGCGGTCTGGCAGCGCGTATTAACACCGTTATGCAAATGGCATTCTTCCATTTGACGCAAATCTTACCCGGCGACAGCGCGTTGGTTGAATTGCAGGGTGCGATTGCGAAAAGCTATAGCAGTAAAGGTCAGGATCTGGTTGAACGTAACTGGCAGGCGCTGGCTCTGGCGCGTGAATCCGTCGCCGAAGTGGCACTCCAGCCAGTTGACCCGCACAGCGCTAACCGCCCACCGGTGGTTTCTGATGCCGCGCCGGATTTCGTGAAAACCGTTACCGCGGCAATGCTCGCCGGTCTGGGTGATGCTCTTCCCGTATCCGCGCTGCCGCCAGACGGCACCTGGCCAATGGGCACCACGCGTTGGGAAAAACGCAATATCGCCGAAGAGATCCCCATCTGGAAGGAAGAGCTGTGTACCCAGTGTAACCACTGCGTTGCCGCTTGCCCGCACTCGGCAATCCGCGCCAAAGTGGTTTCACCAGAAGCGATGGAAAACGCCCCTGCCAGCCTGCATTCTCTGGATGTGAAATCACGCGATATGCGCGGTCAGAAATATGTCCTGCAGGTTGCGCCTGAGGATTGCACCGGTTGTAATCTGTGCGTCGAAGTGTGCCCGGCGAAAGACAGGCAGAATCCGGAGATCAAGGCCATCAATATGATGTCGCGCCTTGAGCATGTTGAAGAAGAAAAAGTTAACTACGACTTCTTCCTCAATCTGCCGGAAATAGACCGCACTAAACTGGAACGCATTGATATTCGTACCTCACAGTTGATAACGCCGCTGTTTGAATATTCCGGCGCCTGCTCGGGCTGTGGTGAAACGCCGTATATCAAGCTGCTTACGCAACTGTACGGCGACCGCATGCTGATCGCCAATGCGACCGGCTGTTCATCGATTTATGGCGGTAACCTGCCCTCAACGCCGTATACCACCGACGCTAACGGTCGTGGGCCCGCGTGGGCAAACTCACTGTTTGAGGATAACGCCGAGTTCGGTCTGGGCTTCCGTCTGACGGTAGATCAGCACCGTGTGCGCGTTATGCGTTTATTGGAACAGTTTGCCGATAACATTCCGGCTGAACTGAATGACGCCCTGCACGCTGAAGCGACGCCAGAAGTACGCCGTGAACAAGTTGCCGCGCTGCGCCAGCACCTGAAAGATGTCGAAGGCGCACAGCAGCTGTTAACCGATGCCGACGCGTTGGTCGAGAAATCCATCTGGCTGATTGGCGGCGACGGCTGGGCTTACGATATTGGTTTTGGCGGTCTGGATCACGTCCTGAGTCTGACCGAGAACGTCAATATTCTGGTGCTGGATACTCAATGTTACTCCAACACGGGTGGACAAGCGTCGAAAGCCACACCGCTCGGGGCTGTCACCAAATTTGGCGAACACGGCAAGCGCAAGGCGCGTAAAGATCTTGGCGTCAGTATGATGATGTACGGGCACGTGTATGTTGCACAGATCTCTCTGGGCGCACAGTTGAACCAGACGGTGAAAGCGATTCAGGAAGCAGAAGCCTATCCGGGTCCGTCGCTGATTATCGCCTATAGCCCATGTGAGGAGCACGGTTATGATCTCGCGCTAAGCCACGATCAGATGCGCCAGCTGACGGCGACCGGATTCTGGCCGCTGTACCGCTTTGATCCGCGTCGTGCAGATGAAGGTAAATTGCCGCTGGCGCTGGACTCTCGCCCACCGTCAGACGCGCTGGCCGAAACATTGCTTAACGAACAGCGCTTCCGCCGCCTGAATGCCCAACAGCCAGAAGTTGCTGAGCAGTTGTGGAAAGACGCCGCCGCCGATCTGCAAAAACGCTACGACTTCCTGGCCCAACTGGCAGGTAAAGCAGAAAAGAGCGGTGCCGAGTAATACATTTATCTCAGTATTTGCCTGGAACCAAAAAAAAAGCCCGAACAGTTGTTCGGGCTTGTCAATTTATTCGCTGGCTAATTAATAATTACCATCAATATACCAACGAAAAATAAAACGTGACAATAAAGGCATATAACACGCGCAGAATAGCCCAACAAAATTCAATTGTATAATTTTTATTTTATATATTTTCACGCAACACATTCATCGCAATTATCATCATTTCCGTAGAATTATTTATTTAAGGTTTTACTTAAGGCGTAACAATTCATATTTATCTCTTTACGGAACTTCTCCTTTAGCATGCTTTTACTCCCTACATGGGTAGTCACAGGTTAATAAAAAAACTAAAGGATTATTTCAATGAACAGAAAAGTACTGGCTCTCATAATTCCTGCCCTGCTGGCTGCAGGCGCTGCTCACGCTGCTGAAGTTTATAATAAAGACGGCAACAAATTAGATCTCTACGGTAAAGTAGACGGCCTGCGTTATTTCTCTGATGATGCCAACAAAGATGGCGATCAGACTTATGTTCGTGGCGGCTTCAAAGGTGAAACTCAGATCAACGATATGCTCACCGGTTACGGTCAGTGGGAATATCAGGTCAATGCCAACACCACTGAAGGCAACCGCAACAATAATTTCACTCGTCTGGCCTTTGCCGGTCTGAAATTCGGCGACTACGGCTCATTCGACTACGGCCGTAACTACGGCGTACTGTACGACGTAGAAGGCTGGACCGATATGCTGCCTGAGTTCGGCGGTGACTCCTACACCTATGCTGATAACTTTATGACCGGCCGTGCTAACGGCGTAGCAACTTACCGTAACACCGATTTCTTCGGTCTGGTAAACGGTCTGAACTTTGCACTGCAGTATCAGGGCGCAAACGAACAAGCGGGTGATGAGCAGGAAGGTACCGGTAACGGTAACGGCGGCGACCGTAACGTTCAGAACTCTAACGGCGACGGCTTCGGTATCTCCTCTACCTACGATCTGGGTATGGGCGTGAGCTTCGGTGCGGCATACTCTACTTCTGACCGTACTAACGAGCAGGTTAACGCAGGTAAAGCTGGCGGCAACGTTGCTGGCGGTGATACCGCTGACGCATGGACTACCGGCCTGAAATACGATGCCAACAACATCTATCTGGCAACCATGTACTCCGAAACCCGTAACATGACTCCGTACGGCGACAGCGGCGTAGCCAACAAAACCCAGAACTTCGAAGTCACTGCACAGTACCAGTTCGACTTCGGTCTGCGTCCGGCTGTGTCTTTCCTGATGTCTAAAGGTAAAGACCTGAACGCTACCGACGGTGACAAAGACCTGGTTAAATATGCTGATATCGGCGCTACCTACTACTTCAACAAAAACATGTCCACCTATGTTGATTACAAAATCAACCTGCTGGACGAAGACGACAGCTTCTACACTCGTAACAACATCTCTACTGATGACGTAGTTGCATTAGGTCTGGTTTACCAGTTCTAATCCGTCAGCCCGCTGGCAACAGCGGGCTCTCTTTATGTTCTAACAATTCTGTTTTATCCAGATCAAAACATTATATCTGTTGCGTTAAAACATCTCTCTGATAGATGATATCTTGCATTAAGACCTGTAGTAGAGGATACCTGCAATGAATCATCATCCTGTAAAATCATCCCGTATTGCATCCGTCGGCTATGACGAATCCTCTCACACGCTGGAAATTCGCTTTCACCAATTGGCTACCCTGCAATATCAGCCTGTCCCTGCCCGTATTTTTCGTGATTTCCTGAGCGTGGTCTCGAAAGGTCGATTTTACGACGGCGTAATAAAAGGCAAGTTTCCTGAAATCAAAATAAAGTGATGCCAAAATGTGATCTTTGTCATTGTACATAAAGTGCCATTACGCGGTAAGCTTTAGGTGGATACTTAAACAGGAGGTTTTATGAACAGAACGATTCTTGTACCCATCGATATTTCAGACTCAGAATTAACTCAACGCGTTATTGCCCATGTTGAAGCAGAGGCCAAAATTGACGATGCGCAGGTCCATTTTCTGACCGTAATTCCGTCACTGCCCTACTACGCTTCTCTGGGACTGGCCTACTCGGCAGAGTTACCGGCCATGGACGATCTGAAAGCCGAAGCAAAATCTCAACTGGAAGAGATTATCAAGAAGTTCAATATCCCAACGGACAGAGTGCACATTCATGTCGCAGAAGGTGCGCCGAAAGATAAGATTCTGGAGATCGCCAAAAAATTACCGGCTGATATGGTCATTATTGCCTCACACCGACCTGACATCACCACCTACCTGCTGGGCTCTAACGCCGCAGCAGTAGTGCGTCATGCGGAGTGTTCGGTACTGGTAGTCCGCTAAGCTTTCAGGCCCGCACATCGCTGCGGGCTTTTTGTTTCTACCACTTATACCCCACGATTCCTGTCCTAAATGTGCTGACATTTTTCCCGCTTATCCGTACCATACACGCCACAGTTTTTATATCAGACTTCTTTTGCCGGACTATCCGGCGTGATGCATACTCTTCTGATGCCACACTATGAATTGAGCCTCTATTAAATGTCGCAAAATCAAGATATTAGCAAGAAAGAACAATACAACCTGAACAAATTGCAAAAACGTCTGCGTCGTAACGTGGGCGAAGCCATTGCCGACTTCAATATGATCGAAGACGGCGATCGCATTATGGTGTGTCTTTCCGGCGGGAAAGACAGCTATACCATGCTGGAGATCCTGCGTAATTTGCAGCAAAGCGCCCCGATCAGTTTTTCCTTGGTTGCGGTTAACCTCGATCAAAAACAACCCGGCTTCCCAGAGCACATTCTGCCGGAGTATCTGGAACAGCTGGGCGTTGAGTACAAGATTGTTGAAGAAAACACTTACGGGATCGTCAAAGACAAAATCCCTGAAGGCAAAACGACCTGCTCGCTCTGCTCTCGCCTGCGTCGCGGCATTCTGTACCGTACGGCAACCGAGTTAGGTGCCACCAAGATTGCGCTCGGCCACCATCGCGACGACATCCTGCAAACGCTGTTTTTAAACATGTTCTACGGCGGAAAAATGAAAGGTATGCCGCCGAAGCTGATGAGTGATGACGGTAAGCACATCGTGATCCGTCCGCTGGCTTACTGTCGTGAGAAAGATATCGAGCGCTTCTCCGAAGCGAAAGGTTTCCCGATTATTCCGTGCAATCTGTGCGGCTCACAGCCTAACCTGCAGCGTCAGGTCATTGCTGACATGCTGCGTGACTGGGACAAACGCTATCCAGGTCGGATTGAAACCATGTTCAGTGCGATGCAGAACGTTGTGCCTTCACATCTGAGCGATATCAATCTGTTCGATTTTAAAGGCATTAAGCACGGTTCAGAGGTTGTGGACGGCGGTGATTTAGCGTTCGATCGTGAAGAGATCCCGCTACAGCCTGCGGGCTGGCAGCCAGAGGAAGATGATGCTCAACTGGATGAGTTACGCCTGAACGTGGTGGAAGTGAAGTAAGGCGATTTTGTAAACGTCTTATCAGGCCTACAACGAGCATATACCCGTTGTAGGCCTGGTAAGCGGAGCACCATCAGGCACTCCAATGGGTATTTATTTCAATAAACGAACTCGGCAAGTCTTGCCTTTAATCTTACCGTTTTGCAATTGTTTCCACGCCTTGTGCGCTATGTTCTGGCGAACGGCGACATAGACGTGTGCCGGATGAACGGCAATTTTGCCGATATCGGCGCCATCCAGGCCAATATCACCGGTCAGAGCCCCCAGAACATCACCAGGACGCATTTTAGCCTTTTTGCCACCATCAATGCATAACGTCGCCATCTCTGCTTCCAGCGGCAGGATGGACACGTTAGCTGGCGCTGGCAGCCAGTTCAGCTTCAATTGCAGCATTTCAGAAAGAATATTGGCACGCTGCGCTTCTTCCGGCGCACAGAAACTAATCGCCAGACCGCTGTTACCGGCTCGCGCGGTACGTCCGATACGATGGACATGAACCTCCGGATCCCACGCCAGTTCGAAATTAACTACCAGTTCGAGTGATTTAATATCCAGGCCACGTGCGGCCACATCGGTAGCAACCAGAACGCGTGCGCTGCCGTTGGCAAAACGCACCAGCGTCTGGTCGCGATCGCGCTGTTCAAGATCGCCATGCAGTGAAAGTGCGCTTTGCCCCGCCGCATTCAATGCGTCACACACGGCCTGACAGTCTTTTTTGGTGTTGCAAAAAACGACGCATGAAGCAGGCTGGTGCTGGCTGAGCAATTTTTGCAGCAGCGGAATTTTTCCGTGGCTGGAGGTTTCGAAAAACTGCTGTTCAATCGCCGGTAACGCATCGACCGTATCAATTTCAATGGTTAATGGATTTTGTTGCACCCGGCCACTGATGGCGGCAATGGCTTCCGGCCAGGTCGCAGAAAACAGCAAGGTCTGGCGAGAAGCTGGTGCAAAGCGAATGACATCATCAATCGCATCGCTAAAGCCCATATCCAGCATGCGGTCGGCTTCATCCATAACCAGCGTATTCAGGGCTTCCAGAGAAACGGTGCCTTTTTGCAGGTGGTCGAGTAAACGCCCCGGCGTGGCGACAATAATATGAGGTGCATGCTGCAGAGAGTCACGTTGTGCACCAAAGTGCTGCCCACCGCATAGCGTTAAGATCTTGGTGTTTGGCAGAAAGCGCGCTAAACGACGCAGTTCACCCGCCACCTGGTCGGCAAGCTCTCGGGTTGGGCACAGCACCAGTGACTGCGTCTGAAACAGCGCAGCATCAATGTGCTGTAATAACCCGAGACCAAAGGCCGCCGTTTTGCCACTGCCGGTTTTAGCCTGCACGCGAACATCTTTCCCCGCCAGGATTGCCGGTAATGCGGCAGCCTGAACAGGCGTCATTTCAAGATAACCCAGCTCGTTAAGGTTCTCGAGTTGGGCAGCAGGTAAAACATTCAGGGTTGAAAAAGCAGTCACAATTTAATCTCGCGGTAAAAACTCACATTCAGCAGGCGCGTATCCTCGCAGATCTGCGCCTACGATGCGACAATTTAATAGGTTCTTCATCCGGCGGCGGATCCGGCATTGGCTGCGGACGAGGAATGGGATCGGGAATGGGAACCGGGTCAGTCGGGAGCGAATCCGTGTGCGCAGTTGCAATCAGACAGGTCATATACTCCTCCAGTCATTCAGGTTGACTCTTTTAGGGTAGACGCTGATTTCCTGCAGGCAAAAAAAAGCCGACTAATCTAAGCCGGCGTCGTACGAATCAATTGTGCTATGCAGTAATTCAAAAAAGGAAGTAAGACAATATGGAGCGCAACGCCCATCGCTTGACGTTGCATTCACCTGCGAGAGAGATATTGCCCCGAATAGGTAGATGGTTTATTGACCTCGCTCAAAATTCAGGACGTTTTCATGCGCAAAAGTCACTAAAAAACGTTGTTGTTACAACCATTTACTACGATGCAACCATAAAGTAACACCACCAATCAGGACCACTAACAGAATACAAAAAAGTGAGAAACCGAACTGCCAACCACCGCCGGGGATACCGCCGAGGTTAACGCCGAAAAGCCCGGTTAAGAATGTGCTGGGAAGAAAAACCATTGCCATCAATGACATTGTATACGTTCGACGAGCCAGAGACTCCTGCATCACCTGCGCAATTTCATCCGCCATGATACCGGTCCTGGCAATACAGGCATCGATTTCATCCAGCCCTCTCCCCAGCCTGTCAGCGATATCCTGCATCCGTCGCCGATGGTCGTCAGTCATCCAGGACAACCTTTCGCTCGCCAGGCGGGCATAGACATCACGCTGTGGCGCCATATAACGGCGCATCACAATTAACTGCTTACGCAGTAATGCCAGGAAGCCACGCGGCGGGATCTGCTGATCGAGCAGGTTATCTTCCAGATCGATAATTTTGTCGTGCAACTGTTCGATAAATTCGCTGGCATGATCGGTCAGCGCATCACAAACATCCACCAGCCAACCGCCACAATCAGCCGGCCCTGTACCTTCCTGGAGGTCGCTGACCACATCATCCAGTGCCAGCACTTTGCGCTGACGCGTTGAGACAATCAGACGTTCATCCATATATAAACGCATCGCTACCAGTTGGTCAGGCCGCTCGTCGGTGCTGCCGTTGATACAGCGCAGCGTGATTAACGTACCTTCTCCTACCCTGCTGACACGCGGGCGCGTGCTTTCACCCGCCAGCGCATCACGCACGTTATTGGGAAGTAAGGGCGTTGTCGCCAGCCATTGCGCACTTTCAGGATGAGTATAATTAAGATGCAGCCAGCAGGGATGCTGAGTGTCGATAACATCGTTATCTTCCAGTGGTTTCACCCCACCACGCCCATCCAACAGCCAGGCAAACACGGCATCCGGCACATTAACATCCGTTCCCTTAATGGCTTCCACAGCGCCTCCACAAACATTCAGCTTTTTTCGTTAGTCTAGCCGTCAGAATATGTTAAGCAATATCTCATTGTCCCATTGTGCTGAAATGACTCATAAAAGTATCTGATAACAAAAAAAGCGCCGACAAATGTGGCGCTTGTTGCGAGGCACCCTGTTAAGCCCGCTGGCGTCTCTCAGATTCAAAAGCGTGACTTAAACGAAACTTGTGCGTTCGCGACTGGAGGTCAGTCACTTGATTTTTCAGAATATCCGAAGAGTCAGACAGTTCATCCACCATAATGGCGTTACTCTGGGTAACGTTTTCCAGTTCCGCGAGCGCATGAGTAATACTGATGATCCCTTTCTCCTGCTCCTGCGTAGTGGTTAATATCTCGCCCATCAGTTGGTTTAATTGCCCGGCGCCACCAACAATATCCTGCATATTTTTTTCAGCTTCACGCACAATAGCCGCGCCTTGCTGAACGTTTTCATGAGTTTGGGCAATCAGATGTTTAATATTCTTAGCGGCATCTGCGCTACGGTGCGCGAGCATTCGTACCTCTCCGGCCACCACGGAAAAACCTTTACCATGCTCTCCCGCTCTCGCCGCTTCTACGGCGGCATTCAATGCCAGAATATTTGTCTGGAATGCAATACCATCTATCAGGGTAATAATTTCTGTCATCTGCTGGGCGCACTCGGTGATCGACTGCATATTGGTTGCGACCTGCACCATTAAATCACCGCCCTGCCGGGCAGATAGTGTTGCAATATTGGCCTTAGCACTCGCCATTTGCGTATTCTCTGCATTGTTACGCGTGCTGACCGCTATTTCATCCATGTTGGCAGCCGTTTGCATTAATGCTCCGGATTGCTGCTCTGTTTTTACCGATAACTCAGCGCTGCGTTCCGCGAGCTGTTCAGAGAGCGCCATCGCCGTTTGCGAAGATGTTCTGATCTCATTAACGAGTGTTGAAATATTACTTGATAAACTATTAATGCCCGGTATTAATCTTCCCGCACAGTTATTGCCAAACTCTGGAATACTAATCGCCAGATTCCCGGAGGTTACCTCCTCAATGCTTCTTTTAACCGTATTAATTGGCACGACTAAATATTTCGTCATGTACCACCACAAACATAATATAGAAGTAAAACTGACCAAATTAGTTCCAATGATAATTACCGGGGGAGCGGAAAATATTATTTCAAAAACATTGAGAGCGACCGCCGTAATGAGCAGAAATAAAATAATAAAGGTTCTGACGCTAATATCATTTAACATTTTAGTCCTGTGCGCTAAGAAATAACGTGGATATTATTTTTTATAGCATCTGCAATGCAAATTTCCATAACGCGGAGACGAAAGACGAACTTTCAATGAGAGTCTGCAATCCTTTCACTTAAGACAGGTAATCACACTATTAATTTACATTAACCAGGTGTTTTATCCTACAAAGGATGAGACTGTCGCTTGTCGTTAGATTATTGTGATGACAAGCACGTCGTGTGCATAAAATGCACAGAATTATAAATCTTATGAATATTTGTATAAGTAAAGGTCTATCATTTTCGATGTTTGCCCCTTCCCTCTAATAGTCATTGTAAAAACACAAGAACATCCCAGGTTTTATCAGGTTAACTGGACAAAACCTGCTAAATTTATCATCACGTCTTTTTTTTGATAGGTAGTAAGATGTTGCACGTGTCGTGGGACCCTGTATTGATTGGGATTTCCTTTATTGTCGCGTTTATTGCCTCCTTTATTGCCCTCGACAGTGCGGGCAAAGTGGCAATTTCCAGCAGACGTGAATCTACCTTCTGGCGACTCTCTGGCGGCGCTACGCTGGGTATGGGGATCTGGTCGATGCATTTTATCGGTATGCTGGCCATGAAAATGAGTATGCCAATAAATTACCATTTATCCCTCACCGCGTTTTCGTTCTTTATTGCGCTCATTTCTGCGACAGTCGCCATCAATATCGCCATTTCTGGTAATACGCTATCAACAAAACGCCTGCTCATTGCTACCAGCATATTAAGTGCCGGTGTTGTTACAATGCACTACGTTGGTATGTATGCCGTTATCGAACATGTGGCTATAACCTGGGATCGCTCGCTGATCCTGCTCTCCGTGATTATTGCCGTCGCTGCGTCTGGCGTGGGTTTGTGGCTGGCCTTTCACTTACGCCAAAATAGCCGTCGAGCGCTAATAAATCGGCTTATTGCTGCCTTTATTATGGCGCTGGCAATAGCCTCTATGCATTACACCGGTATGGGAGCAGCTACGTTCACCCATTTTGGACACACTGCGCACGATGGTCTCAGCACGCTGGAACTTTCTATCTGGGTCTGCGCCGTCACGCTTGTTATTTTGGGGATCATGCTGGTGGTTTCGATGGTGGATTCGCAACTCCGTACCTCCCGACTGGCTGACAATCTGCATCAGTTGAACTGCCAGCTTGAGCATCAGGTTCACTTCGACGCGCTGACCGGTCTCGCTAATCGTACGCAAATAGACACCTGCTTACTGGCCTGCCTGCGGCATTCTAAACTGCATCAGCAGCATTTCGCGTTGGTATTTATCGACCTCGATCGTTTTAAAGTCGTTAACGATACCTGGGGACATCACATTGGCGATCAGCTACTGATAGCCAGTACACAGCGAATCTTCACTTGCCTTGATGACTCAATGACGCTGGCAAGACTGGGGGGCGATGAATTTATCCTGCTGATTCCAGACTGCAACCAGCAGGATATCTCCGCCCTGCTGACGCGGATTGCCGATGTGATCGGTGAACCCTTTACCTTGTTCGGACATACCATTCGGGTTTCGTTAAGTGCGGGGAGCAGTATTTACCCTGAGCATGGCTCAACGCTGCATGAGCTAAAAGTGAAGGCCGATATGGCGATGTATCATGTCAAACAGGCGGGCAGAAACGGCTGGGCTATTTATCATCCGGAAATGGAAGCTATCGCGGATACACCGCCGACATTTTTACAAGAATTGTCGCAAGCACTTGAACGCAACCAGTTTGAGCTATGGTATCAGCCTAAATATACCGCTGGAGATCATTTCCTGACCGGTTTTGAAGCATTATTACGCTGGCATCATCCGGAACGCGGCATGCTGCTGCCAGCCGAATTTCTTTCTGCGTTGGAAGATACGGGCCTGATTATTCCCGTTGGGAAATGGGTTATCCAGCAGGCATGCCTGCAGTTGCATCAATGGAAATTACAGGGAAATACAGAATGGACGCTCGCCGTTAACCTCTCACCCGCCCAGTTTGAACAGCATGATATTATTGATGTTGTTTGTAACGCCCTGGCGCAGTATCAACTGTCACCTGCTTGCCTCACGCTGGAACTCACTGAAAGCACCGCCCTTAAAAATTTGAAACGCAGTGTGGAAGTCCTGAATGCTTTTTCTGCTTTGGGGATCACCGTATCTATTGATGATTTCGGTACAGGTTATTCAAATATATTGATGCTGAAGTCTCTTCCGGCGCGCGAATTAAAAATTGACAGGATATTTGTCAAAGATATCAGCGAGAACAGCAAAAACACAAAAATTGTGTCTACCATTATTGACATAGCTCACTCCATGAATATGCGTGTGGTGGCAGAAGGAATAGAAACCCAGGAACAGGAAATACTCCTTTCTCAGATGGGGTGTAGCATGCTGCAAGGTTTCTTGTTTGCAAAACCGCTGCCAGCACATAAGATTCATGAACTGATACAACAAGAAAACAGTATCAAGCAAAAGCCAGTTGTACACCCCTTGTCTCACCGGCAATCAATAACATTGTGAGACGTAATATCTAAAAATATTCGCCATTTAACAGGCAACACAGCAGATAAAGATAACGGGATTATCGATGAGCACAACCGAGCTGCATTCACTGGATTTATTAACCTTTCCGGTGTGGATTGTTTTGCCACATACCGAAGAGCTGGTGTTCGCTAATAACGTTGCACGGGAGCTAATGCAGGGTCTCTGTTTTTCCCCGCTCCGCAAGGGAACATTTTCAACGCATGCTCAAAATGACTTAACCATGTATCTCAGCGACTTGCGAAATCATCACCATGTAGTGGAAATTCTCACGGTTTACCGCGACGGTGAAGAGATTGCGATGGCAAGTCGCCTTTCCATTAAACCCCTGCCTGGCATGGGTGAAGTCATCCTTTTCGAAGGCATTGAGACGCCTGCTGCACAGGGTCTGAAAGCGAGCCGTTCAGCAACCTATCAGCGGAAAAAACAGGGATTTTATGCGCGCTTCTTCCAGACTAATTCCGCGCCAATGTTACTTATTGATCCGTCCCGCGATGGGTTGATCGTGGATGCAAACCTCAGTGCGCTCAATTTTTATGGATACACTCATGATGTGATGTGTCAGAAACATACATGGGAAATCAATATGCTGGGCCGCCATATACTTCCGGTGATGCATGAAATCGCCCATCTGCCCGGCGGCCATAAACCTTTGCATTTTGTCCATAAACTGGCTGATGGGACTTCCCGTCATGTGCAAACCTACGCCGGACCGATCGAAATTTACGGTAATAAACTGATGTTGTGCATTATTCATGACATTACCGAACAAAAGCGGCTGGAACAGGAGCTGGAGCGTGCGGCCCTGCGAGATGTTTTAACGGGATTACTTAACCGCCGACATTTTTATCAGGTAACCGAGCCGGAACAGACGCATGCGATATCATTGACGCAGGACTACAGCCTGTTGTTGATCGATACGGATCGCTTTAAAAGCATTAACGATCTGTTTGGCCATTTAAAAGGCGACGAAGTGCTTTGTGCTCTGGCACGCACCCTGGAATCCTGTGCGCGAAAAGACGATCTTATTTTTCGCTGGGGTGGTGAAGAATTTGTGCTGCTCCTGCCGCGAACGTCGCTGGATGTCGCTCTCAACCTAGCAGAAGTGATCCGTGCGACAGTGGCAAAGGTGACTCTCCCTGGCCTTCCCCGCTTTACCGTCAGCATTGGTGTAGCACGGCACGAAACAAATGAAAGTATCGATGAGTTATTCAAACGTGTTGACGACGCGTTGTACAAAGCCAAGAACGAAGGCAGGAACAGAGTGCTGGCCGCCTGATGTTTACGTCGTTCAGCGACTACGTTTAGCGTGACGCTCCCAGTTATCCTGTTTTGCCTGCGCGGTTTTACGCAATGCCACATAGCATGCCCCGCTGCCGCCGTGATGCGGCAGTGCGGCGCAGTATGCTTGCACGTCGTCAAATTCCGTCAACCAGCGCGCTACGTAGCTGCGAATAATATTGGCATGAGAATTATCGTCACGTCCCTTGCCGTGTATCACCAGCACGTTACGCAACCCTTCTTGCTGCGCCTGCAGAATAAAGCTAAAGAGCATCTGACGACATGTTTCAACAGGTTGGCGAATAAGATTAAGACTCGCCTGCTGCGGGTATTTTCCGTTTCGCAGCTTGTCAGTCACACCGTTCTGTAAACCTTCGCGACGAAACTCGAGCGGCACACTTAACGGGACAATATCGAGAAATCCCGTCGAGAGAAAATTATCCAGTTGAAGCGTATCGATACGCGCCGGAGTGCGAAGATTGCGCATGGGCTGCCAGTGTACATCGGTATGGCTTTTCAGCGGTTGAACATCCCCCATAGCGTCAAGAAACAACGATGCATCATCAAGGTTCATGTTTCATCCTCCAGCGTATTGCGACGGGCATTATCATAACCGCGCACTATTATACCGACAACTATACCGGTAACGCTTTACGGTTATTTCCAATAATTAACCGGATCCGTCGCGCTGAACCGATCTACTCACGACAAGTTGATATCCATTTTTAGAGGTATAGCTGCGACGGTCACTGGCGTGATAATGTGTAGCCTCGCCTGAATGCTGTAATGAGAGAAACGGATGCTTAACTTACTGGAAGACACCATCGACACGCCGCTGGGCCCGCTGTGGGTTATTTGTGATGAGCAATTTCGCCTGCGTGCAGTGGAATGGGATCAGCACAGCGATCGCATGGAACAATTGCTTGATATTCATTACCGCACAGAAGGTTATCAGCGCATTACCGCCAAAAACCCAGGTGGATTAAGCGACAAACTCGCTGAGTATTTTGCCGGAAACCTCAGCATCATTGACACGCTTGAAACGGCAACCGCAGGGACGCCTTTCCAGCGTGAAGTCTGGCAAGCGTTACGCACTATCCCCTGCGGGCAGGTCATGCATTATGGTCAACTGGCCGAAAAGTTGGGTCGCCCCGGTGCTGCAAGAGCCGTCGGCGCAGCTAATGGCTCCAATCCAGTAAGCATTGTGGTCCCCTGTCATCGCGTCATTGGACGTAACGGCACCATGACCGGATATGCCGGTGGCGTACAACGAAAAGAGTGGTTATTGCGCCACGAAGGTTATTTGCTACTCTAGACTCCAGGCAATTAATGCCTTATCCATCACACTTCCGCATAATGCGACCCCAAATTAATTGTGGCTAATCAAGCAGATACAAATATTCACTCCAGTTATGCCTGAATTATTCTCTCTTGGGAGTAGCTCAGGCTTACGTGCTCACCAAAAAGATGTTAAAATTGACAAATATCAATTACGGCTTGAGCAGACCTATGATCCCGGAAAAGCGAATTATACGGCGCATTCAGTCTGGCGGTTGTGCTATCCATTGCCAGGATTGCAGCATCAGCCAGCTTTGCATCCCGTTCACACTTAACGAGCATGAGCTTGACCAGCTCGATAACATCATCGAGCGCAAAAAGCCTATCCAAAAGGGGCAGACGCTCTTTAAAGCAGGTGATGAGCTTAAATCACTCTATGCTATCCGCTCCGGAACGATTAAAAGCTATACCATTACCGAACAAGGCGATGAGCAGATTACTGGCTTCCATCTGGCGGGCGATCTGGTCGGTTTTGACGCGATTGGCAGCGGACATCACCCGAGCTTTGCTCAGGCGCTGGAAACCTCGATGGTATGCGAAATTCCTTTCGAAACCCTTGATGACCTGTCCGGCAAAATGCCAAATCTGCGTCAGCAGATGATGCGTCTGATGAGTGGCGAAATCAAAGGCGACCAGGATATGATCCTGTTGTTGTCGAAGAAAAACGCTGAAGAGCGCCTGGCGGCCTTTATCTACAATTTGTCTCGTCGCTTTGCCCAGCGTGGATTCTCGCCTCGTGAATTCCGCCTGACCATGACCCGTGGCGACATCGGTAACTACCTCGGTCTGACGGTTGAAACCATCAGCCGCCTGCTGGGTCGTTTCCAGAAAAGCGGTATGCTGGCGGTGAAAGGCAAATACATCACTATTGAGAATAGCGACGCGCTGGCAGTTCTTGCTGGCCATACGCGTAACGTTGCGTAATCTTTCCGCAAGCATCTCTGTTATCCTTCTGTCAAATCGCTAAATTATCCCGATTTATTGATCTGGCAGGAGGTTATTCCCTGTTTCAAACCACATTATTGGGTTACTCTTTTAGTTACAAACTGCGATGACAGTTGTAAGGAGACCCTGTATGGCTATGTATAAAAATATGCTGGTCGTCATCGACCCGAACCAGGACGATCAACCAGCATTACGGCGAGCTGTTTATTTGCATCAACGGATTGGTGGCAAAATTAAAGCCTTTTTGCCGATCTATGACTTTTCCTATGAGATGACTACCCTGCTGTCGCCCGATGAGCGTACGGCAATGCGTCAGGGGGTTATCAGCCAGCGAACTGCATGGATACGTGAACAAGCGAAATACTATATCGAAGCAGGGATCCCTCTGGAGATTAAAGTGGTCTGGCATAACCGACCCTTTGAAGCCATTATCCAGGAAGTCATCAGCGCCAAGCATGACCTGGTCCTCAAGATGGCGCACCAACACGACCGCCTCGAAGCCGTAATATTTACGCCAACCGACTGGCATTTATTGCGTAAATGTCCAAGTCCGGTATGGATGGTGAAAGACCAACCATGGCCTGAAGGGGGTAAAGCACTGGTTGCAGTAAACCTCGCCAGTGAAGAGGCTTATCACAACGCGCTCAATGAAAAACTGGTCAAAGAGACGCTACAGCTTGCAGAACAGGTTAACCATACCGAAGTGCATCTGGTAGGCGCCTACCCTGTTACGCCAATCAACATCGCGATTGAACTGCCTGAATTTGATCCCAGCGTTTATAACGACGCAATCCGTGGACAGCATCTGCTGGCCATGAAGGCGCTACGCCAGAAATTCAGTATTGATGAGAAAGTGACGCACGTTGAAAAAGGCTTACCTGAAGAGGTCATTCCTGATTTAGCCGAGCACCTACAGGCAGGTATTGTGGTATTGGGGACCGTCGGACGTACCGGTATTTCTGCCGCGTTCCTTGGTAATACCGCGGAACAGGTTATCGATCATCTACGCTGTGACCTGCTGGTCATCAAGCCAGATGAATATCAGACGCCAGTTGAACTGGACGACGAAGAAGACGATTAACCACATAATAAAATGCCGGATGGCGATATCATCCGGCATTTTAAACGCCTAGTGTTGCTCCTCGCCGCCGAGGAAATAGATACCAAGCGGGATAGCCAACAGAATCGTAAACACCATGCTGTAGACACAAATCATTGCAGATTGAATGGCATACATTGAAGCGGTCCAGTCGGATAGCGGAATGTCATACTGTTCAATAACGCCGCCGATCGTCGCGCGCGTCACGACCGACGCTGCGATAATAAACACTCCAAGCAGGCACAACAAAAATTTCCGTCCCTTCGCTGTTTTCAGCTTAGCCATGATCATAGTACTGTCCTTTTGCAGATGAAAACCTTGTTACTTTGCGCTAACAATACCATGACATCAACTGACTGTCTGCTACATAAACCGCATACAGGGTTGACGTCAGCATTATTTCGCTGAAAATAACGCTGATTGCATTATTTATCTCTCCTTTTGATTAATGATCTGACCGCCCTAACTGAGTAAAATATCCGGGGATTAAGATGTCAGATGATATTTAGATAACATGGAGTTGCCAGGAAGAATCATGATCGCTGAACTGTTTATGAATAATGCGTTTAATTTGACGGTAATTCTCAGTTGCTGTGCCGCGCTGGTCCTGATGAGCGTCTGGTATCATCGTGAAGAGCGTCGCTGCAAAGGATTCATATTTCATGCCGCACAATTTTTTGTCTATGCCATTATCATTGGGACGTTTGGCAGCATTGCTAATAACGTTATCGAAAGTTACAGCCTGAAATTTATCTCCCCCAGCGTGGTCGACTTTATCTGCACCTCATTGATTGCGTTAATCCTGACCATTAAACTTTTTCTGGTGATTAATCAGTTTGAAAAGACGCAGATTAATAAAGGTAGAGATATCACCAGCGCGAGGATCCTGTCGCGTATCATCAAGATTACCATCGTGGTTGCCATCATTTTACTGTATGGCGAACACTTCGGTATGAGCTTATCCGGCCTGTTAACCTTTGGCGGCATCGGCGGTATCGCTGTGGGTATGGCGGGGAAAGATATTCTGAGCAACTTCTTCTCAGGCATTATGCTCTATTTCGACAGACCGTTTAGCATCGGCGACTGGATCCGCTCCCCGGACCGCAATATTGAAGGCACTGTGGCCGAAATTGGCTGGCGAATGACTAAAATAAACACCTTCGACCATCGTCCGTTGTATGTGCCAAACTCGATTTTCTCCTCCATCAGCGTAGAAAATCCAGGGCGCATGACCAACCGGCGTATTAAAACGGTGATCGGGTTACGATATGAGGATGCCGATAAAGTCGGTGCTGTTGTCGAGTCGGTCAGAGAAATGCTGCAAAACCATCCAGGAATAGACCAGAAACAAACTCTGTTGGTCTATTTTAATGAATTTGCCGATTCATCGTTGAATATCATGGTGTATTGCTTCACGAAAACCACCGTCTGGAAGGAATGGCTCGCGGTACAGCAAGACGTTTATTTAAAGATTATCACGATAGTCCAGGCAAATGGCGCCGACTTTGCGTTCCCCAGCCAGACGCTGTATATGGATAATCCTGAAGCATCGCCGTCGACACACTAACAAAAAAAGACGCGGAAATCCGCGTCTTTTTTGTACTTATTTCAATGAGGCAATATCAATTACAAAGCGGTATTTCACATCGCTTTTCAACATCCGCTGCCAGGCATGATTAATATCCTGAATATTGATCACTTCAACATCGGCGGTAATACCATGCTGACCGCAAAAATCGAGCATCTCTTGCGTTTCGGCAATACCGCCGATAACTGAACCCGCCACAGACCTACGTCCAAGGATCAGGGGAACCGTATTCAGAAACGGATCCAACGCACCGAGATAACCAACCAGCACCAGCGTACCGCTTAGTGCCAGGGGTGGGATATACGGGTTCAGGTCATGAACGTAGGGCACAGTATCGATAATCAGATCAAACTGATTCGCTGTCGCTTTCATCTGCTCACTGTCAGTGGAAAGCACAACATGACTGGCACCCAAACGTCTGGCATCAGCTTCTTTGCCCGGTGAACGCGTAAACAGCGTAACTTCCGCGCCCAGTGCATTTGCAAGTTTGATTGCCATATGCCCAAGTCCACCCAGACCGACAACCGCGACTTTACTGCCCTCGCCTACCTGCCAGTGGCGCAGAGGCGACCATGTCGTGATCCCGGCGCAGAGCAGCGGTGCCGCACCGCGTAAATCGATCCCTTCAGGGACCTTCACCACAAACTTTTCAGTAACGACAATTTTGTCAGAATAGCCGCCGAAAGTGGGCAAACCGTCATGACGGTCGATATCGTTATACGTTAGCGTGTTGCCTTCTTCGCAATATTGTTCCAGCCCTTGTTCACAGGCGCTACAGTGTTGACATGAATCAACCATGCAGCCTACCCCTGCGAGATCGCCCACGTTGAATTTCGTTACCGATTTACCAACATGCACCACGCGGCCAATGATTTCATGCCCTGGTACCATCGGATATTTAGCACCGCCCCAATCGTTGTAGGCGTTGTGGATATCCGAGTGGCAAACACCGCTGTATAAAATATCGATAACCACATCATCTTCACGCGGGTCACGACGAACAAAACTATGGGGGACTAAATCTTCTTTCACTGCCAGAGCAGCATAACCCTTCACGTTCATGACCATTGAGATCTCCTCAGGGATTAGGTGTTACCAGAACCAGCATAGTTCAGGGCAGCAGGTTGTACTCAGCGTCGCTAACCGGTTCCAGCCATTCGTTCGACGCGCCAGGGGCCGGGATTTCCACGGCGATATGGGCAAACCAACTATCACGCGCAGCGCCGTGCCAATGTTTCATTCCCGCGGGAATATGCACGACATCACCGGTTTCCAGCTCGCGCGCCGGTTGATTCCATTCCTGATACCAGCCTCTACCACCGGTCACCAGCAATATTTGTCCGCCCTCATGATGAACATGCCAGAAGTTACGACAACCCGGTTCAAATGCGACATTGCCAATTACCACACCTTCCATGGAGAGCATGGTCAGATAGCTATCACCAGTGAAATACTTCGCATAAGCTTCATTTTTCTCGCCTCGCGGAAAGACGCTGTTACCATCAAATTGTTCGTTCATAGTGACTCCAGTATGAATAATGTCTGCGGTGTTCGTGCAAAACATTCATCAAAAACCGTACGGGCATAGCAGGACAGGCCGTTCAGACTGCGAGGGAAACCGCAGTATGCTTAGAGCTGTGCTTCATTGAGCGTGAGTCCCGCATCCAGTTGGTATTGCATATTCGACTCTCCAGAGCGGTGGCAACATTGCACCACCGGGGGCTGAAAACAGTAAAATTATAGAGACTCGACGTGTCGGTGATTAGAGAGGAAAAGAAGGACAAACTTATGAGCTGAGTTCATCAATAATAAGCAGCAGGTACTCTTTATTTGCAGGTTACTGATTGATGACTTACGCCACAATCTCGATTAAATTGCCGTCAGGATCTTTTATCACCGCTTCGTAATAACCATCGCCCGTAGTGCGCGGACCTGAGACTAATATCCCCTGTTTCTGCGCTTGCATTGCAACGGCATCAACATTTTCATTGCCGCCAACAGAAATGGCGAGGTGTACCCATCCGCAACAATTATTGTCAGGTTGCTGCCCGACAAGACCCGGTTTGGTCATTAACTCAATTGCAATATCCTCGCCAATTTTGACAAAATAAGATTCAAACCCAGGGTTGGTTTTACTGCAGTATTTCTCGTTGATCTTACCGTCAAAAAATGAGACCCAGAAGCGAGCTTGCTGCTCGAGATTCTGTGTCCATAACGCCATATGCGCAATTTTCATAGCTTACCTCTTTCCGTTGTATCCAGAATAGTACGGTCCCTGTAAGGGATGTTGACATCGTTAATCATAATGCACGATCATGCACTTTATTGCTCGATTTTTATTTTACCTGGAGTATCTATGCTCGATTACGCCGCATTCCCGGAACAGCGCCAGGCGCTTATCTATCAGATCCTGCAAGAAAACGGCAGAGTCATTTGTTCTGAACTCGCGAACCGATTAGGCGTTTCTGAACATACAATTCGTCGTGACTTGCATGAATTGAGCAAAGATGGCGTATGCAAGAAGGTCTATGGTGGCGCGGTAATTGCACTCCCTGAATCCGAAGACATTGCCGTGCGCAAGGGTATTAATGTGGCCAAAAAGAGCAACATCGCGCAGCGATGTGCCAGACTGGTCAAATCCGGAAGCTGTATTTTTATCGACACGGGTAGCACCAATCTGGCGATGGCAGAAGCTCTGCCCGCCGAACTGGCGTTAACCGTGGTGACAAATTCACCGGAGATTGCCGCCGTTTTGCTAAAAAAACCGCTGTTTGAGGTCATTATGCTGGGCGGAGCGGTACAGAGATCTTCAGGCGGGTGTGTGGGAGCTTCCGCCATCGCGCAAGTGCAGGACATTTTATTCGATCAGGGATTTATTGGCGGCTGTGCGATGTCGCCTGAATCCGGCTTAACGGGGTTTGATTACGCGGATTGTGAGTTCAAAAAAGCGGTGATCAAACAATGTAATGAAACTATCGTCGCGCTAACCGCTGAAAAAATCCCAGCCGTCGCCCGATATGTCGTTACCGAAAGCAGCAATATTGATGTGATTGTTGTAGAGGACAACATCAGCAAAGAGTACGCCACAGCATTCCAGGCGCACGACATTCGGATTTATACCGTCTAACCGTGTCAGGCTCTCTGAAAACTTACTGTGCTAAACGTCGCTCCTGGCGTCAGCGCGGTGATAGCTGACAGACAATCCAAACGGATTTTTTGCTGATTTTCAGATTGCCCCACTACCAGAAATTCTTCTTTTTCCACGGTGGTACACGTCGTCAACGCTTTAGCATCAAAACATGTGCCATCCGTTAGTTCAATGCGCAACCAATAGTGGTACATGCAGGCGATTTCCAGATAATCATGAAGATCGCAATCTATCGGGTGATACTCTTCGGTCGTTTTCATCGCGTTACCTTCCCCAACGTCTTGTATATTCGGGAAATCGCCAACGCAACTTCCCGAACTATCCAGCTATTTCAACGCTTCAATGGGAGCGCCAAAATTAATATGCAGCACATTGCCGTCAATCACCAGCGCCGGAACAGATTTCACGCCAGCCACTTCAGCCTCGGTAACCCGATCAGGATGCTCTCCCAGGTGAACCACATCGATTTCAACATCCGCAGACAAGTGCTGCAGAAGAGCTTGTTCTGCGGAAACACAAACCGGGCAACCTGCATGATAGAAACGAGCTTTAGTCATGATACATCTCCTTTAAATTATAGTATCGACTCGATACTATAATTTATAGTACGTTGCTTTTATTCTTTGTCAATATAGTTTTCAATCGATACTATATGCCGAGGAGGATTTGTTATGCCCGACATGTCACTTTTCGACGTACTTGACCGGCTTTCCAGCCTGACACGGATGTGGTTTCGCCAGCATCCTTTACTGGTGGATCTCCAGCCAGTACAACTTAGTGCGTTAATGTATCTGGCCCGTTGTAACCGTTATTCCAATACGCCGCTTGGCGTGACAGACTACCTTGGTCTCACCAAAGGTACCGTGTCGCAATCGCTGAAGCTGTTGGAAAACAAAGGGTTGATTGTTCGCAAACCGGATGACCGTGATAAACGTAGCGTCCATCTACACTTAAGTGAGTCGGCCAATACCTTACTGGAAGCCCTGCTGCCCCCCACGTTTTTAGTGGAGGGTGAATCGGCAATGGGTGAACGGGCGAGCGTACTCAGAGAGCTGCTGTTAGAACTGTTACGCGGGATCCAGAGGACCAACAATGTGCCTGGCTTTGGTCTTTGCCATAGCTGTCGGTTCCACCAAAAAATTGATGGTCAGGGATTTTGTAATCTGACGAAAGATAGATTAACTGAAGAAGATTCGTCGCTGATTTGCCGTGAGCATCAACCGCCGGAAACGTAATGCGGTTAACAAAGGTTAACGAGAGGTGCTGGCGCTGAAATCCGCGCCAGCTCTGGTTTTAGATGAGGTTAACGAAGGTTATCAGGAGAGTGTATCCAACTAGTGCTTGGTTATGTACTCGCTCTGTAACAACATGTCTGATAATGGTTTTTTCTTATCTGCAAAAACTGATACCGACATTTTTACCGTAAGGAAAATAGTTTTCCGTTTTGTGATCTAGCAACGCTTTCAACAAAACGCTTTAGTCCATAGAGATAGCGTCACAAATACCTTCCAGCTCCGGCCAAAAACGGAATGCGTCCTCACGAATAAAGGCAAGAATGATACCTGGGTGCCCTGTTGCTCTCTCAACCCGAGGATAAACACCAAAAAGCCGAAGCTCGAATTACGATTGCGTGTGTCGTTCCCCTCATTATCCCATAACTTACACCGGTTACCTTCCCGACACTGAGTTAAACATCACTCATGCTTTACGACAACTGTCTTACGATCCCCTATTAAGATACACAGGAATGCAATGCCAACAGGGATAAGTGAACCCCACAATACGGCATTCCAGCCATAAAGATTCAGCAACGCACCGGATGAAAACGACCCGACAATCATTACGCCAAATACCACAAAATCATTCAGGGACTGCACCTGAGTCTTCTCTTCGGAGCGATGATAATCAATGATCTTCGCTGAAGCGCCGGTAAAACCAAAATTCCAGCCAACTCCCAGTAATATCAACGAGAGCCAGTAGTGGAAGATATCTGTTCCGCTGAGCCCGGCAAGAACAGAACCAGCCGTGATAAGCAATCCAGTTGCTGAAATCCGCATAGCGCCGAAACGGTTAATCAGCCTGCCGGTAAAAAATCCAGGACCATACATAGCAATAACGTGCCATTGAATCCCCAGATTGGAGGCTTGTTGAGAGATTCCATGCATATGCATTGAAAGGGGGGCGGCGGTCATCAGAAAATTCATCACCATATATGCAACTGCGCCACTGAACACGGTCTTCAGGAAACCCGGCTGCCGAACAATTTCCTTCAGAGAACGCCCTCCTGATTTGGCTGTCACAGTTGGCTCAGCGGGAATCACGCCCTTAAGACTGAAAGCTGAAATAGCTGCTACCAGAGCCTGAGCTATAAAGGTAATAACAAATGTGTGTGGTGGCAGAAGATTCATTGTTCCCGTCACCAGCATTGGCCCAATGACACCTGCTACCACGCCGCCCCCCATTACCAGAGATAATGCACGGGCTCGCCTTTCTGATGTCACTCCATCCGTTGCAGCAAAGCGAAAACTAAGTGCCACTGCAGCGTAAGCCCCTCCCAGGAAAGCGGCAAGGCAGAATAGCAAAAATGAACTAATAAAAACCGCAAGGGCAGCAATCAAGCCAGTAACCACTCCGGCCCCCGTCCCGACCATAAATGCGGCTTTACGTCCCTTTTTTTTCGCCAGTGCGCCAAAAGGAAGAATGCAGGCGGCCATGCCCAGGACAAACATGGTGATGGGGAATGTGGACAGAGCGCCGCTGGGAGCTATGGCATTACCAACAATGGCACCGGTAGCGTAGAAGACCACAGAGTTAGCCCCGGCAAGCGCCTGAGCCGCAGATAAGCGAATGATATTATTATTCTGCGCAGCCACTGGCAGTGTGTGTTCCAATGTCATTAGTTTAATTACCCTGATTCATGGTGAGTACAATCCGATAGCGTGCCTTTCCTGCTTTTAGCCTGTTAAGTGCGTCATTTGCCTGTTCGAAAGGTATAAGCTCAGTAATTGGCAGAGCCTGAAACAGATGGCTGAAATGTAATGCACGCTCAGTTTCCGCAGGAGTACTGATAAAAGATCCAGAAAGAGAGCGCTCAGCGCCAATTAACATACCAGGCATTATCTGCATTGGCTTTCGCCCCGTACCAAGGAGAATAACTTTTCCTTGTGGTGCCAGGGCAGGAACCAACAACGAAATGGTTTCTGAATCAGGTGCTGTAGCCACAATAAAATCTGCTCCTCCCAGACTTTTCAGTCGTTCAGTCACATCCTCACGGTGGCTATCAATATAGTGATGACTACCCAATTCCCGCGCCACAGCTTCCTTTTCATGCCCACGGGCAATGCCAACAACTTCAAACCCCATTTTTCGCGCATACTGAATTGCCATATGCCCCAGACCTCCAATACCCAGAATTGCCACTTTGTCGCCTGCTCTGGCCCCCGACTTTCGCAGTGCATTAAAAGTTGCAGTCCCCGCGCAGAGGACAGGTGCGGCATGGACTGAGGACAATTCTGAAGGTATGTTAATCAATGCGGTATGCCGAATAACGACATACTCCGCATAGCCGCCATCACAGCTGAGACCGGGTGTTACCTGGTTTTCACACAGATGAAAAAACCCGTTACGACAGGGCTTGCAATACTGACAGTAGCCGCCCAGACGCCCCACCCCCACGCGCTGTCCAATATTCCAGTGCGCCGGTACGGCCTCGCCTTTACTAGCGATATGCCCGATAATTTCATGTCCTGGAATGCGTGGAGGGTTTAAGCCTTGTTGTGTTTTTTCACAGTCACGAAGATCGGCTCCACAGACACCGCATACATCAATTTTAATCAGTACTTCATTGAAACCGGGAATTGGCATCGGCCTTTCAACCAACTCCAGCATCCCAGGAGAAGCGATCTGCATAGCACGAAAAGTTGTTTTCACGAAAAGTTACCTGTAGCGCACAGTTCTGACAGTGTTGTTATATGGCGAGGGCGACGAGAAAACGTGACACCATGTTATAAGCGGCAACAGTTGCAACAGCCTCTACCGTCTCTTTTTCACCCAGCCGTTTTTTGAGCCCTTCAATAACCCCTTCTTCCACAAAAACATCATAGGTGGATTGATCGGTAAGACTGATTAACAGCGACTCTGTCTCATCAAACAGAGATGAAATATCTGCTAACTGCAACGCATTCGCTTTTTCAGGTGTACCACCCGCATCAAGATAGGCCGGATAATGCACATTCCATTCAAACTCAGCTTTATTTAGCCATGCCACGCGCAGCATGATTAGCTCTCTGTATTCAAGATTCAGAGAAAATGCCTGACGGACACGGACTAGCAATTCATTCCAGCCGGTCGCAAGAGGAAAGCTTTTCAGTAATACACGATCAATACCAATTAGATTACCGCCGGGGCGACGCGCCTTTATCGCCTCGAGAAGTGCCTGCTCTACAGGTTCTCCGTCTTGCCAGGGTATAACGCGAGGGGTCGTCATAATGTGTTCCTATTTTTATTTTGAGTACAATGGTCATTGCCTCAGATCAGAATTAGGTCGCCTTCAATCGTCATGTTTTGTGCCAGAAGCCATCTGTTTGGAGAAGCACTAATAACCCGGCAATGGATCTGCTCAAACTGGCGGATATTTCCATTTCCACTGACACGAATAACGTATTGCAGCCTATCAGAGCTATTATCTGCGGATGATTGGCAACGCGCGGATATATTTGTCATGAGTTCTCCGCACGTCTGAATTTCAAGATACGTAAGGATGATCCCAACCTGCTCTGCCTCATGAGCAAAAGCAGTTGTCATACAGGCATTAAAAGCAGCCAGCATGAGTTGCTGAGGATTCGCAGCCAGCCCTTGTCCGCCCAGCATTTCAGGTTCATCTGAATCAATAACATAATGTGAAGAGGGTTGAATTTGTTCCCCGATAATGCACGATCGGCAGCATGTTTGGCTGGCTTTGCCCCCCTTCCACGTCGTTACAAGATCATATTTCGCAACGTCGTGTTCCATATAACCTCCTGCGCCGCACACGGTTGTCCGCGTGCGGCATTGTTATCAGGCGTTACGACCGGCCATCACACCACCGTCGATATCCCAAATCGCGCCAGTAACCCAGCCTGTCTTGTCAGACAGCAGGAATGCTACCGTTTCAGCTATATCAACCGGTGTCCCTACACGACCAATCGGATGGAAGCTATCGAAGCTGTTCATTACATCCTTCACATCGTCTTTAGGGATAAAACCTTCGTAAATCGGTGTATGTACGACCGCAGGAGAAACTGCGTTCACACGAATCCCGTTGCTGCCCAACTCAATCGCCAGATTTTTAGTCAACGCATGAAGACCCGCTTTTGCCATGGAGTAAGCTGAAGAAGGTGTAGCGCCTATAGCTTGCTGTGCCCACATAGAGCCAATATTGACGATAGATCCCTTGATACCTGCCTCAACCATATTGCGCACAACATCACGGGTAATGAAGAAAGTGGCACGGTTAATGCTCATATACATGTCGTAATCGGAAGCTTCATGCTCGGTAAACGGTTTCGGGAAGAACACGCCAGCCGCATTCACCAGCAAGCTAACGTCTTTATGCTCTGCATTGATGGTATCCAGCACATGTTTCATTCCTTCTTCGGTCATCAAATCGGCAACAATAATGGCAACCTGACCTTCTGCCGCAAGAGCCTGACGGGCTTGCTCTGCTTTGTCCTGGCGATTGCCAATCAGCACCACGCTACCACCGTTTTTCAATACCAGTTTCGCTGTTTCGAAACCCATACCGCTGGTACCACCTACTACTAACAATTTTTTACCTGTAAATAATGCGCTCATCGTTAACCTCTTGAAGGATTGATTACTGCTTTTGTGTGAACGAATGATGGCATCAACGACGAGGACTGACGAATCAGAAGATTTTGCTGGCCGCTAAAGAAAATCTTTCTCGCAATTAGCAACATCTAAGAGCCAGATTATCTCTTAGATGTTATACCGTTTAAGGACTTGTAAAACCTTTATTTTTCAAGGAGCTTAAATAATGGTGATACAACCAGCATAAAGCCCATAAGCGATACGAAAATCACCGCAGGGGATTTATATTTTTGTAAAGATGGCACTCGCCAGATCAGGTAGCATGGAATAAGGCAAGAAACTAACCCAAAGGTTCCCACAGTCCATTGGAGTAAAGCCATTGTAGACACATCGGCAACAACCCATCCCCAAAGAAGAATGATCGCAGTAAGTGTAACCAGATAAGGGAGAAAATTATTAAATTTCTTACCACGTACAATGAAGCGGTCTGCAATATTGATAATAATTCCTGATAATGCATCGTAAAAACCGAGATAAATACCGAAAAAAGAAGTTAAAATAGCAGAAATACTTAATAAAACTGATAGTACTGGTATAAATCCACCAGTGTTTTCAGGGATAATCTTTGCCATCAGCGCCAGAGCTGAGGTATTTTGAGAAATCCCCATCTCTGCTTGCTCAGGTGTGGTCGAAAACATAAATGAAAACGCAAAAAACAGGACAGACACAACAAGGATAATATATGCTATTCGACTTGCCCGGAGAGCGCGAAATGTAGCGATTTTAGGGTCTGATTCAATTTTTCTGAATGCAATATTCATTGGATTAAGAACCTGAATAAATACAATCGAAAATAATGCAAAAGGGAGAGAAACCAAAACATCTCTCATTAAATCAATTAAACTGTCAGGGCTTGTCATACTGACATTATTGATGTTCCAATAAGGGACCATCAATGCACCTAACACAATTATAACCATGAGTTTAAATACAATAAATGGCCCAGAAATTTTAAAGAGCAAACGTTCCCCACGAGAGGCAACCAGAACCATTGCTACCAACAATACCAGAGGAAACCATAACGTATCGGATAGTGAATGTTGAGTAACACCAAAACGCTGCAAATAACTCGATGTATCATTAGTTATAGTAGCCGCATAACCCAACATCCCCTTCAATATTGTAAAAAAATAGAGAAAGCTCAAAAAAGCCCCCCAGTTTCTCCCTAAATATTGCGTTATAGTTCCCGCATAATCTGTCTGTTGTGTTTCGGAAAGAGAGGTAATATACAATTTTGTTAATAGATAAACTATAGGATATGTAATGAGTAATGCAATCGCAGTTGCCCAAAAACCTTTAACACTCATTTGCAATGGCATAAATACAATTCCGGAGCCAATTGCCATGCCGATACACATGATTACCCAACCGACATCATAAGAAGTAAATGGGATTTTATTTTTTCCAACATTTTCCTTAACATTGTCTAATGCCATTTCTTGTTTCATTTATTAATAAACTCCAGGACAGATGTTCAGTAGGCAAAGCTTTATATTAGATCTTATTACTTAGATCATATGGGAAGAAAAGATTCTGCTATCAGATCTATTTCCCCCATACTATTTAATTAGCAAAAATTTATTTTACCAATACTTATTTTTCACAGATGGTTACTATATTCATCCGTTTTTCGGCATCTTTTCTAAGTGTCATACCAAAACCGGGGGTTACAGGAACAGCAATTTTTCCATTTACTGGCTGTAAATCTTCTTCAAACAACTCCCGGTTACAAGATTTAAGATTAAAAGAGTGGTGCTCATGGATCTCAAAATTTGGAATAGCTGCTTCAAATTGTAATGCCATCGCGATAGCAAGTGGCGAACCACAATTATGCGCCTGAACCCCGACGTCAAAAGCATGTGCCAAATGAGCAATCTTCATACCTTCTGTGATACCACCAACCAGGCCAATATCAGGTTGAATCATGTCGATGGCACCTTGTTGAAGATACGGCAGGAATCCCCATCGGGTATATAATCGCTCCCCTGTTGCAACAGGAATGGATGATTCCCTGGAGACTTTTATTTGCGCCTCTGGACTATTGTAGTGGGTAGGTTCTTCCATGAACAAAATATTTAAATCAGAAAAGTGATCGGCAAGCTGTAACGCTCCGGAAGTTGAAGTAAGTGAATTCCATTCAATAATGATGTCACACTCCTCACCAATTCCTTCACGGACCGCCTCCATACGAGAACGCGCCAGTTTGCGTTCGGCTGGAGTAAACACCCCCCGTTTACGAATACGTTCCCCATTAGCATCAACATAAACAGGGCAAAGCTTCACGCAATCATAGCCTTCAGCTCGCGCAATTTGTGCTGTTTCTCGAAATTCAGCAGGATCGTTAAGCATCAATGATTCATCGGTCCAACCAAAGTGAAGCTGGCTCGCATAGCAACGCAAAGGTGCTGGTGTTTTTGCTCCCAGCAGGCGATGAACCGATAAGCCTGCGGCTCTGCCTTTTATATCCCAAAGTGCCGCATCCAAAGCGCTCATAGCCCCAAATATCACGGGTCCTCCCCCTAAGGCCCAAAATGAACGCTGTCGCATGATTTCCCATAGCGTTTCAGTATCATTAGGGTCTTGTCCCAGAAGAAAACGTTCAGCAAGTATACGAATCATCGGAGCAATAGCCTCTGATGCCGTACCATAAGCAAGGCTCGCTTCCCCCATACCAGAGATTCCTTCATCAGTATGTATTCGCACGTAAATTGGTCGCCACAAATCAAGTCCATTTTGCCCGGACAGATCAATTTCAAGTGTTTCTATCTTCGTAATCTTCACTCTAAAAACTCCTTTAGATAAAAATTTTCATCTGGCCGAATTTATCGCCCTGACTTTTGTTATTACTGAGTTCTTTCATTTATATATTATTTGGTACCGGAAAATTCTATACGCCCAATAGCTACTTTGTCATTTCTAAAAAAAGACAGATGATGTAGAGCAGCCGCCATTTATGTTACAGCGAAGAATATAAAAATTAACATACTTATTCAGTGAGTGAGGCAAGTCACATTTATAAAATAAAACTAATACCTTTTCTTCATATAATCCAGAGGAGCATGTCCCATAGTAAGATGAAATGCATAAACAAATGCAGAACTAGAGCTATATCCTAATTCTATCGCGGTTTCTGTTACTCCTTTACCACAGTCGAGTAACTCAATAGCTTTCATTAACCGCAGACGTTTTTTCCAGGAACGTAAACTCATTCCTGTTTCGATAGTAAAACGTCTTGATAATGTACGCTCCGACATTCCCAGTTCATGGCACCATTCTTCCTGTGATCGTGTATCCGAAGGGTTTTCGCATAATGATTCACATATTTTTACCAATGATCGATTTTGAGGCCAGGGTAAAATAAATTGAGCACTACGAACATTTTCCAGATGGTATAAAATTAACTGTATTAGTTTCTCTATATAATCTTCATCATTTATTCTTCTGTCTGATATTTCTAAGATAAGCGCCTTAAGGAATGGGGAAACATCAAAAATGGTGGGTTCCGATATGTCAAATTGATTGTGAGCATCGTTAGCTATCCATAAGCTATTAAAATAAGCTCCTTGTGATGAGCCGACCTGATGTTGAGTTCCCGCAGGCAACCAGACAGCCTGTGATTTCGGTGAAATCAAAAATGATTGTTCAATTGTTTTAACCATTAAATCACCTGCTGTCGCATAAACGACCTGATGCCATTTGTGCTTATGCTCAGGAAAACAATGATTTGCAGGTATAAATTCTTTCCGTATGGTTAACGGATTCGGAGCGGTGATATGGTGCGCTATATTCAGTGAAGTCCATTCCATAATATCGCCTAAAATATAAAATTATTACATTAAATATACTGTCACTGTTAATGAATGCACACCAATGAAAAAACATTTCAACATCAAATAGAATAAATTACTTGACAGATAAAGCAAAACACGATAATGAGATTTTTATATCAGCATCACAGATGCCAGAAAAAAAATCATCATAAACAAAGAAATAAATCATCAGCTTATTATTTTATTCAAGATAAGCAAAACAACGTTTATTCGGTTCCGAATGAGTATTTAGATTGAAAATTGAGGAAGAAAATCTATCTCGATCACGTATACTAGTTCCATCGTATGAGATGGAGAATAAAATGCGTTCGCTTAATCGCTTGAAATGGCTGCACGCTTTCGAAGCAACTGCGCGTCATGGTAGCTTCACAGGTGCAGCCAAAGAGCTAGGCGTCACCCCAGCAGCCGTAGGACAACTGGTTCGAGCACTTGAAGACTGGGTAGGCCACCCCCTTTTGCACCGAACACGTTCTGGTAAAGAAAGGCTCACGCTCGTGACTGAGGCTCAGGATGCGCTTAAAGAGATCACTCAAGGGCTCGATAGCCTTGAGTCAGGACTTAATAAACTGCGCGGTCGTCAGGCTCGATCCGTCGTCATCCTCACGGCCTCACAAGTTCTGGTGATGAACTGGTTAATGGAAAAATTAAATCGTTTTTCCGAAACGCATCAAAATATCGAGCTACGCCTGAATGTGACGGAAAAACTCATGGATGTGGCTCACGGAGAGGCAGATATTGGTGTTCGTTGTGGCAAAGGAGACTGGTCGGGGGTAAATAAGACATGGTTAATGGATGAGGAAGCTGTTCTGGTATGCAGCCCACGCATTGTACCGCCTGAGAAAATTACGTGTGGCGAATGGCTGGCAGAACAAAAACTCATTCATGATGATACCCTGCACCCTGGTGCAAATTTTCCTTCATGGGAAGAAGTCTTAGCAGCAACGCAAGCTCCAGCTACGCGTTATACAGGATTGCATATTAACTCTACCTCAGCGGTTATTATGGCCACGCTTAGCGGCCAGGGTGTGGCAATTGTCCGCCGTGCGTTGGTTGAACAGTTAATTGCCACAGGACAACTGATACAACTTCATCCAAATATACGCTGGCCGCTAACATGGTCCTATTACATTGTTACACCACAAAAAGCAGTGATGCGTCCTGAAGTAAAAGTTTTTCATGACTGGTCAATTAATGATATTTTGATTAAAAATAGCCCAACCTCCTGAATTTCAGGAGGTCATCCTTTTAATTTTAGTGACAAAAGCCATCAAAGGCTATTTTTCATACACTTAAGATAGAAAATCTTTACTGCCACTAAAGTTTATCTCCCTTGCCCGTGACATTATCCACTTCGATAATACCCACAATGAAGTAAAGGGTTCGTTTTCAGAATAGAGAAAAATTTGAATTTTACTCGTCAGGTAAATAGCTCAAACTTTCTTCGCCCTTAACTCAAATATATTATATAAAACCAGCCTAATGTTAATTAATATCATTCATTATTACACAAAAATGAATATTGATATTTTAACACTGGCTATTTTTGTATGCTTTTCAAACAATGTCATAATAACAGGTGAACGTAATGGATCGTTGCGAGGAAGAACGGTTAATCGAAGTTCCTGTCTCCCGGAGAAAGCTAATTCAGGCTGGGGCAACAACAGGACTAATGGCCGCAGTGGGAGGATTATCATTACCATTCAGTTTCACAAGTCAAGCCGCGAACAAAACCGCTATCGTCGAAGATAAGGCCGTCTGGAGTTCCTGCACAGTAAACTGTGGAAGTCGCTGCCTGCTTCGATTGCATGTAAAAGATGATTCTGTTTACTGGGTAGAATCTGATACCACAGGCAACGATGAGTACGGAAACCATCAGGTCCGGGCCTGCCTTCGTGGACGCTCCATTCGTCGTCGTATGAATCATCCTGATCGATTGAAATATCCCATGAAACGCGTTGGTAAGCGCGGAGAAGGTAAATTTGAGCGGATATCCTGGGATGAAGCACTGGATACTATCGCGGATAATCTGAAACGAATTATTGCAAACTATGGCAATGAAGCAGTACATGTTATTTACGCCACAGGTGTCGCTGGCGGAAATATTACTAAATCATCAATGCCCTTCCGCCTGATGAATTCCTGCGGTGGCTTTTTAGGTCGTTACGGAACCTACAGTACTGCACAAATCACAGCGGGCATGAATTATCTCTATGGTGGCAGAAGCGGAAACAGCCCGGATGATATCGCTAATACTAAATTGGTTGTAATGTTCGGAAACAATCCAGCCGAAACACGTATGAGCGGCGGTGGTGTTACCTATTATGTTGAACAAGCGCGCGAACGCTCCAATGCGCGGATGATCGTTATCGATCCTCGCTACAACGATACCGCAGCCGGACGAGAAGATGAATGGCTCCCCATTCGTCCAGGAACGGACGCCGCCTTAGCTGCAGCACTTGCCTGGGTTCTCATCACCGAAGATATGGTAGATAAACCCTTTCTTGATAAATATTGTGTAGGCTATGACGAGGTTACGTTACCAGCAAGCGCACCAAAAAATGGTCATTATAAAGCTTATATACTCGGCGACGGTCCGGATGGTATAGCAAAAACACCTGAGTGGGCAGCTCAAATCACAGGTATTCCGACAGACAAAATTATTAAGCTGGCACGTGAGATCGGCCAGGCGAAACCAGCTTATATTTGCCAGGGATGGGGGCCACAGCGTCAATCAAACGGAGAACAAACGTCAAGAGCCATTGCAATGCTCGCCATTTTGACCGGCAATGTCGGTATTTCTGGCGGCAACTCTGGCGATCGAGAAGGCACCTTTGATCTCGGTGTTGAAATGTTTTCCCCTCTAAAAAATCCTGTTAAAACTGAAATATCCTCCTTTACCTGGACCGAAGCTATTGAGCGCGGAACTGAAATGACCTCTACTCGTGATGGCGTACGAGGTAAAGACAAACTGGATGTGCCAATAAAATTCATGTGGTGCTACGCCAGCAACACGCTGATAAATCAGAACAGCAATATTAGTCGCACACATGAAATTTTGCAGGATGAAAATAAGTGCGAAATGATTGTCTGCATTGACCATTTCATGACCGCCTCAGCAAAATATAGCGATATTTTACTCCCTGACCTGATGCCTACTGAGCAGGAAGATCTTATCCCGCATGAAGAGGCCGGTAATATGGCATATGTTATTTTGGGGCAACCATCAACATCGCCAAAATTTGAACGCAAGTCCATTTACTGGACAATGAGTGAAATAGCAAAACGTCTTGGACCTGATGTTTACCAGACCTTTACCGAAGGCCGTACACAACATGAATGGGTTCAATATCTTTGCGCCAAAACGAAAGAACGTCATCCCGATATGCCGGATTATGAAGAGATGAAAACGGCAGGTATTTATAAACTTAAATGTCCGGATGAGCATGTTGTCGCGTATAAGGATTTTCGCAAAGACCCTATTGCCAATCCCCTTAAAACACCATCGGGAAAAATAGAAATCTATTCTGAGCGACTGGCCAATATCGCAAAAACATGGGAACTGAAGCCTGATGAAGTCATCGATCCTTTACCCATTTACACTCCAGGCTTTAATGGCTGGGAAGATCCAGCTCGTCGCAAGTATCCATTGCAAATGACCGGGTTCCACTTTAAAGGCCGCGTACATTCAAGCTACGGCAATATTGATGTTCTGAAACAGGCCTGCCGACAGGAGATTTGGATAAACCCCATTGATGCCCGGGATCGTGGAATCAAAAACGGAGACACCGTTCGGGTATTTAATCAGTATGGCCAGACGTTGATTCCCGCAAAAGTCACACCGCGTATCATGCCTGGCGTTACTGCTATGGGCGAGGGAATGTGGCTGAATGCCGATATGTTTGGTGACAAAGTCGACCACGGTGGCTCAATTAACATCCTGACAACACATCGCACTTCACCGCTGGCAAAAGCTAATCCTTCGCACAGTAATCTCGTTCAGGTCGAAAAGGCATAAGGAGTAACCGATGACAACCCAGTATGGATTTTTTATTGATTCCAGCCGTTGCACCGGTTGTAAAACCTGCGAACTGGCCTGCAAGGACTACAAAGATTTAACCCCGGACGTCAGCTTCCGTCGCATTTATGAGTATGCGGGTGGTGACTGGCAGGAGAATAACGGCGTCTGGCATCAGAATGTCTTTGCCTATTATCTCTCTATTTCATGCAACCATTGTGCCGACCCGGCCTGTACCAAAGTCTGTCCGAGCGGAGCGATGCACAAAAGGGAAGATGGTTTTGTAGTGGTGAATGAGGAGGTATGTATTGGCTGTCGCTATTGTCATATGGCCTGCCCATATGGCGCGCCACAGTACAACGTCACCAAAGGTCATATGACCAAGTGCGACGGTTGCCATGACCGGGTGGCGGAAGGCAAAAAACCGATTTGCGTGGAATCCTGCCCACTGCGTGCCCTGGACTTTGGCCCTATCGAAGAATTGCGCAAAAAACATGGCGATCTTGCCGCTGTTGCACCTCTACCTGGGGCACACTTCACCAAACCGAGCATAGTGATTAAACCCAATGCCAATGCACGTCCGTGCGGCGATACCACTGGCTATCTGGCCAATCCGAAGGAGGTGTAAAATGGGAAATGGATGGCATGAATGGCCGCTGGTACTATTTACGGTACTGGGACAGTGTGTAGCGGGTGCGCTGGTTGTCAGCGGACTTGGTTGGCTGGCGGAAAAAAACGATCCGCCCGCCAGGCAGCGTATTGTACGCGGTATGTTTTTTCTTTGGGTGGTGATGGGGCTGGGCTTTCTGGCGTCAATCATGCATCTGGGTTCACCCATGCGGGCGTTCAACTCGCTCAACCGCATCGGCGCGTCCGGATTAAGTAATGAAATTGCCGCAGGGTCGATCTTTTTCGCTGTCGGCGGTTTCTGGTGGCTGGTGGCTGTTCTGGGGAAAATGCCAGAAACGCTTGGTAAACTCTGGCTGCTGTTCAGTATGGTGCTCGGTATAATCTTCATCCTGGCGATGACCCGTGTTTATCAGATTGAAACCGTCCCCACCTGGTATACTGGGTACACGACTCTCGCCTTTTTCCTGACAGCAATCCTCGGCGGCCCACTGTTTGCCGCACTCCTGTTCCAGGCGTCCAGAGTCCCCTTTAACAGCACGATATTTGCCAGCATCAGCTTACTTGCTCTACTGGTCTGTATTGCTGTCATCGCATTACAGGGTATGGCTCTGGCCAGCATTCATAGCTCAGTACAGCAGGCCAGCAGTCTGATACCGGATTATGCTGTATTGCAGGTCTGCCGTGTGGCGCTTCTTGTCATCGGCCTGGGCTGTTGGATCTGCCCATTGGTGCGTCGCAAAGAGCCACATATCGTTGGGTTACTACTGGGTCTTATCCTGGTGCTTGGCGGCGAAATTTTAGGCCGCGGCCTGTTTTATGGGCTACATATGACTGTCGGTATGGCAGTGGCAGGTTAACAAATTAGTGCGGGGAAACCCGCACTTTACGGAATGGTTTTATGACTGATTTCACACAACGTGACAATTTTTCCATGACGGCACGCGTACTGGGCGCCCTCTTTTACTTTGCGCCAGAGAGTGCTGAAGCCTCTCCGCTGGTTTCAGCATTCACATCTGATGAATGGCAAACACAATGGCCGCTGCCGTCGGAGGAGTTGCCTCAACTTGCAAGAATGTTTAAAGATGGCGGCGATGACTCTCTTACTGAGTCCTTTCAGCATTTATTTATCGGGCCTTATGCCTTACCGTCACCGCCATGGGGCTCCGTCTGGCTGGATCGTGAGAACGTTTTATTTGGTGAATCCACACTGGCGCTGCGCCAGTGGATGCGGGAGAACAGTATTCAGTTCGAGATGCAGCAAAATGAGCCAGAAGATCACTTTGGTTATTTATTACTGATGGCGGCCTGGCTTGCAGAGCAGAGTCGGCACAGCGAATGTGAACAGTTACTGGCATGGCATCTGTTCCCATGGTCATCCCGTTTCCTCGAGGTGTTCATTGAGAATGCCGGACATCCTTTTTATCTGGCTTTGGGAAAACTGGCGAGTTTAACACTGGCAAAGTGGCAAACCATGTTATCAATCAATACTAAAAACCTACCTCTCCACCGCTAATATTGCCTATACAAGGGGCTTTGTTCAAAAAAAATATTCTAATGAGGCCCCTATATTCCAGCCCCCCAGGTGAATTAAGTCCTCGTCAGCACAATACACAACATAGAAAATCTTCTCCGCCACACAAGAATATGTGATTTGTTAGATCAGACGGTCATGTTGATAATTCCCCTACTGTCATTCGTCAATGACTGTGAATACTTTGCACATCTCGGTCCCTTTTGAAGGAGAATACTATGGCTTACTTACAAATCACGCTTAATATCAGCAACCACAACCGCCCTGCCGCAGCAAATGTTTATCAAAAATATAAAGCGCCATTTTTAAATACCATTGCCGGAGCGACCTCAAAAGAATTGCTTATTCGGGATGAAGATGTGCAAGTTTTACATGGCTTTGAAACTACTGCTCAAGCGCAGGCGTATCTTACCAGTGAATTATTTACAAAAGATGTTGTGGAAGAATTAAAACCTTTTCTGAACCAGGCACCAGGTATTCGCATTTATGATGTAATCTGAATACACAATTCTCTAATATAAAACAGGAGCAGATATGCTTTCAAACTGGAATGAATATCGTAGTGGCCTGCTGGCTGCCATTGGTAAATTTGCAAAATTACAGCCGGAGTTCATGAAAGGCTTTCAGCAAATGGACAAGGGGACTTTAGAAAATGGGCATCTGGCCCCCAAAACACAGGGATTGATTGCGCTGGCCGTGGCGGTTACTACCCGTTGCGATGGTTGTCTGGCAGTGCACGTCGATGCGGCCGTGAAACATGGCGCAACCCGGGAAGAGATTGCTGAAGCATTGTCCGTGGCTATAAAAATGAATACTGGGGCAGCCCTCACCTACACAGCGCGCGCACTGGATGTATACGACAACCTGCCGAATAAATAACCCTTCATACGGCATCCAATGGATGCCGTCTAATGGCAACATATGATGCAACTTAATTCTGATTTCTCACAGCACACTATCGTCACGCCAAATAATTACCAGTGGGTTTGCTCACCTCGTTCGGGTATAAAGCGAATGATGTTTGACCGGATAGGCAATGAACAGGCAAGAGCAACAAGTCTTGTCAGATATGAGCCAGGTTCAATTTTTCCAATGCATAATCATCCCGGTGGTGAAGAAATTCTGGTATTAAGCGGCATCTTCACTGAATACAACACTGACTATTCAGCAGGATGGTATTTGCGTAGTCCTGACGGTTCTTCACATCAGCCCTCCAGTAAAGATGGGACGACCATTTTCGTAAAACTTCGTCAGATGACTGCTGAAGAAAACCAGTATGTCAGGATAGACACTAATGACCCCAAAAACTGGCATTACTATGCACAAGGTGAAGTATGTCCTTTGTATAACAGTGTCCGTGAATGCGTGGTATTACTAAAAGTCAAAGCTGGAGAACGTCTTTTTTGCTCACCATTGAATGGTGGAGCCGAAATTCTTCTTCTGGAAGGCGAATTGACAGATCCATTTGGTCGTTATGAAAAGGGAAGCTGGCTCAGGTTACCGCCAGGAGATATGCCCTCCCTGATAGCATCAGCATCAGGCGCTAAATTGTACTTAAAAACAGGACATTTGAGTCCAGCGACGTTAACCGGAGCTATACCATGAGTAAAAGTAAAGTTCTTATCATCGGAGCTGGGGTGAGTGGACTCTATGCTGCCACGCTTCTCGAAAAAGCAGGGATCGATTACCGACTTCTTGAAGCACGGGAGCGTGTTGGTGGTCGCGTATTGTCGAGCCAGATTTTAGATGGTACCCATATCAATACACATATTGATATGGGCGCTACGTGGTTCTGGCCTGATATTCAACCTGATCTTTCTCATCTGATTCGACAACTTGGTATTCCGATCATTCCTCAAACCAGAGCTGGGGATATGCTCTTTGAACGTCAAAATAACGTTGCTCCTGAACGTTTTCCTGCCTACGCATCCGCACCAGAATCATTCAGATTAAAAGGCGGCATGCAGGCATTCACGACCCAACTGCTGCAGTTTTTACCGGCAGAACGCATCCTGCTCAATGAGCAGGTTGATGCAATTACCTGTTCCGGCGAGGATATTTTGGTCAGAACATGCTCTAATGAGGGTAAAAACACAATCTTCACCTGTGGACATGTCTTTATAGCAATGCCTCCAGCACTTGCAGCCGGAATCAAATTTACGCCTGTATTACCGGATGGTCTCCAGTCGAACTGGGAGAAAATACCGACCTGGATGGCCCCCCAGGCTAAGTATGCCGCTATTTACCAAGGGGATTTTCTCACAGGAAAGAATCTGTCCGGGGATGCCAGTAGCCGGACAGGACCAATGGTAGAGATACACGATGTATCAGAACCTGATACCGGATTTACTGCAATATTTGGTTTTATCGGTGTTCCTGCAAAAACACGATGGACTGTTTCCGAAACCGAGCTTAAACAACTGTGCCGCAATCAACTCATACGATTATTTGGGCCTGAGGCTTCGGACCCTATTGCAGAATTTATCAAAGATTGGGCATCAGACCCATTAACAACAACAGATTTTGATCTTTTGCAGGAGGCCAGCCACGTCTTACCATTCCCGGCCCCAAAACAAGGTATATGGAAAGGTAAAATCACGTGTATTGCTAGCGAGTGGTCTCCAGGATTTTCCGGGTATCTTGCTGGCGCTATTGATTGCGCATTCGAAGGTGTTCAAAACTGGTTGTTGCATTCCAGATAGTAATGAGTGCAAATTAAATTTCACCGATATAACTGGCAGCCAGCCCACAGATTGCCAGTTAATCTGCTGTCAAATCTATCCTGGCAGGCTGCTTCGTGTCGGGAGCCGACATGACTAATTTAGGGCAGAGAGAATAGTCGAAACAAGTCAACTAAGAAATCATGTCCAAAAGGGATAAGTGGTTAGGAATGTTTAGATGACTTTTCGGGTGAACTGTTGCTCAGTAATAGTACTCCCCCACTGATCGCCATCCCATTCTTTCGATAATTCAAATCCGAATGATTCATACAATCGTCTTGCCACTGTAAGTTTGTTGAATGTCCACAATTGTACCGAAGTGAACCTCTGCTCATCACAAAACTTCATCGCTTCTGCAATGAGTCTCCTGCCCAATCCGCTACCACGGCATCCATCGTCAAGGATGAACCACCGCAGATGCGCCTCATTATTTCCCAAATCCTCACCGTCGATTGCAACTGAGCCGACGATGCGCTCGTTAACCATTGCAAGCCAAATCTGATTACATGGTTTGTCCAGACGTCCTGAAAAATCAGCAAGGCCTGCTGCAACCTTCCCTTCAAAAAAATGGCCGAAGTTATGCTCTCTGGCGTAATAGCCACCATGCATTTCAGTAATGCGTCCAATCATACCTGCATGATAACCCGTAACAATTTTGAAGCTGTTTCGCACTTTGCCTTCGATGTTTTCGCGACAGGCTTTCAACGCGCTGGCATAAGAAGAAAGGCCCCGTGATAAAACTTCCTGGGTAAACGGATCGAGCTGACCAAGTGCTGCTGACACACGTTCGTCAGCGTAAGTATTTATGCTATGCACGGTCTCTGTGCCCTTCCCGGTGAGGCTTAGCTGTTTCGTCCTCGCATCTTCAGCGGAAGGGCTTTCTTTGAGTTCTCCTGCTTCGACAAGTTTAGCGAGCATGCGGCTGACGCTGGACTTCTGCTTTTTGTTGAATACGTCAAAAATACCGTCAGAAAAGTGATGTTTTCTGCTGTGGCGGGTGATGGTCAGAAGGAGAAACTGGCGCTGCAAGCCGCGCCAGTTCTGGGTTTAGCCATGGTTATCTTGCGTTAACAGGCAACCGGTACTGATTAGTGCTTAACGATATACATTGTGCGGCTATAGGCCACATCTTCAGGGTTAGTAATCGGATACCCTTTCAGCCACGGTTTAATTAAACGCCCATTAGTGTACTGATAGATCGGCGCAATAGGCGCCTGTTCCATCAGAATTTTCTCCGCAGCGTTATAATCAGCATTCCGCGCTTTTTCTGTATTCTCCAGAGTAGCCTGGGTCAACACTTTATCGTATGCCGGATTATTAAAGCGGGAGATATTGCCCGTATGGGTCGATGTTAATAGCGACAAGAACGTAGAAGGTTCATTGTAGTCACCCACCCAGGAGGCACGGATCACATCAAAGTTGCCGGTATTACGACTATCAATATAGGTTTTCCACTCCTGGTTTTGCAGTTTCACGTCAACACCAAGGTTTTTCTTCCACATAGAAGCCACTGCGATAGCAATCTTCTGATGATTTTCTGAGGTGTTGTACAGCAGCGTCAGTTTAAGCGGTTTCTGTGGACCATAGCCCGCCGCACGCAGCAGCGTTTTCGCCTGCGCATTCAATTCTTCCTGACTCATTTGCTCAAACGGTGAAGGTTCAGGCACAAATCCTGCCGTTACATCCGGCGTAAAATGCCATGCAGGCTTCTCACCGGTACCCAGCACCTTCTCCGCCATCAGGCGACGATCGATAGTCATGCTGAGCGCCAGACGCACGCGTGAATCGGCAGTCGGTCCCTTCTGGGTATTAAAGGCATAATAATAAGTACCAAGCTGCGGCGGGGTGTAAACCTGACCCGGGATATCCTTCAACAGTTTCTGGTACATATTTTTCGGGAAGGATTCCGTGATATCAATATCACCAGCAAGATAGCGCTTGGTCGCTGCCGATTCCTGGTTAATTGGCAGGAAGGTAACTTTTTGCAGCACTGTTCTGGCGTTGTCCCAATAATGCGTGTTCGGGACAACTTCCAGTTTTTCGTTCACGACGCGATTTTTTAGCACATAGGCGCCGTTACCAATCAGGTTACCCGGTTTGGTCCACTCTTTGCCGCTCTCAACGTTGGCTTTTTGTACCGGATAAAATGCAAAACTCGCCGTCAGATTGGCAAACCAGGGCAGCGGTTTATCCAGTTGAACTTTCAATGTCCGCGCATCGACAGCACTAACGCCAAGTTTATCAGGCGTTGCTTTGCCATCGATAATAGCCTGAGCATTATTAATACCCGCCAGCGCAGCAAACCAGGCAAACGGCGACAGCGTTTTTGGATCAACCAGACGCTGCCAGCTGTAGACAAAATCCTGCGCCGTTACGGGCGTACCATCCGCCCATTGCGCATTGTCGCGCAGCGTAAACGTCCAGATGCGGTTATCGTTACTCTTCCACTGGGTAGCGACGCCAGGTACGATCTCACCCTTCTCATTCTGGTTGACCAGCCCTTCAAATAAATCACGAATTACCTGAATCTCAGGGAGCCCGACGGCCTTTGCCGGATCAAGCGACGCCGGTTCGTCTTTTATATGACGCACCAGTTCTTGTTTCTCTGCCAGTACCGTTCCGCTGGGAACATCAGCAGCCCAGGATAAAGAAATGCTGCTAACCAACAACGCACAACAGGTTACTGAAACAGAATGCTGCATAAGATACCCTCGATTCCGGCTACTAAGTGAATGTGTAATTATTTGTATCGCCAGCAGGAAATGCAATTAACTTCCGACAAGAAAGTGATATTACACCTGAAAAGATAAGTGTGTGAAAACGATTTGATTATCCATACATTTTGCACAACACTGCGAGTAACAATCCAAGCATTCAGAGATGACTATGACCGTTACCCGTCCCCGTGCCGAGCGCGGCGCATTCCCACCTGGAACCGAACATTACGGACGTTCATTGTTAGGCGCACCGCTAATCTGGTTTCCTGCACTGGCAGCCGATCGTGAAAGCGGCCTGATACTGGCGGGAACGCACGGCGACGAAAACTCCTCGGTCGTTACCCTTTCCTGCGCATTGCGTACGCTTAACCCTTCCCTGCGTCGCCATCATGTGGTGCTAGCCGTAAACCCTGACGGTTGCCAGCTTGGGCTGCGCGCAAATGCGAACGGCGTCGATCTTAACCGTAACTTTCCCGCCGCAAACTGGAAAGCAGGCGAAACGGTGTATCGCTGGAACAGTAGCGCAGAAGAGCGTGATGTGGTGTTGTTGACCGGCGATCATCCGGGCTCGGAACCAGAAACCCAGGCATTGTGTCAGCTTATTCACCGAATTCATCCCGCCTGGGTAGTCTCTTTTCACGATCCACTGGCCTGTATTGAAGATCCCAGAAGCAGCGAGCTGGGCGCGTGGCTGGCACAATCGTTTGAATTGCCTCTGGTCACCAGTGTAGGTTATGAAACGCCCGGCTCTTTTGGTAGCTGGTGCGCAGACCTAAACTTACACTGTATAACCGCCGAATTTCCGCCCATTTCCTCGGATGAAGCGAGCGAAAAATACCTGCTGGCCATGTCCAATCTCCTGCGCTGGCACCCTAGAGATGGAGCTGCCCGGTCGTAAAATGCAGGGCTGGCACCGCATCGGTGGCAAGCCACGTTGGGCCATCAAGATCGGCAAAGCTAACCAGTGGCGTAAGGGGTAATGCCGCGCCGATCGCCCGGGAGGTACACAGCATGCAGCCCAGCATCAGCGCAAATCCCTGCTCGCGTGCTTCGGTTGCCAGCGCGAGCGCTTCCGTCAGGCCGCCTGTTTTGTCCAGTTTGATATTGACCATTTCATAGCGTCCGTGCAGCGCTTTCAGACTGCTACGGGTGTGGCAGCTTTCATCTGCGCAGATGGGCAGCGGATGTACAAAATTCTCCAGCGCGGCATCATCCTGCGCCGGCAGCGGCTGCTCCAGCATCGCAACCCCTAAATCAGCCAGCAGCTGACAGCGTGCCGCAAGGCCTTCTGCCCGCCAGGATTCGTTGGCGTCGACAATAATCGTGGCGTCAGGAACAGCTGCACGAATGGCAACCATTCGCTCACTAATCAAGCGAGCATCCAGTTTAACTTTCAGCAATTTCGCGCCATTTTCCCACAGCGCAGCCGCGCTCGCAGCCATTTGTTCCGGCGAGCCAATCACTACGGTTTGCGCCGTAGTCACCACTTCCGCCAGTTCACTTCCCACTAATTCCGCCAGCGACTGCTGCTGTTGACGCGCGCTTAGATCCCACAACGCGCAATCCACGGCATTACGCGCTGCCCCCGCTGGCAGCTGCTTTTGCAGCTCTTCACGCGTCATTCCGTTTTCCAGTTGTGGCGCAATGCTCATAATTTGCGCCAGCACTGAGGCATCGCTTTCACCGTAGCGCGGGTACGGTGTGCACTCGCCTATACCTGTGACGCCGTTTTCTTCCACTTCGACAACCACCACATGCGCTTCGGTCCGGCTCCCACGGGCAATGACAAAGGGAGTGTGCAGCGGCCAGGCTTCCTCATATACCTTAACTGTTCTCATTTGTTTTCCTTAATGCAGTCCCTGAAGCGGATATCCGCAAATAGCGTTTGCCGTGTTAACTGCTGATGGCATAAACTAGCCTCGACGTTAACTATATGTAAACAGGAAGATAACCATGTCACAAACCGTTCATTTCCAGGGCAACCCGGTTGCAGTTGCCGGCTCTATTCCTCAGGCTGGAAGCAAAGCTCAGGCTTTTACCCTTGTGGCTAAAGACCTGTCTGACGTTACGCTGGGCCAGTTCGCAGGCAAGCGCAAAGTGCTGAATATTTTCCCAAGCATCGATACCGGCGTTTGCGCGGCATCGGTACGTAAGTTTAACCAACTGGCGACAGAAATCGACAATACCGTCGTACTGTGCATCTCAGCCGACCTGCCATTCGCCCACTCTCGTTTTTGCGGCGCGGAAGGTCTGAGCAACGTTATCACGCTGTCCACCCTGCGCAACGCAGAATTCCTGAAAAACTACGGTGTTGAAATCGCTGAAGGCCCACTGAAAGGCCTGGCCGCACGTGCCGTGGTCGTTATTGATGAAAATGATAACGTTGTTTTCAGCCAGCTGGTCAATGAAATCACCAACGAACCAGACTACACCGCTGCGCTGGACGTACTGAAAGCGTAAGCTGCGTCTGCATACAAAAATGCCTCCACATGGAGGCATTTTCATTTACGGCATTACTCTTCGCTTTTTTTCTGCTGGCTCAGTCCATACTCACGCAATTTGTTAGCAATCGCAGTATGCGAAACACCTAGGCGCTTGGCCAGCTTGCGCGTGCTGGGATAATTCATATACAGCTGCGTCAACACGGAGCGTTCAAAGCGGCTGGTGATTTCATCCAGCGACCCTTCCATCACCTCTTCTCCGACAGCAACCGTTGCCGCATCGTAATCCGGCAGCAAAATATCCTGTGGTCGCAGCTCATAGCCTTCTAGCTGGGTCAGAGCCCGGTAGATCGCATTTTTAAGCTGACGCACGTTGCCCGGCCAACCATAACGAGTTAGTACCGTGCTGAGATCTGCGGACAGTTTCGGACGCGGCACGCCCTGCTCGTCGGCAAAACGCGCCACAAACAGTTCGGTAAGCGGCATAATATCTTGTGGGCAATCGCGCAGCGGCGGCAGGTTTAGCGTTAGTACATTCAGACGATAATAGAGGTCTTCACGGAAAAGTCCTTTCTGCACCAGTTCCACAAGGTTCTTTTGCGTTGCGCAAATCACGCGAACATCAACATGAACTTCGTGATCTTCTCCCACACGACGGAACGTGCCGTCATTGAGAAAACGCAGCAATTTGGTCTGCATACGCGGCGACATTTCGCCAATTTCATCTAACAGAACCGAACCGCCATTCGCCTGCTCAAAGAAGCCTTTTTTACCTTCCGGCGCATGGCCAAACAGCTCGCTTTCAACCGCATCTTCAGGAATTGACGCGCAGTTCAGCGCCAGATACGGTTTCGACGCACGCGGACTTGCCAGGTGGCAGGCATGAGCAAAGAGATCTTTGCCGGTGCCGGTATTACCTGTAATCAGCAGCGGCGCGCTCAGCGTCGCCAGCTTGCGCGCCTGTTCCACCACGTGTTTCATTTTGGCGCTGACGGCAATAATCTGGCTAAACGCGCTGAGATCCTGCGTAGTCATATTTTGCAGCTGGCGTCCCATTCGGATAGTGGAGCGCAACATCACCACCGCACCGGTCAGCATCTGCTCCTGATTTTCGCCCTGCAAATGGACAGGCGTAATTTCCATCAGGAAATTCTGTCCGTTAATCACGACATGTTCACTATGGGAATCCTGCGGATTGCTTTCCAGCCAGCGCTGGAAGTTAAACCCATTGATTAACTGGGCAGCGGTATGATTGCGCATCCGTTCCTGACTGTGGGCGAAAAGCTGACAGCTCGCAGGATTCGCCATCTCGATTTTGCTTTTCATATCCAGAGAAAGGACCGGTTCTGGCAACGCTTCAAGCAGCGCGCTCAGCGCCAGATGTTCACGTTCGGAAGGCATCCAGGGTACAGTACGCACATCCGTAACGCCTGATATACGGCGGATTTCAGCCATCAGACTGCTGAAGTTGGTGAACTCCAGCTCCGCAAAATTAAGGTAAATTCGCCCGATGGGGTCAATCTCGATACCGCGTAAATCAATGCTTCTCAGCACCAGTAAATCGAGCAGTTCGCGGGTCAGACCAAGACGGTCTTCACAAAAGACTTCCAAACGCATAGGAACCTTCACCTGGACAAGGGATTATGTGTTAAATGATAAGCCAGTATTTGGTTTGCAGGAAGAACTCTGTCAACAAATATTGACAGCGAGCTGGAAAATTGGGCGCCGGGGCGTAAAGTTAAACGATCGGCGCCTGTTTTATAGTTAACTTTCGCGCGGAGATTTATTCTTTTGTAAGGTCTCTTTCACCTGACCAATCAGTTGGCGGCGGAAATCGCCCAGCCGTGGCTTATCATCATCGATCCACGGCAATGGTCGGCAAAGTTCCATAGCTTTAATGCCCAGACGCGCCGTTAATAACCCCGCGCCAATGCCCTGAGCTGCACGCGTTGATAAGCGGGCGGCTAAATCCTGCGACATCCAGTCCATTCCTACTTCCCGCACCAGTTCACTGGCCCCGGCAAAAGCGATATTCAACAGCACCAGACGGAACAAACGCAGGCGGCTGTAATAACCCAGCTCAATGCCATACAGCGAAGCAATACGATTAATCAGCCGCAGATTGCGCCAGGCGATAAACGCCATATCCACCAGCGCCAGCGGACTGACGGCAATCATCAGTGTGGATTCTGCCGCTGAACGGCTAATCTCACGCCGGGCTTGCGCATCCAGCACCGGCTGCACCAGATGGGCGTACAGACTAACCACTTCACGATCGTTCTGCGTTTCATGAATTGAGGCATACCAGCGCTGCAATGCCGGATGAGACTGATCGATGCCCGCCCGCTGCGCCAGCTTTTCACAAAATGCACGGCCTTTTCCGGTTCCATGGCTGTGGAGCAGATCTCGCGCTTCATCGCGCTCGTGCGCGCGCTGACGCAATCGCCATAGCCGACGCCATTCGGTCGCCACCGATCCAACCCCTGCACCGATAATCAATGCGCCTGCGGCACATCCTCCCAGCGCGACCCAGTCCTGAGTCTGCCAGGCATTCATGGTCCACTGCACACCCTGAGCGACAACGCTCACGCCAAACAGCGCCAGGCCACCCATCACCATCTTACGCCACAGACTACGTTTAGGGCGAAGGGCCGCATCAATAACGGCTTCTGCCTGACCTTCGTCTTCCAGTGGTTCATCCACTGTAGCCGGAGAAAAAGTTTGCGCCTCCGTTTCGTTAAACATCTGCTGCGCTTTAAACGCCGCATTTTGTTCCACGTCCAGCGGACCTGAGAAATCGATACGCGGTTTTAACGGCTCGCTCATCGCAATTTATCTCCTATTAAAAACTCCAGCGCGGCATCAAGACGGATATGCGGTAAGGGCTTATCGACATCCATAACCTGCGGGCGAAACGCCTCAAACTGAAAGCCCTGGTTGTCCCAAAATGCCTGTCCAGGTAAACGCGCGGGCACTTCCCCCGGATAAACGGTTAGCGGTTCGCCATCGCTCAGACGATTACCACGCAGCGCGGGGATCTTTTCACCTTTCACATCGATAAGGCCGCTGGTGGTTGCCTGCACCGATGCCAGGCCCAGACAATCCATGCTGATACCTTCGAACGCAGCGTTTTGCCAGGCATCCTGGATCAACTGCTGTAAAAGCGACACCATATTGGCGTGCTGATCGACCGTAACATGGTCAGCTTTGGTGGCGGCAAACAGCAGTTTGTCGATCACCGGAGAAAACAGCCGACGAAACAGCGTGCGCTGTCCATAATGGAAACTTTGCATCAGTTGGGTCAGCGCCAGACGCATGTCGTTAAACGCCTGTGGCCCGCTGTTGAGCGGTTGCAGGCAATCGACCAGCACAATCTGACGATCAAAGCGCAGGAAGTGATTCTTATAAAATCCCTTCACGACTTTTTCACAATAATAATTAAACCTGTCGCGCAGCATGCCCGCATTGGTGTGTTTATCTGCCTGCGCCAGCTTCGATTCTCCCCAGGCATCGACGTCCGGCCACGGGAAGAATTGCAACGCAGGCGCGCCCGCCATATCTCCTGGCAGAACAAAACGGCCCGGCTGAATAAAGTGCAGTCCCTGCTGCTTGCATTGATGCAGATACTCCGTCCAGGCAGCAGCAATTTCCGCCAGACGGTTTTCGTCAGCAGGTGCCAGTGGATCCAGCCCGTGGCTTAACTGCCGCCATTTTGCCGACCATTCGCCACGCTGACCCTGTAATAATCCGGTCATTTGTCGCGACCAGCTCAAATAATCCTGGGCCAGCATCGGTAAATCGAGCAGCCACTCCCCCGGATAATCGACGATTTCCAGGTACAGCGTGGAGGTGTCTTTAAAGTGGCGCAGTAATGAGTCATTAGACTTGTAACGCAGTGCCAGACGAATTTCACTCACACCACGCGTTGGTGTCGGCCAGGTCGGCGGAGAGCCATACAGCTGCGCCAGTCCTTCATCATAGGTAAAGCGCGGAATACCAAAATCGCGTTGTGGAACCCGTTTCACGCCAAGCAGACGCTCTTCGCGCACGCAACTGAGCAACGGCAAACGCGCACCGGCATGAATATTGAGTAACTGATTAACCATTGCGGTGATAAACGCCGTCTTACCACTCCGGCTAAGTCCGGTGACAGCCAGGCGCAAATGCCGGTCTACGCCACGATTAACCAGCGAATTGAATTCATTTTTAAGTCGCTTCATCGCCATCCCGTTTTGCTGAAGGAACCGAAGAAATTATAACAAACAGGAAGTAAAGATAGGGGTCAATTCTTACTTATCAACTACCTGAGCTGTATCAGGCGGCATTATTCTTACCGCCTGTAGCAGAATGAATGTGGGCGGTTTATTTATTCTCTACTTTAGGAAGCGCTATCTGATTGATGCCACCTTCGTTGGTCACCTGCGTGTAGCCCATTTCAGTCAGCATATCTTTCGCCTGCCCTGATTGACGCCCGGAGTTGCAATAGAGCTTCACGGTATCGTTCTTATCTGGAACTTCAGTTACGATACGCGCCTTGATCTCTTTTAACGGGATGTTGACAGCCCCCTGAATATGCTGCTGTTGGTACTGTTCAGGAACGCGAACATCAATCCAGTGCTCGGCAGCATAAACCGGCATGCCAATAACCAGTGCCAACGCTAATACGCTTTTCTTCAACATAATATCTTCCTGACTGATAGTTGGATTTAACCCTTACACTATACGCCAGTTCTTAAGAAAATATTGCGACCGCATTATCACCGTCCGCACCCGTGTACGCTTGTTCCTCAGCACGCACATAGTGCGGTTAGCCTTTTGATTTTCCTACTCGCATTCCGAGATTGTTGTCATTCGCCACTTAACTCCATAATATGTCCGCCATTGACTCTCGGACGGAGCTTGGGATCTATGTCTCCTACCATTTATGATATTGCACGAGCCGCTGGTGTATCAAAATCCACAGTATCGCGCGTGCTTAATAAGCAAACCAACATCTCGCCGGAGGCGCTTGAAAAGGTGCTGCGCGCAATTGATGAGTTACAGTATCAGCCTAATAAACTAGCTCGCGCGCTTACCTCTTCCGGATTTGATGCAATAATGGTGATATCTACCCGTTCTGCAAAAACAACTGCCGGTAATCCGTTTTTCTCTGAAGTATTGCATGCAATTACTGCCAAGGCTGAAGAAGTCGGTCTTGATGTCATATTGCAGACGTCGCGAAGCACCGAAGATGATTTACAAAAATGTGAGAGCAAAATTAAGCAGAAGTTGATCAAAGGGATCATTATGCTGAGCTCTCCTGCCGATGAATCATTTTTTGCTCGGTTGGATAAATACAACGTCCCGGTTGTGGTTATCGGGAAGGTTGAAGGTGACTACACTAATGTCTATTCTGTAGACACCGATAATTATCGCGACAGTATTACGCTGACAAATGCACTGATTGAGAGTGGCCACCGTAATATAGCCTGTTTGCATGCACCGCTTGACGTTCATGTTTCTATCGATCGCGTTAACGGTTATAAAGCCAGCCTTCAGGCACATAACATTAAAATGCGCGATGAGTGGGTTATTGACGGGGGGTATACTCATGAAACTGCCCTACTTGCTTCTCGAAAATTACTGAGTCAGCAACCGTTACCCGATGCCGTATTTGCGACAGACAGCTTAAAGTTAATGAGTTTATATCGCGTAGCGGCCGAGAAAAACATTTCCATCCCAAAACAACTTGCCGTTGTAGGCTATAGTAATGAGCTACTTTCTTTTATGCTCACACCAGTTCCTGGTGGAATTGATGTACCTACTCAGCAGTTGGGTGAGCAAAGTTGTAATTTATTATTTAATCTGATTGCAGGTGAAAAAGGATTACAGAATATCACGGTGAGCACGCAAATATCGTTGGCGGGCTCACTGGTGTAAAAACAGGGGCATAATAATGCCCCTGTTCATTTTTAGAATGCGTAGTTCACGCCTATGCCAGCATAATGGAACCTGTCGCTTTCACCTTCGTCATGATCTTCCCATTCATAAGCATACTCCAGAGACATTGATAAACCGTTCTGGAAATCATACGCATACAATAAACCGAGGCGATTGAAATCATGGCCTTCGCGTTCAGGATCATCCTGCCAGTCCCAGTTTGACCAGCGATCAAGTCCGATACGGGTATACGGCGTCAGGGTTGTATTGCCGAAGGACAGAGGCAGATAAGCCCGAATTTCCTGGGTTGAGAACTCACCATTATTACGCGAATCTGCCAGATTAAAGCCGCGTTCAAGGTAATAGTTGACCGTTAACCCTATTGTTTCGTTAAACGTATAATTCAACCCGCTCTCACTTTCGACGCGGCTATCAGAGTAGCCAGTGGTGCTCAAATCATTAACGAATTGATACATCGCAAACCAACCGCTAAAGCGTAGGTCATCGGTAAGTTTAACATCCCAATCTGGCTGCACTTTCCAGCGCTGCATATTAGCTGTGTCTTTTCCGGGTTCATTGACATAGTGATAACCGTAATTACGGAAGCCACCGGTCAGGCCGAAATTAACATTCTCGCTTTCAAGGAATTGATAGCGGACTTCCAGTTCAGGGCGGTCAAACCACGTACCGCGCTTACCCTCGCTGTAATCAACCGGTCCTTCCTGGTAATAGGCCAGTGATATTTTCCACGGTCCATTGGACGCATTAAAATAGACGGACGGCTCAGCCAGTCCATCCATATCTTCGCCCTGACCTTCAACGTTTTCTATTTCGTACATAGCTCCGATATTAAAGTGCCAGTCATTCTTTTCAGCAGCCTGCGCGCAGGCCATTCCTGCGCTCATAATCAGCGCAGTCGCGGACAGTAGGGTTTTCATTATTATTCCTTGTTAAAATACTCGCAAAAATGCCCCAAGGCTTGGGGGGGATATCCCCCCGAAATTTTATTGAATAGCCACTTCAGTTTCAGCATCAAAGAAATGGCATTTCGCCATATCAAAATGAATAGTGATATTTTCTCCTGCGTGATAATCATTCACTGCACCGGCACGGACCACCAACTCATGCCCCCCAACAATGGTATAAAGCATAAATTCAGCGCCAGTGAGTTCTGCAACGCTAATTTTTGCCGATACACTATTTTCATTATTAAGCTGCGGATGGATATCCTCAGGGCGAATACCCAGCGTGATCGCCTGATGTTCATAACCCTGCGTTTTTAATTGTGCTAATTTATTCTCTGGAATCGTTAATTTTAGTGTTTCAGTAACAAACTTATCACCGTCAATCGCGCCACGAATAAAGTTCATGGCCGGTGAGCCAATAAATCCGGCGACAAACATATTGGCTGGGTGGTTATAAACTGTTTTCGGCGCACCAACCTGCTGAACAATACCATCCTTCATAATCACAATACGCGTCGCCATCGTCATGGCTTCTGTTTGATCGTGGGTAACATATATCATGGTGGTATTGAGTTTCTGATGCAGCTTGCTTATTTCTGCCCGCATCTGTACGCGAAGTTTGGCATCGAGATTCGATAAGGGTTCATCCATCAGGAAGACCCCTGCCTCACGAACAATCGCACGCCCAAGTGCCACACGTTGACGCTGACCACCGGATAACGCACCCGGTTTACGTTGCAGATAATCGCGCAGGCCAAGGATTTGCGCCGCCCAGTTGACACGTTCCTCAATCACTGCAGGGGCAATTTTCTGCATTTTCAGGCCAAACGCCATGTTGTCATAGACTGTCATGTGCGGGTACAACGCATAGTTCTGAAAGACCATCGCAATGTTGCGCGATTTCGCCGGCACATCGTTCATCCGTTTACCGTCAATCAGCAGATCGCCACCGCTGATCTCCTCCAGACCGGCGATCATGCGCAACGTCGTTGACTTCCCACAGCCTGAAGGGCCAACAAAAACAATAAACTCTTTATCTTCAATTTCCAGATTGAAGTCTTTAACGACGTGTACCTGGTTGTCGTAAATTTTTTGAATGTGTTGCAACGAAAGCTGTGCCATGTTGAATCCTTTACTTGTCGTGTTGCCAGAGAGCCGATAAGCACGGCCACGTCAGAAATTCGGTTGAAGGAAGTTGCAAGCTTGCTCCGTTCAGCCCCGTACCAATGCCAACAGAGAGCATGCCGCAGGCGTTGATCGCATCAATACCCGCCTGAGCATCTTCTATGCCAATGCACTGCTGCGGGTCAGCGCCAAGGCCCGCACAGGCTGCCAGAAAAATCTCCGGATCCGGTTTCGAGCGAGAAATTAACGCGGCATCCGCACAGAAATCAAAATAAGATTTAAGATCAAGCGCTTGTAAAATCGCAGGGGCATTGAGCGACACAGAGGCCAGCCCCACCGGAATCCGTTCTTCCCGCAACGTCATCAGCAGCTCACGTATTCCCGGCAATACCGAGTTCACCGTCAACTGGCGCAAAGAATGGACATATAGTCTGTTTTTTCTCTCGGCCAATTGTGCGCAAACCTCAGGTGTAAACTCCCCCGCTTTCCCGCCATATTGCAAAATACGCTGTAGCGATTCGCCGCGACTAATCCCTTTCAGGCTGTCATTAAATGCCTCGTCAATCGCAATCCCTATTTCACCGGCTACCTGCCGCCAGGCGAGAAAATGCAGATGTGCAGTGTCGGTAATCACGCCATCTAAATCAAAAATGATGGCCTGTGGTTTGAGGATCATTCATCACCCCTTTCTGTGGTAGCGGTCCCATAAGTGGGCGAAATAATGGCGTCATTGCAGATAACTATCTCCCCCTGAAAAGAGATCTTTTCCCCTTTTACCCAAAGAGTAATCTGCTCGGCGCTGTTAATGCGGATTTCAGTTGCATTGATGGTTACCTGCAAATCGATACCCTGCCAGCGCAGTGGGAAAGACAGTGTTTGCCAATGTTCCGGTAATGCAGGGGCAAGATGTAACTCCCCATGGCGAACATTCACTCCGGCAAATCCCTGGATAGCGCCCAACCAGATTGCGCCCGTTGCCGCCGCATGAATACCATCATCGCAGCTGTGCGGGTCATCCCCGAGATCGATTAGCGAACCTTCGCGCCAAAACCGATACCCCTGAGCCGAATCACCACAACGCGCAGCCACAATCCCGTGAATCGCCTTACTCAAAGAGGAGTCGTGAATCGTACGTGGCTCGTAATAACGCAGGTTAGCCAGACAGGTTTGCGGGCTAAATTGCTCCGGCAACATGTAGGTCAGCATCACGACATCAGCCTGTTTGAGAATTTGCATCTCATTGACTTCTGCACGGGAGTAATCGAGCAAAATGGTCTGCTTGCCCGCTTTGGCTTTGTACTGCGACAGATCGATAACCGGTTTGTTCAGGAAGGTATCATCCTGAGGAAGCACGCCATCGGGCTGCACTTCCGGTCGCCAGAGATACTGTAAAAAATGCTCTGCGCGATGAATAAACGTGTCATCGCCACAGCCCAACCGACGGGCAAAACCCAGCGCCTGCTCTACGTTGTACCAGGCCATGTAGTTGGTGAACGCATTGTTGTTCACATGCTCAGTGTATTCATCCGGGCCAATCACATCGTGGATCTCTAAACGATCGTTGACCATGACAGCCCTGCTAATCCAGAACTTCGCCGTTTCCAGCAGCAGCGTCATGCCCTCACGGGTCATGAAGTTTAGATCCCCTGTGGCATGCCAGTAATTGATTACCGCCCAGGCAACATCCGCCACGAGGTGATGTTCAGCCTGTGCGGAGGCCACTTTTTGCCGCAGCCCGGTACGGATGTTGATCGCCGCGAATTCAGGCGTTTCCTCATCACCGCTGCGAGCGCTTTCCCACGGGAACAACGCGCCCTGCCAACCGTTACGGCGGGCTTTCTCACGCGCGCCCGGCAAATTATGCCAGCGGTAACGCAATAGACCTCTCGCGGTTTTCGGTTCGGTAAACAAGTGAAACGGTAACAAAAAGACCTCAGTATCCCAGAAGATGTGGCCTTTATACCCTTCACCCGTCAGACCTTTGGCCGCAATACTGCTGCGCTCATCATGGTCTGGGGTCATCACACGCAGATGATAGAGCGCATAGTCCAGCGCGCGCTGATCGCTAATATCAGAGCTGGTAACCTGAACGCGACGAGTTTGCCACCAGGCATGCCAGTTGGCGCTCGACTCAGCCAACAGAGCGTCATATCCCTGTTTCGCGCATGCTTCAATGTTACGCAGCGACTGGCGTCCCCAGGTCTCAAGCGACAGGTTGCGTTCGCTCGTCCAGTCAACCCAACTCATTTTCGTCAGCGTGACGCGCTGCCCGGCTTGCGCCTGCACGGTGTTGTGTTGTAACAACCGACGTTCTTTCGCCGTGAAGCAGCGCTGCGCTGCGCCGTCGACGTCACAATATGAGGTGATCGCGATATCGTTGCGATTGTCCTGGGTTGTGTAAATGCCCTGCAGAAGATGCTGACCAAATACTCTAATCTGTGTTTCATCCAGATGCTGACGACCATGATTGGTGATCGTGGCATCAATACCGGTTGAGATACCAATGCTGGCATCGGCATCCAGTGGCGTTACGACCACTTCCATAGCAACCAGCGGCAGCTTCTGTGCCGAGACAAACCGCCGACTCTCAATAGCAAAACGCGCCCCGCCAGGTGCATGCCAGATAAACGCACGGCGCAATTCCCCGCTGGCAAAATCCAGTTCGCGATGCCAGCTTTCAATCACGCCGCTGGTTAGCGAGAAAATCTCGCCATTAAGCGTGATCTCCACTCCGACTACATCGGGTAGATTAACCAGTTCATTAATTTCGCCTTTACCCGCACGGTGATACAACCCAGCCAGATACATGCCACGAGTCTGTAAGGTGTAAGCTTCCTCGTGGCTGGCGCGAATTCCCATATACCCGTTACCGGTCGTCATGAGTGACGCATATTTATTCAGGCTGTGTGGGCAAAAAGCCGGTTCAGTTAGCATTACTGGCTTCGTCATAAGTCTACGTAGATCCCTGTTTCAGCCGATTGGTACAGTGCGGCAACCAGTTGTTGAATAACGACGCCCTGCTCTGCGTCAGCAATAGTGACAGGCTCGCCCTGGACATGGTTAACGAAGGCTTCCATGCTGCGATAATGACGGTTGTCATCAGCCATCTCGCGCGCAAGCAGCACGTCAAGCGTACCATCACGGTCGGTGTAAACCTGGGCCGGGAATAACGTCGCCCCCGCCAAATCGCCGCAGAAATTAACGTTCATAATCGATTGTTCAGGAATATTCAGCGCGAAAGAGGTTTCCAGGCGCAGGATACCGCCGTTATGAAATTCAATCGTGCCGAACAAAGAATCCTCCACGGTATATGTAGTGGGATCCCATTTCCCAAACTGACCGCTGTTTTTAAGCGTGCCAATGCGTTGATAGCTGTGCGCGTTAACACGCTTTACCGCCGGGAACCCCAGCACATACATGGCGGCATCAAGCATATGAATACCGAGATCAATCAGCGGCCCGCCGCCCTGCAGTTCTTTGTTGGTAAACACTCCCCAGCCGGGCACGCCGCAGCGGCGCAAAGCGCGGACATTGGTGACATAGATTTCACCAAGAATACCGGCCATCACCTGCTCACGAAGCAGTTGCGTATCCAGCGCAAAACGATGATGAAAATCATAAGCCAGTACTTTTCCCACCCGACGCGCCGTTTTACACATTTCCAACGCCTCGTCTGGCGTCATTGCCGGAGGTTTCTCGCACATCACATGGCATCCAGCGTTCAATGCCAACATGGTGTGTTCATAATGAAAGCGATTGGGCGAGCAGATGCTGACGATATCTGGCTTAGCTTCGCGTAACATCGTTTGCGGATCGTCCCAAACCTGCGGATTACCGTATTTTTCTGCAAACAACCGCGCCTGTGACAGGCGGCTGTCGCAGACAGCCACCAGTTCCAGATCGTTGCGAGTGCAGTAGTACGAAGCATGAACTTTATCCGCCACCTGCCCGGCACCAATAATGGCGACACGTAACGGAGCGCTTGTCAGTGCACTTTTCACGGAAATCCTCTTAGCAAGTACGCAGCCAGGCCAGTGACTGACGATACGCTTCCGGCAGATTCTCTGCTCGTACGCGCCCTTCGTACACAACGTAGCCCTGATAATTATCTTCACGTAACTGGTCAAACAGTGCAGTGAAATCCAGCGTACCGCTTCCCGGCTGATAACGATGGTTATCCGCAATATGGACGTGACCCAGCAGATCGCGATTGTCGTGCAGCGCCTGTGCCATATCGTCTTCTTCGATATTCATATGGTAAAAATCACCAATGATTTGCACATGCTTCAGATTATTTTCCACGATATAGCGACGGGCATCCGCCAGGGTGTTGATCATATGATCCTGATAGCGGTTGAGCGGTTCCAGATACACCACCGTACCCGTACGCTGGGCAACTTTATCAAGATAAATCAATGAATCACTGATAGCTTTACGATCGCCTTCCTGGCTACGCGGAGAGGTCATCGGCGGTAGGCGGAAGGTAAACATGCCCCATGCAGCAGGTACAATAATGCCTTGTCCGCCAACTTCGGCCAGCGCTTCGAGAATGCGGGTAATCTGCCGCAACCCGTTTAAACGACGCTCTTCGATAAAATCACCGATCCAACCGTCATAGCCGCCGCAGACAGTAGTAACGGGCAGGCCCGTTTCTGCGATCGCCGCTTTTACTTCCGCAAGATTGTTGACCAGCAATTTGCCGTCAATTTCAAAACCGTCGAATCCCATCTCTTTGATGTAACGGAATTTCTCGATAATATTTTCCGGGAAAAAAGCCTGATTCTGTGTTCCAATTTTCATCTTCTGCATTCCTTAATTAAAACGTCACGCCCATTTTGATGCTTTTTTCCGGATGGCGATCGACATACTGCATATAGCTTTCCGGGCTGTTGGCGAAAGTCACTACCGGGTCAATGAGTTCTTCACAGTCCAGGTAACCGTTCATCAACAGTTCCCAACAGGTTTCCTCGATGCGCTTGCGGCTCCAGCGCGGATAATCTGGATTAGGTTCACTACCAGCACGTGAGAAGACAATTTTGGCATTGTTGAAGTGCGCTTCACGCCCCAGGTTGAAACCTTCAGCAAAAGGTTTCGCGAAAGCGACATAGGAAATGGTTCCACCATAGGCCAGACCGCGTAACGCCGACTGCAGCGCATCTGCATAGCCGCTGGTTTCGATGATCACATCTGCGCCCTGCTTACCGGTCAGCTTCTTAATTTCCATGCCTACATCGGTGCCAATCGGATTCAGGCAGAAATCCGCGCCATGGCGACGCGCGATATCGCAGCGATGGGCAATAGGATCGACGCCGATGACCACTGAGGCTCCCGCTTTCTTAGCCAGTTGCACGGCAATCTGGCCAATTGCGCCTAAGCCCACGACGACCACAAAGTCACCGACGCGCACATTGGCGTCGCGCACACCGCTCATGGCGAACTGTGCCGGGTCATAGCACACGGCATTTTTCCACGAACTGCCTTCAGGCATTTTGCGTAGTTTGTAGTTGTTCACCGCATTAAAAATAACCGTTTCTGCCAGAGGACCGTAGCCGCAAACTGAATCGCCAACGGCGTATTCGGTCACATCGCTGCCACACTCAATAACATCGCCCACCACCATATTGCCAAGCTGGAATTTACCGAATTCGATCCCGCGCGGAGCCCCTTCCGGACGCGGCATAAACATTTGCCATTCACCGTTAAAATCTTCGTCAATAAACGGGCTGGCAGCGCGAAAATCGACCACTTCCGTGCCATGTTTCGGCGCGCCAAATTTAACGCGAACTTTAACTTCATTGGCGGATACCGCTCTGTCTTCATATTCCACCAGCGCTGCAACGCGCGGTTCTGTGGCAACTAACTTCTTCATTTACAACTCCTTAATTAAACTGGCCGCTTAGCCTTTCACGCCGCCAGCGGTCAAACCACTTTTAATAAAACGTTCGGAAAGCGCATACATAATGACCACCGGCAATGCAGTGACTAACGATGCAGCCATCATGCGTCCCCAGATATAGTCAGGTGTACTGAACAGCGCGTTCAGACCGACCGGTAAGGTAAAATTGCTGGCGCTGGAAAGGAAAATCGAAGCAAACAGATAGTCATTCCACGCCACCATAAAGCAATACACAAAGACCGAAACCAGACCAGACATTGCCAACGGCACGGTAATGCGAAAGATGATCTGCAGACGATTCAACCCATCCATCATCGCGGCTTCTTCGATCTCGTCCGGAATGGTGTCGAAATAGCTTTTCAACATGAACACTGCGGTCGGCAGCGTCTGGGTGACCATAGTGATAATCAACGCCATTTCGGTGTCGTAAATGCCGAGTGCCGTAATGATCTTGAATAACGGCACCACCAGCAGGATCCCCGAAAACATGTACACCGTGTAAAAACTGGCATTGATGGTCATTCGTCCCTTAAAACGCAGGCGGGAAAGCGCATACGCCCCGAGCACGCCCAGAAATACCGCCACCACCGAAGAAGTCACCGATACCACCAGGCTATTACGGAAGTAGTCAACAAACGGGAAAATCATCGGGTTGAAGATGTCGATGTAATGTTCCAGCGTCCATTGCTGCGGTAACAGCGTCGGATGCAGCGAAATCGCCTCTTTTGCGCTTTTAAATGAGGTCATCAGCATCACAAAAAATGGAAATAACGTGATGCCCAGGAAGACAATTAATCCACAGTAAAAGCCAATGCGGCCAAGCGTGCGCTTATTTGTTGCCATTGAGGTTCACCCGTTTTCTGGTCAGCAGGATAACAGCGAAAATGATGACGAAGAGGACAACAGAAATCGCGGCTGCTTTACCTAAGTCATTAAATGCAAACGCTGTTTTATAGAGATAGACCCCGAGAATATCGACTTTAGTGGTCAGCAGATAAACATCGGCGAACATATAAAACATCCAGATCGTACGCAGCGTGACTACGGTCGCCAGTACCGGCATGATCGCTGGCAGCGTGACGATGCGAAACCGTTGCCAGGCGTTCGCGCCATCCATTTCTGCCGCCTCATACAACGATTTATCAATAGTCTGTAAAATCGCCAGAAACGAGATAAAGGCATACGGGAAGTAGCGCCAGATGGCGAACAACACGACCAGCGCGAAGCTGCTACCGGGATTGTCGAACCACAGCGGAGCCTGATCGTAGAGATGCAACAGATCCACGCCGAGGTAGTTCACAATGCCGTAGCCGTTGTTGAACATGTATTTCCAGGCAAACACCAGCGAAATTGATGGCGTTACGTAAGAGAGGATGACCAGTGAGCGCGCCGTTTTCCGCAGACGAAACTCACGGTTAAAAAACATCGCCACTCCCAGCCCCAGCACCGTGCTCCCTGCCACAACCAGCGCGGTATACCAGACTGTCATCCACAGCGAATGCCAGAATCCGGGATCGGATAAGATACGGATATAGTTGCTCAGCCCGACAAACGTAGACTCAATTTGCGGATTAAGCGGCAAACGCATAAAGCTGATTTCGATGTTAGATATCATTGGCCACGCCACTAAACCGCCCAATAACAGCAAGCTGGGCGCCAGCAGCAGCATGGCAAATGGCATATCAGATCGACCTGAAAAGAACTTATTCATCACGGCTTTCCATTTCCCCATTAGCGCTGTTCAACGAGGTCATCCAGTTTTGTCTGGCTTGCCTTGATGGTCGATGAAAGGTCAGCTTTTCCTACCGTGACGTTGTGCACCATGGTACTCACGATGCCGGAGCCGGTTACGTCGCCCATGCGGGTAAAGTTCTTATCTCCGACGGCGCCAAAGACCTGAATATTTGGCAGTTCGGCAATCAGTTGATCGGGTAATTCACCCAGCGCTTTGATAACAGCGTTATCTTTCCACGTCGAAGTATTCACCACCGCTTTGTTGACCGGCAGCGCCGCCCCTGGCGACATCATGACCCAGTCCGCAATGTTGTCTGCCTGCTCCATAAAGGTGACAAATTTCTCTGCTGCTTCTGTTTCTTCGGTTTTTTGACCTGCGGTAATGGTCAGCGACGTCAGCATGCCGTAAACAGCGGAATTTTTTTCCGTCGGCACCATAAAGCCAACATTTTTAGGATCGCCCTCTTTGATCACCGCCGGGAGGATATAGGTGGAATAAATCGCCATTGGCGCCGTGCCGTTCATGAAAGCATCTTTGACTTCCATGATGTCGTTCGAGCCAGGCATAGTGTTCATGGCAAGTTGGCGGTAATACTGCAACGCCTGCGCCATTTCAGGTGTGTCGAGCGTAATCTTTCCCTGCGCATCAAAAACGTTGGCCTGGTTAGAGAGCGCAAACTGGGAGAATGACTGTTCGGTCAAAACGCTTTCTGCCGTCGGCAGCGCAATGCCGTATTTCTTACTGCCAGGATTGTTGAGCTTCTGCGCCACGTTTAGCAATTGCTGCCAGTCTTTTGGCTCTTCCAGTCCGGCTTTTGCCAGCACATCTTTGCGGTACCAGATCCCGCCAATCCAGGCGCTGACCGGAACCCCGGTCCATGCACTACCGTCTTCAGTGCGTACAATACGCAGGACACCATCATAAAAAGTACCCTCACCTACACCGTTGATGACCTGCGCTACCGCTTTACGGTCGATGAGGGATTCTTTATCCATAACTTTCGCGTAGTCATGGCTGGTTTCAATGACTTCAGGTAGTGAACCGCTGCGCGCCAGGGTGATGACCTTGGTGTTGTAAGCATCTTCTTCCACAGGAACCTGTTTGACGCTAATGCCCGGGTTTTCTTTTTCAAAACGCTCAATCAGTTTTGCAATGACCGCCTGCCGCTCCTGCTCAACAGAAGAGTGCATAAATTCAATCGCGACAGAGGACTTTTTATCATCCTTACACCCGGAAACCAGGGCGCAGGAAACCAGTGCTGAAATCAGCACAATTTTAGCTTTAAGCATGAAATGTTCCTTTTTATTACTTAACCCACATGACCTGCCAGGCGTACAACGTTAATTCCTTACCGGAAATAGTTTTACCGCTAATCAAATCAACTCCATTTTCTATATCAATACGAATGGTTTGAGTATGACCGCTGACATTAAATAACCCGGTAATTTCCTCACCTGTTTCCGCAGTACGTTTAATTTGCATTACGGCCGGTGTAATACTGTTAATTTGAAAATCACTATCAGGATGAAATGCTTTATTATTACGACGTATTACAATTAGTCGGGATAACTCATGATAAATAGCGTGACGCAAACTGGTTTCATCTGCCAGCTCCGCTTCTATTTGTCTCACCTGATATTTTTTGCGGTTGATCGCGCGGTTATAACCGAACGTCTCAACACCTTTATAATCATTGCGTGATCCAAGTATGCTTTGAATGTAAACCGCCGGCACGCCTGGAAAACTCAGCAAAATGGCATGTGCGAGAATAAAGCGAGAAAGCCGTTCGGCATCGCTACAATTACCAGGGGTTAGCGCATCCATATATGTCACGTTAATTTCATACGGGCTGCGACTGCCATCAGGATTATTTTTCCAGTTAACCAGCGCACCTTCCTGTTGTAGTTCTGTCACCAGCCGCATGATCTCGTCTTCAGGCAACAAACCGCGTAATGGGTTGAGACCAATGCCATCATGTGATGCGAGAAAATTAAACCAGGTCGTCTCACCAGACGGCAGCTCCAGTGATTGCGCCCACTGGCACAATATCGACGTGTCCTGGCGTTGTACCGCATGCAGCACCAGCGGCGGCAGCGAGAACTGGTACACCATATGCGCTTCATCATGGCCATTACCGTAGTAGGACACGTTATCCTTATGCGGGACGTTGGTTTCGGTAATAATCGCCGTACCAGGCGCCACGCAGTCCGCAATAGCGCGGAATAGTTTGATAAGCTGATGCGTTTTTTCCAGATGAATACAGCTCGTTCCAGGCTCTTTCCACATAAAGCCAACCGCATCCAGGCGAACATAATCTGCGCCCTGCTCAAGATAGCTCAGCAGCACATCGACCATCGCCAGTAATACCACCGGGTTGGCATAGTTGAGATCGATCTGGTCATCGCTGAACGTCGTCCATAAATGGCGCACGGTGTTATCTTTTAGCGTAAATGGTGTCAGTAACGGTAATGCGCGTGGACGTGTGACGTTGCTCAGGTCCGTATCAGGATCCATTGCAATAAAGAAATTTTCATAACCGTCAAGCTGTTGCAAATAATTATTAAACCACTCGCTTTTAGCTGACATATGGTTACAAACAAAATCAAACATCAGTCGACTGGACTCACCTAATTCCTTAATATCATTCCAGTCACCGGTTTCTTCGGCAACCTGATGGTAATTAATCACGGAAAAACCATCATCCGATGACCACGGATAAAATGGCAGAAGATGCACATGAGAAAATGTCGACTTAAACCATTCATTATAAAACTGATTAAACGTCGGCAACGGTTTTTTACCAACCCCGTGGAATTGATCGGCGTAGGTAATAAGCACCACATCGCCCTCATCCCAATGCGCTTTACGGATTTTTTTAATTAATCCCTGTGATTTCTCTAAACGTGCAAACAGCGCTTCATAGTGGCATGAAGTAAATGTATGACCATAAACTTCTGTCAGGCATTTTTGGATTTTTTGGTTCACCTTCGATTCTCGTGGTAGCGGTCCCATGAACCAAGAGACTACTCTGCGTAAAATAAGCTGTCAATTAGCTGAGGTGGTCTGAAGGGGGGTAAAAAAAGAATTTTGGCAGCCAAAAAATCGTATTTGTGAGCTGCCGCAAATTAACTGAGGGAATGTTGATTAATTGTTGCTTGCTTTTACTGATTCAAATATCAGGTTCGATTACCGGAATATCGTTTCGACAATTTTGCCGCAGCCCGACTCAACACAGGTTCCAGAACCAACGCCAGCAGCATTTTTAGCGGGCGTCGGGCGACGGATTTCACCGCCCACCCTGCTACCCCCGCCGGGCCGTAGCGAAGCGCCGTTAAAAGCACCAGCTTACCTGCTATTTTAAAGCCCGGCTTAACCCTTTGCCCGGCACGTTGCCAGCGATTGTTCATTTCTAACCTCACAATTGGCGGAAACGACTACGTAAGGAAAAAGTATCGGACGTCACATAACGTTCCATTTCACGCAAACGCTTTTCACTAGCCGCCAGCTCGCGATCGACGGCATCCAACAGCTCACCGCTTGATGGCTGCTGCTCGCCGGAAACTACATTGTCCGGCATCGGGTCCAACACAAATGTCAGCACGATATAGGCGACGAAGGTGAAAAAGGCCAGACCAAAAAAGACTGACAGCACCACCAGGATCCGTACCAGCTTCACAGGTACATCGAGATAATGCGCAATACCCGCACAAACCCCCTTCACCATGCCCTGCTGAGGAATACGCCACAGTTTTTTGTTCAGATTAACGCCTCCCATTAGCGGTCCCTCCAGTTTGGATGTTCAGCATCAAGGATGTCTTCCAGCGCCTGAATGCGCTCACGCATCCGCTGTGCGTCGTCGTTGAGTTCGACCAGACGTTGCTGTTCACTTTGCGACAGTTCACCACGGCTGGAACGGTTGCTGTAATGCAGCCAGAGCCAAATCGGTAAAACAAACAGCACAAAGATAGTTAACGGGATAGCCAGAAATAGCGCGCTCATGAGTACTCCTTACAGGTGATGAGCGGCGGCGCGATCGGGCGCCGCCAGATGTTATTATTGCTTGTCTTGCTGCATTTTGGCTTTAAGTTGCGCCAGCTGCTCGCTGATTTCATCATCTGCTTTCAGGTCAGCAAATTGCTGATCCAGGGACTTCTGTTTACCGAAATTATGGCTTTCAGCCTCAGCTTCCATCTGATCGATACGACGCTCGAAAGATTCAAAGCGCGCCATCGCTTCATCAAGTTTACCGCTGTCCAGTTGACGACGAACATCACGTGAAGAACTCGCTGCCTGATGACGTAACATCAGTGCCTGCTGACGAGCACGGGTTTCACTGAGTTTATTTTCCAGCTCACCAATCTCTTTTTTCATACGCGCCAGCGTATCGTCAACCAGCGTGACTTCATGCTCCAGAGAGGCAATCAGGTCAGTCAATTTCTGTTTTTCGATTAACGCAGAACGCGCCAAATCTTCTTTCTCTTTGCGCAGAGCCAGCTCAGCTTTTTCTTGCCACTCTGCCTGTTGCGCGCTGGCCTGTTCGATACGACGAGATAATTGTTTCTTTTCTGCCAGAGCGCGTGCGGAGTTTGAACGCACCTCAACCAGCGTATCTTCCATTTCCTGGATCATTAACCGCACCAGCTTCTGCGGATCTTCAGCCTTTTCCAGCAACGCATTAATGTTGGCGTTCACGATGTCGGCAAAACGAGAAAAAATACCCATAATGTAATCCTCACTTACTGTTCTGATATCGGGCTATGCCCTGCTGATTTCGTAATGCACTTGGCGTGCCAACTTTTTATCTCATTGATTTTACTAATTATATCTAATTTTACCTGGCAAGAGAATTAGGGTAAATTGGTGAATAACACTAACAAATGGTGAATTTCATCATGGCAGGATACAAAGATAATCTTCTGGGTGAAGCAAACAGCTTTATTGAAGTGCTGGAGCAGGTTTCTCATCTGGCGCCGCTGGATAAGCCTGTCCTGGTTATCGGTGAGCGAGGTACTGGGAAAGAGCTTATTGCCAACCGCCTGCACTATCTCTCCACCCGTTGGCAAGGCCCGTTTATTTCACTTAACTGCGCAGCGCTCAACGAGAACTTGCTTGATTCCGAACTGTTTGGTCACGAAGCAGGTGCCTTTACCGGCGCTCAAAAACGCCATCCTGGACGTTTCGAACGCGCCGACGGTGGTACGCTGTTTCTCGATGAACTGGCAACCGCCCCGATGTTGGTGCAGGAAAAATTGCTGCGCGTTATTGAATATGGAGAGCTGGAACGTGTTGGCGGCAGCCAGCCGTTGCAGGTTAACGTACGACTTGTTTGTGCAACCAATGCCGACTTACCTCGTATGGTCAACGAAGGCACTTTTCGCGCGGACCTGCTGGATCGTCTGGCCTTTGACGTAGTGCAACTCCCACCGTTACGCGAACGCCAAAGCGACATAATGTTAATGGCCGAGCATTTTGCCATTCAGATGTGCCGCGAGATCGGGTTACCACTGTTTCCAGGGTTTAGTGCCGAAGCCAGAGAAACGCTCCTCCACTACCGTTGGCCGGGCAATATTCGTGAACTGAAAAACGTCGTGGAGCGATCCGTTTATCGACATGGGACCAGTGATTACCCGCTGGATGAGATAATCATTGATCCCTTCCGCCGTCATGTCGTGGAATCTCAGGTGCAGGAAGCAAAACCAACATCTGTAGCATTACCGCTGGATCTTCGTGAATTCCAGCAGCAACAAGAGAAAGACTTTCTACAAACCAGCTTACTGCTGGCTAAATTTAACCAGAAAAAAGCCGCTGAATTACTGGGTCTCACTTATCATCAGCTACGAGCCTTGCTGAAGAAGCACCAGATCTAGCACGCATTTGCAAGTGTCATACTGGCGGGTTTGACGCATAACCTCATCTAAGCTACGCCAATTTTTCGAAAGTCGTGTTGGAAAAGTGTGAGCTGCGGGAGAACCGCTGGATGGGGACTCAGGTACTGGGTGCGACATTCAGTGGCTCAGATCTCTCCGGCGGCAAGTTTTCTACTTTCGACTGGCAAGCAGCAAACTTCGCACATTGCGATCTGACCAATTCGGAGTTAGGTGACTTAGATATTCGGGGTGTTGATTTACAAGGCGTTAAGTTAGACAACTACCAGGCATCGTTGCTCATGGAGCGGCTTGGTATCGCTGTGATTGGTTAGCCCAGCGTTTACACCGGGAGATGCGTTTGACGATTTACTTTTAACCAGTACGACTCCTGGCAAGCATTGTGAAACGTTTTCTCCAGTGGACGAATATCCTGACCTGCCGCATCAACGACATGCCATCTAATGCTGCATTCTGGACAGGCATTTGATGAATATTTAACCAATTCATTTTCGCGAGAACAACGAATAACCACTCCCGAATCATGAAGCCATGTCTTATTTATAATCTCAACTTCAGCCATGTCATCCCGTTTACTGACATCCTCAATACAAATAACATTTTTGCCTATTTTTATAGCATTGACATAATCCGCTAAGTTGCTCATTTATTAAATATTCCCGTTGATTCGTACACTAACGCATTGTAATCGCTTACGCATTTTGTCACAGCGAGGAAACCGTAACAAATTACGCCAACTGTCCACATCCTGCACCGCGTTTATAGCAAGTCAGATGGGGCATGAAAATGCTAAGATAGTTAACAGAGTAGATTCAAAGTGGATAGCAGGTATGAATTTTGACCATGACGCGGTGTTGAACTCGCGCTTATCGAACCTGTTGCTCCCAAAAACAAACGGTAATGGCAAATGTCATTAAGTATTAGTAAGATAGCCTCTTTATATAATCCATTAAAATTATGCGCCTGGTTTTATCATCTCTGATCGTGATGGCTGGATTTCTGAGTGGTCAGGCTGCTGCTGCGCCTGAGCAAGCTTCGCACGCTGATATCCGTGACAGTGGGTTTGTCTATTGCGTCAGCGGGCAGGTCAATACGTTCAACCCGCAAAAAACGAGCAGTGGTCTCATCGTCGACACGTTAGCGGCCCAATTGTATGACCGACTGCTTGATGTAGATCCCTACACCTATCGACTGGTGCCTGAGCTGGCTGAAAGCTGGGAGGTGCTGGATAACGGCGCAACCTACCGCTTCCATCTGCGTCGTGACGTACAGTTTCAAAAGACCGCCTGGTTCACTCCCACCCGCAAACTGAATGCAGACGATGTGGTGTTTACCTTCGAGCGCATCTTTGATCGCCACCATCCATGGCACAATGTGAACGGCAGCAATTTCCCCTACTTCGACAGCCTGCAGTTCGCCGATAACGTCCAAAGTGTGCGCAAACTGGACAACAACACCGTTGAATTCCGCTTAACTCAACCTGATGCCTCCTTTATGTGGCATCTTGCCACACACTATGCCTCCGTAATGTCGGCGGAATATGCGGCTAACCTGGCAAAACAGGATCGTCAGGAACTGCTCGACAGACAACCTGTCGGCACAGGACCGTACCAACTTTCGGAGAATCGTGCCGGCCAATATATTCGGTTGCAGCGGCATGAAAAATTCTGGCGTGGTACTCCTCTGATGCCGCAGGTGGTAGTGGACCTCGGTTCTGGCGGAACCGGACGGTTATCAAAGTTACTGACCGGCGAATGTGACGTTTTAGCCTGGCCTGCCGCCAGCCAGCTCAGCATATTGCGTGATGACCCTCGCCTGCGTCTGACGCTGCGCCCGGGGATGAACATTGCCTATCTGGCGTTCAACACTAATAAACCGCCGTTGAATAACCCTGCCGTGCGGCATGCGCTGGCGCTAGCGATCAACAACCAACGGTTAATGCAGTCTATCTACTACGGGACGGCAGAAACCGCGGCATCTATTTTGCCTCGCGCCTCGTGGGCTTATGATAACGAAGCTAAAATTACAGAGTACAACCCGGCAAAATCGCGCGAGCAGCTAAAAGCGCTGGGGCTGGAGAATCTGACGTTACAACTTTGGGTTCCTACCAGCTCTCAGGCCTGGAACCCCAGTCCGCTGAAAACCGCAGAGCTGATTCAGGCAGATATGGCTCAGGTGGGTGTGAAAGTGAAGATCATCCCGGTAGAAGGCCGTTTTCAGGAGGCAAGATTAATGGATATGAACCATGATCTGACGTTATCCGGCTGGGCGACGGACAGTAACGATCCTGACAGTTTTTTCCGGCCGTTGCTCAGCTGTGCCGCCATCAATTCGCAGACCAACTTTGCCCACTGGTGTAATCCGCAGTTTGACAGCATTCTGCGCAAAGCCCTCTCTTCGCAGCAGCTTTCATCGCGAATAGATGCCTATGACGAAGCGCAAAATATTCTAGCGCAAGAGTTACCGATCCTGCCGCTGGCCTCTTCACTGCGTCTACAGGCTTACCGCTACGACATCAAAGGGCTGGTGCTCAGTCCGTTCGGCAATTCCTCTTTTGCCGGGGTGTCCCGGGAAAAGAAAGATGAGGTGAAAAAACCATGATTATCTTCACCCTACGTCGATTTTTGTTGCTGCTGGTCACCCTGTTCTTTCTGACCTTTATTGGATTCAGCCTGAGCTACTTCACACCTCATGCGCCGTTACAGGGCGCATCGTTGTGGAACGCCTGGGTATTCTGGTTCAATGGTCTCATTCACTGGGATTTCGGCGTATCCAGTATCAACGGTCAGTTGATCTCAGAACAGCTGAAAGAGGTGTTCCCGGCCACAATGGAACTGTGCATTCTTGCCTTTGGTTTTGCACTAATGGTCGGGATCCCCGTTGGGATGCTGGCAGGCATCACGCGCAACAAATGGCAGGATCGTTGCATCAGCGCATTGGCTCTGATGGGGTTTTCTATCCCCGTTTTTTGGCTGGCTCTGCTGCTGACATTGCTCTTCTCACTGACCCTCGGCTGGTTACCCGTTTCCGGGCGTTTTGATCTTCTCTACGAGGTGAAACCCGTTACCGGTTTTGCCATTATTGATGCGTGGATCTCCGACTCACCCTGGCGCGATGAAATGCTGGTCAGCGCTATCCGTCATATGGTGCTCCCGGTGCTAACGCTCTCCGTTGCGCCCACCACCGAAGTCATCCGCCTGATGCGTATCAGCACTATTGAGGTCTTTGATCAGAACTACGTCAAAGCGGCAGCCACACGCGGTTTGTCACGCTTAACGATTCTGCGCCGTCACGTTCTGCACAACGCCCTCCCGCCGGTGATCCCGCGTCTGGGCTTACAGTTTTCCACCATGCTGACGCTGGCGATGATCACCGAGATGGTCTTTAGCTGGCCTGGTCTTGGTCGTTGGTTGATTAACGCGATTCGCCAGCAGGATTACGCGGCGATTTCAGCGGGCGTTATGGTGATTGGCTCACTGGTTATCATCGTCAACGTTATCTCTGATATTTTGGGTGCTATGGCTAACCCTCTGAAACATAAGGAATGGTATGCCTTACGATAGCGTCTATAGCGAAAAACGCCCGCCAGGTACGTTGCGCACCGCATGGCGCAATTTCTATGGTGATGCAACTGCGATGATCGGCCTGTATGGCTGCGCGGGATTGGCTGTTTTGTGTATTTTTGGTGGTTGGTTTGCCCCTTATGGCATCGATCAGCAATTTCTCGGCTATCAGCTTTTACCACCGTCATGGTCACGCTATGGCGAAGTCTCTTTCTTCCTCGGAACTGACGATCTGGGACGAGACGTTTTAAGTCGTCTGCTCAGCGGCGCGGCCCCGACCGTTGGAGGCGCGTTTGTCGTCACTCTTGCCGCCACACTGTGTGGCCTTGTATTGGGCGTAGTTGCCGGTGCGACGCACGGCTTGCGCTCCGCTGTGCTGAACCACATTCTGGACACCCTGCTGTCAATCCCTTCTCTGCTGCTGGCGATTATTGTGGTGGCCTTTGCCGGACCGCATCTGACACACGCAATGTTTGCCGTCTGGCTGGCTTTGCTACCGCGCATGGTGCGCTCCGTTTACAGCATGGTGCATGACGAGCTGGAGAAAGAATACGTCATTGCCGCTCGCCTGGATGGTGCAACCACACTGAATATTCTGTGGTTTGCCGTTCTGCCCAATATTACCGCCGGTCTGATTACTGAAATCACCCGCGCACTGTCGATGGCGATTCTGGATATCGCCGCGCTGGGTTTTCTCGACCTTGGCGCACAGCTGCCATCCCCGGAATGGGGGGCCATGCTCGGCGACGCGCTGGAGCTGATTTATGTCGCACCGTGGACGGTCATGCTGCCAGGCGCAGCAATTATGATAAGCGTGCTGCTGGTTAACCTACTGGGTGACGGCGTGCGCCGCGCAATTATTGCGGGGGTGGAATAATGCCATTACTGGATATCCGCAACCTGACGATAGAATTCAGAACCGGTGACGACTGGGTTAAGGCAGTTGATCGCGTCAGCATGACCCTCAACGAGGGTGAAATCCGCGGACTGGTCGGCGAGTCTGGTTCCGGCAAAAGTCTGATCGCTAAGGCCATTTGCGGCGTCGCTAAAGATAACTGGCGCGTAACCGCAGACCGTATGCGTTTTGATGATATCGATCTGCTACGCCTTTCCGCGCGTGAACGACGCAAACTGGTCGGTCATAACGTCTCTATGATCTTTCAGGAGCCACAGTCATGTCTCGATCCGTCTGAGCGGATCGGACGGCAGCTAATGCAAAATATTCCTGCCTGGACTTACAAGGGCCGCTGGTGGCAGCGCATCGGCTGGCGCAAACGCCGTGCGATTGAACTCTTACACCGCGTCGGGATAAAAGACCATAAAGATGCCATGCGCAGCTTCCCATATGAGCTAACCGACGGCGAATGCCAGAAGGTCATGATCGCTATCGCATTGGCGAATCAGCCGCGTTTGCTGATTGCCGATGAACCGACGAACGCGATGGAGCCAACCACCCAGGCGCAAATTTTCCGTCTGCTAACCCGTTTGAATCAAAACAGCAATACCACCATTTTGTTGATAAGCCATGACCTGCAAATGCTCAGCCAGTGGGCTGACAAAATCAACGTGATGTACTGCGGACAAACGGTGGAAACCGCGCCAAGTAAAGATTTGGTGACCATTCCGCATCATCCTTATACTCAAGCGTTGATTCGCGCTATTCCTGATTTTGGTAGCGCAATGCCGCACAAAAGCCGCCTGAATACCATGCCAGGAGCAATTCCATTGCTGGAACAATTACCCATCGGCTGTCGTCTGGGGCCGCGCTGCCCTTATGCACAACGCGAATGTATTGAAACCCCAAGACTGACCGGAGCAAAGAATCATCTCTACGCCTGTCATTTCCCGCTGAACATGGAGAGAGAGTGAGATGGTAGAAACCCTGCTCGAAGTTCGTAATCTGAGCAAAACCTTTCGCTACCGGACAGGTTTATTTCGCCGCCAGACCGTTGAGGCCGTCAAGCCCCTGAGTTTCACCCTGCGCGAACGTCAGACGCTCGCCGTCATTGGTGAAAACGGTTCAGGGAAATCTACGCTGGCAAAAATGTTGGCGGGTATGATTGAACCTACCAGCGGTGAGCTGCTGATTGACGATCATCCGTTAAAATATGGTGATTATTCATTTCGTAGTCAGCGGATCCGTATGATTTTCCAGGATCCGTCAACATCGCTTAATCCTCGGCAACGTATCTCACAGATCCTCGATTTTCCACTACGTCTGAATACCGACCTCGAGCCTGAGCAGCGTCGTAAACAGATCGTGGAGACCATGCGCATGGTCGGACTGCTGCCGGATCACGTAAGCTATTACCCGCATATGTTAGCGCCGGGGCAAAAACAGCGTCTGGGCCTTGCCCGTGCGCTCATTTTACGACCCAAAGTCATTATCGCCGACGAAGCCCTGGCTTCTCTGGACATGTCGATGCGTTCGCAGCTCATCAATCTGATGCTGGAATTACAGGAAAAACAGGGGATTTCATATATCTATGTGACTCAGCATATTGGCATGATGAAGCACATCAGCGACCAGGTATTAGTCATGCATCAGGGCGAAGTTGTTGAGCGCGGCAGTACAGCGGACGTTCTGGCCTCCCCGTTGCATGAACTTACCCGTCGCCTGATTGCAGGTCATTTCGGCGAAGCGCTTACCGCCGACGCCTGGCGGAAAGATCGCTAACAAACGACTGCCCCCTCAACCGGGGGGCATTCTGCCATCAGTGACACAACGTAGGTAAGAGCAGCGTATCAACTTCGGTAAACGTGACTGACGGGTAAAGGGCACCCTGCATTGCCCAGACACCTGCAGCACTGGCCTCGTCGACAAGTTGTGCTGTTTCGACTCCCTTCACTACAACACGGTCGCAATATTCCCTGATATTTTTGATCAGCACCGGGAACATCGGTTTTTCTACCTGTTCCAGGAAGAAACCGCGATCCAGTTTAACAACGTCAAAATGACCGCAAACCAGCGGGCTGGCCCCTACGCTGCCGGAGCCAAGATCGCCTAACCACAATGCGTTTGGGCCGTCGCGAAGTGAATTAATCAACAGACTATTCAGGCACACGGTATTCGTCAGAAAACGTTCTGAAAGTTCCAGCGCAATAAATGGTAGTGCCTGTAAGGCCGACTTGATGGCTGGATCACCAATCGCCAACAGCGCCATTTCGTCAATGAGTTTCAGGGTACAAATAAGGCTGTTGCGCTCAAACCAGTCACGCTTTTCGGCAATTAATCGAATTTGCTCGAGCATGAAATTACGCTTTTGTTCGCTATCCCACGCTGAAATGATGAAATCTGGATGCAACGGTTGAACCGTATCTGAAGTAAACCGGGCGTTGATCTCTACGCCCAGTAATTTATCTGTTGTGTCTCTCATCGTTTCCGCGATGAAATGATAGTGCATAAGACCACTCCAATTGATCATAACGTCATGATAATGCACTTCTAATCACAATCAATCAATAATATCGATCAATGTGTCGATATTGATCGATAAAAACAATATATCATAACAAGCTGAATATTGTCATATTTTTTGTTTTAAGAAAGTTCCTACCTTGCTATGTTTATTAACATCAGCTAGCAATGAAATAATACCATTTCAATGCCTTTGAAACCTTGCATTTTCTCTGATTCACCGACGTTAAATGCCTGAACGAAGCATAACCGGAGGGGAATGATATACTCCCCACATGCAATGAAGTGACAGGTCACGTGAGGTTGATAACCATTCCTCAGGGAAAAGGCGTGGGATATAATTTCAGACCAATTTCGAGTGAGCTTAACGCGTCAATCATAATTCATTGATTGGTAAAAGATAAGTGTTAACAAAAAGGATTAAAGCCATGGGTTTTTTATCAGGTAAGCGTATTCTGGTGACAGGCCTTGCCAGTAAATTGTCTATCGCATGGGGAATCGCTCAGGCGATGCATCGCGAAGGTGCTGAACTGGCGTTCACCTACCAGAACGACAAGCTGAAAGGTCGTGTGGAAGAATTTGCAGCGCAATTAGGCTCCAACATTGTTTTGCAGTGTGATGTGGCTGAAGATGCCAGCATTGACGCCATGTTTGCTGAACTGAGCAAAACCTGGAAGAAATTCGACGGTTTCGTACACTCAATCGGCTTCGCACCTGCTGACCAGCTGGATGGCGATTATGTGAACGCAGTTACCCGCGAAGGATTTAAAATTGCGCATGACATTAGCGCTTACAGCTTTGTAGCGATGGCAAAAGCATGTCGTTCCATGCTAAACCCTGGCTCTGCGCTACTGACGTTGTCCTATCTGGGCGCAGAGCGTGCAATCCCTAACTATAACGTCATGGGCCTGGCGAAAGCCTCCCTGGAAGCGAACGTCCGTTATATGGCTAATGCGATGGGACCTGAAGGCGTGCGTGTGAATGCCATTTCCGCGGGTCCAATCCGTACACTCGCCGCTTCTGGCATTAAAGATTTCCGTAAAATGCTGGCGCACTGTGAAGCGGTTACACCGATTCGCCGCACCGTTACCATTGAAGATGTGGGTAACTCCGCAGCATTTCTGTGCTCCGATCTCTCTGCCGGTATCTCTGGTGAAGTCGTACACGTTGACGGTGGCTTCAGCATCGCCGCAATGAACGAGCTGGAACTTAAATAATCCTAAGACCTCGATGGGCGGTCTTGCACCGCCCATGACACTCCCCTCAGCCACCACATATGCCTTTCTGATATTTATTATCACGTAACAATCTTTCATCCCCTCATTTGCTTACGTCAGGATATTGCAGCGCAAACGATCCGGCGTAGTAGTATGACGACAAGTCCGGGTCGCCACTTTTAGACCAAGGAACGCCCATGGAACAACGCCGAATTGAAGGCAAAAGCCACTGGTATCATGAGACGCAATCCAGCACGTATCCGCATGATGTTCTGCCGCTGGTCCCGGAAGCCGCTCATGTCGACGACAGTTTTTTACTGGATCTGGCATTACCTGATGACGTTCTTTCGCCCTTTCAATCCTGGTTAACCCCTGCCCGTAGACTTGCCCAGACGCTCTTCCCGGCTCATGTAAACCTGAATCAGATGCATACGTTCAGTGCCTATGAACGTATGAGTACAGCCCTGACCGTCGCTCAAGTGTATGGTGTGCAGCGATTGTGTAATCACTATGCCGCGCGTTTAACACCGCTTCCCGGTCCGGACTCCTCGCGGGAAAGTAACCATCGACTGGCACAAATCACCCAATATGCTCGCCAACTTGCCAGCTCTCCTGTCGTGATAGGCGAACGCGACCGTCAGCATCTGGAAGCGGTCGGACTGACCACCAGCGATAATATTCTGATGAATCAAATCATCGGCTTCGTCGGTTTTCAGGCCCGAACCGTGGCCCTGTTTCAGGCCTGGTCTGGTCATCCGGTACGCCGAATACCGGGGCTGGATATTCAGCAATTTGCTCACGCTTCGTTATTTAACGCCACAAAGACAACCTGGCATGCTGCACCATTCCCGATCGAAAAATATCCCCCCCATGCTGAGAACTCTGCCAGAGGATATCCCGATGAACTGCAAGCGTTGGTGCCATTATTGATACATTCACCGGTCATTTTAGATTTACTCACGACGCTGATTTCCGCTGTCCGGCGCAGCGCTGTATCAGTACAGGAATTTTCACTGGCAGCGCTGGTGACGTCACGAATTAACGGCAGCGTGGCCTGCTTTAACGAGCAGGCGCATACAGCAAATGAATTAGTCGACGTTATCGCCCTGCTTCGCCTGGATGAACGTGAATTACAACGTTGGGAACAACGACATCCGGTTGAGTGCGTCACCCTACAGGCGGTACAATGGCTGACCCGGGCGCCCGACCGCTTTAGCACCGCACTGTTAACGTCTTTGTTCGATCAGGGAATCTCTTCAGAGCAGGCTATCAACCTGCTAGCTTGGAGTGGATTGTGCGGATGGTTGAATCGCTTGAAAATCGCGCTGGGCGACACTGATTAACCGATCCACTTACTGAAAGAGCGCTTGCTGCCACTGGCAGAATCGCGTAAAACTGTCAGCCGCTCTTTTAGCCACGAAAATAGACAATTATGCTTCAGGACAACCCGCTGCTAGCGCAGCTTAAACAGCAACTACATTCCCAGACGCCACGTGCTGAAGGGGTGGTAAAAGCCACGGAAAAAGGCTTTGGCTTCCTGGAAGTCGATGCACAAAAAAGCTATTTCATTCCACCGCCGCAGATGAAAAAAGTGATGCATGGCGACCGCATTGTTGCGGTTATCCATACAGAAAAAGATCGTGAGTCTGCAGAGCCGGAAGAACTGATCGAACCCTTCCTGACGCGCTTCGTGGGTAAAGTTCAGGGCAAAAATGATCGTCTGTCCATCGTGCCGGATCATCCGTTACTGAAAGATGCTATTCCTTGTCGTGCCACCCGTGGCGTTGAACATGAATTTAAAGAAGGCGACTGGGCAGTTGCAGAAATGCGCCGTCACCCGCTGAAAGGCGATCGCACCTTCTACGCCGAGTTAACCCAATTTATCACTTTTGCTGATGACCACTTTGTCCCGTGGTGGGTCACACTGGCACGCCATAATCTGGAAAAAGAAGCACCGGACGGCGTAGCAACCGAAATGCTGGACGAAGGCCTGGTTCGTGAAGATTTAACCGCCCTTAATTTCGTCACCATCGACAGCGCCAGCACCGAAGATATGGACGATGCGCTGTATGCTGAAGAACAAGCTGACGGCACGCTACAATTAACCGTCGCCATTGCCGACCCAACAGCCTGGATTGCAGAAGGCAGTAAGCTGGATAAAACGGCAAAAATTCGCGCGTTCACCAATTATTTACCGGGGTTCAATATCCCGATGTTGCCACGTGAATTGTCTGACGATCTCTGCTCTCTGCGCGCGAACGAAGTGCGCCCGGTTTTAGCTTGTCGTATGAGCATTACCGCCGATGGCGCGATTGAAGACAACATCACCTTTTTCGCTGCGACAATTGAGTCAAAAGCGAAGCTGGCCTATGACAATGTTTCCGACTGGCTGGAAGGTACAGGCGAGTGGCAACCAGAAAACGACGCGATTGCGGAACAGATCCGTCTGCTGCATCGTATTTGTCTGAGCCGAGGAGAGTGGCGTCATAACCACGCGCTGGTCTTTAAAGATCGCCCGGATTACCGTTTCGTTCTCGGTGAAAAAGGTGAAGTACTGGACATCGTCGCTGAACCACGTCGCATCGCAAACCGTATCGTGGAAGAATCCATGATTGCGGCAAATATTTGCGCCGCCCGTGTGCTTCGCGACAAGCTGGGCTTCGGTATTTATAACGTCCATATGGGATTCGACCCGGCCAACGCCGACGCTCTGGCCGCGCTGCTGAAAACCCACGGTATGCACGCCGATGCCGAAGAAGTCCTGACTCTGGAAGGTTTCTGCAAACTGCGCCGCGAACTGGATGCTCAGCCATCAGGCTTCCTCGACAGCCGAATTCGCCGCTTCCAGTCTTACGCTGAAATAAGTATTGAGCCAGGTCCACACTTTGGGCTGGGTCTGGAGGCATATGCCACCTGGACTTCCCCAATCCGTAAGTATGGCGATATGATCAACCACCGTCTGCTTAAGGCTGTCATCAAAGGCGAAACCATCGCCCGACCTCAGGATGATACCACCGTGCAAATGGCAGAACGTCGTCGCCTGAACCGGATGGCTGAGCGTGACGTGGGTGACTGGCTTTACGCCCGTTTCCTGAGTGATAAAGCCGGTACCGACACCCGCTTTGCGGCCGAGATCATTGACGTCAGCCGCGGTGGCATGCGCGTGCGTTTAGTTGATAATGGCGCTGTTGCCTTTATTCCGGCTCCCTTCCTGCACGCCGTTCGTGATGAACTGGTATGCAGCCAGGAAAGCGGCACCGTGCAAATTAAAGGTGAAGTTGTTTACAAAGTCACGGATGTGATTGACGTAACTATCGCTGAAGTACGGATGGAAACCCGCAGCGTTATCGCGCGTCCAGCCGCGTAACACGCATAAATCAAGCGACCTTTCTCATTTTTGAAAGGTCGTTTTCTTTTTACCTCCCAAATTTCAACCGCGCACTACACTTCTTTCATCCAGTCAAAAAATTTATTTACTATTTTTCAGCTCCGTTGGCTTTGCTTTTTACGGATTCTGGATTACACATAAATATATAAAAAAAACAATACGTTCAGCCATAATCACCCTGAATGAATCATGGCTACCCATACTTTTGAGGCTCTATGCGCTTTAAACGGGATAGTACACATCATGAAAGACGTCCGGGAGCTGATTACGTTGTATAGCTATGTTGGCACTAATAACCCTTACTGGCGTTTGTCAGAGGATTGCAACATCCTGCATTTCTCTGTCGAAGAAACGTCAGAGGCCGATCAGACCATCGAATTATCCCCGGAACAAGCCGAACGCATTCGCGAGATGACGGTAATTACGTCAAGTTTATTAATGACGTTACCGATTGAAGATGACAACATTCCCGTACATCTGGTCGGCCGAAAAATCAATAAGCGTGAATGGGCCGGTAGCGCATCCGCCTGGGATGACACCCCTTCCGTCGCCCGTGACCTGGCTCATGGCCTCTCTTTTGCCGAACAGGTGGTTTCTGAAGCCAATTCAGTCATTGTCATTCTTGATCGCATGGGCAACATTCAGCGGTTTAATCGACTGTGCGAAGAGTATACCGGACTCAAAGAACGTGAAGTCATTGGCCAAAGTGTATTCACATTATTTATGAGTCGACGTGAAGCTGCCGCGTCACGACGCAATATCGAGGTCTTTTTTCGCGAAGGTAACTCATATGAAGTTGAACGCTGGGTGAAGACCTGCAAAGGACAGCGTCTGTTTTTATTTCGTAATAAATTTGTGCATAACGGTAGCGGCAAGAACGAAATATTTCTGATCTGTTCCGGGACCGATATCACTGAAGAACGCCGCGCCCAGGAGCGTTTGCGGGTGTTGGCGAATACTGACTCGATCACTGGATTACCCAATCGCAACGCTATTCATAATCTGATCAGCAATGCGATTGAGAACGCGGGCGATACGCAGGTCGGGATTGTGTACCTCGATCTGGATAACTTCAAAAAGGTAAACGATGCCTACGGGCATATGTTTGGCGATCAGCTATTGCAAAGCGTATCGCTGGCAATACTCAGTTGCCTTAGCGAAAACCAGTTACTGGCACGGTTTGGCGGCGATGAGTTTATTGTCCTTGCCACCGAAACATCCCAGGGTTCACTGGAAGCCACCGCGTCGCGTATTCTGACACGCCTGCGTCAACCTTTTCGCATCGGCCTGATTGAAATCTATACCGGATGCTCTATTGGTATTTCCCTCGCCCCACAACATGGTCAGGACTGCGAGAGCGTCATTCGTAACGCCGATACGGCCATGTACACCGCAAAAGAAGGTGGCCGTGGACAGTTTTGTGTTTTCTCTCCGGAAATGAATCAGCGGGTATTTGAATATCTGTGGCTGGATACTAATCTGCGCAAGGCGCTGGAAAACGATCAACTGGTTATCCATTATCAGCCAAAGATAACCTGGCGAGGCGAAGTGCGCAGCCTGGAGGCGCTGGTTCGCTGGCAGTCTCCGGAACGAGGCCTCATTCCACCACTGGAATTTATCTCCTACGCCGAAGAATCAGGGCTTATCGTTCCTCTGGGTCGCTGGGTTATTCTGGACGTTGTGCGTCAGATAGCAAAATGGCGCGCAAAGGGAATCAATCTGCGTGTGGCGGTAAACGTTTCTGCCCGGCAGCTCGCCGATCAGACGCTATTTACCGATCTCAAGCAGGTGCTTCATGAACTCGACTTTGAATATTGTCCCATCGATGTCGAGTTAACGGAAAGCAGTTTAATTGAAAATGAGCAGTTGGCACTGTCCGTCATTCAGCAGTTTAGCCAGATGGGGGCGCAAATCCATTTGGATGATTTTGGTACCGGTTATTCGTCACTGTCTCAACTAGCCCGGTTCCCACTTGATGCAATTAAACTGGATCAAACCTTTGTCAGGGATGTACACAAACAACCTGTTTCGCAGTCGCTGGTACGTGCCATTGTTGCGGTCGCACAGGCACTCAACCTGCAGGTCATCGCCGAAGGTGTTGAAAGCGCGAAAGAGGATGCGTTTTTAACCAAAAATGGCGTCAACGAGCGTCAGGGTTTTTTGTTTGCCAAACCAATGCCAGCCGCCGCGTTTGAGCGTTGGTATCGACGGCACCTCAATAAAAAAACACGCTAATGCAGTGGGATCAAACGTTGAAAATAGCCATAAATGGACATTACGTAACGATCCTATCTGCATGTAATCACAGAATATATAATATTCTTCTATCGTTGATAGTTAATACTATTTTTCCCTTCTCTTTTGCCATGAAATTCTGCATCATGAAATTCAAACTCTATTGCCATTAGGATGATAACCATGTCTGATATCGACGCTCAGCGTCTGGCCGAACGCATTGATACCGTGCTGGATATCCTCGTTGCAGGTGATTACCACTCAGCTATCCATAATCTCGAAATTCTGAAGGCTGAGCTGCTAAACATGACCAAAGAAGATGCCGAATCCTTGCCCAAAAAGCACAAGGCTCCCTGGGAGATCTGACGACATTAACCCTTTAATGTCGCTGCTATAAGCAAACTGCACGTGAGGCAGTTTCCGTTTAATTTCCGATACGATATCGCAATAAAATTAATATTATGAATTCCCGACAACAATCTATTTTGCAGATGGTGACTGATAAAGGTCAGATGAGCGTTGCCGAACTGGCAAAAATCACCGGTGTCTCAGAAGTGACGATTCGACAGGATCTGAACACACTGGAAAAACAGAGTTATTTACGCCGTGCGCACGGTTTTGCTGTTTCATTGAACAGCGATGATGTGGAAACGCGCATGATGACTAATTTTACGCTGAAGCGTGAGCTGGCTGAATTCGCCGCATCGCTGGTAAGCCCAGGCGAGTCCGTATTCATTGAAAACGGCAGCAGCAATGCGCTCTTAGCCAGAACGCTCGCGGAGCAAAAAGATGTCACCATCATTACCGTCAGCAGCTATATAGCCCATCTGCTGAAAGAAACCCCCTGCGAAGTGATTCTCCTTGGCGGCATCTATCAGAAAAAAAGCGAAAGTATGGTTGGGCCCTTAACTCGCCAGTTTATCCAGCAGGTACACTTCAGCAAGGCCTTTATCGGCATTGATGGCTGGCAGGCTGACACCGGCTTCACCGGACGCGACATGATGCGTTCTGATGTGGTTAACGCGGTGCTGGAAAAAGGTGCAGAAGTTATTGTGCTTACTGACAGCTCAAAATTCGAAGCCATTCACCCGTACACGCTGGGTCCATTAGAGCGATTCAGCCGCGTAGTCACGGACTCCAGGCTTAGCGCCAGCGTACAAATGCAGCTTGAGCATTCCGGATTAACCGTCAATATCATTGATGCCCACGCGTAACATCTTCAGCAGATGATTTGTCAGTTGGCAAATCATCTCCTCTCTGAGAGTTATCTGACAGTCCAATTAAGACTTTTTACCTGTCGTTAACAGGATTAAGTCGTAAAATTAATGTTAGCGATATAACAGGAACGAACCTCCAACTTCAGGATAGTGTTTGTAATGCCTTCGCTAAACGGTTTCACGGAAATATCTTCGTTAGCCTAAATTTAGCGCTATTCTTAAAGAACACTGGATTCCGTGAATCAATAATTCAGGAGAAAGTATTATGTTAGTAACGAGCAAAAAAATGACCGCTGCCATTCTGGCGATTACTCTGGCAATGTCGCTGAGCGCCTGCTCTAACTGGTCCAAACGCGATCGTAACACTGCAATCGGTGCTGGTGCAGGTGCAATAGGTGGTGCAGTCCTGACTGACGGCAGCACGCTGGGTACGCTGGGTGGTGCTGCAGTAGGTGGTATCATTGGCCATCAGGTGGGTAAATAATCTACGGTTGAACGGCTCGATATAATAATACGTTTACTTTTTCAGGTCTGTATTATTAAAAAGCCACGGAAATATTCCGTGGCTTTTTTTATTAACCGCCAGCCAGTTTAACTTTCATTCCTTTGGCTTCCAGCAGCGATTTAATCAAGTCGCGTTTATCACCCTGTATCTCAATCACGCCATCCTTCACTGCCCCGCCACAACCACATTTTTTCTTCAGTTCCGCAGCTAATTTGGTCAGTTCGGCATCGTCTTGATCAATACCGGTAATCAAACACACGCCCTTACCTTTGCGGCCACTGGTCTGGCGCTGGATACGAACAATGCCATCGCCTTGTGGGCGCACAGGAGCAGCTTTTGGTTCATCAATGCGCCCGGAATCGGTTGAGTAGACCAGGCGAGAGTTTGAATCGTTCATTTACGCACCTCGTTTCAGTGAGGCATTAATCATCTTCAGCGTCTGAGCCGGATCTGCCGACTGCGTGACCGGACGACCAATAACCATATAATCCACACCAGCTGACTGTGCTTGTTCCGGCGTCATAATGCGACGCTGGTCGCCCGCCTCGCTGCCTTCAGGACGAATACCCGGCGTAACCAATTTAAATGCCTGGCCAAACGCCTGCTTGAATCGCACCGCTTCCTGCGCGGAGCATACAACGCCATCCAAACCACAATGTTGGGTTAAGCGCGCCAGCCTTTCAGCATGCTCTGCAGGTGACAACGTCACGCCGAGATCGGCGAGGTCGCTGGCTTCCATACTGGTCAGAACCGTTACCGCAATCAGCAGCGGTGCGTCCTTGCCAAAAGGTAATAAGGCTTCACGTGCGGCGGTCATCATACGCGCCCCACCAGAAGCATGAACGTTAACCATCCACACGCCAAGCTCAGCCGCTGCCGCAACGGCATGCGCGGTAGTGTTGGGAATATCATGAAATTTCAAATCAAGAAAAACGTCAAAACCACGCTGTTGTAAATCGCGAACCAACTGAGGTCCAAAAAGCGTGAACATCTCTTTGCCCACTTTCAAACGGCAATCACGAGGATCAATTCTGTCGACAAAAGCTAATGCTTTATCACGATTGGAATAATCGAGAGCGACAACGACAGGAGAATCAGTAACAGCACGAGAAGAAGATGAAGCAGTAAACGTCATGACCAGACCTTCTTGAGGATGGGCGCCGACAGTAGCGCGAAATGGGTAAACGGCGTGCATTCTACCTGCGGTAATAGAAAATTAACAGGCGCGATTCCATTTCTGCCAGGCGAATTTGGCAACGGTGGCTGAGGATGGCTTTGTTACTCATCATTAGTATGTTGTAACTAAAGTAAGATTTTTTTAAAAATTACAACCCATCAAGTCCGCGAATAGGCTTAATGGTTGACCATGAGCGACAAGATGGGCAGTGCCAGTACAGTGTATATGCGGTAAATCCGCACTTCTGGCAACGATAGCGCGGCTTGCTGCGCACCTGCTCCCCGACCATATCGCGCAGAACCATCAGGCTCTCTTTCGCGCGCCCTTCTTCTGCTTCGTTAAGATGGTAATCCATTAATTTGTGGAAAACGCGCATCGTAGGATGGCGTTGTAGTTGGCGGGTAATATAAACCTGAGCGGTATCAGTCCCCTCACGCGCTTCAAGAATATCGGCCAGCATCAGCTCGGCGGCGGCGCCAGTATTCTCTTCAACGGCCCGACGTAAAAACTCTGCCCACTCATCGGTTTTCCCCAGATGCTGGTAGCAGCTTTGCAGCATTTCCAGCGTTTCGCTGACCAGTTCTTTATCCTGAGAAATCACGCGTTGCAGACTTTCAACGGCCTTCGCGTACTCGCCTTTCACCATGTACACACGGCCCATCATGATAGAAACCCGGGCACTGTTTTTGTCTGCCGCAGCCCCTTTTTTCAACAGCGCCATGGCGCGATCCATATCGTCGCTGCCCATCTGCTGTAAGGCCAGTTCGCAGTAGAAGTGGGCTATCTCAATACGCTGTTTATCTTTGCCTAGCTTCACCAGACGTTCTGCGACATCAATGGCTTTCTGCCAATCGCTGGTCGCCTGATAAATTTGCAGCAGTTGCTGTAATGCACCGACGCGAAAATCTGTTTCATCGGTAAGCTGATTGAACATGTCTTCCGCGCGGTCGTACAGACCTGCGGCCATGTAATCGCGCCCCAACTGTTGTACGGCCAACAAACGCTGCTCGTAGGTCAGCGAAGCACTTTCCATTAACGTTTGATGGATGCGGATTGCGCGATCGACTTCACCGCGCGAGCGGAACAGGTTTCCGAGAGTGAGATGAGCCTCAACGGTGCCCGTATCCTCTTTTAGCATATCAAGGAACAGATCCACCGCTTTGTCTTGTTGGTTGCTCAGGAGGAAGTTAACCCCGGCGACATAGTCACGGGAAAGACGGTTAGCTTCATCCTGCTTGGTTTGTTGCGCACTTCTGCGACCCATATACCACCCATAGGCAGCGGCTACAGGTAAAAGCAGAAACAACAACTCCAACATAAATAATTATTCCTTCACAACCGACGAATCGGCAGAAACCGCAACGTCGGTCGCAGGCGTAAGCTGGTTTTCCAGTCGTTTGATTTTACGTTCGGCGCGCGCAAGAGACACACGAACCTTCAGCCAGAAAAGGCCGCAAATTAACCAACCAATCGCAAAACCTGCGGCAAACAATACAGCAAGCAGCGTAGAGATACGATACTCACCCTGAGCCAGCAGGTAATTAAACGTAACCTGTTGATCGTTTTGCGCACCTAATGTCACCGAAATAACAAAAATCGCCAACACCAGTAAGAAAATGAGTAAATATTTCACATTACTTCCCGTTATGTGGTTTAAGCGAATAAATCGTGTACAACTTACCGCGTTGAGCCCTTTAAATTACCATTTTCACAACGAGTGCGAAATGGAAAAGCGCTTTCCGCTTTCTGATTTAAGGGCAAAATTTGAAAAATCAATCATAGCTAGCTTTCTTGCTCGCGTTGCGCGATTTCTTTTGCCTCCTGCACAGGCGGTGTAAGTGGTCCACATACTCGCTGCGCGAGCCAGGTCGCCAGCGTTACCAGCAGCCATGAAATCAGCGTTGCAACGACCAAATCACGTGGCCAGTGCATGCCCAACAGCAAGCGGCTACCCATAACACTTGTCGCCCAGATAAGCAAAAACACAATCGTCAGCGTACGTCTGCGTGGCCATAACAGCCCTACTGCCAGTAAAGCCCAACTGGCAGCAAACATCGTATGTCCTGACGGAAAGGCAAAACCCGTTTCTTTTTGCCAGTGCTTACGTAGAAACGTCGGAATATCCTGTTGTTCGGCCAATTGCTCTTTAACTAAGTTGCCACGATCTTTACGTTTTAAAGTGTAGAACTCATCAACCGGGATATGGTGCGTTTTTTCCAGCCATACGACAAAGGGCCGAGGTTCCTGCACCCTGTCTTTAACCCAGGACTTCACACCCTGACCGACTAAAATTGCCGCGGCCAGGATCGCAAACAGCATTACCGCAGCTTTCAGACGAAAACGCAGACACCACAGAAACCATGCGCAGAGCACAACATGAGTGATAATCCCCCACGGCTGCGTCACCGTTTCCGTTACCCAGTACAGAGATTTTAGCCACCAAACGTTGTGTCCCGGCTGCCAGTTCCAGCCCGATACCCATACAGCAACCGGCATAATAAGTAGCAGCCCGGCCCCGACCGCAGTGCGCTTTGCAATTGACAGCATTACCTCTCCTTTCGTCGATAAGTCTCACAATCATAACTGAAAAAAGTGCATGCCGGGAAAATTGACATTTTTGTGCCATTCCAAAGGCGAATCCGTTGTCGCGATTAGGTGAACATCGTTGCCTTATGGCAAAATAGTGCAATACAGAACAAGAAGCCAACAGGCGACGGCACGACAGTGCCAGCATAATCTGGAGAATTACATGCAGCTTAAACGTGTGGCAGAAGCCAAACTGCCAACCCCCTGGGGTGATTTCCTGATGGTGGGATTTGAAGAACTGGCAACCGGACACGATCACGTCGCACTGGTTTTTGGCGATATCACTGGTCAAACGCCTGTTCTGGCGCGTGTCCACTCCGAATGTCTGACTGGCGATGCATTGTTTAGCCTGCGTTGCGATTGCGGCTTCCAGCTCGAAGCGGCTCTCACCCACATTGCTGAAGAAGGGCGCGGTATCCTGCTTTATCATCGTCAGGAAGGACGCAATATCGGCCTGCTCAATAAAATCCGCGCCTACGCGTTGCAGGACCAGGGTTATGATACCGTTGAGGCTAACCATCAGTTGGGCTTTGCGGCAGATGAGCGTGATTTCACGCTGTGTGCGGATATGTTCAAGCTGCTGGGCGTGGACGAAGTTCGTTTGCTGACCAATAACCCGAAAAAAGTGGAAATTCTGACCGAAGCGGGAATCAATATTGTTGAACGCGTGCCGCTGATTGTGGGTCGTAACCCGAACAATGAACATTACCTGGACACCAAAGCCGCCAAGATGGGGCATTTGCTGGGCAAGTAATGGTTGTTACCGCCGATAATAAAGCCTGCTCTCGCAGGCTTTATGCATTTTAATTCAACATATTACGAATCACGTAGTGCAGAATACCATCGTTTTGGTAGTAAGTTAGCTCCGTCGCAGTATCGATACGGCAGCGGCATAAAATCACCTCTTTACGTCCATCTGAGCGAACCATATTCACCAACACTGTTGCGCCCGGCTTGATGTTTTGCAGGTCCGTAATATCGATCGCTTCCTCACCGGTTAGTCCCAGCGTTTTGCGCGTGACTCCCTGTGGAAACTCCAGCGGCAAAATCCCCATACCAATCAGGTTAGAACGGTGAATTCGCTCAAAGGACTCAGCGATAACCACGCGAATCCCCAGCAAGCGCGGGCCTTTTGCCGCCCAGTCGCGACTGGAGCCAGAGCCATACTCTTTCCCGGCAATAACCGCCAGGGGGATATTCTCCTGTTGATATTGCATAGCCGCATCATAGATAGCCACTACCTCGGTTCCCGGCAAATGACGCGTCATCCCACCTTCCACTCCGGGTACCATCTCATTACGAATACGAATATTGGCAAAGGTACCGCGCATCATCACTTCATGATTCCCGCGGCGTGAACCATAGGAGTTGAAATCTTTACGCTCAACGCCGTGGCTTTGCAGATAACGACCTGCCGGGCTATCCGGCTTAATACTGCCGGCAGGAGAAATATGGTCGGTGGTGACGGAATCCCCAAGCATTGCGAGGATACGCGCACCATGAATGTCCTGGACCGGATCCGGCGTAGCCTGCATACCATCGAAGAACGGCGACAAGCGGATATAAGTTGAGTCAGACTGCCAACCATAGGTATCAGCCCGATCAACCTGGATAGCTTTCCATTCTGGCGTACCTTCAAAGACTTCAGCGTACTCTTTATGGAACATGGCGGTAGAAACCTGCTCCACGGCACGGGCAATTTCCTGAGCCGTCGGCCAGATATCTTTCAGATAAACGGGATCGCCCTTTCTGTCATGGCCTAACGGATCTTTCGTCAGATTGATATTCATATTCCCTGCTAGCGCATAGGCCACCACCAGCGGCGGAGACGCCAACCAGTTGGTCTTCACGAGCGGATGGATACGCCCCTCAAAGTTTCGGTTGCCGGAAAGCACGGCGCCAACGGTGAGATCGCCTTTTTTGATGGCTGTCTCGATAGGATCGGGTAACGGACCCGAGTTACCAATACAGGTGGTACAGCCATAACCTACAAGGTTAAATCCCAGCTCATCAAGGTACGGCGTGAACCCAGCCTGTGCCAGATAATCAGACACCACCTTCGATCCTGGCGCCAGCGAGGCTTTCACCCACGGCTGACGTTTCAGACCAAGTGTCACTGCTTTTTTCGCCAGCAGTCCCGCCGCCATTAATACGCTTGGGTTGGAAGTGTTGGTACAGGAAGTGATAGCTGCTATCACCACCGCACCGTCCGGCAGCTTATACTGCTGGCCGCTCATGGTGTAGTCCACGGGCTGACGGTCTTTCAGCGAGCTATTTACTTCGAGTTCATTACTTGCCGAAAACGCTTTCGGAACATCAGCCAGTGCCACCCGATCCTGCGGGCGCTTCGGTCCGGCAAGGCTAGCTTCCACACTGCCCATATCCAGCTCCAGTGAACTGGTAAATACGGGTTCATCCCCTGGATTACGCCACATTCCCTGCGCTTTGGCATAGGCGCTGACCAACTCAACCTGCTCCTCACTGCGTCCACTCAGACGCATATATTCAAGAGTGATGCCATCGATCGGGAAGAAACCGCAGGTTGCGCCGTATTCCGGTGACATGTTCGCAATGGTTGCCCGATCGGCCAGCGGTAAGGTGTCGAGGCCATCACCGTAGAATTCAACGAATTTACCGACCACGCCGTGCTTACGCAGCATCTGGGTGACGGTTAAAACCAGGTCGGTAGCGGTGATACCTTCCCGCAGTTTGCCCACTAGTTTAAAGCCCACAACATCCGGGATAAGCATAGAGACCGGTTGACCCAGCATTGCTGCTTCAGCCTCAATGCCCCCAACGCCCCATCCCAGCACACCGAGGCCATTAATCATTGTCGTATGGGAATCGGTACCGACCAGCGTATCGGGATAAGCCACCCACTCACCGTCCTGTAACTCGCTCCAGACGGCTTTGCCAAGGTATTCAAGGTTTACCTGGTGGCAAATACCCGTTCCCGGCGGTACAACGCTGAAGCGACTAAATGCCTGCTGTCCCCATTTCAGGAACACATAACGTTCATGGTTTCGTTCCATTTCCAGGCGAACGTTTTCTTCGAAAGCATCATCATCACCAAAACGGTCCACCGTTACCGAGTGGTCAATGACAAGGTCCACTGGCGAAAGCGGATTCACTTTTGCCGTATCTCCCCCCAGACGTTTCACCGCTTCGCGCATGGCGGCAAGATCGACCACCGCCGGCACACCGGTAAAATCCTGCATCAGAACACGAGCGGGTCGATAGGCAATTTCACGATCGGCATGGGCGGTCTTCAGCCAATGCGCGAGAGCATGAATATCATCTTCGGTAACGGAATTACCATCCTGCCAACGAAGCAGATTTTCCAGCAACACTTTTAGCGATTTGGGTAGTCGGGTGATATCACCCAATGATTTAGCAGCCAGGGGTAAACTGTAGTAGCGGTAGGTTTTATCTTTAACCTGCAATGTGTCCTTACTGGCTTCTCGTAGGGTCGACGACATAGCTCCTCCTTAAATGACAGGGTTGGATCCCCTGACTTTCCTCAGGGTTAGTATTAAAGATAACACAAACAAAATGTAACGCTTTGATAACAACTCAAAATGATAAAAGTAGCGGGCGATATAAAAGCGCGAACTGAGGTCGATGGTAAGGAGGAAGGTCTAACCGTGTAGATTAATAGGATGAATATTCAGCAGGCAATAGAGCAATGGATAATACGTTGATTAGGTTGTTGATGACGATTACATGGATAAATGATTCGATATTCAAGGGCACAAGGTAATCGTTATTATTATAAAATACGTACGAATTATTGTTTCTGTTCATCATCATCAGTTAACAGATCAATAAACGCCCGTTGTTCAGGAGAAAGGTTCCAGGATTCGGGTACCTTCTGCCCCTTCTCTGCGACGGTTTTGCTCTCTTGTTCATGGTCATGAGGCGATAGCGTTTCAGTAGAGTGCTGCTCTGGTGCGGACATACTTACCCCCACACATTCCAGGCCACGAGTGCGACAATAATCCAGAATATCGCAGAACCAAGAAATACGGCGAACCAGGCTTTACGTTTCATCACCGGATCCCTGCGTGCTGGCTGGTTTCCTGAAGGCATCGCTAACCTCATACTATCGAAATCACTTATCATTTAGGCACCAAACAATCGGTACAATTAATCATCAGATAGGAGGAATCCTAATAAAAAAGGCGAAAAAAAGCCAGTTAATTTTCAGACTCGTCCTGATAAATAAATCGATTGTTTGATCGATTATAAATATTTGAAAGGAATTTTTGGCAAGCTGACTAATTTGAAACTACTTTAGTGAACTTTTTCCACAAGCTATATATGGTTAATTTATCCACGGTAAATTATCATTTAATTCAGTGTTTCCCGTCGGTATCGCTTTATGCTTATGGATACCGACGAGGTTACAGTCGTTATTATTTCTCAGGCAATTTAATATCTTTAAACATGGCTTCAATATCATCGTTGGAACGCAGCGCCACCGCCGTGTCCACCACATCACGCGTCAGATGCGGCGCGAAACGTTGAATGAAATCATACATGTAACTACGTAAGAAGGTGCTGCGACGAAAACCAATTTTGGTGGTGCTATGGCTGAAGATATCGTGAGCATCCACGCGTACCAGGTCAGGATCGGAAACAGGATCAACCGCCATACTGGCAATCACACCCACGCCAAGGCCCAGACGGACATAGGTTTTAATGACATCAGCATCGGTCGCGGTAAAGACAATACGTGGCTCCAGACCCGCGCGGTTAAACGCGGTGTCCAGCTCCGAGCGTCCGGTAAAACCAAACGTGTAGGTCACCAGCGGATACTGTGCCAGTTCCTCAATAGAAACCGAAGGTTTTCCCGCCAACGGATGATCCGGCGTGACGACGATCGAGCGGTTCCAGTGGTAGCAAGGTAACATCACCAGGTCGTCATACAGGTGCAAAGCTTCCGTCGCGATAGCAAAATCTGCATTTCCTTTCGAAACGGCTTCGGCGATTTGCGTCGGCGATCCCTGGTGCATATGCAATGAGACGCGAGGATAGCGCTCAATAAAACCTTTAATCACGTTCGGTAAAGCGTAACGCGCCTGAGTGTGCGTAGTGGCGATATATAACGAGCCTTTGTCCGGCCAGGTATGTTCGCCAGCAACGGACTTAATGGCATCCACCTTCGACAGAACTTCTCGCGCAATACGAATAACTTCCTGCCCCGCTGGCGTAACCTGCGTCAGGTGCTTACCGCTACGGGCGAAAATCTGGATGCCAAGTTCATCTTCCAGCATACGAACTTGCTTACTGATACCGGGCTGCGAGGTATAAAGCCCTTCCGCTGTTGAGGAAACATTAAGGTTGTGGTTCACCACCTCAACAATGTAGCGAAGCTGCTGTAATTTCATGTTATGCCATCCCGATTCGCGCCATCAAATCATCGTTTCAGTGCAGGCTCGCGGGCGCTGCTAATACGATTTAATAATAAAAACTCTGTTAACTATAACCACTATATCATTTATATGTACGCTGTATAGGTATGACAAAAAATAATATGCGAGAAACAAAAAGGGCCGCTTACGCGACCCTTTGAGGAGAAATTCAGCCGAAACGCTGTTATTTCTTCCCTTCTACCCATTTGCCGTCAACAAAGAACGCGGACCAGCCAGTCGCCTTACCGTCTTTCTCAGCGGCAACGTATTGCTGCTTGGTTTTACGGCTGAAACGAACCATGGACTTGTTACCATCCGGATCAGTTTGCGGCGCATCTGCCAGATAACGCAGTTTTTCCGGCAGGCGATCGCGGAAGCGGTACAACTCTTCCACCAACGGCGCACGAGTCTCACGTGATTTCGGGAACGTATTGGCCGCCAGGAAGATACCTGCAGCACCATCACGTAACACGAAATACGCGTCAGATTTTTCACACGGCAGTTCCGGCAACGGAACTGGGTCTTCTTTCGGCGGAGCGACTTCACCGTTACGCAGGATCTTACGGGTGTTTTTGCACTCGTCGTTAGTACACGCCATGTACTTGCCGAAACGTCCCATTTTCAGGTGCATTTCAGAACCACATTTTTCGCACTCGACGATAGGACCGTCATAACCCTTGATACGGAACTCGCCCTCTTCGATCTCGTAGCCGTCGCAGGTTGGGTTATTACCACACACATGCAATTTACGCTTAGGATCGATAAGATAACTGTCCATTGCCGTACCGCACTTCTGGCAGCGGCGTTTGGCGCGCAATGCGTTCGTTTCCGCGTCGTCGCCTTCCAGCACGTTCAATACTTCGTTTTCCGGCACCAAGTTAATGGTGGTTTTGCAACGCTCTTTCGGGGAAAGTGCATAGCCGGAGCAACCAAGGAAAACGCCGGTACTGGCGGTACGAATACCCATCTTGCGTCCGCAGGTCGGGCAATCAATGCTGGTCAGCACCATCTGGTTCGGACGCATACCGCCTTCTTCAGGATCTTTCTCGGCTTTATCCAGTTGCTGAGTAAAATCAGTGAAGAAGTTGTCGAGTACGCCCTTCCATTCGGCTTCTTTATTCGCCACCTGGTCGAGGCTATCTTCCATCTGCGCAGTAAAATCGTAGTTCATCAGTTCGCGGAAGTTTTCTTCCAGACGATCGGTGACGATTTCACCCATTTTTTCAGCGTAAAAGCGACGGTTTTCAACGCGAACATAACCACGATCCTGAATCGTAGAAATGATCGACGCATAGGTAGATGGACGACCAATGCCACGCTTTTCAAGCTCTTTAACCAGCGAAGCTTCACTGAAGCGCGCAGGCGGTTTAGTAAAGTGCTGTGCTGGCGTCAGTTCGATAAGCGTCAGCGTATCGCCTTTGTCCACCGCCGGTAAGATGCGATCTTCATCGCCTTTACGCAACGCTGGCATCACTTTCGTCCAGCCATCGAAGCGCAGAATACGACCGCGCGCCTTCAGGCGGAAATCACCCGCACCCACGGTGAGCGTGGTGGAATCATATTTAGCTGGGGTCATCTGACAGGCAACAAACTGGCGCCAGATCAGCTGATACAGTTTTTGCGCATCAGCTTCCATATCTTTCAGCGATTCCGCCTGTACGGCGACATCAGAAGGACGGATAGCTTCGTGCGCTTCCTGCGAGTTCTCTTTGCTGGCGTACTGGTTCGCGTTTTCCGGCAAATATTTTTTACCAAAATTATCGCTGATGTAATCGCGAACCATGGTCACTGCATCCTGGCTCAGGTTGGTTGAGTCAGTACGCATGTAAGTGATGTAACCCGCTTCATACAAGCGCTGCGCCATCATCATGGTTTTCTTCACACCGAAGCCGAGACGCGTGCTCGCAGCCTGCTGTAGCGTGGAGGTAATGAACGGTGCGCCCGGCTTGCTGCTGGTCGGTTTATCTTCACGTTCCAATACGCTATAGCGCGCTTTTTCCAACAGGCTAACAGCGGCAAGCGTTTGTTCCCGATTTACGGGACGGAACGGCTTATCATTTTGATGCGTCACCTCAAGCGGCAACGCGTCGCCGCCCGGCGTGGTCGTATTAGCATCAATTTCCCAGAACTCTTCTGGAACAAATGCTTTGATTTCGCGTTCACGCTCAACCACCAGGCGCACAGCCACAGACTGTACGCGACCGGCAGACAGACCGCGTGCAATTTTTTTCCACAGCAGTGGCGACACCATATAGCCCACAACACGGTCCATAAAGCGGCGCGCCTGTTGCGCATTAACACGATCGATGTTCAACTCGCCCGGTTTTTCAAACGCCTGGCGAATAGCATTTTTGGTAATTTCATTAAACACCACGCGGCTGTAGCGGGTGTCGTCGCCACCGATGACTTCCCGCAGGTGCCATGCAATGGCTTCCCCTTCGCGGTCAAGGTCAGTTGCGAGATAGATGTGGTCGGCTTTTTCAGCCAGTTGCTTCAGTTCAGAAACAACTTTCTCTTTACCAGGCAGCACTTCATAGCGCGCATCCCAGTTGTGCCACGGGTCAACACCCATACGGTTGACGAGAGCGCCACGTTCATCCTTTTTGGGCTTTTTAGCCGTTTTGGTGGAGGTTGAGTCGGCGCTCTTTTTAGTTGCTGAGCCACTGGTCGGCAAATCACGGATATGACCGACGCTGGATTTCACCACGTAGTCATTACCCAGATACTTGTTGATCGTTTTGGCTTTTGCCGGGGACTCAACGATGACAAGAGCTTTACCCATATTCACCTTTACCTAATTTGATTCTTCCAGAATGCGTCGCACGTTGATTCACCTTCCACTGGCGACGAGACATCGATATGGTCTCTGCGTCGGCGGATATCAACCCTTTAAACTGATTCGCGCTTGTAATGTAACTCTCATGTAACTGAGTTAACAGGCTTTTTTTCTCACAAACGCTCTAGCACGACGAAGTATTGGTCGAATGTCAAGCAAATCTGTTGCCAGATTGACGAAAGCGTCACACTGTACCTGATAAAATGCGTTACGCAACTTTATTAGCATGCAAAAACAAATCTCGCCAGTTGTAACACTGTCGTAAAACCTTCATTTATGTCAGGGAATATTTGCCCATAAGGCGGGCTCAGCGTAGACTAATGTCCTTGTTTAAGGAGTAAATCATGCATAAAGACACTCAACCCATCGATCGCGAAACACTGCTGATTGAAGCCAACAAAATCATTCGTGAGCATGAGGACACGCTGGCGGGGATTGTCGCCACCGGCGTTACGCAGCGAAACGGCGTGCTGGTTTTCAGCGGAGATTACTTTTTAGACGAGCAAGGGCTACCAACGCCCAAAAGTACGGCGGTGTTTAATATGTTTAAACACCTGGCGCACGTACTTTCCGAAAAGTATCACTTGATCGATTAACACGAGTAATAATTTGCCGGATGGCGGCATCGCCTTATCCAGCCTATACTGGTGCATATTTGTAGGCCGGATAGGAGATATGTGAGCATCGCTATCCGGCAATGACAATTTTACATCAGTGGCTTCTGCCCCCGCTGCCACCAGCGCATCAGCAAACGATCGGCGCTCTCCGCCGCACTACCGGTGAAACGATCCATCAGCTTTTTACGCTGCAGATAGCGAACGTTCAACACTTCACGACCTTCCATCAGCCCGAGGATCACCTCATCGCTGGTATTGATCTCATCCACCAGCCCATTTGCCAGCGCCTGTTGACCAAACCAGTGTTCACCGGTGGCAACCTGCTCAATGTCCAGAGTCGGACGCATGCGCTGCACAAAATCTTTAAACAGATGATGCGTTTCGTTCAGATCTTCGCGGAATTTCTGCCGCCCTTCTTCCGTGTTTTCACCGAGTAAGGTCAACGTACGCTTATACTGTCCGGCGGTGTGCAGTTCGATATCAATATCTTTCCCTTTCAGGAAGCGGTTAAAGTTCGGGATCTGCGCCACCACGCCAATTGAGCCGACGATAGCAAACGGTGCCGAGACAATTTTATCCGCCACGCAGGCCATCATATATCCGCCGCTCGCAGCGACTTTATCTACCGTAACGGTCAGCGGGATCTGCTTATCGCGCAGACGTTGTAACTGGGACGCAGCCAGGCCATAACCATGTACCACACCACCCGGACTTTCCAGACGAACCACCACTTGATCCTGAGGTTTAACAACCGCCAGCACAGCCGTCACCTCTTCGCGTAATGCGCTGACCTCATGGGCATCCATACTGCCTTTAAAATCAAGCACCCATACACGAGGTTTATCTGATGACGTACTGTCACCCAGTTTCGCTTTTGCCTTAGCCGCTTTCGCCTCCAGCTTTTGTTTCTTTTTCTGCGCCTTATGCCAGAATTTTTGCTGATGCCCATCCAATAAGGCTAGCGACAGGTCTTCCTTCATCTCTTTATATTGATCGCTGAGGTTAATAACCCTCAATTCCCCACGCTGACGTTTGCGTTGTGTCGCGTTTACGATCAGCATCACCACCACTGCAATAGCCACCACGACAGTGACAATTTTTGCCAAAAACAACCCATATTCAGACAACAATTCCACGAGATCCACCTTGGTTAAACAACGCGACTTCCGCTCAGTGTACAACAGGCGTGTCACCTCGTCTTGCTTCATACATCCAGTGCTGAATCAGTAAAAAGCATGACAAAGCGTTCATTTTGCGGTGTTATTGCCTTTGGCTGATTGAAAAAGTACAGGGTTTAAGGCATAAAGCCCAAAAGTTATCGCGAACGAGATATCCAGGACGTCGCCGAGGAGTTGCCGTGCATTACCAACCTAAACAAGACCTTCTACAGGGCCGCATTATTCTTATCACCGGTGCCAGCGATGGTATCGGACGCGAGGCCGCGCAGACCTATGCACGCTATGGCGCGACCGTTATCCTGCATGGGCGTAACGAAGAAAAACTGCGTCAGGTTGCCCGCACTATCGCCGATGAAAACGGAACACAACCACAGTGGTTTACACTGGATCTACTGACCTGTACCTCTGAAGAATGTCACCAGCTTGCGCAGCGCATTGCTGCACATTTCCCGCGTCTGGATGGCGTACTGCATAACGCCGGATTACTCGGCGATATTTGTCCAATGAGTGAACAAAACCCGCAGATCTGGCAGGATGTGATGCAGGTAAATGTAAATGCCACTTTTATGCTGACTCAGGCATTACTGCCGTTGTTACTCAAATCCGATGCCGGATCGCTGGTCTTTACCTCTTCCAGTGTCGGTCGCCAGGGACGCGCCAATTGGGGAGCATATGCCACCTCAAAATTTGCGACCGAAGGGATGATGCAGGTTCTGGCTGATGAGTATCAAAACCGTCATCTGCGCGTAAACTGTATCAATCCTGGTGGGACGCGAACTGGCATGCGAGCCAGCGCATTCCCAACGGAAGATCCGCAAAAATTGAAAACTCCCGCCGATATTATGCCGCTCTACCTGTGGCTAATGGGCGATGACAGCCGCCGTAAAACCGGTATGACTTTTGATGCCCAGCCGGGCCGTAAACCAGGAATTGCCCAATGAGTGAAGAACGCTATCAGCAACGTCAACAGCGCGTAAAAGATCGGGTTGACGCACGCGTTGCCGCAGCGAAAGATGAGCGCGGAATTATCATCGTGTTCACCGGAAATGGTAAGGGTAAAACCACCGCCGCATTCGGTACCGCCACGCGCGCGGTGGGCCATGGTAAAAAAGTCGGCGTCGTACAATTTATTAAAGGTACGTGGCCAAACGGAGAACGTAACTTACTTGAACCCCACGGCGTAGAGTTTCAGGTTATGGCGACAGGATTTACCTGGGAAACGCAGAACCGCGAGTCTGACACCGCAGCCTGTATGGCCGTGTGGGAACATGGCAAGCGGATGCTGGCCGACGATGAACTGGATATGGTGATACTGGATGAGCTGACCTACATGGTGGCATACGACTATCTGCCGCTTGAAGAGGTCATCAATGCCCTGAACGCGCGCCCAGCCCATCAAACGGTCATTATCACCGGCCGTGGATGTCATCGCGATATTCTGGAGTTAGCAGATACAGTCAGCGAGCTGCGCCCAGTCAAGCATGCGTTTGAAGCGGGCGTGAAAGCCCAAGCAGGGATCGATTATTGAGTGTAGGCCGGATAAGGCGTTTGCGCTGTATCCGGCTCCACGCTAACGCCTGATGGCGCTTTGCTTATCAGGCCTGGTTATGATTAACCGTTGTTGCTGCGACCACCCGGACGACGGCTGCCGCCGACCTGAGAGTGGCGCTTCACCGCACGACGGATCTGATTCGCCTTCATGCGACGACGATCTTTCTCGACGGCCACTTTAGAGGTCGTTTCCGGCTTCAGGTCCACCAGTTCACGCAGATAGTTGGTCTGAGCAAGATCAAGCTCTGTCCAGCCACCACGCGGCAGGCCTTTCGGCAGCGGGATATCACCATAACGGACACGAATCAGACGGCTTACCTGTACACCTACAGCTTCCCACAGGCGGCGGACTTCACGGTTACGTCCTTCGGTCAGCGTGACGTTATACCACTGGTTGATCCCTTCACCACCGCTGAACTTGATCGTTTTAAATGCCGCCGGACCATCTTCCAGCTGCACGCCACGACTCAGATCGCGCAGTTTTGCATCATCAACCTGACCAAACACACGTACCGCATATTCACGCTCAACTTCGCGGCTTGGGTGCATCAGACGGTTAGCCAGTTCACCATCGGTTGTAAACAGCAGTAAACCACAGGTATTCACGTCCAGACGCCCTACGGCAATCCAGCGCGCATCACGCAGTTTTGGTAAACGATCAAACACGGTCGGACGACCTTCCGGGTCGTTACGGGTACACAGTTCGCCTTCTGGCTTGTAATAGGCCAGAACACGGCAGATTTGCTCCGCAGACTCTTTAACCGAAATCAGATGACCGTCGATACGGATTTTCAGACCCGGAGTGACTTCAACGCGATCGCCGAGCGTGGCAATTTTGCCATCAACGCTCACGCGACCCGCGGCAATAATAGATTCGATTTCACGGCGAGAACCGTGGCCAGCGCGCGCCAGCACTTTTTGTAACTTTTCGCTCATAGAGCTTCCTTTAGGTGTCGCCTTCACAGGCGTCGAACAGGAGAATCAACGGCGCCAGTCAGCGCCATTTTAAGGCCGCGTAGTATAGCGGTTCGCGCCCTTATAAGAAAGGTTTAACGTCACCGACGCCTTCACGCAACACCACCGGAGAATCATCGGTTAAATCAATGACCGTGGTCGGCTGCTGGCCGAGATATCCGCCGTGGATAATTAAATCCACCTGTTTCTCCAGGCGGTCTTTAATTTCTTCCGGATCTGACTCGGTAAATTCGCTACCCGGCAGCATCAGTGACGTGGAGAGCATCGGCTCGCCCAGCGCTTCAAGCAGCGCCAGTGCTATCGGGTTTGAGGGTACACGCAGGCCGATGGTCTTACGTTTTTCTTGCAACAAGCGGCGCGGAACCTCTTTCGTCCCCTTCAGGATGAAGGTGTAGTTGCCCGGCGTGTTGTTTTTAATTAAACGGAAGGCCACGTTGTCGACAAACGAATAGGTCGACAGTTCAGACAGGTCACGGCACATCAGCGTAAAGTTGTGCCCGTCCGGCAGGTGACGGATGCGGCAAATGCGCTCCATTGCGCCTTTATCTTCAATTTTGCAGCCCAACGCATAGCCGGAATCGGTTGGATAGACGATCACCCCACCTTTACGCACGATTTCAACGGCCTGATTGATCAGGCGCTGCTGCGGGTTTTCGGGATGAATATAAAAAAACTGGCTCATACTTTCCTCTCTGTGATCTCGGGCTGCTCCCAAAGTTGCCAGACGCCTTCCACGCCTGCGGGCAACCAAAGTTTACGACCCAACTCAATCCATGGGCAGGGTAGATGAAAATCAGACCCTTGCGATGCCCATAATTGATGCTGACGCGCAAGCGTCGCCAGATGGGTGCGTTCATTGGGAGACTGCTGACACTGCGCTACTTCCATCGCGTCGCCGCGATGTTCAGCAAAATGTACAACCAGTCTTTTCAGCCACTTAGCGCTAAGATCGTACCGCCCAGGATGAGCCAGAACAGCCTTACCGCCAGAATGATGAATGACATCAATAGCTTGTTCTATTGTACACCACTGTGGCGGAACGTAACCGGTTTTCCCACGGGCAAGATATTTTTTAAAGACATCCGCCATGGTTGTGGCTTTGCCACATTCCACCAGGAAACGCGCAAAATGGCCTCGCGTAACCGCCCCGCCATCAGCCAGGCGCAACGCCCCTTCCCACGCGCCGGGGATATGCGCTTTGTCGAGTCGTTCGGCAATCAGGCGCGCACGCTGCTGACGACGTTCCGTTTGTTGCGCCAGAAACTCGCACATCATGGGATGGGCGATATCAATGTTCAGACCCACTATATGGATCTCATGGTTTTCCCAGACAGTTGATATCTCGACACCAGGGATCAAATTTAACGCTAAACCCGAACGTGAAATTTCTTCTCTTGCCGCCGCAATGCCCGCCGTGGTGTCATGATCGGTGATCGCCAGTGTACCGACTCGCATCTCTACCGCACGGTGTACTAAGGCTTCTGGGGTTAATCGCCCATCGGAGGCTGTAGTATGACTATGCAGGTCATAAATCACTGCGTAATTCGTGTCGCTCAAGGCGGCTCCCGTTTCAATAAATGTCGTAACACGCCCATCATAGCGGTTTCGGCAAATATACTGAAATCAGGTGTTGACTTTACCCCACCGAACTAGTTAACTAGTACGCAAGTTCACATGAAGAAGGTATCTGCAATGAAAGCAACATTTTTTCTGCACGGTTGGTGGCGCACTTCCTGATTTCGGGCAGTGTCTTACGTCTGCAATTTGCAACCAGATACCCGGCCCGCCTAATGAGCGGGCTTTTTTTTGAACAAAATTAATGAGAATAACGATGCAAACACAAAAACCGATACTCGAACTGCTTGCCTGCGATGCCGCCTACCGTGAGAATCCGACGTCGCTGTTTCATCAGGTGTGTGGCGCACGTCCGGCAACGCTGCTGCTGGAATCTGCAGATATCGACAGCAAAGACGATCTGAAGAGCTTGCTGCTAGTCGACAGCGCATTGCGCATTACCGCTCTCGGTGACACCGTCACTATTCAGGCGTTATCCACAAACGGCGCATCGCTGCTGCCCTTGCTGGATGCTGCCCTGCCCGCTGGCGTTGAGAATGAAAAACAGCCGAATGGTCGTCATCTGCGATTCCCTGCCGTCAGCCCGCTGTTGGATGAAGACGCCCGTTTATGTTCTCTTTCCGTATTTGATGCTTTTCGCATACTGCAGGGGCTGGTGAATGTTCCTGTGCAAGAACGTGAAGCGATGTTCTTCGGCGGTCTGTTTTCCTACGACCTGGTTGCCGGTTTTGAAGATTTACCTCAGCTTGAAGCGGGCAATCGTTGTCCTGACTACTGCTTCTATCTGGCAGAAACGCTGATGGTTATCGACCACCAGAAAAAAAGCACCCGAATTCAGGCCAGTGTTTTTACCCCCAATAATGCGGAAAAACAGCGACTTAACGCCCGTCTGGCGCAGCTGAGCCAGCAGCTTACCGAGCCTGCGCCGCCGTTGCCGGTCACTGAAGTCCCGCAGATGCGCTGCGAGTGCAATCAGAGCGATGAAGAGTTCGGCGCCGTAGTACGTGGCATGCAAAAAGCGATTCGCGCGGGCGAAATTTTCCAGGTAGTTCCGTCCCGACGTTTCTCGCTGCCCTGCCCGTCACCGCTGGCAGCCTACTATGTGCTGAAGAAAAGTAACCCCAGCCCATACATGTTTTTCATGCAGGACAACGATTTCACGCTGTTTGGCGCCTCCCCGGAAAGCTCGCTGAAATACGATGCCACCAGCCGCCAGATTGAGATCTACCCGATTGCCGGCACTCGCCCGCGTGGTCGTCGTGCGGACGGTTCGCTTGACCGCGACCTTGACAGCCGAATCGAGCTGGAGATGCGTACCGACCATAAAGAGCTTTCTGAGCACCTGATGCTGGTTGACCTTGCGCGTAACGACCTGGCGCGCATCTGTACGCCTGGCAGCCGCTATGTTGCTGACCTCACCAAAGTCGATCGTTACTCCTTCGTAATGCACCTGGTTTCGCGTGTGGTAGGCGAGCTGCGTAGCGATCTGGATGTGCTGCACGCTTACCGCGCCTGTATGAATATGGGCACGTTAAGCGGAGCGCCAAAAGTTCGCGCTATGCAGCTTATCGCCGAGGCAGAAGGTCGTCGCCGTGGCAGCTACGGCGGCGCGGTAGGTTACTTCACGGCTCATGGCGATCTGGATACCTGTATTGTCATTCGTTCCGCCCTCGTGGAAGACGGTATTGCCACCGTACAAGCCGGTGCCGGGATTGTTCTGGATTCTGTACCGCAGTCTGAAGCCGATGAAACCCGTAATAAAGCGCGCGCGGTTCTGCGTGCTATCGCCACCGCGCACCACGCACAGGAGACCTTCTAATGGCTGACATTCTGCTGCTCGATAATATCGACTCTTTTACCTATAACCTGGCGGATCAGCTGCGTACTAATGGTCACAACGTGGTGATTTACCGCAACCATATTCCGGCCCAGACGTTGATTGACCGCTTAGCAACGATGAAAAATCCTGTGCTGATGCTCTCTCCAGGCCCAGGTGCGCCAAGCGAAGCAGGTTGCATGCCGGAGCTGTTAACCCGTCTGCGCGGCAAGCTGCCAATCATCGGCATTTGTCTGGGACATCAGGCCATTGTTGAGGCCTATGGTGGATATGTGGGCCAGGCTGGAGAAATCCTGCACGGCAAAGCGTCCAGCATTGAACACGACGGTCAGGCAATGTTTGCTGGTCTGGCGAATCCGCTGCCGGTGGCACGCTATCATTCGCTGGTTGGCAGCAACGTTCCGGCAGGATTAACCATTAACGCACACTTTAACGGCATGGTGATGGCGGTGCGTCACGATACCGATCGCGTCTGCGGCTTCCAGTTCCATCCGGAATCCATTCTGACCACCCAGGGCGCGCGTTTGCTGGAACAAACGCTGGCCTGGGCGCAACAGAAGCTTGAACAAACCAATACGCTGCAACCAATTCTGGAGAAACTGTATCAGGCCCAGACGCTGTCCCAGCAGGAAAGCCACCAGTTGTTCTCTGCCGTGGTACGCGGTGAACTGAAGCCGGAACAACTGGCTGCGGCACTGGTGAGCATGAAAATTCGTGGCGAACACCCGAATGAAATTGCCGGTGCGGCAACCGCGCTGCTGGAAAACGCAGCCCCATTCCCGCGCCCTGATTATCTGTTCGCCGATATTGTCGGTACCGGCGGCGACGGCAGCAACAGCATCAATATTTCTACCGCCAGCGCCTTTGTTGCTGCGGCTTGCGGACTGAAAGTTGCCAAACACGGCAACCGCAGCGTCTCCAGCAAGTCAGGTTCTTCGGATCTGTTAGCGGCATTTGGCATCAATCTGGATATGAACGCCGACAAATCCCGTCAGGCGCTTGACGATCTCGGCGTGTGTTTTCTGTTTGCGCCGAAATACCACACCGGTTTTCGCCATGCCATGCCGGTACGCCAGCAGTTGAAAACCCGCACGCTGTTTAACGTGCTCGGCCCGTTGATTAACCCGGCACATCCGCCGCTGGCGCTGATCGGCGTTTACAGCCCGGAGCTGGTGCTGCCGATTGCCGAAACGCTGCGCGTGCTCGGATATCAGCGGGCAGCCGTAGTGCACAGCGGTGGCATGGACGAAGTTTCGCTGCATGCACCGACCATTGTGGCAGAGCTGCACGATGGGGAAATCAAGAGTTATCAACTGACGGCAGAAGACTTTGGCCTGACGCCTTACCACCAGGAACAGCTGGCTGGCGGCACGCCGGAAGAAAACCGTGACATTCTTAGTCGCTTGCTACAAGGTAAAGGTGAAGCCGCTCATGAAGCCGCTGTTGCCGCGAATGTCGCCATGTTAATGCGCTTGCACGGTGAAGAAGATTTAAAAGCCAATGCGCAAACCGTGATTAATGTACTGCGCAGCGGTGCGGCCTATGACCGTGTCACTGCACTGGCAGCAAGAGGGTAAATGATGCAAACCGTTTTAGCGAAAATTGTCGCAGACAAGGCGATTTGGGTAGAAGCCCGCAAACAGCAACAACCGCTGGCCAGCTTTCAAAATAATGTTCAACCCAGCTCTCGTGATTTCTACGATGCGCTGCAAGGTGCGCGCACCGCCTTTATTCTGGAATGTAAAAAAGCATCTCCGTCAAAAGGCGTGATCCGTGATGACTTCGACCCGGCACAGATTGCGGGCGTTTATAAACATTATGCTTCCGCGATTTCCGTACTGACCGATGAGAAATATTTCCAGGGCAGTTTTGATTTCCTGCCTATCGTCAGCCGCATCGCGCCGCAACCTGTTCTGTGTAAGGACTTTATTATCGATCCTTACCAGATTTACCTGGCGCGTTTCTACCAGGCGGACGCCTGTTTGTTGATGCTGTCGGTCCTCGATGATGAACAATATCGTCAACTCGCCGCCGTCGCCCACAGTTTGAAAATGGGCGTACTGACCGAAGTCAGTAATGAAGAAGAACTGGAGCGTGCTATCGCACTGGGCGCCAAAGTCGTTGGTATCAACAACCGCGATTTACGCGACTTGTCGATTGATTTGAATCGCACCCGCCAACTTGCGCCGCGCCTGGGCCACGGTGTGACCGTCATCAGCGAGTCCGGGATCAACACCTATGGTCAGGTGCGCGAGCTCAGCCACTTCGCCAACGGTTTTCTGGTTGGTTCCGCGCTGATGTCGCATGGTGATCTGCACACCGCCGTTCGTCGCGTACTGCTCGGCGAGAATAAAGTCTGCGGTTTAACCCGGGCTCAGGATGCCAACGCGGCGTATAAATCCGGCGCGATTTATGGCGGACTGATATTTGTACCCACATCGCCACGCGCGGTTAGCGTTGAGCAAGCGCGAGAGGTCATGACCGGCGCGCCGCTGCAATACGTCGGGGTGTTTCGCAACACAGATATTATCGACGTACGTGAAACAGCGGCTGCTCTGGGACTCACTGCCGTGCAACTGCATGGTAGCGAAGATCAGGCCTACGTAGACGCGCTACGCAATGCGCTACCCGCACAGGTACAAATCTGGAAGGCGCTCAGCGTCAGCGATAAGTTGCCAGCCCGTGATTATCAGCATGTCGATAAATACGTCTTCGACAACGGTCAGGGCGGCAGCGGGCAACGCTTCGACTGGTCACTTTTAGGCGGACAATCGCTGGATAACGTATTACTGGCTGGCGGACTTGGCGCAGATAACTGCGTTGACGCGGCAAAAACCGGCTGTGCCGGTCTCGATTTCAATTCTGGCGTAGAGTCACAGCCGGGCATCAAAGATGCACGTCTTCTGGCTTCGGTCTTTCAGACGCTGCGCGCATATTAAGGAAAAGGACATGACAACATTACTCAATCCGTATTTTGGTGAATTTGGCGGTATGTATGTGCCACAGATTCTGATGCCTGCCCTGCGCCAGCTGGAAGAAGCTTTTGTCAGCGCGCAAAAAGATCCTGAATTTCAGGCGCAGTTTACAGACCTGCTGAAAAACTATGCGGGTCGCCCAACCGCACTGACCAAGTGCCAGAACATTACTCAAGGCACCAACACGACGCTGTATCTCAAGCGTGAAGATTTACTGCACGGCGGCGCGCACAAAACCAACCAGGTGCTAGGCCAGGCGTTGTTGGCGAAGCGCATGGGTAAAACGGAAATTATCGCCGAAACAGGCGCGGGGCAGCACGGTGTTGCATCTGCTCTCGCCAGCGCACTGCTGGGGTTGAAATGCCGTATTTACATGGGCGCGAAAGATGTTGAACGTCAGTCGCCGAACGTTTTCCGTATGCGTTTGATGGGTGCAGAAGTTATCCCCGTTCACAGCGGTTCCGCAACGCTGAAAGATGCCTGTAACGAAGCGCTGCGCGACTGGTCTGGCAGTTACGATACTGCGCACTATATGCTCGGTACAGCGGCAGGTCCGCACCCCTTCCCGACTATTGTGCGTGAGTTCCAGCGGATGATCGGCGAAGAAACCAAGGCGCAGATTCTGGAAAAAGAAGGTCGTCTGCCGGACGCCGTTATCGCCTGCGTGGGTGGCGGTTCTAACGCAATCGGTATGTTCGCCGATTTTATTAATGAAACCAGCGTCGGTCTGATTGGCGTAGAGCCAGGCGGTCACGGGATTGAGTCTGGAGAACACGGCGCGCCGTTGAAACATGGGCGTGTTGGGATTTATTTCGGCATGAAGTCCCCGATGATGCAGACCGAAGAAGGACAGATTGAAGAGTCTTACTCTATTTCCGCCGGGCTCGATTTCCCGTCGGTGGGGCCACAGCATGCGTACCTGAACAGCATTGGTCGCGCCGATTATGTTTCAATAACCGATGATGAAGCACTGGAAGCCTTCAAAACGCTGTGTCTGCACGAGGGGATTATTCCGGCACTGGAGTCCTCCCATGCCCTGGCGCACGCGTTGAAAATGATGCGTGAAAATCCGGAAAAAGAGCAGCTACTGGTGGTTAATCTCTCCGGTCGCGGCGACAAAGACATTTTCACCGTACACGATATTCTGAAAGCGCGAGGGGAAATCTGATGGAACGTTACGAAAACCTGTTTGCACAGCTGAAGGACCGCAAAGAAGGTGCTTTTGTCCCCTTCGTAACCCTGGGCGATCCGTCTGTTGAGCAGTCACTGAAAATCATTGATACGCTGATTGAAGCTGGTGCCGACGCGCTTGAACTCGGCATTCCGTTCTCCGATCCGCTGGCCGATGGCCCAACCATTCAGGAAGCCACTCTGCGTGCGTTTGCCGCCGGCGTCACACCATCGCAATGCTTTGAAATGCTGGCGCTGATTCGCCAGAAACATCCGACGATTCCCATTGGGTTGCTGATGTATGCCAACCTGGTCTTCAGCAAGGGCATTGACGAGTTTTACGCCCAGTGCGAAAAAGTGGGGGCGGATTCTGTGTTGGTAGCCGATGTCCCTGTTGAGGAGTCTGCGCCATTCAGAACTGCTGCACTGCGTCACAACATCGCACCGATTTTCATCTGCCCGCCGAACGCTGATGAAGAACTGCTACGCCAGATTGCCTCTTACGGCCGCGGCTACACTTATCTGCTTTCACGTGCAGGTGTGACCGGTGCCGAAAATCGTGCGGCATTACCGCTGCATCATTTGGTTGAAAAGCTGAAACAATATGATGCACCGCCTTCTTTACAGGGCTTCGGTATCTCTGCGCCTGAACAGGTAGCCGGAGCTATTGAAGCCGGTGCTGCCGGTGCAATTTCCGGCTCGGCAATTGTGAAAATCATTGAGAAAAATGTTGCGGCACCGGAACAGATGCTGGCTGAGCTGAAAGCGTTTGTCAGCACGATGAAAGCCGCCACCCACCAGTAAGTTAAATCAACCGCCAGAGACGTCTGGCGGTTTCACCCTTCTTTCGTGTGCTTCATTCTATACATAGCGCTATCCGCATTCTGAATGGCCACATCCAGTTCACCGTTCACTTCTGCAATTCCCCACGATACTGACAATGGTACGGTATGCCCATCCACCACAAACACATGACTGGTCACCTGCCCGCTAATACGTTGCGCGATTGCTATGGCGTCAGTTGCCTGCGATCGAAACAGCAGGATCATAAATTCATCCCCGCCGGTACGAATTACAATATCGTGGCTGGTGCGAGTGTTTGACAGCATCCTGTTGGCGATAATTTGCAACGCGCGATCGCCTGCCGCGTGGCCCCAGGTATCATTGACGGCCTTAAATTTATTGCAGTCCAGTAGCACCACCGAACAGTGTGATAAATCCCGACGCTTGATAATGTCGAGTATTCGGCGGTTAAAACAGCCGGTCAGAGTATCGATATAAACCTTGAGGTCGCTTTCGTTTAGCCATGACTTTAACGAGAAGCTAATGATGATGAAAAAGAACGGCGCCAGCAGGATAACAATCCCGGCATGTGTATCGCGCGCCATAAAACGGCCTAATGAAAGCGAATAGTGCAGCGCATATTTCTCCGAAAAATTGCGCACCAAATAGCTGGATTGTCCCGCACATTTGCCGGATAAGCAGAGGCTCTCTTTGTTGGTCAGATTCACCAACTCCACGTTCAATCCGGGAAGGATTTGATTATCAAACGCCTCGGCTAACGCTTCCTGCAGCTCAGGCTTCGAATGATCATAGACCAGATAGGCAACGATTTGGTCTGATATCTCTTTACCCGACAGATCGTAGATATAGCTCACTACGCTGTAGGCTTTTTCACCGGTAATTTTATCGGTATAGAAGTTTGTTGAACTGAGAGCTTTGTTTTTGACGTTTTTTTGCAACAACCGGGTATAGAAATCGGTGGGTGGATAGAAAAAATGCGTTATATCCATCGCCATTTCAGAGTCAGAAAAACTGAAATTGCGCGAGTCGGAAGCCATAAACCAATAAAAATAATCTGAATTGCTGGCGATAATGTAACGGTGTGCATCGAAGCTGCCTGGATTTAGCTCATTAACCATTCCGCGAATGAACTCCGCCGCAGTATACATACACAGCGCATTATGGCTGGGTTGCTGAGCAATAATTGTCCCCGTTGCAGAATGAACCCGCTTTGGGTCGGCGTTAATTCCCCATTCATCTTTGTTTCGCGGAACAAACTGCGCCATAACACCACACTGTTCGCCGGTTTTGATGTGGTAATAACGCTCGCCAATCGCATCGGCAATCAGTTCATTATCGTTAAAAATGTCCAACATGTGAGCTTGCAGGCGGCTAACGCCTTCACTGGCGGCCGCCATACGCTGTTCATAAATGATAAACAGAAACAACGAGGTAAAAATCAACGTAATGAGCCCGGATACCAGCAGAGCCTGCCTGTTTCTGAGCTTATCCTGCACAATCTTCACGAGTCCACCCTGATAGTTAACAGTATTGCCAAATCGGTTACCCGTTTATGTTGTTGCATAACAGCGTTGTACGTTGATAGAGAATGTTTGCCACTCCGAAGCAGGTAAGTTGATGTAGCCCGCAGCAGCGCGCGTAGGTTACAGATTTATACAATAAAAGCACATATTTGTTAACATAAGCGCAAACTAATCATCACCTTCGATAGGATACCCTGCCCGCCGGATGGCCTCGCGGCAGTCGTTTACGCCTGCGGCATAGCCCGCCTCAATCTCACAAACCGGACTTGCGCTGCAATAAGGTAGTGTAACCGGAGTCGCAATAAGTTTCTCCAGCGCCTCAATTTTATCCATGCAAAGCAATAATTCACGTGCAACACTCACGGCAAACGCTGCCGTTTGATCCTCGTAGAACGGTTCCAGAAGTGTGATTTTTTGCTGTAGCAGATGGCGGGTCAACATCATCAGCAATACCCTCAAAGTTGGTTTGCTTAAAGAGTAGCACTACATCAAAGGGGAGAAAGGCAGGATGTTTTCCCCAGAATTTTTTAAATGAAGAACGAGGGGAATTTTTCCTGGCTGCTAACCACGGGCAGGTATGCCCGGAATCTATACAGTTCAGTCGTTTTGGTTGTGCAACCATTAATGAAGTTGACTTCAAAAAGTCCCTTGCGAGACACTGAAGGAAAGCATGCCAAATATGGGTGAACTTGTTGAGACATCTGTTGATTAAATTAGTTATGTTAAGCGTTGGATTTTTAAGCGCTGGGGACATACTGGCAAATACTCCGGAACAGGTAATCACCGCTTTCCAGAGGGATTATAAATATTGGAATGACCAGTCATTTCAGAGAAATCAGAACTACGAAAAGCAAGAAGTTATGCTCCTGGCCCAGAAGGGTTGGAATGAGCTTTTGAATAAATATACAAAACCTGGTTTTCAGGGCGAGCCTATAGCTTTTGGTTCTGAGTCTAGTCATGATCCTGAGCAAGAGAACATCATATCGGTTCATATTTCTGAAAAAGTAGCGACCGTGACGACCAGATTATCGAGGCAGTATTATTCACCTGTTTATGAATATCAATTGTCCAAAGAGAATGATACCTGGTACCTATCTCAGATATTTTTAGTTGATGATGATGGAAAATATCCGAGTTTGTAATAAATAGTGCACTCATTACAACTTTATGAGTTAAAAAAATCTGCCATAATGACAGATTTCTTTAATCTATCATTAGAGATTTGCAACGTTATGATATACTTTTTGAACATCATCGTCATCTTCAAGAGCATCAACAAGCCCTGCAAAGACTTCTAAATCTTCTGGTGAAAGTTCAATTTCTGATTGAGCAATCATCTCTAATTCTGTAGTTGAGAACTCAGTAATTCCTGCTGCTTTTAGAGCTGCAATGCCTTTATGAAGATCTGTAGATTCAGTATAAATAACGATGTTTCCTTCTTCCTCGGTTACATCACGAACATCTACTTCAGCATTAAGCAGAATTTCAAAAATATGGTCAGGGTCTGTCCCTTCAAATACAATTACTCCGGTATTGTCAAACATATAGCTGACAGAACCCGCCGCTCCGATATTCCCGCCTTTTTTATTAAAAATTGAGCGGACATTAGCAATCGTACGGTTAACGTTTGAAGTCAATGTTTCAGCGATAATCAGTGAGCCACTGGGACCAAAGCCTTCATAACGCCCTTGCACGAACGTTTCATCGCTGCCGCCTTTGGCTTTATCAATGGCTTTATCAATAACGTGTTTTGGAACCTGAGCTTGTTTCGCACGTTCAATAACGAATTTTAAAGATGTATTTAATTCTGGGTCTGGTTCGCCTTGTTTAGCAGCAGCATAAATTTCTACACCGAATTTTGCATATACATTAGACGTTGCACCGTCTTTAGCTGTTTTTTTAGCAACAATATTTGCCCACTTACGTCCCACTGGAATGATCTCCTCGAAAATTCATTTACATTATTGAATGGTAAATAATCTGCCATCACATTATATCATGATGTATAAACCTTAGTCCATGAAAAATAAAATATCCAAATTTTACGATATGTTACTTTAATTTTATCAATAGTTAACATTTTGGATAAGTTATCCCCTGATTATCTGCAGGTTCTTTTTTGTACGTAATAAATGAGCCGCAGTAATAATGCATAAGAGAATAGAAACAAAAGCGATATTCCAGATAAACACACTGGCTATTAAAGTTACCGCGGTACTGCTTAAAGAGAGCGCTACAAGTCATCTTGCACTGCGCCTTATTTGATAGTGTGTTCGTTTAGTACCGGGACAAGATACTTAGCCTATATTTACTCCACCACTCCAACAAAGGGAAATGCTAAATGGGTGGAGCGGTACAACCAGCATCTCTGACTGATGTATTCAGAAGCACACGTGACTCAGTTGACTACGGCTGGTCAAAATAACGATACGCGTGGAAAAGAATGGAAAAACTGGTCATTTGATGACCAGTTTTGCAGAGGAGTTTTGCAGAAGAACTTAAAAACGATAACCCGCAGAGAACATAAACACCCACGGATCGAGGCGTACACTGTCGCGCTGCTGGACGCCACCCATTTTATAGCTTGCGGTGGTGTCGATATCCATGTACCAGACCGACATGTTAATCAGCCAGTCGCGGTTAATCAGATAGTCCATACCGACTTGCCCTGCTGCACCCCAGGAATCTTTCAGACTCAGGTCCGATAATCCTGTTTCTTTACCGTTATCGTTAAAGCCTTCATCGAAGAAGGTCGTGTAGTTCACACCAACACCTACGTACGGACGCAGTTTACTGCTGGAGTCACCGAAGTACCACTGTGCCATTAACGTCGGCGGCAAATGATGTACGGTGGCAATATCACCCGTTGCTGCAGTACCAATTTTATGGCGGAACGGTGTAGCCGCCAGTAATTCAACACCGATATTGTCGGTTGCCATGTAGGTAAATGTCAGACCCAACTGCGTGTTATTGCTGACATCAAAGCCACCTAAGCTGCCCAGCGTACCACCTGCACCTTCCGTCGGTCTGACGGTGGCAGAACCTGCACGAATAAAGAACTCTCCAGCTTCATGCGCAAATGCGTTACCAGAGAGAAGAGTTGTTAAAGCCAATGCTGCAACTGTTAATTTTTTCATGTCCGCTCCATCGTTATGGTTATAAAAGCGGAATGAATATACCTACTTTGGAGTAATAAATGATCTAACATGGATCACATTGACTTTGATAATTTAACATTTATTGATCCAGATTAAGTTAGAACTTGCATTCAAAATCCTGGTTAAATTAATTCAGATCAATTTTGATATATTTTCAATGTGCAAGTACCTCCAGCTCATTGCTGATGGGTGATGGTTATCTGCACGCTATGCGCAGATAACAAACAGCGTTCATGCACGACGCTGAAGTCATAGCCAAAAATTACCGCAGCTTTACAAAGATATGCTTTTCCATACATCGCGCGATGCTGCCACTGTAGAGTTATCCAGGGTACAATTGCCCGCAAATGAACACCTGCAAAACTCAAGGAGAGTGCATGTCTATCACGGCGAAATCCGTTTACCGTGACACGGGAAACTTTTTCCGTAATCAATTCATTACCATCTTGCTGGTATCGTTGTTGTGCGCGTTTATCACAGTGGTGTTAGGGCATGCCTTTTCCCCCACTGACGCACAAATTGCGCAACTCAGTGAAGGCGATCAGTTAACCAGCAGCGTGGGGTTGTTCGATCTGGTGCAAAACATGACCCCGGAGCAACAGCAAATTTTGCTACGCGCTTCCGCGGCGTCTACGTTTTCTGGTCTGATTGGTAATGCCATCCTTGCCGGTGGGGTCATCCTGATGATTCAGCTGATTTCAGCAGGTCATCGGGTCAGCGCATTACGTGCCATCGGCGCCAGTGCGCCAGTGTTGCCAAAGCTGTTTATTCTGATTTTTTTGACTACTCTGCTGGTGCAAATCGGTATTATGCTGGTTGTTGTTCCCGGTATTCTGCTGGCCATCCTGCTGGCACTCGCACCTGTGATGTTGGTACAGGACAAAATGGGTGTCTTTGCCGCGATGCGCAACAGTATGCGTCTGGCGTGGTCGAATATGCGACTGGTTGCGCCGGCAGTAATCGGTTGGTTGCTGGCAAAAACGCTGCTGTTGCTTTTTGCGCCAAGTTTTGCAGTACTTACGCCGAATGTAGGCGCGGTATTGGCGAATACGCTGAGCAATATGATCTCCGCGGTGTTGCTGATCTATTTGTTCCGCCTGTACATGCTGATTCGCCAATAAACCCTGAACGCATTCCGGGCTTGTACCCGGTGCTTTTGATGACGGAATCGAAGAATGAAGCAGTTTCTTGATTTTTTACCGCTGGTTGTCTTTTTTGCTTTTTATAAGCTTTACGACATCTATGCGGCGACCTCGGCGCTGATTGTCGCGACGGCTGTAGTGTTGATTTACAGCTGGGTTCGCTATCGCAAGGTCGAGAAGATGGCGTTAATCACCTTTGTCCTGGTGGCCGTATTTGGTGGCCTGACTATTTTTTTCCACAACGATGAATTCATTAAGTGGAAAGTAACGGTGATTTACGGGCTGTTTGCTGGTGCATTGCTGGTAAGCCAGTGGGTGATGAAAAAGCCGCTGATCCAGCGCATGTTAGGTAAAGAACTGACCCTGCCGCAGCCAGTGTGGTCGAAACTAAATTTAGCCTGGGCAGTCTTTTTCATCCTGTGTGGTCTGGCGAATATCTATATTGCATTTTGGCTACCGCAGAATATTTGGGTCAACTTCAAAGTGTTCGGCCTGACCGCCCTGACTTTATTCTTTACGCTGCTGAGTGGAGTCTATATTTACCGTCATCTGCCGCAAGAAGATAAATCGTAATACATGCTCGCCAGATCTGCGGATCTGGCGAATTTTTATCCCCTCGCGTTCCATAGAGCTGACAACCTGACTTACATCTGCTCTGCATGCCGCATCCCCTCTGTTCTCGACGCACAAATTCTAGTAGCATCGCGCCTGTAATCTTTCTCTATAGTCGGTTCTACAATGACAACAACGAATAACACTCCCCAGGGTGAACTGGTTTTACGCACTCTGGCCATGCCTGCCGATACCAACGCGAACGGTGATATTTTTGGCGGCTGGCTGATGTCACAAATGGATATAGGTGGCGCGATTCAGGCCAAAGAGATCGCACATGGTCGTGTGGTAACGGTGCGGGTTGAAGGAATGAGCTTTTTGCGCCCGGTCGCCGTAGGTGATGTAGTGTGTTGCTATGCTCGCTGTGTGAAACGCGGGACAACCTCAATCAGCATCAATATTGAAGTTTGGGTGAAGAAAGTCGCTTCTGAACCTATTGGCCAGCGTTATAAGGCCACCGAAGCTCTGTTTATCTACGTTGCCGTTGATAAAGACGGGAAACCGCGTCCAATCCCCACGTTGGCCTGATAGCACACGCCAGTAATGCTATCCGGCAATCATCACTCTTGATCATTGCCGGACGGCCTGATGCTTACTCGATCTGCGTTGTGCCGTTTAATTTGAAAACAATATTCACCACGAGTCCGGAACCGGGTTTACCTGCTTCATAACGCCATCTACGCATCGCGTTTTTCACTTCACGCTCAAACATATTGGCAGGCTGTGCAGACAGGATCTCCACATTTTCAACCCGACCATCCGGCGTTACATTAAATTTGACCTTTACCCGCCCTTCAATGCGTAGCGCCTGAGCTCGCGCCGGATACTGAGGCTGATTACGGCTTAAAGCGCGTGGGCCCGATGGCGCACTGACCACCGGTTTGCTGGTAGTTGCCGGCGCGGTATTGGTCATTGTGCGCGTAGGTGCCGTATTTTCCAGCGGGGAGGCCGGCCGCGGTTCTGCTGGTTTAACATCGCGTTTCGGCTGCTCTTCCACCTTTTTCACCGGTTTTGGCTTCGGTTTAGGCTTGGGCTTCGGTTTTTCAATCACCACCGGCGCCTCTTTTGGTGGCTCTGGAATCGGCTCTGGTTCCGGTTCAGGCTCGACAACGGGTTCCGGCGGCGGCTGAACGGCCTGAGGTGGTTCGAGATCGGCAGGCGCGACCATCGTGACAGAGATCGGCTGCGCTGGCGCAGGCAGTTCAATAACCTGATGTACCGAGGTATACAGCAAACCAGCCACCACGGCACCATGAATGCCGACAGACAGTAACGTTGGCCAGGGAAAGCTACGAGGTAAATCAAGGGTCATTGAAGTCATAATCGTTTCAGTAAAAAAACCAGGCCCTGATTTTAAATGCAAATAGCAATCATATTCAATAAGCCCATGGCGGTAACTGACATTTAGAACGCGATTTTATGATAAAAAACCACTTTCAGAGTATGGCCTTAACATATCAGTTATCTTTCCGTTGCAGTTGTTAGGCCTTTCCAATAACGTTATTAACGACTTTTACCGTTCAAGGAGTTCTACCCGTGCTGTATGTTATTTACGCCCAAGATATCGCAGACTCTCTCGAAAAACGTCTTTCCGTGCGCCCTGCTCATCTGGCTCGCCTGCAACTCCTTCATGACGAAGGTCGTTTGCTCACGGCGGGCCCCATGCCAGCGGTCGATAGTAACGATCCCGGTGCAGCGGGTTTTACCGGCTCAACGGTGATTGCCGAATTTGAATCTTTGGAGGCGGCACAGGCGTGGGCGGAAGCCGATCCGTATGTTGCAGCGGGCGTTTATGCTCAGGTTTCAGTAAAACCTTACAAAAAAGTATTTTAAAAACAGAACAAAAACAGACATTGGGCACCGCCAGCGGTGCCCTTTTGGGATCAGATGCTGTGGATCGCAAACAGCAACGAGTTGCGTTGATGGTTGAGAATGCACTTTCTGATAGTGTGGATACGCATATTACGACGCGATTGTCCTTCAAGCCAACGTGCTTTACGGCGGCTAGCCTGACGCAGCATCCGCCAGCGTCCCACTTCCGTTCTACTACGCTTCATGTTTACTACTCTTTCAGTCACTGAGTGGCCATTATAACGCCACACCGAATGCAGACCAGCGGTTTTCCCGTGTTTTTATTTGCCAGATTAATCCTGATGCGTAAACTCTTAACAATACGCTTTCAAAAGGATTTTTAAATTTATGACAACCTTCTACACCGTGGTGAGTTGGCTGGTCATTCTGGGTTACTGGGTACTCATTGCTGGCGTAACATTACGCATTCTAATGAAACGACGCGCAGTGCCCTCCGCAATGGCCTGGCTTTTGATCATCTATATTCTGCCATTGGTAGGGATCATTGCTTATCTGTCCTTCGGTGAGCTCCACCTGGGTAAACGCCGCGCCGAACGCGCCCGGGCAATGTGGCCGTCAACGGCCAAGTGGCTGAACGATCTTAAAGCCTGTAAGCATATTTTTGCGCAGGAAAACAGCAGCGTCGCCTCCTCCTTATTTAAACTGTGCGAGCGTCGTCAAGGAATCGCCGGCGTTAAGGGAAATCAGCTGCAGCTGCTCACCAGTTCAGATGACGTGATGCAGGCATTAATCCGTGATATTCAGCTGGCGCGCCACAACATAGAGATGGTGTTCTACATCTGGCAGCCGGGTGGTATGGCCGATCAGGTAGCCGAGTCGTTAATGGCTGCCGCGAGGCGTGGCATTCACTGTCGCCTGATGCTGGACTCCGCCGGCAGCGTGGCGTTCTTCCGCAGCCCTTGGGCGGCGATGATGCGTAACGCAGGTATCGAGGTTGTAGAAGCGCTGAAGGTGAACCTGATGCGTGTATTTTTACGCCGTATGGACCTGCGTCAGCACCGCAAAATGATCATGATCGACAACTACATTGCGTATACCGGCAGCATGAACATGGTCGATCCGCGCTTCTTCAAACAAGATGCAGGCGTTGGGCAATGGGTTGATTTAATGGCAAGAATGGAAGGCCCGGTAGCCACCGCTATGGGCATCGTCTATTCTTGCGACTGGGAAATTGAGACCGGAAAGCGCATTTTGCCCCCGCCACCGGACGTCAATATCATGCCGTTTGAGCAGGCCAGCGGGCACACCATTCACACAATTGCCTCGGGTCCTGGTTTCCCAGAAGACTTGATTCATCAGGCGCTATTAACCGCAGCTTATTCAGCGCGCGAATATTTAATTATGACCACGCCTTACTTTGTTCCCAGCGACGATTTGCTGCATGCAATTTGTACGGCAGCACAGCGTGGGGTCGACGTCAGTATCATTCTTCCGCGTAAGAATGATTCCCTGCTGGTTGGCTGGGCAAGCCGGGCCTTTTTCACTGAGTTGCTGGCAGCTGGCGTTAAAATTTATCAGTTCGAAGGCGGCCTGCTGCATACCAAGAGCGTACTGGTCGATGGCGAGCTGAGCCTGGTCGGTACCGTTAACCTGGATATGCGCAGTCTGTGGCTCAATTTTGAAATCACGCTGGTCATTGACGATGCTGGATTCGGCGGCGATCTCGCCGCCGTGCAGGATGATTATATTTCGCGTTCCCGCCTGCTTGATGCCCGTTTGTGGGTAAAACGACCACTCTGGCAGCGGATAGCAGAGCGACTGTTTTACTTCTTTAGTCCGTTGCTGTAAAACGTGCCCATCAGACAGTAAACAGGTAGTCATTATGGATATGGATTTGAACAATCGCCTGACCGAAGACGAAACGCTTGAGCAGGCTTACGACATTTTTCTCGAACTGGCTGCGGATAACCTCGATCCGGCAGATATCATTCTGTTCAATTTGCAGTTTGAAGAACGCGGCGGTGCCGAGTTATTCGATCCGGCAGAAGACTGGCAGGAGCATGTTGATTTTGACCTGAACCCTGATTTCTTTGCCGAAGTGGTGATTGGTCTGGCAGATACAGAAGACGGCGAGATTAACGATATTTTTGCGCGCGTTTTATTATGTCGCGAAAAAGATCATAAGCTCTGCCATATTCTCTGGCGCGAATAATCAAACAAAAAAGCTGCTCTCGCAGCTTTTTTTATTTTTAGCCCGGTAGTTTGCTTCCGCAACGGTTACAAAACTGCGCGCTATGTTCGTGCTGCGCCTGCTGACACTGGGGACATTTTCGTTGGTGCCCGCGATGCTGGAACGCACTGCTCATGTGCGTGGTAATCAATCCCGTCGGTATCGCAATCACCGAGTAGCCAATCAGGATAAGCACGGACGCCACCATGCGCCCCAACGGGGTGTGCGGTGTGATATCGCCATAGCCGACGGTGGTTACAGTAACAATCGCCCAATACACCGACGCATTCAGCGTAGTAAATCCATATTTTGGCCCTTCAATCAGATACATCATCGCACCAAAAACCACCATCAGAATGGCGATAAAGGAATAGAACAACATCAGCTGATGTCGGGCACTTTTTAACGCATTCCAGAACACCCGTAGAGAAGGCATAAAGCGCAACAGCTTGAGAATACGCAGTACGCGCAGGACACGCATCGCCCGCCAGGCGAAAACATAACTCAGACTGATTTCCGGCCATAGCCACATCACATACAGCGGCAGGATGGTGGCAAGGTCAACTATCCCCCAGAAACTAAACACATATTTGGCGGGATTGGCCCAACAGCATAAGCGCAGAAGATATTCGAGAGTAAAGACCAGAGTAATAAAGATCTCCAGCCAGACAAAAACGCGCCATTCCTCAAATGTTAAATGGTATTGCGTCCCTACTCCGGACTCAATGAAGATAACAATAACGCTGAGCAAGGCGAATAGCGCGCACATACCTTCAAAGCGACGCCCTGAACGGGTGTTTAAATCGAATAATTTGCGAAAGAGCGCGCGGCGGACAGAAGAGACTAAACCTGGCACAGATACCTCACCAAAAAAAGGGCTGACTTTTGTCAGCCCTCGGAATTATAGCGGGTCTACTTTCAGGCAGGAAACTGCGTGTCGGAAACTTCCTTCGAGAACCGGGCGCGTTTTTGCGCATTCCGGCCCTGCAATCGGGCAGCGCGTACGGAACACGCAACCGGAAGGAGGGTTAATCGGGGACGGTAACTCGCCTTCCAGCAACTGGATAACCTTGTTCCTTTCCTGATCCGGATCGGGGATCGGCACCGCAGACATCAGCGCTTTGGTATAAGGATGCAGCGGGTTATGGTACACCTCGTCATAGGTCCCTAATTCCACCGCATGTCCGAGATACATAACCAGCACACGGTCGGAGATATGTTTAACCACCGCGAGGTCGTGGGCAATGAAGATTAACGATAATCCCATTTCTCGCTGAAGTTGTTGCAGCAGGTTAACCACCTGGGCCTGGATTGACACGTCCAGCGCCGAAACGGGTTCATCGCAGATAATCAACTTCGGTTCTAGGATCAGCGCGCGGGCAATACCAATACGCTGACACTGGCCACCTGAAAACTCATGTGGGTAGCGGTTAATCAGGTTGGGCAGTAATCCTACCTTCATCATCATCGCTTTCACACGATCGCGGACTTCCTGACCAGGAAGATTCGGATGATAAGTACGCAGCGGTTCGGCAATGATTTCACCAATGGTCATGCGCGGGTTTAACGATGCCAGCGGATCCTGGAAAATCATCTGGATATCACTGCGTACTTCCCGCCACTCATCGGGTTTCATGCCGAGTAAATCTTTACCCAGCCAGGCAACCTTTCCATCGGTGGCCTTCACCAGGCCGATAATCGCACGGGCAAAGGTCGATTTCCCGCAGCCTGATTCACCGACCACGCCCAGGGTTTCGCCCTCATACAGTCGCAGGGTTACGCCATCAACTGCCTTAAGGGTTTTAGATGGTTGCCAGAACCACTGTTTGCCATCTTTAATATCGAAATGGACTTTAAGGTCAGCAATCTCAAGGAGCACTTTACGTTGTTCGGTTACCGCATTCATACCAGTTCCTCCACCGGCTTAAAGCAGGCGCGCAAACGGCCTGGACTAAATTCCTCCAGTGGTGGAGCACTGCTACAGATTTCCATCGCATGCGGGCAACGCGGCTGGAATGGACAGCCTTTTGGCAGACGCAGCAGGTTCGGTGGGTTGCCCGGGATCGTGAGCATCTCTTCCCCTTCTGCATCCAGACGAGGTACGGCATTCAGCAAACCAATCGAATACGGATGAACGGGCTTATAAAAGACATCCCGCGCACTGCCGTATTCCATCGTACGACCGGCGTACATCACCAGAACTTTATCGCAAATACCGGCAACAACCCCCAGATCGTGGGTGATCATGATAATCGCGGTGTTGAATTCGCTTTTCAGTTCATTCAGCAGCGTCATGATTTGCGCCTGTACCGTCACATCGAGCGCAGTGGTCGGTTCATCGGCTATCAGTAATTTGGGCCTGCACAGCAACGCCATAGCGATCATAACGCGCTGACGCATACCACCGGAGAATTCATGCGGATACATTTTCATGCGCTTACGCGCTTCCGGCATTTTCACCGCATCCAGCATTCTGACCGACTCTTCAAAAGCTTCCGCTTTGCTCATGCCTTTATGCAGCATCAGAACTTCCATCAACTGCTCCCCGACCCGCATGTACGGATTGAGAGACGTCATCGGGTCCTGGAAAATCATCGAGATCTGCTCGGCGCGCAGTTTGTTCAGTTCACGTTCCGGTAAGTTCAGAATTTCACGTCCGTTGAACGTAGCGGAGCCCCCGATACGACCATTAGCCGCCAGCAGGCCCATCAGGGCAAAGGCCGTTTGCGATTTACCTGAGCCGGATTCTCCGACAATACCCAGCGTTTCTCCAGCTCGCAGAGAAAAGTTTAAATCGTTGACCGCAGTTACATCGCCGTCGGGGGTAGCGAACGTCACACGCAAATCTTTTACGTTCAGCAGTGCGTTAGCCTGTTGTTGCGCGAGCGGCGCGGTTGAGGTTTCAATTACGCTCATGGCTGCACTCCTTAACGGTCTTTCGGGTCGAGGGCATCACGCAAGCCATCGCCAATAAAGTTAAAACAGAACAAAGTGACCACCAGGAAACCTGCCGGAAACAGCAGCAGCCATGGTGAGACTTCCATTGAGTTGGCACCATCACTGAGCAGAGCGCCCCAGCTACTTAACGGCTCCTGCGTACCTAATCCCAAAAAGCTCAGGAAGGATTCAAACAGGATCATGCTCGGCACCAGCAATGAAGCGTATACCACCACCACACCCAGCACGTTCGGCACAATATGGCGGATAACGATACGCACGGTAGACACCCCACCCACTTGCGCCGCTTCAATAAACTCTTTGCGCTTGAGGCTCAGCGTTTGTCCACGCACGATACGCGCCATATCCAGCCAGGAGACCATCCCGATAGCGACAAAAATCAGCAGGATATTTTGCCCAAAGAAGGTGACCAGCAGGATCACGAAGAACATGAACGGGAAGGAGTTGAGAATTTCCAGCAGACGCATCATCACCGAGTCGATTTTTCCGCCGAGGTAGCCCGACAGAGAACCGTACAGTGTACCGACAACCACCGCGACCAACGCCGCCGCAATGCCGACCATTAGCGAGATGCGCCCGCCAATCGCCACGCGTACCAACAGGTCACGTCCCGACGAGTCAGTACCGAAATAGTGGCCTGATTCCGTATCCGGCGCGCTGGACATCATGCCCCAGTCAGTATCGAAGTAGGTAAACTGCGACAGCATCGGCGCGAGCGTCACGAACAGCGCAATAATTACCAGCACCACCAGGCTTGCTACCGCAGCTCGGTTATGCATAAAGCGTCGACGCGCGTCCTGCCACAGGCTGCGGCCTTCGACCTCCAGCTTTTCACTGAAATTCTCCAGCGCTTCGCTGTTTTTCTTACTTAACATCATAGCGAGCTCCAGTATCAGTAACGAATTTTCGGGTCGATAACGGCATAAAGCACATCGACAATCGCGTTAAACACGATGGTCAGAGTACCCACCAGTATGGTCAGACTCAGAACCAGCGAATAGTCGCGGTTTAACGCGCCATTGACGAACAACTGACCAATGCCAGGTAAACCATAGATGGTTTCAATAACCATCGAACCAGTGATAATGCCGACAAATGCCGGTCCCATATAGGACAGCACTGGCAACAGCGCAGGTTTTAACGCATGGCGGAAAATAATCCGCCGCATCGGCAGCCCTTTGGCGCGCGCGGTACGAATAAAGTTAGAGTGCAGCACTTCAATCATCGAACCGCGAGTAATACGAGCGATACTGGCGATGTAGGCCAGTGACAAGGCCACCATTGGCAGGATCATAAATTTCAACGCCCCACCGTTCCAGCCCCCGCCGGGCAGCCATTTCAAAGTTATGGCAAATATCATGACCAATAAGGGAGCGACCACGAAACTGGGGATAACTACCCCAGTCATTGCCACCCCCATCACCGTGTAATCCCAACGTGTATTTTGCTTCAGCGCGGCTATCACCCCGGCGCTAACGCCGACGAGTACCGCCAGAATAAAGGCTGCCGCACCCAGCTTCGCAGAAACCGGAAAACTCGAAGCAACGAGGTCGTTAACCGTGTAGTCTTTATATTTAAAGGATGGTCCAAAATCGCCATGCGCCAGCTGTTTCAGATAGCTGAAATACTGCGTCGAGATAGGATCGTTAAGATGATATTTCGCTTCAATATTCGCCAGCACCTCTGGCGGTAACGCGCGTTCCCCGGTGAATGGGCTTCCGGGCGCAAGGCGCATCATAAAGAATGAAATCGTAATAAGAATAAACAGCGTCGGAATCGCTTCCAGACAGCGACGTAATATGAATTTTAACATTGCCCGTACCTTCTGGCGTGTGCCTTTATACCTCTTTAACCCCGACGTTCAGGTAAAGCGGTATTAATAGTTCGAAGAAAAAAGACACTGTGGGGCAAAAATGATTGCCCCACGTCTTGCCATTAATGCTTGATAATATACAAGTCTTTAACGTGGATATTATCCATCGGGTCTTTACCGGAGTATCCGCCAACCCATGGTTTCACCAGGCGGGCATTGACATAGTAATAAACCGGTACAATCGCAGAATCTTTATCCAGCTGCTGTTCCGCTTTCGAATACAGTTCGCTGCGCTGCGCTTCATCCGTCACTTTCAGCGTATCCGCAATCAGCTTATCAAATGCCGGGCTCTTATAGTGGACGGTATTATTGGAGCTGTCGGACAGCACCATATTCAGGAAGGACGTCGGTTCGTTATAGTCCGCACACCAGCCCGCACGTGAAACATCATAGTTGCCCTGATGGCGCGTATCGAGGAACGTTTTCCATTCCTGGTTTTCCAGCTTCACATTAGCACCCAGATTTTTCTTCCAGATAGATGCCGCGGCAATAGCCAGCTTCTTATGCAGATCTGAAGTGTTATACAGCAGGTCAAAGGTCAGCGGTTTCTCAGCGGTATATCCGGCCTCAGCCAGCAGTTTCTTCGCTTCTTCATTACGTTTTTCCTGAGACCACTTGAACCACTCTGGCTCAACCAGTTTCGCGCCATCGGTGTATGGAGGAGTAAAGCTATACGCCGGCAGGTCACCCTGGTTTTTCACTTTATTGACGATAATGTCACGATCCAACGCCAGCTTCAGGGCGGTACGAACACGAACATCGTTGAACGGTGCTTTCTGGTTGTTGATTTCGTAATAATAGGTGCACAGATACGGGTCAACGTGGACTTCGTTCGGGATCTCTTTTTTCAGTTTCTGGAATAACTCAATCGGCATGTTGTTATAGGTCATGTCGATTTCACCGCTGCGATAGCGGTTAACGTCAGTCACTTCAGAAGAAATAGGCAGGTAGGTTACCTGGTTAATAACCGTTTTGGCGTTGTCCCAATAGTTGGTATTACGCTCAAGCACAATGCGCTCGTTCACAACCCAGTCTTTCAGTTTATACGCACCGTTAGTAATGATGTTAGCGGGCTGGGTCCACTTCTCGCCGAATTTTTCAACAGCAGCTCTAGGAACCGGTGAAACGGAAGAGTGCACAAGCAGTTTGTAGAAATAAGGAACAGGTTCGCTGAGGGTGACTTCAAAAGTATGATCGTCGAGAGCTTTTACACCGAGATCGGTGATCGGTTTTTTACCGGCGATAATATCATCAATATTGACGATATGACCGTACTGCAAATAACTGGCGTACGGTGATGCAGTATTTGGATTAGCCAAACGTTGCCAGCTATACACGAAATCTTGCGCGGTAACAGGCGTGCCGTCAGACCACTTAGCATCTTTACGCAGATGGAATGTCCAGACTTTAAAATCTTTATTTTCCCATTTTTCAGCCACGCCAGGCGATGGTTTGCCATCGACATCACTGATTAATAAACCTTCAAACAGGTCACGGTTAATGTTGGATTCAGGTACACCTTCGATTTTGTGGGGATCGAGTGACTGCACTTCCGAACCGTTATTACGCACCAGAGTCTGCTTTTCAGCAAGCTGCACACCCGCTGGCACTACTGCCGCCGTGGCAACATTTCCAGCGACTAGCGCAGTTAAGATCCCCGCAGCTACTAAACTTTTTTTAGTGATGTTAGTCATTGTGTTGTACTCCCTCATTATTATGGCTGGTTTTTTAACCAGACTGTTAATCCTGTCAGGATCACTGTACGGCACCGGAGATTTTCTGCCGTCAGGTCGTTTTTTGTTTTACTGCTTGCTATCACCGACTTTATTTATTCTGGCGGTTCGTATGACTGCCTTACGTCGATTATCTACGTGCCTCCCCTGCCGGAAACACGCTATTACCCTGTTGAGAGAAACTAACTGCAAATGATTCTCATCAACGTGAATTCTTCTGCATAATACCTGGCCGGAAAGTATCAAATGCGTTTCTTAACCGCCAATACATTTTACAAATTTGTTAACCAATTCTCTTTTATTGGAAATAAATCTCACAAAGAAAGTCTTACGAATGAAGGTTTTCTATAATAAACCCATGAAAAACAATAAATTACATCAAGCCAGGTGTTAACTACCCTGTCAGGTGTCAACACCACGTCAAAATGCACATAAATTTAACAATTGGTTATTAATTAGCACATTCAACTGAAAAAAACGCTGAAATAACTAATAACATTTCGATAATCCTACAGCAAGCCCCAGAGTATGATGTTAATTAAATAACAGCGATATCAGGCTCTCTCTGGCAGATGGATGAGTGTTACATTCATAAAATCAATGAATAAACAAATGAATAACCATCAGCATTTTTTATTATCACTATGCTGATTTTCAACTTTAGTGAGAAGTTTTACTGATAATGAAAGGAAACGGAGCCGGGACCGACTCCGTTTGTACAGAAGAGAGATATCAGGCCAGCAAACCTGGGAAAATGGATTTGATACCTGTAACAATGAATTCGATACCCAAGGCCATTAACAGTAGCCCCATAATACGCGTAATGACGTTGATGCCAGTTTGTCCCAACAGTCGTACCAGCCATGGCGCCATGCGAAACAGCCCCCAGCAGCACAGGGCAAACAGCGCAATCGCGACAAAAAAGCCAAACAGGTTAATCGCACTGTGATATCGCGTACCCCAAACAATAGTTGAGCTTATCGCCCCCGGTCCAGCCATCAACGGCAATGCCAACGGTACAACGCCGATACTCTCACGGATTGCGGTTTCTGATTTTTCCTGTTTGTTTTGTTTATCTTCCCCTAGTTTTCCGCTAATCATTGACATCGCGATAGTCACAACCAGAATGCCGCCGGCAATCCTGAACGAATCTATTGAGATACCGAAAAGTTGCAGAATACCATCACCAAGAAACAGCGAAGTCCACAGAATGATAGCGACTGACAGGTTTGCCGTAAGGTTGGTTTTGTTTCGCGCTGCAGCAGTTTGATAACTGGTCATACTGATAAAGACAGGGATGATCCCTACCGGGTTGACCAACGCAAATAACCCAATGAAAAATTTAAAATAGACAGGAAAATCAAATAGCGTTTGGATCACGGTTAGCTCCGAAGCGTTAGCCGGATAAAATGAGTCATAAAAATTGATAAAATCCGCGCTGAAGATACGCCTTTTGTCAGCATACTTCACCTTCTATCTTCGTATATCTACGTAAATACGCTACCAATACTCAGTGTTATTAATATGTATTAATTATGCTAACGTTATTAGCATTCATTACGTCAATTTATTAACACTTGACGAGAAACGCTAAAAGGGCCTGCTGAAAGGTGTCAGCTTTGCGAATTTTTGATCCAGATCACGCAATTACTACTCAGAAGTGAGTAATCTTGCTTACGCCACCTGGAGGTAACGCGTTAGAGTTAACTGGCACTAGCGTATAAGCTCTTTTAGTAAATCAAAGTAAAGTGGACGTTAATTAACCGTTTGATTTTCAGACCGTTACACAAATTTTCGTCGGTCTGTCTATACTCTCGTATCGAGCAGATGATTTACTAAAAAAGTTTAACATTATCAGGAGAGCATCATGGCTGTTACTAATGTCGCTGAACTTAACGCACTTGTAGAGCGCGTAAAAAAAGCCCAGCGTGAATATGCCAGTTTCACTCAAGAACAGGTTGACAAAATCTTCCGCGCCGCCGCTCTGGCTGCCGCAGACGCTCGAATCCCTCTCGCGAAAATGGCCGTTGCCGAATCCGGCATGGGTATTGTCGAAGATAAAGTGATCAAAAACCACTTTGCTTCTGAATACATTTACAACGCTTACAAAGATGAAAAAACCTGTGGTGTGCTGTCTGAAGACGACACTTTCGGTACCATTACCATTGCGGAACCAATTGGTATCATCTGCGGTATCGTTCCAACCACTAACCCAACTTCTACTGCGATCTTCAAATCACTGATCAGCCTGAAGACCCGTAACGCCATCATCTTCTCTCCGCATCCGCGTGCAAAAGATGCAACTAACAAAGCAGCAGACATCGTTCTGCAAGCAGCAATCGCTGCTGGCGCACCGAAAGATCTGATCGGCTGGATCGATCAACCTTCCGTTGAACTGTCTAATGCGCTGATGCACCACCCGGACATCAACCTGATCCTTGCGACCGGTGGTCCAGGCATGGTTAAAGCGGCATACAGCTCCGGTAAACCGGCTATCGGCGTAGGCGCAGGTAACACCCCTGTTGTTATCGACGAAACCGCTGATATCAAACGTGCTGTTGCATCTGTTCTGATGTCTAAAACCTTCGATAACGGCGTAATCTGTGCTTCTGAGCAGTCTGTCGTCGTGGTTGACTCTGTATATGATGCAGTACGTGAGCGTTTTGCGACTCACGGCGGCTACATGCTGCAGGGCAAAGAGTTGAAAGCAGTCCAGGACGTTATCCTGAAAAATGGCGCGCTGAACGCAGCTATCGTTGGTCAGCCGGCATACAAGATTGCTGAACTGGCAGGCTTCTCCGTACCAGAAACCACTAAGATTCTGATCGGTGAAGTGACGGTTGTCGATGAAAGCGAACCGTTTGCTCATGAAAAACTGTCTCCGACGCTGGCAATGTACCGTGCGAAGGACTTCGAAGACGCAGTCATTAAAGCTGAAAAACTGGTTGCGATGGGCGGTATCGGTCATACCTCTTGCCTGTACACTGACCAGGACAACCAGCCAGAACGTGTTGCTTACTTCGGCCAGATGATGAAAACCGCACGTATCCTGATTAACACCCCAGCTTCTCAGGGTGGTATCGGTGACCTGTACAACTTCAAACTCGCACCTTCCCTGACTCTGGGTTGTGGTTCCTGGGGTGGTAACTCCATCTCTGAAAACGTTGGTCCTAAGCACCTGATCAACAAGAAAACCGTTGCTAAGCGAGCTGAAAACATGTTGTGGCACAAACTTCCGAAATCTATCTACTTCCGTCGTGGCTCTCTGCCAATCGCACTGGATGAAGTGATTACCGATGGTCACAAACGTGCGCTGATCGTGACCGACCGCTTCCTGTTCAACAACGGTTATGCAGACCAGATCACCTCCGTTCTGAAAGCTGCTGGCGTTGAAACCGAAGTGTTCTTTGAAGTTGAAGCTGACCCGACTCTGACCGTCGTTCGCAAAGGTGCTGAGCTGGCTAACTCCTTCAAACCAGACGTAATCATCGCGTTGGGCGGCGGTTCCCCGATGGACGCCGCGAAAATCATGTGGGTTATGTACGAGCACCCGGAAACTCACTTCGAAGAACTGGCGCTGCGCTTTATGGACATCCGTAAACGTATCTACAAGTTCCCGAAAATGGGTGTGAAAGCGAAGATGGTCGCCGTCACCACCACTTCCGGTACCGGCTCTGAAGTGACTCCGTTTGCGGTTGTTACTGACGATGCAACTGGGCAGAAATACCCGCTGGCAGACTATGCGCTGACTCCGGATATGGCGATTGTTGACGCCAACCTGGTGATGGATATGCCGAAGTCCCTGTGTGCGTTCGGTGGTCTCGATGCCGTCACTCACGCTCTGGAAGCTTACGTTTCCGTACTGGCTTCTGAGTTCTCCGACGGTCAGGCTCTGCAAGCGCTGAAACTGCTGAAAGAAAACCTGCCGGCGTCCTACCATGAAGGTTCTAAGAACCCGGTAGCACGTGAGCGTGTACACAGTGCAGCAACCATCGCCGGTATCGCGTTTGCTAACGCCTTCCTGGGTGTATGTCACTCAATGGCGCACAAACTGGGTTCTCAGTTCCACATTCCTCACGGTCTGGCGAACGCCCTGCTGATCAGCAACGTTATTCGTTATAACGCGAACGACAACCCGACTAAACAGACTGCATTCAGCCAGTACGACCGTCCGCAGGCACGCCGTCGCTACGCTGAAATCGCAGACCATCTGGGTCTGAGCGCACCGGGCGACCGTACTGCCGCGAAAATCCAGAAACTGCTGGGCTGGCTGGAAGAAATCAAAGCTGAGCTGGGTATTCCTAAGTCTATCCGTGAAGCTGGCGTTCAGGAAGCTGACTTCCTGGCACACGTGGACAAACTGTCTGAAGATGCGTTTGATGACCAGTGTACTGGTGCAAACCCACGTTACCCGCTGATTGCTGAACTGAAACAGATCCTGCTGGATACATACTACGGTCGTGAGTACAGCGAAGGCCAGACCACCGCTAAGACTGAAGCAGTAGCTGCACCGAAAGCAGAAAAGAAAGCGAAGAAATCCGCTTAATTTTCTCAGATAAGTTTTAGTTTCACCATAAACGGTCCCAGTTGGGACCGTTTTTTTTCGTCTTGTGTTATGAAAATTGAGTGATCCCCAATTTAACCATGTGAATAGAATGGCACGGTAAGAGATGTATTCAGGAAGATGTGAGAATAGCCGTCAGAAGAGAGTCTGACAGGGTAGAGAACATTGACGAATGTCCCGGCCTACCCTGTATTTATAAGCGCTCAGAAGCCTGCAGGGTTAATCGTGGCTGTGTCGTTCTTGTATCGCCGTCAGAGAGCCCTCAGACTGCGCCTGTTTGTAGTGTTTACGGCATACCGACACATAGCGTTCATTCCCGCCAATAACCACCTGCTCGCCCTCGTTATAGGGCCTTCCAGACTGATCAAGACGTAAAACCATGCTGGCCTTACGCCCACAGAAACAAATGGTTTTTAATTCAACGAGCTTATCAGACCACGCAAGCAGGTATTCGCTGCCGCCAAATAATTCACCACGGAAATCTGTGCGTAAGCCATAGCACAACACGGGAATATCCAGCCGATCGACAACTTCAGATAATTCATAAACCTGTTGTCGAGTCAGAAACTGTGACTCATCAACCAGTACACAGTGAATTCTTTGCTGCTCATTTTCAGCACGAATCTCTTCGTACAATGATGAATTTTGGTTAAACAATTTTGCAGGCGACGACAGACCTATACGTGAACTTACTTTTCCAGCACCAAAACGGTCATCAATTTCCGCTGTATATACAACAGCACGCATCCCACGTTCCTGATAATTGTACGAAGATTGCAGCAATGCAGTCGACTTACCGGCATTCATTGCAGAATAGTAAAAATATAGCTGTGCCATTGACCGAAGGCCCTCACATGGGGAAATAAATATGCGCGGGATTGTATCATATTTCACGAAAGTGTCGGTGTAGCGTTGCGCCCAAAGGCGTATAAATGCGCGGGCAAGCCCGCTCAGTGCCGCCTGAATTTCAGTAGCAGGTTGTGAGAGAGCATACAACCATCGACCATACAGCCCAAGCTCGGACGCGTATATACACTCTCTTTCACAAATAGTGCTCATGAAATTTATCAATGTCACTTATCATCATACGGCAATAAAGAAACCCTTCCCATATTGTTATTGAATCTACCCACTCTCACCATGTATTAGCGAATTCACGTAAGCAAAACTAATACAAAAGGTTGAAATCACTGCAAAGAGATACTATTTGTACGCCATAAAATGTGACCTGAATCTTGAATTTCTACTCTCAACCGCTGAGAAGCCCCCTCACCAATAAGCCTTTTTTATGCCCAACATCATGGGGAATTTAAGACAGGAGAATTAATTCTGTTACTAAATAAAGCGCAATTTTGAATTCCTTACATTCCTGGCTATTGCACAACTGAATTTATCGCTCTATTATTAGCTCAACAAACCACCCCAATATAAGTTTGAGATTACTACAATGAGCGAAGCACTTAAAATTCTGAACAACATCCGTACTCTTCGTGCGCAGGCAAGAGAATGCACTCTGGAAACGCTTGAGGAAATGCTGGAAAAATTAGAAGTTGTAGTTAGCGAGCGTCGCGAAGAAGAAAGCGCTGCTGCGGCTGAAGTTGAAGAACGCACTCGTAAACTGCAACAATATCGTGAAATGCTGATCGCTGACGGCATTGATCCGAACGAACTGCTGAATAGCATGGCTGCTGTTAAATCTGGCACCAAAGCTAAACGCGCTGCACGTCCGGCTAAATATAGCTATGTTGACGAAAACGGTGAAACTAAAACCTGGACTGGTCAGGGTCGTACACCGGCAGTGATCAAAAAAGCGATGGAAGAGCAAGGTAAACAACTGGACGATTTCCTGATCAAGGAATAATTCAGAAATACTTTGCTTAAAATCCCGCCATTGGCGGGATTTTTTTTACTGGTACTTCGCTCAGCCCTACCCGCATTAGGTATAAAAAAACGGCGCTGTTAATACAGCGCCGTTCTGACCAGATAATACCAGAAGGTCACTTCTTAATACCCATCTCGTCTTCCAGCCAGGCTTTAAATTCAGCGCCGAGAGTATTATGGCGGATACCATATTCGACGAACGCCTGCATATAGCCCAGTTTATTACCACAGTCATGGCTTTTGCCCTTCATGTGATAAGCTTCAACCGTCTCTTTTTCAATCAGCATATCGATTGCATCTGTCAGCTGAATTTCATCACCCGCTCCCGGAGGGGTTTTAGCCAGCAGAGGCCAGATATCGGCACTAAGAACGTAACGACCCACAACGGCCAGATTAGAAGGCGCTACATCAGCTTTTGGTTTTTCAACCACGCCAACCATCGGGACGCTTTCGCCCGGGGATAATTCAACGCCTTTACAATCAACAACACCATAAGCCGTAACATCTTCTACCGGTTCAACCATAATCTGGCTGCTACCTGTTTCATCAAAACGATGAATCATTTCGGCAAGGTTGTCGCGGGATAAATCAGATTCGTATTCGTCAAGAATTACGTCCGGCAGGATTACAGCAACCGGTTCATCGCCAACCACAGGGTGCGCGCACAATACTGCGTGTCCCAGACCTTTTGCCAGACCCTGACGCACCTGCATAATAGTCACATGCGGCGGGCAAATAGATTGCACTTCTTCCAGAAGCTGACGTTTTACACGTTTTTCCAGCATCGCTTCAAGTTCAAAGCTTGTATCGAAGTGGTTTTCAATAGAATTTTTAGACGAGTGAGTTACAAGTACAATTTCAGTGATGCCCGCAGCAATACATTCGTTTACGACGTACTGAATTAATGGCTTATCAACCAACGGTAGCATCTCTTTCGGGATTGCTTTCGTAGCCGGTAACATCCTGGTTCCTAATCCCGCAACTGGGATAACGGCTTTTTTGACTTTTGAATTAAGGGCAGCCATTTAAAACTCTCCTGGACTGTTCATGTATTGAACGTGTTCATCATTCTGTATCGCATCCGAGTATATCAGTACAGCGACAAACTTCTGGTCTGAAAAGGACGCGCGTCGGTATAATTAAGATAAATACGAATAAATCTGGCGCTGATAGTAGCACTCACAACACGGGGAGGGTGAACCAATTTCATTTGCACGCCTCTCAATTGTTCATTCCGCAGACAACATCAAGCGCAGGCGCCCCCCCGCCCCCCATATTTGGCATTGCCATGACTCACAATGTTGGCTCAACTGATTAAGATACGTATTACCTAAGGTACCCAGCGGAACGCCATTGCTGATTTGCACTTGGTGGGAACCTGTATTTAATGTCGCATTCAGCCCTGCAGATACCAGAATCAGATTTTTTAATCCGCTGTGGTAATACCCCACCAGCAAGGGAAACTGCCCTGGTAAATTTGCTTGCCGCAACAAATGATTTACCTGTTTCAATAACGTACCTAACTCCGGCAACCGCTGATTTTGTTGTGTCAGTTGCTCCTGCAGTAGACCATTAAATAGCGCCCGCAATAATAATGCAGCCAAAACACCATTATCCCCTGCCCGCGTCACATCAAGGCAATAGAATGCAAGGTCATGATCCGACAGCGGCGCAATATCCAGCACCAGCCCCGGTTGGTCAGCTACTACCAATTGTCGATAGTTAATGCGGCAGTGCGAAATCACTTGCGACACTGGAGGCTGTAATTCTTTTAGCAGCTTCGCGGCGGCGGCAGGATCGTCCACCATCGCATCCCAGTCGCGAAACAGCCGCTCTTCTTCTTCTACGCGTGAATTAAACATGTTGGGATAAAGACATGCAAAGACGGTTTCTCTCAAGCGATTAAGGTCTTTCACCGGCTTCAATAGGACATCATCCACCCCGAGTCGTAGCGCTTTGGCTATGTCGGACATGTTTTCCGTCGCAGAAATCACCAGTATCGGGGTCTGATCGCCACGATTGCGTAGATACTCAACCAGTTTGAGGCCGTTCATTCTTGGCATAGCCAGATCGCAAATCATCAGATCTGGCGTGAAGTGTCCAAGTAGTTCAAGTGCTTCAAGCCCGTCGCCAGCCACCGCCGTTGTCGCTCCCAAAGAGGAAAACCATGAGTCCATGAGTGAGCGAAATACCGGCTCATCCTCAACGATAAGAATCTGTTTTCCGACCAATGGCTGCGTCATATTCTCCCCCCTGACTGGCTTTAATAAATAGTGGCATGCTATTGCCACTCACGCCTGTCAGAATTAGCTTAAGTGTTGATAAAAAATGCGTTAGACGTTGGTTTTCACCAGGGGTAGAAGTTCATCCATTTTCTTCTCGACCGCCAACTGCCCGGCAGCAATTGCTGCACTGGCGCGGTGAAAATCCAGCGTGGATATTTGTGGACAAAACGGCTGAATCAGTATGTCTGGAGGGTCGCCGGCCATGCGGTTACGTTTCAGACGATTTTCCAGAACCTGAATAGACGTCGTCATGATCTCCATCGCTGTCGGTGCCGTGACCGCACGTCTGGCCGTAATGTTGCTCAATCGCTCTTTCAGACGGGCATGCCATGAAAGCTCGTCAGCATCATTACCCGATTCGGCATCGCTATTGACGTTGAAGGAGAGTAAATCTTGTTGCATGAGATGTGCATCGTGTTGCAGGTCGACCGCGATAACAATATCGGCCCCCAACGCACGAGTCAGGGATACAGGGACGGGATTCACCACCGCGCCATCGACCAGCCAGTAACCATTATGCGCCACGGGAGACATCAGACCAGGAATACTACAGGAGGCTCGGACAGCCAGATGCAAATCACCTTCGGTAAACCACAGCTCCCGCCCCGTACTCAGATTAGTAGCAACTGTTGCGAAACGGCGTGTGCATTGCTCAATTGCTTCTACCGGCATAACATTACGGTACTGATTGAATACCCGTTCACCGCGCAGTAAACCTCCCCTGCGCCACGAGAGATCCATCAGCCGTAAAACATCCCAATAGCTGAAAGAACATACCCACTTTTCAAGAGCAGGTAACTTATTGCAGGCGTAGGCAGCGCCAACCAGCGAACCGATGGAGCACCCTGCCACGATATCAACATCGATGCCCATATGCTTAAGGGCTTTAATAACCCCAATATGCGACCAACCCCGCGCCGCGCCGGAACCTAGCGCCAGCCCAATTTTTATTTTTCTCATTATACGTACAAACTTCCCCTGGCTTGCAGACGTAGCAACATCGCTACCGCTCAGTTAACATAGTGCCACTCTGGCGTTTTTACGCCGTTTTTATATTCCAGGGAGTACTTTGTGTCTCAGCTTTGTCCCTGTGGTAGCGCTGTCGAGTATAGCCTATGTTGCTACCGTTATGTTTCCGGCGCGCAAGTAGCACCTACGCCGTCACACCTCATGCGCTCTCGTTACTGTGCTTTTGTGATGAAAGACGCAGATTACCTGATCAAAACCTGGCATCCAGATTGTCATGCGGCCTCGTTTCGCGACGACATTATCGCAGGATTTAATCATACTGAATGGCTTGGGCTGACCGTTTTTGAACAAGAGACGGCAGACACAGAAGATATCGGCTATGTCAGTTTCGTCGCACGGTTTTCTGAACAAGGTAAAACAGGTGCAATTATCGAGCGCTCTCGTTTTTTAAAAGAAAACGGTCAGTGGTACTATATAGACGGTACACGCCCTCAAATTGGACGAAACGATACCTGCCCTTGTGGCTCCGGTAAAAAATTTAAAAAGTGCTGCGGCTAATCAACGCCCGACAGTATCAATTTTGCAAACATTCTCAACAGGATCACCGCTGCAAATGCATTCATTACAAAGAAAAGTGCTGCGTACTATTTGCCCAGACCAAAAAGGTCTGATCGCACGCATTACGAATATCTGTTACAAGCATGAACTGAACATCGTGCAGAACAATGAGTTTGTGGACCACCGCACCGGACGCTTTTTTATGCGCACCGAACTGGAGGGCATTTTTAACGACGTCACGCTGCTTGCCGATCTGGACAGCGCCTTACCTGAAGGCTCAATTCGTGAATTAACCCCAGCAGGCCGCCGCCGCATCGTCATTTTGGTCACTAAGGAAGCGCATTGCCTGGGCGATCTGTTAATGAAGGCCAATTATGGCGGGCTGGATGTTGAAATCGCCGCGGTGATCGGCAATCACGAGACGTTGCGTCCTCTGGTTGAACGGTTTGATATTCCGTTTGAGCTGGTCAGCCATGAAGGTTTAACACGTGACGAACATGATCAGAAAATGGCTGACGCTATCGACGCCCACCAGCCGGACTATGTCGTGCTGGCTAAATACATGCGCGTTCTGACCCCAACATTTGTTTCACGCTTCCCAAATAAAATTATCAATATTCACCATTCATTCCTGCCAGCATTCATTGGTGCTCGCCCGTACCATCAAGCTTATGAGCGCGGCGTGAAAATCATCGGCGCGACGGCCCACTACGTAAATGATAACCTTGATGAAGGCCCAATCATTATGCAGGACGTGATCCATGTTGATCACACCTACACTGCCGAAGATATGATGCGTGCGGGTCGCGACGTTGAAAAAAATGTTTTAAGCCGTGCGCTGTATCAGGTTCTGGCTCAGCGCGTCTTTGTTTACGGTAACCGAACGATTATTCTGTAATCGATTGATAAGTTAATTGGTTACCTTTACATCTTTGCGTGTAAAAATCAGGCAACCAGTTCTTTTTTATCAACGGAATGCTTTACAGGGGCGCATCATTTGATATGATGCGCCCCGCTTCCAACAGAAGCAGGCCAGTAATTAGCATTACCCCGTGGTGGGGTTCCCGAGCGGCCAAAGGGAGCAGACTGTAAATCTGCCGTCATCGACTTCGAAGGTTCGAATCCTTCCCCCACCACCATTTTTTACTACAGCGATGTAGTTATCCCGGCGAGCAATACAGAAGTTTGCACTTGTCGGGGAAGGGTGAGAACCTTCGATTAAGGTTCGACTCGAGCGAAAGCGAGAGAACGTTGCCAACGGCAACGGCCCGAAGGGTGAGGAGCGAAGCGACGAATAATCCTTCCCCCACCACCATTCATTCTTTTAGACTCACAAAATTAGTATACCCCTGGTGGGGTTCCCGAGCGGCCAAAGGGAGCAGACTGTAAATCTGCCGTCATCGACTTCGAAGGTTCGAATCCTTCCCCCA
>NZ_JAOWDX010000047.1:0-689622 GCF_030334485.1 Citrobacter sp. Cf072 | reverse complement strand
GCCCCAAATTCTTCCTATTCGGGAAGGATGAGAAGCTTCGACCAAGGTTCGATTCGAGCGTTAGCGAGAAAGCGTTGCCGCAGGCAACGACCCGAAGGGCGAAGCGCGCAGCGCTGAGTAATCCTTCCCCCACCACCATCACTTCATAAAGCACCAACACAAAATCAATCTGCAATGCCCCAAATTCTTCCTATTCGGGAAGGATGAGAAGCTTCGACCAAGGTTCGATTCGAGCGTTAGCGAGAAAGCGTTGCCGTAGGCAACGACCCGAAGGGCGAAGCGCGCAGCGCTAAGTAATCCTTCCCCCACCACCATCACTTCATAAAGCACCAACACAAAATCAATCTGCAATGCCCTTTATTTGCCTGATGCGCTGTGCTTATCAGACCTACAAACTCGACACATGCCCACAAATTGCCTGATGCACTACGCAGGCCTACGGCGCTCGCTTAAACCTGCGTAGGCTGGATAAGGCGCTTGCGCCGCCATCCGGCAAACAGACATAAAAAAACCCCGCCGAAGCAGGGTTTATCTTTCACAGAAATACGATTAGTGACGTGCACGAACAATCTGGTATTTGCGTGTCAGATATTCGACAGGGACGCTCCAGATGTGTACCAGACGCGAGAATGGGAACAACAGGAACAGCGTCATACCCAGCACAAGGTGCACACGGAAAATAAATGCGACGCCATCCAGATACTGAGACGCTCCGCCATGGAAGGTCACCACTGTCTGCGCCCAGTTCACCAGCTTCATCATCTCGCTGCCGTCCATATGCTGGGCGGAGAACGGAATGGTCAGCAGACCCAGCGCACACTGGATAACCAACAGAGAGAGGATCAGAATATCCGCTCCGGTGGTGGTGGCCCGCACTCGTGGGCTGAACAAACGACGTTTCAACAGCAGTACACCGCCAATCAGACACATTACGCCACTGGCGCCACCCGCGAACATCGCCATCTTTTGTTTCACTTCAAGCGGCAGCCACGCTTCATACATCCAGTGCGGCGTTAACATACCCAAGAAGTGCCCGGCAAAAATCCCCAGGATCCCGATGTGAAACAGGTTTGACGCCAGGTTCATCCCTTTGCGATCCAACATCTGACTGGAGGCCGCACGCCACGTATACTGCCCGTAGTCATAACGCAGCCAACTGCCGATCAGAAAGACAGAACCCGCGATGTACGGATAGATGTCAAAGAAGAACGTATTCAGGAAGTGCATTAGTGCTGTCCTCCGGTGGTGATATTCAGATACTGCGGCGCAACGGCCCCGGCAAAACGACGCTGGTGAGCGGAGATTTCCGACTCGCCACACCCCTGATCGGCGAAGAATTTTACCTGCTCTTCTTCCCAGACCGCATCCAGCGCTTGTGGGGTATCATCACGGGCTTCATCCGCAATTTTTTCAGCCACTTTATCGCTGTCGATAACGGTATTCGCCAGTTTTAACAGCAAATCGAACAGTACTGCATAACGGCTTCCACGCTGCTGCAAACGAGCGCTGAGCAAAGCCAGGATCGGCGCGATATCCTGCAAGCCACCTAGCGCTTCGCTTTTCGGCAGTTGCGCAAGATATTCCAGATACAACGGCAGATGATCGGGAAGTTCGCGGCTGTCGAGCTGCAAACCGTGCTGTTCATACTGTGCCATCAGGTCAACCATTGCCTGACCGCGATCGCGGGATTCGCCGTGTACATGTTCAAACAGCAGCAGCGAGGTGGCACGGCCACGATCAAACAGTTCGCTGTAACTTGCCTGCACATCCAGCACGTCTTGCGCGATTAGATCGCGCAGGAAAACGCCCAGAGTCTGGGCATCCTCTTTATCCAGGTTCTCAGATGACGCGAGTGCATCGAAAAGTTCCTGCTGATGCTGCCACAGGGCAGCATCCGGGTACTCGAGCAAACGCGAAACAATGACGAGTTCAATCATTGGTGCGGCTCCGTTTTGCTGGTCACATCGACAGCGTCGATGCGGCGGCTGTTGAACAGATTGAATTTAGTATCAGAACCGTGGCAACCGTCACCGAAGGTAAAGCCACAACCGCTTTTCTCCGGGAACGCGTCACGCGCCAGTTCACGATGGCTGCTCGGTACCACGAAACGATCTTCGTAGTTCGCGATCGCCAGATAACGATACATTTCCTGTGCCTGCGCTTCGCTCAAGCCCACCTCTTCCAGCGCACGGGTATCGACTTTACCGTCAACGGTTTCCGTACGTTTGTAGTGACGCATTGCCAGCATACGTTTCAGCGCCAACAGCACCGGCTGAGTATCGCCTGCGGTCAGCAGGTTCGCCAGGTACTGAACCGGGATACGCAGACTGTCAACGTCCGGCAGTATACCGTTGCTGCCCAGCTCGCCCGCATCGGCGGCAGACTGAATCGGTGACAATGGCGGCACGTACCAAACCATCGGCAATGTGCGGTATTCCGGATGCAGCGGCAGCGCCAACTTCCAGTCCATCGCCATTTTATAAACCGGAGACTGCTGGGCGGCATCGATAACGCTCATCGGAATACCATCTTTTAGCGCTTGTTCAATAACAGCCGGATCGTTCGGATCGAGGAACACGTCCAGTTGACGCTGGTACAGATCTTTCTCATGCTCGGTGCTTGCCGCGCTTTCAATCGCATCCGCGTCATACAGCAGTACGCCGAGGTAACGGATACGACCGACGCAGGTTTCGGAACACACAGTCGGCTGACCGGCTTCAATACGTGGATAGCAGAAAATGCACTTCTCTGACTTACCGCTCTTCCAGTTGAAGTAGATTTTTTTATACGGGCAACCGGTGATGCACATACGCCAGCCGCGGCATTTGTCCTGATCGATCAGCACGATGCCATCTTCTTCACGCTTGTAGATGGCACCGCTCGGGCAAGTCGCCACGCACGCCGGGTTAAGGCAGTGCTCGCACAGACGCGGCAAATACATCATGAAGGTATTTTCGAACTGACCGTACATCGCCTTCTGCATGTTCTCGAAATTTTTGTCTTTCGCCAGCTTCTCGAACTCACCGCCGAGGTCATCTTCCCAGTTCGGACCTTTGGTGATTTTATCCATACGCTGACCGGTGATCAGCGAGCGCGGACGGGCAATCGGCTGCGCTTTGCTGTCTGCCGGGGTGTTGTGCAGAGTCTGGTAATCGAAGTCAAACGGTTCGTAGTAGTCATCAATACCTGGCAAATGCGGGTTAGCAAAAATTTTACCCAGCAGCAGCGCTTTGTTACCCATGCGCGGCACCAGCTTACCGTTGATTTTACGGATCCAACCGCCCTTCCATTTTTCCTGGTTTTCCCAATCAGTTGGGAAGCCAGTACCCGGCTTGGTTTCAACGTTGTTAAACCAGGCATACTCCGCACCTTCACGGCTGGTCCAGACGTTTTTACAGGTTACTGAACAGGTGTGGCAACCGATGCACTTATCGAGATTCAGCACCATGCCGACTTGTGAACGAATTTTCATTTTACGCTCTCCTGTACCTGGTCATTGCCTTCGCCATCCAACCAGTCAATGTTCTTCATCTTACGAACCACCACGAACTCATCACGGTTCGAACCTACGGTGCCGTAGTAGTTAAAGCCGTAGGCCAGGTGGGCATAACCACCAATCATGTGCGTCGGTTTCGGTGTGATACGGGTCACCGAGTTATGGATCCCGCCGCGCTGCTCGGTAATCTCCGACCCCGGAATATTCACAATACGTTCCTGGGCGTGGTACATCATGGTCATCCCGGCCGGGACACGTTGACTCACAACCGCACGAGCGGTGAGTGCCCCGTTACTGTTAAAGACTTCGATCCAGTCGTTATCCTCGATACCCAGATCTTTCGCATCCGCTTCGCTCATCCACACGATCGGACCGCCGCGACCTAACGTCAGCATCAGCAGGTTATCGCTGTAGGTGGAGTGGATACCCCACTTCTGGTGTGGCGTCAGGAAGTTGAGCGCTTTTTCTGGGTTACCATTTGATTTCTCGCCCATCACCTCTTTCACCGAACGAGTATCAATTGGTGGGCGGTAAACCAGCAGGCTTTCACCGAAGTCTCGCATCCACTGATGATCCTGATACAGCTGCTGGCGACCAGTCAGCGTACGCCATGGGATCAGCTCGTGAACGTTGGTGTAACCGGCGTTGTAAGAAACATGTTCATCTTCCAGTCCTGACCAGGTCGGGCTGGAGATAATTTTGCGCGGCTGCGCCTGAATATCGCGGAAGCGGATTTTCTCGTCTTCTTTATTCAGCGCCAGATGCGTATGGTCACGGCCGGTAAATTCACTCAGCGCAGCCCAGGCTTTCACCGCCACCTGACCGTTGGTTTCCGGTGCCAGGGTGAGGATCATCTCAGCGGCATCAATCGCCGTATTCAGCATCGGCTGGCCTTTTGCCGGGCCTTCAGCCTTGGTGTAGTTGAGTTTACGCAGCAGGTCCATTTCGCTCTGGGTGTTCCAGGCAATCCCTTTCCCGCCGTTCCCGACTTTATCCATCAGTGGGCCGATGGACGTGAAGCGTTCGTAGGTTGCCGGGTAATCACGCTCAACTGTCATGATGTGTGGCGCGGTAACGCCTGGAATCAGATCGCATTCGCCTTTCTTCCAGTCTTTAACATCCAACGGCTGCGCCAGTTCGGCGGCCGAGTCGTGCTGGATAGGCAGCGTCACTACGTCAGTTTCTTTGCCAAGGTGGCCCACGCAAACTTCAGAGAATTTCTTGGCGATAGCCTTGTAGATTTCCCAGTCGCTCTTCGATTCCCAGGCTGGATCAACGGCGGCAGACAACGGGTGAATAAACGGATGCATATCCGAGGTATTCATATCGTCTTTTTCATACCAGGTGGCGGTCGGCAGCACGATGTCGGAGTACAGACAGGTGCTCGACAGACGGAAGTCCAGGGTAACGACCAGATCCAGCTTGCCGTCCAGTCCGTTATCCTGCCATTCCACTTCTTCTGGCTTCACGCCCCCCTGTTTACCCAGATCCAGCCCCTGAATACCATGTTCAGTACCCAGCAGATACTTCAGCATGTACTCGTGGCCTTTACCGGAAGAGCCGAGCAGGTTAGAACGCCAGATAAACAGGTTACGCGGATGGTTTTTACCGTTCTCTGGTTGTTCAGCCGCAAAGCGAATAGAACCTTCCTTCAGAGATTTAACGGTGTAATCCACCGGTGTCATCCCGACTTTTTCTGCCTCACGCGCAATGTACAGCGGGTTAGTACCTAACTGCGGCGCAGATGGCAACCAGCCCATACGTTCAGCGCGAACGTTAAAGTCAATCAAATGACCACTGTAGCGGGATTTGTCTGCCATCGGGGACAGCAGTTCCTGTGCCGTAACCGTCTCATAGCGCCATTGGCTGGAGTGGTTATAGAAATAGGACGTACTGTTCATGTGACGCGCCGGACGCTGCCAGTCAAGGCCAAACGCCAGCGGCTGCCAACCGGTCTGCGGACGCAGTTTTTCCTGACCCACATAGTGGGCCCAACCGCCGCCGCTCTGACCGACGCAGCCGCAGAACACCAGCATGTTAATCAGACCACGATAGTTCATATCGAGGTGGTACCAGTGGTTCAGACCCGCGCCAACAATAATCATTGAGCGGCCGTGCGTTTTATCTGCGTTATCGGCAAATTCACGGGCAATACGCACGATCTGAGCGCGCGATACGCCAGTGATTTTCTCTGCCCATGCCGGGGTATACGCTTTGATATCGTCGTAACTGGAGGCGCAGTTTTCATCGTTCAGACCGCGTTCCAGACCGTAGTTGGCCATGGTCAGATCATAAACGGTCGTCACCAGCGCAGTAGAGCCATCGGCCAGTTGCAGGCGTTTTACCGGCAGTTTGTGCAGCAGAACATTTTCCAGTTCAACTTTGCTAAAGTGCTCGGTACCTTCACCGCCAAAATACGGGAAGCCGACTTCAGCGATGTCGTCCTGGCTGCCCAACAGGCTGAGCTGCAGTTCGGTTTCGTTACCGGACGTGCCGTCGCGCTGCTCGAGGTTCCATTTACCTTTTTCACCCCAGCGGAAACCAATTGAACCGTTTGGCGCAACCATTTCGCCGTCGGTATTGATGGCAACGGTTTTCCACTCGGGATTATTTTCCTGACCCAGGGAGTCAACCAGATCGGCGGCACGCAGCATACGACCCGCCGCATAATACCCGTCACGCTCTTCGAGCATCACCAGCATCGGGAAGTCGGTGTAACGACGCACGTAGTCGGTGAAGTATTGGCTCGGGTTATCAAGGTGGAACTCGCGTAGCATGACGTGGCCCATTGCCAGCGCCATTGCGGCATCGGTACCCTGCTTCGGAGCCAGCCACAGATCGCAGAGTTTAGCGATTTCAGCGTAATCCGGGGTAATGGCGACCGTTTTAGTCCCTTTGTAGCGAACTTCCGTGAAGAAGTGCGCATCTGGGGTACGGGTCTGCGGAACGTTTGAACCCCAGGCGATAATGTAACTGGAGTTATACCAGTCGGCAGATTCCGGAACGTCAGTCTGCTCACCCCAGGTCTGCGGAGACGCAGGCGGCAAGTCACAGTACCAATCGTAGAAGCTCAGACAGGTGCCGCCAATCAGCGACAGATATCGTGCACCGGAGGCGTAGGAAACCATCGACATCGCAGGGATCGGTGAGAAGCCCGCCACGCGGTCAGGACCGTAGGTTTTAACGGTGTAAACGTTAGAAGCGGCAATCAGCTCATTCACTTCCTGCCAGGAAGAACGCACGAAACCACCACGACCACGCGCTTGTTTGAAGCTTTTTGCTTTATCGGCGTCTTCGATGATGGAGGCCCATGCGTCTACCGGATCGCTGTGCAGTCTTTTCGCTTCACGCCACATTTTCATCAGGCGTTTGCGCATCAGCGGGTATTTCAGACGGTTAGCGCTGTAGAGATACCAGGAATAGCTTGCACCACGAGGGCAACCACGAGGCTCGTGGTTTGGCAGGTCCGGACGGGTACGCGGATAATCGGTTTGCTGGGTTTCCCAGGTCACCAGACCATTTTTCACATAGATTTTCCAGCTGCATGAGCCAGTGCAGTTTACCCCGTGGGTTGAACGCACGATTTTGTCATGCTGCCAACGCTGGCGGTATCCGTCCTCCCAGTCCCTGTTGGTATTGAGAAGCTGGCCATGCCCATCGGCAAAGGTTTCGCCCTTCTGCTTGAAGTAGCGAAACCGGTCCAGGAATTTACTCATCGGTTTTCTCCTGTAGGAGCCTGACGGCTCTCTGATAAATCGACATTGCTTGATTGAGAGCGAAGGTAACGCTCTGAAAGGGCGTGAGAATTGATAACGATCAAGGCAGGCAGGGATGAAAAATGAGGGTTGGTTTTTACATACCCCCAAAGTGGGATACTGACAATTAACGTAATAAATTGAATTTAAAGGTTTTTTAATAATTCAATTATCATGCAAATGTTAAATTCTTTATAAGTGGGTATTAAGGGGTATCCCCCCTGCTAGCAGGTTGCGTACGCCGTTCTCACAGGCTGTTGTCATGCCACAATATAAAAGTATGTTGTAACTAATTACAGTAAAAAAAAGCGCGGTCTAACACCGCGCAATGGATAATCAACTTACACTTCATCCTTCAAACTGCTTCGCGTTGGCTGCGTTCGTTCTCCCCAGTCACTTACTTCTGTTAGCTCCTGGGGATTTCTCACTTGCCGCCTTGATGCAGTTAGAATGATTTTGTGTATACCACTTTTTTACTTTTTAGAATGACGTCCGTATACCGCCCAGGTGATAACCACACAAGCGACATAGAAGATCAGAAATACTTTCATCGCACCGACCGGAGAACCGGTTAATGCCAGGGACGTGCCAAATGCTTTCGGGATAAAGAAGCCGCCGATCGCACCAATAGCAGAGATAAAGCCCAACGCTGCCGCCGTATCGGTTGCCGCCTCGCGCATCGCTTTCTCTTCTGAACCACCTTCAGCTTTCACTCTGTCCATCGTCAGTTTTCGGAAGATTACGGAGATCATCTGGAAGGTTGAACCACTCCCCAGTCCGGCCGTCAGGAACAACGCCAGGAACACAGCGAAGAAGGCAATGAAGTTGCCGCCGACACCGTTTGATGGCAGCGTCAGGAACAGTAAGGCACTGAAAATAGCCATCAGAATAAAGTTCACCAGCGTGACGCGGGTCCCGCCCAGACGGTCAGAGATTGCGCCGCCCGCAGAACGCGCCAACGCACCAATGAACGGGCCAAAGAAGGCGTAATGCAGGATCTGCACCTCAGGGAACTGCGTTTTCGACAGCATCGCGAAACCGGCAGAGAAACCGATAAAGGAACCGAAGGTCGCCAGATATAGCAGGCTCATAATCCACAAATGCCCGCGTTTCAGCACCGGCAATTGCTCTTTCAGCGAGGCTTTGGAGGTTGCCAGTTCGTTCATACCGAACCATGCGGCCAGCGTGAAAATAGCGAGGAACGGCACCCAAATCCATGCAGCGTTTGCCAGATACAGCTGCGTGCCATCCGGTTGTTCAACCCCGTGGCTACCAAATGCGGCAAAGATTGACAATGAAACCACCAGCGGCGCGACCAACTGCATCACGCTGACGCCCATGTTGCCCAGGCCACCATTCAGACCCAGCGCGCCGCCCTGTTTCTGTTTTGGAAAGAAGAAGCTGATGTTTGCCATACTGGACGCAAAGTTCGCACCAGCGAAGCCGCACAGCAGGGAGATAATAATAAAGGTACTAAACGGCGTGGAGGTATCCTGCACCGCAAAACCTAACCATACGCAAGGAATGATCAGGATGCCGGTGCTAAATGCCGTCCAGCGACGTCCACCAAACAGGGGGACCATAAAGGAGTACGGAACACGCAGCAGCGCGCCGGACACCGAAGGTAATGCCGTCAGCATGAACAGCTGCTCAGTGGTGAAATCAAATCCGACTTTCGGTAAGTTCACCGCCACGGCGCTAAATAACATCCACACGCAAAACGCCAGCAGCAAGCAAGGGACGGAAATCCACAGGTTACGGCTGGCGATTCGTTGACCACGCTGCTGCCAGAAGGCGGGATCTTCCGGTCGCCATTCGGTAATTACAGCTCCAGATGCCCTTTCCGGGGCAGATGAGTGACTCATAGACACCTCTGATACTTGTTTCGATGCCTGCAACATTAGGGTTTACAGCTGGAGGTAAGTTGATATAAATCAAAGGAAAAGGTGTCATTATTCATGCCTAAAATTTATTATTACCCTTAATGAGTACATAACTTCGGTAAAAAAGATGTGGTTTTTCACGCTTCTGTCGCCCCCTACTCCCCGTCGCCCAGGATCTCTCCCTCCACTGGCAATTAAGAGGTAGCCCGTTTGAGGTATGGGTATACTCCAGTGTATCGCCGAGAATAACGCCACTGCCTGCAGCAGAATCGTCATTCAATAAGGTTTTCTGTTCGACGAAAACCCGAAGGAACAAGTCACCATGTTTAAACGTTGTCTCTCCCCGCTTACGCTGGTCAACCAGGTGGCGCTGATTGTTTTATTGTCCACAGCCATCGGCGTGGCGGGTATGGCTGTCTCCGGCTGGCTGGTTCAGGGCGTTCAGGGTAGCGCCCATGCAATCAACAAAGCGGGATCGCTGCGCATGCAGAGTTATCGCCTGCTGGCTGCCGTACCACTGGACGCTAGCGATCAACCGCTGCTGGATGAAATGGAGCAAACGGCGTTTAGCCCGGAGTTGACGCGGGCCGCAAAACGAGACGGACAACAGGCGCAGTTAAAAGCATTACAGGATTACTGGCACACTGAACTTGCGCCGGGACTTGCGCATGCGCAAACGCCTGATGCGGTAGCGCAGGATGTGACGCGCTTTGTGGGCGGACTGGATAAATTGGTCACCGCCTTTGACCATACCACCGAATTACGCATTGAACGCGTCGTCCTGCTGCATCGCCTGATGGCCGTATTTATGGCATTGCTGCTGGTTTTCACCATTATCTGGCTGCGCGTGCGCCTGTTAGAGCCGTGGAAACAGCTGCTATCGATGGCGCGAGCCGTCAGCCAGCGTGATTTTACCCAACGCGCGCATATCAGCGGTCGTAATGAGATGGCGGCTCTGGGTTCGGCGCTAAATAATATGTCGGAAGAACTGGCCGAAAGTTACGCTGTGCTGGAACAGCGAGTACAGGAGAAAACGGCGGGGCTGGAGCACAAAAATCAGATTCTTTCTTTCCTGTGGCAAGCTAACCGCCGCCTGCACTCTCAGGTGCCGTTGTGCGAACGCCTCTCTCCGGTACTGAATGGTTTGCAAAATTTGACCTTGCTGCATGATATTGAGCTCCGGGTTTACGACCTGGAAGATGAAGACAATCATCAGGAATTTACCTGTCAGTCAAATGCCAGCTGTGATGAGAAAGGTTGCCATCTGTGTCCTCGCGGAACGCTGCCCGCGATTGACGGCGGGATTACATTGAAGTGGCGGCTGACCGATGCGCATACCCAGTATGGTATTCTGCTCGCCACCTTGCCGAACGGACGCCATCTCAGCCACGATCAGCAGCAGCTGGTTGATACTCTGGTTGAGCAACTGACCGCAACGCTTGCGCTCGACAGGCATCAGGAGCGTCAACAGCAGTTGATTGTGATGGAAGAGCGTGCCACCATTGCGCGCGAACTTCATGATTCTATTGCACAATCGCTCTCTTGTATGAAGATGCAGGTTAGCTGTTTACAGATGCAGGGCGATGCGCTTTCAGATAACTGTCGCGAGTTGCTCAGCCAGATTCGTAACGAGCTAAATGCTTCATGGGCACAACTGCGAGAACTGTTAACCACCTTCCGTTTACAGCTCACGGAACCTGGATTACGACCGGCGCTGGAAGCCAGCTGTCAGGAGTACAGCGCCCGTTTTGGATTTACGGTTAAGCTGGATTATCAGCTACCGCCACGCCTGGTCCCTTCGCATCAGGCGATTCACCTGCTACAAATTGCGCGCGAAGCCCTGAGCAACGCACTTAAACACTCTCAGGCCAATGAAGTGGTCGTGACGGTGGTGCAAAATGGCAAGCAGGTCAAACTGACAGTGCAAGATAACGGCTGCGGCGTACCGGAAAACGCCGAACGCAGTAACCACTACGGCATGATAATAATGCGCGACCGCGCGCAGAGCTTGCGCGGCGATTGCCGCGTACGCCGTCGCGAGACGGGCGGTACTGAAGTTGCTGTCACTTTTATTCCCGAAACAAACTTCACAGAAGTCCAAGGAGATACCCATGAGTAATCTGGAACCGGCAACTATCCTGTTGATCGACGATCATCCGATGCTGAGAACCGGTGTAAAACAGCTTGTCAGCATGGCGCCCGATATTACCGTTGTCGGCGAAGCCAGCAATGGTGAGCAGGGTATCGAGCTGGCTGAATCCCTTGATCCTGATCTGATCCTGCTTGATCTCAACATGCCCGGCATGAACGGTCTGGAAACCCTCGATAAGCTGCGTGAAAAATCATTGTCGGGCCGCATCGTTGTGTTTAGCGTATCCAATCATGAAGAAGATGTGGTTACCGCACTGAAGCGTGGTGCCGACGGTTACCTGCTGAAAGATATGGAGCCGGAAGATTTACTGAAAGCATTGCAGCAGGCTGCCGCTGGTGAAATGGTGCTGAGCGAAGCCTTAACCCCGGTTCTGGCCGCCAGCCTGCGCGCCAATCGCGCAACGTCCGACCGTGATGTTACTCAACTGACGCCGCGCGAACGCGATATTCTTAAACTCATCGCCCAGGGTCTGCCTAATAAGATGATCGCCCGCCGCCTCGACATCACCGAAAGCACAGTAAAAGTTCACGTGAAGCATATGCTGAAGAAAATGAAGCTCAAATCACGCGTTGAAGCCGCGGTATGGGTGCACCAGGAACGCATTTTCTGATAACGCGCTCATGCGTCATTGTTAACGAGGATCATTTTCCGAAACGGTAATAAACGGTTCGGTCAGTGATAGCGTGATCTCATTGGAAGAGACACGCTGGCCCTGCTCATCTTCTACCACCACAGACAACCGCCAGCGGTTTGTCGCACCTTCTCTGTTGTCCCACTTCGGCATAATAATCGTCCAACCCTGAGCGCTTCGGCTATTGCTGCCCGCCGTTAAGCTCAACGCCTGAGTATCACCTTGCCATGCCAGACGACGGATCCCATGCAAACTACGCACCTGCACCTTCAACGCCACCGTCTCACCAGGCTTGAGATCCCAGGGTGGCGTGGCCAAAAATACCGACAGTGTTTTACGCTGGCGATACTCCAGCGTCGGCAGATTGTTACGTTGTGGATCGTCATAACGACTGCCGCGCAGCGATCAGCTGTTTGCCACCTCGCTTACCATCAGCTGTTTTTTTAGCGGCACACCAAAACGATAATTTAGCGTTAATCCGAGGTTATTCTGACTGACGCCATTTTCACCCTGCTTATGCTGTGCTGTCACGGTGATCAGCGGCACCGGCGTATAGCTCAATCCCAGATTCACCGCCACAGGATTGTGGTACCCGGTTCCGGAATGAAACAGATCCACCTGGTCACCAAAATACTGCTCCACGCTGACGCTGGTATTGAGATGTTGATAGAACGGCATGCGCATTTGCGCGGTCAGGTCGTATCCCCGGGCCATCCGTTGTTCTTGAGTTGCAAAACGATCCTGCCAGGAGGACAACGGTTGATAGTAATTAGCAGATAAACGAAGGTATTCACCCCACGCCTCTGCCCCCACGCCTCCCCGAGGCAGATTCTCATCAAGCAGGTTGTCATAAAAGGTGTTGTAACCCAGTAACCAACCGTCACGAACCCAGCGCTGCCCAATCCCCGCATTACTGACCAGGCCTCCGTCCTGTTGCGTCAGCCCCAACTGGCTCCAGGTGAGATAACGTTGATTGTCCTGCCACGGGATAAACCAACTTCCCCGACTCCCGGTAAAGCTGCCTTCGTTATCCACCTGCAACCCGACGCTGGCGTTTCCCCAGGGAGAGAGCCAGGATTCCAGTTGCTGATTCACCTGTTCGCTGACCCTGTCGCGCACCTGGCCAAACGCAAACTGCTTCGCCTGTTCACCGGTATCAAGCCCGTTATCGGTCATGCTGGCTTCCCCAAACGCTTTGACCATTTCGGCAAAGTGCTTTTCACCTGCCCGCGACTCCGGCGCCATACCAAGATCGGGCAAGCCATCACTATTGTTATCGAAAGGGTTTTCCGCCTGGTGAATAAATGACGATTGCGCGCTGGCAGTACCGCCTGCCAACGGCAAGAGTGCAAATACAGCGAGAGATAAATAAATATTACGGCTCAAATCGTTAGTGGTTTCTTATATCTATTAGCCACAGAGGCATACTTATCTTAAACCATAACGTCTTCAGTATTGATTTTCAGCCCTTCCTTCCTTTTTCGGCATTATCCTGGCATCTAGAAATAGGTGTAACATACGTGTCAGTTTTTAACGCTCACATGCAGCAAAAGGAGTAAAAATGCAAAAGATAGTGATCGTCGCGAACGGTGCAGCCTATGGAAGCGAATCGTTATTTAACAGCCTACGTCTGGCTATCGCCTTGCGCGAGCAGGAAGAGGATCTCGATCTGCGTTTGTTTTTAATGTCGGACGCGGTAACCGCGGGATTGCGTGGTCAAAAACCCGCGGAAGGATACAATATTCAGCAAATGCTGGAGATTCTGACGGCGCAAAATGTGCCGGTCAAACTGTGCAAAACCTGCACCGATGGCCGTGGAATCACCACGCTGCCGTTAATTGACGGAGTAGCCGTCGGCACGCTGGTTGAACTGGCTCAATGGACGCTGGCTGCAGATAAAGTGCTGACCTTCTGATACACCGCTTTCAGGCAAGCACACTGAAAGTGTCGATAATTTCCGGATTTAATCGTAGATGGGCGCGGTTGCGTTGAACGTTAGCACGCCCTTTCAATCCTTTTGAGGGATTTTGTCACTTTTGTTTAATCGTTATGCCATTTTTTGATCAAAATCAGCATCCCGTTGCTCCCCCTTTGGTGTTATGCAATGAGTGAAATGTGAACAACATCACGCAGCACTTTCGACAGAAAGTACGTTGTTTTCAAGAACGGGGTGAAAAATGGCATTAGTGAAGGCAAGTTTAAAGTTATTTGGTGGCGATACGGTGGTTGTGCGCTGTTCCGAGCGCTGTCACATCCATCTGATGAGCGAGAAAAATCACGTCAAAGACACGCAGTCCGACATCTTAAGCGTGCAGGATCGTGATAACGCATGGTTGACCGTGCCCTACACCGGCATCTGGAATGTGCTGATCGACAGCCACAGCCAGTCGCTAGAGCATTCAATAAGTTATATTGCAGCCTAAGCGTTAATTGCCCGAAAAGCGCCTGGCTTTCGGGCATTCAGTTCCCGGCTGGATTCAGGCAAACCCTGGCCGCATAACGCCTTCCGGCAGATTCTCTCCCAACAATCGTTTGACCGTGATCACCAGATCGTTAAGACAGTCATCCTGCATCCCCAACTTGACCAGCTCTTGTTCCAGCGAGAACAAATACTGGGCGTTGGTGCCTAAAGGTCCGCTCGCCGCAGCGATAAGCGGCGCAATCACCTGCGCGCGCGTGTCTGACTCAAACAGCGGGTGGCGAGGATCCATAATAAAGACCAGCGCGTTCACCGTCCGACCATCATCCAGCGCCAACTGGCACCAGGTGGGCAGATAGCATCCGGTGATCATTTCACGCTTCCACAGTAAAGAAAGCTCTTGTTCGAGCGATGCGTTAGGTAAGCGGTAGGCTACACCGGTAGTGCGTCCGCCCTCTTTCAAGGCCAACATGCGTCCTGGCTGACCCGCCGTTCCTCGCCCCGCCGTCAGGCGCAGGCAAAAAGCACGGTGCCAGCCAACTAACGTCCCGGTACAGGACTCATCAAACTCTAAGGCCGGATTCCACATCAACGATCCATAACCGAAGATCCACACCGGTCCATCATCGGGTCGGCAAGCAAGCGTGGCCGCCAGTGAGGCTGCCCGTTGTTCCGCTGACCAGAGTAGTGATTCTTCAATAGCACCAAATGCCGTCTTACAGTCGGCATTCAATAAAAAATCACGCGTTAACACCTTACACCTCCGCCACTGCTGCTTCCCTGCGACAACTTTTTTGACGCCTTCCGGGCTTTTTTACTGCTCATTTTGAAACCAATAGCTGGACAATAGGCAATTCGCCGCTAGCTTGCAAGGCAACAAAGCGTCAACGGCACTTTATATCCTCTCGCGTTGCTAAGCTCTGCACTATCATTTGTATCAGTAGTATCAGCAATTTTTGTTGACGTTAAAATCTAATGCTTTGTTATTTAAATACTCTATAAACAAGATATGCAATTTTATCCGCTTGGATGCAAAAATTGGTCCATGCCGTAAAATTACGTAAAACTAGATCGGAAATACCGAAAGATCTGTTATTTTTTACATTCTTTAATACTTTTATAATTATAAATACCTGCAGAGATGGAGAATTAGTTCAATGACACAAGTACATGAGGCGGTAAAAACCCGCCACAAGGAGACCTCTCTCGTCTTCCCGATTTTGGCGCTGGTAGTCCTGTTCTTCTGGGGGAGCAGTCAGTCACTACCAGTGGTCATCGGTATTAATGCGCTGGCCCTTATTGGTATATTAAGCAGCGCATTCAGCGTTGTCCGTCATGCGGATGTATTAGCACATCGACTTGGCGAACCCTACGGGTCACTGATCCTCAGCCTGTCCGTCGTTATTCTCGAAGTCAGCTTAATCTCCGCATTAATGGCGACCGGTGATGCTGCACCTACGCTCATGCGCGACACGTTGTACTCAATCATTATGATCGTCACCGGCGGTCTGGTCGGTTTTTCATTACTATTGGGTGGCCGTAAATTTGCTACTCAGTATATGAATCTGTTTGGTATTAAACAGTATTTAATTGCCCTGTTCCCACTGGCCATTATTGTACTGGTGTTCCCAATGGCTTTACCGGGAGCGAATTTCACTACCGCCCAGGCGCTGCTGGTAGCATTAATTTCTGCAGCGATGTACGGCGTATTTTTACTGATTCAAACCAAAACGCACCAAAGCCTGTTCATTTACGAGCATGAAGATGAAGGCGACGATGACGACCCGCATCACGGCAAGCCATCAGCGCACAGCAATATGTGGCACGCCGCCTGGCTTATCATTCATCTGATCGCCGTTATTGCCGTAACCAAGATGAACGCCAGCCCACTGGAGACCTTGCTGACTGAACTGAATGCCCCAGTGGCCTTTACCGGTTTCCTGGTTGCGTTACTCATCCTCTCTCCTGAAGGGCTGGGCGCGCTGAAAGCGGTTCTGAGCAATCAGGTACAGCGGGCGATGAATTTGTTCTTCGGTTCAGTATTAGCCACTATTTCACTCACCGTACCAGTGGTGACGCTGATCGCATGGGCAACCGGGAATGATTTGGTGTTTGCGCTGGGCGCGCCAGAGATGATTGTGATGGTTTCTTCACTGGTACTGTGCCATATCTCTTTCTCCACCGGACGCACCAATGTGCTTAACGGTGCGGCACATCTGGCGCTGTTTATCGCCTATCTGATGACGATATTTGCCTGATGAAAAAAGCCGGACACCGACATAACTTGTCGGGTCCGGCTTCTTATTTCCTTTCGTATACCTGATAAGCGCAAGCTCTATCAGGCACACAAAATGAATTAGTTCTCAGTATCCAGCTCGTCGAAGCTTTTCACCAGGTCATCAATCGCTTTAATCTGCGTCAGGAACTGTTCCAGTTTTGCCAGCGGCAGCGCGGATGGGCCATCGCATTTCGCATTGGCTGGATCCGGATGCGCTTCAATAAACAGACCCGCCAGACCTACCGCCATACCGGCGCGAGCCAGTTCGGTAACCTGCGCACGACGACCGCCGCTTGCTGCGCCAAACGGATCACGGCATTGCAGCGCATGGGTAACGTCAAAAATCACCGGTGAGTTGCCGGAGACTTTCTTCATCACGCTGAAGCCCAGCATGTCTACAACCAGGTTGTCATAACCAAAGTTCGCGCCACGGTCGCACAGAATAACCTTATCGTTACCACCTTCATGGAATTTATCCACGATATTGCCCATCTGGCCAGGGCTTACGAACTGCGGTTTCTTCACGTTGATAACGGCACCGGTTTTCGCCATCGCTTCCACCAGATCGGTCTGACGCGCGAGGAATGCCGGCAGCTGAATCACATCCACCACGTCAGCAACAGGCTGCGCCTGGCTGGCTTCGTGAACGTCGGTGATCACTTTTACGCCAAAAGTCTGCTTCAGTTCCTGGAAGATTTTCATCCCTTCTTCAAGGCCCGGTCCACGGTAAGAGTGGATGGAAGAACGGTTGGCTTTATCAAAGGAGGCTTTGAACACGTAAGGGATACCCAGCTTTTGAGTAACGGTTACGTAGTGCTCACAAATGCGCATCGCCAGATCGCGGGATTCCAGCACGTTCATTCCGCCAAACAGCACGAACGGCAGGTCATTTGCCACGTTGATGTCGCCAATGCTAACCACTTTTTGTTTCATAGGATCGCCTTAAACGGTAGGTAAAGTGTCATTAATCAATGCAATACAATTTGCTTGTGCGAAATAGTATTAATCTGCGCACGAATCATTTCGCTGATCGGGTCTTCCGGACACTGCTCAACGAAATAACTTAAATCGGTCAGCGCAACATGTTCACACTCAAGCTGCGCGTAGATTAATCCACGATCGCGTATTTCATACGGATCTTCAGGATTAAACTGTAATAGTGCTTCGCTGGCACGCAGCGCCAGCTCCATTTGCCGCTCTTCCATCAGCGATGATTTCAGCGTGTCGAGCAGCTTGCGGATTACTTCTGCATTATCCGCCTCATCCAGGTCTTCGTTAAACAGCTCCGCGACCGGGCTGATATTCCCCTTCAGCCACACTTCCAGCGTGTGCTCATTTAACGTTTCGCCATTGAACGGATTGATTAGCCACATTTCGCCATCGAGCGATTCAATACGCAGGATGAGTTGTGTCGGGAAAATCACCGGCACCAACGGTAGCTCCAGTCGGTTGGCAATCCACAACAAGATAGCGCCCAGAGATACAGCGCTGCCCTGACGATTTTTCAGTACCTGGTCAAGCCATAATGCATCAGAAAGACGATAGACGCCGTGGGTATCCGTAAACCCCCATTCGCCGTAAAAAAGTGCCAGCAGTTTTTCCAGTTGCTCATCCTGAGACAGGAGCTGGCTAATTTCTTCTTGCGCCAGACTAACCAGACGTTCCAGTTCGTCATACACAGTTTGTGTTGGAAAATCCAGACGGATAGACTCCGACGCCAGGATCATCCCATCACACAATGGCGCTTTATTAAATTCGAAATCAGCTAACGACCTCATGCTTACCCCAGTAACGGTATTTTTGTGGTGGCGAGTTTAATGATGATGTACAGCACCACCAGCGCCAGCGGAAATGCGACTAATCGCGCCTGCTGACTGCGCGCCCGACGATAATCGAGCGCAATAAAACCCAAAACGATGTAAATGATAACCCCAAACAGCTTTTCAGTCAGCCATGTCCCGTGCTCAGTGAATGGCAGGATGTGCGCTTTAACCATTAACGTTATGCCGCTGAGTAATAAAACGGTATCGACAACCGGCGGCACGATGCGCGTCCAGCGCGCGCAGGCAAGGCGCGAGTCGGTGTAACGCCACCAAAAACGCAGCGTTAACAGACCAACTGAAAGCGCAATGCTGATGAGATGGACGTTGAGTAACACGCTGAAAGTACTCATGATGGGATGCGTCCAAGCGTAATTCGCTCGTTGCCGCCATAGTCGCGGCAGGTTTCAACCGCCTGGTAACCGGCATGAGTATAGGCGTCGCGGACTGCCTGTCCTTGCTGCCAGCCGTGCTCCAGCAACAAATAGCCGCCGGGCGTTAGCATGTGTCGAGACTCGTCAATGATATGCACGATATCCGCCATACCCTGCTCACCCGCCACCAGTGCCGATAGCGGCTCAAAACGTACATCGCCAAGCGCCAGGTGCGGGTCCTGTTCGTCGATATACGGCGGATTGCTGACAATCATGTCAAACTGCTGCCCCTGCAAAGCACTGAACCAGTCGCTTTGCAGCACACAAACATTGTCGATGGCCAGATGCTGTTTGTTGCGAGTTGCCAGCGCCACGGCATCAGGCATGCGGTCAACCGCGGTCACCGCGCAATCCGGACGCTCAGTTGCCAGCGCCAGCGCAATGGCGCCCGTACCGGTTCCCAAATCGAGAATACGACACGCAGAGGCAGGCAGACGAGCCAGCGCCTGCTCAACAAGACACTCAGTATCCGGGCGTGGAATAAGCGTAGCCGGAGAGACAAACAGCGGCAGCGACCAGAACTCGCGCACGCCGGTCAGATGTGCCACTGGCTCACCCCGCTGACGGCGTTCCAGTAATGTATCGAGCCGTTGACGCTGCGCCTCGGTTAACACCGTTTCGCCGAACGCCAGAATAAAGGTGCGCCCCTTACCGGTGACAAACTCGAGTAAAATCTCGGCGTCGCGGCGCGGGCTTTCGCTTGCCTGTAATTGGCTTATCGCTTCACGCAGCCAGTGCTGATAATCCATTAATCCTGCTCGGACAACGCCGCCAGTTGGTCGGCCTGGTATTCCTGGACAATCGGCTCAATCAGCATATCCAGTTTGCCTTCCATCGCTTCATCCAGACGGTAGAGCGTCAGGTTAATGCGGTGATCGGTCACACGACCCTGCGGGAAGTTATAGGTGCGGTTACGATCGCTGCGATCGCCGCTGCCCAACAGGTTACGACGTTCAGAGGCTTCCGCCTGTTGACGTCTTGCCACTTCGGCGGCACGAATTCGCGCCTCCAGCACCGACATCGCTTTGGCTTTGTTTTTATGCTGTGAACGTTCGTCCTGGCATTCCACTACGATACCGGTCGGTAAGTGGGTAATACGGATTGCGGAGTCTGTGGTGTTAACGTGCTGACCGCCCGCGCCTGATGAACGGAAGGTATCAATACGCAGATCGGCCGGGTTGATATCCGGCAGTTCGGCATCCGGCAGTTCCGGCATGACAGCGACCGTACAGGCAGAAGTATGAATACGCCCCTGCGATTCCGTCGCAGGTACGCGCTGCACGCGATGGCCGCCGGACTCAAACTTCAGTCGCCCGTAAACGCCTTCGCCGCTAATCTTGGCAATGACTTCTTTAAACCCGCCATGTTCGCCTTCGCTGGCGCTCATGATCTCTACCCGCCAGCGACGCGATTCAGCGTAACGGCTGTACATGCGGAACAGATCGCCGGCAAACAGCGCCGCTTCATCACTACCGGTTCCCGCACGCACTTCGAGGAAAGCGTTACGTTCGTCATCGGGGTCTTTAGGTAACAGCAGGACCTGCAGATGCTGTTCCAGCTGCTCGCATTTCTCTTTTGCTTCGCGCAGTTCATCCTGCGCCATTTCACGCATTTCAGGATCGTCGAGCATCATCTGAGCCGTCTCGATATCTTCCTGAACCTGTTGCCAGTCCGTAAAACAGCGAGAGACATCGCTTAATTGCGCATATTCGCGCGACAGCGCACGAAAGCGATCCTGGTCTGCGATAGTACCCGCATCACCGAGCAGCGCCTGAACTTCTTCATGGCGTTCATGCAGGGCTTCCAGTTTGGCAACGATAGAAGGCTTCATAGGCGTAAATGCACCCTGTAAAAAATAAGATTGGTGTGCTGCTACTCCAGCCCGAGGCTGTCGCGCAGAATATTCAGGCGTTCACTATCCCCGTCACGGGCAGCCTGTTGAAGTGATTTGGTTGGTGCATGGATCAGGCGGTTGGTCAGTTTCCAGGCCAAATCCTGCATAATGGCTTGCGCATCACCACCCTGTTGAAGAGCGGCCAACGCTTTAGCGGTCAGTTCATCACGGATCTGTTCTGACTGACTGCGATACTCGCGGATAGTGTCGCTTGCGCCCTGGGCGCGTAGCCAGGCCATAAACTCGCTGGCTTCCTGCTCCACAATCGTTTCGGCTTCCACCGCCGCCGCTTTGCGCTGGGCCAGGTTATGCGAAATGATGCTTTGCAGGTCATCAACGCTGTACAGATAGGCGTTAGACAATTTACCCACTTCCGGCTCGACATCGCGCGGTACGGCGATATCCACCAGTAACATAGGCTGATTGCGACGGTTTTTAAGCGCGCGTTCCACCATTCCTTTACCGATAATCGGCAGCGGACTGGCAGTAGAACTGATAATGATATCGGCATCCTGCAAACGCGCGTCGATATCACTCAGTGAAATCACCTCGGCGCCGACTTCATCCGCCAGCACCTGCGCACGCTCGCGCGTACGGTTGGCGATGATCATCTTCTTCACTTTATGCTCGCGCAAGTGTCGCGCTACCAGTTCGATGGTTTCGCCCGCACCGACTAACAGCACGGTTACCGTTGAGAGCGATTCAAATATCTGCCGCGCCAGAGTACAGGCGGCAAACGCCACCGACACGGCGCTGGCACCGATGTCAGTTTCTGTACGTACACGTTTAGCAACAGAGAATGATTTCTGGAACATGCGCTCCAGCGCACTGGCGTTCTGGTGGCCTTTTTGCGAATCCGCAAATGCTTTTTTCACCTGCCCCAAAATTTGCGGTTCACCGAGCACCAGTGAATCCAGCCCACTGGCAACGCGCATCAAATGACTGACGGCGTCGTTGTCCTGGTGCCAGTACAGGCTATTACGCAGGTCTTCTTCATTGAGGTTATGGTATTCGCACAGCCAGCGAATCAGCGCTTCTCGCAGGTTATCCTGCTCTTCCACGCTGAGGTAAATCTCTGTGCGGTTACACGTCGACAGCACTACCCCGCCCTGCACCATTGGCAGCGCTTGCAGGCTGTCCAGCGCCTGATCGAGCGTATCCGGCGAAAACGTTACGCGTTCTCGCAGCGATACAGGTGCCGTTTTATGGTTAATACCAAGCGCTAAAAGGGTCATGTGTGCGGGAATAGTACCAGCGTTGATAAGGTTAGACTGGGTGCATCATACAGGATGCGTGCGGTCAATAAAAGAGACTGCCCCCTTTTGGAGTAATAGCTTAGTGCACAAATTTAAGCGATTTAAGATAACTTGAACGTAGACGATGTCTGATGGCGGCGCTAGCATTAAGAGTTATAACTGCAACGTATCTCAAGGATTTGTCATCATTATGACCCTGCCTGATTTTCGCCTGATTCGCCTACTGCCCCTTGCGGCCCTGGTTCTTAGTGCCTGTACCCTCAACGCGCCGAAAGGTCCCGGCAAAAGCCCCGATTCCCCGCAGTGGCGCCAGCACCAGCAGGAAGTACGCGCCCTGAACCAATATCAGACGCGCGGTGCGTTTGCCTATATTTCCGATCAACAGAAAGTGTATGCCCGCTTTTTCTGGCAGCAAACCGGTCAGGATCGCTATCGTCTCCTGCTGACCAACCCACTGGGCAGCACTGAACTGGAACTCAATGCGCAGCCGGGCAACGTCGAACTGGTCGATAACAAAGGCAAGCACTACACTGCCGACGACGCTGAAGAGATGATCGGCAAACTGACTGGCATGCCTATCCCATTGAATAGCCTGCGCCAGTGGATCCTTGGTCTGCCGGGAGATGCCACCGATTACAAACTCGATGATCAATACCGTCTAAGTGAAGTGAACTACAGCAAAGACGGTAAAAACTGGAAAGTGGTCTATAGCGGCTACGACAGCAAAACCCAGCCAGCGATGCCGGCAAACATGGAGCTGTCGGACGGCTCCCAGCGTATTAAGCTGAAAATGGACAACTGGATTGTGAAATGATGACTCATTGGCCCTCTCCGGCAAAACTGAATCTGTTTTTATACATCACCGGGCAACGTGCGGACGGTTACCACTCGCTGCAAACGCTATTTCAGTTTCTTGATTATGGCGACACGATAGATATTGCGCTGCGTGGCGACGGCGAAATTCGCCTGTTAACCCCGGTGGAAGGCGTTGCGCACGAAGACAACCTGATCGTCCGTGCGGCACGTTTGCTGATGAAGGTAGCATCTGAAAGCAATCGCCTTCCCAAAGGGAGCGGTGCGGACATCAGTATCGACAAACGCCTGCCGATGGGTGGCGGCCTCGGCGGTGGTTCATCAAATGCGGCAACCGTTCTGGTGGCGCTTAACCATCTCTGGCAGTGTGGACTTTCGATTGATGAACTGGCGGCACTCGGTTTAACCCTAGGGGCGGATGTTCCCGTGTTCGTGCGCGGCCATGCGGCCTTTGCCGAAGGTGTTGGAGAAATTCTGACGCCGGTCGAGCCTGAAGAAAAGTGGTATCTGGTTGCTCACCCGGGAGTCAGCATTCCGACACCGGTGATTTTTAACGATCCCGACCTCCCGCGCAACACGCCAAAAAGGTCAATAAAAACGTTACTAAAATGTGAATTCGGCAATGATTGCGAGGTTATCGCAAGAAAACGTTTTCGCGAGGTTGATGCGGCGCTTTCCTGGCTGTTAGAATACGCGCCGTCGCGCCTGACTGGTACAGGGGCTTGTGTCTTTGCTGAATTTGACACTGAGTCTCGTGCTCGCCAGGTGCTTGAGCAAGCCCCGGAATGGCTCAAAGGCTTTGTGGCGAAAGGCGTCAACCTCTCCCCATTGCACAGAGCGTTACTCTAAATCCTTCTGGTTTCAGGAAGATGGCGAAATGACGAACCGCCAGGAGCATACAAAAGTATGTGACTGATGTGAGGAATTAATGCCAGCGAACATGAAACACGAAGGATAACGAGTAAGCCGGGCAAGCTGAGTTGCGGTGACAACGTCACCCTGTTCCAGACGTTGCATCGCGCTCTTTAATACACCGCATGGAGAGGATACTGCCTGGCCCGCACAGTTTTCGGCAGATTCTTTCCACCAATGGACGCATGCCTGAGGTTCTTCTCGTGCCTGATATGAAGCTTTTTGCTGGTAACGCCACCCCGGAACTAGCACAACGTATTGCCAACCGCCTGTACACTTCACTCGGCGACGCCGCTGTAGGTCGCTTTAGCGACGGCGAAGTCAGCGTACAAATTAATGAAAATGTACGCGGTGGTGATATTTTCATCATCCAGTCCACTTGTGCCCCTACTAACGACAACCTGATGGAATTGGTCGTTATGGTTGATGCGCTGCGCCGTGCTTCCGCAGGCCGTATCACCGCCGTTATTCCTTACTTCGGCTATGCACGTCAGGATCGTCGCGTACGTTCCGCTCGTGTACCGATTACCGCTAAAGTCGTCGCTGATTTCCTGTCCAGCGTTGGCGTTGACCGCGTCCTCACCGTTGACCTGCATGCTGAACAGATCCAGGGCTTCTTCGATGTACCGGTTGATAACGTATTCGGTAGCCCGATCCTGTTAGAAGACATGCTGCAGCTGAACCTGGACAACCCGATTGTGGTTTCTCCAGATATCGGTGGCGTCGTGCGTGCCCGCGCTATCGCTAAACTGCTGAACGATACCGATATGGCTATCATCGACAAACGTCGCCCGCGTGCGAACGTTTCTCAGGTGATGCACATTATTGGTGACGTTGCAGGTCGTGACTGCGTGCTGGTTGATGACATGATCGATACCGGCGGTACGCTGTGCAAAGCAGCAGAAGCACTGAAAGAACGTGGTGCAAAACGCGTATTTGCTTACGCAACCCACCCGATCTTCTCAGGTAATGCGGCAAACAACCTGCGCAACTCTGTTATTGATGAAGTCGTTGTCTGTGACACCATTCCACTGACTGACGAAATCAAAGCACTGCCAAACGTGCGTACATTGACCCTGTCGGGTATGCTGGCCGAAGCGATTCGTCGTATCAGCAACGAAGAATCCATCTCTGCTATGTTCGAGCATTAATCGAGCCCGGCTCAAAAACCCGCTGCGGCGGGTTTTTTTATCTGTAATATTTATTTGTATGACTTTTGCCTCCTTCACCTGCCATTCAGTTGACAGATGATGCGCCCATGGATGAAACATTATTGTGAACAGATTATTTTCCTCACATGTGATGCCTTTCCGCGCCCTCATCGACGCTTGTTGGAAAGAAAAATATACTGCTTCCCGCTTCACCCGCGACCTGATCGCCGGGATAACGGTTGGGATCATTGCCATTCCACTGGCGATGGCGCTGGCAATAGGCAGTGGCGTTGCTCCGCAGTACGGTCTGTATACCTCAGCCGTTGCTGGGATTGTTATCGCCCTTACCGGGGGCTCGCGCTTTAGCGTATCTGGCCCAACCGCCGCCTTCGTGGTGATTCTGTATCCGGTGTCGCAACAGTTTGGGCTGGCAGGCCTGCTGGTTGCCACGCTCATGTCCGGGATATTCCTGATCCTTTTCGGCCTCGCCCGCTTTGGTCGTTTGATCGAATATATTCCGGTCTCCGTGACGTTAGGTTTTACCTCAGGTATCGGTATCACCATCGGTACTATGCAGATTAAAGATTTTCTCGGCCTGCAAATGACCCACGTGCCAGAGCACTATTTGCAGAAGGTGGGCGCGCTATTTATGGCTTTGCCGACCATCAACGTGGGTGATGCCGCGATTGGCGTGGTGACACTGGGGATCCTGATTTTCTGGCCGCGTTTGGGTATCCGATTACCGGGCCACCTTCCCGCACTCCTGGCAGGCTGTGCGGTAATGGGTATCGTGAACCTGACCGGCGGCCATGTCGCCACCATCGGATCTCAGTTCCACTATATTCTGGCTGACGGCTCGCAGGGCAATGGTATCCCACAGTTGCTGCCGCAACTGGTATTACCGTGGAATATGCCAGAGTCAAACTTTACTCTGAGCTGGAGCTCGTTACAGGCGCTGTTACCGGCAGCCTTCTCGATGGCAATGCTCGGGGCGATCGAATCTCTGCTGTGCGCCGTCGTACTCGATGGGATGACCGGCACCAAACACAAAGCTAACAGTGAGCTGATTGGTCAGGGACTGGGCAACATCGTCGCACCGTTCTTTGGCGGTATCACCGCCACGGCGGCAATTGCCCGTTCTGCGGCAAACGTCCGCGCGGGTGCAACATCGCCAATCTCAGCGGTTATCCATGCGATTCTGGTGATCCTAGCCCTGTTGGTGCTTGCACCGCTGCTTTCCTGGTTACCGCTTTCCGCCATGGCCGCCCTGCTGCTAATGGTGGCATGGAACATGAGTGAAGCGCATAAAGTGGTGGATTTGCTGCGTCATGCGCCGAAAGACGACATCATCGTTATGCTGATGTGTATGTCGCTGACGGTGCTGTTCGATATGGTTATCGCCATCAGCGTCGGTATCGTTCTTGCATCTCTACTGTTTATGCGTCGTATTGCGCGCATGACGCGTCTGGCGCCGGTCAACGTAGACGTACCGGACGATGTGCTGGTGTTGCGCGTCATTGGCCCGCTATTCTTTGCCGCGGCGGAAGGATTATTTACCGATCTCGAGTCGCGTATTGAAGGTAAACGCATCGTAGTCTTGAAGTGGGACGCGGTCCCGGTACTGGATGCCGGTGGTCTGGACGCTTTCCAGCGTTTTGTGAAAAAACTGCCTGAAGGCTGCGAGCTGCGGGTATCTAACCTGGAATTTCAGCCGCTGCGCACCATGGCGCGCGCGGGTATTCAGCCGATCCCCGGTCGTCTGGCATTTTTCCCGAATAAAGACGCCGCTTTAGCGGATATTAAATAGCAAAAAGGCTCCCGTGAACGGGAGCCTTTTTATTGCCGGATGCGGTTCGCTTATCCGGCCCACAAAACCCAAACATTGCACCGAACCCGTAGGCCCGGTAAACGCAGTGCCACCGGGCAATTACGCGTTTAAAATGCTCAATGCCGTTGCCTTAACGCTGGCCAGCAGGACTTTCACATCCTCCAGGCACACCGTCGGGTTCAGCAGCGTCAGCTTCAGGCAGGTGATGCCATCCGCTTCGGTCACGCCGACGTTGGCGCTACCGGAAGCCAGCAGCACGTCGCCAATACGCTGGTTCAGCAGCGCAACGAACGCCATATCATCGCTTTCAGGACGGAAGCGGAACAGCACGCTTGCCAGCTGTGGTTCCATCACCAGTTCAAGATGCGACTGGGTTTTGACAAACTCAGCAACATCACGCGCCAGCGTTACGCCATTATCAATGATTTCGGCATACTGCTTTTTGCCCAGCGCTTCGAGGCCCATCCACAGCTTCAGCGCATCGAAACGACGCGTGGTCTGCAGCGACTTCGATACCAGGTTTGGTACGCCAGCCTCTTCATCGAAATCAGAGTTCAGGTACGCCGCCTGGTAACGCATCAGCTCGTAGTGGCGCGCATCTTTTAACAGGAACGCACCGCAGCTGATGGTCTGGAAGAACTGCTTGTGGAAATCCAGCGTCACGGAATCTGCCAGCTCAAGGCCGTTGAGGAAGTGACGATACTGCTCAGAAAGCAGTAACGCCCCGCCCCATGCCGCATCCACGTGCATCCAGATCTGATGTTCTGCCGCCAGCGTCGCAATATCCGCTAACGGATCGATGGCGCCCGCATCTGTCGTGCCAGCCGTCGCGACAATGGCCATCACCTGCTCGCCGTTGGCTTTCGCCTGGGCCAGCTTGTCTTTCAGGTCAGCCAGATCCATGCGTGAAAACGCATCGGTCTTCACCTGGGTGACGGAGCGGTAACCCAGCCCCATTAACGCCATGTTCTTCTGCACGGAAAAGTGCGCGCTTTCAGAGCAGAACACTTTAATTTTGCTCAGATCACCGGTCAGACCATCTTGCTGAATGGAATGTCCCTTGCGAGCGAAGAAGGCATCGCGCGCCAGCATCAGGCCCATCAGGTTACTCTGGGTGCCGCCGCTGGTGAATACGCCCGCATCGCCTGCCGCATAACCCACCTGCTCACGAAGCCATTCGATCAGTTTGATCTCAATGATCGTGGCCGACGGGCTTTGGTCCCAGGAGTCCATACTCTGGTTAGTGGCGTTGATCAGCACTTCCGCCGCCTGGCTAATCACCAGACTTGGGCAGTGCAGGTGCGCCACGCACTGAGCATGGTGAACCAACAGGCTGTCTTTGAGAAAGTATTCAACCGCACGCTCAATAGCGGCCTGGTTGCCCAGACCCTGAGACGTAAAATTCAGGTTGATACGTTCACGCAGTTGCTCAACGGTTTTGCCCTGATACATCTCAGGCTGCTTCAACCATTCAACGACCGCTTGCGTACTCTGCTCGATAGCGTCCTGATAGGCGGCGATGCTTTGCGCCGAGCCGGACAGAATCGGGTTTACGTCTGACATTCGATCCAACTCCGTTTAAACCGGCTTCACGCCAGCGCCCAGCAGGGCGTTTTCGAATTTATCGAGGAAAATTTCCAGCTCAGCGTTGGTGATCAGCAGAGACGGCAGCAGACGCAGCACGCAGCCGTTGCGGCCACCACGCTCCAGAATCAGCCCGTTTTCGAAGCATTTCTTCTGCAGCAACGCGGACAGCTCGCCATCAGCCGGGTAGCAACCCATGTGATCCTGCGCTTCGTTCGGATTCACGATTTCCAGGCCGATCATCAGGCCCAGACCACGCACCTGGCCGATAACCGGGTAGCGTTTCTGCAGGTCAGCCAGTTTGCCTTTCAGCCATTCGCCCTGGGCGGCAACTTTATCGGCAATCTTGTCGTCTTTGAGGATCTTCAGCGTTGTCAGACCGGTCGCCATCGCCAGTTGGTTGCCGCGGAAGGTGCCAGTGTGGTGGCCCGGAGCCCACGCATCGAATTGCTTTTTAATGCCCAGTATCGCCAGTGGCAGACCGCCGCCAACCGCTTTGGACATCACGATGATATCAGGTTCAATACCGGCGTGTTCGAAGGCGAACAGTTTACCGGTACGTGCAAATCCAGCCTGAACTTCATCGATGATCAGCAGAATGCCGTGTTCCTGAGTCACTTTACGAATGCGTTGCAGCCATTCGACCGGAGCCGGATTCACGCCACCTTCGCCCTGCACCGCTTCGAGGATTACGGCAGCCGGTTTACGCACGCCGCTTTCAACGTCGTTGATCAGGTTTTCGAAGTAGTAGGTTAATGCTTTGACGCCAGCGTCGCCGCCGATACCCAGCGGGCAACGGTACTGATGTGGATACGGCATAAACTGCACTTCCGCCATCATATTGCTGACCGCTTCTTTCGGCGACAGGTTGCCGGTCACGGACAGCGCGCCGTGGGTCATCCCGTGGTAGCCGCCGGAGAAACTAATGATGCTGGAACGGCCGGTCACTTTCTTCGCCAGCTTCAGCGCCGCTTCAACAGCATCTGCACCGGACGGACCGGTGAACTGCAGGCAATATTCTTTGCCCTGGCCCGGTAATAAGGACAGTAAATATGATGAGAATTCATCTTTTAATGGGGTAGTAAGATCAAGCGTATGTAACGGTAAGCCGCTTGTGATGACACTTTGAATGCTCTGCAGCACTTCAGGATGGTTATGACCAAGCGCCAGGGTTCCGGCACCTGCCAGGCAATCAAGATATTGATTATTTTCTACATCAGTAATCCAGACGCCCTGCGCTTTAGCGATTGCTAATGGCAGTTTACGTGGATAGCTGCGGACATTAGATTCAAACTCAGCCTGTCTTGCTAAAAAGGTATCATTGCTCTGTGGTAATGAATTAGCACTTAAAGTATCAATACGGACTTTATCCGTCATCATATCACTCCTACAACCAGGTGTAGATTAACGCCTGATTGAATAAATGGTTATAAGGATTACCTGTAAAAAAGCGCGGCTAATATATGTTGTTTTAGCTTGGGACTCAATCATTTATTTTTAGACGTCTCAAATAAGCATTTTTTCCTTAAATTTCAGCGCACAACCTTCTTCAATCATTACTAAATCCTAAACAAATATAGCTATTAAATTAACAATACTGTAGCCAATTGCAGCGCTTACGATGTTATAAAAACCATGAGATTTTCATGTTTTTATTATTTTTTTACACGTTTTTACCATTAATAATGTAGGCGCTTTCTTGTTACGACATGATTTTTCACTTATTTGCCTATAAATCGAATAAAAAAGTCGATCCCTTAATATAAATCACTTAGTATGGCGCGCTTATTTGCAGGCTTTGTAAATAAAATTAATGCGCAGCACCCGGTAACGCGTACAGGCGACACTCGTTATCGACAACAGGTATACCCTGGGTTGTCAGCAGAAATGTTCGCGGGCGGACATTTCGTAAGGCGAACTTTGTTCCCTTATGCCGAGAATGAAAATTTTCTAGCCATACTTTTATGGCGCCCTGATATGAGATTGTTATGACTCGCATTTATCCACCATCCGTCGTTGCCAAATTTGGCGGCACCAGCGTCGCTGATTTTGATGCGATGAACCGAAGCGCCAGCATTGTCCTTGCTGATCAAGATGTCCGTTTAGTCGTTTTGTCTGCTTCAGCAGGCGTGACAAACTTACTGGTCGAGCTTTCTGAAGGTCTGGAAACGCATCAACAATTAGATAAGCTTGAGACTTTACGCGCCATCCAATACAAAATTATTTCCCGCCTGAAGCAGCCTTCCGTTATCAGCACGGAAATCGATAATCTTCTCAACAACATACAGCGTCTTGCACAAACGGCGATGGTTTCACCGTCTGATGCGTTAAGCGATGAATTAGTCAGCCATGGCGAGCTGATGTCCTCACTACTGTTTACTGAAGTCTTACGTGAACGGCAGGCCGAGGCCGGGTGGTTTGATGCCCGCAGCGTGATGCGTACTAACGCGAACTTCGGCTGCGCCGAACCCGAGCTTGGCACACTGCACCACCAGGTGGAGACTCACCTGCGCCCTCGTCTTGAGCAAGCGATTATGGTGACTCAGGGATTTATCGGGCGAGATGCCGCAGGACACACCACAACGCTTGGACGCGGCGGTAGTGATTACACGGCTACGCTTCTCGGTGAGGCACTTCACGCCACACGCGTTGACATCTGGACCGACGTCGCAGGGATCTACACCACCGACCCACGCATTGCACCGCGGGCCAAACGAATCGACCATATCTCATTTTCCGAGGCCAGCGATATGGCCGCCTACGGTGCGAAGGTCCTCCACCCGGCTACGCTACTCCCGGCAATGCGTAAAAGCATTCCGGTCTTTGTTGGCTCAAGTAAGGATACTGCCGCCGGAGGTACGTTGGTGCACAACACCACCGATAATCCACCTCGCTATCGTGCGATCGCCGTGCGTCGTAAACAGACGCTGTTGAGGTTACACAGTCTGGAGAAGCAACCTTCCTGCTCTTTCCTGGCGCAGTCCTTCGCCATTTTAGCTCGCCACGCGGTTACGGTGGATTTGGTTACAACCTCAGAGAATAGTATTGCGCTGGTGCTGGACGCCACTCATGCAACCTCAGGTGAAGACCATGTGCTGACCACCGCATTGTTTACCGCATTATCCTCCCACTGTCGTGTAGAAGTGGAAACCGGGCTGGCGTTGGTCACTTTGGTGGGGAATCAACTCACACAGGCTGCGGGAGTTTGCAAAGACGTTTTTGCCTGGCTTGAAGAGCATACGGTACGAATGATTTGCCATGGAGCATCGAACGACAACCTGTGCATCCTGTTACCGGCTGACGATGCAGATAGCGCGGTTAGAGCATTACATTACCGATTATTCGAATAATTCTTCTCTTATTCTGTCGCATCCAGTTTAAGCAATGATCATGAACAAGCAGAGCCCTGGTTTTATAACCAAGGCTCTTCATTCTGACCCCCGCCCTTTCAACAGAGGGAGGATTTAGTTATGACGGTGATTGGTGTCACCACGACGACAGCGTTTGTCATAATGACGTACCCACCAGTAACGGTCACTGATTTGTTCGTGTCCACCCACTCTGGCACCTGCTAACCAGAGAATACCGCCAACAAAAATACTGAGCACCGCACCATGTGCGAAAAACTGCGGCAGATTAAATTGCGGCAACTGGTTTAAAATTGAATAACCCACACCCACAACCATTACCACCAACCCTAAAGCCATGAGCACGTTACCGAGTAGCGAAGCGTTTTTGCGTTTCATGTGTCACCTCCGGAACTTTGGGTTGTTACAGGGAATACCCCTAATCCTTATGTGTAAAGTATAGACAACACTGCCGTTCGCAAGTGCGGGAGCGATCACAATTACAAACACTCATGCAACAAAACTTTACAAATAAGCCACTGAACATACTCATTTTCTAATAGTCCACTTGTGCAATTATTCAGCTTTTGGCGATAAGCACGCAGTTTTTTGTCAAGCGCACCGTCAGACAGTAAACTACACGTCGTTTATCGAAACACTCAGGACAAAACACGTGGCGATTAAATTGATTGTCGGCCTGGCGAACCCCGGCGCAGAGTATGCGGCAACGCGACACAACGCAGGCGCATGGTATGTCGATCTACTGGCAGAGAGATTACGCGCCCCCCTGCGCGATGAGCCGAAATTCTTCGGTTACACCTCCCGAGTAACGCTTGAAGGTGAAGACGTCCGTCTGCTGGTACCGACCACATTTATGAATCTTAGCGGCAAGGCCGTCGGTGCGATGGCCAGTTTTTATCGTATCAACCCCGATGAAATTTTGGTCGCGCACGATGAATTAGACCTGCCTCCTGGCGTGGCCAAATTTAAGCTTGGCGGCGGTCATGGCGGACATAATGGCCTGAAAGACATCATTAGCAAATTAGGTAATAACCCCAACTTTCATCGTTTACGCGTTGGAATTGGCCATCCGGGCGATAAAAACAAAGTTGTCGGATTTGTTTTAGGCAAACCGCCTGTTTCAGAACAGAAGTTAATTGATGAAGCGATTGACGAAGCGGCACGTTGTACCGAGATTTTGTTCAAAGATGGCCTGACCAAAGCTACGAGCCGGTTACACACCTTTAAAGCGCAATAAGCAGTGATGTGCGGCATTTTTCTCGCGTGCTGTGTATAATAGGCAAAGTTATTTACATTTCTACAATCTGTTTTCCATAACAGGTTGAATATCAAAAGATTAAGGTGATTTAAACATGGGATTCAAATGCGGTATCGTCGGTTTGCCAAACGTAGGCAAATCCACCCTGTTCAACGCGCTCACAAAAGCGGGTATTGAAGCGGCAAACTTCCCGTTCTGTACTATCGAGCCGAACACGGGTGTTGTCCCGATGCCCGATCCGCGTCTGGATCAGCTGGCCGAAATCGTCAAACCACAGCGTATCCTACCTACAACGATGGAATTCGTCGACATTGCCGGTCTGGTAAAAGGCGCGTCCAAAGGCGAAGGTCTGGGTAACCAATTCCTGACCAACATCCGTGAAACCGAAGCGATCGGCCACGTTGTACGCTGCTTTGAAAACGACAACATCATCCACGTTAATAACAAAGTGGATCCGGCTGACGACATCGAGGTTATCAATACCGAGCTGGCGTTGTCCGACCTCGACACCTGTGAGCGCGCTATCCATCGTGTGCAGAAGAAGGCAAAAGGCGGCGACAAAGACGCTAAAGCAGAACTGGCTGCGCTGGAAAAATGCCTGCCAAAGCTGGAAAACGCCGGCATGCTGCGCGCGCTGAAAACGCTGACTGACGAAGACAAAGCGGCCATCAAATACCTGAGCTTCCTGACCCTGAAGCCAACCATGTATATCGCTAACGTCAACGAAGACGGTTTTGAGAACAACCCGTACCTCGACAAAGTGCGCGAAATCGCGGCTGCCGAAGGTTCTGTTGTGGTTGCCGTTTGTGCTGCCGTTGAAGCTGATATTGCAGAACTCGATGATGCTGACCGTGAAGAATTCATGGCTGAAATGGGTCTGGAAGAGCCGGGCCTGAACCGCGTTATCCGTGCTGGTTACGAATTGCTGAACCTGCAGACCTACTTCACCGCTGGCGTGAAAGAAGTCCGTGCATGGACCATTCCTGTCGGTGCCACGGCTCCGCAGGCAGCCGGTAAAATTCATACCGACTTCGAGAAAGGCTTTATCCGCGCACAAACCATCGCGTTTGAAGATTTCATCACTTATAAAGGTGAGCAAGGTGCGAAAGAAGCTGGGAAAATGCGTGCCGAAGGTAAGGACTATATCGTCAAAGATGGCGATATCATGAACTTCCTGTTCAACGTCTAAGCCGTTTCTATTGTCTCATGCGATCTCAGTGAATCGCATGAAAAATGGAAAACCCCATAAAATCCACGCAATTGCGTGGATTTTTTATTTCATAGCATCTCAGTGGTTCCCGCTGTTGTGCATCTGAAAGTTGGCACCAAACACGATGACCAAAAAGGCTGAGCTACTTTGGCAAAGCAGTAGTTGCCACGTGAACGTACTCATATTGAGGCGCGCGGAAGCCAGGGGCTGTCTACCCGCACGGTATCGCGGTGATCGAGCCCCTGGATAAGATGCAGTGCACTGAGACGGCCAATTTCATAATGCGGCAGCTGTACTGTGGATAGCGGCGGCAAAAACAGCTCGCCGGTGCCTACCATGTTGTCATAGCCCAGTACGGCAACATCCTGCGGAATGCGCAGCCCTCGCCCCAGCAAGACCTGGTAGATAACAAAAGCCACGCGGTCGTTACCGCATACCACCGCATCAAACATCGGACGCGTGCCACTCAGGTAATGCCCGGCAATCTCCGCCGCATCAATATGGTGACTCTCGCCCGCCGGAAGATAGTGGTGGAACATGGCATCAGGGTCGACGCCCGCTTCACGACAGGCGCGCTCCATTCCCGCCCGGCGGCGATCGGTGGCCACAATCCCTTTTGGCAGGTGGATACACAGCAGCCGACGGTAGCCTGCGGCCAACAGCGCTTTCACGCCAAGGTATTGCCCTTGCTCATCATCAGGAATATAGGTGGGAAAAGGGCCACTGATGCTTTCGCAGTTCGCCAGCACGCAGTGATACTTATGCAGCTTTTCCGGCACGGGAACCTGACGCAGCCCCATCGCGGTGTAGATAATGCCGTCAGGGCGATGCGCCAACAGCAGATCAACCATTTTCTCTGGCTGGTCATTGCTGAACATATTCACCACAAAGCTATTCCAACCGTGCGCCCGCGCCGTCTCTTCGATAGAGAGCGTTATCTCCACGGAAAATGGCGTGGTCATGGTGTCCAGCGCTAACACCCCGATAGTGTTAGCCGTGGTTTTCGCGCCACGAATTTTTTTCGCGGAGAGATCGGAGACATACCCCAGCGCATCTACCGCTTCCATCACCTTTTTATAGGTTTCTGGCCGCAATCGTTCGGGCTCGTTAATCGCTCGCGATACGGTCATTAACGAGACGTTAGCCCGTTGCGCCACATCCTTTAAAGATGCCATACCCTCTCCTTTGACGGCGTTCACCCTTCCGGGTCTGAAAATGCGATCTTGATAACACCCGCAAAATGTTAACGTTAACTTTTGTGATTAACATCGATATTACCATCAATTCCGCGAGAAAACCGAGAATGTTAACGTTATCTTTTGCTCAATTCACTTACAGGGACAAGCAAATGACGTCACTACTTTCCAAAGCCAACGAAGCCTTAAGCCAGCAGAAAGACCTTGTAAACCCGCGCTGGTATCCACGCTATCACCTCGCCCCTCCGGCGGGCTGGATGAATGACCCTAACGGCCTGTCCTGGTTTGATGGTTACTACCATGCGTTCTATCAGCACTATCCGTGGCAGCCGGTCTGGGGACCAATGCACTGGGGCCATGCGCGCAGCCGCGATATGGTGAACTGGGAGCACTTACCCATCGCACTGGCACCAGAAGGGCCGGAAGATAAAGACGGCTGTTTTTCCGGTTCAGCGGTGGTTGAAGGCAATAAGCTGGCCCTTATCTACACCGGACACAAGTTTGACGGCGAGGCGAAAGAGGAAAACCTGTATCAGGTACAGTGCCTGGCCACCAGCACCGACGGGATTCACTTTGAACGCCAGGGCATGATTATGGATACCCCGCGAGGCGTACACCATTTTCGCGATCCGAAAGTCTGGCAAGAGGGAGACAGCTGGTACATGGTGGTGGGTGCCCGGGTCGATGACGTAGGCGAAGTACAGCTCTATCGCTCGCAGGATCTACAGCACTGGCAGCTTGCCAGCACGCTCGGCAGGGCCGATGACGGCATGGGCTACATGTGGGAGTGCCCGGACCTCTTCCCACTGAACGATAAGCTCGTCTTCATGTTCTCGCCGCAGGGCATCGCCGCGGACGGATACGATTACCGTAACCTGTTCCAGAGCGGCTATATGGTCGGCGAATGGCAGGATAACCATCAGTTCCACGTTACCCAACCCTTCCAGGAGATGGATCACGGGCATGATTTTTACGCCCCTCAGTCATTTATCACTCCGGACGGTCGCCGCGTGGTGATCGGCTGGCTGTCGATGTGGGAATCGCCAATGCCAGAACAAGCCGACGGCTGGGCGGGCATGCTTACTCTTCCCCGGGAAGTGACGCTCGATGCAGATCTGCGGCTGCGCATGAACCCGGTCAAAGAGCTGGAGGCATTACGCGGTCAGCTTCATGTCTGGCCGGTCAGTGACCTGAACAATCGCACCCTGATGGTAGAAGAACAGGCGCACGCTCTCGAAGTCGAACTGAGCTTCGATATCGCCCGCAGCCATGCTGAACAGTATGGCATCGCGCTGGGTGACGGGCTGCGCGTCTTCGTCGATACCCAGGCTCAGCGTCTGGTGCTGGATCGTCGCTACCCGCAGCATGGTCTCTCTGGTTATCGCAGCGTGCCGCTGCCAGTTGGTGACCTGCTGGATCTGCGCTTATTTATTGACAGCTCCTCGGTAGAGGTATTTGTCAATCACGGTGAATATACCCTTAGCAGTCGTATTTATCCTGAACCGGACGATCGCCAACTGACCTTATTTAGCCAGAACGGACATGCCATTTTTAATAACGGGCATGCCTGGCCGCTCGCCGCCAATTAACCACCCGTCTCACTGCTTTGGGGAAAAATAATGACAATCTGGACGCTCGGAGATGCCGTGGTGGATTTGCTACCGCGCGACAATATGCAGTTTGAAGCCTGTGCGGGAGGCGCGCCCTTCAATGTGGCCATCGGCGTCGCCCGCCTCGGCCATGACAGCGGCTTTATCGGCCGTGTGGGCAATGACACTTTTGGCCGCTTTCTGCATCAGACGCTGGTAACAGCGCAGGTGGATACAGGAAGTCTGGAGTTTGATGCACAACAGCACACCAGTACCGTACTGGTTTCACTGGCTCCCAACGGTGAGCGGCAGTTTGAGTTTTTAGTTAATCCGTCTGCCGATCAATTTCTCAGCCCGGCGAGTCTGCCCGACTTTGGTGCCGATATTCTGCACTTCTGCTCGCTGGCGCTGGTCGCCCCTGACTGCCGCGCCACCCTCACCCAGGCAATGGCCGCATTGCGACAGGCCGGCGGTACGCTGAGCTTTGACATCAATCTGCGTCCGCAGATGTGGAGCAACGAGATGCAGATGTTTGACCTTGTCAGCGAGTTTGCCCGGCAGAGCGACATTCTGAAGATGTCGGAAGAAGAGCTGCTGTGGCTAACACAAACTGACTGTCTTAGTAGCGCCTGCGAACGCCTGGCTGATTTTCCCGCACGCCTGAAAATCATCACCCGCGGCGCCGATGGCGCAATCGCTTTCTGGCAAAACCATAGGCTGACTTTAAGCGGCTATCACGTCGACAGCATCGATACCACCGGCGCCGGTGATGCCTTTATGGCCGGGCTGCTGGCGGCACTCGCCGGAGAAAGCTGGCCCACATCGACGTCAACGCTACTTCCGCTTATCGAGCAGGCCAGCGCTTGTGGTGCTCTGGCGACTACCCGGCGTGGCGCGCTAAGCGCGTTTCCCGACAGCCAACACCTGAGCAGCTTTATTCAGTCGCAACCGTCGCTACGGAGAACGATCACCCCGTAATAAAGCGCACTCGTTACGTCGTATCAGAAAGACCTTACAATGACCTGATCTGGATTGGAAAAATCATGAAGATAAATATGCCGTTCAGTAATGATAAATATCGATACTCATCCGGGTATCTGCTCTTTTTCTTTGCCGCCTGGTCGTTGTGGTGGTCTTTTTATGCAATATGGCTAAAAAATAAACTTGGCCTGTCCGGAACGGAGCTGGGAATGCTGTATGCCGTAAACCAGTTTTTCAGCATGCTGTTTATGCTGGGCTACGGTTTTCTGCAGGATAAGCTCGGTACCCGCAAACCCCTTATCTGGATGATGGGGACTGTCATCACGCTCAGCGGTCCGTTCCTGATTTATGTTTATGAACCGCTGCTGGTCTCCAACTTCAAGCTTGGCATGGTGCTAGGCGCCATTTTCTTTGGCCTTGGCTATCTCGCCGGTTGCGGTCTGGTGGAAAGCTTCGTCGAGAAAGTGAGCCGTAAATTCAACTTTGAATTCGGCACTGCTCGTTTCTGGGGATCGCTTGGCTACGCCGCAGGGACTTTTGTTGGCGGTATCTTCTTCAGCATCAACCCACACATTAACTTCTGGTGCGTGTCGGTCATGGGGGTGTTATTCCTGGTGATTAACGTGGTGTTCAAAACCGACGCACCGGCCCCGGCATCCACGGATACACGTTCGCCCGAGCCAGACGCGCTGACCCGAAAGGATTTTCTCACCATCTTTAAAGATTCGCAGTTCTGGTTTTTCGTTATCTTTGTCGTCGGCACCTGGTCGTTCTATAGCATCTACGATCAGCAGATGTTCCCGGTGTTTTACGCCAGCTTATTTGACGATCCCGAACTGGCACCACGCGTATACGGCTACCTCAACTCGGTACAAGTCTTTATGGAGGCCGTCGGTATGGCGCTGGTTCCGTTCCTGATTAACCGCATCGGGCCTAAATCCGCATTGCTGCTGGGTGGAACAATCATGACCTGTCGAATCCTGGGTTCAGCACTGTTCACCGATATATATATTATCTCCTTGATTAAAATGCTCCATGCGCTGGAGGTCCCACTGTTTGTTATTTCAGTGTTTAAATTCAGCGTAGCGAATTTTGATAAGCGCCTGTCGTCAACGATATATCTTATTGGCTTCAATATCGCCAGTTCCATTGGCATCATCGTGCTGTCACTGCCTGTCGGTAAGTTGTTTGATAAAGTGGGCTATCAGGAAATCTTCCTGATTATGGCGAGCATCGTGGTAATAACACTAATATTTGGCTACTTCTCGCTGAGTAAAAAGCATCATCAGCAGAAGGGTATCAATGAACTGGTGACAGAATAGCGAAGTTTTATTAATATCGCGACAGGGCCATTAGCCCTGTCGTACCCTTCAACAGTAAGTACGAACTGTCGATTTACTCAGGCATGTTCCAGCCAGTTGCGGAATATTTGCGCTCGCAGTATTCCCTGAAAATCAATCAGCCCAGAACAACCAAGCTTTTTGATCAGATTCTGCCTGGCCTGGTAAATCGTTTTTAAGTGTAGATTTAACAATGCGGATATCTCAAAAATAGTTCGACCTTCTCCTAACTGCGTTAAAATATATTTATCTCTCGCGGTTAATGAGATATTTGAATCCGATTGATTCTCGTGATTACCACCAGCACGAGTAATATCAATAATAAATTGTTTGATTGAAGCAACTCCGATATCTACTGGTAGTCTGTAAAGCGAAACATCATTAAGATACTGATACAAATGACCATCAATCAGCAATACCAGACGATGCGTTTTCAGATTGTAATTTTGCTTTTTTACCGCCTCAAAGTGATTCGCGGTAAAGAATACAAGTCGCGCCTTGTCATCTTCAAAAACGATATCTGCAAGAATATTCTTTAACCCTTGCCTGATAAAAATATCATCAATCCATAACTCTGCGTTTAGAGTATGTTCCTGAACGATGTTCATCATTATGGCCTCAATGAAAAATCATAATTGATTTAGAGGGGTGCTATGTATAGTCTTAATCCAAAAAATGCTTAGCATAAGGGCTTTCAGCATATAACAAGGGTACTGTACATATTTTGTTAATATGAAGACTTATTAAACATCGTCAGCTGTGTAGCGCAATACTATTTCCAGGGTTTTTCTGATAACATCTGCCTGAATAACGTCAACCGTTGACTCCAGAGAACCAATCAGGCTTAAAATGATGTTTTTATTATTAACATTATCACCTGCAAGAATTACATTTGTTACCGCCTGCCCCAATACCACAGACTCATCTGCTAATAGCTCACCTGCATTATGGAAGTAACTTGATAAAGCTTTATCCGTCATTACGTTGTGGACATTAATTTCATGGAGCATGGTAACCTCGCTTGTATAGTCTGGAAGATTATCTTTAATGTAATTTAGGGTTTTTGCTGGCACTGAATGCACTCTCATCTCTGGTTTTATCCGGTTTTCTGCTTATTTTCTCCGGATTAATGTTTGTAAAATCATTGATAACGCTGTCAATTAATTGCTTGCGTGTGCCATCTATTTCACTGGCCTGCATAAGTCGCAATTGCTTAATCACTGCAGCTAACGAAACGTCTCTATGCATTCGCAGAATTTCCAGCACAGCCAAACCTGTAATTTCATGTTTCAAGCGTTCACTATCAGTTTTCTTCATAACGCCTTCACTACTTACCCCTATCATATAAGGGGTTTATTTTATTCAAAGAGCAGGCCAATTAACGCATTGTAATGTTTTTGTTCTTTCTCCCCTGATGCTTTTTCAAGACGACACAAAAGCTTAGTGCAAAGTGATTTGCGGTTCAGATTACGTCCATCTTTGAGTATCTCAGTGACGATTTCTCCCAATGTTTCCTGTTGAGTTGGCAGATGCGCCTTCGCAAAGTAACGAGAAATCGCGCTTGCAGTATCAGTGCGAACGTTATGCTGCTGCATGTCATGCTCCTGTATCAAAATGCTGGTGAATATTAAGTTTTATAACAGTAGCAAAGTTGTACCAAAAATGTGTACAACAAGATTAATTTGTTTTTACCAAAATGTGCTAAATAATATAAATCAATTACTTATAATTGTATCGATTGATATAAACATTAGGATCACTGTACAAATCACGTCGTAACATGGCTAAATTTCATCTTAATCAGACCGTTCAATTGTGAAGTTAAAGTTAGAATAATGTATTAAAATCAGGACATAACCTGGGTTGTCTGATACTGTCATATATCTTCCTCTCCCTTATTCCCGGACTGTCCATGCTCACGACCATTATTTACCGCAGCCATCTACGTGATGACGCCCCCATCAAAGCGCTTGAGGATATGGTGACAGCCGCAAATATCAAAAACAGGCGATCTGATGTTACGGGAATCTTACTCTTTAACGGTCACCACTTTTTCCAACTGCTTGAAGGCCCTGAGGAGCAGGTAAAAGAGATTTATTGTTGTATTTGTAACGATCCACGGCACCACAATATCGTTGAGCTGATGTGTGATTACGCTCCTGCGAGAAGATTCGGAAAAGTGGGAATGGAGTTATTTGATCTACAAAAACATGAACGCAATGACGTTCTGCAAGCTGTGCTGAATAAGGGAACATCAAAATTTCAGCTCACCTATGATGACAGGGCGTTACAGTTTTTCCGCACATTTGTCCTTGCGACGGAAAAATCGAGCTATTTTGAAATACCAGCGCCGGATTGCTGGAGTTTTATTGCCGACAACTCTTGTACTCTCCTGGGTGAAAACACACTCCCATCCGATATAGATTTCAGCTTTGCTTTTCAACCAATTATCGATCCTATGTCGCAACGCGTCATTGCCCTGGAAGCACTTATTCGTGGTAGAGACGGTGAAACGCCCGCAACTTATTTTGACAACTTAAATCCTGAGGAACTGTATACCGCGGATCTGCAGAGCAAAAAGACTGCTTTTGCAATGGCAAGCGCACTGGGACTTAACGACAAAATGCTGTCAGTCAATCTGCTCCCCATGACCCTGGTAAACAAACCCAATGCAGTCAGCTTTCTTATAAACGAAATCGCTGCGCACGGGCTAGTGCCTGAACAAATCATTGTAGAGTTTACCGAAAGTGAAGTTATTTCTCGCTTTGATACGTTCGCGCAGGCCGTGAAGTCACTCAAGGCTGCGGGGATCTGTGTGGCGATAGATCATTTTGGGGCAGGTTTTGCCGGGCTTCAGCTTCTGTCTCGTTTTCAACCCGACCGAATTAAGATAAGCCGCGAGCTGATCACGGATGTGCATAAAAGTGGACCGCGGCAGGCTATCATTCAGGCAATTATCAAATGCTGCGCGTCACTGGAAATTATGATTTCCGCAGTCGGCGTTGAAAAACCCGAAGAGTGGATGTGGCTTGAATCCGCGGGCATTGAAATCTTCCAGGGTAACCTTTTTGCACAAGCCTGCCTGAATGGTATTCCATCTGTTGCATGGCCAGAGAAAAATGATTTCTCAGCGTCAAAATAACTAACGCATTGTTATAAATCAACAATCACCACAACCGCCCTCATGCTGAACATAAAAAAACAGCATTTACTCCTTGTATGATAGTAAAGTAAATCTTAATTTTGCTAAAATCTTATATATGTTTTGTACAATTTGATGAATGTTGTACAAAGTAGCAGGAACCGCATATCGGTGACGGAGAATCAGGAGTGTCCGGGGGAACTATGGCTTATTACAGCATTGGGGATGTCGCAGAACGTTGCGGTATAAATCCTGTCACCCTTCGGGCATGGCAACGACGTTACGGTTTACTCAAACCTCAACGCAGTGAAGGTGGCCACCGACTCTTTGATGAAGAAGATATTCAGCGTATTGAAGAAATAAAACGTTGGATTAGCAATGGCATACCTGTTGGCAAAGTTAAGGCATTGCTGGAAACCAGTATCCGTCAAGCTGACGACGACTGGAATCAATTACAAGAAGAGATGATGAGCATTCTTCGCATGGCGCATCCACCGAAGCTGCGAGCCAAAATTACCGCACTCGGTCGCGTTCATCCCGTAGATGCGCTGATTGATCACGTTTATCTTCCCGTACGTCAACGGCTGATACTTGACCATAATACATCCCGCATAATGAACAGCATGCTTGATGGCGCATTGATTGAATATGTTGCAACACTGCTGTCTGAAACGCGGCGCAAGTCAGGAAAGGATGCTCTGCTGATGGCCTGGGATGTTGAAGACAGAACCCGTCTGTGGCTCGAAGCCTGGCGTTTATCGCAATCTGGTTGGCATATTGCCGTTCTGGCTGAACCCATTGAATCGCCAAGACCTGAACTTTTCCCTGGGCAAACGCTTTTTGTCTGGACCGGTATCGCGCCAACCCGCAGACAAAATGAACTGCTACAACACTGGAATGAGCAAGGTTATAAGGTCATTTTCCACAGCCCGTAGCCATTACGTAATACGTGTAAGATAAATCATACAACTCTCATTTTTTGGGTGGTTATTTTGAGTACCATCCAAGGAATATGTTGCCCCCTATTCTCCTGACTTAACACCCGCTATAGCATAAAAATAAAACAACATACTCACCCGTTGGTATTATTTTTTTGTCGACGACATCACCTTTTTCCTAAGTAAAATTCATTAGATCAACTGGCGTACACCTAATACTTATTCTAGGGTTAAATTATGTCTTCTTGCGCCACATTATTGTTTTTCTAAAGTAATAAATGTGGTTATTTGAAAAAGGTAAAGGATATGGCTCTAGTCTTAGACAAACGCTTAATTCTTTGTTGCTGCGCCTTTTCCATTATCTCTGTGGCAAATGCAGCAACCGTTAACGGAACATTTCAGGTGCTGATGACGATTCAAAAGGCCTGTACCGTGACTGCGGGTTCGGCTTCAAATATCACACTTGGTCCGGTGAATACCACGGCGACAAACACCAGTGCAAGCAACACTATTTCAATTAATTGCTCAAAAACCACGCCCTATTTTATCGGCCTGGCGCCGTCGGCTGCCAATGGAGGGACGACGACGGGCTCGGGCGCTATGTCCTCTGTGGCTAACGCTGCCACCAATACCGATAAAGTGCCCTATCAGCTAAATCGCACGTCAGCAACAGGTCCGGTATGGGGAAATACCGCCACCGACACCGCACCTGGGAATGGCGTAGCAGCGACAGGGACCGGTCTGGTGCAAACTTTTACTGTTTATGCCACCGCACCGAGCGCCAACTTCACTCCTGACGACTATGCCGACACGGTAACGGTTAACGTTAACTACTAACTTCAGGAAGCTAAATGAGAGTAAAACTGCCTGTTAAGCAGTGTGCCTGCGCATGCCTGCTAGGGATGGTTGCGAGCGCCAACCTTGCCACCGCCAGTGGGCTGCAAATAGCCCCGGTCACGTTAACGTTGCAAGCGACGCAAAATGCCGATGGTATCTGGCTGAGTAACGCAGGTGAAAATGTGCTCAATGCCCAGGTTCGGGTTTTTCGCTGGAGTCAAAGTGCTTATGACAACAAACTTTCCCCCTCTCAGGGGCTGGTGATAAGCCCGCCGATGTTGGCATTAGCCCCTGGAGAACGTCAGTTGATTCGAGTTATTCGCACAAGCCCTCCCTCGGCACATGCCGAAGACGCTTATCGTTTGTCGATAGATGAGTTACCGCCTGCAAAAGTTGAAAAAAATAAGCTTCAGTTTGTGCTGCATTATTCCGTTCCCGTTTTCATTCAGCCAACATCAGCGGCACAAACGCAGGCAAAACTGCAATGGAAATTACAACAACTGGATGGCAAAAAATTTATTGAAGTCAGTAATCAGGGAAATGGGCATGCACAGTTATCTGCTGCAACATTTATAAGCCCTGACGGTACTAAAAAAGTCATTACACCCGGACTATTAGGCTACGTTTTACCAGGCTCAACAATGCGCTGGATAGTCTCCCCGTCGGCCAGTAATAACCATTATGGCGGGAAAATTGAAGTCACAATCAATGGCCAAAAAACAGTACAAGATCTGTAACAGACTCTGGCTTCTGGTGAAATATTGCTTTCTCAATGGAGTATTAATATCGGGAATGGTTTGCGCACAAACGCTGAATAATAACCAGAGTGAGAATGGTGTTATTAATAGCACCTCACAAATTACGGGAGTCGATTTGTATCTCGATGTCACCTTGAATGGGAATCCCGTTGGGCTGGTACATTTTGGCTACGATAATGGAAAGCTTTATGCGGGAGCTGATACCCTGAGTAAAATGGGCTTTCGCTTTGCTCCAGACGCCACTAACGCCGTCTGCCTGAACGATATCCCCCAGCTAACCATTGACTACAACGTTCAGTTGCAAACGCTCTCGCTTACTGCGCCACTTAGTTCACTCGATCTTGCCACCACGCAGCTTAACTCGCCTACCGAAACCGCGCCAACGGCAACAACATCACGCGGAGCGCTGCTCAATTATGATATCTATACCCAGCAGGGGGATGAGAGCGCAATAAATACCTTCAGTGAACTTCGCGCCTTCAATGCTGCCGGCGTGCTCAGCACCACCCAGTTGACGCAGTACTCCACTGAGGAATACGCCGATAACAGCTTTGAGCGCCTTGATACCAGCTGGCGTACCTCATTTCCTGATACGATGTTGGCGTTAACCGTTGGCGATACCCTGACAAGCTCACTCATCTGGTCCCGACCTACGCGTATTGGCGGCATTCAGATAGGCACCGATTTTGGTTTACAGCCCTATATGCCAACCACCCCGCTCCCTGCATATCTGGGATCCGCGACGTTGCCATCAAACGTTGAGCTGTACGTGGACGGTGTCAGGTACTACAACGGAGAAGTCCCCGCAGGTAGTTTTCAGATCAACACCATGCCTAACATCAGCGGCGCGGGAACGGGTCAGGTGATGATGACAGACGCGCTGGGCAGAACGAGCGTACAAAATTTCTCGTTCTACAACGATCAACAACTCCTGCGGGAAGGATTAACCGCCTGGTCGGCAGAATTGGGCACGGTACGCGAAAATTATGGTTATTCCTCTTTTGATTATGCCAGCGCACCGGTATTGAGCGCTACATGGCGTCGCGGGTTTAGCAATACGTTGACCGCCGGGGCTCACGCGGAAACCAGCGATGGACTGATTAACGCAGGCTTCAGTAACGACTGGATCCCGGGAACCCGCAGCGGCACATTTTCGACATCACTTGCCGCAAGTAGCGATTCAGGGCAGAACGGATTTCTGTACAGTTTTGGTTATCGTTGGTCCGGCGAACGGTTTAATTTCAGTACCAGTACCACGGCAACTTCTGGCGATTACCGCGATGTCGCCACCCATTATGGTGAGCCGCCCCCAACGCTTAACAGCAACACGGTCATTGGCTATTCGCTGGAATCTGTCGGAAATGTCAGCCTGAGTTACCTGCAGTTTCGTTATCCACACGAAAATGCGGTGCGCTACGCTAACGCCAGCTGGTTCAAATCCGTTACAGACAACATCTCACTGAATGCCGGATTCAACCAGAACATTGACGATAACCGCGATCGCAGTCTCTATCTGATGGTAACGATTACCACTGATAACAATCTGAGCGCCAGCAGCACGCTACAACGCACCAACGATGAAACCGGCTATCAGCTCAACGCCAGCAAGACGCCACCTGCCGACGGCGGTTGGGGCTGGAATCTGGCCGCCAGTCAGCAGGCTTCCCGACAAAGTGGCCTGGGAGAAGTAGGATATCTGGGGCGTTATGGTAAAGCGTACGCGGGATTCAGCCGTTTACCAGATAACCATTACGGCTACGCAGGCGCAACCGGATCGCTGGTGACCATGGGAGGCGGCTTGTTTGCAGCCAGGGAAATCAACAATGGTTTTGCCGTCGTCTCAACTGACGGCGTGCCAGATGTTCCAGTCAAATTGCAAAATAACCTGATTGGTCGCAGCGATGACCAGGGACTACTGCTGGTCACGCCGCTCAACAGTTATCAAAAAAACCTGATCAGTATTGACCCGATGGATCTCCCCACCAATATGCGGATCGCACGCGTTGAGACGAATGCCACGCCTGCCGATCGTTCCGGCACTTTGGTTAGTTTTGGCATCACCCCCGTACGTGCTGCGCAGGTTATCCTCGTCGACAATCAGGGTAAGCCAATTCCTGAAGGCAGCATGGCTTACGCCATCAACGGAAAAGGACAGTCGTCTGTCGTTGGCTTTGATGGGATGACCTGGTTCGACACCCTGGAGCAGCACAACACGCTGCGCGTTGATACGGACACCGGTAGTTGTCGCGTGCAATTTGACTATCCCGTGTCAGCAAAGGGGATTATGCAAATAGGCCCACTGGTTTGTCGCCCACACTAACAGGAGTACGTTCATGAGGTTAAGACATCTGCTTCTCATCGCTGCCGTACTTTTTTGTCCGGCTATTAGCCATGCGGTTACCTGTTCGGTGAGCAATGTGCAACCCATAAATTTAGGTTCGGTCAATCCACTGTCTGCAACAGGCGCAACGTCATCAATGACGTTCAGTTACACCTGCACCAAAGAGCTTGGTGACGCGCTGGCAGGGATCAATCTCTGTTTTAATATTGGCGCCTCGGCCGTCAGCGGCCAGGTGACACCGCGAAATATGTCATTAAGCGGAACGCCTGCCAGTACACTGGCATACCAGCTTTACCAGGATAGCGGGCGCACCAAAGTTTGGGGCAGCCAGTATCAGTCGGGAACCACTTTTCCCATGGTACAGCTTAACCTGCTGAATCTGACGCCAGTGACGGGTTCACTCACGGTATCGGCGCAGATCGTCACACCACAAACCGCAGCCGTCCCCGGAAATTATCAGGATAACTATACGACGGCAACAGCCCTTGTCACTCTCAATCCCGGATTGCTTTTCCCGCCAACAACCTGTGGCGATACGGTTGCCGCCAGGCTGCCTTTCACCGTATCGGCGACCGTAAGCAAACAGTGCAATATCACCTCTGCAACCGATATTAGCTTTGCGCCAGCCAGGGCAACCGGGCGTAACCTTACGGCTTCAAATACCGTGGGCGTAGCATGTTCCAATAACACGCCTTACACCATCGGGCTTCAGCCCTCCAACGGAAATACGGCAGGCAGCGGCGTGATGGCGGGCACGGGGTCAAATACGGATAAAGTCCCCTACCAGCTTAGTTCGACGCCAGGTCCTTCCGGTACGGTCTGGGGCAATACATCACTCAATACCGTCGCGGGCAACGGTACGGGGACAACAACTACCTACCCGGTTTACGCCACCGTCCCCAGCGCGAACTACACGCCAGACAACTATGCCGATACCGTTACCATCGCCGTGACCTACTGACCTCATCTTAACCGCAATAAAGCAAATACATTTTGTTATCAAATTATTTACTTTTAGAGGTGCGTCATAAATCTAACAAATTACGATTTTTATATATTCTGCATATTAAATTACGCACCCTGCAAAACAACCCAGATACAAGCAAAAAAAAGAATAACTATTCAATCGCAAGTTAAAGCCCATACTAATCATGGCGATAATTCGTGCTGGCCGGGCAGGCCCTTCTATGAAAAAAATGTTAAATTTAGGTTTATATGGTGAGATTCACTGTATACCACGGCCAAATTAAGAACATATTACTTTTATAACTAAGGTTTATCATGGATAAGTTATCTTACGCTTCAGATAGCAGCACATCTGCCTGGAATACCTACCTGCAACAAATCGAGCGTGTGGCCCCTTACCTGGGCGAACTTTCCCATTGGGTGGATACCCTGCGCCACCCAAAACGCGCGCTGATTGTCGACATCCCGGTGCAGATGGATGACGGCACTATCCGTCATTTTGAAGGGTATCGCGTGCAACATAACCTCTCCCGCGGGCCGGGCAAAGGCGGTGTGCGTTATCATCCTGATGTTGATCTTAATGAAGTGATGGCCCTGTCCGCATGGATGACCATCAAATGCGCAGCGTTGAACCTGCCGTACGGCGGTGCCAAAGGTGGAGTGCGCGTCGATCCGTTCTCGCTGTCTGAAGGCGAACTGGAGCGTTTAACGCGTCGTTATACCAGCGAAATCGGCATTATCATTGGGCCGCAGAAAGACATTCCTGCGCCGGATGTAGGTACTAACGGAAAAGTCATGGCCTGGATGATGGATACCTACTCCATGAACCACGGCACCACCGTGACCAGCGTGGTCACCGGTAAACCTATTCACCTTGGCGGTTCATTAGGTCGTGATAAAGCCACCGGTCGCGGCGTTTTCGTCAGCGGTCTGGAAGTCGCGCGCCGTGCCAACATCGAAGTTGAAGGTGCTCGCGTTGCAGTGCAAGGTTTTGGTAATGTCGGCAGCGAAGCAGCCCGACTGTTCGCGGCAGCTGGTGCACGCGTAGTCGCGATTCAGGATCACACCGCTACGCTGTTTAACTCCACAGGTATCGACATGACCGCGTTGTCTGCCTGGCAGTTAGAGCACAAACAGATTGCCGGTTTCCCGGGCGCTGAAACCATCGCCAGCGAGGCCTTCTGGAGCCTGGATATGGATATTCTTATTCCGGCCGCGCTCGAGGGTCAGATCACCCGTCACCGTGCGGAAACCTTGAACTGTAAACTGGTACTTGAAGGCGCTAACGGCCCAACCTATCCGGATGCCGATGATGTGCTGGCAAGCCGTGGTATCGTGGTTGTGCCTGACGTGGTCTGTAACGCCGGCGGCGTAACCGTCAGCTACTTCGAATGGGTTCAGGATATGGCAAGCTTCTTCTGGAGTGAAGAAGAGATCAACAATCGCATGGACAAAATTATGACTGATGCGATGGTGCATGTTTGGGAAAAAGCAGCTGAGAAATCCTGCTCCCTGCGTACCGCAGCCTACATCGTTGCCTGCGAACGCATTCTGCTGGCACGAAAAGATCGCGGAATTTATCCGGGTTAACGCCGAAATCGACCATGCCTACAAACCACCTGTTCTGCAGGTGGTTTGTTTTCCATAAAAAATCGTTCAAAAACTTTCCGCACAAATACCGCCCGACCTCTCACTTTCGCTGTTTTATGCACCATGACGTTCCAATACGGAACATTATTATGCTGCTATGTTTCGTATTGAAACGCTCTTCACAGCAATTTTCTTTTGCATACCCGTGTGCAAAATTACCTTATCGGCAGCGAGCGGTCGCCGTAGCGTTGTACAAACCGATACCCTACATCAGATGCCTGCCCGAATTTGGCAGCCATCCAGGACTGTCTGCGGAGCATAAATAATGAAAAAATTGATCAACCGTGTTGAAGACGTACTGAATGAACAACTCGCCGGACTGGCGAAAGCGTATCCTTCCCTGGCACTGCATCAGGACCCAGTGTATGTCACCCGCGCAGATGCACCGGTGATGGGCAAAGTGGCGCTGCTTTCCGGCGGCGGCAGCGGGCACGAGCCTATGCATTGCGGCTACATTGGTCAGGGCATGCTCTCCGGTGCCTGCCCGGGTGAGATTTTTACCTCCCCCACGCCGGATAAAATGTTCGAATGCGCCATGCAAATTGATGGCGGCGAAGGCGTGCTGCTGATAATCAAAAATTATACCGGCGACATTCTTAATTTCGAAACCGCTACCGAGCTGCTGCACGAAAGCGGCGTCAAAGTCACCACCATGGTGGTGGATGACGATGTGGCGGTGAAAGACAGTTTGTATACCGCCGGACGTCGTGGTGTGGCTAATACCGTATTGATCGAAAAACTGGTCGGCGCGGCCGCCGAACGCGGTGACTCGCTGGAAGCCTGTGCGGCGCTGGGTCGTAAGCTGAATAACCAGGGCCACTCCATTGGCATAGCCATTGGCGCCTGTACCGTTCCTGCAGCCGGACAACCGTCGTTCACGTTACAGGATAACGAGATGGAGTTTGGCGTAGGTATCCACGGGGAACCGGGCATTGACCGCCGCACCTTCACCTCTCTCGATCAGACCGTTGATGAAATGTTCGATACCCTGCTGGAAAACGGTAACTACAGCCGTACGCTCCGCCACTGGGACAACGTCCAGGGCGCGTGGCATGAAGGTAAAGAAAGCAAGCGCGCGTTACAAAGTGGCGATCGGGTTATTGCGCTGGTCAATAATCTCGGTGCGACGCCGTTGTCTGAACTCTTCGGCGTGTATAACCGCCTCGAAAGCCGTTGCCAGGATGCAGGCATCGTCATTGAGCGCAACCTGATCGGTTCTTACTGTACCTCTCTGGATATGACCGGCTTCTCCATCACCCTGTTACAGGTGGATGACGAAACGCTGAACTTATGGGATGCACCGGTTCACACCCCTGCTCTCAACTGGGGTAAATAAGGAGATTCATGATGTCCCTCAACAGAACACAGATTGTTAATTGGCTCTATCGCTGCGGTGAGATATTCACCACTGAAAGTGATTTTCTCACCGGACTTGACCGGGAGATCGGCGATGCCGACCACGGTCTGAACATGCATCGTGGTTTCAGCAAAGTCGTTGAAAAGCTGCCTTCCATCGCGGACAAAGACATCGGCTTTATTTTGAAAAACACCGGTATGGTGCTGCTCTCAAGCGTCGGCGGGGCCAGTGGACCGCTGTTTGGCACGTTTTTTATCCGCGCCGCCCAGGTGACTCAGGCTCATCAAAGCCTGACGCTTGAAGAGCTGTATCAAATGATTCGTGATGGTGCAGAAGGTGTGATTAGCCGCGGTAAGGCTGAACCTGGCGATAAAACCATGTGCGATGTCTGGCTGCCGGTAGTGGAGTCTTTACGCCAGTCATGCGAACAGAAGCTGAGCGTCCAGGCAGCTCTGGAAGCGGCAAGCCAACAAGCGGAAGTCGCAGCGCAAAGCACCATCACCATGCAGGCTCGCAAAGGCCGCGCCAGCTATCTAGGTGAGCGCAGCATTGGGCATCAGGATCCCGGCGCAACGTCGGTCATGTTTATGATGCAAATGCTGGCTCAGGCGTCCAGAGAGTAAGGATAAAGCGATGGTAAACCTGGTTATTGTTTCTCACAGCGCCCAACTGGGCGAAGGCGTCGGCGTGCTGGCCCGGCAGATGTTAATGGGTGATGGTTGCAAAATCGCCATTGCCGCAGGCATTGACGATCCTGAGAATCCGATTGGCACCGATCCGATTAAGGTGATGGAAGCCATCGAGTCCGTGGCCGATACGGACCACGTGCTGGTGATGATGGATATCGGTAGTGCATTACTGAGTGCGGAAACCGCGCTGGAACTGCTCGACCCTAACATTGCCGCCAAAGTGCGTTTGTGCGCAGCACCACTGGTTGAAGGCACACTGGCCGCGACGGTTAGCGCCGCCGCAGGTGCTGATATCGATCGGGTTATCCGTGATGCCATGAACGCCCTCGACGCCAAATGTGAACAACTGGGTTTACCTTCGCCATCCGCAGCGAAACCCGCATCCGCAGAACTGTCTCCCGACGCTGATGCCCGTTCTGTTGCCATTGTGGTGAAAAACCCTAACGGCATCCACGTCCGCCCGGCTTCGCGGCTGGTTTCTGCGTTGTCTGGTTTTAACGCCGACATGTGGCTGGAGAAAAACGGCAAGTGTGTGGTCCCTGATAGCCTGAATCAAATAGCCCTGCTGCAGGTACGCTGTAATGACACGCTACGCCTGATTGCTAAGGGCGAACAGGCAGAGGATGCGCTGGCCGCATTTAAACAGTTGGCGGCAGAGAATTTTGGTGAATCGCTCGAGCCCGCGCATACTGATAACAAGGCAACTCTGGCTCCCTCAAAAGTCACGGGGACGGCATTTTGTCACACGCCGTTCTCGCCAAAGGTAAACCCGCAGTCCGCCGCATCACTGCAGGCTGAGCAGCAGCGATTACAGACCGCCATCCAAAGTACGCTGAACGATCTGAGCAAACTCACCGCTCTTGCTGAAGAACGATATTCCGCAGATATCGCCGCCATCTTCTCCGGTCACCACACGCTGTTGGACGATCCTGAACTGTTTGAAATGGCCTGCGATGTAATGCGTGAAAAACAATGCAGCGCCGCCTGGGCCTGGCATCAGGTGCTGAGCGATCTCAGCCAGCAGTATTTACAGCTCGATGACCCTTATCTGCAGGCGCGATACATTGATATTGAAGATTTGCTGTCTCGTTCACTGCAACATTTGACGGGAGAGAGCGCACAAATTCCCGCGTTCTTGCGCCCCACTATCCTGGTCGCTGATGTCATTTATCCGTCTACGGTACTGCAACTCGATCCGAAGACCATCAAAGGTATCTGCCTGCGGGACGGCAGCGAAGCCTCTCATCCGGCGATTATCGCTCGTGAAATGGGTCTGTGCTGGATGTGTCAGCAAGGCGCTGCTCTCGATAGCATAAAGATGGGCGATACTCTGACCATTGACTGTGTCACACAGCGGATAACCCGCGCAAACTGATACCGAAGCACACCCTTTTCGACAAAGGGTGTGCTTCTTCCCTATTCGCGTCGGGAAATGTCTGTTTGTTCGCAAAATGGGGTGTCGATCACGCGCAACGGTCGATCCTGAACTAAGGTTTTCTCATGGTAAATGCCGCTACTTCGGCACACCGCTAAGGAGATTAACCGATGATAACGCCTGCAACTCGCCATCCAGGCCTGCTTTCTGTTGCAATAAAACTGACTCTCGCCAGTACCTTTTTTGCCCTTTCCTCTTTTGCCGTCAATGCAGAAGACGCGCCAGCCGCTACACCGCAGCCGCCAGATATCCTGCTTGGACCTCTGTTTAACGATGTACAAACGGCTAAACTGTTTCCAGACCAGAAAACCTTTGCTGACGCAGTTCCTAACAGCGATCCTCTCATGATCCTTGCCGATTACCGGATGCAGAAAAATCAGTCCGGATTCGACTTACGCCATTTTGTGGAGGTGAATTTCACCTTGCCGAAAGAAGGCGAGAAATACGTTCCCCCGGCCGGGCAATCATTACGCGAACATATTGACGGACTGTGGCCGGTCCTCACCCGCTCGACAACTGACGCTGAAAAATGGGACTCGCTACTGCCACTTCCAGAGCCGTATGTGGTGCCTGGCGGGCGTTTTCGCGAAATATATTATTGGGACAGCTATTTCACCATGCTGGGGCTTGCCGAAAGCAATCACTGGGATAAGGTCTCGGATATGGTGGCAAACTTCGCTTACGAGATTGATTCCTGGGGACACATTCCTAACGGCAATCGCACCTACTACCTGAGCCGTTCGCAACCGCCGTTCTTTGCCTTTATGGTTGAACTGCTGGCGCAGCACGACGGGAATGACGCGCTGAAAAAATACCTCCCACAGATGCTCAAAGAGTACAGTTACTGGATGGAAGGTGTCGAAACACTCCAGCCCGGTCAGCAAAATAAGCGTGTGGTTAAACTGGATGACGGTACCATTTTGAACCGCTACTGGGATGACCGCGATACGCCGAGGCCAGAGTCCTGGGTAGAGGATATCGCCACCGCTAAAAGCAACCCAAATCGCCCTGCCACAGAAATCTACCGCGACCTGCGTTCAGCGGCTGCGTCCGGCTGGGATTTTAGCTCCCGCTGGATGGACAATCCTAATCAGCTGGGCACTCTGCGCACCACCAGCATCGTTCCAGTCGATCTCAATGCGTTGATGTACAAAATGGAAAAAATGATCGCCCTCGCCAGCAAGGCTGCCGGTGATGATGCCAAAGCGGCGCAGTACGATGGCTTCGCTAATGCCCGACAAAAAGGGATCGAAAAGTACCTGTGGAACGACAAAGAAGGCTGGTATGCCGACTACGATCTGAAAAGCCATAAAGTACGCAATCAGCTCACGGCCGCCGCCCTGTTCCCGCTGTATGTCAATGCGGCGGCAAAAGATCGCGCCGGTAAAGTCGCCATAGCCACCCAGGCACATCTGCTGCAACCGGGCGGCCTTGCTACCACGTCGGTGAAAAGCGGCCAGCAGTGGGATGCCCCCAACGGCTGGGCCCCGCTCCAGTGGGTCGCAGCATCCGGGTTACAGAATTACGGTCAGGATAACGTTGCGATGGATGTGACCTGGCGATTCCTTACCAATGTGCAGCACACCTACGATCGAGAGAAAAAGCTGGTTGAAAAATATGACGTGAGCACCACCGGCACCGGCGGTGGTGGCGGGGAATATCCATTGCAGGATGGTTTTGGCTGGACCAACGGCGTCACGCTAAAAATGCTTGACCTGATCTGCGCCAAAGAGAAGCCCTGTGACAGCGTACCCGCATCGCGGCCAACACCGACAAGTACACCACCAGCCGAGCCTAAAAAACAGACTCAACCGACGCCATAACATCATTACCTGAGCCGTTTTACTCCCCGAATCCGCGCTTCGTCGCGGATTTTTCTGTCATATTTTTCGCTATTTAAGCTGCCTCTATCCCCTCTAGCCCTTATGGGGTATCCGGTGTTTTCATCCGCGAGAATTTGATTCTGAACATGTTTTTATTCGATGTATATGTAAATATATAGCGAATTTGTAACCTTCAGGATACTGATAATGGCACTGACAAGACGGATGTTTGCCCAACTCGTGGCATCTGCACTGCTGCTACGCCATCTTCCCGCATTGGCGCAAACGCCGCTAACCGTTGCCGTTGGAGGCTCGCCAGGGCCGAATATAACCCAACGCGTGGTCAGCGCGGGGGCGCCCGCTGACATGCTGCTGCTGGCCGTCGCGCCGGAAAAACTGGTAGGGCTTTCCTCCTTTGATTTATCTCACCAGACCGCCATCCCGTTCCACGATGATATTCGGGCATTGCCGAAACTGGGCAGGCTGGCAGGACGCGCCAGTACCCTATCACTTGAAGCGTTACTGGCGCTTAAACCCGACCTGGTTGTTGACTGCGGCAATGCCGATGAAACCTGGCTTTCTCAGGCCAGACAAGTGAGCGCACAAACTCACATTCCCTGGCTGCTGATTAACGGCGAACTGCGCCATACCCCAGAACAGTTGCGCGCAGCCGGTGAAGCATTGGGCATCGTCTCGCGTACTGCAATGCAGGCCGCGCTGGCCCGTCGATTTATCGATAATGCAATAGCTTTCTCGCATACAGCTGCAGCGAATCTGCGTTTTTATGCCGCGCGCGGTGCCAGAGGACTGGAGACAGGTTTACAAGGTTCTTTGCATACCGAAGCGGCAGAACTGCTGGGGCTACAGAATGTGGCGCACATCCCCGGAAGACAGGGGCTCACACAGGTTTCAATGGAAAATCTGCTCAGTTGGCAGCCCGATATTATTTTGGTGCAGGATGCGATGACAGCGCAGCACCTACGAGAAGATCCGATCTGGCAAGGGGTCAAAGCGGTTGCTGACCGGCGCATTCTGTTTCTCAGCGGTCTGCCGTTTGGCTGGTTGGATGCACCTCCTGGCATCAACCGTTTACTGGGGTTACGCCGCCTGCACGCCTGGCTTGAACCGCAGGTTAACAAGAGCTTTAAAGCCGATATGCAGCGCTACAGCGAACTGTTCTGGCATACCACGCTAAGCGATGCACAGTATCAACGTCTGGTGGCAGTCTGATGAAAACATCTACCCTCGGTTTTCTGATGATTGCTGCGGTGGTGCTTTGCGCGAGCGTCGCTGCGGTATCGGGCGCGTACCGCCTGGATGCGCAACAGGTTGTGAATCTTATTACAGGTACTGATGACGTCCCGATGCAGGACAAAATCGTCTTCTGGCAAATCCGCCTGCCGCGCATTCTGGCTGCATTGCTGCTCGGCGCGGCGCTGGCAGGCGCAGGAACCACCTATCAGGGCATGTTCCGCAACCCGCTAGTCTCACCGGATATCCTCGGCGTGGCGGCGGGTGCCGGTTTAGGTGCCTGTACGGCAATCCTGTTTGGATTACCGATCCTGTTTATTCAACTGTATGCGTTCACGGGTGGTTTATTCGTGGTCGCCGGTGTCTGGTTGATTACCCGGCGAGTCAAGCGCCACGACCCGGTGTTAACGCTGGTGCTGGTCGGGATTGCGCTGGGCACGGTATGCGGCGCGGGAATTTCACTCATCAAAACGCTGGCCGACCCGTATACCCAACTTCCCTCCATCACTTTCTGGCTGCTCGGCGGTTTATCAACGATTACGCTGCACGATCTGTGGTTCTCGGCACCGCTGATCTTGGCAGGACTGGTCCCGCTATTGCTGCTGCGCTGGCGCATGAACCTGCTCACCCTTTCGGATGATGAAGCACGATCGCTTGGCATCAACGTCGCCCGACTACGTCTGGGACTGATCGTCTGCGCAACGTTAATCACCGCCTGCACCGTCGCCATCGCGGGCATCATCGGCTGGATTGGGCTGGTTGTGCCACATATCGGCCGACTCCTCAGTGGCAATAACCACCAGCAACTACTGCCGGTTTCCATGGGAGTCGGCGCCATTTTGCTGCTGCTCACCGATACCCTCGCCCGTACGCTGAGCAGCACGGAAATTCCGCTGGGGATCCTGACTGCATTTATTGGCGCACCGTTCTTTTTGCTGCTTTTGCTGCGAGGAAATCGACCATGACGCTATTAATCGTGCGCCAGGCGTCGCTGGGATACCACAGTCAACAGCCCGTGCTACGCGATGTCTCCTTTCAGGTTCCGCCCGGCTCCGTCTGTTGTCTGCTTGGTGCCAACGGTAGCGGAAAAACCACCCTGATGCGCACCATTCTCGGCGTTCTTTCGCCGCTTCACGGTGACATTCTTCTTGATGGCATCGCCATAAATCATCTCAACGATCGGCAACGCGCCGCCGCTATCGCCTGGGTTCCTCAGGCGCATGACGGCGCATTTGCCTTCACTGCGCTGGACATGGTGATGATGGGGCTGGCCCCGCAACTGGCGGCATTTGCGGTTCCCGGGGCTAAAGAACACGAAATTGCTCATCAACAACTGGCGATGCTGGGGATCTCTCACCTGGCGCCCCGGCGCTGGAACACTCTGAGCGGCGGAGAGCGCCAACTGGTATTGATTGCCCGCGCTCTGGCGCAACGTCCGCGCCTTTTGTTGCTGGATGAACCCGCTTCCAGCCTGGATTTTGGGCATCAGATCCGTCTGCTCGACACGCTGGTGACGCTGAAAAATTCGGGTATGGCCCTGCTGATGTCTACGCATCATCCGTTGCACGCCCGGGCAATCGCCGACAGCGTGGTACGCGTTGAACCGAACGGTGAGGTGTCGCAGGGGCTTCCTGAACACCAGCTCGCCACCGATCGCCTGGCTGCACTGTATCACGTTACACCGTCACAAATTGCCCACCACCTCTTTGGCTCTCACAATTAAGGAATAAGAATGCTCATTGACGACATTGATTTTGCCGATCTTTACCGTAAACAGTTACAACTGGCGAACAGAACCGAGAAAAAGCCGGAGCACTGGGATAAACGTGCGGAAAAAATGGCGGAGAATTGCGCCTCATTAACCGACAGCTATTTGCTACAGCTGTTGGGGAAAATCGACCTGCAAGGAGCGGAGTCACTATTTGATATGGGCTGCGGTCCCGGTACGGTCTCGCTGGCGCTGGCTAAAAAGATACCAATAATTTACGGCGTAGATTACAGCCAGGGAATGCTGAGCGTTGCTGCCCGCCGCGCTGTGCAAATGAACGCCCGTCACGTACAGTGAGTGCAGCGGGCCTGGGAAGAACACTGGGATGATTTACCCCAGTGCGATATCGCCGTCGCCTCGCGCTCTACGCTGGTTGCCGATATGCGCCAGGCAATGACCAAACTGAATAATCAGGCCCGGCTGCGGGTTTACACCACCCATCTCGTCAGTTCATCTTTCGTTTCCCCCTCCATTCAACGTGCGCTGGGCCGCGAGGTGATTGAGCTTCCCAACTATATCTATGCGCTTAATGTCCTGTATCAGATGGGGATCCACGCGCACGTCGATTTTATCCGCGGCCCCAACTGTCAGCAGGACAACAGTACCTGGACGCGCTTTCTGGAAAACGTGCGCTGGAGTATGGGCGAACTAAGCGCCGACGAGGTCGAACGTCTGGAAACCTGGTATCAGCAGCAGGATCCACGCGCGATTGCCCCCGCCAGCCGTGACTGGGCGCTTATCTGGTGGGACAGTGTGCCGCGGGAGGCGCTGCGATGATCTACTTTTCGCAGGCGCAAACCGACGCGCTGCTGCTGGAAGATATTCAGGGCGGCGATCTGACTACCCGCGCGTTGGGAATTGGCGCACAGCCCGGCGTTATGGAGTTTTACCATCGCCAGGGTGGGTGCGTTAGCGGCACCGCTGTTGCCAGACAAATGCTGACATCATTGGGCATAACCGTCAGCGATATTATGGCCGATGGCGAACGAGCGAGCGCGGGACAGAGAATAATTTGTGCGCACGGAAATGCGGCGGCACTACATCAGGGCTGGAAAGCGGTACAAAACGTTCTGGAGTGGAGCTGCGGAGTTTCGGGCTATCTTGAGAGCATGTTGAGCCAACTGCGCCAACGCTATCCTGATGGGCAGATTGCCTGCACCCGCAAAGCCATTCCCGGCACGCGTTCGTTGGCGACTCAGGCAATACTCGCTGCCGGGGGCATTATTCATCGCGGAGGATGCGCCGAAACGGTGCTGCTGTTCGCTAATCACCGCCGTTTTCTTACCAACCCAAACGACTGGACAAACGCGGTTGCGCGCTTACGCAGCCATGCGCCAGAAAAAAAGATCGTCGTCGAAGCGGATACGCCAGATGAAGCATTAGCCGCGCTACGCGCCGCGCCCGATGTTCTGCAACTCGACAAATTCACCCCTGAGCAGGCGACAGACATTGCCCGTCAGGCACCTTCACTGGCCCCTCATTGCACGCTGGCGCTGACTGGCGGCATTACCCTCGCCTCGCTGGCGAGTTATCTCGACTGTGGCATCAGGCTCTTTATCACTTCCGCACCTTATTACGCTCCACCTGCGGATATCAAAGTTAGCCTGAGCCCGGACGCACGTGGCATATAACATTAAAAAATGGACTAACAATAATGAATTTCAACAAAAGTTGTCTTTACACAGCCCTGTCGTTTGCTTTCGCGCACAGTGCTTTTGCTGGGCAAGAAAGCGAAACCATGACCGTCTGGTCAAGCCCGGCCTCTGCGGCAACCACTACGGTTCTCGGCCAGGAAACGATCCAACAGTTGGATAAACAAAACGTGGCGCAGGCGCTAAGCGTCGTCCCCGGCGTGGTGCTGCAAAAGTCGGGCAACCGCAATGAGCAGCAGGTGAAAGTACGCGGTTTTGACAGCCGTCAGGTTCCCGTCTTTTTTGACGGTGTGCCGGTGTACATCCCCTATGACGGCAACCTCGATTTAGGCCGTTTTCTGACATCCGATATCGCTTCAGTTGAAGTATCCAAAGGCTACTCATCTCTGCTACAAGGGCCTAACCAGATGGGCGGTGCCATTAATATCACCACCAAAAAGCCCACCAAACCAATTGAAGGCAGCATCGGTTATCGCCAGGGCTGGAGTCGTAGCAAAGACAACGCTCACGATATGCACGCTTCATTTGGCGCCAGTAACGATCTGGGTTACATTCAGCTCAGCGGCAGCCAGTTGAAGCAGGATTTCCTTGGCTTACCGCACGGCGTGGACAATCCGGTTGCGGGTAGTCACGGCAAGATTGCCAACTCGTCCGCCGATGATAAACGCGGCATCGTGAAGCTGGGCTTTACCCCTCGCGGCGATGATGAATATGTCCTGACCTATATTAATCAGGACGGTGAAAAAGATAACCCACCATATGCCGGAACCAGCAGTCAGAAATCACGCTACTGGCAATGGCCACAGTACGATAAAGAGAGCTATTACTATCAGGGCACCACCCATCTGGGCGATCGTTTCACTCTGAAAAGCCGTCTGTATCGCGATACCTTTGAAAATACGTTGATGATGTACAACTCGCTTGCCGATCTGAAAAACAAAAAAGGCAACTACAGTCATTATTCAGACTATAGCGATGGAGCTGGCCTGCAGCTCGCTGCGGATATGCGTGAAAACGACCTGCTCTCTTTCGCCGTAAACTGGAAGGATGATGTTCACCGCGAGAAAGGCGCACCGAATGCGGCTTACGACCGTTACGAAGACCGCACCTGGTCTGTTGCCAGTGAATATCAGTGGGCGGCGGCGGATAATGTCGATGTAGTGGCGGGAATAAGCTATGACTGGCGCGACAGTCTGGAAGGCATGAAGCACGAAAAAAATGGTAGCGTCACCCACTATGATGACAACAATCAGTCGGCCTTCAACTGGCAGATGATGACCAAATATCACTTCGAAAATGCAGACACATTAGCGCTTTCCTATTCTGACAGAACGCGTTTCCCTACGTTGAAAGAACGCTACACGACCTCAAAACCGGCCTATAACCAGGTGGCGCTGGTCAATCCGCAGCTTAAACCTGAACGCGCCCGCAGCGTGGATCTGACCTGGAATGGGTCACTTAGTCAGAACTGGGGATTCGAAGCCAGCGTGTATTACAACCGCATCAGCGACGCCATCCTTTCACACAATATTGATGCCGACACCATTCAGAATCAGAACAGCGGCCGGGTGGATTACACCGGTCTGGATGCAGGCGTTAAAGGTAAAGTCTTTGATATACTGGATGTGGGTCTGAGCTACGGCCTTATTCATGCAGACGTCAAACGCAGCGACATCGGCAAGATTACCGACCTGCCAACGCAAACCCTGACTGCCTGGATGACGCTGAAGCCATGGGATCCGCTCAGTATTACGCTGTCAGAAGAGGCCCGTTCGTCGAGCTATAGCAATAGCGACGGCTCACAGAAAGCCGCTGGTTTCGCCATTACCCATTTACGCGCTGACTACGCCATCGGTCACGGATTCAGCGTTAACGCGTCGGTCAATAACCTGTTCGATACGCAGTACGTTTATAGTGAAGGATTTATTGAAGAAGGCCGTAATTACTGGGCGGGGATTGAGTATCAGTTCTGACTTAGCAATACAGAGAAACGGCCCCCGCGGGGGCCGTTCGATTAATCTCGCCGCACCAGTCGGAAGACACCCAGCACAACAATCGCGCCGACCACGGCCACCAGGAAGCTGTGGAGATTAAACCCGCTGACATCGCCGCCGATACCAAACATCGTTGCCAGCCATCCACCGACCACAGCACCGACAACACCGAGAATACAGGTCAGGATAAATCCACCGCCATCGCGCCCCGGCATAATCAGTTTGGCGATAACCCCCGCAATCAGACCAAAAATAATCCAGGCAATAATTCCCATTTTCAGGCCCTCTTTCCAGTGAACGCACGCGCAAGACATTCTTGCGCCAGCCTTTAAAGTATAGGCAAACCATCGCTATATGCTGTTTTCACGCAGACTTAATTCATTGGCGTTGGTAAAAAATTTCATCCATTTGTATTAAGTTCCGTTGATTGATGCCGATAATCCAACGACAAACCAGGCATCCGGGAGTCATTAGGTGTGAGTAACTACAATGAGCAGTTCCTGAAGCAAAATCCGTTAGCGGTGTTAGGTGTACTTCGGGACTTAAAATCGCAGCAGGTTCCACTGCGTATCTCCTGGTCGGGCGGCCAGTTCATCAGCAAAGTTCTGGCCGTCAGCCCGGACGAGCTGGTCATGGATTTTGGTAGCCAGGAATATGAAAACCAGGCCGTACAGCGGGCCAGTCAGATCTCGATTATCGCCGAAACGCAGGGAGCCAAAGTAGAATTCACCCTGCCACAGTTAAAAAAAGGTGAGTATCAGCAACTGCCAGCGTTTATTTCATCCTTGCCGCCTTCCCTATGGTTTGTTCAGCGTCGGGAATATTTCCGCATCGGCGCTCCGCTGCATCCTCCCTATCGCTGCACGGCAAAAATGCCGGACAACAGCACGCTGTGCTTTCGCTTATTCGATTTGTCGCTTGGCGGTATGGGCGGGCTGTTAGAAACGGCAAAACCAGAAGGACTGGTAGAAGGTATACGCTTCGCGCAGGTTGAACTGAACATGGAACAATGGGGGGTGTATCACGTTGACGCCCAGCTTATTTCCATTAGCGAACGCAAAGTTATCGACAGTAAAAACGAAACCATTACCACTCCCCGCCTGAGCTTTCGTTTTCTCAACGTCGGCCCGGCGGTGGAGCGGAACTTACAGCGGATTATTTTTTCCCTTGAGCGCGAGGCCCGGGAAAAGTCGAACAAAGTGCGCGATTAACATCACCTGAATTACATTACATCCAGCGCTTGCTGAAGCTTCCAGATATAGCGCGGAGCTTGCGGCGCCGGATGATTGTCCGCAACATGTTCAATAAATTCATCCGGGCTGAGATCGTTGATCTTATTGATGGCTTTCTTCCTGTCGGAAGAGAACGTTCGCAGCAATGCTCCCGCTCCGTTAGCGTACGATACTACCAGCGCATACTGCATCACCTGTGGATCCTCAATCCCTGCCAGCGGCCCGGTCTCCAGAATGCTCAGGTATGCGGCCCCCATGGAGATATTGCGTTCGGGGTTTTTCAACTCGCTGGTCGACGGCTCTCCGCTCCATCCCATGCGACGATAAACATCGCGGCCTGAAGTCGAGGCTTTTAACTGCATCAGACCAATCGCATTAGACTTACTGACCGCATTCGGATTACCGCCTGATTCAATGGCAATAATAGCGGTAATCAATTGTGGACTGACACCCCAGGCCGCACCGGCTTTTTCACTAATCGGCATCCATTGCATTGCGCGTTTAACCGGAACTTCAGCATTCCACGGCGGGTTTTTGTAATCATGTTTTGAACTACAGCCCGCAAGTAATACAACCAAAAAAGCAAACCATCTCAATTTCACGTCATCTATCCTTATAGCCGGAACCTGTCGCTGAGGTGACAACGACATACCTACGCGGCATGATATACATTTGGTTTTAGTTGTAGCAAGGAAATGCCATGTCCCGGTTTCACTTAATTGCCCCGTCGGGCTACTGTATCAATCAGCAGGCTGCGTTACGTGGGCTTGCACGTCTTACTGAGGCCGGTCATCAGGTCGACAATTCAGCGGTCATTGCGCGCCGCTGCCAGCGTTTTGCGGGTACAGAGGCAGAAAGGCTTGCTGATGTGAACTCGCTCGTTAATCTGAAAACCCCCGATACCATTGTGATGGCGGTACGTGGCGGCTATGGCGCGAGCCGTTTACTGGAAGATATTGACTGGCAAGGGCTGGCAGCCCGCCAGCAACAAGATCCGCTGCTGCTGTGCGGGCACAGCGATTTTACGGCGATCCAGTGTGGTCTACTGGCTCAAGGGAATGTGATTAGCTTCAGCGGCCCGATGCTGGCGGCCAACTTCGGTGCCGAGGAGATAAACGCATTCACCGAGCACCATTTCTGGCAAGCATTGCGTAATGCCCAATTCACCCTCGAATGGCAGGGTGACGGTCCGCAGTGCGCGACTGAAGGTACACTGTGGGGCGGAAATCTGGCGATGATCATTTCGCTGATGGGTACACCGTGGATGCCGGCCATCAAAAACGGCATTTTGGTGCTGGAAGACATTAACGAGCATCCATTCCGTGTCGAGCGCATGCTGCTGCAGCTGTACCACGCGGGAATACTGGCCCAGCAAAACGCCATTATCCTCGGCAGTTTTAGCGGCAGCGCGCCGAATGATTACGACGCTGGTTACAATCTTGATTCAGTTTGTGATTTTCTGCGCACCAGACTGTCCGTTCCGTTGATCGGCGGCCTCGATTTTGGCCATGAACAACGCACTGTCACCCTGCCGTTGGGAGCCAGAGCGGTGCTGAAAAACGATAAAAACAGCACTCAGCTCACCTTAAGTGGGCATCCGGTACTAAAATCGTAAAAAAAGCGGCTAATAGGGCTAAGTAAAACGCTGTTTCTGTCGTTATTATGGTAGGGTTTATTAATACGAAACAGCGTAATTCAGGAGTAACCGAACGTTGGATGCCGCAGCAATTATTAGCCTTTTCATTTTGGGTTCCGTTCTCGTCACCTGCAGTATCTTACTCAGTTCATTCTCATCACGTCTCGGTATCCCAATTCTGGTGATATTTCTCGCTATCGGTATGTTAGCGGGTGTGGATGGTATTGGCGGCATACCTTTCGATAACTATCCTTTCGCCTACATGGTGAGTAACCTGGCACTGGCGGTTATCCTACTCGACGGCGGCATGCGCACTCAGGCCAGCTCTTTTCGCGTTGCGTTAGGCCCGGCGCTATCGTTGGCGACGGTCGGTGTGCTGATTACTTCCGGACTCACTGGCATGATGGCCGCGTGGCTGTTTCATCTGGATCTTATCGAAGGGCTGCTGATTGGCGCGATTGTTGGTTCAACTGACGCCGCGGCGGTCTTCTCCCTGCTTGGCGGTAAGGGGCTTAACGAACGCGTTGGCTCTACGCTGGAAATTGAATCCGGTAGTAATGACCCGATGGCCGTGTTTTTGACCATCACACTCATCGCCATGATCCAAAATCACGAGACCGGTTTAAGCTGGATGTTCGCGGTGCACATTATCCAGCAGTTTGGCTTAGGAATCGTTATCGGTCTTGGCGGTGGATATATGCTCCAGCAGATGATTAACCGCATTTCTCTGCCTGCCGGACTGTATCCACTCTTGGCGTTAAGCGGTGGGATCCTGATTTTTGCCCTGACCACTGCGCTGGAAGGCAGCGGTATTCTGGCGGTTTATCTGTGTGGTTTCCTGCTGGGTAATCGCCCCATCCGCAACCGATTTGGTATTCTGCAAAACTTCGACGGTCTGGCCTGGCTGGCGCAAATCGCCATGTTCCTGGTGCTTGGACTGCTGGTTACGCCGTCCGACCTGCTGCCTATCGCAATCCCTGCGCTGATTTTGTCTGCGTGGATGATATTCATTGCCCGCCCGCTTTCGGTCTTCGCCGGACTGCTACCGTTTCGTGGCTTTAATCTGCGTGAGCGTATTTTCATCAGTTGGGTGGGGTTGCGCGGCGCGGTGCCGATCATCCTCGCCGTCTTCCCAATGATGGCGGGCCTGGAGAACGCGCGCCTGTTCTTTAACGTCGCCTTCTTCGTGGTACTGATCTCGTTGCTGTTTCAGGGAACGTCACTTTCGTGGGCCGCGAAAAAAGCCAAAGTGGTGGTCCCTCCCGTCGGCTGGCCCGTTTCGCGCATTGGTCTCGATATTCACCCAGATAACCCGTGGGAGCAGTTTGTTTATCAGCTCAGCGCAGATAAGTGGTGTGTGGGTGCCGCGCTGCGCGACCTGCATATGCCGGAAGAAACGCGAATAGCCGCCCTGTTTCGTGACAACGTGCTGTTTCACCCCTCCGGCAGTACGCGTCTGCGCGAAGGCGACGTATTGTGTGTTATTGGTCGCGAACGCGATCTCCCGGCTCTCGGCAAGCTATTCAGCCAGTCACCACCGGTGTCGTTAGACCAGCGCTTCTTCGGTGATTTTATTCTTGAAGCCAGCGCGAAATATGCCGATGTGGCGCTGATTTATGGTCTGGATGATGGCACAGAGTATCGTGATAAGCAGCAAACGCTGGGTGAAATTGTCCAGCATCTGCTTGGTGCCGCGCCGGTCGTCGGTGACCAGGTGGAATTCGCTGGCATGATCTGGACGGTGGCCGAGAAGGAAGATAATGCAGTGCTGAAGGTCGGTGTTCGCGTTGCTGAAGACGAGGATGAGTAAAGCGGATGATGTTTGCCGGGTGGCGGCAGCGCCTTACCCGGCCTGTAAAATGCACTGAATCTACAGGCCCGATCAGCGCAGCGCCATCAGGCAACCCCATAAATGTTACACCGTCACAACCGGTACGCGCAGCGCCAAAGAACACATCAACTCGTAGCCCACCGTTCCTGCTGAGGTAGCTACATCGTCAATTTTAATCTCTTTGCCCCACAGCTCTACCGGTGTCCCGATCCCTGCCTGCGGGCACGGTGTCAGATCTACCGCCAGCATATCCATTGAGACTGTCCCTACCGTCCCGGTACGTACACCGTCCACCAGCACAGGCGTTCCGCTTGGCGCATGGCGCGGATAACCGTCTGCATAGCCGGTAGCCACTATTCCGATGCGCTGCTCGCCGCTGGCGGTGTAACGGCCACCGTAACCCACCCGATCGCCAGCTTTCAGCGTTTGTATGCCGATTATCTCGCTGCTCAGAGTCATCACTGGCTTCAGGCCGGTATTGGCGATGTCCCGCCATTGTCCCGAAGGTGACGCGCCATACAAAATAATGCCCGGACGAACCCAGTCATAATGCGCTTCAGGGTGCCACAGCGTGGCGGCCGAATTCGACAGTGACCGTCTGCACTCCAGTCCTTCTGTTGCCAGCGCAATACGCGCCATTGCTTCCTGGATACCTTCCGGGTGCTCTGCATCTGCAAAATGCGACATCAGCGTCATTTCGCCGACGTTGGGCATCGCCCGCAGCTGTTGCCAGACCGTTGGAACTCTTTCCGGTAAAAACCCAAGCCGGTTCATACCGCTGTTCACCTTCAGGTAAACGTCGAGCGGAGCCTTGAGGCGCGCATTCTGCAATGCTTTTAGCTGCCAGTTACTGTGTACACAGGTGGTCAGTCGATAATTGTCATATACCGTCAGGTCTTCAGCGTGGAAAAAACCCTCCAGCATGAGTATCGGGCCTTTCCATCCGCGCTCGCGCAGGGTTATCGCCTCTTCAAGATTGAGCATGGCAAAACCATCGGTTGTGCCCAGCGCATTCCAGACGCGTTCAATGCCGTGTCCATATGCATTGGCTTTCACCACCGACCAGACGCGAGCGTCCGGCGCTGCCTGGCGGGTAATGGTCAGATTTTGTTTCAACGCCTGCAGGTCAATGCTGGCCAGTATCGGGCGGGTCATCTCACGTCCTTATCAGTTATGTGCGCCATGTAAATGCCGTGGACGAGAGGGGGTAAACCCCGGACTGTAACGCGCCACGCTCAGATCGTCATAAGGTATGGCTGGCGTACGGCCAGAAAGGATATCGCTCAGCAACTGACCGGAACCGCAGGCCATGGTCCAGCCCAGCGTGCCGTGGCCGGTATTGAGCAGCAGATTCTTAAAGCGGGTGCGCCCCACCACCGGCGTACCGTCCGGCGTCATCGGACGAAGTCCGGTCCAGAAGGTTGCCTGCTCCACATGACCACCGCGCGGGAAGAGATCGCGTACGACCATTTCCAGCGTTTCACGACGAGGTTGTAGCAGCTCTGTATTAAAACCGACAATCTCCGCCATGCCGCCAACCCGAATACGATTGTCAAAGCGGGTAATAGCGATTTTGTAGGTTTCATCAAGGATAGTAGAAACCGGCGCGCCATCGTCTTGCGCTACCGGAATAGTCAACGAATAGCCTTTGAGCGGATAGACCGGGATATCAACGATCCCTTTCAGCATCGCCGTGGAGTACGACCCAAACGCCATCACATAGGCATCGGCTTTGATAATCTCTTCGCCGCACTGGACGCCATAAATCTGCTCACCATCGCTCAGCAGCTTATCGACCGGGGTGTTAAAGCGAAATTTAACGCCCGCCTGCTCCGCCATCTGCGCCAGACGCTGGGTAAACAACTGGCAGTCGCCGGTTTCATCATTCGGTAAACGCAGACCGCCGGTCAGTTTGTGCGCCACTTCTGCCAATGCCGGTTCGACTTCCGCCAGACGATTTGCTTCCAGGAGCTGATATGGCACGCCAGCGTCTTCGAGCACGGCGATGTCGCGAGTGGCGTTCTCATACTGTTGAGCGGTACGGAACAGTTGCAGGGTTCCGCCCTGACGTCCTTCATACTCAATACCGGTAGAGGCGCGCAGCGCTTTCAGACAATCACGGCTGTATTCCGCCAGTCGCACCATGCGCCCTTTATTTTCCATGTAGTGGCTGGTGTCGCAGTTGCGCAGCATCTGCCACATCCATTTCAACTGGAACTGGGTTCCGTCAAGACGAACGGCCAGCGGAGCGTGGCGCTGAAACATCCATTTGATTGCTTTAAGCGGTACGCCTGGTGCCGCCCATGGTGCCGCATAACCTGGAGATATTTGCCCCGCGTTCGCCGCACTGGTTTCCAGCGCCGGACCGGGCTCACGATCAATGACGGTGACATCGTGTCCAGCCTGACTTAAGTACCAGGCGCTGGTCACGCCAACGACACCACTTCCCAGTATGACAACTCGCATAGCCACTCCGTTAACAGTAAAAGAACAATCATCTAATTACATCTTGATAACTCAGTTGAAAATATTATTCAACATATGGCTTTTTTATGGTGACTTATCTCACATATAGCGGTGATGGCGGGGAACTCTCTGCTTTGGCATCTCCTGCTGTGCGTTATTTTTATCCAGCATAAAATTTTGCGGCAATGCCGTTTTTCAACGCCTCGCTAACGAGAAATCGCAAAGAAAAAATTTCTGCCGCAGCACGTTTTTTAACACCATGATCTATGCTTGAAATGAGGTACTCCAGACAGAGAGTGCCGCCAACAATGAGGGTGCGCGAATGGCTACGATTGATTCCATGAACAAGGACAGCACACGGTTAAGCGATGGACCCGACTGGACGTTTGATCTGTTGGATGTCTATCTGGCAGAGATAGACCGCGTGGCGAAACTCTACAGACTGGATACCTACCCGCACCAAATCGAGGTGATCACCTCCGAACAGATGATGGACGCTTACTCCAGCGTCGGGATGCCGATCAACTATCCTCACTGGTCGTTTGGTAAAAAGTTTATTGAAACCGAGCGCTTGTATAAGCATGGTCAGCAGGGACTGGCCTATGAGATTGTTATCAACTCCAATCCGTGTATCGCGTATCTGATGGAGGAGAACACCATCACCATGCAGGCGCTGGTGATGGCGCATGCCTGCTACGGACACAACTCCTTCTTCAAAAACAACTACCTGTTTCGTAGCTGGACGGATGCCAGTTCCATCGTCGATTACCTAATCTTCGCACGAAACTATATAACCCAGTGTGAAGAACGCTACGGGGTGGATGAAGTCGAAAAGCTCCTCGACTCCTGCCATGCGCTGATGAACTACGGCGTTGACCGTTACAAACGCCCGCAAAAAATCTCCCTACAGGAAGAGAAAGCCCGGCAGAAAAGTCGTGAAGAGTATCTGCAAAGTCAGGTCAATATGTTGTGGCGCACGCTGCCGAAGAAAGAGGAAGAGAAAACCATTTCCGAAGCGCGGCGATATCCTTCCGAGCCGCAAGAAAACCTGCTGTATTTTATGGAAAAAAACGCGCCGCTACTGGAGTCCTGGCAGCGTGAGGTGTTACGCATTGTACGCAAGGTCAGCCAGTATTTTTATCCGCAGAAACAGACGCAGGTGATGAACGAGGGCTGGGCCACTTTCTGGCATTACACCATCCTGAACCACCTTTATGATGAAGGTAAAGTCACCGAACGGTTTATGCTGGAGTTTCTGCATAGCCATACCAATGTGGTATTTCAGCCACCCTACAACAGCCCGTGGTATAGCGGGATAAACCCTTATGCCCTAGGGTTTGCCATGTTCCAGGATATCAAACGTATTTGTCAGTCGCCGACCGAGGAGGACAAATACTGGTTCCCGGATATAGCGGGTTCCGACTGGCTGGAAACCCTGCATTTCGCGATGCGCGATTTCAAAGATGAGAGTTTTATCAGCCAGTTCCTGTCACCGAAGGTAATGCGCGATTTCCGCCTGTTCACCGTGCTGGACGACGATCGTCACAACTATCTGGAGATTTCTGCGATTCATAACGAGGAAGGATATCGTGAGATCCGCAACAGGTTGTCGTCGCAATACAACCTGAGCAACCTGGAGCCGAATATTCAAATCTGGAATGTCGATCTGCGTGGCGACCGTTCGCTCACCTTGCGCTATATTCCGCATAACCGCGCACCGTTGGATAAAGGACGCAAAGAAGTGCTCAAGCATGTACACCGGCTTTGGGGTTTTGATGTGATGCTGGAGCAGCAGAATGAAGATGGCAGCGTGGAGCTGTTGGAGCGTTGTCCGCCAAGGATGAACGGTCTGTAAATCTTATTGCCTGAGGCGGTGTAAACACCTTATCCGGCCTACGAAGTGCATGCTTTGTAGGCCGGATAAGACGCTTTGGCGTCGCCATCCGGCTTTGAGCGATTAACGGCCCTGAATCGCCAAATCGCCCGGCAGATTTTTCTGCATACGATGCCAAATCTCGCCACTGTCGTGACCGTAGCGGCGCACCGTTTCATACACCTGCTCATGAGCACCCTGCTCGCAGAGTTCTGACAGCTTGTGGTAGAAGCTCAGCGCCAGCGCGCGCGCTTCCGGGTTGGCAAAATAATGGCGACCAATGCGGGTATATAATCCTTTCATACCGTTAAGGATCAAACCGTAAATCGGATTGCCGGAGGCAAATGCCAGACCGCGAAAAATGTTATAGTCCAGATCGGCAAATGCGTCAGCGTGGTCAGCCACCTGATTTGCCGTCGCCAGAACCTCCTGTGCTTTATCAGGATGCTGGCGAAACGCAGTACGAACAAAGATCGTCGAAATATTGGTACGCACAGACAGCAGATTATCAATCAGCTGCGGGACACTCTCGTGATCGAGGCGCGCCAGCGTTTCAAGAATATTCAGCCCGGAGGTTTCCCAGAAGTTATTTACCTTCGTCGGTTTGCCGTGTTGAATGGTCAACCAGCCATCTCGCGCCAGACGCTGCAATACTTCGCGTAGCGTGGTACGTGTCACCCCAATAAGTTCGGAGAGTTCACGTTCAGCGGGCAAAATAGTGCCAGGTGGGAAGCGGTTATTCCAGATACTTTCAATGATGTACTCTTCCGCGAACCCAGCCGGGCTTTGCGCCTTAATGACCATAGTAAAAATTCCATTACACAGCAAAACATAGTTACACACATCATACCAGATGGGTATCTTAGCTGATAGCTGACGCAATGAAGAAAAAGTGGATCAAGGCTTCATTTTCCAAATAACGCTACAATACAGCCAACCTTGCCAGTCTTGTGAATAGCTTGCCTGTACTCCCTCCTCCCGCTAAGCTTTGCGGTCAAACATAAAAATATGATTTCATTTTTAAAGGTAGGGAAATCACCATGGAGCTATCATGGGGCCGCGCGATGTGGCGCAATTTTTTAGGTCAATCACCAGACTGGTACAAACTTGCACTGCTTGTCTTCTTAGTCGTTAACCCGATTATTTTTTTCATCAACCCTTTTATCGCCGGCTGGTTGCTGGTGGCCGAGTTCATTTTCACGCTGGCGATGGCGTTAAAATGCTACCCACTGCTGCCTGGCGGGCTGTTGGCTATCGAAGCTGTCATTATTGGTATGACCAGCGCCACACATGTTCGTGAAGAGGTTGCCGCAAACCTTGAGGTGTTATTGCTGCTGATGTTTATGGTGGCAGGCATCTACTTTATGAAGCAGTTGCTACTGTTTATTTTCACGCGTCTGCTACTCACTATTCGCTCCAAAACGCTGCTGTCGCTGGCATTTTGTGTTGCGGCCGCTTTCCTCTCGGCGTTCCTTGATGCGCTGACCGTCGTGGCCGTGGTAATCAGCGTTGCGGTCGGTTTTTATGGCATCTACCATCGCGTTGCCTCTTCCCGCGCGGAAGACAACAACATGCTCGATGACAGCCATATCGATCAGCACAATAAGGTCGTTCTTGAGCAGTTCCGTGGTTTTCTGCGTAGCCTGATGATGCACGCGGGTGTCGGTACGGCGTTAGGCGGCGTGATGACCATGGTGGGCGAGCCACAAAACCTGATTATCGCCAAAGCGGCTGGCTGGCATTTTGGCGACTTCTTCCTACGCATGTCGCCGGTTACCGTCCCAGTACTGATTTGCGGCCTGTTAACCTGTGTACTGGTCGAGAAATTGCGCTGGTTTGGCTATGGCGAAACGCTGCCGGAGACCGTCCGTGATGTCCTGCAACAGTTTGACGATCAGAGCCGCCAGCAACGTACCCGCCAGGACAAAATCAAACTGATTGTCCAGGCTATTATTGGCGTCTGGCTGGTAGTTGCGTTGGCCCTGCATCTGGCAGAAGTCGGATTGATCGGTTTGTCGGTCATCATTCTGGCAACCTCCTTGACGGGAGTCACCGACGAACATGCGATAGGTAAAGCCTTTACCGAGTCGCTGCCCTTCACCGCCCTGCTGACCGTGTTCTTCTCTGTTGTTGCGGTGATTATCGATCAACAGCTCTTTTCGCCGATCATTCAGTTTGTATTGCAATCCTCCGAACATGCCCAACTGACGCTGTTCTACCTCTTCAATGGCCTGCTGTCTTCTATTTCTGATAACGTATTTGTCGGCACCATTTACATTAACGAGGCCAAAGCCGCGCTGGAACAGGGGACCATCAGCCTCAATCAGTATGAGCTGTTAGCGGTGGCGATCAATACCGGGACCAACCTGCCTTCGGTGGCAACTCCGAACGGCCAGGCTGCATTCCTGTTCCTGCTGACCTCTGCACTGGCGCCGTTAATTCGCCTCTCGTATGGTCGCATGGTGTGGATGGCTCTGCCTTATACTCTCGTCCTGACGCTCGTCGGTCTGCTTTGCGTCGAGTTCACGCTTGTCCCGGTGACCGAGTGGATGACCCAAACGGGCTGGTTAGCTACACTTTCATAACAATTAACCGGGCAAATCACTGCCCGGTTTGACTTTTTGCATGATAATTATCCGATTACGCAAATTTTCAATTCCCGCTAGTGGCGCATAAAGTGAATTGGTTTAAACTGCGGTCTCTACGCATGTTGCAGGGAAATGATTATGTTGCGATTTTTAAACCAGTGCTCCCGAGGTCGTGGGGCATGGTTATTGTTGGCGTTAACCGCCTTTGCGCTGGAGCTCGTTGCGCTGTGGTTCCAGCACGTCATGCTGCTAAAACCTTGCGTGTTGTGTATTTACGAACGTAGCGCATTATTTGGCGTGATGGGTGCAGGGCTGGTGGGTGCTATTGCACCAAAAACACCGCTGCGCTATGTGGCGATGATAATCTGGATTTACAGTGCCTGGCGCGGACTTCAGTTAGCATATGAGCACACCATGATTCAGCTGCACCCGTCCCCGTTTATGACCTGTGATTTTGCCGCACGCTTCCCAAGCTGGCTGCCACTGGACAAATGGCTGCCGCAGGTGTTTTTAGCGTCCGGTGACTGTGCTGAGCGCCAGTGGTCTTTTTTAACCCTGGAAATGCCGCAGTGGCTGTTGGGGATCTTCGCCGCCTACCTGGTAGTCGGCGTGCTGGTGGTGATAGCACAGCCGTTCAAACCGAAAAAACGTGACCTCTTCGGTCGCTAACAGAGACGCTCCTTCGGGAGCGTTTTTTTTGGCTTAAATTCATTGCCTGCTGGCATCTATAAGATGTATATTAAATACATCTTATAGATGCCACACCAAGGAGATGTCTTATGTCCCATTTACGCATCCCGGCAAACTGGAAAGTTAAACGCTCTACTCCCTTCTTTACCAAAGACAATGTCCCCGCAGCACTTCTTTCTCACCATAACACTGCAGCAGGCGTTTTTGGCCAGCTTTGTGTGATGGAAGGTACGGTAACGTATTACGGTTTTGCCAATGAAGACGCAAAAGAGCCTGAAGTAAAAGTGGTGATTAATGCCGGTCAGTTCGCGACCAGCCCGCCGCAGTACTGGCATCGCGTTGAATTAAGCGACGACGCCCAATTCAACATCAACTTCTGGGTTGAAGATGACAACCATGGAGATGAGATGTATCAGGCGAAAAAGTCTTAAGCCCTTACACCTGCTAATCGATGGGCGGCTTAGTCCGCCCATGAAGGTTTGTTCAAAATATGGTCCTGCCAGTCACGCACTTCCGATTCTTTCACCGCAATATGACGTACTGAAATACGCTCGCCGTGCATTGCCGCTTTGGACCCCGTCAGCAGTGGATGCCACTCCGGCAGCCCTTTACCTTCCGCTAACAGACGATAAGCACAGGTCATCGGCAGCCATTCAAAGGTAGGCAGATTATCGCGCGTCAGTTTGATACAGTCAGGCTCGTACTCGAATCGGCGTTCGTAATTACGGCATTGACAGGTTTTGATATTGAGCTGCTTACACGCGACGTTGGTAAAATAAATTTCGTCGGTGTCTTCATCCATCAGCTTATGCAGGCAGCATTGACCACACCCGTCACATAATGACTCCCACTCGGCATCGGTCATTTCATCCAGGGTTTTACTTTGCCAGAAAGGTATGTCGCTCATCAGGGTATCCGCTATTACAATAAAGCTGCACCTTATAACCAGTCTGGCACGCTGATGCAAGTTTTGCCGCCCGAAAAGGCGGCAAGAAGAGATTACAGCACGCGTGTCGTCAGCGTTTGACCATGAAAACTGATGGCCAGCTCATCACCGCTGTTTAACGGCCCAACACCTGCTGGCGTCCCCGTCAACACAACATCGCCCGCTTTGAGGGTAAAGAAACGGCTCATATAGGCAATCAAAGGAACGATTTGATGGATCATATCCGCCGTGGAGCCGTGCTGGCGTGTTTCACCGTTGACCGTTAACCCCAGCATCGTATCCTGCGGATCGCCGTTAAACTCGGCCACCGGAATAAAACCCGACAGCGGACAAGAGTTATCAAAACCCTTCGCTTTTTCCCACGGCTGCCCCGCTTTCTTCATTTTGCCCTGAATATCACGCAAGGTCAGATCCAACGCGACGCCATAGCCCGCGATGGCTTTGCGCACATGTTCTTCCGTCGCCTGACGTAGGGTCGCGCCAATCAGTACCGCCAGCTCAACTTCATGATGAACTGAACCCATATCAGATGGGATCACCAGCGGCTGGCGCAAATCGCACAGCGCAGTTTCCGGTTTGATAAACAACACCGGCTCTTCCGGAGGGGTTCCACCCATCTCTTTAATATGGTTGGCATAGTTACTCCCTACGCAAACCACCTTACTCACCGGATAATCCAGCAGAGCACCATGCCAGTTATGATGTTGATACATTATTTTCCCCTAACGTAGTTATCGATTTCAGGTACTGCATCGATGGGGCGTGCTGCTGCCGGATGCAGTTTAACGTTTAGCGTCTGGTGTATTTTGTTTCGCCGCAGCCAGATGCTGTTTAAGTAAATCTTCTGGCGGTGGTGGTATTTGTAAATAATAGCCCTGCTCGGTGAGTGCCTGTTTTACTTTTTCCAGATCGGCATTAACGAGCTTTTTACGGCCATCAAGCGGCAACATCATTGCCAGCGTCGGCTGACCAAATCCTTTCATCAGTTCTTCAGGAACTCGCGAGAAATCGTCTTTTTTTTCGACATATAAATAGGTCTGGTCACGTTTACTGCTTCGGTAGATCACACAAAACATATCTTTTACTCTGAATTCACGGAATGGTGGCTTGCCTCAATATAATACTGACTATAACATGCCTTATAGTCTTCGGAATATCACCCCGCGCTGGGGATGATAAATAGCAAATTGAGTAAGGCCAGGATGTCAAACACGCCAATCGAGCTTAAAGGCAGTAGCTTCACCTTATCAGTGGTTCACTTACATGAAGCAGAACCCGAGGTTATTCGTCAGGCGTTGGAAGACAAAATCGCGCAGGCACCTGCTTTTTTAAAACATGCTCCCGTCGTGGTTAACGTGAGTGGTCTTGAAAGCCCGGTAAACTGGTCAGCGTTGCAGAAAGTTGTCGCGTCTACTGGATTGCGAATTATCGGCGTTAGCGGATGCAAAGACGCCAGACTCAAGGCTGAAATCGACGAAATGGGTCTTCCTTTACTGACTGAAGGTAAAGAAAAAGCTATTCGTCCTGCGCCTGTTGAGGCCCCGGCTCACGTCGCTCCGCCGCAAAACGTTACTCCCATCACAAAAACACGATTAATAAATGTGCCGGTTCGTTCCGGTCAGCGCATTTATGCACCACAATGTGATCTGATTGTTACAAGCCACGTCAGTGCAGGCGCAGAGCTTATCGCTGATGGCAATATTCATGTTTATGGAATGATGAGAGGCCGTGCGTTGGCAGGCGCTAGCGGTGATCGGGAAGCGCAAATTTTTTGTACCCATCTGACGGCAGAACTGGTGTCTATCGCAGGTGTTTATTGGCTGAGTGATAAAATCCCAGCAGAATTTTATGGCAAAGCGGCACGTCTGCAATTAGCAGAGAACGCTTTGACAGTTCAACCGTTGAATTGATCCCTTTTTAACAAGGAATTTCTATGGCACGCATTATTGTTGTTACTTCGGGTAAAGGGGGCGTTGGCAAAACCACCTCCAGCGCGGCCATCGCTACAGGTTTGGCCCAGAAGGGAAAGAAAACTGTCGTTATTGATTTTGATATCGGCCTGCGTAACCTTGATCTGATTATGGGTTGTGAACGCCGCGTCGTTTATGACTTCGTCAACGTTATTCAGGGCGATGCGTCGTTAAATCAGGCGTTAATCAAAGATAAGCGTACCGAAAATCTCTTTATTCTTCCGGCCTCACAGACTCGCGATAAAGACGCGCTGACGCGTGAAGGCGTCGCGAAAGTTCTGGACGACCTGAAAACGATGGAATTCGACTTCATTGTCTGCGACTCTCCGGCGGGTATTGAAACCGGTGCGCTGATGGCCCTGTATTTTGCCGATGAAGCGATAATCACCACTAACCCGGAAGTTTCCTCTGTACGTGACTCTGACCGTATTCTGGGTATTCTGGCGTCGAAATCTCGTCGTGCGGAAAACGGTGAAGATCCGATTAAAGAGCATTTGTTGCTGACGCGCTACAACCCTGGCCGCGTAAATAAAGGTGACATGCTGAGCATGGAAGACGTACTGGAAATTCTGCGAATCAAGCTGGTTGGCGTGATTCCTGAAGATCAGTCAGTCCTGCGCGCGTCTAACCAGGGTGAGCCGGTTATTCTCGACATCAATGCTGATGCCGGTAAAGCCTATGCTGATACCGTAGACCGTCTGTTGGGAGAAGAACGTCCTTTCCGCTTCATTGAAGAAGAGAAGAAAGGTTTCCTCAAACGCCTGTTCGGAGGATAAGTTATGGCATTACTGGATTTTTTTCTCTCGCGGAAAAAGAGCACAGCGAACATCGCTAAAGAGCGACTGCAGATTATTGTTGCGGAACGCCGTCGTAGTGACGCCGAGCCACATTATTTACCGCAGTTGAGGAAAGATATTCTCGAGGTTATCTGCAAGTATGTACAAATTGATCCTGAAATGGTGACCGTACAGCTTGAGCAAAAAGACGGCGATATTTCTATCCTCGAACTTAACGTGACATTACCTGAAGCCGAAGAATCTAAATAACGGCTTTGCTCAGAGAGTCATCGTTACAAAAAAGGCAGATTATTCTGCCTTTTTTATTTTCTGTTTCTTGCCAACCTGTTGCACTTTTATTCCAAAGTAAACTTTGGATAGTTTTCGGTAAAATAGCGGCGCAAATACTCGACCGTAATACGGATTTTTGCCGACGTCGCCAGCCGGGAAACATACACCGCCCAAATATTTGCTGGTTGATAATACTCGGGCAATATGTGTATCAAGTTTCCGCTGGCAATGTTGTCGCAAACGTCCCACCATGACCGCAGGGCTATTCCCTGCCCATCAAGGCACCACTGATGTACCACTTCGCCATGATTAGACGACAGAGGCCCCGTAACTTTAATCGAATGCGCGCCCTCTTTATTGCGCATTTGCCAGATACCAAACGGATGGTCGCGCTCTTTGATGACCAGACAAGGAAGAGTGGCAAGATCGTTGAGTTGCTTCGGCGTCCCATGCTGCGTCAAAAATTCCGGCGAGGCGCACAAAATACGGTAGTTAGTCGCGAGCTTGCGGGCAATCAGGTTCGGCGCGATATCATCCCCGATACGAATATCAAGATCGATGCCCTCATTCACCATATCCACCAGACGATCTTCAACATCGAACCTCAGTTCTAACTGCGGGTACTCTTTTGCCAGCGCAGACAGCGCCGGAGCCACCACCCGGCGGCCAAAACCAAAGCTACTAATTATACGCAGCATCCCCCGCGGAACCTGCCTGGCATCAGAAAGCTCGTCCATCATTTGATCTACATCCTGTAGGATCCGCAGCGCCCATTCGTAGATCCGCTCCCCCTCTTCCGTGATTGTTACGCGCCGCGTTGTTCGATGCAGCAGCACTACATTCAGCGTTTGCTCCAGCAGGGCAACGCGCTTACTGATAAAAGCCGGTGATACGCCCAGTTCCTCGGCAACGGTGGCAAATCCTGCACGACGGGCAACCAGCATAAAGACGCGTAAATCATTTAGCAGCGGCAGATTATTCATGATCTGTGTTTTATGTTTCACCAGTTAGGGGGATTAACTATTAATCAGTCAATTATAGGATAAGGAGAAAGTCAATTTTGATGGCGCACAAGTGAGAGCTGCTATGAAGAAAACCTGGCGTATCGCCGCTATCCCCGGAGATGGCATTGGTAAAGAAGTCCTGCCTGAGGGCATTCATGTGTTGCAGGCAGCCGCCGAGCGTTGGGGGTTGTCGCTCAGCTTTGAGCAAATGGAATGGGCCAGCTGCGAATACTACGCCCATCACGGCAAGATGATGCCCGATGACTGGCATGAGCAGTTGCAATCCTTCGATGCTATCTATTTTGGCGCGGTTGGCTGGCCGGACACCGTGCCTGACCACATCTCATTATGGGGTTCGCTGCTTAAGTTTCGCCGCGAATTCGACCAGTACGTCAACCTGCGACCGGTGCGCCTGTTTCCGGGAGTTCCTTGCCCACTGGTTGGCAAGCAGCCTGGCGACATTGATTTCTACGTCGTACGCGAAAACACCGAGGGAGAATACTCTGCCCTCGGCGGACGCGTGAGCGAAGGTACTGAACACGAGATGGTGATCCAGGAGTCGGTCTTCACCCGCCGTGGCGTCGACCGAATTTTGCGTTTTGCCTTTGAACTGGCACAAAGTCGACCACGCAAAACGTTGACTTCGGCGACCAAATCCAATGGGCTGGCCATCAGCATGCCCTACTGGGATGAACGCGTCGAAGCGATGGCGTCACACTATCCTGAGATCCGCTGGGATAAACAGCATATTGATATTCTGTGCGCCCGCTTTGTCATGCAGCCTGAGCGATTTGACGTCGTGGTTGCTTCCAACCTGTTTGGTGACATCCTCTCCGATCTCGGTCCAGCCTGTACCGGAACGATTGGCATTGCGCCTTCTGCCAACTTAAATCCGGAACGCACCTTCCCGTCCCTGTTCGAGCCGGTACACGGTTCGGCCCCGGATATCTACGGTCAGAATATCGCCAACCCTATAGCGACTATCTGGGCTGGAGCCATGATGCTCGACTTCCTTGGCAACGGTGATGCCAACTATAAAGCCGCCCACGACGGTATTCTGGCGGCAATTGAGCAGGTCATTGCCAGCGGCCCGAAAACGCCAGATATGAAAGGCTTCGCCACCACCCAACAGGTAGGTGAAGCCATTCGTCAGGCACTGTGTCGCTAACGCGAATCCGATTAAAAACGGGAGCCCAGCTCCCGTTTTTTTAGGTTTTCTACTGTGGGTATCCTTGCAGCAGCGCGTTGAGTCGTTCTGCCATCAACTCGCCCCGCCAACCGGAAATCAGCTCCGGTAGAGTCTGCTGTGACTTTAATTTCCAGTGCCAGTTGAGTAGCTGGTTGATTTGACGGCGTGAAGCCAGCAGCTCGACGCTAAGATTATGTTCCGCACTCACTTCAGCAACCAGCGTCTTAATGGCTTTGAACGCCTTGCGATAGCCTGGCATATCCATCAAATTCAGCAGCGGCTGCGGCAGCGACTCTTCCGGTAAGGCCTGTGCCTTTTCTACCAGGGAGATCAGCGTCTTGCCGTGGAAGCGAATTTCGCTCCCGGAAAGTCCCAGACTATCCAGCTCGCCCAGACTGCCCGGCATATAACGAGCGACCGACCACAGATGTTCTTCACGCACCACAAAGTTCACCGCCAGATCGCGCTCACGTGCTTTACGCAGTCGCCAGTCGGCAAGCAGTTGCAGGCAGGCCAACTGACGGGTACGCAGCTGCCAGGCGTTGGTGATGTCGCGCCATGCGTCTTCAGGCGCCAGAACCTCCTGGCGACGCTGCTGCATTAAGCGACATTCGTCCAGTGCGGCTGGCAGCCAGCCGCTGGCTTCAGTTTCGACCATCAGTTTTGTGGTGATCGGTAATAGATACCAGACATCAGCCGCCGCGTACTCACACTGACGCTCGGTCAGCGGTCTGGCCAGCCAGTCAGTACGCGACTCGCTTTTGTCGAGCGCCACGCCCGTAAACTCTTCCACCATCGCGGCAAAACCCCACGACAGCGGACGACCGCAAAAAGCAGCCAGAATTTGTGTATCAATCAACGGCTGCGGCAGTTCGCCAAAAGTGTTGAGAAATACTTCCAGATCTTCGCTACCTGCATGTAGGAATTTGGTGATGGCAGTATCACGCAGAATATCACGCAGCGGCGACCAGTCGGTGATCCCCTGCGGATCAATCAGAGCAACGTGTTTGCCATCAAACAGCTGGATCAGCCCCAACTGCGGATAATAGGTACGCGTGCGAACAAATTCTGTATCCAGGGCTATCGCCGGAAATTCACGGACGGCTTCGCACAGCGTGGCCAACGCGTCGTCCGTGGTGATCATTTGATAATTCAAATCGTGCTCTCTTAGGTTTGCGCCAAAAAAAACGCCGGATTACCCGGCGTTTTCTGCTGGCTGACTTAACGCTCAGCCTTTATTGTCCACTTTGGCGCGCGCTTCGTCACGTAATTCTCGTCGCAAAATTTTACCGACGTTAGATTTCGGCAACTCATCGCGAAACTCCACCAGCTTCGGTACTTTATAGCCCGTCAGGTGACGACGACAGAAAGTGACCAGCGCTTCATCGGTTAACGAGGCGTCTTTCTTCACCACGAAAATTTTCACCGCTTCACCGCTGCTGCCGGACGGAACACCAACCGCAGCCACTTCCTGCACGCCAGGATGTTGCATAACCACGTCTTCAATTTCGTTCGGATAGACGTTAAAGCCGGACACGAGGATCATGTCCTTCTTACGATCGACAATACGCAGGAAACCTTCATCATCCATCACTGCAATATCGCCGGTGTGCAGCCAGCCGTCTTTGACGATTTCGTCAGTGGCGTCTGGTCGCTGCCAGTAGCCCAGCATCACCTGCGGGCCTTTCACGCAGAGCTCCCCCGGTTCTCCCGGCGGCACTTCGTTGTCGTCGTCGTCCACCAGCTTGACCTCGGTGGAAGGCACCGGTAACCCGATACTGCCGCTGTGGTAGTCGATATCGTGAGGGTTGACGCTTACCAACGGCGCGCACTCCGTCAGGCCGTAGCCTTCCAGCAGATACTGACCTGTCAGCTTCACCCAACGTTCAGCTACCGCCTGTTGAACCGGCATTCCGCCGCCTGCCGAGAGGTGGAGTGAAGAGAAATCCAGTTGCTGGAACTCTTTGTTATTCAGCAGCGCGTTAAACAACGTATTGACACCGGTCATCGCGGTAAATGGATACTTCGCCAGCTCTTTTACCAGCCCCGGAATATCACGCGGGTTAGTAATCAGCAGGTTTTGACCACCTAGCTCAATAAACAGCAGGCAGTTCATCGTTAGCGCAAAAATGTGATACAGCGGTAGGGCCGTTACCACCAGTTCTTTACCCGGATGCAGCAACGGGCCATAGGTGGCATTAACCTGCTCCAGGTTAGCCAGCATGTTGCGGTGTGTAAGCATCGCGCCTTTCGCCACGCCGGTTGTCCCGCCAGTATATTGCAGGAACGCCAAATCTTCCGACACGACTTCGGGCTTCACATACTGCATGCGATAACCGTTTTGCAGCGCACTGCGAAACGAGATGGCATCCGGCAGGTGATATTTCGGCACCAGACGCTTGATATACTTGACGACGAAGTTAACCAGCGTCCCTTTGGCGGTGGACAGCTGATCGCCCATACGCGTCAGGATCACGTGTTGCACAGACGTTTTGTCGACTACTTTTTCCAGCGTGTGGGCAAAGTTAGATACGATGACAATTGCCGACGCGCCGCTATCGTTGAGCTGATGTTCCAGCTCGCGAGGCGTGTACAGCGGGTTCACGTTCACGACAATCATGCCGGCACGTAAAATCCCAAACAGTGCGACCGGATATTGCAGCAAATTCGGCATCATCAGCGCGACGCGATCGCCCTTTTTCAGCCCGAGCCCCTGTTGCAAATAAGCGGCAAACGCACGGCTACGCTCTTCAAGCTTGCGGAAGGTCATCACCTCCCCCATGTTTACAAACGCGGGCTGATCGGCATACCGTCTTACTGAGTGTTCAAAGAGTTCCACCAGGGATTGATAACGGTCAGGATTGATCTCCGCAGGAACACCAGCGGGATAACGGTTAAGCCAAACCTTTTTCAATACATCACCTCTAAAATGCGTATTCGTCGTCATCACAACCCCAGGCAATAAACAAACTGTTAACATAATATTAACTCAGCGTACCAGTTTGTTTATTACACAACGACAAGGTTGCGAAGCACGTCACTATTTATTTTTCTTATATCCACGTTAATGCAGAAACAGCGGACGGGCCGCTGTTTCTTTTACCAATAAAACAAAGAGTTACTCTGTCACTATGGTCTGAACCTGTGCCGGGCCGGGATTGTACCAGCCCCATCCACCATAGCCACCGTAAGGCCAGCCACGCGCACCGTAGAACCAGGGGTCGATAGGCTGAGGCGGCATGACAATCTGCTGAGTAATATGCCAGCGTTTATAACCGGTTACCTGCATCAGCATGAATTTATACGGCGTATTACCTATTTTTCCGTCCACCGTACCGCTAATCGGGCCGACGACGGTGACCAGTTGCCCGCGAAAGTCCACCGGGTCGAGGAAGCCATTTACATCAGCATATATACGCCCGCGAGAGGCTTCACCCAGCACTGGACGCGCACCGCTATCGAGCGGAACGGTGGCAATTTCCAGACGGGATTTTCCCTGCTGGTTCTGAATGTCCACCACTTTGCCACCAAAACGCGCTTCCTGTCCGACATACAGCTGCGGCGCATTCATCACCCGCACCAGATCCTGCTGCGGCATCGGGCTCGAACCTTTAATCGCATCCGGGATGGTGACGCAGCCGCTAAGCATTAACGCCAAGGCCCCCGCCAACACACCTTTCAATAACTGCTTTTGCACCGCCATATTGCGACTCCCTTTTCTTAGCTTCTGCCCCGGCCTGTTCACAATGCTGTGCACCGACGTCTATGAAAATTAACCGGGGATGTACTACTAAGATTCATTCTTTACCGGGAAGTTTCTTCCACGCCACGGTGTTACGTAAATAAACCGGTTCCGCGTGTTCGACCGCTACGGTCTTACCCGCAGCCAGCATTTGCGCGGCGACAGGCAGCATATCTTCAGCCGCAGGAAGCAGCACGTCACCATCGCTGAGCGTCAGACCGCTGTCTTTACCAAGCTCAGGCCAGGCTGGCCAGCCCGTCCCAACAGTTACCCACTCGCCAGAAAGCTGCAGTAAACGCTCATGTACCTGCTCGGGGGTTAACACCGCTTCGGTTTCTTCACCGTGCCAGTTGCCGTTGTCATCACGCTGGTATTCGGCCCAGTAGACTTCGCCCATTCGCGCATCAATCGCCGCCAGTACACGAGTCGCGCCCGACTTACGCCAGGCGCCCTGCGCCATGGTCGCCAGGGTGGAGACGCCGATCATCGGTAAGTTTGCGCCTAACGCCAGCCCCTGAGCAATGCCAATACCGATACGCACGCCGGTGAAACTGCCGGGACCGCGACCAAACGCCAGGGCGTCGATATCGGTTAACGTGAGATCGCCAGCGGCCAGGATTTCCTGAACCATCGGTAAAATTCGTTGGGTGTGTTCTCGTGGGCAAAGCTCAAAGTGAGCCTTGATAGTACCGTCATTCCACAGGGCAACAGAGCACGCCTCTGTGGCGGTATCGATAGCCAGAATTCGCATGGGTGTTTGTGATCAGATCAATAAATTTGGCGCGCATCTTACCACACTCCGTAACAAATTACTCAGTCGTTGGTATGGCAAGAAAGCGAACCGCGCGAGCTATGTCACGCGTCCGCGGCGCAGGAGGAAGACTCGCCAGGAAGGTGGCGCCGTATGGCCGCATAACCAGACGATTGTCGCAAATCACCAGCACGCCGCGATCGTCGGCATCACGTATCAGACGCCCTACCCCCTGCTTCAGGGTGATTACCGCATCCGGCAACTGGACGTCTTCAAACGGATCGCCGCCGCGCAGTCGACAATCCTCCATTCGGGCTTTTAACAGCGGGTCGTCCGGCGAGGTAAACGGCAGTTTGTCGATTATCACCAGCGACAGCGTATCACCGCGCACGTCCACGCCTTCCCAGAAGCTGCTGGTGGCAACCAGTAGCGCATTACCTGCGCTGACAAACTGCTGTAACAGTTGCCCTTTACTGGTTTCGCCCTGCAGCAGAACGGGAAGCGTCATGGTGGCGCGGAATTGTTCCGCCAGATCGCGCATCATCGCGTGCGAAGTGCACAGCATAAAGCAGCGACCGTTGTTCGCTTCAATAATAGGTCGCAGCATGGATGCTAACTGGCGTGCAGCCCCCGGCTGGTTGGTTTGCGGGAGATTACGCGGCACGCATAGCAGCGCCTGGCGCGTGTAATCAAATGGACTCGGCAATAACATCGACTCGGCATCTTCAATCCCCAACCTCGCGGTGAAATGATGAAGGTCATCGTTTACCGACAACGTCGCGGAAGTAAAAATCCAGCAGCCCGGCTTTTGTTCCATCACTTCTTTGAATTTATCCGCCACAGTGAGCGGCGTCAGCGCGAGAGTGAAATGGCGGGAGGTGCATTCATACCAGTAGCTGAAGCCTGGCTGGTTGATCTCTTTCAGACGCTTCAGGCGCGCACGGTAAAGTGTGGCGCGTTCAAACGCGGCATCCAGCAACGCCGAACGCCCAAGAGACAGCTTCGCCACGTCATAACATAGCTCCAGCGTGTCATCGAGCAGCAAAAACGCGCGTTGTACGCGCTGGTCGGCCAGCAGTTCCCGCAGGTTTCCGCGATAGCCCGGCTCACCAAGTTGCAAGCGGAAGTCCTGAGCGCTTTGTGCAAGGCGATCGGCGCACTTTTGCAACTGCTGAGTGTCTTTCAGCTCGGTGCGATAGGCAATGGTGATGTCTTTCGCCAGGTCTAACAGCTGGCGACTGGAGAGCGATTGACCAAAGTACTGGCTGGCGATATCCGGTAGCTGATGCGCTTCATCGAAGATCATTACATCAGCTTCCGGGATCAGTTCGCCAAACCCGCTCTCTTTTACCACCATATCAGCGAGAAACAGATGGTGGTTAACCACGACGACATCCGCATCCATCGCTTTTTTACGCGCTTTCACGACAAAACACTCTTTATACAGCGGGCAGTCGCTGCCCAGACAGTTGTCATTAGTGCTGGTGACCAACGGCCAGGCCTGAGAGTCTTCCGCCACGCTGACGCAGGTGCTGATGTCCCCATCAAGGGTTTGATTTGACCAGGAGCGCAGCAGGATGACGTCGCTTAACGTTTGTACCGGCAAGTCACCACCCGCGAGTGCCTGCTGTTCGAGACGTTCAAGGCACAGATAGTTTGAACGCCCTTTCAGCAGCGCCAGTTTACCGGTGAACTTTAGTGCCTTAGCGACGGTCGGGAGATCGCGGCTGTATAGCTGATCCTGCAACGCCTTCGAGCCCGTGGAGACAATGACCTTCTTTCCGGCACGCAGCGCTGGGGCAAGATAAGCATAGGTTTTACCCGTCCCGGTTCCGGCTTCTACCACCAACGGTTGTGATTTTTCGATGGCATGACTGACGGCGATGGCCATCTGCCGCTGTGGTTCTCGCGGTTTAAAACCCGGTATTGCTTTAGCCAACTGACCGTCTGCTGCAAAATCGTCCGTCACACTACCCCCTGTTCATTTGAACAGGGATTATGTCAGGCCAGCAGCTCTTTCGCCAGTTGAAGAGGTGACGTGGGCACAACATTATGGCAGTCTTGGCGCAACCCAAAGCCATTTGAAAACACGTAAATGAGGAATGATTTATGACGATTGTGCGCATTGATGCCGAAGCGCGTTGGTCCGACGTGGTTATCCACAACAACACGCTGTATTACACTGGCGTGCCGGAAAATCTGGATGCAGACGCTTTTGAGCAAACGGCAAATACGCTGGCGCAAATTGATGCGGTGCTGGAAAAACAAGGCAGCAACAAGTCACGTATTCTTGATGCCACCCTGTTTTTGGCAGACAAAAACGATTTTGCCGCCATGAACAAAGCCTGGGACGCGTGGGTTGTTGCGGGTCACGCGCCGGTACGTTGTACCGTTCAAGCCGGGTTGATGAACCCGAAATACAAAGTTGAGATTAAGATTATCGCTGCAGTTTAAGCGGCGTTATTCGTCCTCATCTTCAAAACGCGCCACGATCCGCTCGCCGGTATGACTGGCGCGTAACTCTTCAGCAACAAGAGCAATGGCTTGTCCGCTGCTCATCCCCTGCGACATCAGCTCCTGAATACGCTCTACCGCTTTTTGCTGCTGCTCATGACTGAGTGAAGGTAAACCTGCAAACATTGTTAACTCCTGCTAAATTGTCTGCGCTAATTATTTCATGCTACCGGGCAGTTAGCCAGTAGAGTAGCAACGAGTCAGGACTGATGAAGACGTTATCTCCCGCAGTAATCACATTACCCTGGCGTCAGGACGCCGCTGAACGCTATTTTTCGACATTAAGCCATCTGCCCTGGGCGATGCTGCTGCATTCGGGTCAAGCCGACCATCCGCATAACCGCTTTGATATTCTGGTGGCGGATCCCGTCACCACGCTTGTTACGCGAGCTACAGAGACCGTAGTGCAGGACGGGCACGCAACCTCGCGCTCGCTTGATGATCCCATGACGGTATTACATTCCGCACTAACCGCACACAAGATTCACCCCGAATATCACCCCGACCTGCCGTTTCAGGGCGGTGCGTTAGGTCTGTTTGGCTACGATCTTGGCCGACGCTTCGAATCTCTGCCCACTATTGCAGAGCGCGATATTACGCTACCGGATATGGCCGTTGGCATTTACGACTGGGCACTGATTGTCGATCACCAGTTGCAGACCGTATCGCTGCTCAGCCATACCGATGTCGAGGCTCGCCTGAAATGGCTCGACGCGCAACAACCGCCAACGCGTGAGCCGTTTACATTAACTTCGGCGTGGCAGTCTAATATGAGCCGTGCTCAGTACGGCGAAAAATTCCGCCGGGTGCAGGATTATCTGCACAGCGGTGACTGTTACCAGGTCAATCTTGCCCAGCGTTTTCAGGCGCATTACCAGGGCGATGAGTGGCAGGCATTTGTCACTCTCAATCACGCCAACCGCGCCCCGTTTAGTGCATTTATTCGTCTTGAGGAAGGTGCAATCCTCAGCCTTTCGCCGGAACGATTTATTCTGCTGGAAAACCAGCACATCCAGACGCGTCCGATTAAAGGCACGCTACCGAGGCTTGAAGATACCGATGCCGATCGTGAGCAGGCCCGGCGACTGGCGAATTCGCCGAAGGATCGTGCGGAAAACCTGATGATCGTCGATTTGATGCGTAATGATATTGGCCGCGTTGCCGTACCGGGTTCGGTACAGGTTCCGGAGCTGTTTATCGTCGAACCGTTCCCTGCCGTTCATCATTTGGTCAGCACCATTACCGCACGTCTGCCAGAGTCATTATACGCCACCGATCTGTTACGCGCCGCCTTCCCCGGCGGCTCTATTACCGGCGCGCCGAAAGTGCGGGCGATGGAAATTATCGACGAACTTGAGCCGCAAAGACGCAACGCCTGGTGCGGCAGCATTGGTTATCTGAGCTTTTGCGGCAATATGGATACCAGCATTACCATTCGCACGCTGACAGCCACAAACGGACAAATTTATTGCTCCGCAGGCGGTGGTATTGTTGCAGACAGTCAGGAAGACGCTGAATATCAGGAAACATTTGATAAAGTGAATCGCATTTTGCACCAACTGGAGAATTGACACGTGGAATACAGCAGCCTGACGCTTGATGATTTTTTATCGCGCTTTCAACTCCTGCGCCCGCAGGTCAATCATGCCGCGTTAAACCAGCGCCAGGCCGCCGTACTGATCCCCGTCGTGCGTCGCCCACAGCCGGGGTTGCTGTTAACCCAGCGTTCCGTTCACCTGCGCAAGCACGCCGGACAGGTCGCATTCCCCGGTGGGGCGGTGGATAGCAGTGATGCCTCATTAATTGCCGCCGCCCTTCGCGAAGCACAGGAGGAGGTGGCGATCCCACCTTCATGCGTAGAAGTGATTGGCGTTCTGCCGCCTGTCGACAGCGTGACCGGTTTCCAGGTCACCCCAGTGGTAGGCATTATCCCGCCTAATCTGCCGTATCGCGCCAGTGAAGATGAAGTTTCCGCAGTGTTCGAAATGCCGCTGGCCCAGGCCCTGCATTTAGGTCGTTACCACCCGTTGGATATTTACCGTCGTGGCGATTCACATCGCGTATGGCTTTCCTGGTATGAGCAATATTTCGTCTGGGGAATGACTGCCGGAATAATTCGTGAGCTGGCGCTGCAAATTGGCGTCAAGCCCTGACTATACTTATCTTTACGCACACAATAGACAACTTGAAACTCAGGTCACAACATTAGTAAAACCGCGGTTATCTATTAGTTTAATTCATGTGAATAGTTAAGCCGATCGCCGCGTTCCCTCTTACACTATGCGCAGTTATAACATCGTTACTGGAAAGCCCAGTCGCCCTGTAGGAGTATTATCGTGATTAGTCTATTCGACATGTTTAAGGTGGGGATTGGTCCCTCATCTTCCCATACCGTAGGGCCTATGAAGGCGGGTAAACAGTTCGTCGATGACCTGGTCGAAAAAGGATTACTGGACAGCGTTACTCGTGTCGCCGTCGACGTGTATGGTTCACTGTCGCTCACGGGTAAAGGTCACCACACCGATATCGCCATTATTATGGGTCTGGCGGGCAATGAGCCTGCTACCGTGGATATTGATAGCATCCCCGGATTTATCCGCGACGTAGAAACGCGTGGACGCCTGCTGCTTGCGCAGGGTCAGCACGAAGTGGATTTCCCGCAGAATGAAGGGATGCGTTTTCACAACGGCAACCTGCCGCTGCATGAAAACGGAATGCAGATCCATGCGTACAATGGCGAAACCGTCATTTATAGCAAAACCTACTACTCAATCGGCGGTGGATTCATCGTTGATGAAGAACATTTTGGTCAGGATGCCTCGGGCGAGGTCAGCGTGCCTTATCCGTTCAAATCCGCTACTGAAATGCTGGAATATTGCAACAGCACCGGCCTGTCTCTCTCTGGCATGGCAATGCAGAACGAACTTGCGCTGCACAGTAAAAAAGAGATTGAAGAGTATTTTGGCCACGTCTGGCAAACCATGCAGGCATGTATCGATCGTGGCATGAACACCGAAGGTGTGTTGCCGGGTCCGCTGCGCGTTCCTCGCCGAGCTTCAGCCCTGCGTCGTATGCTGGTTTCCAGCGATAAGCTGTCTAACGATCCAATGAACGTGATCGACTGGGTGAACATGTTTGCGTTGGCCGTTAACGAAGAAAATGCCGCGGGCGGTCGCGTAGTGACAGCGCCAACCAACGGTGCCTGCGGTATCGTGCCTGCGGTACTGGCCTATTACGATCATTTCATTGAGTCCGTTAGCCCGGATATCTATACACGCTATTTCCTGGCGGCCGGTGCGATTGGCGCGTTGTACAAAATGAACGCCTCTATCTCTGGTGCAGAAGTAGGTTGTCAGGGTGAAGTGGGCGTAGCCTGCTCCATGGCTGCCGCGGGTCTGGCTGAACTGTTAGGCGCAAGCCCGGAGCAGGTGTGTGTTGCTGCTGAAATTGGCATGGAACATAACCTCGGGTTAACCTGCGATCCGGTTGCCGGTCAGGTACAGGTTCCGTGCATTGAGCGTAACGCAATTGCTTCAGTGAAGGCGATCAACGCTGCGCGTATGGCAATGCGCCGTACCAGCGCGCCGCGCGTCTCGCTGGATAAAGTCATTGAGACTATGTACGAAACGGGTAAAGACATGAACGCCAAATACCGCGAAACGTCACGCGGTGGCCTGGCAATCAAAGTTCAATGTGACTAATACTTAATTTTCGCCCATCTGCAACGGATGGGCGAATTTACCCCCTCTCCCTCGTCTACTGTAATTTTCCCCACTACACTTGCTCTGTTGCTGTTGGCTTCTGTGACCAACGGCTTATCGGGCGGCCCGCATGCAAACAGCACAACGGATCATTAAAAATTATCGCCGGAATCGCTTAATCGTCTGCACAGTATGTGCACTACTGACGCTCATCCTCACATTAACTGTCCGATTTATTTCGGAGCGTAATTTAAATCACCGAAATATCGTCACCTTTGCCAACCATGCTGTAGAAGAACTGGATGACGTGCTTTTACCCTTGCAGACCGGACGGGACGTATTGCTGCCGTTGATTGGCCTCCCCTGCTCAGTGGCGCGTTTACCCTTAAGCAAACATGCCGCAAGGTTGCAAACGGTGCGTTCTATTAATCTGATTCAAAGCGGGATCCTCTATTGCTCCAGCATTTTTGGTTATCGTAATGTTCCCATTAGTCAACTGCAGCCCGAATTACCCAGCAAGGAACCGCAACTGCTGCTGTCTACCGACCATTCGTTGATTAAAGGCAGTCCGATTCTGACTCAGTGGTATCCGTCTTCTGCCGATGGTGAAGATGGCGTACTGGAAATCGTCAATATTGACTTATTGTCGTCTATGTTGCTTGAACCCCAGCCGCCGCAGATCACCGATGCCAGCTTAACCGTTGGTAATCGGCATCTACTGTATGATCAAGGTGTTGTCGATACTCTGCCTAAGCTAAATGATGAAAAACGCTACCAGCTTTCATCTCAACATTTTCCGTTTACCATTAGCGTCACCGGCCCTGGTCCCAGTGAGTTGGCGGTAAAACACCTGCCAACACAGCTGCCGCTGGCGGTGATCCTAAGTTTATTAGTGGGTTATCTGGCATGGCTGGCTACCGCCAGCAGAATGAGTTTCTCATGGGAGATTAATCTGGCCCTTGCTGCTCGGGAATTCGAACTATTTTGCCAGCCGCTGCTTAATGCGCAAACCCAGCAATGCATGGGCGTGGAAATCCTTTTACGCTGGAATAACCCACGCCAGGGTTGGATCTCTCCGGAAGTGTTTATTCCCATCGCTGAGGAGCACAACCTGATTGTACCGCTTACCCGCCATGTCATCGCAGAAACCATTCAGCAACGACATGTTTTCCCGATGAGCAGCCAGTTTCATATTGGGATTAATGTCGCCGCCAGCCATTTTCGTAATGGCACGTTGCTAAAAGATCTTAATCAGTACTGGTTCAGCCAGCACCCAATCCAGCAATTGGTTATCGAACTGACCGAACGCGATGCGTTACTGGATGTGGATTATCGGGTCGTACGCGAATTAAATCGGCTTGGCGTAAAACTGGCGATTGATGATTTCGGTACCGGCAATAGCTCGCTCTCCTGGCTGGAAAAGCTCCGCCCGGATGTGCTGAAGATCGATAAATCATTTACTTCGGCAATAGGAACAGACGCCGTGAACTCAACCGTCACAGACATCATTATCGCTTTGGGGAAAAAATTGAATATAGAACTGGTGGCGGAAGGCGTTGAAACACAGGCGCAAGCTCAGCATTTGCGCCGACACGGCGTACATTTATTGCAAGGTTTTCTGTATGCCAAGCCAATGCCGCTGCGCGATTTTCCAAAATGGCTGGCGGGCAGCACGCCGCCGCCCACCCGGCATAACGGGAGACACAGTATGCCCGTCATGCCGTTTCGCTAAACCCGGTTACTCGTCTTCGTCGTGAGCGGGTTGTTCTTTAACAATGCGAACTAAATCCACACGATAGTCATTCGCTTCGACAATCGTAATGCTCAGCGGTGCGACCTCGATAACATCACCTACACGAGGAATATGGCCGTTAGCCGCAATGACTAAACCTGCCACCGTAGCGATGTCTTCGTCTTCATTCACTAACGTATCCACGTCCAGCGCCTGTTGCAACGCATGCAGATCGGTACCGCCTTTGACCAACCAACCGCCTGCATCAGCTATAATTTCAGGCGTTTCATCGGCATCAGGGAATTCACCGGCGATGGCTTCTAATACATCCAGCGGCGTGACCAGACCCTGTACTACGCCAAACTCGTTTGTGACGATAACGAAGCTACCGCGGGCACGACGCAGAACGCCTAACAGATTGATCGGGTCCAGCGTTTCCGGAACAACAATAGCCGGAGAAGCAGAGGCAATCGCCGCCACATCCACACCGTCTTCCAGCGCCACCAGCAGCTCTTTAGCACGCACGATACCGATGATTTCATCCAGTTCACCACGACATACCGGGAACAGGCTATGAGGTGACGAAAGCAACTGCTCGCGAATTTCCTCCACGCTCAGGTCTGCATCAACCCAGCTAATCTCCCCACGAGGCGTCATAATGCCGCGTAATGAACGCGACGCCAAAGAGAGGACGCCGTTGATCATATAGCGTTCTTCTTCTACAAATGCGCCTTCCGGGACGGGAACCGGTACCGGATTGTCGGATTCCATCTGCACGCTGGCCTGACGTTTACCGCCCATCAGACGGAGAATCGCATCGGCAGTACGCGCACGCAATGGCAGCGTCGACTGGTGGCGAATAAAGTTACGACGGGCAATCTGGTTAAACAGCTCAATGATGATTGAGAAGCCAATCGCCGCATACAGATAGCCTTTCGGAATGTGGAAGCCAAACCCTTCGGCAACCAGACTCAGACCAATCATCAACAGGAAGCTCAGACACAGCACCACCACCGTCGGGTGTTGGTTCACAAATCGGGTCAACGGCTTAGAGGCCAACAGCATCACGGCCATGGCAATCACTACTGCCGCCATCATCACTGGCAGATGGTTGACCATACCGACCGCCGTAATCACAGCATCCAGCGAGAACACTGCATCGAGGATGACAATCTGCGTTACGACAACCCAAAAGCTCGCATACCCTTTCGTCTGCCCGGTATCATGTTCACGGTTTTCCAGCCGCTCATGCAGCTCTGTCGTAGCCTTGAACAAGAGGAAGATACCCCCCAGCAGCATAATCAGATCGCGCCCCGAGAACGCATAGTCCATTACCGTGAACAGCGGCTTTGTCAGCGTCACCATCCACGAAATCACGGACAACAGGCCCAGACGCATAATCAGTGCCAGCGACAAACCGATTAAACGCGCTTTATCTCGCTGTTTCGGCGGCAGCTTATCAGCCAGGATCGCAATGAAGACCAGGTTATCAATACCCAGAACAATTTCAAGAACGACAAGCGTGAGCAAACCCACCCAAATCTGCGGGTCCATTAATAATTCCATGACAAGCTCCTGCTTAAGGAATGACCAAACTGCGCGCTGAGGATCTCAGGCGTGAAAGCGATATGCAGAGAAAATTTGTGGCAAAAAGTGCCAATCTGACAGGCTTGATACGGCCTGAAGGTGAAATGACGTCGGTGACGATCCATATGGTGGGCTACTGCCCTATACTCCTGAGTAATTAAACAGATGCTAAACATAACAGAGAGAAGCGGTTTTTAGCAAAGATTTACCTTCCTTTGCAATAAGTTGTTTCGGAGATATTTTACCCTTCGAAATTTCTTTTAATCGGAAGTTAAATTACGGATCTTCATCACATAAAATATTTTTTTCGATATCTAAAATAATTCACGAAAATCATAGGTTTTTCTTTGTAACCCTTATCTGAATCGATTCGATTGCGGACGACGATTCAAATACATCTTCACGTTGATGTGTTAACGATAATAAAGGAGGTAGCAAGTGACCATTGCTATTGTAATAGGCACACATGGTTGGGCTGCAGAGCAGTTACTTAAGACGGCAGAAATGCTGTTAGGCGAGCAGGAAAATGTCGGCTGGATAGATTTCGTTCCAGGCGAAAATGCCGAAACGCTGATCGAAAAGTACAACGCTCAGTTGGCAAAACTCGATACCAGTAAAGGCGTGCTGTTTCTCGTTGACACATGGGGAGGCAGCCCGTTTAACGCTGCAAGCCGCATTGTCGTCGATAAAGAGCATTACGAAGTTATCGCCGGTGTGAACATTCCCATGCTGGTTGAAACCTTCATGGCGCGTGATGACAACCCAAGCTTTGATGAATTAGTGGCACTGGCCGTTGAAACTGGTAGCGAAGGCGTGAAAGCGCTGAAAGCCAAACCGGTTGAGAAAGCCGCTCCTGCCCCAGTAGCAGCACCCAAAGCAGCAGCTCCCGCCAAACCGATGGGTCCGAACGATTATATGCAGATCGGCCTGGCGCGTATTGATGACCGTTTAATCCATGGTCAGGTGGCAACTCGCTGGACCAAAGAAACCAACGTAACACGCATTATCGTCGTCAGTGATGAAGTTGCCGCCGATACCGTGCGTAAAACGCTGCTGACTCAGGTAGCACCTCCGGGTGTGACAGCGCATGTGGTTGATGTCGCGAAAATGATCCGCGTCTACAACAACCCTAAATATGCAGGTGAGCGTGTGATGCTGTTGTTCACCAACCCAACCGACGTAGAACGTATCGTTGAAGGTGGTGTGAAAATTACCTCCGTAAACATTGGCGGTATGGCTTTCCGTCAGGGTAAAACGCAGGTAAACAACGCAATTTCTGTCGATGACAAAGACATCGAAGCCTTCAAGAAACTCAACGAACGCGGTATTGAGCTTGAGGCACGTAAGGTTTCTACCGATCAGAAACTGAAAATGATGGATTTGATTGCCAAGGTGAAATAATTCCCTGGCATTTACTTAGTTTTCACACTTAAGTCTGTATAGCAATAGGAGAAGTACAATGGAGATTACCACTCTTCAGATTGTGCTGGTGTTCATCGTCGCATGTATCGCGGGTATGGAGTCGGTACTCGATGAATTTCAGTTCCACCGTCCGTTGGTGGCCTGTACGCTGATTGGCGCCGTTCTCGGGGACATGAAAACCGGTATTATCATCGGTGGTACCCTGGAAATGATCGCCCTGGGCTGGATGAACATCGGTGCTGCGGTTGCACCAGATGCGGCACTGGCCTCAATTATCTCTACCGTTCTGGTTATCGCAGGTCACCAAAGCATTGGTGCCGGTATCGCGCTGGCTATCCCACTGGCAGCTGCAGGCCAGGTACTGACCATTATCGTTCGTACTATCACCGTAGCATTCCAGCACGCAGCGGATAAGGCGGCCGAAAACGGTAACCTGACAGCACTCTCCTGGCTGCATGTATCCTCTCTGTTCCTGCAGGCTATGCGTATCGCTATCCCAGCGGTAATCGTAGCGATTTCTGTTGGTACCAGTGAAGTTCAGAGCATGCTTAACGCCATTCCGGAAGTCGTGACCGGCGGTCTGAACATCGCAGGCGGTATGATCGTGGTGGTTGGTTATGCGATGGTCATCAACATGATGCGCGCAGGCTACCTGATGCCATTCTTCTACCTCGGCTTCGTCACCGCGGCATTTACTAACTTCAACCTGGTTGCTCTGGGTGTGATTGGCGCAGTAATGGCGATCCTCTACATTCAGCTGAGCCCGAAATATAACCGCGTAGCCGGTGCACCTGCTGCGGCGGCTGGCAATAACGATCTCGATAACGAACTGGACTAGCAGGTGAGCGAAATGGTTGATATGACTAAAACTACCACCGAGAAAAAACTCACTCCGAGTGACATTCGTGGCGTGTTCATTCGTTCTAACCTGTTTCAGGGTTCATGGAACTTCGAACGTATGCAGGCGCTGGGTTTCTGTTTCTCCATGGTGCCGGCTATCCGCCGCTTGTACCCGGAAAACAACGACGCACGTAAGCAAGCGATTAAGCGTCACCTGGAATTCTTTAACACCCATCCGTACGTAGCGGCTCCAGTACTGGGCGTTACGCTGGCGATGGAAGAACAGCGTGCAAACGGCGCAGAGATTGACGATGGTGCCATCAACGGTATCAAAGTTGGTCTGATGGGTCCGCTGGCAGGCGTCGGCGACCCGATCTTCTGGGGTACCGTTCGCCCAGTATTCGCCGCGCTCGGCGCAGGTATCGCGATGAGCGGCAGCCTGCTGGGGCCATTGCTGTTCTTCGTTCTGTTTAACCTGGTTCGTCTGGCAACCCGTTATTACGGTGTGGCATATGGCTACCGTAAAGGTGTCGATATCGTTAAAGATATGGGCGGCGGCTTCCTGCAGAAACTGACTGAGGGGGCGTCAATCCTCGGCCTGTTTGTCATGGGGGCATTGGTTAACAAGTGGACGCACGTAAACATTCCACTGGTGGTTTCTACTATCACCGGTCAGGATGGTCAGACTCGTGTTACCACTGTGCAGACTATCCTTGACCAGCTGATGCCGGGTCTGGTTCCTCTGCTGCTGACATTCGCCTGTATGTGGCTGCTGCGTAAGAAAGTGAACCCGCTGTGGATCATCGTTGGCTTCTTCGTCATCGGTATCGCGGGCTACGCTGTCGGACTGCTCGGCCTGTAAAACTGTTGTACATCACCGGGGGCTTGCCCCCGGTTTTTCTATTTAGAGGGTTGAGGATTCATGACTATCACGGACCTGGTGCTGGTTCTATTTATCTTTTCGCTGCTGGCGTATGCCATTTACGATCAGTTCATCATGCCCCGCCGTAATGGCCCTACTCTGCTTACTGTCGCCCTGCTTCCCCGCAGCAGAGTCGACAGCGTTATCTTCCTTGGCCTGGTAGCTATTCTTATCTACAACAACATCACCAGCCACGGGGCGCAATTTACCACATGGTTATTATGTGCACTGGTATTGATGGGTTTGTATCTGTTCTGGATCCGTACGCCAAAAATCATCTTCAAGCAGAAAGGCTTTTTCTTCGCCAACGTCTGGATTGAATATAACCGCATTAAAGAGATGAATTTATCTGAAGACGGTGTATTGGTGATGCAATTAGAACATCGAAGATTGTTGATTCGTGTACGAAATATAGATGATCTTGAGAAAATATATAAACTATTAATTTCAAATCAATAGCTTACAAATATAGCCTGAACTATGTTTTTATATATCAGTGTAAAAACAAACATAGCCAAGGCTATATTTCACTGTCCTCAATGTTATTTATTTTAACGTTTTATTTATAAATAAATCTAAATGAAAATCGTTTTCAACTAGAAGTCAAATATTATTTCTGCGTTTCTTGTTTTATATTCTCAAAATATGTTAAGGTTGCGCCCGTCGTTGGGGAGTAGCCGATTTCCAGACTCCGGAAATGTACGTGTCAACATACTCGTTGAAAAACGTGGCACGTACGGACTGAACTTACAGGTTCAGTCAGGCGAGACCATAGGCACATCAACTGCAATGCATATTTGAATGGCGCTGTATTTACAGTGATTCCAGCCTGTATGCATGGTTACTGGGGGCAGTGATGTGTTTTATGGATACCCCGGTCAGGACGCTGTTATGAATCTCACCGCTACCGTTCTTCTCGCTTTCGGCATGTCGATGGATGCTTTCGCCGCATCAATTGGCAAAGGCGCCACCCTGCATAAACCCAAATTTTCTGAAGCATTGCGCACCGGACTGATATTCGGCGCAGTTGAAACGCTTACGCCACTGATTGGCTGGGGCATGGGGATGCTGGCCAGCAAATTCGTGTTGGAGTGGAACCATTGGATCGCCTTCATTCTGCTGATCTTTTTAGGCGGGCGAATGATAATCGAAGGTTTTCGCGACAACGGCGATGAAGAGGAAGAACCGCAGCGCCGCCACGGTTTCTGGCTGCTGGTTACCACCGCCATTGCCACCAGTCTCGACGCAATGGCCGTCGGGGTGGGTCTGGCTTTCCTGCAGGTCAACATTATTGCTACAGCGCTGGCCATCGGCTGCGCCACATTGATTATGTCCACGCTCGGCATGATGATTGGTCGTTTCATTGGCCCAATGCTGGGCAAACGAGCTGAAATTTTGGGTGGGGTGGTGCTGATTGGTATCGGTGCCCAGATCCTCTGGGCACACTTCCACGGTTAATTCAGACGCTGCCAGACATGAATACTAAAGTCGGTCTGGCAGTCAAACGTCGTTTTCCCCGCTAACGTTTCCCACACTTCCGGCTTTGCCCGCCAGGCGAACGGCGTCATTTGCAGTAACGCAACGGCCTCGCTGCCCTGAAGCTGCATCTGATATCCCAGCGCAATGCTCTGTTGCAGAACAAAACCGTCCAGTTGCTCAGTATGGGGCGCATGCAAACGCACCTCATCATAAATCAGCCCTTTCAGTTCCATTAAATGGCGTGGTCCCGGCGTGGCGGTGATCACCCATCCACCCGGTTTAACCACGCGAGCCAGCTCTTGCGCTTTACAGGGCGCATAGATCCGGATGATGGCATCCATTGACTCGTCTGCGAACGGCAGACGATGGCTGGAGGCAACGCAAAAGATCACCTGCGGATAGCGTCTGGCTGCGGCTTTAATTGCCACTTTGGATACGTCAAGACCAAAGGTTGTACAGCCCGCCAGCGCGTCGGCAAACGCATGGGTGTAATACCCTTCCCCACAGCCAATATCCAGGATCGCTGCATCTTCTGAATTCGACTTTTCTTTAAGCACATTCACAATCGCATCACGCAACGGTTGATAGTGCCCAGCATCAAGAAATGCCCGTCTGGCTTGCATCATTTCAGCGCTATCACCCGGATCGCGCGACCGCTTATGCTGAACCGGCAATAAGTTGACATACCCTTCTTTCGCCACGTCAAACTGGTGCCGCCCGGGGCAGACAAAACTGTTATTCGCTTGAGTAAGAGGCTGGTGGCAAAGAGGACAGGAAAACGACATGACAACTCCGGCAGGTGACTTAAGGGCGCAAGTGTAACGCGTATTGCGCCCTGGGAAAATAACTTACAACGATGGCGAGGATACGTTGCTGCCGTGCATCACCAGCAGATGATCGGAGTCGGCAGGCATGCCATCTGGTTTAACGTTCTCCAGACGCAGGACATCACCCATTATCTGGCTGAAGACAGGCGCAGAGACAGCCCCACCATAATAAGCACTGTTTTGCGGATTATTGATGACGACCACCAGTGCAAATTTCGGGTCGCTCGCTGGCGCAACGCCTGCCGTGTAGGCCACGTATTTATCGACATACTTACCGTCATCACCAATTTTCTTTGCCGTTCCTGTTTTAACCGCCACGCGATAATCTCTGACCGCGGCTTTAGTTCCCCCACCACCGGGTAACGCGACGCTTTCCATCATATGTTCAACCTGGTGAACCAGCGCCTCCGGCATCACTCTGGTACCGATTACCGGCGGGTCAATACGGGTAATCGAAAGGGGTCGATAGATACCAAAACTACCAATGGTTGCATATACGTGCGCCAACTGCAGCGGCGTTACCATTAATCCATAGCCGAATGCAAAGGTCGCGCGATCCAAATCGCTCCAGTAGCGGCGTTGAGGCATTAAACCGCTACTTTCACCGGTTAATCCCAGTCCGGTTGGATCGCCAAAACCAAAGCTCTTATAGGTATCCAGCAACTTTTGAACAGGCATAGCCAGTGAAAGGTGCGACACGCCGGTATCGCTCGATTTCTGCAAAATTCCGGTCAACGACAGCTCCGGGTAAAATCCGACGTCGCGAATGCGATGTCCATCAAGGTAAAAAGGATGGGTATCAATCACGCTGTCCGGTTGTACTATCCCCTGCTGGAGTGCAGTCATGATCACCAGCGGTTTAACGGTTGAACCGGGTTCAAACGTATCGCTTATTGCACGGTTACGAAAATCATCCAGTACCGCGCCCTCACGGTTATTGGGGTTGAAGTCAGGAAAGCTTGCCATGGACAGTATTTCACCGGTAGCAATGTTGACCAGCACTGCGGCTCCTGATTCCGCTTTATTCCACGTAACGGCATTGTCCAACGCATCTTCGGTGACCGTCTGCAGGCGCTCATCGATGCTGAGCTGTAATTGGTGTGCAGGAACAGGCGTGACTTCGGTGATATTCTCGATTACATGGCCAAATTTGTCTTTACGTACCAGACGGGAGCCAGGTTTACCCATCAACTGGTTATTAAAGCTTTTTTCCAGCCCTTCAATGCCTTGTCCATCAATGTTGGTAAAACCTATGAGATTCGCCGCTACGTGGCCTGCAGGATAGAACCGGCGGGATTCCTCGCGCAGGTTAATGCCCGGGAGATTAAGATCATCGACCCACTCAGCCTGCTGAGGGGAAATTTGTCGTGCCAGGTAAATAAAACGTCCGCCAGGATTACTGTTAACGCGTTCCGCCAGCGTACTCAGTGACAGATGCAGAGCCCTTGCCAGAGCCTGCCACCGTTCGTTATAACCCACGCCTCCCTTGCTGATGATGGTCTTAGGATCGGCCCATACCGCGTTAACCGGAACACTTACCGCCAGTGGTCGCCCTTCTCTGTCGGTAATCATCCCGCGCGGCGAGCCAATAGTTACCTCACGTAATGAACGCATGTCTTCCTGTTTCACCAGACTCGTCGGCGTGACAATTTGCAGCCATGCAACCCGACCCAGCAGCAATCCCAGACTCAATAATATTGCCACACAAAGCAGGGCAAAACGTACGGGAGTAAAATTGCGCGCGTCGCCGTCGTTTTTCTTTTTCACCTGATCTCCAGCAAGATAGTTTTTCAGGTGTCTGATTTAACGAGAAATGTCGTAAGAAAGCGGGGAAAACTATGCTACGAACATCACGCCTTTGCAACAAAGCGCTAATGGGAGGGCATTTAGAAATATTTAGACGTATTTTGAATTAAAAAGCCCCGCATAGGCGAGGCTTTATATCTGAGATGGTTGCGCATATGCGCTTCAAATCAGTGGTGTCGATCAGATAGCTGTTACGTTAACAGCAGCCGGACCTTTCTGGCCGTCCTGAATTTCGAACTCAACGTTCTGGCCTTCAGCCAGAGTTTTGAAGCCGTTACCCTGGATAGCGGAGAAGTGTACGAACACGTCTTTGCTGCCATCTGCCGGAGTAATGAAACCAAAACCTTTAGACTCGTTGAACCACTTAACTTGACCTTTAATCTTTGCCATTTGCAAAATTCCTTAGAGTATTTTCTTCGCCCGCAGGCATAACATAGATAAAACTGAGACATTACTGCTTGAGGCACTAATATAAGGTTCGGCAGAGAAGCGGTATTCAACGTCAACGTGTTTACTCAGGACTTCTTTACTGAAAATGCCACACATAAACAGAACTGTACCTCGTTTAACCCAAAACGTGTTATCACATACAACGTTAATAATGGCAAGCCATTTTTAAACGTGTCTCGATCGGTCGCACAAATCCTGTCGTTCATCAAACAGCAACTGCACAGTTATGCGCCACACCGAGTAGTGTTATATTCCCGCCGCTCGCCCCATCCCCCGCCAGGCTTGCACCATAGCCGGGACATTTCTACCATAGCTCAATAGCTTCGGTTGTTCCAGATTAGCTGTTACAGGGTGTGCTGAATATCATTTTTTATGCTTAGTAATGCATAAAATGTCACAAGCGTAAAAATGAGATCTGCCTTCTGCTTTTGCACCAAAATAATGAAAGAATGATGACAATGCACAAAAAAAGTAAGAGAAACGTTTCGCTGTTAATAAAACGATCACTATCACAAAAATGACATAATCATATTTTTATCGTATGGGAAATTATATTTATATCAGACCGGGGATAAGATATTAATTGGCTGGAGCATCTGAAAATACTGAGTTAACATGAGAATCAGAGTGCTAATTACACGACATGTGCAGAAGAAAATAATCTGGCATGTTGGCGACAGGATGAAACATCTGAGAACGTAAGCAACAGATCCTCACCCTGTCATACCGTTTTTACCGCTCAGCTACCAGGCGGATGATGTCATCATCTTCGTCTTTCGCTGTGACCACAGCAGGCTCTGCCGCTTTTTCAGGTTCGTTAGCTTCACAAAGGCGACGGAGCAATGCGTTCTGTCTTTTTTGTTGATCTAACAATGCTTCAAGCAGCTCAATCTGCTCATTAGTACGCGAACTTGCCCTATTGACGAAAAACCACAGTACAAGCCCGACAACCAGAATCACCACCGATACAGCCAAAGACGCCAAACTCAACGCGCCAGAATTCAAAACTTCGTTCATTTCACCACCTCAATGTAGACAGCGTAGTTTACCACTGCCGCACAAGAAGGTAATCAACTGTGGCAAAAATGCGCTTACCAGGGAATAAATTTATTAATGGCACAAATACCGCTGAAAAATTGTACATCCTGATCGCACATGATGTTGAACACTTGCGCCCACATCAGTATGCATACCAGCACGACAACTATCAGCACTACCCAGCGAATTTTTTTCACTCCAGCTCCACTCTTCGAATCAACATCTTATGCCTATAAATTATCATGCGTTACCTAAACCCAGCGTTAACTGTATCGGCATTCAATCTTTTTAGGAATGATTCACTTGTTTCATCCCATGTACAGGCTAATCTAATAATAACGAGAAAAGATAAGAGGTTGTAATGCGTCTGTTAATCCGCGCTATTGTGTTGTTAGCTCTGGTTTGGATCGGTTTATTACTGAGCGGCTACGGAATTTTGATTGGAAGTAAGGAGAATGCAGCGGGCCTGGGCTTGCAATGCCAATATCTGACCGCACGCGGAACCAGCACCGCGCAATACGTCCACACAGACAGCGGTATCATTGGCCTGTCGGATTGCCCCTTGTTAAGAAAAAGCACCGTCATTATTGATAACGGTTAATATAGCAGCAATACATCCGCAACGTTATTTGCACCAACTAACATTATGACTGTTCATAAAAAACCCCAGATACAAAAATACCTGGGGTTTTTACGTTGACGCTATTACATCAGATTAGAACGGATAGTCGTTATAACCCATTTGTTCTGAAATTTTACGCGCAGCCGTATGCAACATCGCCACATACTCGTGCAAACGTTCTTCTGAGAAACGCAGCGTCGGGAATGAAATACTCAAGCCTGCAATCACTACACCGAAACGGTCAAACACCGGTACACCGATGCAGCGCAGACCTTCTTCCTGTTCTTCGTTATCTTCACCGTAGCCCTGCTCGCGTACTTTATCCAGCAATACCAGCAGCTCATCAGTATTGGTAATAGTACGGTCGGTGCTGCGCTTGTACTCGATACCATCCAGAATCTGCTTCACTTCATCGCGGTCACGCCATGCCAGCAAAACTTTACCGATAGCTGTGCTGTACAGCGGATTACGGCGACCTACGCGAGAATACATGCGCAGATTGTACATAGAGTCGATTTTATGGATGTAGACGATGCTGTCTTCATCCAGTGCACCAAGGTGCACTGTCTCTTTGGTCAGGCGCGAAAGTTCGCGCATCTGAATATCAGCGCTACGGATAAGATCGACGTTTTGTAATGCGCGAGCACCCAGCTCGAATAGTTTCAGGGTCAGTGAGTATTTCTCAGACTCCCCTTCTTGTGCCACATAACCCAGCGTTTTCATGGTCTGCAAAAAGCGATAAACGGTGCTTTTTGACATCATGACGCGTTGCGACAACTCGGTAATACCAATTTCGCGCTCTTCACCCAGCGCCTGCAGAATGCCAAAAACCTTCAGCACGGAAGATACAGAATCGGGTTGTTTATCCAGATCTGCGATTGCCATTTATCACCCCTTTCGAGTGTTTTATAAAAATCAGAACCGGTTTTTATTATAATTTCACGTATCAGCCCTCGCAATCGCTCTTTGCTTACTTAGTTACAAATCTGCGACCTAACGCCTGAATATCAATGCTAAAATTATTATTCTCATCATAAATTCCAACAGTATTGACTTCCTATGGAAAAAACTCAGACCGATGGTCTGCCATTGCCCCAGCGATATGGCGCAATTTTAACCATTGTTATTGGCATCTCTATGGCAGTACTCGACGGCGCAATAGCAAACGTTGCCCTCCCCACTATCGCCACCGATCTTCAGGCCTCACCCGCCAGCTCAATCTGGATTGTGAACGCCTACCAAATTGCGATCGTTGTTTCGCTGTTATCGCTCTCTTTTTTAGGTGATATGTTTGGCTACCGACGCATTTATAAGTGTGGTCTGGTCGTGTTTCTGTTGGCATCGCTGTTTTGTGCCTTGTCAGACTCGCTGCATATGCTGACGTTAGCGCGCGTGGCTCAGGGTTTTGGCGGCGCGGCGCTGATGAGCGTTAATACGGCATTGATCCGACTCATTTATCCTCAGCGCCAGCTTGGCCGCGGGATGGGTATTAACTCCTTTATCGTGGCTGTATCCTCGGCAGCGGGTCCGACTATTGCGGCGGCAATTCTTTCTATTGCCTCGTGGAAATGGCTATTTCTGATTAACGTTCCATTGGGGATCATCGCCCTGCTGCTGGCTATGCGTTTTTTGCCACCCAATTCATCACGTAGCAATAAACCGCGCTTTGATCTGCCCAGCGCAATAATGAACGCCTTAACATTCGGTTTGTTGATCACGGCACTCAGCGGATTTGCGCAGGGACAGTCACTAAAACTGATTGGTGCTGAACTTGTGGGGCTTCTCGTGGTAGGTTTTTTCTTTATCCGCCGCCAGCTCGCATTGCCAGTACCGTTATTACCGGTTGATCTACTACGCATTCCGCTGTTTTCACTCTCTATTTGCACCTCAATCTGTTCATTCAGCGCACAAATGCTGGCGATGGTTTCACTGCCCTTTTTTATGCAAACGGTTCTCGGACGCAGCGAAGTTGAAACGGGCCTGCTGCTGACGCCGTGGCCGCTGGCAACCATGGTGATGGCCCCACTAGCGGGATATTTGATTGAACGTGTTCATGCAGGTCTGCTTGGCGCGCTGGGCATGGCAGTAATGGCGTGTGGGCTGTTTTCGCTGGTGTTACTGCCCACATCACCTTCCGATTTTAATATCATCTGGCCAATGATTTTGTGTGGTGCAGGTTTTGGCTTGTTCCAGTCACCGAACAACCACACTATCATCACCTCCGCGCCGCGAGATCGTAGCGGAGGCGCGAGCGGTATGCTCGGAACGGCGCGCTTACTGGGTCAGAGTACCGGGGCCGCACTGGTTGCGCTGATGCTAAATCAGTTTGGTGACAGTGGAACGCACGTCTCGCTGATAACAGCGGGTATTCTGGCTTCGCTGGCCGCAATCGTAAGTGGCTTACGTATTACACAACCGCGGGTTCAGTCATAAAAAAAGCGCGTCTGTCGACGCGCTTTTTGTTGTTGTCTGCTGCAGATTATTTCAGGTACTCACCGCTGCGCAGCGCTTCAATACGTTTGTCCAACGGGGGGTGAGTCATAAACAGCTCACTCAACGATTTGGATTTACCATTGATGCAGAACGCCATCATACTGGTCGCTTCCTGCGGCTCATAGCTGGTTTTCAGGCGCTGCAGCGCGGCGATCATTTTTTCACGACCCACCAGTTTTGCAGAACCGGCATCCGCATGGAATTCACGATGACGTGAGAACCACATGGTAATGATGCTCGCCAGAATACCAAACACCAGTTCCAGCACCGTTGCCACCGCAAAGTAGATCAACGGGTTACCGTTGCTACCCTCACCCTCATCACGGTTTCCGCCCATAAAGCCAGCGGCAATTTGCGCCAGAATACGTGAGATAAAGATAACGAAGGTGTTTACTACCCCCTGAATGAGCGTCATGGTCACCATATCGCCATTGGCAATGTGGCTGATCTCATGCGCGATAACCGCTTCGGCTTCATCTGGGCTCATGTTTTGCAACAGGCCAGTACTTACAGCCACCAGCGAGGCATCCCGGCGGGCACCGGTCGCAAACGCGTTTATATCTGGCGCGTGGTAGATTGCAACCTGTGGCATAGCGATCCCGGCCTGGCGGGCCTGATTCGCAACTGTATTCATCAGCCAGCGTTCTCTTTCATTGCGAGGCTGTTCGATCACTTCCCCGCCAACGGACTTTAACGCCATCCATTTGGACATCAGCAGCGAAATGAAGGAACCACCAAAACCAAACAGCAGTGCCATGATCAACAAGCCTTGAACGCTGCTTGACTGGATCCCTGTCAGGCTCAATACCAGCCCGAAAACGACCATCACAGCCAGGTTCGTCAGCAGGAAGAGCGCGATTCGCATCATAATTTTCTTTTAACCTCAATTTAACAAAACGCACTATGCGATTACCCATATCGTATGGGTCTTATGACTATTTTCAAGCATCCATAGGTGCTAAGTCACCAGAAAGACACAACTTTACATTTTATCGTATCAGGCTGACGTCTTCATGCACTTGTTAAAAAAACAGGCACAATTTCTTGTGCCTGTTCGAGGTTATTGACTGGTTGCGGGCTGTTCCGCTGGCTTCTCTTTCTCAAGATGCGCCAGGTCGAGCGCGATTTTTACCGTTTCATCCAGGTACGGATCCGGCTCCTGGTAATCCTTCGGCAGATCGTCCAGTTTCTTCAATGGCGGCTTGCCTTCACGTTTAAACCGATCGTTGATACGCGCCAGACGCATTGCGTCATCTTCGTTATTCTCTTTTTCACGCTGAGCGTAATTCAGAGAAGCGATGTTGCGTTTATCCTTCATCGCATTGAAACGCGCAATGTCCTTCATGATGTACTGGAACTCAGGATCGTTCGCAATACGTGCATTGTGCTCTTTCAGCAATTCAGGTCCGAACGGCGTCAGATTATCTGACTTAGTGTAGGTCGCAGCATCAATGCTGTCCCACGGCAGTGCGTTATCTTCAAACTTCTCGCCGGTTTCAGTTTCTTCATTACCTGTCGGCATGATGATATCCGGCGTAACGCCCTTACGCTGCGTGCTGCCACCGTTTACGCGGTAGAATTTCTGGATCGTATACTGAACAGAGCCCAGCGCAGGCCATTCCGGACGCAGCATCTGATCGTAAATACGGTTCAGGGAGCGATACTGCTGGACAGTGCCTTTCCCAAAGGTTGGTTCACCAACGATCAACGCTCGGCCATAATCCTGCATTGCCGCCGCGAAAATCTCTGATGCTGAGGCGCTGAAGCGATCGACCAATACCACCAGCGGGCCTTTGTAGTACACAACGCCGTCGGTATCGCTGTCTTCACGCACTTTACCGTTATTATCACGAACCTGAACCACCGGGCCGGAAGGAATGAACAGACCGGAAAGCGAAACCGCTTCAGTCAGTGCTCCACCACCGTTGGTACGCAGATCGATGATAATACTGCTGACATTTTGTTTTTCCAGTTTCTGCAGTTGGACTTTGACATCATCAGTCAGACCTACATAGAAGCCAGGAATATCCAGTACGCCAACTTTTTCTTTACCAACGGTTTTCACGGACATTTTCACGGCGCGGTCTTCGAGACGAATACGTTCACGCGTTAGCGTCACGGTGCGCGTCTTGGTACCTTTACCGGCAGGCAGAATTTCAAGGCGTACCTTGCTGCCTTTAGGTCCTTTGATCAGTGCCACGACGTCATCCAGACGCCAGCCAATCACATCAACCATGCCCTTGCCTGTCTGCCCGACGCCGACAATACGATCGCCAACGCTGATCGACTTGCTCTTGGCTGCCGGACCACCTGCCACCATTGAGTTAATGACGGTGTAGTCATCATCCATTTGCAGAACCGCGCCAATACCTTCCAAAGACAAGCTCATTTCAGTATTGAACTGCTCGGTATTGCGCGGAGAGAGATAGTTAGTATGCGGGTCGATTTCACGGGCGAACGCTGTCATCGCCAGTGAGAACACATCTTCGCTGTTGGTCTGCGCCAGACGGCGAATCGCAAATTTGTAGCGGCGCGTCAGCGTTTCGCGAATTTCCGCATCGGTTTTACCGGTCAGCTTCAGGCTGAGTTCGTCAAATTTAACCTTACCGTCCCACAGTGCATTTAGCTCTGCTTCGCTCTTCGGCCACGGCGCTTTGCTTCGGTCGAGGTTAAACGTGTCGTTACCGGTAAAATCCATCGGACGTGCCAGTACGCTTAATGCGTACTGATAACGTTCAAATCGGCGTTTTTGCGCCAGATTATAGAGATCGTAAAAGACATCCAGCTTGCCGGTGCGTAGTTCATCGCCGAGGACCGTTTTCTTTTTTGCATACTGTTCGATATCGCTCGCCAACAGCACATTGTGGCTGTAGTCGAGCAAATTCAAATAGCGGTCAAAAATTTTTGCCGAAAACGCCTGATCCAGATCGAACTGGCGATAGTGTGATCGCGTAAAACGCGACGTCACACGTTCGCTTACCGTCGCATGCTGGGTTTCTTCCTTTAAAACGGGGATTTGATCGGCACGCGTGATGTCTTCCACAGCAAGTGCCTGGCCTGCTAATGCAAGCAGACCAGCTAACGCAGTAAGCCTAAAAAAAGTGTTCATGCCAGGCCTGGCCTCCGTTTCAGAACACCAGGTGTTCTGCGCGTACAATCAAAGACATACCCGAATTCAGCTGTACACGGACGCCATCTTTGGTGATTTCTAATACGGTGGCATCCATCGCATTATTTCCTGCTTTCACCTTCAGAGACTGCCCTACCGTCAGTACTGAAATATCAGATACCGGGGTATGCTGTTCTTCGCGAGGAGCACGCGGTGCTTTTGCTGCTGGTTTTTCAGCGCGAGGTTTACGCTCTGCACCTTCTTTACGACGCGGTGCAGGACGCGGCTTACGCTCGCGACGCGGTGCGCCTTCTTTTTCACCGGCAGCAGCTGCCGCTTCGCGTTTTTTCGCCTGTTGCTCTGCGCGTTGCGCCTGAACACGGGCTTTAGCTTCTTCCAGCTGTTTGCGCGCATGTTCAACATGTTGTTCATCCAGCTCACCACAAGGGTTGCCGTCGAGATCAACACGCGTTGCGCCCAATTTAACGCCGTACAGATAGCGCCAGCTTGAAGTATAGAGACGTAAGGCTGAACGGAGCTGAGTCTTGCTGAGGTTCATTTCGCCCTCAACACGCTCTACCAGATCCTGAAAAATGCCAATTTTCAGTGGGCGCGCTTCGCCTTCCGCACTAAAACACTGCGGGAAGCGTTCGGCCAGAAACGCGATGACTTCTTTACTACTATTCAACTTAGGTTGATTTTCCATGAAATTTCCTGATTACAACGGACGTAGCCAACAAGCGCAGGCATGAACAGGCGACATTATAATGACGTCATCAGTAATTGCTACGTTATCCGTTGATTATCCTGCGACGTGCGCAAAGAATTTTTTGTAATCCGTCGTTGCAAGCACGGTTTCAAGCTGTGCCACCAGTGTACGCAGACCTTGTTCATCTTCCTCAGTAAAGCGGCCAAACGCCGTGCTATCGATATCCAGCACGCCGATTATCTGATTTTCGACGGTGATTGGCAGGACGATTTCAGCGTTGCTGGCGGCATCACAAGCAATGTGCCCATCAAAAGCATGTACGTCCTCAATACGCTGAACCTGGTTCTGCGCCACTGCTGTACCGCACACACCACGCCCTACCGGGATCCGCACGCAGGCAATTTTGCCCTGGAAGGGACCAAGCACCAGCGTATCGTCCTCAAGCAGGTAAAAACCGGCCCAGTTCACTTCTGCAAGACGCTCGTACAACAATGCGCTGGTATTCGCCAGCGTTGCCAGAAAACTGGTTTCACCTGCCATCAATGCCTGAAAATCACGGTTCAGATCCGTGTATAGCTCTATTTTGTTCATTATGTAATCACTTAGTTGTCTTACTTAAAACTGCAGCCTACTAAAATAAACATTAAATGCGTTAATGCTCAAGATCATTCCCGTCATGAGTTAAGATAACATTACTTCAACAATTTGATTCGCGATACATGGCCTTAACGACACCACGCATCACGCCAACTAAAAAAATAGCCATCAGGTCCATCGGTGAGGCACTACCTCGTGCACATTATCATCGCTGCCCTGAATGTGACCTGATATTTAGCTTGCCTAAAATGCGTTCGCACCAAAGTGCCTTTTGCCCACGCTGCCAGGCAAAAATTCGCGACGGACGCGACTGGTCATTAACGCGACTGGCGGCAATGGCTTTCACCATGTTGCTGCTGATGCCCTTTGCCTGGGGAGAGCCACTCCTGCACATCTATTTATTAGGCGTGCGCATTGATGCCAATGTTATGCAAGGCATCTGGCAAATGACCCGACAAGGTGACCCCCTCACTGCTTCTTTCGTGCTTTTTTGCGTCGCTGGCGCGCCGCTAATTCTCGTGACCTCAATTGCTTATCTGTGGTTTGGCAATATTCTTGGGATGAACCTGCGCCCGGTGCTGCTGATGCTGGAAAGGCTCAAAGAGTGGGTGATGCTCGATATCTATCTTGTGGGCATTGGCGTCGCGTCAATCAAAGTTCAGGACTATGCATTTTTGCAACCCGGTGTGGGGCTGTTTGCTTTTATTGCGCTGGTGATCCTCAGTATTTTGACGCTGTCGCACCTCAACGTAGAGCAGCTTTGGGACCGATTTTACCCGCAAAGACCAGCCCGTCGCCCTGATGAAAAGCTCCGCGTCTGCCTCGGTTGTCACTTTACAGGTTATCCGGACGCTCGGGGTCGCTGCCCTCGTTGCCATATCCCGCTGCGCTGGCGCAGGAATCAAAGTATCCAAAAGTGTTGGGCGGCGCTACTGGCCTCGATTGTCCTGCTTTTGCCTGCTAATCTGCTGCCCATCTCGGTAATTTATGTCAACGGTGGTAGGCAGGAAGACACTATCCTGTCAGGCATAATGTCTTTGGCAAACAGCAACGTCGGCGTGGCGGCGATCGTTTTTATCGCCAGTATTCTGGTGCCATTCACCAAAGTGATTGTGATGTTTACGTTGCTCATCAGCATCCATTTTAACTGCGAGCAAGGATTGCGTACCCGCATAAAACTGCTGCGTATGGTGACCTGGATTGGCCGCTGGTCGATGCTGGATCTCTTTGTTATCGCTTTAACCATGTCGCTGATTAATCGCGATCAGATACTTGCTTTTACTATGGGACCGGCTGCGTTTTATTTCGGCGCGGCGGTAATATTGACTATTCTTGCTGTGGAATGGCTGGACAGCCGCTTACTTTGGGATGCACATGAGTCAGGAAACGCCCGCTTCGCAGACTGAAGCGCAGATTAAAACAAAACGCCGTATCTCTCCGTTCTGGCTGCTGCCGTTCATTGCACTGATGATCGCAGGATGGCTTATCTGGGGAAGCTATGAAGATCGCGGCAATACCGTAACCATTGACTTCATGTCCGCGGACGGCATTGTACCAGGACGCACGCCCGTTCGTTATCAGGGCGTTGAAGTGGGCACGGTGCAGGATATCAACCTCAGCAAAGATCTGCGTAAAATTGAAGTCCGCGTCAGCATCAAATCGAGCATGAAAGATGCACTGCGCAAAGATACCCAGTTCTGGCTGGTCACGCCGAAAGCGTCGCTGGCCGGAGTTTCGGGTCTGGATGCGTTGGTTGGTGGTAACTATATCGGCATGATGCCCGGAACCGGCGAGGAAGAAGATCATTTCGTTGCCCTCGACACGCAGCCCAAATACCGTCTGGATAATGGCGATTTGATGCTGCATCTGCGGGCGCCTGACCTCGGTTCGCTCAATAGCGGTTCGCTGGTTTATTTCCGTAAGATTCCGGTGGGCCGGGTGTATGACTACACTATCAACCCCAACAATCAGGGCGTAACTATCGACGTGCTGATTGAACGTCGGTTTACCAATCTGGTGAAAAAAGGCAGCCGCTTCTGGAACGTCTCCGGTGTGAATGCGGATGTCAGCCTCAGCGGCGCGAAGATCAAACTGGAGAGTCTGGCCGCGCTGGTCAATGGCGCCATTGCTTTTGATTCGCCTGAAGACTCAAAACCCGCCGCAGCCGACGACACGTTTGGTTTATATCAGGATCTCGCGCACAGCCAGCGCGGGGTGATCGTCAAGCTTGACTTACCCAGCGGGGACGGACTCAAAGCTGGCTCAACATCGCTGATGTATCAAGGATTACAAGTCGGCCAACTCACCAAACTGGATTTAAATCCAGGCGGTAAAGTGACTGGAGAAATGACGGTCGACCCCAGCGTCGTAACGCTGCTGCGCGACAACACGCGGATTGAATTACACAGCCCTAAATTATCGTTAAACGATGCCAATCTCAGCTCACTGCTGACGGGTAAAACGTTTGAACTGGTCCCCGGCGAAGGCGAGCCGCGTAGCCAGTTTGTGGTTATCCCCGCAGAGAAGTCGTTGTTACACGATCCAGGGGTCATGACATTTACGCTCACCGCACCGGAAAGTTACGGTATTGATGCTGGCCAGCCGCTGATTCTCCACGGCGTACAGGTCGGTCAGGTGATTGAGCGCACGCTTTCCAGCAAAGGCGTTTCATTTACCGTTGCCATCGAACCGCAGCATCGTGACCTGGTGCAAGGTGACAGTAAGTTCGTGGTCAACAGCCGCGTGGACGTCAAAGTCGGACTTGATGGCGTGGAGTTCCTTGGCGCCAGCGCCAGCGAGTGGCTCAGCGGCGGCATTCGTATTTTGCCCGGTACGAAGGGGGAAATGAAAAAAAGCTACCCGCTTTATGCCAACCTGGAAAAAGCAATTGAAAACAGCCTGAGCGATCTGCCAACCACCACGGTCAGCCTGAGCGCCGAAACGCTGCCTGATGTGCAGGCCGGCTCGGTGGTTCTATACCGCAAATTCGAGGTCGGTGAAGTGATCAGCGTTCGTCCTCGCGCCGATGCGTTTGATATCGATCTGCATATTAAACCGGAATATCGCAACCTGTTGACCAGCAACAGCGTGTTCTGGGCCGAAGGCGGAGCAAAAGTTCAGCTTAACGGCAGCGGATTAACCGTACAGGCATCTCCCCTTTCACGCGCGCTCAAAGGGGCAATTAGCTTCGATAATTTAAGCGGTGCCAGCGCCAGCCAACGCAAAGGCGACAAGCGCATTCTGTATGCTTCGGAAACCGCCGCGCGTGCGGTAGGCGGCCAGATAACGCTGCATGCGTTCGATGCCGGTAAACTCGCTGCTGGCATGCCGATTCGCTACCTGGGAATCGATATCGGCCAGATTCAGACGCTTGAGCTGATCACCGCCCGTAACGAAGTGCAGGCAAAAGCGGTTCTGTACCCGGAATACGTGCAGACCTTCGCGCGAAGCGGTACCCGTTTCTCCGTGATCACCCCGCAAATTTCGGCAGCTGGCGTGGAGCATCTGGATACAATCCTGCAGCCGTACATCAACGTTGAACCCGGACGCGGTAATCCGCGACGTGATTTTGAGCTGCAGGAAGCCACCATTACCGACTCTCGTTACCTCGATGGTCTGAGTATTGTGGTGGAAGCACCGGAAGCAGGTTCGCTGAATATCGGAACCCCGGTTTTGTTCAGAGGTATTGAAGTGGGGACCGTCACCGGGCTGACGCTGGGCTCGCTTTCCGATCGTGTGATGGTTGCCATGCGCATTAGCCAGCGCTATCAGCATCTGGTGCGCAACAACTCCGTGTTCTGGCTGGCATCCGGCTACAATCTTGACTTCGGCCTGACCGGCGGTGTCGTGAAGACCGGTACCTTCAATCAGTTCATCCGCGGCGGCATCGCCTTCGCGACTCCACCAGGCACACCGCTGGCTCCTAAAGCGCAGGCAGGTAAACACTTCCTGTTGCTCGAAAGCGAACCGAAAGAGTGGCGTGAATGGGGAACCGCCCTGCCACGATAATCTCTCCACTTGCTCCGGCGTACTCGCGCCGGAGCACTTATGCTACACTGCGCACCTGTTTTTTTGCCGGTGGTACCAAGTGGCTTATTTTCCCGACGCCTTTCTGACTAAAATGCGTGAAGCAATGCCTTCCACGCTCTCATTCGATGATTTTCTCGCTGCCTGTCAGCGCCCGTTGCGCCGCAGCATTCGCGTCAATACGCTGAAAATCTCCGTTGCCGATTTCCTCACACTGACAGCACCTTACAACTGGTCTCTCACTCCGGTTCCCTGGTGTGCTGAAGGTTTCTGGATCGAACGCGATGAAGAAGAGTCAGTGCCGCTCGGTAGCACAGCAGAACATTTAAGCGGCCTGTTTTATATTCAGGAAGCCAGCTCAATGCTGCCAGTCGCTGCGCTGTTTGCCGAAGGCAATACCCCGGAACGCGTAATGGATGTCGCGGCAGCCCCTGGCTCCAAAACCACGCAAATTGCCGCAAAAATGAATAATCGAGGCGCCATTCTGGCGAATGAATTTTCTGCCAGTCGCGTCAAAGTTCTGCATGCCAATATCAGCCGTTGCGGGATAGCCAACGTCGCCCTGACCCATTTTGACGGACGAGTATTTGGCGCTGCGTTGCCGGAATCATTTGATGCCATATTGCTCGACGCCCCGTGTTCCGGGGAAGGCGTAGTGCGTAAAGACCCCGATGCGCTAAAAAACTGGTCGCCAGAAAGTAATCTGGAAATTGCCGCAACTCAGCGCGAACTGCTCGACAGCGCCTTTCACGCTCTGCGCCCCGGCGGTACGTTGGTTTACTCCACCTGTACACTTAACCGTGACGAAAATGAAAACGTCATGCAGTGGTTGATTGAAACCTACCCGGACGCCGTCGAGTTTTTACCACTCGGCGATTTATTTCCACAGGCCGAACGCGCTCTGACGCCGGAAGGATTCCTGCATGTGTTTCCGCAAATTTACGATTGCGAAGGTTTCTTCGTTGCGCGTTTGCGCAAAACAGCCGCCATCCCTCCACTACCTGCGCCGACATATAAAGTCGGTAACTTCCCGTTTAGCCCGCTGAAAGGACGCGAGTCCGCGCTTGTCGCGCAAGCCGCGAGCGCTTGTGGACTGCAGTGGGAAGATAATTTACGCCTGTGGCAGCGCGATAAAGAGATTTGGCTATTCCCAACAGAAATTGAGCCACTGATCGGCAAAGTCCGCTTTTCCCGACTCGGCGTCAAATTAGCGGAAACGCACAATAAAGGCTACCGCTGGCAGCATGAAGCCGTCATCGCGTTCGCCAACCCAAATCACAGCAATGCGTTTGAACTGACGCTTGCCGAAGCTGAAGAGTGGTACCGCGGCCGGGATGTCTACCCACAAGCCACACCGACGAGTGACGACGTACTGGTTACATTCCAGCATCAGCCTATCGGTCTGGCAAAACGTATTGGATCGCGACTGAAGAATAGCTACCCACGCGATCTTGTCCGGGATGGCAAACTCTTTACGGGATAACGCACGTTTTTACTGGCGCTTTTGCTAACGTTGACTACGCTGAAAAATGGACGACCTAACTGGTCGTACCACAATTAGCAAATTAACGGAGAGCACGATGATGAAAACCAGTGTGCGCATTGGCGCTTTTGAAATCGACGACGCCGAGTTACATGGCGAATCGCCGGGGGACCGAACGTTAACCATTCCGTGTAAATCCGACCCGGATTTATGTATGCAACTGGATGCCTGGGATGCCGATACCAGCGTCCCGGCCCTGTTGAACGGAGAACATTCAGTACTATTTCGCGAACACTACGATCGTAAGTCAGATGCCTGGATCATGCGCCTTGCCTGATTCAAAAAGAACCCGTCGCCAGACGGGTTATTTCTTGGTTAATTTCCCTCATCTATCAACATCTTCTACACTACAGCTATGGCTTTACCATTTGAGGATGGAATGTTCACGCTGGTTCTTTTTGTGTGCTACCTGGATGGCGGTTGTGAAGATATCGTGGTTGATGTCTACAAAACTGAGCAGCAGTGCCTGATATCGATGGACGATCAACGTATTCGTAACGGAGGGTGTTTACCCGCGGATGACTACATTGATAGTTTCTGGCACCCGGCCCAGGAATACAGCGATTTTTGATTATTGCAGTTGTACCAGCGTTAACTCGCCGCCAAATACAGCACCGGTATCAATATAATGCAGATTCTCGCGATCCAGCCGATGGAGCAACGGCGTGTGGCCAAACCAAAAGTGATCCGCGCCGCGAATCCCACAACCGTTGTTCATTAGCCTCGAACGATCCCACAGCACACGCTGTAAATCGATCTTTTTTAGCCACAGATAATCATCATCCGGGTAATCGGCATGAGCAATAACGTGTATGCCGTTTTGACAATGCAGCTCCAGAATCCAGGGTAATTGCCAACACTCTTCAAGAGCGAATTTCGCTGCCGGTTGCTCCGCCTGCGCATACCACGAGCCACCATTCATTAACCACATGAATTTATCCCCCGTCGCCAGCGCGTCCAGCGCCATCTGTTCATGATTCCCCCTGACCGCGACAATCCAGCGTTTACGCAATAATTTCAGGCAACGCAAACTGTCTGGTCCACGGTCAATAACATCCCCCACTGAAACCAGCAGATCCTGCCAGGGATCAAAACGGTACTGGCGCAGTTTAGCCATCAGTATCGAGAAGCAGCCGTGGATATCCCCAACCACCCAGACGTGACGCCACTGCGTACCGTCGATTCGTTGATAGATATTGTCAGGTCGTCCCATGTCGCCTCCAGAGTACAAGGATACCTGATTATAATTTTAGCAATGATGGTAAAAAAGCCTGGACGATCGTGGGCAGGAGTATGGTATGGTTTACGGAGAATGCAGCATGCGATAAACCGTGTTTTGCCCTGGATGGCATCGCATTCGCCACATAAAAAGAGACCGAATACGATTCCTGTATTCGGTCCAGGGAAATGGCTCTTGGGAGAGAGCCGTGCGCTAAAAGTTGGCATTAATGCAGGCTAAGTTACCCTGCCATTTAAGAATAGATGACAGCGCCAGGTTTTCCAGTCCGCGACTAAAGTGGCCGGAAAAAAAGGACGTTTGTTACGCATCTAAACGCAAAAACCGCAAGTTCTCGTGCGAGATCCTTGCGGTTTTTTATTGGAAATCAGAGCGCTACATCTGACAATTAGCAGAGCTTTTCTGCACGCTCCACAAACGGTGCCAGGCTCATTTTTTCGCCCGGTTTCGCCGGGTCATCAATCTGGATAATCTCGATCGGCTTTGCCGTGGTTTTTCCGCTCTCCACCTGCTGTCTGGCAACATCATTCAACGGGTATTGCACCAGCGTACTGGGATTGATGACATACAGCGCGTTACCCGGGCGGCAGGTCAGCATCACCTCTTCCCGATTAAACGCCCACTTATCTTTGCCAACCTCAAAACGGCTGACGGTAATGACCTGCGGCGCAGCCAGCGCGGCTCCGGAGCTTGCCAGGAGTAATAAAGAGATAATGATTTTTTTCATGCGTTTCGCCAGTCCATCAATCAGAAAGGTTCAAGGGTTGCGAACAGGCTGACAATTGCCAGCACAACGGCTCCTATACCCCATTCCAGCTTGGTCATCCAAATAAAATAGAGAGTCATGCCGCGGTTATCCTGCCGCATGCGTGGTACCAGAACATACCGATTCACCAGCGCAATCGCCACCATTAGCATGACCAGAGCACCTTTTAACAAAAGTAGTCGCCCGTAAGCCATGTGCCAGGGAACAGAAAAACCGACAATAAACAGCGCATTCATAATACCGGTAAGTAAAACACCGATAACAAAAAGATGCCCATAGCGTGAGAAGCGCATCATGGTACAAATGGCAGGTTCCCGCCAGCGACCTTGCGCCATTCGCATACAGTAAAGTACGGGTAGCAGGCCACCGAACCAGGCGGCGGCGCATATCAGATGCAAGGCATGGTTAACCTGCTGGATTGCCCCAGTAATACCACTATGCAGCGTCGCATGCCCGACGCCAGCCAGCAAAATAAACTGCGCAATCGTCAGCATTAACAGCCGTCGCGGCATGCTACGCGGTACGATAATAACCACCACCAGAGTGACCAGCGCGAGGATAATCTGCCATAACCAGACGCCGCCAAACTGCGTTTGCAACACCGCGCCCCATACATCTGTAGAGATAACATCCCGCCAGCCTGAGCCCATTAACCCACCCTGGATCGCCAGCATCAGCGTCGCGCTGATAAAGCTCCACGTTGCGGCATGCCGTTGCAGACGCAAAAAACGACGCATCATTAAACGACGAACCGAAACGGGAGCAAGCCATGCGCCGTAAAGCGCCACCAGCATCAACGTGGTAAAATGGATAAACCGTAATGCAACCCAGGTAAATGCCAGCATCGGTTATTTCACGCTAAAGGTATATTGCCCCTTCGTCTTGTGACCATCCACGGAAACAACGTGCCAGTCGACCGTATATTTTCCAGCTTCAAGTGTTTGATCAAGCGGAACAATCAGCTGTGTTTTGTCCTGCTCACTGCGTGACGCCTTACCCGTTTTGATCTGTTCTTTGTTTGGACCTGTCAGCGTTGCGCCGCTGAATCCCGGCTCTACGCCTTCAGAAAAATTCAGCGTCAACGCCTGAGGAGATGCCGCAACCTCGGCATTAGCCGCCGGGCTTTGTTTTGTGAGGTGGGCATGCGCCAGGGCGGCGGGCGTTGCCAGCACGCTGGCGAGTACGATGAGAGCGCTGCGAAGCATAGATGCAGATGAAGCCATTTCAACTATTCCTTTTTGTTATGTCTAATCTATAGAGAATAACCTTCTACAATGATCGAGTCGAGAATCATCATTTCGGTCTTGCCATTAATGCACACTCTTAGTAACTTTGCGCGCCGAAAGACAGAGAAAAGGAGAAGCCCATGAACATCAATCTGGCCAAACTTGAGCAAGCGGAAATGGATAAGGTCAATGTCGATCTGGCTGCCGCGGGAGTGGCATTCAAGGAGCGATACAACATGCCGGTTGTTGCCGAAGTTGTTGAACGCGAACAGCCCGAACATTTACGCGACTGGTTTCGCGAAAGACTCATCGCGCACCGACTGGCATCCGTTTCCCTTTCACGTTTACCTTACGAGCCTAAAGTTAAATAAAACTTATACTACGTTACGATTCCTTACATGATGGCTGCTACAGTATAAGTATATTCTTAATCTATACTTTCAGGATGATTGTAGACACTATGAAAAGGAAATCATTATGTCACACTGGAAAATCGCAGCAGCGCAGTACGAACCTCTTCACACCTCAGTTACCGAGCATGTCGCACATCACCTGCAATTCATTCAGGCAGCCGCCCAATGCCAATGTGAATTGCTGGTCTTTCCTTCCCTCTCCTTGTTAGGTTGTGTTGATGAACATGACGCGCTTCCTGCCCCACCCGATGAAGCGCTGTTAGAACCTCTCGCCCATGCCGCCGTGACTTATCGTATGACAATCATTGCGGGACTACCGGTGGAACATAACAACCGGTTCGTAAAAGGCATCGCGCTCTTTTCTCCCTGGATGACCTCGCCCTTAACGTTTCATCAAAGTCACGGAGCCTGTATCGCCAGACAGCAAAATGCCATTAGCGTAGTGGATAGCCAACCGGAAGGAATCGATATCGACCCGGCTTACTCCCTGTTCACGAGCAGTCAGTCCATTAGCGAACCCGAATTGCTCTCCTCCACATCTCGTCTACAGAGTTTCTCGCATAAGTTTGCCATAGCTGTATTAATGGCCAATGCGCGTGGCAGCAGCGCGTTATGGGATGAGCGAGGCCGATTGATTGTTCGCGCAGACAGCGGTTCTTTGCTGTTAACCGGTCAACGCACGCCACGGGGTTGGCAAGGTGATATCATTCCATTACGCTAGTCGTTTTGGGTCAGGAGCATGGCATGTTGCGCATAATAGATACAGAAACCTGTGGTCTACAGGGAGGCATTGTTGAAATTGCTTCTGTCGATGTGGTTGACGGAAAAATAGTCAACCCAATGAGCCACCTGGTACGCCCTGACCGCCCCATCAGCCCACAGGCGATGGCTATCCATCGCATTACTGAAGCAATGGTGGCCGATAAGCCGTGGATTGAAGACATCATCCCGCAGTATTACGGCAGCGAGTGGTACGTGGCGCACAATGCCAGCTTTGACCGCCGCGTATTACCCGATATGCCCGGGGAGTGGATTTGCACCATGAAGCTCTCCCGTCGTTTGTGGCCGGGGATCAAATACAGCAACATGGCGCTGTATAAATCGCGCAAGCTGAGCGTACAGACGCCAGCGGGTCTCCACCATCACCGAGCCCTGTACGACTGCTACATCACTGCTGCACTTCTGATCGACATCATGCAGACGTCAGGCTGGACAGCCGATCAAATGGTCGATATTACCGGCCGTCCCGCGTTACTCACTACTTTCACTTTTGGTAAGTACCGCGGAAAACCGGTATCAGAAGTGGCTGAACGCGATCCGGGCTATCTGCGCTGGTTATTTAATAACCTTGATAATATGAGCCCGGAACTGCGATTAACGCTAAAACACTATTTGGATCACGCCTGAGCAGGCAGTGTTCCCTGCGCCAGTCCAATCAAAAAAGCGTACTCAAGAGCCACACCTTCGTAAGATTTAAAACGCCCGGATTTACCGCCGTGTCCGGAATCCATATCCGTGCAAAGTAGCAGCAAATGATCGTCCGTTTTCAGCTCACGCAGTTTTGCCACCCATTTTGCTGGTTCCCAGTATTGCACCTGGGAATCGTGTAATCCCGTCGTGACCAGCAGATGCGGATACGCCTGCGCGGTTACATTGTCATACGGACTGTAGCTTTTCATATAGGTGTAATACTCTTCGTCCTGCGGATTACCCCACTCTTCAAACTCACCGGTCGTCAGGGGAATTGATTCATCCAGCATTGTGGTCAGCACATCGACAAACGGCACCTGAGCAATAACACCATGGAAGCGTTCCGGGCGCTCATTAATGGCGACGCCCATTAACATGCCCCCGGCGCTTCCTCCCATGCCATAACATAACTCAGGCGCGCCATAGCCCATTTTTAGCAGCGCATCACAGACGTCGAGGTAATCATTAAAGGTATTTTTCTTGCGCAGAAACTTACCGTCCTCGTACCACTGTTGTCCTAATTCACCACCGCCACGCACATGGGCAATGGCGTAAACAAAGCCGCGATCCAGTAAGCTTAAACGGCTGCTGCTGAAATCGGCATCCATGCTGGCGCCATATGACCCATAGCCATAAACCAGTAACGGATTTTTTCCTTTCAGGAAATACTTTTGATGATAAACCAGCGAAACCGGAACCTCAGTGCCATCACGTGCCGTTATCCATACGTGTTCGCTACGGTAATTCGCCGCATCAAATCCGGGGACCTCCGTCTGCTTAAGCACACGACGTTCCCCGGTGTCCATATCCAGTTCAAACAATGTGTCCGGGGTAGTCATGGAGGAATAGCCATAGCGCAGGCGCGATGTCTCCGGTTCTGGATTATAGGCAAGCCAGGTCACATATGCCGGATCGTCAAAGGCGATCCCGACCACTTCGCGCGTTTTACGATTAATCTGCCGCAGGCTGGTTAAGCCCCGCTGACGCTCTTCTACCACCAGCCAGTCGGTGAATAACGTAAAGCCCTCCAGCATCACGTTGTCACGCGGTGGGATCAGCGTCTCCCAGGCTTGCTCATCACGAACACGGGTACGGTACAGGCCGAAATTTTTCCCCTGACGGTTGGAGCGCAGATAAAAATTGTGCTGATAGTGATCGAGACTGTATTCGTGGTCTTTGCGTCGCGCTAAAAAGACCAACGGTTCGGCATCTGCCAGTTCTGCATCAAGCAACAAAACTTCACTGGTGGTCGCACTGGCAATGTGGATAACCACATAATGCAATGATGTGGTTTTATGCAGACTGACATAAAACATGTCATCGGCTTCTTCATACACCAGCTCATCCAGTGACGATGGCGAGCCGACTGTATGTCGCCAGACCTGATACGGCAATAACGTCGTTTCGTGCTTGCGCACGTAATAGAAAGTCTGAGAATCATTCGCCCATACCAAATCCGCTTCGACGTTTTCCAGCACTTCCGGATACCAGTTGCCGCTTTGCAGGTTGCGAAAACGCACGCCATATTGCCGGCGAGAGAGATAATCTTCGGCCAGTGCCATGATGGTGTTATCCGGTGATATCGCCAGTCCTCCCAGCGTATAAAACTCGCTGTGTGCCGCGCGCTGGTTCCCATCCAATAGAGTATCCCAATCATCCCACTCTTCACTGAAGGCAGACTGACGCTGATAAATGGCATATTCGCACCCCGGTTCATAAATATGCCGGTAGCGATAACCATTCTTCACATAGGGGGCAGAAGCATCCTGAGGTGGGATGCGGTCGATAATCTCTTTCAGGACGCGATCCTGCAAAGCCTGCTGCGAGGCCATAATCTGACGGCCATACGCATTTTCTTGTTGCAGATAATCCAGCACTTCTGGCTGCGAGCGAGTGTCATCTCGCAACCAGTAATAATTATCAACACGAGTATCGCCATGCTGCGTCATGGCGTGGGGAATACGAGAAGCTTTTGGTAGCATGTCATTGTTCTTTTGCTTAAACATCCTATAAGGGTGGCAAAAGACAGCAATGATGCAAGCGAAACATGCGCCTTAGTGGTAAGTAATTAACCCGGTAACGCCTGTTTTTGTTCCTTGAGATCCTGTTCAATGCCTTCACGAACATCCTGCGGGATCTTCAACGCATCGCCCAGCGCATTGAGATAACTACGCTCCATAAAGTGGTCGATATCAATCGCCGCACAGCTGAGGAAGTAAATTTCTAGCGCTTCTTCTTCGTTACGGATCCCATGCGCCAGACGCTGAGGGTCTAACGGTTGTTCTATGGCGCGTTCAATCAGAATGCGGCCCTGCTCTTCCACGCCCGCTTCACGGAGCTGCTGCTCAATAGCGCTACGTTCTTTGGCATCAATATGGCCATCGCTTTTCGCCGCAAAAACCAGCGCCAGAATCAGGCGTTCGGTTCGCTCATCCAGCGGTGAGCTTTGTGCACCAAACTGCGGCTCATCCTGATGCGCTGCGCGAACTTTATCCTTGTACTTGTTCCATAACACAGTCCCGGCAACCGCGCCGCCGCCCACCAGAAGCGCGCTGGTGCCGTATTTACTGAGTAATTTACGAGAAGATTTGTTGGCAACCAGTAATCCTGCCAGACCGCCTAACGCGCCTGGAACCAGAAGTTTACTCAGCCCTTGCTCGCCAGAAGATGACGCGGAGGAACCCTTTTGCCCAAGAAGAGATTGTAGTTGATTTAGCCAGTTAGCCATTTTGCCCCTCAAGTACAGACGAATAATCATCAAAGCGTACCCGAGGGGATGTCAGGAAGTGTTCAGGTCATCAAAAGATGTGCAAATACCTCCGTTACTGCGGCTGATACTCCGCTGTTCCGGCTTTGCAGTCGACTTTTACCTGATAGTGAATATCCGCACTTTTACCGCGAACCGTCAGGGGAACTGACCATTTCCCGTCTTTGCCCGTAATATCGGGCGTGTTTACCCAGGCGACAGGATCGGCTTGCCCGACGCGCTTTTGATCGTCAGCCCAGCGCGCAATGCGATTTTGTTGATAATCACGTTTCACGCTCGCCGCAATACCGTTAGCGTCCAGTCCCTCACACTTGGGGAACTGGACGTTTTTGCTTTCCATATTTGCCGCAAATACAGATACGCTGGCAGACAGCAGCAGCAGGCTCAATAACGTTCTTTTTTTATACATTCTTTTCTCCTTAATCTCCCCTTCGTCATTCAGATTGCCTCTAGCAACGTGAAGTAACGTCAGGGATTGCACAATGATTCAGGGAAAAGCATGGTACAAAACGTCAGGAGCGCAAGTCGTTTCAGGCAGCCTGAGTATCATCCCCAGCGTGCGCATCGTTTTCGACAGCCTGCGGCGAAGGAAGCTTGCCATTTTTCAGAATGGCGCTCAGCACATCTTTTTGCTCAGCCAGCCACAGGGAAAGCGCTTCGCGCTGCTCGTCTTCAAGCGCTACCGGCGATTGCTCCAGCCATGTATCGAGCAGATCTGCTGTATCCAGCATTTTGTCATACGCATCGGCTTCCTTTTTGCTGGTAAACGACATTTTTTCCTCACCTTCCCGAATGACTACGTATTTAACTTCAACCGCCATTTTGCAGCCTCTTAAATTAACTGTATTTATGTACAGTATATTCTTTTTAAGCCCTGAAATCAACCTGGTAATAAAGACAGACGCAAACGTTTTCGTATATACTGCGCCCAGATAAAACAGGGGATTAATTTATGACGTTATTAGGCACAGCGCTGCGTCCAGCAGCAACGCGAGTGATGTTATTAGGTTCGGGAGAACTGGGTAAAGAAGTAGCAATTGAATGTCAACGCCTGGGTGTGGAAGTCATTGCCGTGGATCGTTACCCCGACGCGCCAGCCATGCACGTTGCCCATCGCTCATACATTATCAACATGCTGGATGGCGAAGCATTACGCCAGCTCGTCGAGCGTGAAAAACCACATTATATCGTGCCGGAAATTGAGGCGATCGCCACGGATATGCTGGTAAAACTGGAGCAGGAAGGCCAGCGTGTTGTGCCATGTGCAAGAGCAACGCAACTGACCATGAACCGGGAAGGAATCCGTCGCCTCGCCGCCGAAGAATTGTCTCTACCGACCTCTTCTTACCGCTTTGCTGACAGTGAAGTCCGCTTTCGCGAAGCCGTCGCTGAAATCGGCTACCCTTGCATCGTGAAACCGGTAATGAGTTCATCCGGTAAAGGACAAAGCTTTATCCGTTCAGCCGATCAGCTCGCTGCAGCCTGGGACTATGCTCAACAGGGCGGTCGGGCTGGTGCCGGACGCGTTATCGTCGAAGGCGTAGTGAATTTTGATTTTGAAATCACCCTGCTAACCGTTAGCGCCGTTGATGGCGTGCATTTCTGCGCGCCGGTTGGACATCGACAGGAAGATGGCGATTATCGCGAGTCCTGGCAGCCGCAACAGATGAGTGAACTGGCGCTGGCGCGCGCGCAGGAGATTGCCCGCAAGGTGGTTCTGGCGCTGGGTGGTCACGGACTGTTTGGCGTGGAGCTGTTTGTCTGCGGTGATGAGGTGATTTTCAGCGAAGTCTCCCCTCGCCCTCACGACACGGGTATGGTGACCTTAATTTCGCAGGATCTGTCTGAGTTTGCCCTGCACGTACGTGCATTTCTCGGTCTGCCCGTTGGCGAAATCCGCCAGTATGGGCCTTCTGCTTCCGCTGTTATTCTGCCGCAACTTACCAGTCAGAATATCACGTTTGATAACGTGCAGGCCGCTGTAGGTGCGGGTATGCAAGTTAGGTTCTTTGGCAAACCGGAAATCGACGGGAGCCGTCGTCTGGGCGTTGTGCTGGCCGCAGCACAGAGCATTGAAGATGCGGTGATACGCGCGAAAGACGCGGCCGCACAGGTGAAAGTTACTGGATAAAAAAACGGGCCGAATGGCCCGTTACAGATTCCCATGCCCGGTAGTGATTACCGGGCATTTTGCGCAATTATTGCTTCGCGCCTTCAACAGCCTCACGAGCCAGTTTGGTAATGCGATCGTAATCACCTGCTTCCAGCGCATCTGCCGGAACCAGCCAGGAACCACCGATGCACAGCACGCTTTTCAGTGCCAGGTAGTCGCGGTAATTCGCTGGAGAGATCCCACCGGTTGGGCAGAAACGGACCTGTGAGAACGGACCCGCAATCGCCTGCAGCGCTTTAGTACCGCCATTTGCTTCAGCAGGGAAGAATTTGAACTCTTTCAAACCGTAGTCCATACCCAGCATCAGTTCAGACACGGTGCTGATACCAGGGATCAACGGAATAGTGCCTTCAGTTGCGGCTTTCAGCAACGGCTCGGTCAGACCCGGACTGATAGCAAACTGTGCACCGGCTTCGGTAACTTCAGCCAGCTGTTGTGGATTCAGTACAGTACCTGCACCAACGATAGCGTCCGGAACTTCTTTTGCGATCGCGCGAATGGCATCCATCGCACATGCGGTACGTAGGGTCACTTCCAGAACGCGCACGCCGCCTGCAACCAGCGCTTTTGCCATCGGCACGGCGTGTTCCAGTTTATTAACCACGATAACCGGTACAACCGGGCCAGTGGTCAGGATTGCTTCTGCACTTGTCTTCCAGTTTTTCATCAGAGTTTTCTCTCGCCTGATTACAAAATAAGTCTTAAAAAGTGATACAGGTTGCGCCCTGTTCCGCACCGGACAGCTTTTCACGCAACGCGCTGAACATTTCACGGCCTGTGCCCACGCGCGATGCGCTGAGGTCAGGAATATGAGGCTGACGAGAAGCAAGTTCCTCTTCATCAACCAGCAGCGTCAATTCACCTGTCTGTCCATTCACACGAATGATGTCGCCATCGCGTACTTTTGCCAGCAGCCCGCCATCATAGGCTTCTGGGGTTACATGGATTGCTGAAGGCACTTTACCTGAAGCACCTGAAAGTCGTCCATCGGTAACTAACGCAATTTTGAAACAACGGTCCAATAATACACCAAGTGGCGGCATGAGTTTATGTAATTCTGGCATTCCGTTTGCTTTTGGTCCCTGATGGCGCACAACTACTACGCAATCACGGTCGAGCAGTCCCGCATCGAAGGCAGGCAATACATCATGCTGACTTTCGAAAACAACCGCGGGCGCTTCAATCACCTGATTTTCTACCGGTACCGCCGACGTTTTCATCACTGCGCGGCCGAGGTTTCCACTCAGCACTTTGGTGCCGCCGTGGTGGGAGAAAGGCTGGTCAAAGGTGGCTATCACGTTGCTGTCCAGCGACTTCGCCGCACCTTCACGCCAGTCCAGCTCACCCTCGTTGAGCCAAGGCTCCATGGTGTAGCGCGATAAACCAAACCCGGCAACGGTGTTCACATCTTCATGCAGCAGACCCGCGTTAAGCAGTTCGCGCATTAACACCGGCACGCCACCCGCCGCCTGGAAGTGGTTAATGTCTGCCGGACCATTCGGGTACAGACGCGCCATCAGCGGCACAATATCGGACAGATCGGAGAAGTCGTCCCAGTTAATCAGAATACCGGCTGCGCGCGCCATCGCGACCAGGTGCATTGTATGGTTAGTGGAGCCCCCGGTCGCCAGCAGCGCGACAATACCGTTGACCACTACTTTTTCATCGATCATTTTACCGATCGGCATCCATTCATTGCCGTTGCCGGTCAGACGCGTTACCTGACGAGCCGCAGCGGCGGTCAACGCTTCGCGCAGCGGCGCATCCGGGTGCACGAATGAGGAGCCTGGCAGTTGCATCCCCATAAACTCCACCACCATCTGGTTGGTGTTTGCCGTGCCATAGAACGTACAGGTACCCGGTGCGTGATAAGACGCAGCTTCGGATTCAAGCAGCGCCATACGATCGACTTTACCTTCAGCATACAACTGACGGATACGCACTTTTTCTTTGTTCGCCAGACCACTCGCCATCGGGCCGGAGGGAATAAAGATCGAAGGCAGATGACCAAATGACAGTGCCGCCATCACCAGACCCGGGACAATTTTGTCGCACACGCCAAGGAATAACGCGCCGTCGAACATATTATGTGAGAGGCCCACAGCAGCCGACATAGCAATCACTTCGCGACTCAACAGCGAAAGCTCCATCCCATCCTGTCCCTGGGTCACACCGTCGCACATCGCAGGAACACCGCCAGCAACCTGGCCTACCGCATTGGCTTCATGCAGCGCTTTACGAATGATGTCCGGGTAATGCTCGTACGGCTGATGTGCGGAAAGCATGTCGTTATAGGAGGTAATGATCGCGATATTGTTACGCAGCATGCTTTTCAGCGAAGCCTTGTCATCCGGCTGGCAGGCAGCAAAACCATGCGCCAGGTTACCGCACGCCAGTTGTGAACGATGAACGGTAGTCGATTTCGCTTGTTCAATACGGGCAAGGTAGGCGGAACGTGTGTCGCGAGAACGTTCGACGATACGTTGTGTTACGCGTAACAAATTCGGATTCATAGAGGCTCCTAAAATTTATCTGTCAGAGCGTTGGAAAAACAATGTGTTTCAGTTGGGTTAAAAACAGCTGAATCGCTTGTTAGCCGTAGCTCAGGGGCAAAATCGTTTCAGGCAGTGTAATAAAAAAAGCCCCGCGGGTGAATCCACGCGAGGCTTAAAAGTGCAAAAATTATTCTACAATCTGTGTTAGATCATGTTACCGGTAAAATAACACCTATGGGCTAGATGATATTTTACTCGAATTCGTTCCAGGAACGACCATCACGGGTAATCATGGCCACAGAGGCAACCGGTCCCCAAGTCCCGGCCTGATAAGGCTTCGGCGCGTCGTTGTCCATTGCCCAGGCTTCGGTAATAGAGTCGACCCACTTCCATGCTTCTTCAACTTCATCTCGACGCACAAACAGCGCCTGAATGCCGCGCATCGTTTCAAGCAGCAGACGCTCATAAGCGTCGGCCAGATGTGTTTGGTTGAAGGTTTCGGAGTAGCTCAGATCAAGTTTGGTAATTTGCAGGTTATGCTTGTGATCCAGACCCGGTACTTTGTTCAGTACCTGGATATCGACACCTTCATCAGGCTGCAAACGGATGGTCAGCTTGTTCTGTGGCAGGTCCTGCCAGGATTCTCTGAACAGGTTCAGCTCAGGCGTTTTGAAGTAAACCACGACTTCAGAGCACTTGGTCGGTAAACGTTTACCGGTACGCAGGTAGAATGGAACACCCGCCCAGCGCCAGTTATCGATATCCACACGGATTGCCACAAACGTTTCCGTGTTGCTGCTCTTGTTGGCACCTTCTTCTTCCAGGTATCCCGGAACTTTTTTGCCCTGGGCAAAACCGGCGGTGTACTGACCGCGAACCGTTTTTTCTCGCACGTTCGAACGATCGATGCGACGCAGTGATTTCAGTACCTTCACTTTTTCATCACGGATGCTGTCAGCGCTCAGATCGGACGGTGGAGACATCGCGATCATGCATAGGATTTGCAGCAGGTGGTTCTGGATCATGTCGCGCATCTGACCGGCCTGGTCGAAGTAGCCCCAACGCCCTTCAATGCCCACTTCTTCCGCCACGGTAATTTCTACGTGATCGATAGTGCGGTTATCCCAGTTGTTCACAAACAGGGAGTTGGCAAAACGCAGTGCCAACAGGTTCAGTACCGTCTCTTTGCCGAGATAGTGGTCGATGCGGTAAACTTGGCACTCTTCGAAATACTCGCCGACCTGATCGTTGATTTCGCGCGATGTTGCCAGTGACGTTCCTAACGGTTTTTCCATCACCACGCGGGCAGGCTTCGCATTCAGCTTTGCTTCACCCAAGCCTTTGCAGATTGCGCCAAAAGTGCTTGGTGGCATCGCGAAATAGTTAATAGTGGTACGTGATTTCTGATCCAGCATTTCACCCAGACGGCTAAATGCGGCGGTATCATTGACGTCCAGATTACAAAACTCCAGACGACCGCTGAGGGTCTCCCATAAACCTTCATCGATTTTTTCTTTCATGAAGGTTTCGAGCGCTTCGCGCACAACCTTGGTATAAGCTGCTTTGTCCCAGTCGGCACGCCCAACCCCAATGATACGGGTTTCCGGGTTAATCTGGCCGGCCTTTTCCAGTTGATACAGGGAAGGCAGCAATTTCCGTCGCGCCAGGTCGCCCTTCGCACCGAAAATGACCAGGTCACATGCCTGGGCTGTTTGCGTTACCGCCATGTCATTCTCCTCAATTAAGTGCCTGGTGCTTTTGCCAGACACTGGTTGTAATTTTATTACAGTGCACTGTACTGCTTTTACGTGAATCCGGAAACCGTAAACGCTTATCCAGCCGTGCTGTTACCGCGAACAGCCGCTTTATTGGCGTATAACCCATCAAAATGGATAAAAAAGTCGTATTTTTCGTACCCATGACGAAGTATGAAAATCCGACTCCGATCATGTAATGAAAAAAAACAACAACTATTCTGTCCATTTTGCCCCGTTGCTGCATTAGCAGGGGTAATATCTATACACTAAATTGTGTATCGGTTTCCCCGTATCGCTGAAATCGTTTTTGCCCATGACCCATGAGTCTACCTACATCATGAATATGCTGGAAAAAATCCAGTTAAAACTGGAACATTTGAGCAAGTCAGAGCGTAAAGTCGCCGACATTATTCTTGCCTCTCCCGAGCGGGCAATCCATTCAAGCATCGCCGCACTTGCTGTAGAAGCGAATGTCAGCGAGCCAACGGTGAACCGTTTTTGTCGCAGCATGGACACCCGCGGCTTTCCTGATTTTAAACTGCATCTGGCGCAAAGTCTGGCAAATGGCACCCCTTATGTTAATCGCAATGTGGATGAGGATGACAGCGTAGAATCTTACACGGGGAAAATCTTCGAGTCAGCGATGGCAAGCCTCGACCACGTTCGCCAGTCGCTGGATAACGCGGCGGTAAACCGGGCGGTAGATTTATTAACCCAGGCGAAGAAAATTGCCTTCTTTGGTTTAGGTTCTTCCGCCGCGGTAGCGCATGACGCGATGAATAAATTTTTCCGCTTTAACGTGCCGGTAATTTATTCCGACGATATTGTTCTGCAACGCATGAGTTGTATGAATTGTAGCGACGACGACGTCATTGTGCTTATTTCTCATACCGGAAGAACCAAAAGTCTGGTTGAACTGGCGCAGTTAGCGCGGGAAAACGATGCCATGGTTATCGCCCTCACCTCTCCCGGTACGCCACTGGCGCGGGAAGCCACGCTGGCAATTACCCTCGATGTACCGGAAGATACTGACATTTATATGCCCATGGTCTCTCGACTTGCTCAACTGACCGTGATAGATGTGCTGGCTACAGGATTTACTTTGCGCCGAGGGGCAAAATTTAGAGATAACTTGAAGCGTGTCAAGGAAGCGCTCAAGGAATCGCGTTTTGATAAAGAATTACTCATCAAGAGTGATGACCGCTAAAAGCAATAACAATGTTCTACCCTTTTATCATCCGGGTTGTTCATTTACCGTTAATGTTTGAGAACGGCCGGATCAATGTTCACGCAACACCAAGTTGTTTCAGTCAACGGAGTATTACATGTCCAGAAGGCTTCGCAGAACCAAAATCGTTACCACGTTAGGCCCGGCAACTGACCGCGATAACAACCTTGAGAAGATTATCGCCGCGGGTGCGAACGTCGTACGTATGAACTTTTCCCACGGCTCTCCAGAAGATCACAAACTGCGGGCGGATAAAGTCCGTGAAATTGCCGCAAAACTGGGACGTCATGTAGCTATTTTGGGTGACCTGCAGGGACCTAAAATCCGCGTATCCACCTTTAAAGAAGGTAAAGTATTTCTTAACGTTGGCGACAAGTTCCTGTTAGACGCCAACCTCGGCAAAGGCGAAGGCGACAAAGAAAAAGTCGGTATTGATTATAAAGGGCTGCCTGCTGACGTCGTGCCTGGCGATATCCTGCTGCTCGACGACGGTCGCGTACAGCTTAAGGTGCTGGAAGTTCAGGGCATGAAAGTCTTCACCGAAGTCACCGTCGGTGGCCCGCTATCCAATAACAAGGGCATCAACAAACTGGGCGGCGGTCTCTCTGCTGAAGCCCTGACCGAAAAAGACAAAGCCGACATCATTACCGCAGCACAAATCAGCGTTGACTATCTGGCTGTCTCCTTCCCGCGCTGCGGCGAAGATCTGAATTATGCCCGCCGTCTGGCGCGCGATGCCGGTTGCGATGCGAAAATTGTCGCCAAAGTAGAACGTGCAGAAGCCGTCTGCGACCAGAATGCGATGGATGACATCATCCTGGCTTCTGACGTAGTGATGGTAGCCCGTGGCGACCTGGGTGTTGAAATCGGTGACCCTGAGCTGGTAGGTATTCAGAAAGCGTTGATTCGTCGCGCGCGCCAGCTGAACCGTGCGGTCATCACCGCTACGCAGATGATGGAGTCGATGATTACCAACCCAATGCCGACTCGTGCGGAAGTGATGGATGTGGCTAACGCCGTCCTCGACGGCACCGATGCCGTGATGCTCTCTGCAGAAACAGCAGCAGGTCAGTACCCGGCGGAAACCGTCGCGGCAATGGCGCGCGTCTGTCTCGGCGCTGAAAAGATCCCGAGCATCAACGTCTCTAAACACCGCCTTGACGTGCAGTTTGATAACGTTGAAGAAGCGATTGCGATGTCAGCGATGTACGCTGCTAACCACCTGAAAGGAGTCACCGCTATCATTGCAATGACGGAGTCTGGTCGCACTGCGCTGATGACTTCTCGTATCAGTTCCGGCCTGCCGATTTTCGCGATGTCTCGTCATGAGCGTACGCTGAATCTGACCTCCCTGTACCGCGGTGTCACCCCGGTTCACTTCGACAGCGAAACTGACGGCGTCGTTGCCGCCAATGAAGCGGTGAACCTGCTGCGCGATAAAGGCTACCTGGTTTCTGGTGACCTGGTGATCGTGACCCAGGGCGATGTGATGAGCACCATTGGCTCAACCAACACCACGCGTATTCTGACCGTAGAATAAGTCGCTTAAATGTAAAAAAGCCTCTCGTTTGAGAGGCTTTTTTTTATTTCTTCGGATAGAGATCTTTGCGCTTATAGGGCTCAATCTCGCCGGGTTTACGCGTCTTAAGCAGTTTCAGAATCCAGGTGTATTGTTCGACATGAGGCGTGACAAAAATCTCCACCTCTTCGTTCATCCGTCTGGCAATGGTGTGGTCATCCGCCGTCAGGATGTCATCCATCGGTGGACGAACATGGATCGTCAGGCGGTGCGTTCTCCCATCGTATACGGGGAAAAGCGGTACCACGCGCGCGTGGCAGACCTTCATCAGACGTCCAATCGCCGGTAACGTTGCTTTATAGGTAGCAAAAAAATCAACAAACTCGCTGTGTTCAGGTCCATGGTCCTGATCCGGCAGGTAGTATCCCCAATATCCCTGACGGACAGACTGAATAAACGGTTTGATGCCATCATTACGCGCATGCAAACGACCACCAAAGCGACGGCGTACCGTGTTCCAGACGTAATCGAATACCGGGTTCCCCTGATTGTGGAACATCGCAGCCATTTTCTGTCCCTGGGATGCCATCAGCATCGCCGGGATATCTACCCCCCAGCCATGTGGAACGAGAAAAATAACTTTTTCATCGTTGCGCCGCATCTCTTCGATGATTTCCAGGCCCTGCCAGTCAACCCGACTCTGAATTTTCTCCGGGCCACGTATTGCTAATTCAGCCATCATGACCATCGCCTGAGGCGCAGTTGCATACATATCATCAACAATGGCTTCACGCTCAGCTTCGCTACGTTCAGGAAAGCAGAGGGATAAATTGATCAATGCTCTGCGACGGGAACTTTTTCCCAGTCTTCCGGCGAGCCGTCCGAGTTTTGCCAGAATAGGATCACGAAATGCTGCCGGCGTTAACGCAATACCAGCTATCGCCGCCCCCCCCAGCCAGGCGCCCCAGTAGCGCGGATGGCGAAATGATTTGTGAAACTCAGGGATATACTCAATATTCTTTTTTTTCGTTTCCATGCTCTTCCAGTGTCTGGTGCCGCGAAAAGTAAATCTGCTGATAGTGTAGCGGCGCACCGTGCGCCGTACAAAATAAAAAAGCCGGCACGCATAGCGTACCGGCTTTGTCAGTGTACTAATTAATCAAAACGTAGCTGAGGCATAACCTCTTTCACCTGCGCCAGGTAATCGGTGCGATCCGAGCCGGTCAGACCCTCTGTACGCGGCAGTTTCGCCGTCAAAGGGTTCACGGCCTGCTGGTTAACCCATACTTCATAGTGCAGATGCGGCCCCGTTGAACGCCCGGTGTTACCTGACAGCGCGATACGATCGCCACGTTTCACTTTTTGACCTGGTTTCACCAACAGCTTACGCAGGTGCATATAACGCGTGGTGTAGGTGCGACCATGACGAACCGCAACATAGTATCCGGCAGCGCCGCTACGCTTCGCTACAACCACTTCACCATCGCCCACCGACAGTACCGGCGTCCCCTGCGGCATCGCAAAGTCGACACCTTTGTGCGGCGCTACGCGTCCAGTCACCGGATTCAGGCGACGCGGGTTAAAGTTCGAGGAAATACGGAACTGTTTCGCCGTCGGGAAACGCATGAAGCCTTTCGCCAGCCCGGTACCATTACGGTCATAGAACTTACCGTCTGCTGCACGGATAGCATAATAGTCTTTGCCTTCAGAACGTAAACGCACGCCCAGCAGTTGGCTTTGCTCGCGCTTGCCGTCCAGCATTTCGCGAGACATCAGCACCGAGAACTCATCACCTTTTTTCAGTTTGCGGAAATCCATCTGCCACTGCATGGCCTTAATCACTGCGCTGATTTCAGAGCTGGTCAGCCCGGCATCTTTGGCGCTGGCGACGAAGCTTCCGCCCACCGTGCCTTTGATACGACTGTTAACCCAATCGCCCTGTTGCATTTCGCTGCTCATTTTGAAACCCGTCGCAGTGCGATCGTAAGTACGGGTTTCACGGCGGGATACTTCCCAGGTCAGACGCTGCAGGTCACCTTCCGCGCTTAAGGTCCAGGAAAGCTGCTGACCAATTTTCAGATTACGCAGCTCTTTATCGGAAGCAGCGAGTTGACTGATATCGCCCATATCGATGCCGTACTGATTCAGAATACTGCTCAGCGTATCGCCAGTGGAGACGACATACTCATGCACACCAGCTTCACCAGACGTTTTGTCATCCAGTTCATCCTGCGGAATGGCTTCGTCTTCCTGTGCAGCCTGATCAATAGGTTCGCTTGCCTCAGGCAACAGTGAACGAATCTCGCTTTTTTCCAGCTCGATAGTTTTAACGATGGGTGCAGAATCGGGATGGTAAACATAAGGCCGCCAGACGGCGACGGCCAATGTCAGTACGGTAAGCGACCCCAGCATAACGCGATGGGGTCGCGGCAGATTATTAAATGCCAGAGCGACAGAGCGGGCTATCTGTTGCACGTATTCACTTCCTCATTAATCTCCTTTCAGGCAGCTCGCATACTGGTTGGCTAATTGGTTCAAAAACGCTGAATAGCTTGTTTTACCCAGTTTGATATTCGTACCGAGCGGATCCAACGTTCCCATTCGAACGGATGTCCCTCTCGCGACGGCTTCAACGACCGCTGGCCTGAACTGTGGCTCAGCAAAAACGCAGGTTGCTTTTTGCTCAACCAACTGTGTTCTTATTTCATGTAAACGCTGCGCACCAGGTTGAATCTCAGGGTTCACGGTAAAGTGACCAAGCGGTGTTAGTCCGTAGTGTTTTTCGTAGTAGCCATAGGCGTCATGAAAAACGAAATAACCTTTTCCCTTGAGCGGTGCGAGCTCGTTACCTACCTGCTTATCGGTTGCGGCTAATTGTGCCTCAAAATCCTTCAGGTTGGCGTCAAGTTTGGCTCGACTTTGCGGCATAAGTTCCACTAATTTTTCATGGATTGCAACCGCTGAGGCCCGCGCTATCTCTGGAGAAAGCCAAAGATGCATGTTGTAATCGCCGTGATGGTGATGCTCGTCACTTTTTTCACTGCCAGCATCATTGTGTCCATGATCGTCATCGTCGTCGTCAGCACCTTTTATGAGTAACGGTTTCACGTCATTGAGCTGCGCAATCGTTACCTGTTTCGCGTTAGGAATATTCTTGACTGACTTTTCCATAAACGCTTCCATCTCAGGTCCAATCCAAACGACTAAGTCCGCGCCCTGTAAGCGTTTTACGTCTGATGGACGCAGTGAATAGTCATGTTCGGAAGCCCCGTCTGGCAGCAAAACCTCAGTGTCTGTTACCCCGTCCGCAATGGCCGAAGCAATAAATCCCAGCGGCTTGAGCGAGGCCACCACAGCAGCATTTGCTGCCTGTGTTGCACTACCCCAAAGAGCAGCGGATAATGCTGCGAAAAGAAGCGTATTTTTATGTAACATAATGCGACCAATCATCGTAATGAATGTAAGAAATGTGATATTATAACATTCTATAACTTCTGCAAGACTAAAATTGATATGACGACTTTGGTTTCACTGGAAAATGTCTCGGTCTCTTATGGTCAACGCCGCGTCCTGTCTGACGTATCGCTTGAACTTCGACCCGGTAAAATTTTAACGCTTCTCGGCCCGAATGGTGCCGGGAAGTCTACGCTGGTGCGCGTTGTATTAGGACTGGTAGCGGCTGATGAGGGAGTTATCAAGCGTAATGGCCAATTGCGGATTGGCTATGTACCGCAAAAACTGTACCTCGATACTACGCTTCCGCTGACGGTAAGTCGGTTTATGCGCTTACGTCCCGGCACCAAAAAAGAGGATATCCTTCCGGCACTGAAGCGCGTTCAGGCCGGACATCTGATGAATGCGCCGATGCAAAAGCTCTCTGGCGGGGAAACGCAACGCGTCCTGTTAGCCCGTGCTTTATTGAATAAACCTCAGCTACTGGTGCTCGATGAGCCGACCCAGGGCGTGGATGTCAATGGGCAGGTCGCACTGTACGACCTTATCGACCAGTTGCGACGTGAACTGGATTGCGCCGTACTGATGGTTTCCCATGACCTGCATCTGGTGATGGCCAAAACCGATGAAGTACTGTGCCTGAACCATCATATTTGCTGTTCCGGTGCGCCGGAAGTGGTTTCCATGCACCCGGAATTCATCTCAATGTTCGGACAACGCGGCGCCGAACAACTCGGAATTTACCGTCATAATCACAATCACCGCCACGATTTACAGGGTCGTATCGTCTTACGCCGGGGAAATGGTCACTCATGATTGAATTGTTATTACCCGGTTGGTTAGCCGGGATCATGCTGGCCTGTGCTGCTGGCCCACTCGGCTCGTTTGTGGTCTGGCGTCGAATGTCTTATTTCGGTGATACGCTGGCCCACGCTTCACTGCTGGGAGTCGCCTTTGGCCTGCTGCTGGATGTAAACCCTTTCTATGCGGTTATCGCCGTCACTTTGTTGCTGGCTGGCGGTCTGGTATGGCTTGAAAAGCGCCCTCACCTCGCGATCGATACCTTACTGGGCATTATGGCGCATAGTGCATTGTCGCTGGGGCTGGTTGTCGTCAGCCTGATGTCCAACATCCGTGTGGATCTGATGGCTTACCTGTTTGGTGATTTGCTCGCCGTGACGCCTGAAGATCTTATCTCCATCGCCATCGGCGTGGTTATTGTTCTGGCGATTCTGTTCTGGCAGTGGCGTAACCTGCTGTCGATGACCATCAGTCCGGATCTGGCATTTGTCGATGGCGTGAAGCTGCAACGCGTGAAGCTGCTGCTGATGCTGGTTACGGCGTTAACGATTGGCGTGGCGATGAAGTTTGTCGGGGCGTTGATTATCACCTCGCTGCTTATTATCCCTGCGGCGACCGCCCGTCGCTTTGCCCGTACGCCGGAACAGATGGCAGGAGTTGCCGTTGGTGTGGGAATGATAGCGGTTACAGGCGGGTTGACCTTCTCGGCCTTCTATGACACCCCGGCAGGTCCCTCCGTGGTGCTGTGTGCCGCACTGCTGTTTATTTTCAGCATGATGAAAAAACAAGCGAGCTAAGCATGCGTTGCCCGGTGGCGCTGCGCTTACCGGGCCTACAAAATCGCCCAGGCCTGGTGAGCGTAGCGACATCATGCATTAAGGCATTTGTGGCGGCGTAATGCCAAAATGGTTCCAGGCGCGCACGGTTGCCATACGTCCACGCGGCGTACGCTGCAGAAAACCTTGCTGAATCAGATATGGCTCAAGCACGTCCTCAATGGTTTCACGCTCTTCCCCGATCGCCGCAGCCAGGTTATCCAGTCCGACCGGTCCGCCAAAGAATTTGTCGATAACCGCCAGCAGCAACTTACGGTCCATATAATCAAATCCTTCCGCATCCACATTGAGCATATCCAGCGCCTGAGCGGCGATATCTGCTGAAATCGTGCCGTCATGCTTCACTTCGGCGAAATCACGTACCCGGCGTAATAAGCGGTTGGCAATACGCGGCGTACCGCGGGCGCGGCGTGCCACTTCCAGCGCGCCTTCATCGCTCATTTCCAGGCCCATAAAACGCGCACTGCGTCCTACAATGTGCTGCAGGTCAGCCACCTGATAGAATTCCAGGCGCTGTACAATACCAAAACGATCACGTAACGGAGACGTTAACGACCCGGCGCGCGTCGTCGCCCCGATTAGCGTAAACGGCGGCAGATCGATCTTGATCGAACGTGCAGCCGGTCCTTCACCAATCATGATATCCAGCTGATAATCTTCCATCGCCGGATACAGCACCTCTTCCACCACCGGTGAAAGACGATGGATTTCATCGATAAACAGCACATCATGGGGTTCAAGGTTGGTAAGCATTGCCGCCAGGTCACCCGCTTTTTCCAGTACCGGACCGGACGTGGTGCGCAGATTAACGCCCATTTCATTGGCGACAATATTGGCAAGCGTGGTTTTACCAAGACCTGGAGGACCGAAAATCAGCAGGTGATCGAGAGCGTCACCACGCAGCTTCGCCGCCTGGATAAAAATCTCCATTTGCGAACGGACCTGAGGCTGGCCAATATACTCTTCCAGCAATTTAGGGCGGATCGCACGATCCACCAGGTCTTCAGGGGTCGTGCTGACAGCCGAAATCAGGCGATCTGCTTCAATCATCCTTTACCTCACAATGCCGCGCGAAGCGCTTCACGAATCAGGGTTTCACTGCTGGCATCAGGGCGGGCAATTTTGCTCACCATGCGGCTGGCTTCTTGTGGTTTATAGCCCAACGCCACCAGCGCAGCAACCGCTTCCTGCTCGGCGTCGTCCGATGTCGGACTGGCCGGAGAGGTCAGAACCAGATCCGCCGCCGGGGTAAAGAGGTCACCATGCAGACCTTTAAAGCGGTCTTTCATTTCAACAATCAAACGCTCTGCGGTTTTCTTACCAATGCCCGGTAATTTCACTAACGCGCCAAGCTCTTCGCGCTCAACGGCATTAACAAACTGCTGCGCAGACATTCCGGAGAGGATCGCCAGCGCCAGCTTCGGCCCCACGCCATTGGTTTTGATTAACTCTTTAAACAGCGTGCGCTCTTGCTTGTTGTTAAAGCCATACAGCAGTTGAGCGTCTTCACGCACCACAAAATGGGTGAAGATAATCGCTTCCTGCCCGGCTTCCGGCAACTCGTAGAAACAGGTCATCGGCATATGCACTTCATAGCCTACCCCACCCGTTTCCAGAAGGACCAGCGGGGGTTGTTTTTCAATAATGATGCCTCTGAGTCTGCCTATCACGTGACGCTCCTGCGTTAAGGGCTAAAAGGTAATGCGCTATAATAAAAAAAGGCTGGATAGATATCCAGCCTCATTTGTCACTAACGTAATCGACCTCGCGCCAGATTCAGCCTCGACTCGCTCATTTGCATGGCATTCTGACTGACATGGCAGTGGGTAATAGCTATCGCCAGCGCATCCGCGGCATCCGCTTGCGGATTCGCCGGGAGTTTTAGCAGCGTGCGCACCATATGCTGGACCTGGCTTTTTTCCGCACTACCGATCCCCACCACAGTCTGTTTTACCTGGCGGGCCGCGTATTCAAAGACCGGTAGATCCTGATTGGTCGCCGCAACGATTGCCACGCCGCGTGCCTGTCCAAGCTTTAGCGCCGAGTCAGCGTTCTTCGCCATAAAGACCTGCTCAATGGCAAAATAGTCCGGCTGGAACTGGGTGATGATTTCCGTCACGCCCGCGTAAATTAACTTCAGACGTGACGGGAGATCGTCGACTTTGGTGCGGATACAACCGCTGCCGAGGTAGGTCAGCTGTCTGCCGACCTGACGAATAACGCCATAACCGGTGATGCGCGACCCCGGGTCAATGCCGAGAATGATAGACATCACGCACCTCCTGTCAGGTTGCGGTACAGCCACCTCATTCTAAGGTAGCTGCAACCTCATCAGAGATCTCGCCGTTATGGTAAACTTCCTGCACGTCGTCGCAGTCTTCCAGCATATCGATCAGACGCAACAACTTCGGCGCTGTTTCTGCATCCATATCTGCTTTGGTGGATGGAATCATAGACACTTCAGCCGCGTCCGCTTTCAGACCCGCCGCTTCCAGCGCGTCACGCACTTTACCCATCTCTTCCCACGCGGTGTAAACGTCAATTGCGCCGTCGTCGAAGGTCACCACGTCTTCAGCACCTGCTTCCAGCGCCGCTTCCATGATGGCGTCTTCGTCGCCTTGTTCAAAGGAGATCACGCCTTTTTTGCTGAACAGGTAAGCCACGGAACCGTCGGTACCGAGGTTGCCGCCCGTTTTCGTGAACGCGTGACGCACTTCCGCAACAGTACGGTTACGGTTGTCAGACAGACATTCAATCATAACGGCTGTACCGCCAGGACCATAACCTTCATAGATGATGGTTTCCATGTTGGAATCTTCATCACCACCCACACCGCGCGCGATTGCACGGTTCAGGGTGTCACGGGTCATGTTGTTAGCCAGCGCTTTATCAACCGCTGCACGCAGACGCGGGTTAGCGTCCGGATCGCCGCCGCCGAGTTTTGCCGCCGTCACCAGCTCACGAATTATTTTGGTGAAAATTTTACCGCGTTTAGCATCCTGCGCTGCTTTACGGTGTCTGGTGTTGGCCCATTTACTATGACCTGCCATAAATAATATCTCCAAAAAGCGCGCCTTTTCAGGCGACGTTAATTACAAACTCTTCAATCGCCTGCCGGTTACTCCACGACTTGGTTAATTGGGCGGCTTCAACCGCATTAACCCAACGATAGGTCAGATGTTCGGTGAACACGATCTCTCGTTCTGAGGGAAGTGCCAGGCAAAACCAGGACTCAGTATTTCGTTCAATTCCCGGTGCATAGCGATGACGTAAATGGCTAAAAATCTCAAACTCCACCGTGCGCTGACAGTCAATTAAGGTCAGTTGCTCAGATGCAACATCAATGGCGACCTCTTCCTTTACTTCGCGCATAGCGGCTTGCGACGCGGTTTCACCCTCTTCAAGGCTGCCGGTGACCGACTGCCAGAAATCAGGATCGTCGCGTCGCTGTAACATCAGCACTCTCCCGGTGTCCTTTGCATAAATCACGACTAACACCGAGACAGGCTGTTTGTATCTCATATCAGTTATTCTCGGCCTTCTTAACAACCTGAATGCTCAGTTCCGCCAGCGCAGCTTCGTTGGCAAAGCTCGGCGCTTCAGTCATCAGACACGCTGCAGCAGTGGTTTTCGGGAAAGCAATAACGTCACGAATGTTGTCAGTACCGGTCAGCAGCATAGTCAGACGGTCCAGACCGAACGCCAGGCCCGCATGCGGTGGTGTACCATATTTTAGCGCATCCAGCAGGAACCCGAATTTCTCACGCTGCTCTTGCTCGTTAATGCCCAGAATACCGAATACGGTCTGCTGCATGTCGCCGTTGTGAATACGCACGGAACCGCCGCCCACTTCGTAGCCGTTGATAACCATATCGTATGCGTTAGCAACCGCGTCTTCCGGCGCAGCTTTCAGCTCAGCGGCCGTCATATCTTTCGGCGCGGTGAACGGGTGGTGCATTGCGGTCAGTCCGCCTTCACCATCGTCTTCAAACATTGGGAAGTCGATAACCCACAGCGGCGCCCATTTGGCTTCGTCGGTAATGTTCAGGTCTTTACCCAGTTTCAGACGCAGCGCGCCCATCGCGTCGGCAACCACTTTCTTGTTGTCGGCACCGAAGAAAATCATGTCGCCGTCTTGCGCACCGGTACGCGCCAGAATCGCTTCCACGATTTCTGCGTTCAGGAACTTAGCAACCGGGCTGGTGATACCTTCCAGACCTTTCGCACGCTCGTTGACTTTGATGTAAGCCAGACCTTTCGCGCCGTAAATCTTAATAAAGTTACCGTAATCGTCAATTTGCTTACGGCTCAGTGCGGCACCGCCCGGTACACGCAGAGCAGCTACGCGGCCTTTCGCATCGTTTGCCGGACCAGAGAACACTGCGAACTCAACGTCTTTCACCAGATCGGCAACGTCAACCAGCTCCATCGGGTTACGCAGGTCTGGTTTATCAGAACCGTAACGACGCTCAGCTTCGGCAAAGGTCATGATCGGGAAATCACCCAGATCCACCCCTTTAACTTCCAGCCACAGATTACGCACCAGCGCTTCCATCACTTCACGCACCTGCGGTGCGGTCATGAAGGAAGTCTCAACGTCGATCTGGGTAAATTCAGGCTGACGGTCAGCACGTAAGTCTTCATCACGGAAGCATTTTACGATCTGATAGTAGCGGTCAAAGCCAGACATCATCAGCAGTTGTTTAAACAACTGAGGTGATTGCGGCAGCGCGTAGAATTTACCTTTATGTACGCGAGAAGGTACCAGGTAATCGCGCGCGCCTTCCGGCGTCGCTTTGGTCAGCATCGGTGTTTCAATGTCGAGGAAGCCGTGGTCGTCCATAAAACGACGCACCAGACTGGTAATTTTGGCACGCGTTTTCAGGCGCTGCGCCATTTCAGGGCGACGCAGATCTAAATAGCGATACTTCAGTCGCGCTTCTTCGGTGTTGACGTGGTTAGAGTCCAACGGCAGCGAGTCTGAACGGTTGATGATGGTCAGATCGGAGGCCAGCACTTCAATTTCGCCCGTCGCCATCTCGGCGTTGACGTTTTTCGCGTCACGCGCACGCACGGTGCCCGTAACCTGGATGCAGAACTCATTACGCAGTTCGGAGGCCAGCTTTAACGCGTCCGCACGGTCCGGATCGAAAAATACCTGCACGATACCTTCGCGGTCGCGCATATCGATAAAGATCAGGCTACCAAGATCACGACGACGGTTGACCCAACCACACAGAGTCACCTGCTGCCCCTCGTGGGACAGACGTAGCTGTCCGCAATATTCTGTACGCATGAGATATCCCTTAACTTTGCCGCAGGCGGATTGTCACCTGTCTCGCAGATGACGAAGTCGCAGCTTTAGCTGAATGTCACAACTGAATGAAAAAAGGCGGCTATTATACTGGAAATTCTGCCGCACGATAAGAGCCTACTGGGATAGACTCTTAGTCCGGTACTGACTGTACGCCTGTTTCCTGGACGGGCATTGCGTAATCTCACAAAAAATAACAAAAATTGTCGCCCCTTTCACACTGATTCGCGCTTAAGGTGTAACGGAATTCTATTTTTTACTGGAGTGAACATGCTGGAACTGAACGCAAAAACAACTGCCCTTGTCGTGATTGACTTACAGGAAGGGATCCTGCCTTTCGCTGGCGGACCTCATACGGCACACACTGTGGTTGCCCGCGCCGCGCAGTTGGCGGAAAAATTCCGTACCCACGGTTCCCCGGTGGTAATGGTGCGCGTCGGGTGGTCTGACGATTACGCCGAAGCGCTGAAACAACCAGTAGATGCTCAGACTCCAGCAAAAGCGTTGCCCGAAAACTGGTGGAATTACCCGGCTGCTCTGGGTAAATGCACCAGCGATCTCGAAGTAACCAAACGCCAGTGGGGCGCGTTCTACGGCACCGATCTGGAATTACAGCTGCGTCGCCGGGGTATCGATACCATCGTCCTGTGCGGCATCTCTACGAACATTGGCGTTGAGTCGACGGCGCGAAATGCGTGGGAGCTGGGTTTCAGTCTTATCATTGCAGAGGATGCCTGTAGCGCCGCCAGTGCTGAACAACACCAGGGCAGCATGACGCACATTTTCCCCCGCATTGCGCGCGTTCGCAGCGTGGAGGAGATTTTGCAAGCGCTATGATCTATATCGGTTTACCCCAATGGTCGCATCCAAAATGGGTGCGTTTGGGGATCACAAGCCTTGAAGAGTATGCCCGCCACTTTAACTGCGTGGAGGGCAATACCACGCTGTATGCGCTGCCTAAAGCCGATATTGTTGCCCGCTGGCAGGCACAGACCACCGATACGTTTCGATTTTGTTTTAAGTTTCCGGCGACCATTTCGCATAAGGCCGCGCTGCGTAATTGTGATGACCTGGTACAGGAATTTTTTATGCGCATGTCGCCGCTGGAATCGCGCATTGGACAATACTGGCTGCAATTACCCGCGACTTTTAGCCCACGCGACCTGCCTGCCCTGTGGCAGTTTCTCGATGCGCTCCCCAAATGCTTTACCTACGGTGTGGAAGTTCGCCATCCAGACTTCTTTGCCAAAGGCGAAGCCGAACAGCTATTTAATCGCGGGTTACACGAGCGTGGAGTAAACCGGGTGATTCTGGACAGCCGCCCGGTACATGCCGCAATCCCACATACCGAAGCGATACGTGACGCCCAGCGCAAGAAACCGAAGGTTCCGGTGCATGCGGTGGTGACGGCAAACCATCCGATGGTACGCTTTATCGGTAGCGATGATATGGCACAAAACAGCGCGCTTTTTGCCGTCTGGCTGACCAAGCTGTCGCTATGGCATCACACCACGACGCCGTATCTGTTTTTGCATACGCCGGACATCGCGCAGGCCCCGGAGCTTGTTGATACACTATGGTCAGATTTACGCAGTGCTCTGCCAGAGATCGGATCAGCACCGTCTATTCCACAGCAATCTTCTCTTTTCTGAAAATGCCACCTATCATAGTCAAGGCCATCAGCCATTTTAAAAGGGAGTTTGTATGGTAAGCGCGCTTTATGCCGTATTGGGTGCGTTATTGTTAATAAAGTTCTCCTTTGACGTTGTTCGCCTGCGCATGCAATATCGCGTTGCCTATGGCGATGGAGGTTTTAGCGAACTGCAAAGCGCTATCCGCATTCACGGTAACGCGGTGGAATATATTCCCGTCGCGTTAGTGCTGCTGTTATTTATGGAAATGAACGGCGCAGAGACGTGGATGGTGCATCTTTGCGGGCTGATGTTGATTGCCGGACGTCTGATGCATTATTACGGATTCCACCATCGGCTTTTCCGCTGGCGCCGTTCAGGCATGAGCGCAACCTGGTGTTCGCTGTTGCTAATGGTGCTGGCGAATCTTTGGTATATGCCCTGGGAGTTGGTTTTCTCCCTGCATTAGCGCACAATACGCCACTTTATTTTTCCCGGATTTTTACGTTATGTCTCACCGCGACACGCTTTTTTCTGCGCCTATCGCCAGTCTGGGTGACTGGACCTTTGATGAACGGGTAGCTGAAGTCTTCCCGGATATGATCCAGCGTTCCGTTCCTGGCTATTCCAATATTATTTCTATGATTGGCATGCTGGCCGAACGTTTCGTACAACCCAACACGCAGGTCTACGATCTGGGCTGTTCTCTGGGCGCGGCGACGCTCTCGGTGCGTCGCAATATTCATCACGAGAATTGCAAAATTATTGCTGTCGATAACTCCCCGGCGATGGTTGAGCGCTGCCGTCGTCACATCGACGCTTATAAAGCACCGACTCCGGTTGAGGTTGTCGAAGGCGATATTCGCAACATTACTATCGAAAATGCCTCGATGGTGGTGCTGAATTTTACCCTGCAATTCCTTGAGCCACCTGAGCGCCAGGCGTTGTTGGATAAGATTTATCAGGGGCTGAATCCCGGTGGCGCGTTGGTGCTATCTGAAAAATTTAGCTTCGAAGACGCGAACGTAGGCGAGTTGCTGTTCAACATGCACCACGACTTCAAACGAGCCAATGGCTATAGCGAACTGGAAATCAGCCAGAAGCGCAGCATGCTGGAGAACGTGATGCTCACCGACTCGGTCGAAACGCACAAAGCGCGACTGCATCAGGCCGGCTTTGAGCACAGTGAGTTGTGGTTCCAGTGCTTCAACTTTGGCTCTCTGGTGGCGTTGAAAGCTGAGGTTAGCGCATGATCGATTTTGGTAACTTTTATCAGTTGATTGCCAAAAATCATCTGTCCCATTGGCTGGAAACACTTCCGGCGCAAATCGCTGCCTGGCAGCGCGATCAGCACGGTCTTTTTAAACAATGGTCAAACGCCGTCGAGTTTCTGCCCGAGCTAACGCCGCATCGTCTGGACTTACTGCACAGCGTTACCGCAGAAAGCAAAGAGCCGCTCAGCGAAGGTCAGCTTAAACGCATAGACACCCTGATGCGTAACCTGATGCCATGGCGTAAAGGACCGTACTCGCTGTACGGCGTCAACATCGATACCGAATGGCGTTCCGACTGGAAGTGGGATCGCGTCCTGCCGCACTTGTCTGATCTCACCGGACGTACCATTCTTGATGTCGGCTGCGGCAGTGGCTATCACATGTGGCGCATGATTGGCGCGGGCGCACATCTGGCGGTCGGTATCGACCCGACCCAACTGTTCCTGTGCCAGTTTGAGGCGGTGCGTAAACTGCTGGGCAATGACCAGCGCGCGCATCTGCTGCCGCTGGGTATTGAACAGCTTCCGGCGCTCAACGCCTTTGATACCGTATTCTCCATGGGCGTGCTTTATCACCGCCGCTCGCCGCTGGAACACCTGTGGCAGTTAAAGGATCAGTTGGTTAAAGATGGCGAACTGGTACTGGAAACGCTGGTCGTCGAAGGCGATGAAAATACCGTGCTGGTGCCGGGCGATCGCTACGCCCAGATGCGTAACGTTTACTTTATCCCGTCTGCACTGGCGCTAAAAAACTGGCTGGAAAAATGCGGGTTTGTTGATGTGCGCATTGCCGACGTATGTGTGACCACTACCGAAGAACAGCGCCGCACCGAATGGATGATTACCGAATCGCTGGCCGACTTCCTTGACCCGAACGACCACAGCAAGACGGTGGAAGGCTACCCCGCCCCACTGCGTGCGGTATTGATTGCGCGTAAACCGTAGTCATTTTTGTCAAATGACTATTACGTATAGCACCATTTCTCCAAAATAGTTCGGTTTGCAACAAGGCGGCGACGCAGCAAATCCCTGGGAGCGTAGATAACTACGTGACCGGGGTGAGCGAGGAAAGCCAACACAGTTGCAGACCGAAATATGCAGGAGAAGGAGAAAAAAAGGCCCCTGTTGAAATTGCAGGGGCCTGGTACGAGCAAGCATCATATTGGGCGACATGATGCAACGGTAAAATCAGCTGGCCTGATGGTGTGCAATGATTGCTTTCATTTCAGCAACCGCCGCCCCGTCTACCGCATAGCGAGAATACTCATCCGCCTGCGCATCCGAAGACATCGACAACCCCGAATTGCGATAACGCATTGGTGAAGCCAGCCATACTCCGGCAGAACTGTGGACGTCCTGCACCCCAGCATCAAGGAACAGGGACAAATTCGAGGCGCGAACCCCCGCTCCGGCCATAATGATTGGAGCACCAGGCTGCGTAATAAGTTCCATTATTTTTGTTAAACCTTGCGCCGCATCTGATTTTTGCCCGGAGGTGAGTACTCTGGCGATGCCCAAATCAGCTAATTTTTTAAGCGTATTGAGTGGGTTAGCACACATATCAAAGGCACGATGAAAAGTGACTTGCAGTGAACCGGCGGCGATCATTATTTTCTCCATGCGCGGCATATCGACATCGCCATCCGCATCTAAAATGCCGGTCACCAGCCCTGAGAACCCTAGTTCTCTGACCATCGCTATATCATCCAGCATTGCAGCGAATTCACCTTCGGTGTAACAAAAGTCGCCTCCACGTGGACGAATAATGGGATTGACGGGAATCGAAATGTGCTGGCGAACAGAACGCAAGACGCCCAGTGAAGGCGTTAAGCCCCCTTCTTTGGGTGCCGAGCAAAGCTCAATACGATCCGCGCCGTTTTGCTGCGCCGTGCGCGCGCACTCCATGCTGTAACAGCAGATTTCCAGTATAGTCATGCTCACTCCTGACGTTCGCTTGCCACAATGGTTTCAATCGACCACGGGTGGAATTTTATCGTCACGCTACCATCGCTAACCGCCAGCGTCGGATTCGGTAAACGTTCACGTTCTCCTTTTGGCGAGCTGGTTTTCACAAATATACCAGGTTGACTCAGACCGTGATCGGAAAGCAGCGCCAGCGCTCGCGCATTCAGAGTTTGTGCCTCACCCGGCAGAACAATTTCAATATGTTCCCAGCCTTCATGTGGGTAACGTTTTTCGCCCGGCCACGGCAGTTCGACGATGGAAAATTGCCAATGTTGCACACAAACCGGCTCATGCAGTTTAAAAAGACAAATAGGTCTGCCGTTAATGATGTTTTCTGACAACAATTCACCGCACTGTTCAAACCCGCGACGCCAGCGTTCTGCAGTGGTATTTTGATGGCAACGCAAGGAAATGTGATCGGCTTCCAGGCCTGTGATATCCAGCCCAAGACGGGTAGAAAGTTCCGTTAATGCCTGCGTGAAATGCGGTAAATCTGCAGAAATATCCTGTAGTTCTGCAACGGTTTGCCAGTTCGCCATATTAAAAGCTCATATCCATGTTCAAAGTCGCTAATTTACTCTGTTGCGCTGCGCCATCCAACCGCTGTTTTCTCCGAACACATCATGGATAAATTTATGCCATTGCATGGTTTATATTTCAGGCTACTGGCGGTACACACAATGCTGACGGCAACGGGCATTTGCAGTATACTCCCGCCCTTAATTCTTAAACTGGTGCGGTGAATTTTAGGCCGCTTCATAAATGTAAGGTATTCCGGTGAATATTCAGGCTCTTCTCTCAGAAAAAGTCAGTCAGGCCATGATTGCTGCAGGCGCGCCTGCAGATTGCGAACCACAGGTTCGTCAGTCAGCAAAAGTACAGTTCGGCGACTATCAAGCTAACGGCATGATGGCTGTCGCTAAAAAACTGGGTATGGCGCCGCGACAACTGGCTGAGCAGGTGCTGACTCATCTGGATCTCAACGGGATTGCCAGCAAAGTTGAAATTGCAGGCCCGGGCTTTATCAACATTTTTCTCGACCCAGCATTTCTGGCGCAGCACGTTCAGCAGGCGCTGGCTTCCGATCGTCTGGGCGTCACCCAACCGACTAAACAAACCGTCGTGGTTGACTACTCCGCGCCTAACGTAGCGAAAGAGATGCACGTTGGTCACCTGCGTTCCACCATCATCGGTGACGCGGCGGTGCGTACGCTGGAATTCCTCGGTCACAAGGTTATCCGCGCCAACCACGTCGGTGACTGGGGTACTCAGTTCGGTATGCTCATCGCATGGCTGGAAAAACAGCAGCAGGAAAATGCCGGAGAGATGGCGCTGGCTGACCTGGAAGGTTTCTACCGTGACGCGAAAAAACATTACGACGAAGATGAAGCCTTCGCGGAACGCGCCCGTAGCTATGTCGTGAAGCTGCAAGGCGGCGACGAATACTTCCGTGAGATGTGGCGTAAACTGGTCGACATTACCATGTCGCAGAACCAGTTAACCTACGATCGCCTCAACGTTACCCTGACCCGTGACGACGTCATGGGCGAGAGCCTGTACAACCCGATGCTGCCTGGCATCGTGGCCGATCTCAAAGCCAAAGGCCTGGCTGTTGAAAGCGAAGGCGCTACCGTCGTATTCCTTGATGAGTATAAAAACAAGGAAGGCGAACCGATGGGCGTTATCATTCAGAAGAAAGATGGCGGCTATCTCTACACCACAACCGACATCGCCTGTGCCAAGTATCGTTACGAAACCCTGCATGCCGATCGCGTACTGTATTACATCGACTCTCGTCAGCATCAGCACTTAATGCAGGCCTGGACCATCGTACGTAAAGCTGGTTATGTGCCGGATTCGGTGCCGCTGGAACACCACATGTTCGGTATGATGCTGGGCAAAGACGGTAAACCGTTCAAAACCCGCGCTGGCGGCACGGTTAAACTGGCCGATCTGCTGGATGAAGCGCTGGAGCGCGCACGTCGTCTGGTCGCGGAGAAGAACCCGGACATGCCTGCCGATGAGCTGGAAAAGCTGGCAAATGCGGTCGGTATCGGCGCGGTGAAATACGCGGATCTGTCCAAAAACCGTACCACCGACTACATCTTCGACTGGGACAACATGCTGGCATTCGAAGGCAATACCGCGCCGTACATGCAGTATGCTTACACCCGCGTACTGTCCGTATTCCGTAAAGCGGATATCGACGAAAGCGCGCTGGCAAATGCGCAGGTGATTATCAACGAAGATCGCGAGGCTCAGCTGGCGGCGCGTCTACTGCAGTTTGAAGAAACGCTGACCGTCGTTGCACGTGAAGGTACACCGCACGTGATGTGTGCTTACCTGTACGACGTTGCCGGTCTGTTCTCCGGCTTCTACGAGCACTGCCCTATCCTCAGCGCTGAAAACGAAGAGATTCGTAACAGCCGGCTGAAACTGGCACAGCTGACGGCGAAAACCCTGAAGCTTGGTCTGGATACACTGGGTATCGAAACCGTAGAACGTATGTAATTACCTCAAGTAATGTGAAAGCCCGCGCTATGTCGCGGGCTTTTTTATTTTCCCTGACCCGTTCTCATAGGCAGCACAATCAGGCCTACGAGAAGCGGCGACGTTCACTGTAATTTGTAACAACCCACAAGGAATGACACATTTCCCTAGAGATATGGAACATTTTTTGCCTGTCATCCCGTTTAAGCCTCCGTATCATTAGGCGGCGAATTAATCGGGTACGGGTCAATGACATTCAGAGATTTTGAGGCGGAAGAAAAACTCTTTCAGCGGCGTGTGTTGGTGGCCTTTGGCCTGGTGGTCATCTGTTTTGGCATCCTGATTTACAATCTGTATAACTTACAAATCTGTCAGCACCAGTATTACACCACCCGGTCGAATGCAAACGACATCAAAATGCTACCCGTCGCCCCCACACGTGGCATGATTTACGATCGCAACGGCATCCCGCTGGTGCGCAACGTCACCTGGTACGATATTTCCGTTACGCCTTATAAAATCAGCGATATGAATGCGTTGATCCAGCAGCTCACGCCCATCGTTGACCTGACTCCTGATGATATTGATCAGTTTCGCCATGAGCTAAAAGCCAGCAGCCGCTATCGTCCGGTCGTGCTAAAAAATGCGCTTACCGATGTGGAAATCGCCCGTTTCTCGGTAAATCAGTTTCATTTTAGCGGCGTAAACATCAATAGCTACGAAGACCGCCAGTATCCCTATGGCGCGGCGCTGGCACATGTCCTTGGCTATGTTTCAAAAATCAATGACAACGACCTGAAAGCACTGGATCAAAAGGGTCAGGCAGAGAACTACGCCGCCGATCACAATATCGGTAAGCAAGGAATTGAGCGCTATTACGAAAATGAACTGCATGGAAAGACCGGTTATCAGGAGGTGGAAGTAGATAACCACGGACGCATCGTACGCCTGATCAAAGATGTGCCGCCCGTTGCCGGTAAAGATATCCATTTGACGCTGGATTTACATTTACAGCAATATATTGAGAGCTTGTTGGCTGGCCAGCGTGCCGCCGTTTTGGTTGAAGATCCACACGACGTTTCTGTACTGGCGATGGTCTCAAACCCCAGCTATGACCCTAATCCGTTTGTCAAAGGCATTAGCTATCAGGACTATAACAAGCTACTCCAGGATAAAGACCTGCCATTAATCAACCGCGTCACACAGGGATTATACCCCCCCGCTTCAACAGTCAAACCGTATATGGCGATGTCAGCATTACTAAACGGTGTGATCACGCCGCAGACCAGTTTCTTCGGTGCTCCTACCTGGACGCTACCCGGCACCGAGCGACATTACCGTGACTGGAAAAAAACAGGCCACGGTATGCTGGATGTCACCAAAGCGATAGAAGAGTCTGCCGATACGTTCTTCTATCAGGTAGCGTATATGATGGGGATCGACCGGATTAACAGCATGCTCAGCCAGTTTGGTTACGGTAAACCGACCGGCATCGATCTTGATGAGGAGTATAACGGCCTGCTCCCGAGCCGTGAATGGAAGCAAAAAGTGCATAAAAAAGCCTGGTATCAGGGGGATACTATCTCAGTTGGCATCGGCCAGGGCTACTGGATTGCCACTCCTATCCAGATGGTCAAAGCCATGGTCGCACTGATTAACAACGGCAAGGTTATCGTCCCTCACCTGCTACTCGATGAAGAAAATGGCAAAACCTTCACGCCGTATCAGGCTCCAGAAGCACCGTCACAAATCGCCTCAGCCTCGTCACCCTACTGGGGACTGGTGCGTCAGGCGATGTTCGGCATGGCGAATGAACCAAATGGTACAGGTTATAAGTTCTTTCACACCGCACCTTACGGCATTGCGGCGAAAAGCGGCACCTCGCAGGTCTTTAGTCTGAAAGAAAATCAGACCTACAATGCGAAGATGATCCCTGTCCGCTTGCGCGACCACGTGTTCTATACCGCATTTGCGCCCTATAAGAACCCGAAGGTCGCGGTGGCGTTAATTCTGGAAAACGGCGGCAGCGATGGTGTCACCGCCGCGCCGGTTATGCGTCAAATCATGGATCATCTCTTTGCCCCGCAGGACAACACGGTACACACAGTGACGACTCAACCATCGGGTCCGATAGCGGTAGCGCCATCGAATACCGATATCAAAAATACTTACGCAAGTATTCGGTAAGACACAGCATCGCCATCGCTTGTCCGTAAGGCATAGAAGTCCGAGGGATGTTGCGGTAGAAATCGAGATTGTGTCCCATCCCGGTACCAAACGAGGTGTGCAGCAGTTCACCTTCCGGTGAAATATGCTGCACAATGCCACGAATGGCTTTTTCGGCCACCAGCGTATACTCTTGCCCAACATAGCGTTTACGTACAGCTTTGAGGATCCCATAAGCAAATCCGGCAGTTGCCGATGCTTCCAGATACGACTGCGGGTCGTCCAGCAAGGTATGCCACAACCCACTTTCATCCTGGCATTTCGCCAGCGCCGCGATTTGTGCGTTCAGGACCTGAACCAGATAGCGGTGAACGGCATTGTTTTCTGGTAAATCAAGTAATTCGAGGAAGTCCGGGATCACGATAGTTAACCAACTGTTGCCACGCGCCCAGCGGGCATTGGCAAAGTTATGATTTCCTTCATAGCTCCAGCCGTGGAACCACAGCCCCGTGTCTTTATCCATCAGGTTTTGCACGTGCAGCAGGAACTGATACGTTGCCTCTTCGATGTAGTCAGGGCGATTGAGTAACTTGCCAATCTTCGCCAGCGGTAAAACCGTCATCATCAGCGTGTCATCCCACATCTGCTGGTGGTTTTCTTCCGCCAGCGTAATGTGTTGCATACCGCCGAACTCGGTACGCGGCATCTCATGCATTGCCCACTCAGCCCAGCAGTCGAGCCACGGTAGATACGCTGGATTACGCGTCTCTTCATAGCGATACGCCAACGTTAAAAATGGCGCCATGGTGTTAACGTTTTTGGTGGTTGCACCTTCAGCAAAGCGATCGGCAAACCAGCTATCGATGATATCGCGCATCGTTTCATCACCGGTTTGCAGATAGTACTGATACATCCCGTACAAGCCGACGCCGTGGGTCCACTCCCATCCCGCCCAGCCTTTGGTATCAATTACGCGTCCATCGTCCAGACGCAGCAAGAACTCACCAGTTTCGTCATGAATATTGACCAGGTTATGCGTCACCTTTTTGATCAGCGTTTTTAATTCATCCCTGGCAATAAAATGTTCTGGCTGGCGCAACAACGGGCTATGTTTAACCGGGTAAACAATCATTTACTTAACCTCTGTCAATGTCGGATTCAATGCTGTGACCTGCCCCTGTTGCGGCGCAGCAGCTGTATTTGGGAGGCCCCGCAATCCTCGCTTTGACAATGGGCATCCTTATAAGGGCACAGTAAAAGCAAACAGGAAGTGAAACCTTTCTATTTCTGCCAGAAGGGTTCGTGGAATGGCAACAATACAAAGAGTCCGGCAACGTACGTCACTTATTTTATAAAACTGCGTTTCTATTTAATTGAATGAGAGACTGGAATGTTGAAACAACCAGCAGTTTCAACTGCTGGTCTGAATGACGGAGGGTGTTAACGGTAGTTCACAATCACCTGATTGCTCTGAATGCGTAACGCGGGGATCAGGCGACCACCGCCGGGGACTTCCCAGACAAAATGCATCGGTTCAATGGCCGGAACATTATTGAACCCGTTGGTGGTCCCACTTTGCCCGTCCAGCTCGACACAACGGGACTGAGAACATAAACGTACCCGCAGACCTGCGGGCGTGGGGCCATTCAGCTCATAGCGCCAGGCTACCAGCGTCATTAAGCCTGAGACCGGCTGGCCAGGAACCAAAGGCTCAGACGAGGCTGACTGGCCACGGTGATTTAAGGTGATCCCCATACCGCTTGCCTGCCAGGCCCCTTCTCCGGCGGCCTGCGCCACCAGAGGAAAAAACAACAACCACAGTAACTTGCGCATTATTTACCTCCAATGGTCGCTGTCATGCGGATATGGCGGTTATCGGAAAGCTCCATGTTCGATAACACCACCAACTGCGGGATGCTGCGACGTAAAAACCGCGCCAGCAGCGGACGCAACGCGTGATTAACCAGCAAGACCGGCGGCGCGCCCAACATTTCCTGCCGGGACAGCGCTTCCTGTGTTTGGGCCAGCAGGCGGTCTGCAAGCCCAGGCTCCAGGCCACCCCCCCCCTGCAGCGCTTGCAGCAGCAAACGCTCGAGCGGAGTATCAAGACCGATAACCTGAACCTCTTCATTACCAGGGAACCACTGCTGAGTGATGGCGCGTCCCAACGCAACACGGACGACCGCGGTAAGCTCATGCGGATCGCTTTGCAGCGGCGCATGTTCCGCCAGCGTTTCAAGAATGGTGCGCATATCACGAATCGGTACTTTCTCGTCCAGTAAGTTCTGCAGCACTTTATGCAGCGTGGTGAGCGTCACAACGCCCGGCACCAGATCTTCCGTCAGCTTTGGCATTTCCTGCGACACTCGATCCAGTAACTGCTGCGCTTCCTGACGGCCAAACAGCTCAGCGGCAAACTGGCCAATCAGGTGATTTAGATGCGTAGCGACAACTGTACTGGCTTCAACCACCGTAAAGCCCTGAATCTGCGCCTGTTCCTTCAATGCGCTTTCAATCCAGATAGCGTCCAGTCCGAAAGCCGGATCGACCGTTTTCTCGCCCGGCAGCGACCCGGCAGCAGTACCCGGGTTAATGGCCAGCCAGCGTCCCGGATAGGCATCACCGCTGCCAATTTCTACCCCTTTCATCAAAATTCGATAGCGGGCCGGCTGCAGATCCATATTGTCACGGATGTGTACCACCGGCGGCAGGAAGCCCATATCCTGAGCGAATTTCTTACGAATACTGCGAATTCGCCCCAGTAACTCGCCATCCTGCTGAAAGTCCACCATTGGGATCAGGCGATAACCTACCTCCATTCCCAGCGAATCTTCCAACTGCACGTCGTTCCACGTGGCTTCCACCACGGAGTTGTTTTCCGGCATTTTCACCGGCTGCGGTTCATCTGGCACTTTTTGCTCACGACCGCGCATCCACCAGGCCAGGCCCAGCAATGCGGCAGTAAACATCAGAAACACCAGGTTCGGCATGCCCGGAACCAGGCCCAAAAGTCCAAGTACCGCCGCACTGAGCAACATGACACTAGGATTGCTGAACAGTTGGGTCACCATCTGTTCGCCTACGTCCTGGTCGGTACTCACGCGGGTCACGATAACGCCCGCCGCGGTAGAGATAACCAGCGCAGGAATTTGTGCCACCAGCCCGTCACCGATGGTCAGCAGGGTATAACTTTCCGCAGCGCTGCCCATGCTCATACCATGCTGCAACACCCCAACTAACAGACCGCCGACTACGTTGATCACCATGATCAAAATACCGGCAATGGCGTCTCCACGGACGAATTTACTCGCACCGTCCATTGAGCCGTAAAAATCCGCTTCCTGGGTCACTTCCGAGCGTCGTTTTTTAGCTTCATCTTCGCCAATCAGACCGGCATTCAAATCCGCATCAATCGCCATCTGCTTGCCGGGCATACCATCCAGCACGAAGCGCGCGCCAACCTCGGCGATACGCCCTGCACCTTTGGTGATTACCATAAAGTTAATGATGACGAGAATCACGAAGACCACGATGCCGATCGCAAAGTTACCGCCCACCAGGAAGTGACCAAAAGCTTCAACCACCTTCCCCGCCGCCGCCGCGCCGGTGTGTCCTTCCATCAAAATGATACGGGTCGACGCAACGTTCAGCGCCAGGCGTAATAATGTGGTAAACAGCAAAATCGTCGGGAATGCGGCAAATTCCAGCGTACGCTGGGTGAACATCGCCACCAGCAGCACCATGATCGACAGCGCAATGTTAAATGTGAACAGCAAATCGAGGACGAAAGCCGGCAGCGGCAGCACCATCATCGACAGGATCAGCAGGATGAGGATCGGTCCGGCAAGGATTTGCCATTGCGTGGATTTCAGGTTGCTGGGCAGACGCAGCATCGCGACCAGATTAGCCATCAGTATTCTTCTCGTTCATGAAATCCAGTGCTTCAGGCACCGGAAGGTTTTCAGGTTGTGGTGGACGTTTGCCGCCAGCCAGACGCCAGCGTTTTAGCTGCCATACCCATGCCAGCACTTCGGCAACGGCGGCATATAATTGACCCGGTATTTGCTGACCAATTTCAGCATGGCGATAGAGCGCACGCGCCAGTGGCGGCGCTTCTAACGTAGGGACACGGTGCTCTGCGCCAATTTCACGAATGCGCAGCGCAACCAGCCCGGCCCCCTTAGCGACAACTTTCGGCGCACTCATTTTGTTCTCGTCATACTTCAACGCCACTGAGTAGTGCGTAGGGTTAGTGACAATAACGTCTGCTTTTGGTACATCCGCCATCATGCGACGCTGAGCGGCCGCGCGCTGCATTTGGCGAATTTTGCCCTTAACGTGCGGGTCACCTTCGCTTTGCTTAAATTCGTCACGGATATCCTGGCGCGACATGCGCAGCTTTTTCAGATGGCTGTAGATCTGGAAAAAAACGTCGAATCCCACCATCGGAATGACGCCAAGCACCACCAACAACGCGCACATGCCGACTAAATCCAGGGCGTTGCCCATCGCCGTAATCGGAGATTCCGCCATCAGCCGCATCATCTCTGGCCACTTGTGCCAGAGATAAAACCCGGCCACGCTGCCCACTAACGTCGACTTCAGTATCGCTTTGAGCAGTTCTGCGCCGGTTTGCGCGGAAAACATGCGTTTTATGCCCGGCAACGGATTCAGCTTAGAGAATTTGGGTTGCAGGGATTTACCGCTGAAAATCAAGCCGCCAAGCATCACCGGGGAGATTAATGCCACCAGAACGACGCCGGTAATCAACGGCAACAGCGCAATCATCGCGTCTTTAATCAGCAGGATGATTTGGCTGAGGATCAGGTTTGGATCGTTGACCATACTGTGGTCAAAACGTAATCCGGCCGACAGCATACCGGCCAGCCTGCGGGCAAGCGACTCCCCGCCAATCCAGATAATGCACACGCCCACCAGCAAAATAAGTAGTGAGGTTAGCTCTTTGGATCGGGGGATCTGCCCTTCTTCCCGCGCTTTTTCAAGTCGGTGGGGTGTGGGGGCTTCTGTTTTGTCGTCGTCGCTTTCTTCTGCCACGCATCAGACCCTGGATAGAGATATAGGCGAGAATGATGCCAGAACAGCTATCCAGCAATGGGAAGAGTAAGCGGTAAAAAAGACGGGATTTATGGCTTTAAGCAGAATTGCGCGTAAGCCGGATGAGAGGCCCACGCCTCACATCCGGCAAATACTCATCAGAACCCGAGGCTATCCAGCAGGTCGTCAACCTGATCCTGGCTTGCCACTACGCCAGCTTTCGAGGCGTCAACCTGCGGGCCGTTCAGCAAGCTTTCGTTTTCACGTTTAGGACGAGCGCCCTGTTCCGGTATGTTTTCCAACAGAACCATCAACAGCTGACGTTCAATTTCCTGGATAACATCCATCATGCGCTTGATGACCTGTCCGGTGAGATCCTGGAAATCCTGCGCCATCATGATGTCCAGCAACTGGGCATTGGTAAAGCTGGTATGTCCGGGCACATCACCAAGGAACTGACGGGTATCGGTGACCAGTTCACGAGCGTCTGACAGTTCGATCGGATTTTCGAACCATTCATCCCAGCGTTTGGTCAGGTCTTTGGCCCCTTTTTCCATCGCGTCCTGGTGCGGCTGCGAAGCTTCGACGCTGTTCAGCGCGCGCTCTGCCGCCTGAGCGGTCATCTGTACAACGTAATCGAGACGATCGCGGGCATCGGGAATTGCTTCTGCCGCTTCGGCAATAGCCTGATCCAGCCCCAGTTCACGCAGGCTGTCGCGCAGCATTCGGGTCAAACTGCCGATGCGCGCGATGATGTCCCCTGCAGAGTGTTCGTCAGCAGGTTTAATTTGTGGTTGCATCATCATCACACCCTCACATGCCCAGTTTCTCAAAGATTTTATTCAGTTTTTCTTCCAGCGTCGCCGCCGTGAACGGTTTCACGACATAGCCACTGGCGCCTGCCTGTGCCGCCGCAATGATGTTCTCTTTTTTCGCTTCTGCCGTGACCATCAGCACCGGCAGAGAAGCCATCCCACCATCTGCACGGATGGTTTTCAGCAGTTCCAGTCCATCCATGTTCGGCATGTTCCAGTCAGAAATAACAAAACCGAATCCCCCTGCCTGCAGCTTGTTCAGCGCATCCACGCCATCTTCAGCCTCTTCAACATTGTTGAATCCCAGCTCTTTAAGCAGGTTACGCACGATGCGACGCATGGTGGAAAAGTCATCCACAACCAAAAACTTAAGCTCTTTATCCGCCATAAAAATAAACTCCTGATTCAAATACGTATTGCCTGTCCGGCACTAATTTTCACCAGCATTTGCTGGCTCACCTGGCTAAGATCGACCACTTCGCTTACGCCACCCATATTGATGGCCTCGCGCGGCATGCCGAACACCACACAACTTGCTTCGTTTTGCGCAATGGTCCAGGCACCCGCCTGGTTCATCGCTAGCATTCCGGCTGCGCCATCGTTGCCCATACCGGTCAGGATCACCCCAACGGCATTACGCCCCGCATGCTTCGCCACCGAATGAAACAGCACATCCACTGAGGGCCGGTGCCGGTTTACCGGCGGACCGTCATGAATTTTGATTTGATAGTTCGCGCCGCTGCGCGCCAGCTCCATATGCTTGTCGCCAGGCGCGATATACGCATGCCCAGGGAGAACGCGCTCTCCGTCCTCTGCCTCTTTCACGGTAATCTGACACAGTTTGTTCAGACGTTCGGCGAACGATCGGGTAAATCCTGGCGGCATATGCTGGGTAATAAGAATACCGGGACTTGAAAGCGGCAATGGCTGGAGTACATGGCGAATTGCCTCTGTTCCTCCGGTTGAGGCGCCGATGACCAGCAGTTTTTCTGAACTGAGTAATGGCCCCGATTTCAAGGTCGTCGGTGCCGCCAAGGGTTTGTGGGCGGCCAGTTTTGCCCGCGATGCGGTGCGGATTTTCTCCGCAATCATCTCGCTATACGCCAGCATTCCTTCGCGGATCCCCAACTGAGGCTTGGTGACAAAGTCAATCGCCCCCAGTTCCAGGGCCCGCAGCGTGACCTCAGAACCTTTACCGGTCAGTGAAGAAACCATAACCACCGGCATCGGACGCAGGCGCATCAACTTCTCAAGGAAATCGAGGCCGTCCATGCGCGGCATTTCCACGTCCAGCGTCAGGACGTCGGGATTGTATTTTTTGATTAAATCCCGGGCGACCAACGGATCCGGCGCCGTCGCCACCATTTCCATATCACTGTGGCTGTTAATAATTTCGGTCATGATTTGACGCATCAATGCAGAATCATCTACCGACAACACCCTGATTTTACTCATGCTTTATCCTTACCTGGCGCATGCGCATACACGGTCTGTCCACGCAGGCTAAACTCGCGCACAAGGTTGCTAAAGTTTTCTGAATGACCTGCAAACAGCAGTCCGTCAGGTTTAAGAAGTGGAACAAAACGGTGCAAAATGTCCTGCTGCGTCGTTTTATCGAAATAGATCATCACGTTACGGCAAAATATGGCATCAAAAGGGCCTGGCACGTTGTACTGCTTATCCAGTAAATTGACGCTGGAAAATTCAACATGACCTGCCAGTTCCTGCCGAACGCGTACCAGCCCTTCATGCGGACCGGTACCGCGCATGAAATAACGCTGCAACTGCTGGGGTGACAGCGTCTTTAGCTCATCGAGGCGGTAAATGCCGTTTCTGGCCTTTTCCAGCACTTCGGTATCAATGTCGCTGGCAAAAACGCGCCAGCGGCCCGGTGCCATACCTAAGGTATCGGCAAGCGTAATCGCAATGCTGTAGGGCTCTTCTCCGGTTGATGCCGCCGCGCTCCAGACGCGGTATTCACCGCTGCGCCGACGAGCATGATCTGACAGCACCGGAAAATGATGCCCTTCGCGAAAAAATGCGGTCAGGTTGGTAGTCAGGGAGTTAATAAAAGCTTGCCACTCAGCACTGTTCTGGTTAGCTTCCAGCATGCTGAGATAGCGACCAAAGTCATCCAGCCCCAGGGTACGCAAACGGCGGACCAGGCGGTTATAAACCATGTCCCGCTTATGGTCGGCCAGTACGATCCCCGCACGCTGGTAGATTAATTGACATATCCGACGAAAATGCGCGTCAGACAGCGCGAGGCGCTGTGTCATCTGTAACAATAATGACGTTTGCCCGGTGGGCAGAGATGATGTCATAGCGCCTTCTCAATCACATTCAGGATACAACGGACGCAACCTGCGGCTGCGCCAACTCTTGTTTTGCTACGGTTTGCTCTTCAAGCTTGAAAAATGCGACACAGGCGGAAAGATTATCGGCCTGTGTGGCGAGTTGTCCGGTGGCGGATGCGGCTTCTTCCACCAGCCCGGCGTTTTGCTGCGTCACTGAGTCCATCTGGCTGACGGCCTGCGCCACCTGCTCAATGCCTCTGCGCTGTTCATCGGATGCCGAGGCAATCTCGCCCATTATGTCGTTAACCCGGGTCACCGAACTGACAATTTCCGTCATCGTGCGCGACGCCATATCCACCAGTTGCGAGCCCTGATGCACCCGGGTGACTGACTCCTCAATGAGCCCCTTAATTTCTTTCGCCGCCTGCGCGCTACGGCTTGCCAGATTACGCACTTCACCAGCGACGACGGCAAAACCACGCCCTTGCTCCCCTGCCCTGGCGGCCTCGACCGCGGCATTCAACGCCAGGATATTGGTCTGGAAGGCAATGCTGTCAATCACGCCGATGATGTCGCCGATTTTCTGCGAGCTGGCAGAAATCTCATGCATGGTGCTGGCAACCCGGGACGTCTGCTCGCCACCTTTATGCGCTGTGTCTGCCGCACTTTTGGCGATCCCTGACGCCTGGCGCGCGTTATCAGCGTTCTGGCCGACAGTGGCGGTAAGTTGTTCCATGCTGGCTGCCGTTTGTGCCAGCGCGGCCGCCTGCTGTTCGGTTCGCGAAGATAAATCGTTATTGCCCATCGCGATTTCTGAAATACCGCTATGCATGGCTGAGCTGCCCTGACGAACGTCATTTACTGTTTCGCGTAATGCCTTTTGCATCTTCTGCAGGCTGGCAAAAATGGCCGAGATCTCATTGCGCCCATAAACCGCTACTGGCCGTGCCAGATTCCCCGCGGCAATACTGTCGAAATGGCTGCCAATAATCGCCAGCGGCTGAACAATCATCTTGCGTGACCAGAACAGCGCACCGCTGGTGAGCAGTGCTGCCAGGACCACCATGGTGGCGAAAATCACCCCCGACATATGGTAATTGCGCTGACTCTGCTCTCCTGCCGTTTGCAACACGCGGTCGATGTTGCTCTGCCACGCATTCACATTCGCATCAAAAGCATCTTGAGCCGCCTGCACCGGCGCGGTCAGAAAATCTGACAGCTGATTGTTTTCAAGCCAGGTGGCCTGATGCGCGAGATCGCTGTGCCACTGGTTGAAACTTTTCTCCGTCGCGCTAAACAGCGCCTTGCCTTGTTCCGTCGAATCCGACGTCGCCATAAAGCGTTTAAACATCAATTCAGACTGCGCCAGGCTGTCGCGCGCAAGAGTCATCAGGGTTTTGATGTCCTCTGGCGGATAGCTCAGGGCGGTCAGCGTCCCTGCCTTATTAAGGGCCGTACTGGCCTGTAATAACACAGCGCGGGTTTGGGCCAGCGCAGCGCGTTGCTGATTACTCCGTTCGACCTGATTCAGGTTCTGAAAACCGTCCCGAAATGCCCAGAAGGACAAGCCATTACTGCCAATCTGCAAAACACCGCAGAGGATTAAAATCAAAAACAGCGTGGTCGAAATTCGAATACGATTAAACATCAACGCTCCCATCAGGCGGCACTGGCCGCGGTTTAACTGTCAGTCAAAATGTTTCCCAATTCGTATCTTGTTCAATGCTCTGGCGCGGATAGGAGGCGCTCGGCGCTGCAGGTAATCGTGTATCGCGTGGTTTTGTCGAGGCCGGACGTGACGCAAGGCGGAAAGTCGATACCGACTGCGTCAGGCGACTGGCCTGTTCTTCAAGAGCGGCCGCTGCGGCAGCCGATTCCTGTACCAAAGAGGCGTTCTGCTGCGTAACGCGATCCATTTCAGAGACCGCGAGCGCAACCTGATCAATCCCCCGGCTTTGCTCGTCGGAGGCCGAGGCAATCTCACCCATGATATCGGTCACCCGCGTCACGGCATTGACGATGTCGTTCATCGTTTCCCCAGCGCTTTCTACCAGTACAGAACCGGTATCAACCCGGGAAACGGAATCTTCAATCAATGCTTTAATCTCTTTCGCCGCCTGCGCACTGCGGCTTGCCAGATTACGCACTTCGCCCGCCACCACGGCAAAGCCGCGGCCTTGCTCACCGGCGCGTGCAGCTTCAACCGCCGCGTTCAGTGCGAGAATGTTGGTCTGAAAGGCAATGCCATCGATGACGCTAATAATGTCGGCAATTTTCTTCGAGCTATCGGCAATTTCGTGCATGGTGTTCACCACGCTATCAACCACTTTGCCGCCATGCTGCGCGGTGTCCGAGGCGCTTTTCGCCAGTTGCGAGGCCTGACGCGCGTTGTCCGCGTTTTGCTTCACGGTTGCGGTCAGCTGTTCCATGCTGGCTGCGGTTTCTTCCAGCGCTGACGCCTGCTGTTCCGTACGAGATGAGAGATCCGTGTTTCCGCTGGCAATTTCGCTGGTACCAGAATAAATCGCATCAGAGCCTTCACGCACCAGAGTGACGGTTTCCGTCAGCGAGCGCTGCATATGATCAACCGTACTGGCCAGCTCGCCGATTTCGTTACGACCACTAACGGCGAGAGTTGCGGTCAGGTTACCGCTGGCGATTTCCCGAATATGGGCAATAACACGGGACAGAGGATTAAGCAGGGTATGACGGATGCCGTACCAGACCACCACCAGAATCAGCACCAGCACCACGGCCAGCACGCCAAGCTGCCATTGGGCGAAATGGTAATCCCGCGCGCTTTGATCAAATGCCTGAACGTAAAGCTTTTCGCTAACGCTGGCGTACTTGCCCAGCGCCTCGCCGAGCGCGTTTTGCATTCCCTGCGTAGGCTGCGCAAAGTAGGCGTCCATATTGCCGCTTTCCAGAAACTGAACCAGTTCTGCCAAGGCCGCATGGTACTGCTGATATTTTTCCTCAATGTTGCCGCTGGCTTCTGCCATTTCCGGCAACGGTGTGATGTTTTTAAATTTTGCGTAATGCGTTTCAGCCTGTGCCAGCGATGCTTTCGCATTCTTCAGCAGATCGTTTTTGGCGCTGCTTTGCTGGTTGGACGCATCCATCATCATGCGCGCAGAAGAACGGCTTAAATTGATTCGTGTTTGCAGCATCAGATCCCATGTTGAGGTGAGTTCACTTTGCTGCTGTCGAAGATCGTTAGAAATAACAAAACTTTGCTGATTCTGCTGCAATGAAGAAAACAACAGACCACCGGAAACAAGCTGTAGCAGTGCGAAAACCCCCAGCACCATCATCAGCATTGTGACAACGCGGATACGGTTAAACATAAGGCACCTTCCTGAAAACGAGTTATCAACGTTATCGGCAGTGGCTGAGATAACTTTACGTTTGCAAAAAGGAAATCCTGAAGGGATGTGAAGCCTGGCGAGGGGAAGGTAAAACGGGTGTGCAGCAACTACAAATTATTCACATAAAAACACCATAATTATCATGCAAATAACATTCATACTCATCGGTGTGCACGGCCAGATTGGCTGAAATACACTTTTTTGTGTGATTGAGATCACACATACGCATCGTAAATACCACAACAAAATGGATAAAAAATTAAAAAAAGTTGTATCCGTTTACGCTTTAATCCAATTTATATGATGAATACTTCGTTACCACTTAATAAGTATAAAAAATGAGTAACCGATCAATAAATGTTAAATCCTTACTGAGGGCTTTTTAGTGGCAAATGCAAACAAACTCACGTTGTTTATCGTGATCTTCATGCTGGCGGGGATCCTGTCGGGTGCGGTGATCCACTCTTATGCCTCCCCCGGCGTTGTGACCGCCTGGGCCGATAATATTACGCTTCTCACCGACATCTTTTTACGTCTGATTAAGATGGTGATTGCGCCTTTAGTATTCAGCACCCTGACCGTTGGTATTATGCGCCTGGGGGAAACGTCCACCATCGGTCGCGTGGGCGGCAAAGCGATGGTCTGGTTTATCAGCTCTTCTGTATTGTCTATTCTGGTCGGTCTGTTTGTGGTTTCCCTTGAGCAACCCGGGAGCGGGTTAAACCTTACGATCCCGCTGGAAGCCACCGACACCGGTCTGGCCGTAGGCGGCATGAGCCTGAAAGGTTTTCTGACACATACCATTCCAACCAGCATAGCCGGGGCAATGGCTAACAATGAGATCCTGCAAATCGTGGTGTTCTCAATGTTCTTCGGTATTGGTGGAGCATCGCTCGGAGAGAAATTTAACGCTCCGCTGGTTGCCGCGCTGGATGTGGTTTCCCACATTATGCTGAAGGTGACCGGCTACGTGATGTACGTCGCGCCGCTGGCAATTTTTGCCGCCATCTCTTCCGTAATCTCTACCCAGGGTCTGGGGATCCTGCTTAACTATGCATCGTTTATCGGCGGCTACTATGTGGCGATTTTGCTGACCTGCCTGGTTCTGTTGGCGGTGGGTTATGTCATGCTGAAAAAAGAGGTATTTCGCCTGGTGAGCATGCTGAAAGACCCGGTTCTGGTCGCATTCACCACCAGCAGCTCTGAGGCCGCTTATCCGAAAACGCTGGAGCAATTAACTAAATTTGGCTGCTCACCCAACATCGTGTCATTCGTGCTGCCTATCGGTTATTCGTTTAACCTGGTCGGTTCCATGGTCTACTGTTCATTTGCCTCCATGTTTATCGCGCAGGCCTATAATATTCACCTCTCTTTCGCAGAAATCACCGTCCTGATGCTGACGCTGATGCTGGCGTCCAAAGGAATTGCAGGTGTGCCACGTTCAGCACTGGTGGTGCTGGCGGCAACCATCCCAAGCTTCAATATTCCGGTTGCCGGAATTCTGCTACTGATGGGAATTGACCACTTCCTGGATATGGGACGTTCAGCAATCAACGTATTAGGTAACGGGATTGCAACGGCGATGCTGGCGCAGGATGAAGGTTTACTGGAAGAAGAACCTGAGCTGGTTGAGCGGGAAGCGTAAGAAGGAAATCTGCCGAATACGCTACGCTAATCCGGCCTACAACAGCAACCATTGTAGGCCGGATGAGTTATGACGATTATGCGACGTGGGAAGCGGCAATATCCAGCAGCGCCATTTCTTCGCTGTTCAGCAGCTTCTCAATGTTGACCAGAATCAGCATCCGGTCACCCAGCGCACCCAATCCCGTCAAATATTCCGTCGACAGCGTGACCGCAAACTCCGGTGCCGGACGGATTTGATCCGTTGTCAGAGACAGCACATCCGAAACGCCATCCACCACAATCCCAACCACCCGCTGACCCAGGTTCAGCACAATCACCACGGTGTTTTCGTTGTAATCCACATCGCTCTGGCTAAATTTCACGCGCAGGTCGACGATAGGCACAATCACACCACGCAGGTTCGTGACGCCTTTGATAAACGCAGGCGTGTTAGCGATGCGCGTCACCTGATCATAACCACGGATTTCCTGCACTTTCAGGATATCGATACCGTACTCTTCATCCCCCAGCGTAAACACGAGGAATTCCTGACCTGACGGTTCGCCGGCCAGTTTAGTTACATTACTCATACCGGTCATATTCTTCCCTTCTCACTCAATCAGGCGGCTGTGATCGCCACACGTTGTTCGCGGTTTAATCCCTGCAATGCAGAGACATCGACAATCAGCGCGACGCTGCCGTCGCCGAGGATCGTTGCTGCAGAAATACCTGGCACTTTGCGGTAGTTGCTTTCCAGGTTTTTGACCACTACCTGGTGTTGACCAATTAATTGATCGACCAGCAGCGCATAGCGACGCCCTGCACTTTGTAAAATAACCACAATGCCCTGAGTCGCTTCAGTTTTAGCGCCTTCAACCTCAAAGACTTTCCACAACTCAACCAGCGGTAAATATTCGCCACGCACTTCCAGAACGCGTTCGCCTCCGGCCAACGGATGGAGATCTTCTTCGCGCGGTTGCAGCGATTCCATAACGGCATTTAGTGGCAGAATGAAGACCTCATCCGCCACGCGCACGGACATCCCGTCGAGGATCGCCAGCGTCAGCGGCAGCAGAATGCGAATAGTGGTCCCCTGTCCCTGTTTGGACTGGATCTCAACATGGCCGCCCATCTCCTGGATATTTCGCTTCACCACATCCATACCCACGCCGCGTCCGGAGACATCCGTCACCTGTTCGGCGGTCGAAAAGCCTGGAGCGAAGATCAACATACCCACTTCGTCATCGCTCATGTTTTCGTGGATCGGCATGCCCTGGGAGATAGCTTTGGCCAGGATACGTTCGCGGTTCAGGCCAGCGCCATCATCGGTCACTTCAATACAAATATTCCCACCCTGGTGCTCGGCGGAAAGCGTCAGATTGCCGATTGGGCTTTTGCCGGATTCAAGGCGTTTTTCCGGCAGTTCGATACCATGGTCGAGGCTGTTACGCACCAGGTGCGTCAACGGATCGATGATGCGTTCAATCAGGCTCTTATCGAGTTCGGTTGAGCTACCTACCTGCGTCAGCTCGACCTGTTTACCCAGCTTACCGGCCAGATCGCGTACCAAACGAGGGAAACGACTGAACACATACTCCATTGGCATCATACGAATCGACATCACCGACTCTTGCAAATCGCGGGCGTTACGTTGTAACTGACCCATACTGGTGATGAGATCGCCATGATTGACGGGATCCAGTTCGTTAGAGCGCTGAGCCAGCATCGACTGGGTGATCACCAACTCACCGACCAGGTTAATGAGCTGATCGACCTTCTCAACCGCTACGCGGATGCTGGTCGACTCGCTGGCGCGGGCTGGTTTTTCACGCTCCGCGCGCCCATGTGGCGCTTCACTGGCGGCGGCTTTCACCGCTGGCGCAACGGCAATCGGCTGCGGCTTCGCGACAACGGCTACCTCTTCAGTTTCAACAGCCGCGGGCGCTGCGCTGACGGTTTCGAATTCAATTTGGTCAGCTTCAATGACAAAGCAGAGTACCGCAATGATGTCATCTTCTGCGAGGTTGCCATCAAGCGTAGCTGACAGCGTGTCGCTTCCTTTTACCACATCGGTTAAGGTCGCCAGATTCCCCAGTTCCTCTTCCAGCAAATCCACTTCGCTGGCTTTCAGACGCGAGAGAGTAATGCGTTTTTTACTCTCTTCACTGGCGAGTTCAGGCTTTGCAACCGCCTCTTCCTGCATAGAGGTGCTATCAACAACGCTCAGTTTTGCTGAGTTGACAACTGACGGTGCGGTTTCACCTTTCGCTTCGAGCGCTAACTGCCGTAACGCCTGGCAAATGTACTCAAAACTGTCGGCATCAGGCTCCACTGAGCTTTTATAGGCGTCGAGCTGTTCCTGCATAATATCTTTCGTTTCCAAAAACAGGTTGATAATGTCGGCATTGAGCTGCATCTCGCCACGCCGCGCTTCATCCAGCAGGTTTTCCATCAGATGGGTCGTTTCCTGCAAAATGGTAAAGCCGAAGGTGCCCGCCCCGCCTTTAATCGAGTGCGCTGCACGAAAAATGGCATTCAGCTGTTCGGAGTCCGGGGCTTCAGGAACCAAATCAAGAAGGTGTTGCTCCATATCAGCCAACAGTTCGTCAGCTTCATCAAAAAATGTCTGATAAAAATCGCTAATATCCATGCTCACGCTATCACCTCGGATTGGCTGGTGGCGATGTGGGAACGCTTACCGGCGGGAGTTCCGCTGGCCGTTGTAAGACACTTACCGGCTCATTCTGGCTTTCAGCGTTTTCATGCAAAATGGCCTCTTCTGCCTGCTTATTGAGAACCAGCAGGCTAATACGGCGGTTGATAGCGTCTTCAGGACCGCGATCGCTCAGACGCATCGTGGCGGCCATACCTACCACACGTAATACTTTTCCATCATCCAGACCGCCGCTAACCAGCTCGCGACGCGATGCATTTGCGCGATCGGCAGACAATTCCCAGTTGCTGTATCCTTTCTCACCATTCGCGTAAGGATAATCATCCGTGTGACCGGAAAGGCTGATCCGGTTAGGGATCCCGTTGAGCACTGGTGCAATCGCGCGCAGGATATCGCGCATGTACGGCTCAACTTCAGCACTACCGGTCTTAAACATTGGGCGATTCTGACTGTCGATAATCTGTATCCGCAGCCCTTCCTGAACTAAATCAATCTTTAAATGCGGACGCAGCGCTCGCAGTTTGGGATCGGATTCAATCAGTTGATCGAGATCGCCACGAAGTTTGCTCAAGCGGCTCTGTTCCATACGTTTTCTCAGGTCATCAATATTCGGCTGCTTGTTCACCTCACCCTGCTGCTGGGTGTAATCATCCCCGCCGCCTGGAATCGGGCTTTGGCTATTCGAAATACGATTTCCCCCGGTCACCGCGGTGGCCAGCGGTGTACGGAAATATTCGGCAATCTGGATCAATTCTTTAGGGCTGGATATAGAAATGAGCCACATCACCAGAAAGAAGGCCATCATCGCGGTCATAAAATCGGCGTAGGCGATTTTCCACGAGCCATGCGCCCCACCACCGTGATTCTTATGTTTGCGTCGCTTTACAACGATAATGGGATGGGCCTGATTTTTCATGCGTCCTCGGTCGTCTGTTGCGCAGTTGGATTTCTCACCGCACGAACATGTTCTTCCAGTTCGATAAACGAAGGACGTTCGCTGGAGTACAGAGTCTTACGACCGAATTCAACGGCAATCGGCGGCGCGTAGCCATTCAGATTGGAGAGCAGCGTTATCTTCACGCACTGCATCATTTTGGTTGTTTCAGCGCTTTTCTGGCGCAGAACGCTGGCAAGCGGAGAAATAAATCCATAGGCCAGCAAAATACCGAGGAATGTTCCCACCATCGCATGCGCAATCAACGCCCCCAACTCTGCTGCCGGGCGATCGGCAGAAGCCAGTGCATGCACAACACCCATAACGGCCGCGACGATCCCGAATGCCGGCAGTGAGTCGCCGACCATCGCCAGACTATTCGCCGGAACTTCGGCCTCACTCTCATGAGTCTCAATTTCTTCGTCCATCAGCGCTTCAATTTCAAACGTATTCATATTGCCGCTGATAATCAGGCGTAGATAATCGACAATAAAATCAAGCATTACGGCATCGGCAAGAATGCGCGGATAGCTAGCGAAGATTTCACTTTCTTTTGGGTTTTCGATGTCGCGCTCAAGCGAGAACATGCCCTGTTGACGTGACTTGGCCATCAGGCGATACAGGAGCGCCAGCAGATCCATATACATCGCTTTGGTGTATTTCGAACGACGGAAAAGCAACGGGATCGCTTTCATCGTCCCTTTGATGGCTTTCCCATTATTGCCGACGATGAATGCCCCAATACCCGCGCCACCGATAATCACCAGCTCAGCCGGTTGATAGAGTGCCCCAAGGTGTCCGCCGGTCATCATGTAACCGCCGAAAACTGTACCAATAACAACCAGGTAACCTAATAAGATAAGCACGACATCATCCTTTCGCAATTGACTATGACAGGATGCGCAGTCGGGCAATTAACGTAAGGTCAGGACAAAAAAAAGCAGCGGTAATCGCTTACCGCTGCTGGAGTGTTCATCCACACCGTATCAGTTAAACAGCCTGTTCGATCTGTTCATCCAGCAGTTGTGGAATAATATCGGCAGCATTCTGGGAAAGTTTACGTCTTTTTACGGCCCTTGATGGCGGCTGGCATAAACTACAGGCAAAGCTGCCTGCGGGTTGGTGTGCATGGGTGATAAAATTCCCACCGCAACAATTGCATAGGGACAACTCCAGCAATCCGCTGTCGACAAATCGTACCAGCGTCCACGCGCGAGTTAACGCCAGCAATGGCCCTTCTTCAGGCTGCGGACACTGCTCAAGATATAACCGATACGCCTTAATTACGGCATCCACGCCGCTACAGAGACCCGTTTTGAGCAGGAATTGCCATGCATTGCAAAACATCGACGCATGAATATTTTGTTCCCACGTCATAAACCAGTCGGTGGAAAACGGGAGCATCCCTTTTGGCGGAGGACTACCGCGTAATTCTTTGTACAGCTTGATTAATCGACCACGGCTTAATTGCGTTTCGCTTTCCAGCATTTGCAAACGGGCGCCCAATGTGATTAATTCCATTGCCAACTGGATATCACGCGCTTCCTGAACAATGCTTTTTTCGCTCATCATCAAGCCCTTTTCTTACGTGCTGCATCATCGATGTCGCTTAACAGGCGTGTGGAAAGCATAATACCAGTATGGATTTGCTGAAGATCGTCAACGCGGGAGTCTTGCGTCAGGCGAGTAACAGTCTGGTGATCGTCGAAACGGAAATGACATACCAGTTGGTTTGTTTCGGCCAGTTTGACCATTTGAGGAAGTGTTAATGTTGCCAACGTGTCCGCCATTTCCTCGCTGATACCAAGGCGAAACATCGCAGATGCTTTGTCCTGAACGATCAAACGCTGTGCAAGCAATAAATATGACAAATTGATGTCATAAATGTGTTTCAGCAACTCGGATGTATGCATTATTTGCATCCATAATAACCAACATTGTTTTCATGCGGTAAAACCGCACCCCGTGATGTCGCCGGGAAGGCCCGGTAAAAAAAAGCAAAAGGTCAAATACATAGCAACGTAACGACACTTACGCGTCGTCTAAACATTCCCTTTTAAGAAGGCAGCGTCCCTTACAAGCTCACATCAATTCTTACAAATGTCTAAGATTTTTCCTAATTCGACGCAACTCTACCCGCCGTCAGTTACACATACAACGGAGCTATGCTGCGAATTTAAAGAATATGTGATCAAGATCACATAAACCAGCCAAACACTTAACATAAATCCATCAGCGTGGCTTTTACTTTGTTTATTTCTTAACCTTCCATTATCCATTTCGATTCCTGATGTACGAATATTCTTGCAATAAAAGCGAATAGTATTATATTCACGACCGTTAATATCACGCCATGAAATAGCGAGCTGGATCACATATTTAACTCAAAAAACTTTTTTAATTAAATACTTTATAAACAATGACTTAAATATTTAGAGCGATTAATTAATACCGCGATGTGACGACCTTGCAAATGTTAATGTATGTTTATTTTTTATTAACACATTGTTTTCATTAGCCGTGGGTTTTACTTAAGTTACCTGAACATATCTGCAACCAATATGAATCGATTATTCTATTTATAAGAATAATTAATGAATAATCATGATGACATTCACACTATGAAGGAAGGAAACGTTGCAGTATGGAGTAAGCTGAGTAAAGCTGAGTAAAGCTGAAAAGCCCTCTCATAATTCTTGAAAAAAAGGAGCGAGTTATGAGCTATTCGCACATTCTTGTTGCTGTTGCCGCCACCCCTGAAAGTCAGCAGTTGTTAGACAAGGCGGTTTCTATCGCTCGCCCTGTCAACGCCCGAATTAGCCTGATTACACTGGTCTCAGACCCCGAACTTTATAACCAGTTTGCTGCCCCCATGCTGGAAGACCTGCGTGAAGTCATGCAGGAAGAAACTCAGGATTTTATCGACAAACTTAGCAAAGAAGCAGAATACCCCATTGAGCATACCTTTATTACCTATGGGGCTCTGAATGAACATATCCTAGATGTATGCCGCAAATACGCTATTGATCTGGTCATTTACGGCAACCATAACCACAGTTTTTTTTCACGCGCTTCCTGTTCCGCGAAAAGCGTGATTCATACCAGCCAGGTGGACGTTCTTCTGGTTCCGCTAGCCGGAGATTAATACACAGCGCCAGGACTTCATGCGAGTTTAGAACAGGATGAAATATTGTCTGGCAGTTGGCATTGACTCCGACGCGGCGTGACTGCTTTAAGATCACTAATGAACGTCGCCTGCCAGTTGTCGATATCGTTTTTAACGATAGTCTCAAGCATTTCAGCGTGGCGCGAAATGCGTTCGGTAAGTGGCATCGTCAGCGCCTGGTTTAATGCGCTTGCCACTTCATCCCGGTCATAAGGATTAACAATAAGCGCAGAGGTTAGCTCATTCGCCGCCCCGGCAAATTGCGATAAAACCAGCACGCCAGGGTTAGCAGGATCCTGTGCGGCCACAAACTCTTTCGCCACCAGGTTCATACCATCGCGCAACGGGGTCACCAATCCTACGTCAGAGTAGCGGAAGATCTTCATCAGCAATTTACGATCAAAATACTGGTTCAGATAGTAAAGCGGCGTCCAGCCCAGTTGCCCATATTTGCCGTTGATTCGCCCAGCTTCTGTTTCCAGTTGGTGGCGAATATCCTGATAGGCCTGCACCTCTTCACGCGAGGTCGGCGCTATCTGCGTATAGCGAATTTTACCGTGGTGCTGCGGATAATGTTCCAGTAAGGCCTCGTAGGCCTGAAAGCGCTCCGGCAAGCCTTTGGAGTAATCCAGACGCTCCACGGAGAAAATATTCTGCACATTTTTAAGCTCCGCTTTTAGCTGCGCCAGTTTTGGCGGCAGCGGTCCGGACGCCTGCCGTGCAATCTCATCAGGTTCGATACCGATGGGATAGACCTGAGTGCGAAACGCTTTTCCCCATGCCAGATGCTGCTTATCTTTATGCGTGGACATCCGAGTCTGGGCTGCGAGACAGTCCAGAAAAGCCTGGCGATCGTTTTCAGTCTGAAAACCAAGCAAATCAAAATCACACATTTGCTCAAGTAGCGCCAGATGTGGAGGGAGCGCATTAAAAATTTCCGGCGTCGGAAAAGGAATATGCAGGAAAAAACCGATGCGGTTATTCACACCGCGCTTACGTAACTCGCAGGCAAACGGCAACAGATGGTAATCATGAATCCAGATGATGTCGTCATCGCCAAGCAGCGGCAGAAGTTTATCTACCAGTAAGGCATTAACCCGTTGGTAGCCTTCCCAGGCAGAGCGCTGAAACTGAACTAAATCCAGTCGATAGTGAAATGCGGGCCATAAAACCGCATTTGAAAACTGGCAGTAATACTCTTCGTAATCTTGCTCACTCAAATTAAACGAGGCCCAGGTGATATTGCCACGCGTGACTTTTTTTAACGGTTTATCCTCATTACCTGTATCACCACTCCAGCCAAACCACAGACCACCAGCAGCTTTTAACGCGCCCAGTACACCGACCGCGAGCCCACCCGCGCTCCCTTTGTCATCTGGTGAGGCGATACGATTAGATACTACGACTAAACGACTCATAGCCACCTCTTCTGTTATTCGTTGCTTTCGATTCTTGCTGCGAAGAGTTAATTTGCTCCAGCCAGCGCCAGACATCCCTGACGCCATCCAGACGCCATGTCGCCTGCGTCGGCCCGCTCCCCACCTTCACGGAAATACCGCCAGCGCGGTTAACCACAGCAAATCCTGTTTCATCTGTCAGATCATCACCGAAAAACACAGGGATCCGGCCAGCAAAAGGCGCTTCCTGCATAAATGCAGCTATCGCGTCGCCTTTATTGCTGCCCTTAGGCTTTATTTCCACGACACATTTTCCGTGCTGCAGAGCAAGCTGCGGCCATCTGCGCGTGATGCGTTCAGCCAGGGTAATCAGCGCAGCTTCGTGTTCGGGTGCCTGACGATAGTGCAACGCGAAAGCCATACCTTTGGTTTCCAGCGTTGTCCCCGGTAACGTCACTAACGCTGCGTGTAATAAAGCCCCAGCTTCACGCTCGATACCTTCAGGCAGGTGTACTATGTGCGTTTGACCATTGATGTCACGGCGTTCTGCCCCATGCACTCCGGCAAGCGGAAAACGAAACGGAGTAGTGAGTGCGTCAAGCTCAACCATTGAGCGCCCTGAAATCAATGCCAGCGCATCCGCATTATGCGTCGCTAACTGTTGTAAACATTGCAGGATTGCCTTAGGGACAACGACCTGGTCGGGAAAGGGTTTAATCTCAGCAAGTGTCCCATCGAGATCAAAAAAGTAAGCACAGTTTACAGATTGTTCAGGGGGTAAGATCAGTGATGCTGTCACCCGGTTATCCTCCTCATCATGGTCAGAACGCCACGCGGATCGCGGCGTATAGATGATGTATGACGGATATAAGTATAGACAGTGTGACCATGCTCGCCATTTGGAAAAACAATCGCCAGCCGGGTAGCGGCTGGCGATGGGCAGAAGCTAGACTAAAAAGTTAGGGTTTAAATCATCAAACGGTACGCTTCGCTTTTTGCTTGTAACGGTCGAAGATCACCGCCGCCAGCAGGATGAGGCCACGTACCACATACTGCGCGAACGGAGAGATATTCAGCAGGTTCATCGCATTCTCAACCGTACCCAGGATCAACACCCCGGCCACCACATATGAGATTTTTCCGATGCCACCTTTAAGCGAAACGCCCCCTAACACGCAGGCTGAAATCACGATCAACTCATAACCAATTGAGGTCATTGGCTGGCCGCTGGTCATACGCGATGCGAGGATAATCCCGGCAATGGCGGATACCAGACCGGAAAGAATAAAGATAATAATCTTGGTACGAACAACCGGAACCCCTGCCAGGCGCGCCGCCTCTTCATTGCCCCCAATGGCCAGCGTATTACGACCAAACGTGGTTTTGTTCAGCAGTAAACCAAAGACAATAAAACAAACGACAGTGATCCAGATAGGCGCAGGCAGACCAAACCAGTTAGCATAACCGAGTGTAAAGAAACGCTCGTCTTCAATCCCGACTGCCTTACCGTCGGAGATAATATAAGCCAGACCACGTACAATCTGCATCGTCGCAAGAGTAGTGATCAGGGCGTTAATTTTTAACCGCGCAATCACGAACCCATTCACCAGGCCACACAGAATACCGAGCAGCAGTCCGGCAGCCACGCCAATCCACAAACTTTCAGTCATGTTAATGACTACGGCAGTGGTAACACCAGCACAAGCAATCACAGATGCGACAGACAGGTCGAAATCACCGGATGCCAAGCAAAACAGCATCCCACACGCGACCATACCCGACATCGATACTGCCAGCCCCAGTCCCTTCATATTGATGAAGGTGGCAAAGTTTGGCACAAACAGGGAACAAACGAGGAACAGCACGGCGAACACCACCAGCATACCGTATTGATCCCAAATGCGGCCCAGATTTAGCGCCGACTTCGCTGCGCCAGAACCCGATGTAGAAACGGAAGACATCATACTCTCCTTATTCAGGCTACAGCCTGGCTGACTTTAGGCATAGCAAGGCTCAACGCCTGGCGCTCATCCGCCTGTTCATGAAGTAACTCACCGGCAATTTCGCCTTCTCTCATCACTACAATACGGTCGGCGACACCGAGCACTTCTGGCAGGTCACTGGAAGCAAACAATACGGCCACACCGCGCGCTGCGAGGGCATAAATCACGTTGTAAATTTCATGCTTGGCGCCTACATCAATGCCGCGTGTAGGCTCATCCAACAAAATCACCTTCATCTCTTCCGATAACCAACGACCGAGGATAGCCTTCTGTTGATTACCGCCGGAGAGATTCATGATCAGTTGCTCTGCACCCGGTGTTTTGATGTTGAGTGAACGAATATGGTGATCGGCATTGGTCTCTTCCCAGCCGTTGTTGATCACGCATCCCCCCAGAACATGCTTACGTCGTGCACTAATGTTGATGTTGTTGCGCACTGAATGGACCGGAATGATCCCTTCGGCTTTGCGATCCTCCGGGCACAGCATCATCCCTGCTTCAATGGCATGGCTTGGTTTACGGATATCGATAGGCTGTTCATCAATAAATACCTGGCCCGCCGTGATACGCGTACCACCGAACAGTCCTTTCATTAATTCGCTACGTCCGGCCCCCACCAGGCCAAACAGCCCGACAATTTCACCGCTTCGCACGGATAAACTGATTGGCGTACGCACGCCCGGGGCTTTTACTTCATGCAACCGCAGACGCTCTGTGCCATACGGTCTGGATTTCCAGCCATAGATATCCCCGAGGTCGCGCCCGACCATCGCCTGCACCAGCGCGTCGTGATCGACCTGCTGCATATCCGTGAACGTTTTGACGTAATGACCATCTTTAAACACAGTGATGGCATCGCTGAGAGCAAAAATCTCCTCCATACGGTGCGAAACGTACAGAATGATGCGTCCTTCGTTGCGCAGCTCACGGATGACACGAAACAGATTCTCAATCTCGCGAGCCGACAGGGAGCTGGTTGGTTCATCAAAGGCGATAATTTTGGCATTTCGCGCCAGCGCTTTTGCAATCTCTACCATCTGCCACTGACCAATGGAGAGGTATTTCAATGGAGTATCGGGATCGATATCCATTCCCAGATGCTTCAGCTGGATTCCTGCTTCATAGTTCAGCAGCGAGCGGTTCACAATCCCGCCTTTGTGCGGTAACTGCCCTAAATAAATATTCTCGGCAACGGTCATTTCCGGGACGAGATGCAGTTCCTGATAAATAATGGCGACGCCGGCGTTGAGCGCGGCAGTGGTATCCGCGAAGGAAACTTCCTGTCCGCGGATCGTCAATGATCCCGTCGTTGGCGCATAGTTACCGCTGAGAATTTTTAAGAGTGTTGATTTCCCGGCGCCATTTTCGCCCATCAGCGCATGCACCTGTCCGGCATAGCAGTCGAAACTGATATCCGTCAGCGCCTTAACGCCGGGGAACGTTTTGCCAATGCCGCGAAATGAGAGATACGGGGTAGACTGTTGCATAACGTCTCCGTGAGTCAGATCTTTATGCCGGAGGGGGGCTTTGCCTCATCCGGCCTTCTGAGGACGCAATTCGTAGGCCGGATAAGACGCGTTGACGTCGCATCCGGCATTTGTGTTACTTACCGCCTAAGCCTTTCTTCGCCAGCTCTTCTTTGAAGTTATCGCGGGTAATCAGCACCACATCCGTCACTTCAGTGAATGCCGGTGGCTCTGCACCTTTCGTTACCCAGTTGTAGAGCATTTCACTGGACTTGTAGCCGTGAACGTCCGGGCTTGGCAGCAGTGAACCGTAGAACCCGGTCGCTTCGCCTTTAGACAGTTCGCTTACTGCGTCAACGCCGTTGATACCAATACCAATTACGTTTGGTGCTTTGAAGCCCTGCCCTTCGGTCGCACGTACGCCGCCCAGCACGGTATTGTCGTTCATACCGACAATCAGCCAGTGTTTGACTTCAGGATGCTGAACCAGCATAGAGTTAGCGGCATCGAATGCGCCGGGGATATCATTTGATTTAGTCGGGACCTGATAGATCTGTTTTTCCGGGAAGCCAGCGGCTTTAAGCGCTTCCATTGAACCAGAAGTACGACGACGTGCGGTATCCAGTTCGTTGGCTGTAATGGCCATTACGGCGGTGGATTTCACATCCCAACCGCGTTTTTGCATCTCCTTGTACAGCTCCTGGCCCTGGCGCTCACCAATTTTGGTTGCCGCCATCATCACCAGCGGTACGGTATCCATCGGTTTACCTTTGGCGTTGGCAAACTGGTCATCGACGGCAATGACTTTCATATCGTAGCCACGCGCCTTAGCCATAATGGCTGGCCCCAGTTTTGGGTCTGGCGTACAAATAACAAACCCTTTTGCTCCACTTGCCGCCAGGCTGTCGATGGCGTTAAGGGTTTTCTCACCATCCGGGACGGCAATTTTAATCACCTCAAAACCAAGGTCTTTACCGGCTTTATCGGCAAATTTCCATTCAGTCTGGAACCACGGTTCTTCCGGCTGTTTGACCAGGAAACCGAGCTTCATGGATTCAGCGATAGCGGATTGTGACATAATGGCCGCCAGACCGATGGCAGCCAGCGCTTTAGTGAATTTGTGCATGGTTAACTCCAGCTTTAACGTTCTTTTTATGTAGGATAAAATCAGACGATTTTTTGTAATTCGGACGTAAAACAAGGCATTACCTTTTATTGATAAGATCAATGCCAGTGCTGAGAGTATTTGTAGCGGGAAATTGATTCTCCATAAGAGAGCGGCATCACACCACAGAATTACAGTAATTGCGTACATAAATTCAGCGGGAAATGACATAAAAAAACGCGGTTTTGTCGACGGGAAAAAAGAGGAATAGCAGATTAGTCCATAACGTCAGCCAACGAATCCTTGTTCCCGAATACCGGAGTATTCGGGAAAATGATTACCATCGGTAATAAATGTGATCAGCGTGATCGCGAACCGGAATATCATCTCCCAATAGACGCGCCGCAAGCGTCAATGCAAAATCGAAAATATGCCCTAACCCTTTACCGCAAATCAGGTTGCCATCTTCCACAATCGGCGCATCGATATATTCCCCATCCGTTACGTTTTGCCACAGATCCCCCGAACACACGTAGCGACGCCCCTTCAGCAGGCCGTTGCCACCCAGCACGCGCGCAGCCGCGGAACACACCGGGCAAATGAGTTTTCCTGCCTCGTCATGGCGAGCGATAAACTGGATGACAGCCTTACTGGCGGCAAGATTAACGCTGCCCTGCGGCCCGCCCGGTAACACAACGGCATCGTAAAGATCCGTCTGACGCGCAGCCAGCGTGCTGTCCGTCACCATCGGCACGTCATGATAGCTCACCACCGCACGGGACTCGGCGCAGGCCAGTGTTTCAACTTCGATCTGCAGGCGGCGCAGAATATCAATGGTAACAATGGCTTCCGCCTCTTCAAAACCAGGTGCCAGTAGCACGGCAACCTTTTTCATACACACTCCTCGATTTTTCCAAATACACCAAACCATAAATGCCGAATCATTCAGGCGCTTAACTTTATTAATTTCCACAAAACTGATCTGGCGCAAAAAATTAGCCAGCAGATAACGTTCACCGACACGTCCCGATAATGAAATTTCTCCATCCCAAGGCCGGATAATCATCCGGTGAGAGACAATACCTGATTGTGAAATTCCATTTCGTGATATGAAACATCATTTCAATATTAATGCTTGGATTTAATCCCATAAATATCAATCTCTTATATTCACACCACTTATATACACAAGCAGAAAAATCACTAATATTGTTATGACAATATGTAAAAAATCATAAATACGCAGATTTAAGGATTTTCTTAAGTCGGAACAGGAGTTATGCTGAATCTCGATCGGGAGCGAATATAATTCGTGATCACTAAAGGACCGGCGGAACGGATTTATTCTGCTAACAGTTTTAATTGTACGTAGAGGTGATGTGTAGCGGCAGCCCGTTGCACTGACGTAAGTAACGTACATCCCCCTTTCTGGAAATAAGGATATTGATATGGCTGCAGTTGGAATTGTTCATAAACTCAACACACAAATGAACCTCGAGTTCTACGCATCGAATCTTTACCTGCATCTCAGTGAATGGTGTTACGAACACAGCCTGACTGGCACCGCAACCTTTCTACGCACTCAGGCACAATGTAACGTGACTCAAATGATGCGTATGTTCAATTTTATGAAAAGCGCCGGGGCTAACCCCATCGTCAAGGCAATTGATGTTCCGGGTGATGAACTAACTTCTCTTGAAGAACTGTTTCAGAAAACGCTGGATGAATACCAACAGCGTTACAGCAAGCTATCACGCTTGACCAATGAAGCAGAAGCCTTGAATGATGCAACAACCATTGATTTTCTTCACGATCTGGAAAAAGAGCAGCAGCAGGATGGCGTGCTGTTACAGACGATTCTTGATGAAGTCCGCAGCGCTAAACGTGCGGGACTGTGCATGGCGCAAACCGATAAGCATCTGCTGAACGTCGTGAACTATCAACATCACTAATCTTCAATTTTCATCATGTTAATGCCGGATAACGATGCGACGCACCTTATCCGGCTGGTGCTTAATTTTCTCTACGCTCACGCCTCTCATTCTGCGAGGCGCAAAAAAACCTTTCTAAAACCTGAAACAACGGTTTATTTTAGTGAGATTCATTCTGCGGCGTGAATTTCAACTCGATCAAGGCAACTGCTTTTTGTATTGCGCGCATAGTAACCGGATCGGCGCCCGCAGGATGGCTGGAGAAATCGATGCTTTTCAGTTGGCTGGACATTTTCTCCCGCACTTCTACTGGGGCAATAACATCAAGAACATCCAGAATCTGCTTGATAACCAGCTGACAGGCAACAACGTCCGAGAGCAGTTCCTGATCGGCATTCAGTGTTTGGGACATAGTGAGCTCCTTATAGAAAGGTCGTCATAGTACCTATTCAACGAACGAAACGATAGCCGCGCATGCATTACGAATGCGCTGGAAAATAAAAATAGATCCAGTCAGTTTCTTTTGAGATGGCAAGCACAACATGAGTGAACATTTAGCGGTTGAGAACAAACGCGGTCTATCCCCGGCTGCATTACTTGTTGCCGGGGCTTTCTTTATGGAGTTTATTGACGGCACGGTGATTGCCACCGCACTGCCCGACATGGCGAAGAGTTTTGCCGTGCAAGCGGTAGACCTGAACATAGGTATCAGCGCCTATCTGATCACCCTCGCGGTGCTGATTCCCGCCAGCGGCTGGATTGCGGATCGCTTCGGCGCCCGAAAGGTGTTTACCCTGGCGCTGGCGATATTTACTCTCGCCTCGGTTTTATGCGGTTTTTCCGAAAGCCTTGAGAGCTTTGTCGCCATGCGAATCTTACAGGGTGTAGGTGGCGCGCTAATGGTTCCGGTTGGCCGACTTGCGGTATTGCGTACCACGCCTAAACATCAGTTGATCACCGCTATTGCGACCCTGACCTGGCCCGCGTTAGTCGCCCCCATCATTGGCCCTCCCCTTGGCGGATTCATTACCAGCTATGCCAACTGGCGTTGGATCTTCTTCATCAATGTACCGCTCGGGATACTGGCGATTGCGCTGGCGCTACGTTTTATCCCGGATATTCATGACAACGAGCGCCGCCCATTTGATATAACGGGATTTATCGCAACCTCTGTTGCGATGGTAAGCCTGGTGTATGCCATGGAGTTACTGGGAACCCAACAGCCTCAGGGCTGGCTGACCGCCGGACTTTTGGCGCTAGGAACAGTGACATTTCTGTTTGCCCTGCATCATTTTCGTCGCGCCGCATGGCCAATGATTCGCCTTGATGCCATGAACGTCCCTACTTTTCGCGTCACCATGTATGGCGGATCGCTGTTTCGTGCCTCTATCAGCGCCGTGCCGTTTCTGCTGCCGTTAATGTTTCAGGTAGGTTTTGGCATGAACGCTTTTCACGCGGGTTCGCTGGTGCTGGCGGTATTTGTGGGCAATCTGACGATTAAACCGGCCACCACACCGTTGATACGTTGGCTGGGCTTTAAGAAACTGCTGTTGATTAACGGTGCGCTTAACGTTCTGGCGCTGCTGGCCTGTGCATTAATTACGCCGCAGACTCCCGTGTGGGTTATTTTGCTGGTGTTGTATCTGGGCGGTGTGTTCCGCTCAATTCAGTTTACCGGCGTCAGCACGCTTGCCTTCGCGGACGTCCCCGCGGCACAAATGAGCTACGCTAATACGCTGTTCAGTACAGCGACACAATTAGCGGTAGGATTGGGCATTTCTTTAGCCGCTATTGGGATCCGCATTGGCGATGTGGTGAGTGAAAGGCTGGCATTGGGCAATATTCCAGGGATCAGTTTCCGGCTGGCCTTTGTCGCTATTGCCATTATTTGTCTGGTAGGTATGGTGGATTCGCTGCGACTCACCCGTGATGCAGGAAGTGCAGTATCGAACAAGAACAAGTAGCCCGGAGGGTGAACGCTGCCGGGCCAACAGGATTTAGCCAATTACCTCGCGTACAAACGCTTCGATTGCTTTGTCCTGGCAGTTTTCAAAGAAGCACTGCTGGAAGCGCGGGCCCGATACAGCGGTTTTCACCAGCTCAGGATCGATAGCGCGCAGCGTGTCCAGATAATTTTCTTTTACTACAGCCGCTTTCACCTGATTCAGAATACCGGCGTTACGCACCTGCGGCTCTTTACGCTCCGGTGGGTAGCCTTCGCCGTTACGCCCGGTGAACGCTTTTTCAAACATATAGCGCACATTCAGCTCAGCACCCCAGCCAAAACCTTTGGCGAATGCCAGAGAAAGCGCGTTGCCGTTGTTGATCTGAGAGAACAAGAACGCATCTGCAGGATCGAGGCAATAACCACACACCACACCCGGATGGATATTCAGTGACATCATTGCCCCCTGGCCCGTGCCGCAACCGGTGACCACGAAATCAACCGCTTTGGAATTAAGCAGGATGCTGGCCATAATTCCTAAATGGATGTAGGTCAGATGATGATCATTTTCATCGCTCATCCCAACGTTATAGACCGGAAAACCTTTCTCATCCGCAACGGCTTTAAGCTCGTTATGGATGATGGCGTTTTTGCTTGCCTGGCTGTTTTCCATCATCAATGCAATTTTCATTCTGTACTCTCCTGAATGCGCTGCGGTAGCCCGCTGAAAGTCATAACATTCAGCCACATTACTATTTTGCAATCACACTTTCAAATTTAATGAAATTTAGTTTTAAAAAACAAAGTTGCGCTCACATTCTTGTCTGAACAGTTCAGAATTGCCTCAAACGAATGACCTCGTTGTGATTAATCACAGGTGATCTTCGGGCTATTCAAGCCATTGATGAGGGCCTCTGTATGCCATGATAGTGTATCTTCGAACTTTCAGAGCGATCTCATGAAGACCTTTATCCTAGCGCTTTTGCCGCTCGTGCTGACAGGATGCACAATTACAAAACAGGCGCAGGTCAGCGAAGCCAGCGCCATCACTGGTGTGGTTCGCCTGACTTATAATCAGGCCATGTTACAAACAGCACGTACCGATGACTACGTTACCCAAGGGACAGCCACCAAAGAGTGTCAGCGCCTGGGCTATGCCAGCGCTGAAGCGTTTGGTCAGCCGGTGTCAACCTGCAGCGTATATGCAGGCTCTCTGTGCTTAAATACCAAAATTACACTCGCCTGGCAGTGTCATGGTGTCGCAGTATCGCAATCCCCCTCATTCAATTATTAATATTTCCGACCAGCACATTTTTGCTGGTCTTTTAGCACTTTATTATTTATATCCCCCGCTTAATATCGTTAATGCGTTTTATTCCCATTCGCATTTTTAATAAATAAATTTATTATTTTACCTTTTGCAAATAATTAAATAACAAATTATAGTGACGCCACGTCAATATATAATAATGTTTGTGGAGCAGAACCATGCTGAAAACAGAAATGATCGACCAACTGAATGAGCAAATGAATCTTGAATTATATTCATCTCTGCTCTACCAACAGATGAGCGCGTGGTGCAGCTATCACAGCTTCGAAGGTGCCGCCGCGTTTTTGCGCCGTCACGCTCAGGAAGAGATGACGCACATGCAGCGTCTGTTCGATTACCTGACCGATACCGGCAGCTTGCCGCGTATTAATACCGTTTCTTCCCCTTTTGCTGAATATGCGTCTCTGGATGAACTGTTCCGTGTCACTTACGAACACGAGCAGCTGATCACCCAGAAAATTAATGAGCTGGCACACGCGGCAATGACCCACCAGGATTATCCAACCTTTAATTTCCTGCAATGGTATGTTGCCGAGCAGCATGAAGAAGAGAAATTATTTAAATCTGTTATTGATAAGCTGTCGCTGGCAGGGAAAAGCGGCGAAGGTCTTTATTTCATCGATAAAGAACTGGCTACGCTTGATACGCAGAATTAATATTTTGGGGTAATGAAGGCAACCCGCCATCATTACCCATTAAAATCAGTGACGGCAGATCTTGCTTTCGTGCGTAGAGAAGCCGTCTTCTTTTGCAATAAACTTTCCCTTCGCCGCTAAAAACGCCACCAGCTCGCCTGCCGTCATATCTGACGCGGAACAAGTGTGAAAACGCGCCTGCTCGCCGAAACGTGCCGTAATCGCCGCTTCAAGGCTGGCATTTGAATACTGCTCGCCAGATTCAATCATCATGTTGAGCACTTCGTGACCGTGAATAGATTCCATACTACCTCCTCAATAAAGACCGTAGCCTAATGTGAACCGCACGGCGCTGCTTTGCGCTAACGCAGGTTTATCCGCAGATAAATGTCATTTGTTATACATCTTAATGGTCAAAAACATCGTAAACATTAATGTACAACCATTGTAACGGCGATTTGACGAACATAGCGTTTTGCCTTAACCTGCGCCGCAGATATAACCGTTGATTATCTCTGGGACAGAGGAAAGCGTGAAAAACAGAACCCTGGGTAGTATTTTTATCGTGGCGGGAACCACGATTGGTGCCGGTATGTTGGCAATGCCGTTGGCTGCGGCAGGCGTGGGGTTTAGCGTCACGTTGGTATTGTTAGTCAGTCTTTGGGCGTTGATGTGCTACACCGCGCTGCTGCTGCTTGAAGTATATCAACATGTCCCGGCAGACACCGGGCTGGGTACACTGGCAAAACGTTATCTTGGTCGTTACGGACAATGGTTAACGGGCTTTAGCATGATGTTTTTAATGTATGCCCTGACGGCGGCGTACATCAGTGGTGCAGGTGAACTGCTGGCCTCCAGCATCAGCGACTGGACCGGAACAAATATATCTCCGACAACAGGCGTACTGCTGTTCACCTTTGTTGCCGGTGGCGTGGTTTGTGTTGGGACCTCGCTGGTTGATCTGTTCAACCGTCTGCTATTCAGCGCCAAGATAATCTTCCTGGTAGCGATGCTGGCTCTGTTAATGCCGCATATCCATAAAGTGAACCTGCTTACGCTGCCGCTGCAACAGGGGCTGGCGCTCTCCGCAATCCCGGTCATCTTCACCTCGTTCGGTTTTCACGGCAGTGTTCCCAGTATCGTCAGCTATATGAACGGTAACATCCGTAAACTGCGTTGGGTGTTTATTACGGGTAGCGCTATTCCACTGGTCGCCTATATCTTCTGGCAACTGGCGACGCTTGGCAGCATTAACTCGACAACGTTCATGGGGCTTTTAGCCAACCACGCAGGCTTAAACGGCTTATTGCAGGCATTGCGTGAAGTCGTGGCTTCGCCGCACGTCGAACTGGCGGTACATCTGTTTGCCGACCTCGCGCTGGCAACCTCTTTCCTCGGCGTTGCATTGGGATTATTTGACTACCTGGCTGACCTCTTCCAGCGCCGCAATACCGTAGCGGGAAGAATGCAAACCGGCGTGGTGACCTTCCTGCCGCCGCTGGCATTCGCGCTGTTCTATCCGCGTGGTTTTGTCATGGCATTAGGGTATGCGGGCGTTGCCCTGGCGGTGCTGGCGCTGCTCATTCCCTCGATGCTGGCCTGGCAGAGCAGAAAACATAATCCGCAGCCCAACTACCGCGTAGCCGGCGGTGCTCCGGCGCTGGCACTGGTATTTTTGTGCGGCATTGTGGTGATAGCAGTACAGTTTTCTATTGCAGCAGGATTACTACCAGAAGTAGGTTAAAACAAAGGGGCTTTCGCCCCTTTCTGTTAATGCAAACAGCACTGCTTATATTTCTTGCCGCTGCCACAGGGGCAAGGGTCATTGCGCCCTACTTTGGCATCCACTTTCACCGGTACTTTGACCGGCGTTTCCTGAGGATGCGCCATCCAGTAAGCATGCAGATCCAGCGCAGCCAGGCGGATGGCATCGACGCTCTCTTCAAACGCCTCAGGTGTCAATTTCTCAACCACCGCAAAGTTCTCTTCCGTACCGTGCAGCGCAATAGCCTCAAGTGCTGGTTTTAACGTGTCCGGTAACGCGGACCAGTCTGACAGTGCAACGCCGCGCATATAACCAAAGCACCACTCTTCAACGATGGTCAGTTCATGATCGTCAATTTCACGCAAACCAAACAACGGCTCAAACTGCTCAGGATATTCATCCAGACGATCGGCCGTATCCGCCATATGTTGAAACGCCAGGTTCATGAAACGCGTCATTTCTTTTTCGGAGGACCAGCGAGGGACATACTGCGCGCCCCCCCAAATAGCGACCAGCCACTGCTCTGGTTCAATTTCATACGGTGAACTCAGCACCGCCGTCAGCAAACCATCCAGTTCTGACACATCCAGAATAGCCTTGTCTGTATTGTACTTAGTCAGTACATCATCCAGCCATTCCAGTTCGCTCTCGTTTAATGGTCCCGTTTTCATAACGCTTTTCCTTAGTCAAAAAATCTTGCCTGTGATCATCCTACATGGCTGGAGGGATAACAGATACAAATGGGCATATGCGGCATACAGTAGCCGCCTGTTCAGGTTAACAGGAAACGAGGGGAATTCCGGAAGTTAACGCACAAAAGAGAACACGAAGCCGCCGAGCATCATACCGGGAAAACACAATAAAACCACCCGCAGGTGATTTACTGTTGTTCAATGCGGTTGAGCGTTGCGGTATAGCCCGTTTTCGCTACCGCATTAAGTAAAGTATCAGTTGGGAAACCTTCTGGCACAATCGCTTCTGCTTGTCGGGTTTTTAGGGAGGACTTTGCTTTAATCACGCCGTCGGTTTCACGTAGCGCCTGATTGACCGAAATAACGCATAGCGAGCAGGTCATATTTTGTATATCCAGCACCACTTTTTGATTGGTCGCCAGAGCCCACAGCGGCAGCAACAAGCATGCAACTAATGTGAAGATTTTCATTCAAATACCTCATAAAACCAGGCAACGAGCGTTGGATAAAATAGCACCGGCAAAATCAACGCCAGCGCGCACCAGTAGAGAACGCGCGCTTGCTTCAGAGTTAGCCACCCGGAGCACCACAGCCGCCTGGAGAAATAGAGCCGCCAGAAAACATGCAATAATAAGCCCAATGACACCAGCATCAAGGGAATTCGCAAAAACTCAAACTGGGTGAAAACAGCAAAGCTCGCCGCCGAAATACCAAACAGCAGGTAGAGCAGCGGTCCAACGCAGCATAAGCCCGCGGTGACGGCAGCTACCGCAGCCGTCAACAGGGTGAGTCCCGCCCCTTTAGCGTTGTTCTGTGGCGACATAGCTGTAGGAGAACGCTTTAGGATCGTAGAAATTGATCGGATCGCCATCGACTTCAGCGTAAGGATAGCCAAAGTTGTTCATGGCTCCCTGCTCCGTTGCCGGATACAGCTCGAAATCACGCCCGTAGTTGAATCCAACCCAGTTCATTTCCCAGTTACCAAACAGGTAAGTGTTTACCGCCTGGACATCGGCGTCCTGATGCGATTTTTTCTCTGCAAGACGCATTTTGGTCACATCAGCAGGATCGCAAGGTAACCAACCGTAACCGGCCAGATAGAACTCGGCACGACAATGTTGCCCACCGCTCACATCAGCAACGCCTGCGCTGTCTGCTTTGCCAAAAGCACTTTTCGAGTAACGTTCGAGCTTATTGGCTTTGCCCAGACGGATACCAAACAGTTCGCGCGCCGGAATGCCGCTGGCCCGCGCCAGAGCCACAAAAACGGAGCTCATGTCGGTGCATTTTCCTTTGAGCTTACCGCTTTTTAAGATCTCCGCTACATCCCCCGTGCCGCAGCCGATAACGTCGTTATCGCGCTCCATATGGCTACTCACCCACTCGTAAATCAGGCGTGCTTTTTTCAGCGGATCCTGCTCATTACCGGTGATTTTACGTGCGGTTTCCAGAACCAGCCCATCAACTGGGGTATGTGCTGTCGGCAAAAGGTACGGTTTTACATCCAGCGGGTAAATAATCTGCTCCGGCGCTTGCCAGGTTTTCAACGCGTCCTGCTTCAGCGGTTCCCAGTCGGCGGTTTCAATGTCGATATCAACGTTCATCAACAGTTCGCCCTGCGAGTCAGGCCAGGTGGCAAACAGCGTTTTCGCGCCATAAGTATTATTAGTGGTGACATACGCTTGCTTATAGTTTCCGCTAAAGGCAAGCGCCGTCATTTGTTGAAACGCGGTATCTACAGGAAGCGGGATCCACAGTTTCACTACACCGTTCGAGCCCTTAGGAGGGTTAAGTTTATAGGTCTGGGATAACACAAAGCGCCGACGCGCGACTGGTGCAACGGATGGCTCAGCGGCGTGAACCGTCTGACTAATAACCGCAGGACCGACTAAACCGGCGGCCGAAAGGAGAACGCTATTTTTGAGAAATTGTCGACGTTGCATTGCTGTCTGTCCATGTTGTAAGAGTTGAGCTACGGCTAAGAAGGTAAAAACCGTATACGATCATCACAGCAGACAGACGCTGACATAAAAAGGTGAGCCGATGGAGGTTATTCATCAATAACAGACCTGTTAACTGTGAATGAAATAAGATACTACAAGGTCGCTATTAAGCCATTTACAGGCAAAAAAGTACAGCAGTGAGCGGATATCAATCTGCCAGCCCCCTTCTTATGAAACAAACTCAGCGTAAATCCTGTCTATATTTAACTGCAGCCATAGCGGAAACAACCCTACCCCTAAATCCCGTTTCTTATCTTTGGAGGACATAAAAATGGCAATGAGAATACTGTCTATCGATGGTGGCGGGATCAGAGGCATCCTTCCGGGTATGCTACTTGTGGCACTGGAGAAGAAATTGCAGGATATATCACAAAATCCTGCCGCCAGAATTGCGGATTACTTCGATCTCGTTGCCGGTACCAGTACCGGGGCCATTCTGTGTTCTGCTTACGTTTGCCCTGATGCGAAAGGAAAGCCCAAGTTCTCCGCTCAGGAAGCCGTCAATTTCTATCTTCAGGATGGGGATGAAATTTTTGATGTCGGCGTCTGGAAAACAATCAGTTCACTGGGTGGTGCTAGCGATGAAAAATATTCTGCAAAGGAGCTGGAGAGGGTATTAAAAACAGCATTTGGTGAAACAAAAATCAGTGAATTATTAAGACCAACCTGCTTTGTTTCTTATGACGTGAGCAGTCGTCTTCCTGTTATTTTCAAACAACACTCCGCCCTCGCCAAGAATCGGGACTTCCTGGTCAGGGATGCTTTACGGGGTACCTCAGCAGCTCCCACCTATTTCGAGGCAGCGCGTATTTATTCATTACCCCCGGTACCCGAAAAATTTGTCCTGGTTGATGGCGGTGTGGTGGCAAACGACCCGGCACTCTGCGCCTATTCCGAAGCGATTAAATTCAGTAATGTCGCTGGCATTAAGGATATGATTATTGTCTCACTGGGCACCGGCAAGAAATTGCAGGGGTATTCTTATTCCGAAGTTAAGGACTGGGGCCCCTTTGGCTGGGCAAAACCAGCTATTGATATCGCGCTAGAGGGGGGGCCACAGATGACCGCGTATTATCTGCAACAAATTGCCTCAACGGTAAAAAACTCTAAATACTACAGAATTCAGCCTGAACTATACGGCGCCGATCCAACGCTGGATAACGCATCGCGTGAAAACTTAGAACTTCTGCGCAAGGCAGGCCTACAAAATGCCGCCGTGTATGATAAGAAATTGACTGAGATCGCTAAGTTATTAATCAGTAGTGGAGGCAATTTTAAATATCAGGACGCTAATTAATCCTCAACGCTGACTGAACTCAAAATATATGTACATTCGTTGCCAGCTTACGGGCTAACCCTCTGGCCCCTTCGCGCATGACCGTATCGTGATTCCAGCGAAAAACGGGTGCCGCCAGCGGGGCCAGGTAATTCATCCAACGAATCGTGGTGCGAACATTCCAGTCATATCTGACGATGGTCTCAGCGCCACTGGCAGAAAAATACCACACACCTCGCCCTTCTACCGCCCCACTGGCTTGTCCCTCAAGCAGCGAGCAAGGCAGAATATTTAACACGTTGATGTCAAAGGTTAAGCGATAGGGAAGCGCTCCTTTCCAGGTATAACGATGCAGCGCCCCAATGCCCTGTACATCACCTTTTTTAATTTCAACAATGCGTTCCAGACTTTCCCACCATTCAGGCCACTGATCGGGATGAGAAAAAACATCCCATACCTCCTGAATAGAAGCCTCAACCCGCCAGACGGTGGAAAACTGATAGTCAGCCATAATACAGCCTCCTTCAGGGTGAGAAGAAATTGGCAGGAAAACGGATATTAATGACAAAAGCATCCAGAAGCACAGTTTCTAATCGCTGCCCATCTGGCGCATAGCTGATCACTTTGGCAGGGAGTCCGTGATAATTATCCAGCCAGACGTCATAGCGGTGAACACCATCAACCACCATTGTTCCAGGCCCAACCACAGATACGTGCGTCGTCGCCCGTCCTGCAAGGTTTTCCTTACCAACAGTGGTCATTGTCCCTTCGCGTTGCAGATGACGAATATTGCCCAACAACACGCCGATATCAGAGTGATCCACCCGATGACCACGCTCATCCTGGATCAATGAATTAGTAGGCGACAGGTGCAAAATGGGCAAAGAACCCACACCAAATGGCCATAACGTCACTTTACCGCTGACAGGATTAAAGATAAGCACCGCTCCTGAATGCGGTTGGGTAAAATCCATCCGCACATACCCAGGCTTTTGAAAGCTATAGCCAATAATTTTGCTTTCATCGGATGGCGACGAAGAGCGCATCATGACCTGATAAGATGTCAGGTTATTAAATGACTGTTGAGAAAATGCGATGGGATCCATAGACCAGGCATTCTGCGAAAAGATATTCCCTTTTTCCACCGAATATGCTGCACAACTAAAGGTGAGCAATGCTGCGAACATGACTATCGGAGAAGATGAAATGTTCATAGCTGCCCCCTGAACCAGCGCGATTGGCAAACAGGAGTTATCACCTGCCGACTGTTTTTATTATAGTTCTTAACTGCGCGGCACTACTCTTCCGGCCCCTCAGACTCAGTATGGACAGCAGGTTTAAATTATTGGTTTTCTTTTCAGTTGAGATGACAACATAAAGCTATACTTTAATAGCCATACTTTTAATAGGTATTAATCATGAAACTGCCATCGGTATTTTCATGCACCGTTCTCATATTACTGCTGCTGTCGTCATCTTCTGCCACATCCAGCACGTTACAAAACCAGGCCGTCAGAGAGCAAGAGTTAAGCGCGGCACTTCAAGCCGGTAATGGCGTGATCATCATTGGCGGGACAGATGATTTCGTTTTCACGTTCAGGGCACGAAACCGAATCCACAGACACCTGGCGATACAGGATGGCTTTGGCGATCCCATCCTGATGAATGGTTTCCAGGACCACAACTATAATCCCGCCCGCGATGGTTTTATCAACAACCCTGCCCGAGGGGGCTTTTTGTTTAACGCGCCGATTCGGCGATAGATTGATGTGCAATAGTGAGTTCTATGCTTGTAAAAAACAGGCACAAAAAAACCACCCGTAGGTGGTTTCACGACACTGCTTATTGCTTTGATTATTCTGTTCTTTCCCATGGTACCCGGAGTGGGACTTGAACCCACACAGCGCGAACGCCGAGGGATTTTAAATCCCTTGTGTCTACCGATTCCACCATCCGGGCTCGGGAAGAAATTGGAGGCGCGTTCCGGAGTCGAACCGGACTAGACGGATTTGCAATCCGCTACATAACCGCTTTGCTAACGCGCCGAAATCTTCTGGCTTTTCAGCCGACATCCGCTATTGCCGATGTCTCTAATTTGGAGCGGGAAACGAGACTCGAACTCGCGACCCCGACCTTGGCAAGGTCGTGCTCTACCAACTGAGCTATTCCCGCATCACCAAGTAACTTTGTTAATCACTTGATTTTGTTATCGTCTGGCAATCAGTGCTGCCGTTCGATGCGTTGCATTCTACTTACCTGACGCAATGAGTCAACGATATTTTTCACCACTAACGATCGTTTGCTGAAATTTGCGTCGAAACGATCACTGATCAAGCAAATCTCCACGTGCAGCGCTCAAATACTGGAACATTGACCACAAAGTCAGTATCGCGGCGACGAAGAAAAGTGCGATCCCAGCATACTCAACCCAGATATTTGGACGCCACAGCAGCCAGGCCAGTGCAGCCATTTGTGAAGTGGTTTTCACTTTACCAATCCAGGATACGGCTACGCTGCTGCGTTTACCCAGTTCGGCCATCCATTCACGTAGTGCAGAGATGATGATTTCACGCGCAATCATTGTTGCAGCGGGGAGCGTCACCCACCAGCTGTGGTAATGCTCTGTCACCAGTACCATCGCAATAGCTACCAGCACTTTATCAGCGACCGGATCGAGGAAGGCGCCAAAACGCGTGCTTTGGTTCCAGCGGCGAGCCAGAAAACCGTCAAACCAGTCTGTGACCGCTGCGATACAGAAGATCAGCGCACAAACAAAGGGAGCCCAGGTGAATGGCAGGTAAAAAGCCAATACAAAGAATGGGATCAGGATGACGCGAAACAGCGTGAGCAACGTAGGGATATTAAATTGCATATGACGGATAACTATCTGTTGTCAGTGAAATTACCCCTATGTTGCTACAGAGGGCCTAATGTTTCAACGAGTAGAAGATCTTTTCTGCCAGAGCTTGCGAAATACCCGGCACTTTTGCAATTTCTTCGATACTTGCATTACGAAGACCTTGCAAACCTCCCATATATTTCAACAACATCTGGCGACGCTTCGGCCCGACACCTTCGATGGTCTCAAGCGTGCTGGTACTTTTCACTTTCGCCCGCTTTTTACGATGCCCGCTAATCGCATGATCGTGAGATTCATCGCGGATATGCTGGATAACGTGTAATGCAGGCGAATCCGGCGGCAGACTAAAGCCCTCACCTTCCGGCTCAAAGAACAGTGTTTCCAGACCGGCTTTACGATCGGCCCCTTTTGCCACCCCCAGCAAGAGTGGGTGCTGTTTGTCCCAGGGAACGTCCAGTTCAGCAAAAACGGCTTTCGCCTGCCCTAACTGACCTTTACCGCCGTCGATCAATATGACGTCCGGAATCTTACTTTCTTCAATCGCCTTACCATAACGCCGACGTAAAACCTGATTCATCGCCGCATAATCATCACCCGGCGTAATGCCGGTAATATTGTAACGCCGATATTCTGCACGCAGCGGGCCATTGGCATCAAAAACCACGCAGGAGGCTACCGTCTGCTCCCCCATCGTATGGCTAATGTCGAAGCACTCCATACGCTTCACCGCAGGTAACTTCAATACGGAGGCCAGCGCCGTCAGACGTTGCGTAATCGTCGACTGCTGAGAAAGTTTCGTGGTGAGCGCCACTGCCGCGTTGGTCCGCGCCAGCTTCAGATAACGCGCGCGATCCCCTCGCGGTTTCGTCTGCACGTTAATCTTCCGTCCGGCCAGTTCAGACAGAGAGTCTGCCAGCAGGGTTTTATCGCTAAGATTGAAATCGAGCAGGATCTCCCCGGGTAAGGTACGCATCTGGCTCCCCTGCAGATAAAACTGCCCGACAAAGGTTTCGACGACCTCGCCGAGTTCCGTACCACCGGGTACTTTAGGGAAATAGCTGCGGCTGCCCAGCACTTTACCCTGGCGAATAAACAGAACGTGCACACAGGCCATGCCGGCGTCAAACGCCACGCCAATGACGTCCAGATCGTCTCCGGTGTTAGAGACAAACTGTTTTTCGGTCACGCGGCGTACGGCCTGGATTTGGTCACGAATTCGCGCAGCCTCTTCAAATTCGAGATTTTGGCTGGCCTTTTCCATGCGGGTGATCAGCTGTGTTAATACCTGATCGTCTTTTCCGGACAGGAACAGACGAACATACTCGACTTGCTGAGCATACTCTTCCTCGCTCACCAGACCCGCGACACACGGGCCGAGACAGCGGCCAATCTGATATTGCAGACAAGGTCGAGAACGGTTGCGATAAACGCTGTTTTCGCACTGGCGGATAGGGAATATTTTCTGCAACAGCGCCAACGTTTCACGCACCGCATAACCGTTAGGGAACGGTCCAAAGTACTCGCCTTTGGCATGCTTTGCCCCACGATGCATCGCCAGACGCGGGTGGGTATCGCCGCTAAGGAATATAAAGGGGTAGGATTTATCATCACGCAGCAATACGTTATAACGCGGCTGATATAGCTTGATGTAGTTGTGCTCAAGCAATAACGCTTCGGTTTCAGTATGCGTTACCGTGACATCAATCTGCTGGATTTGCGCGACCAGCGCTTCGGTCTTGCGTGACGCAAGATTACTACGGAAGTAGCTGGAAAGCCTTTTTTTCAGGTCTTTCGCTTTCCCGACATAGATAACCGTTCCGGCGGTATCATACATACGATAGACGCCGGGCTGGCTGGTCACGGTTTTCAGGAACGCTTTGGCATCAAACTGATCTGTCACTGGCTTGCTAATGTCTCCGCATTACACAGGCCATGGCGAATTGCCAGGTGAGTCAGCTCTACATCGCCATGAATGTTTAATTTACTGAACATTCGATAGCGATAGCTGTTCACCGTTTTAGGACTAAGATTCAGTTGCTCTGAGATCTCATTAACCTTCTGACCTTTGGTGATCATCAGCATAATCTGCAACTCGCGTTCAGACAAACTGGCAAACGGGGTTTCCGTTTTCTCAGGCTCAATCTGGCTGAGCGCCATTTGCTGAGCGATATCGGAGGCAATGTACCGTTGCCCGGAAAAAACCGAACGAATCGCACTCACTACTTCCTGGGGGGCAGCGCCTTTGCTGAGATACCCTGCGGCCCCTGCCTGCATAACTTTTGCAGGTAATGGGTTTTCGGTGTGTACCGTCAACATGATCACTTTAATGTCTGCCGTGGAACGCGCAATTTTGCGGGTTGCTTCCAGACCGCCAATACCGGGCATATTCATATCCATCAGCACAACATCAACGGAATTTGAGCGGCACCATTTTACCGCATCTTCACCGCAGCACGCTTCGCCGACAACTTTTATGCCTTTTATATCTTCCAGAATGCGTCGTATCCCTGCGCGCACCAGTTCGTGGTCATCAACAAGAAAAACGTTGATCAAAGGAATATCTCCAGAATAGGGATAACGCTACCGATAGTTAATCGGTCCTATGTTAACGGGTTTTATCTCAACTTTGAAATGTAAAAAACGCCCGACTTTCGATTTTGCTCTCGTTTTTGGAAATTAGATTGTACGACGAGTGGAAACTTTCAGTACTGGTAACCTTTTGCCACGGTTATATCTGTGTAGCTGTTTCATAATGGTGACAAAAAGATCATATTCCTTCGCTGAATGCAAACCAGGCAGTCAAAGTTGTAACAATAATTAACGAGGAAAATACTCGAAATAAACAACATGTGGAGAAAATATATGCACTGCAACATGTTGTTTATTTTAATGTCCACAACATTGGTCCGCGCAAAAAACAACCACAGATATTTTTAGCCTCGCTTATGGTATACTCCGCCGCCTTAAGATTTGACATCGCACTTTTTCATTGAAACATAACGAGGAAAATAAATGAGTACGCCTGACTTTTCCACTGCTGAGAATAACCAGGAACTGGCCAATGAAGTCACCTGCCTGAAAGCCATGTTAACGCTGATGCTGCAGGCAATGGGTCAAGCCGATGCAGGCCGCGTGATTCTTAAAATGGAAAAACAGCTCGCGCTGATTGAAGATCAATCACAGGCTGCGGTATTTTCCAACACGGTTAAGCAAATTAAACAAGCTTACCGCCAGTAATAAGAAACCGGCTGATAGCAATGCTCTCAGCCGGTTTTGCGTCTGACACTCAGAACGATAATTTACTCAGATAAGCCCGGTTGCCGCGGCATAACAGGCTATCTGCGTTTTGTTTGGCGCATTGAATTTCTTTTGCATATTCTTCTGGTGGAAGTTCACGGTATTTTCAGAAATCGACAGAATGATGGCTATCTCTGAAGAGGTCTTCCCTTCTGCCGTCCATTTCAATATTTCCTTTTCCCGCTTGCTAAAACGCATCTCTGGCGCCATAACCATGTCATCTTCCAGCCGCGTCAGTACAGACAGACTTTCCCGTACCAGAAGCTGCATCCTGAGCTCCACTTCATCGCTCGCAAGACGACTGTTACGGATACTTGCACGCGATACAGATAAAAAGCCCAACGCCCGGTTAGGCAACATTAAGCATTGCGTCATCCCTTTGCGTAAACCGTGATTGCGCGCGGCGTCCCACAAAGGTTGCGCATCGCGAAAAAGTGTATCGTTCCAGGGTAAATGCCCCTGGCTGAAGTTTTCAGGTTTCAGCACCGGATCAATAGCAAAATAATTTTCGGACTGATAATGCGCCACCCATGCTTTGGGATAGGTCGTATGAAGTGACGTTTTAGGTCGGGTAAAAGGTACCGGATGACGAACACAGAGCGCGTAGAAATCAAACTCTAAGTGCTGCGTCTGTTGTTGTAATTCCGTATAGACATCCTCTGCCGTCGCCATTTCCTGAAAGCGTAACAGCATGCTCCGTCGCCAGGTGAAGAAATCAAGATCCTGCATACTAAGTGGTAATGCCCCTGAGATTGATAATCATCCAAACATATGAAACAAGCTAACACATAAATGTATTTTATATATGCAAATTATCGGACAAATGAACAATTACTTGAGTATTACTCAACAGCGGAAGGAAGTAACAGAATCAAATGTTAATAATAAAGCAATAGTTATAAATAGTTATGCGAAGAGCACTCGCCAGAAACAATCCCGGCGAGTGCCATATTCACTATTTATTGCATCAAAAACTTTTCAAGAAACTGACGGGTACGTGGCTGCTGCGGATGCGTGAATAAGGACTTTGCTGGTCCCTGCTCGACTATCCGTCCTTGATCCATAAATATCGCTCTATCGGCGACATCGCGAGCAAAGCTCATTTCATGCGTCACAATTACCATGGTGCGTTTTTCCTGCGCCAGTTGGCGGATGGTATTAAGTACCTCGCCAACCAGTTCAGGATCAAGCGCGGAGGTCGGTTCATCAAAAAGAATAACCTCAGGTCGCATCGCCAGCGCTCGGGCAATCGCTACGCGCTGCTGCTGTCCACCCGATAAACGCCGCGGATAGCTGGTTTCTTTACCTGCCAGCCCGACTTTCGCCAGCAATTCACGCGCACGAGCTGTCGCTTCAGCTTTTGGTTCACCTTTGACTATCACCGGCCCTTCAATAATGTTTTCCAGCACTGTCCGATGGGGAAACAAATTAAAGTTCTGGAACACAAAACCGACGTGCTGGCGTAACTGACGAATCAGCCCTTTCTGCTGGGTCAACGAACGCGCGGTATCAATGGTAATCTCACCCACTTTAATGGTGCCCGCCTCCGGTTGCTCCAGCAAATTAATGCTACGCAGCAGCGTGGTTTTGCCCGATCCGCTCGGCCCGATAATCGCTACTACTTCACCAGGTTTGACGTCAAGATCGATCCCATGCAGCACCGTTTGCCCATGAAATTTTTTGACCAGGTTTCTGACTTCGATAGCACTCATTTCGGCTCTCTCTCCTGGCGGTTCAGTTGTTCTTCAAAATAGTTTTGCAGCGCAGAAAGCACCGTCGCCATCACCCAGTAAATCAACGAGGCCGCCAGATACATCGTAAAGACTTCCAACGTACGCGAGGTAATCAGCTGCGCCTGACGGAACAGTTCCGGTACCTGAATAGTGGCGGCCAAAGAGGTATCTTTCACCAGACTGATAAAGCTGTTGCTCAGCGGCGGCAACGCAACGCGCGCAGCCTGCGGCAGGATTGCCCGACGCATGGTCTGCCAGCGCGTCATACCAATACTGGCACCCGCCTCCCACTGTCCTTTGTCGATGGAAGAGATTGCCGCACGCAGGGTTTCCGCAGCGTAGGCGGCTGTATTAAGCGACAAGCCAATCATCGCCGCCGGGATGGGATCAAGCTCAATTCCAAACTGCGGCAGACCGTAATAAATCATAAACAGCTGGGCAATCAACGGCGTTCCGCGAAAGATAGAGATATAAAAACGCGCCAGCCAGCGCACAGGCAGCAGCGGCGACAGACGCATCAACGCCAGGATAAACCCCAGCACGAGGCCAAAAAACATCCCGCCGATACTCAGTTGCAGCGTAAAAACCGCGCCTTTGAGCAGATACGGCAGGGAATCAATTACCAGTTGGATACTTTCATGCATTAGCGTTTTTCGACCTGGTTGTTACACGTGAGGATGGTAGGCAAACAGTGCAGGCGCCCCACCGGTATGAATAAAGAGGATTGGCCCTTCATCTTTGAAGCGCTTCTGGCTGATGCCGTCAATCAAACCCGCCATCGCCTTACCGGTATACACCGGATCCAACAAAATGCCTTCGAGGCGCGCCAGCAGTTTTACCGCCTCCATGCCCTCTTCGTTTGGCGTACCGTAGCCCGGCGCATAATAATCATCCCATAACAGGATATCCGCTGAGGCCGTCAGTTCCAGTTCACGGGCAATATCCTGCTGCAACGTGACAACTTTGGTTTTTTGATCGGCGACGCTGCGCGAAACGGTCACGCCGATAAGCTCGACGTCTGGCATCAGTTGTTCCAGGCCCACGGCCAGTCCGGCATGCGTTCCCGCACTGCCCGATGCGACCACCACGGAAGAGAGCGAAACGGCCCCTTCACACTGCTGGGTAATTTCCAGCGCGCTTTCCACATAACCCATCGCCCCCAGAGCATTAGAGCCCCCAACCGGGATCACATACGGGCGGAACCCTTGCGCTTCAATGCGCGTCGCCAGCTCCTGCAACTGCGCATTCGGATCGGTCAGCGCGTCACACATTTCGATCTGCGTATTAAACAGATCCAACAGCAGACGGTTGCCATTGGTGAGATAGTTTTCCGCCGTGGTGCCAATCGGATTTTCCAACAGCGCCACGCAGTGCAGGCCAAGCTTAGCCGCTACCGCCGCCGTCTGGCGAACATGGTTAGACTGGATGGCACCCGCGGTTATCAGCGTATCTGCGCCTTCACGCAGCGCGTCTGCGGCCAGAAACTCCAGCTTACGCAGCTTATTGCCGCCCATGGCCATCGGCGTGACGTCATCGCGTTTGATGAAAATATCGCGCCCGAGGTGGTCGGATAAACGTGGAAGATATTCGAGCGGCGTTGGCGCGCCAATAAATTCCAGACGTGGAAAGCGCGTTAAGTTATGCAGCGGCATACAGCCTCCGGTATTCGTTGTTGTGATGTTCTTTTTATTATGCACGCTCAGGCGCAATGAAATAAAAAAAGGCGCTGTTAAAGGCGCCTTTTTTTCAGCGGATGACGATTATTTCGTCACATCCGCTCCAAACCATTTTTCAGACAGGGCTTTCAGCGTACCGTCTTTTTGCATTTCAGCAATGGCCGCATCAACCGCTTTCAGCAGATCTTCATTGCCTTTACGCAGCGCCACGCCGGACTCCTGGCGGGAGAACGCTTCACCGGTCACAGCCAGCGTATCCTTGGTTTTCTTGACCAGATCCAGCGCAGCCAGACGGTCAACCAGAATGGCGTCGATACGGCCTACACGCAGATCCTGGTATTTGGTCGGGTCATCATCATAGGTACGAATATCCACGCCCTGCACGTTCTGGCGCAGCCACTCTTCATAGTTGGTGCCCAGACCAACGCCGACTTTTTTACCTTTCAGATCGGCAGCGGTCTTAATAACGCCTTCATTGCCTTTTTTCACCAGCGCCTGAATACCAGAAACCGTATACGGGGTAGAGAAATCGTATTTTTTCTTACGTTCGTCAGAGATGGTCACCTGGTTGATGACCACATCAATGCGCTTGGAATCAAGAGAGGCCAGCATACCGTCCCACTTGGTCGGCTTCAGGTTAGCTTTCACCCCAAGGTGCTTGGCCAGTTCCTCAGCGAATTCCACTTCGAAACCGGTCAGCTTGCCGTCATCGCCCTGAAAACTAAACGGGGGATAGGTCCCTTCCAGGCCCACCAGCAGCGTGCCGCGCTCTTTAACTTTATTTAACAGACCTTCATCTGCATAAGTCTTTACGCTCATTCCGGCGACAAGTGCAACAGCCATTACACCCATCAGAGCCTGACGTCCCAGAAGTGCTAATTTCATAGTTACCCCGAATATTGTCATTAGTGACTATCATTTATGACTACAGTGTAAAACGTTTGCTGTGATCCACAAACACGACTCTGTTACACCTTATTCGTTTTTAATATATATCAGAACTGGCTGTCCAGGAGGATTTCTGCATATGCCCTATATGCGTATGGGCTTTAAACTGCTCATACTTACGTAAGGCGATGCGGTAATTGTTGGTGCTGGTTTCCGGCAGCCACGGGGCAAGGTTTTCGTCGAGGAACCCTTCCTGTAGCAGATCGTGAGAGATATTTTGTTCGGTCAGGTGATTCCCGAGGCGACGCAGACGGACAACGTATTCACGTACCGTACCGTGACTCATTTCTGTCTGCTCAAATAAAAACTGTTTAAAACCGATAATATCGAAAAAGTCGCTCTGCTCTTTGCAATGCAAATCACCGCAAAAACGACACAGTGCCACCCACTCTTTTTTCTCCTGCTCCCACTCGGCTTCATCCAACAAAGTGTCCAGGCGGGCGATGGCGATTTTATTCACAATTTGCCCGCGACGAACCAGCGTGATCCTGTCGAGCAACTTAAAGCAATGGGCGCAATGCGTCTGGCTGTGTTTGAAATCTTTGAGGTAGCGGCTTAGAGGCCGTCTTTTTGATTGCTGCACCGTCATGAGAACTCCTGGTAGTCAATTCGTAATGCGGCATTGTTCAGGGGTAATAATGTACCCCTATAGCTTACCCAGCTTGGTGCGTAGACGTTTGATGGCCTGACTGTGCAACTGGCTGACCCGTGATTCCCCGACTTCCAGTACTGCGCCAATCTCTTTCAGATTCAGCTCTTCCTGGTAGTACAGCGTTAACACCAGCTTTTCGCGCTCCGGCAACGCCTCGATCGCGTCCATCACGCGCTGGCGGAGGTTACCCTCAAGAAGCTGTTGTAACGGGTTTTCCTGCTGATGTTCTTCCGTCACCAGCTCAATACTATCGCCATGCTCTTCCCGCCACTCGTCATAAGAGAAGAGTTGGCTGTTATTGGTATCGAGCAACATCTGACGATACTCTTGCACAGGAATAGCCAGACGCGCCGCCACTTCGGTTTCCGTCGCGTTGCGCCCTAATTCCTGCTCCAGTTGTCCCATCGCCTGTGCCACTTCGCGAGCATTGCGCCGAACGCTACGCGGCACCCAATCCCGGCTACGTAGTTCGTCCAGCATTGCCCCACGAATACGCTGCACTGCGTAAGTGGTAAATGCCGTTCCTTGCAAAGCGTCATATCGGTCAACGGCATTCAATAACCCGATGCCGCCCGCTTGTAGCAGGTCATCCAGTTCTACGCTCGCCGGCAAACGCACCTGAAGGCGCAATGCTTCGTGACGCACCAACGGTACATAACGCTGCCACAGCGAGTGTTTATCCATTACACCTTCAGCGGTATACAGTGAATTCACGATAAACAGCCCTGCGTTAAATGAGTTATCGGCATGATTATCCGTTTCTGCAGGGGTTTTAATTGGGTGAATAGTGGGTGAAATGGGGGGTTATTTGGGGGTTACGGGTAAAGCTAAATGTAAAAAACCCCGCCGGAGCGGGGTTTGCGCAGTAAGCGTAAATTAACGCAGCAGAGACAGAACGTTCTGCGTGGTCTGGTTAGCCTGTGCCAGTACAGAAGTACCTGCCTGTTGCAGAATGTTTGCACGAGACATGTTGGACACTTCGGTCGCGTAGTCAGCATCTTCGATACGGCTACGGGCTTCAGACAGGTTGTTTACGGTGTTACCCAGGTTGGTAATGGTAGAGTTGAAACGGTTCTGTACCGCACCCAGGTCGGAACGCAGGTCAGCAACTTTCGCCAGTGCCGCGTCGATTTTAGCCAGCGGGCTATCAGTTTTGGTGGTAGCCACTTCGTTCAGAGCTGCACCTGATTTGAAGTCGTGACCTTTAACGCTGGAGGCCAGGTACTGTTTACCAGCAACAGTTGCCACTTCAGTTTTGCCGTTCACACCACCAAACTGCACCGCTGCCTTCTGAGAAACACCAGCAGCATCCGTATAATCAACTGTTTTAGCGGTGATAGTACCGGTTTTAGCATCGTAATCAGCAGCGTAGTATTTGCCGTTGTTTTCCAGTGCATAACCGCCATCAATTGCTTTGCCGTTTTTGTCTTCAAAAGACATTTTAACCAGCGTGGTGTTACCCGCGGTAGCACCTGCAACGCCAGCACCAACTAAAGCTGTTGCTGCTGCAGTAGTGTCTGGTTTAGTGGCAGCGACGTCCACAACCTGGTTCTTAGTCACTGTTTTAGTATCAGCCAGGGTTACTGTATTTTCTTTAGCGCCAATAGTAACGGCAGTACCAGCAACAGTAGCTTTATACATCCCGTTACCAGCAGATGAACCGGTTACGTTAACGTAATAACTGCCATCTTTTTCATTAAACTGGACAGTTGCTGTACCCGTTGCACCGGTACCACCAGTAGCCGTGTCAATATCGGCACCAGTAATCGCAGCAAAGGTATCTGTACCATCTTTATAGGTTGCAGCAGTACCAACAGCAGTTGCTTTAGTGGTGTAAGCATCCTGCACGCTCAGGCTATCCAGACCCAGCGTTTTGGAGTTGATTTCTTTCAGATTGATATCGATGGTTTCGCCATCGTTGGCACCGACCTGGATGGTCAGGGTGTTGTCTTTCGCCAGCACTTTCACGCCGTTGAACTGGGTCTGACCGGATACGCGGTCGATTTCGTTCAGACGCTGAGTGATTTCAGCCTGGATGGAGTCGAGGTCAGACTGGGAGTTAGTACCAGTAGAAGACTGAACCGCCAGCTCACGAACACGCTGCAGGTTGTTGTTGATTTCAGACAGAGAACCTTCAGTGGTCTGCGCGATGGAGATACCATCGTTGGCGTTACGGGACGCCTGAGTCAGACCTTTGATGTTAGAGGTGAAGCGGTTAGCAATCGCCTGACCAGCAGCATCATCTTTCGCGCTGTTGATACGCAGACCAGAGGACAGACGCTCGATAGCGGAGCTCAGAGAAGACTGAGATTTGTTCAGGTTATTCTGGGTCAACAGCGACAGGCTGTTTGTATTGATGACTTGTGCCATGATCTTTTCCTTATCAATTACAACTTGATGTTATTGGGCTGTTGCCCACGGTTTCTCACCGTAACCCTTGTATCGGCACCTTAATTTCGAACTTTAGAAAATTTTTACTTTCCGTCGTTTTTTTTCTTAGCCGCTGAAATACCCTCTATATGCACCACTATTCCGCGCATTATTTTTGCAAAACTATTATTAAACTTTGCGCGCAGATTGCCGATAAAGCGGTTAACTACTGTTTGCAATCACAAGGAATTAGGCATGCCTTCATTTACATCACTGGGCGTTGGTTCGAACTTACCGCTGGATACATTGCTGACAAACTTAACCACTGCTGAGAAAAAGCGTTTAACGCCGATTACCCAGCAGCAGAGCGCTAACACCTCGCGTCTGACCGCGTATGGCACGCTGAAAAGTGCATTAGAAAAATTTCAGACGGCGAACACCGCACTAAACAGTGCCGATCTGTTTAAAAGCACCACAGCCACCAGCAGCACAGAAGATTTAAAAGTCAGTACCACCGCAGGCGCTGCTCCAGGGAAATACACCGTCAGCGTCACTCAACTGGCGCAAGCACAGTCATTATCGACTACGGCAAAAATTACCTCGACTAAAGAACAGTTAGGCGATACCAGCGTCGATGAACGTACGATTACGATTTCGCAGCCAGGCCGTAAAGAACCACTGGAAATCAAATTAGGCAAAGGTGAAACCTCTCTGGAGGATATTCGTGATGCCATTAACGACGCGGACAGCGGTATTTCCGCCAGCCTGGTGAAGGTTAAAGAAGGCGACTACCAATTGGTGTTAACCGCAGAAAGCGGCACTGAAAGCGAAATGACCATCTCAGTATCAAATGATTCGAAACTGAGCGATTTACTGTCCTATGACAGCAAAGCGGGCAGTGGGAAAATGAAGCAACTGGTCGGGGCGCAAAATGCGCAATTGACCGTCAACGGCATTGATATTGAACGTCAAAGCAATACCGTAACTGACGCACCGCAGGGCATCACGCTCCAACTAACCAAAGAAGTAAAAGATGCGTCGATCACTGTAACAAAAAGTGATGAAAAGGCCACAACGGCAATTAAGGCCTGGGTAGAAGCCTATAACTCGCTGGTGGATACCTTTGGCACGCTGACTAAATATAAAGAAGTAGAACCGGGTGAAGCGGCCAGCGCAGACAACGGCGCGTTACTGGGTGATAGCGTTCTCCGTACCATTCAAAACGGCATTCGCGCGCCATTTGCTAACAGCGGCAGCGAATCCCCGTTTAAAACCATGTCTGAGATCGGCATTACGCAGGACGGTGGTACCGGCAAGCTAAAAATCGATGAAGAAAAGCTGGCTAAAGCTCTGAAAGATAATACCGCTGCCACTCGCGAACTGTTGGTTGGCGACGGCAAAGAGACCGGTATTACCACTAAGATTGCCACCGAAGTAAAAAGCTATCTGGCCGATGACGGCATTATCGATAATGCGCAAGACAATATTAACGCCAACCTGAAACTGCTGACTAAGCAGTATCTGACCGTAAGCAACAGTATTGATGAAGTCGTGGCACGTTATAAAGCCCAGTTTACCCAACTGGATTCCATGATGAGTAAGCTGAACAGCACCAGTACGTATTTGGGTCAACAATTTGCTGCGATGAGTAATTCCTGATAACACGAGGTAAGCATGTACACCGCGAGCGGTACCAAAGCCTATGCACAGATCAGTGTGGAAAGCGCCGTAATGAGCGCCAACCCACATCAGTTGATCGAAATGTTGTTTGATGGCGCGAACAGCGCCCTGGTGCGCGCTCGCCTGTTTATGCAGCAGGGTGATATCGTCGCCAAAGGTGAAGCGTTAAGTAAAGCCATCAATATTATTGATAATGGCCTGAAAGCCGGCCTGGACCACGAAAAAGGGGGAGAACTCGCCACCAATCTCTCTTCATTGTATGACTATATGGTTCGCCGTTTACTGCACGCTAATCTGAATAATGATTGTCAAGCCATTGAAGAAGTCGAAGGGTTACTCGGCAACATTGCGGATGCCTGGAAACAGATCTCACCGAACGCGTCGTCCCAGGAGTCTCGTTAATGACCTCAGCCGTGGAGTTTATCAACCGTTGGCAGCGCATCGCGCTACTCAGTCACTCGTTGCTGGAACTGGCGCAGCGCGGTGAATGGGACCTTTTACTGGAACAGGAAGTTACCTATCTGCAAAGTATTGAAGTGGTCATGGAAGAGCAAACTCCACCGGGCATTACGCGAAGTATTCAGGACTTAGTCGCCGGGTACATTAAACAGACGCTGGATAACGAGCAACTGCTCAAAACATTATTGCAGCAACGCCTCGATGAACTCAGCAATCTTATCGGTCAGTCGACGCGCCAAAAGACGTTGAATAACGCCTATGGCCGTCTTTCCGGCATGCTGTTAGTCCCCGACGCCCCCACTGCCCCACAATAATTTCCCGTCTCGTCTGAATTATCTTCCATACTCCAGAGGTCGGCCAAACGACTTCTGGAGCACGGAAGATGAAAAATCCCACGTTATTGCAGTACTTCCACTGGTATTACCCTGATGGCGGTCAACTCTGGCCCGAACTTGCCGAACGCGCAGGCGGACTCAATGATATCGGCATCAATATGGTATGGCTGCCTCCCGCCTATAAAGGCGCGTCCGGCGGCTATTCCGTTGGCTACGACTCCTACGATCTGTTTGATCTGGGCGAATTCGACCAAAAGGGAACCGTCGCCACCAAATACGGCGATAAAAACCAGCTGCTGGCGGCGATTGACGCGCTGAAACACAATGATATTGCCGTACTGCTGGACGTGGTGGTTAACCACAAAATGGGCGCGGATGAGAAAGAAAAGATCCGCGTCCAACGGGTTAACGCCGAGGATCGCACGCAAATAGACGATGAGATTATCGAATGCGAAGGCTGGACGCGCTACACCTTCCCTGCCCGCGCAGGCCAGTACTCGCAATTCATTTGGGATTTCAAATGCTTCAGCGGCATTGACCATATAGAGAATCCCACCGAAGACGGCATTTTCAAAATCGTTAACGATTACACCGGCGAAGGCTGGAACGATCAGGTTGATGATGAGTTGGGTAATTTTGATTATCTGATGGGAGAAAATATCGATTTTCGTAATCACGCCGTCACCGAGGAAATCAAATACTGGGCGCGCTGGGTGATGGATCAAACCCATTGCGACGGCTTTCGCCTGGATGCCGTCAAGCACATTCCGGCCTGGTTTTATAAAGAGTGGATTGAGCACGTGCAGGAAGTCGCGCCAAAACCGCTGTTTATCGTCGCGGAATACTGGTCCCACGAAGTCGATAAGCTACAAACCTACATCAACCAGGTAGAGGGGAAAACCATGCTGTTCGACGCCCCCCTACAGATGAAGTTTCACGAAGCGTCCCGTCAGGGCCGCGATTATGACATGAGCCAGATTTTCACCGACACCCTGGTAGAAGCCGATCCGTTTCATGCCGTCACGCTGGTGGCCAATCACGACACCCAACCTTTACAGGCACTCGAAGCCCCTGTCGAGCCGTGGTTTAAGCCGCTGGCCTATGCGCTGATCTTGCTGCGTGAAAATGGCGTACCGTCGGTGTTTTACCCTGACCTCTACGGAGCGCATTACGAAGACACCGGCGGCGATGGCGAAACCTATCCTATCGACATGCCGATCATTGAACAGCTTGATGAACTGATCCTCGCGCGCCAGCGCTTCGCACACGGGGTACAGACACTCTTTTTCGATCATCCTAACTGTATCGCTTTTAGCCGCAGCGGAACGGACGACGATCCCGGCTGTGTGGTTGTTCTGTCTAACGGCGATGACGGGGAAAAGACCATCAATCTCGGCGCGAATTACGGCAATAAAACCTGGCGTGACTATCTGGGAAATCGCGAGGAAAGCGTAGTCACCGATGAAAACGGCGAAGCAACGTTTTATTGTAACGGCGGGAGCGTCAGCGTGTGGGTCATTGAAGAAGTGATATAAAACTCAACCCCGGTGGCCATGGGCTACCGGGGCATACGGTTTATGGCAGCGGTGTGGCCAGCGGCGTTTTCTTTAACGCATCAGCACATTCCTGCGTCGGGCGATCGACCCGTTGCAGCGTCATACCGTCATATTCCAGCGTATTGCCTTCGCGTTCGATCTCATACAGCTCGCGTTTCACCGTCACGTTGGTGAGATCGCCAGAGAGCATCGTCAGTTTCCCCGGCAGCGCGATCACCCGCTGCCACTGGCGACAATCCAGCGTATCGCCCTCTTTCGTTATCACCAGGCTGGCAATCGCTTCCGGGCTTACCAGACTGCGTTGCGGACCTTTTGACTGCCAGTATCCTTCCAGACCGGCTGGCGCTGGCGTTTTCACCACGTCGTTATAATTTTCTACTTCGGCGCATCCGGTAAGCGCCAGAAATACACCAACGATTGCTAATTTTTTCATCATTCATCCTGCATGCGAAGAAAATGGGATTGTGGCATTAAAGGCCTGATGTCGCCAGCCTTTCGGCAGCGTTGAGAAAGATTGATCCAGACGGTATTACCTCTTATTACTCATAGTCAAAAATTATGAACGGTGTAGTATCCACACTTCTTGTTACATACCTTCTGAGTTCAGAGGCGCAACGCATGTCATGGCAACACTTCAAACAGGCCTGGTTAATTAAATTTTGGGCCCCCGCCCCTGCGGTCATCGCAGCGGGTATTCTCTCCACTTATTATTTCGGCATTACGGGAACCTTCTGGGCCGTTACCGGTGAATTCACCCGTTGGGGTGGGCAAATCCTGCAACTGTTTGGCGTGCACGCCGAAGAGTGGGGATACTACAAGCTGATTCATCTCGAAGGCTCGCCCCTGACCCGCATTGACGGCATGATGATCCTCGGTATGTTCGGTGGCTGTTTTGCTGCCGCACTGTGGGCTAACAACGTCAAGTTACGCATGCCGCGCAGTCGGGTGCGCATTATGCAGGCGATAGTCGGCGGGATGATCGCCGGATTCGGCGCCCGGCTCGCGATGGGCTGCAACCTGGCCGCATTCTTCACCGGCATTCCACAGTTCTCGCTACATGCCTGGTTTTTCGCGCTGGCAACGGCAATCGGCTCATGGTTTGGCGCACGCTTTACCCTGCTGCCGATGTTTCGTATTCCGGTCAAAATGCAGAAAGTCTCCGCCGCTTCGCCGTTGACGCAAAAGCCGGATCAGGCCCGTCGCCGTTTCCGCCTTGGCATGCTGGTGTTTATCGGCATGATCGGCTGGGCGCTGCTCACCGCGATGGATAAACCCAAGCTCGGTCTGGCGATGCTATTTGGCGTTGGGTTCGGTCTGCTGATCGAACGGGCGCAAATCTGCTTCACCTCCGCCTTCCGCGACCTGTGGATTTCCGGTCGCACCCATATGGCAAAAGCGATCATCTTCGGGATGGCAGTCAGCGCCATCGGTATCTTTAGCTACGTGCAACTGGGCGTCGAGCCTAAAATCATGTGGGCGGGTCCAAATGCGGTGATCGGCGGCTTGCTGTTCGGCTTTGGCATCGTTTTAGCGGGCGGATGTGAAACCGGCTGGATGTACCGCGCCGTTGAAGGCCAGGTGCATTACTGGTGGGTTGGTCTGGGCAACGTTATTGGCTCGACCATTCTGGCCTACTACTGGGATGATTTTGCTCCCGCGCTTGCCACCAACTGGGACAAAGTGAATCTGCTCAACACCTTCGGTCCGCTCGGTGGTCTGCTGGTAACCTATCTGCTGTTGTTTGCCGCGCTGATGCTCATTATCGGCTGGGAAAAACGCTTCTTCCGTCGCGCAGGACTGACGCCTGCCAAGGAGTCTGTATGAAAAATATCGTGCCTGATTATCGCCTCGATATGGTCGGCGAACCGTGTCCATACCCGGCTGTCGCCACGCTGGAAGCGATGCCGCAATTGAAGAAAGGTGAAATTCTGGAAGTGGTGAGCGATTGCCCGCAGTCAATCAACAATATTCCACTGGATGCGCGTAATCACGGCTATACGGTGCTGGATATTCAGCAGGATGGCCCAACGATCCGCTATTTGATTCAGAAGTAATGCGATTCTCCCGTTGCCTGGCGCGGCGGGAGAATGTTCAGTGACTAAACATGCCTCGACATCAGGTGCATGACTTTGCGCTCCCGCCTTTGTTTCCTCTACTTAACATCACAGGTCGATCGTTCCATTCTCAGATGGTAAACTGTCGGACTCTAAGAATTCGCTGATTTTTATAATGTTTAAACTATTCGCAAAGTACACATCAATAGGGGTCATCAACACGATGATTCACTGGATTGTCTTTGCTATATGCATATACGGACTGCACACCGGACAAGCTCTCGGTAATTTTTCTGGTTTCCTCGTGGCGGTATCGTTCAGCTTCTTTGCAAACGCAAGATTCACTTTCAAGTCATCGACTACAACCATGCGCTACATGCTCTATGTTGGCTTCATGGGCACACTCAGCGCTGCTGTAGGATTGTGTGCTGATAAGTCAGGTATGGCACCTATCATCACTTTAATCTTATTCTCAGCCATCAGTTTGGTATGCGGTTTCATTTATTCTAAGTTCATTGTCTTTAGGGATGCGAAATGAAAATATCTTTGGTCGTTCCGGTCTTTAACGAAGAGGACGCGATACTAATTTTCTATAAAAATGTTCGCGAATTTGAAGAACTCAAAAAGCATGATGTAGAAATCGTATTCATCAATGACGGAAGCAAAGACGCAACAGAATCAATGATCAACGCGCTTGCGATATCTGATAAGCTCGTGGTTCCTGTTTCATTTACCCGTAATTTTGGAAAAGAGCCAGCCATATGCGCGGGGCTTGACTATGCCACTGGTGAAGCCGTCATTCCGATTGATGTTGACCTACAAGATCCCATTGACGTTATTCCGGCCATGATAGAGAAATGGCAGTCAGGTGCAGATATTGTACTGGCAAAGCGTTCTGACCGCTCTACAGATGGGAAACTAAAGCGTAAAACCGCTGAATGGTTTTATAAATTACACAATAAAATCAGTGACCCCAAAATAGAAGAGAACGTTGGCGACTTTAGACTCCTGTCCCGCCATGTAGTAGAGAACATAAAACTCATGCCAGAACGTAACCTATTTATGAAAGGCATTCTGAGCTGGGTTGGTGGTCGTACTGATGTCGTCGAATACACACGAGCCGGGCGTATTGCGGGCAACTCAAAATTTAACGGTTGGAAATTGTGGAATCTCGCACTAGAGGGCATTACCAGTTTTTCGACGTTTCCACTCCGGATTTGGACTTACATTGGTTTTTTTGTCGCTGCTTTATCCTTCTTGTACGGAGCGTGGATGATTGCCGATAAAATATTTTGGGGAAACCCGGTGGCGGGATATCCATCTATTATTGTTTCTATTCTCTTCCTTGGTGGTGTTCAGCTAATTGGAATAGGTGTGTTAGGAGAGTACATAGGCAGAATATACATCGAAAGCAAGCAACGTCCACGCTATATAGTTAAAAAACAAGATGGAAATAAAAATGTTCTCTAAACTCGACAAGAAATTACTCTTAATTTACTCAGGACTGGCTCTATTATTCATCTATCCTTTAATACAAGCTGGAATATACTATAGGGACGACTTAGATAGATCCATAAGTGGGTATTATGGTTGGCGTGGCTTAGGCCGTCCTTTTGCAGATATTTTAGCAAGATTTTTTTCTGCAAGTGGTCATTACAATCTTGACTTATTTCCGTACACGATGCTCGCGTCCTGTGTATTTTTAGGTGCATCTTCACTTGCGCTCAGTAAACATTTGATCAGATCAGATGTTGCAAATGCAAAAATGGTTGCCGCACTTTTAATATTCAATCCATTCATTCTGCAAAATATCTCTTATCGATACGATAGTTTGGGAATGTCTATCGCTTTTTTCCTTGCAGTAATTGCGTATACATATTCAAATAAAAATTTGGCACTAGAGATTGCGACAAAACTAATATCAGGAGTATTAGCTTTAACATTGTATCAGCCATGTGCAAACGTTTTTATTGGTTTACTTGCTATTGACGTAATAATTATAGCGATAAAACAACACGTAAAAGTCAAAGAATTCGTAATCTTTTTATTCAAGAAAACAATTCTTTTTTTATCGTTTTACATTATCTATATACTTTTCCTTTCTCCAAAAAACAACTCTCGTGCAGAGCTAATACCTTTGGATAAAGGAGGATTGGATTACCTCATAGGAACATTAGCTTCTTTAAAAGCGTTAGTCCTTTCTTATCTTTATCATCCGGTTTACATCTATTTCGCAATCCCGATATTAATATGCTGTGTTTTTATGTTCATTTCCTATCGCGCACGCATAGGAAATATCGTGTCTTTTATTCTATATGGGGCCATTTCCTTTTTAATATTTATTGTGTCTCTTATGGGGCCAACCATATTGCTTCAGGATGCACCTGTACTTCCACGTACTTTAGTTTCCTTTTCAGTTATAATGGTTATAATTGCTATACCAATCATGCATTTTGCCCCTCGCCTCAAATATGCAGCACTGATTCCTGTTATTGCCTCACTTGCCTTTAGCGCTCAACTGGGCAACACAATGAAAGCACAACAAGAATATGAAGATTTTGTTTTCAACATGATTGCGCAGGATATTGCAAATCATAAGAACATCGTTTCGATTGGGACTGTAGGCCAGTTAAATGCAAATGAAAGAGCAAAACTGATAATAGAAAACAAACCGCTTGTAGGTCATTTCGTTTTTCCAGCCACTGAGTTTTTAGCATCCTTCCAATTAATTAACAAAGGATTATTACAAACACAGCATGGTTATAGTGATGTGCAAGAAAACAAAAATAAACTGGCTAATATGATAAGCAAAGGAATCAAACCGGTATCCTCTAACCAGTATTACTCATTATTTATTTCAGATAACACCGCCATAGTCTTTTTGGGGAAATACAATAATTAGCTATTACGAGCCCTCATACTGAAATTTGAGGGCTTTTTATTCGGCAAGATGGGATTCATGACGACGGCTCAGCATCAGGCATACCTTACGGTACATACAGGAAACTTCACTGAGATAAAATGCCGGGAGTTTGACCGATGTGATGTGCATCCATGCACTTTTATATTAAACCGCAGATTTAGGTTAGTGAACCTACACCTGCATCGACATCACTTCCTGGTAGGCCGACACCAGTTTGTTACGCACCTGAATACCCATCTGCATCGAGACCGACGCTTTTTGCATATCGGTCATCACATCATTTAACGCAATACCCGGTTCACCGAGGGTAAATTTCTCAGCCTGCGTACGGGACGCGGTTTGCACATCGCTGATTCGGTCTAACGCCGCATGCAGCTGACCGGCAAAACTCACGGTCGGTTGTGGCTGCATATCCTGCATTTTTGCTGACATCGCCGTGGCCTGTAACTGGCTGATGACCCCTTCAATCCCCTGTATTGCCGACATTCTGATCCCCTGGATGATTTTTTACTTAGCTGAGATTACCAGTTAGTCAATAAGATAAAGGCGTTAAATAACGATAAAAAACCACGGTTTTTAACGCATAGAAAAATTCGAAACCGCAAATAATGAGACCGTCAATTTTTCGAGTTTGCTGACCCGGGAGTGAGTCTTGTTCCACTTTGCAAAAAACGCCGTCCACGATAAGCCACGAGGTGCGAGATGAGTGCGACAGCATCGACTGCAACCCAGCTTAAACCTCTCGAGTGGTTAAACCGCCTGCGCGCGAATCCCAGAATTCCTCTGATTGTGGCGGGAGCCGCTGCCGTCGCTATCATCGTGGCTATGGTCCTGTGGGCCAAAACACCTGACTACCGCACACTGTTCAGCAACCTATCCGATCAGGATGGTGGCGCGATTGTCACCCAACTGACGCAGATGAACGTTCCCTATCGTTTTACTGAGGGAAGCGGTGCTATAGAAGTTCCTGCCGATAAAGTTCACGAATTGCGATTACGTCTGGCACAACAAGGTCTGCCGAAGGGCGGCGCCGTTGGCTTTGAGCTGCTGGACCAGGAAAAGTTTGGTATTAGCCAGTTTAGCGAGCAGGTCAACTACCAGCGTGCGCTGGAAGGTGAATTAGCCAGTACCATTGAAACGCTGGGACCGGTAAAACGCGCCCGCGTGCATCTGGCAATGCCAAAACCGTCGCTGTTTGTGCGTGAGCAAAAAGCACCTTCAGCCTCCGTGACCGTTAACCTTGAACCTGGCCGCGCACTGGATGAAGGTCAAATCAGTGCGGTCACGCATCTGGTTTCCAGCGCTGTTGCAGGCTTGCCGCCGGGTAACGTTACGCTGGTCGACCAGGCGGGTCATCTGTTAACTCAGTCGAACACCAGCAGCCGCGATCTTAACGATGCGCAGTTGAAATACGCCAGCGATGTCGAAGGGCGCGTTCAACGTCGTATCGAATCGATCCTGTCGCCGATTGTCGGCAACGGTAACGTACATGCGCAGGTCACCGCGCAACTGGATTTTGCTAATAAAGAGCAAACCGAAGAACAGTACCGTCCAAACGGTGATGATTCCCAGGCCGTGCTGCGTTCACGCCAGTTAAACGTCAGCGAGCAGATCGGTAGCGGAGCGCCAGGCGGCGTACCGGGCGCATTGTCTAATCAACCAGCACCGGCTAATACCGCGCCAATCGCCACCCCTCCGGCTAATCAGCAAAATGCGCAAACCGCGCAAACGGCAAATAACAACAATAATGCTGGTCCACGCAGTACGCAGCGTAATGAAACCAGCAACTATGAAGTCGACCGTACCATTCGCCACACCAAAATGAACGTCGGCGATGTGCAGCGTCTCTCGGTTGCAGTGGTGGTCAACTATAAAACGTTGCCGGACGGTAAACCGCTGCCGTTAACCGCAGATCAGATGAAACAGATTGAGGACCTGACCCGCGAAGCGATGGGCTTCTCCGACAAACGTGGCGATACCCTGAACGTGGTGAACTCTCCGTTCACGGCGACCGACGATTCCATAGGTGAGCTGCCGTTCTGGAAACAGCAGGTCTTTATTGAACAGTTGATGACCGCAGGCCGTTGGTTGCTGGTGCTGCTTGTTGCCTGGATCCTGTGGCGTAAGGCTGTTCGCCCGCAGTTGGTTCGCCGCAGCGAAGAAGCAAAAGCGGTACAGGAACAAACGCGTATCCGTCAGGAAACCGAAGAAGCGGTAGAAGTTCGCCTCAGCAAAGACGAACAAACCCAGCAGCGTCGTACGAATCAACGTCTGGGTGCAGAAGTGATGAGCCAGCGTATTCGTGAAATGTCAGATAACGATCCGCGCGTCGTGGCGCTGGTCATTCGCCAGTGGATGAGTAACGATCATGAGTAATGCCCTTACCGGTACCGATAAAAGCGTCATCCTGCTGATGACCATTGGCGAAGATCGCGCGGCTGAGGTATTTAAACACCTTTCCACGCGCGAAGTTCAGGCGCTCAGTACAGCGATGGCGAACGTACGCCAGATCTCCAACAAACAGTTGACGGAAGTGCTGGCCGAGTTTGAGCAAGAAGCAGAACAATTTGCCGCGCTGAATATCAACGCCAACGAATATCTGCGCTCCGTGCTGGTGAAAGCGCTGGGCGAGGAACGCGCCTCCAGCCTGCTGGAAGATATTCTGGAAACCCGCGATACCACCAGCGGCATTGAAACGCTCAACTTTATGGAGCCACAAAGCGCCGCCGACCTTATCCGCGACGAGCATCCACAGATTATCGCCACCATTCTGGTGCACCTCAAACGGGGCCAGGCCGCCGATATTCTGGCGCTGTTCGACGAGCGTTTACGTCACGACGTGATGCTGCGTATCGCCACCTTCGGCGGCGTGCAGCCTGCCGCGCTGGCAGAACTGACCGAGGTACTGAACGGTCTGCTCGATGGTCAGAACCTCAAGCGCAGCAAAATGGGCGGCGTGAGAACGGCAGCAGAAATTATCAACCTGATGAAAACCCAGCAGGAAGAAGCGGTTATTACCGCCGTACGCGAATTCGACGGCGAGCTGGCACAGAAAATTATCGACGAGATGTTCCTGTTCGAAAACCTGGTGGACGTCGACGATCGCAGTATCCAGCGCCTGTTGCAGGAAGTGGATTCCGAATCGCTGCTGATTGCCCTGAAAGGTGCCGAACAGCCGCTACGCGAGAAGTTCCTGCGCAACATGTCGCAACGTGCTGCCGATATTCTGCGCGACGACCTTGCCAACCGCGGCCCGGTGCGTTTGTCGCAAGTGGAAAACGAACAGAAAGCCATTCTGCTTATTGTGCGTCGTCTGGCGGAAACCGGCGAGATGGTGATAGGCAGCGGCGAGGATACCTATGTCTAACGAACTGCCGTGGAAAGTCTGGACTCCGGACGACCTCGCCCCACCGATGGCGGAGTTCGTACTGGCCGACCACAGCGAAACGCCGCTGTCAGAAGAAGCTGAAGAGCCACAGCTTTCCGCAGAGCAACAGCTTGAACAGCAGCTCGCACAGCTGCAAATGCAGGCCCATGAGCAAGGGTATAACGCGGGGCTGGCGGAAGGTCGACAGAAAGGTCACGAACAAGGCTATCAGGAAGGTCTGAGCCAGGGGCTGGAGCAAGGCCAGAACCAGGCGCGAGCACAGCATGCGCCGATCCATGCCCGCATGCAGCAGCTGGTGAGTGAGTTTCAGAATACGCTGGACGCGCTGGATAGCGTCATTGCCTCGCGACTGATGCAAATGGCGCTGGAAGCTGCGCGTCAGGTGATTGGTCAGACGCCAATCGTGGATAACGCGGCGCTGATTAAGCAAATCCAACAGTTATTGCAACAGGAACCGCTGTTTAGCGGTAAACCGCAGCTGCGCGTACATCCGGACGATCTCCAGCGTGTGGAGGAGATGCTCGGTGCCACTCTCAGCCTGCACGGCTGGCGGCTACGCGGCGATCCCACGCTGCATCACGGCGGTTGTAAAGTCTCAGCTGATGAAGGCGATCTGGATGCCAGCGTCGCCACGCGCTGGCAAGAACTCTGCCGTCTGGCAGCGCCGGGGGTCGTGTAATGACCACTCGCCTGACTCGCTGGCTCAATACGCTGGACAACTTCGAAGAGAAAATGTCACTGCTGCCTGCGGTGCGTCGTTATGGTCGCCTGACCCGCGCAACCGGGCTGGTGCTGGAAGCCACGGGGTTACAGCTGCCGCTCGGTGCCACCTGCGTCATTGAACGTCAGGACGGCAATGAAACCCAGGAGGTCGAAAGCGAAGTCGTGGGCTTTAACGGTCAACGTCTGTTTCTGATGCCGCTCGAAGAAGTCGAAGGCGTTCTGCCCGGCGCACGCGTATACGCGAAGAACATTGCCGGAGAAGGTCTGCAAAGCGGGAAGCAATTACCGCTTGGCCCTGCTCTGCTGGGTCGTGTGCTGGACGGTAGCGGCAAACCGCTCGACGGACTGCCCGCCCCGGATACCACCGAAACCGGCGCGCTGATTACACCGCCGTTTAACCCGCTGCAACGGACCGCAATTGAACACGTCCTGGATACCGGCGTACGCCCCATCAACGCGTTGTTAACCGTTGGCCGCGGCCAGCGTATGGGGCTTTTCGCAGGTTCCGGCGTCGGTAAAAGCGTCCTGCTCGGCATGATGGCGCGCTATACCCAGGCCGATGTTATCGTCGTGGGTCTGATTGGCGAGCGTGGTCGCGAAGTTAAAGATTTTATTGAAAATATTCTCGGCGCTGACGGTCGCGCACGCTCGGTAGTGATTGCCGCTCCGGCGGACGTCTCGCCGCTGTTACGTATGCAAGGTGCGGCCTACGCCACGCGCATCGCCGAAGATTTTCGCGATCGCGGACTGCATGTATTGCTGATTATGGACTCCCTCACCCGCTACGCGATGGCACAACGTGAGATAGCCCTGGCGATCGGCGAGCCACCGGCAACCAAAGGTTATCCACCCTCAGTATTCGCTAAGTTACCGGCGCTGGTCGAACGGGCCGGTAACGGTATCCATGGAGGCGGTTCAGTTACCGCGTTTTATACGGTACTGACCGAGGGTGACGACCAACAGGACCCGATTGCCGATTCCGCGCGCGCGATTCTGGACGGTCACATTGTGCTGTCTCGTCATCTGGCCGAGGCGGGTCACTATCCGGCCATCGATATTGAAGCCTCGATCAGCCGTGCCATGACCGCGCTCATTAGTGAAAAACACTATGCACGGGTGCGTAACTTTAAACAGTTGCTGTCCAGTTTCCAGCGTAACCGCGATCTGGTCAGCGTGGGGGCGTATGCCAAAGGCAGCGATCCGATGCTGGATAAAGCCATCGCCTTATGGCCGCAGCTGGAAGCATTCTTACAGCAAGGTATTTTTGAACGGGCTGACTGGGAAGATTCTCTACAAGCTTTGGAACTGATTTTCCCTGGTGTGTGATTAAGCAGGAGAGCATAGGTCATGGCACAACATGGTGCATTAGCAACATTGAAAGACCTGGCTGAAAAAGAGGTAGATGACGCTGCTGTCTTATTGGGAGAGATGCGTCGTGGCTGTCAGCAGGCGGAAGAACAGTTAAAAATGCTGATCGATTATCAGCATGAGTATCGCAACAATCTGAATACCGATATGGGCCAGGGTATTACCAGCAATCGCTGGATCAATTACCAACAATTTATTCAGACGCTGGAAAAAGCGATTGAGCAACATCGCCAACAGCTCAATCAATGGACACAGAAAGTAGACCAGGCATTGAACAGTTGGCGCGACAAAAAACAACGATTACAGGCGTGGCAGACGTTGCAGGACAGACAAACCTCGGCGGCGTTACTGGCCGAAAACCGTCTGGATCAGAAAAAAATGGATGAATTTGCTCAGCGCGCAGCTATGAGGAAACCCGAATGATTACTTTACCCCAACTGATTACCACCGACACCGATGTAGCCGCAGGTCTTCAGTCAGGCAAAGCGGTAGATTCACCCGAGGATTTTTTAGCGCTACTGGCTGGCGCATTAGGTGCGGGCGACGCACAAGGTAAAGACGCCCCGCTGTCGCTTGCCGACTTACAGGCGGCCAGCAGTAAGCTGCAAAAAGGGTTGCTGCAAAAAAATGGCGATGCCACACCGTCGGTCAAATTAACCGATCTGCTGGCGCAACAGGAGCTGCAAACCGAGACTTCTCTTGCCGACATGACTGACGCTCAGCAACTGTTGTCCGCTCTCACGCCTTCACTGAAAGCGAATGCCCTGACGACACTGGGCAAAGTCGCTCAGCAGGACGAAAAAAACACTACGCTGAGTGATGACGATCTCGCCAACCTGAGCGCGTTGTTCGCCATGCTGCCAGGACAACCACTGGCTACGCCTGCCGTCGACAGCGCACCAGCCCCTGTTGATGCGGCGCTTTCCGCATTGTCACGAGGCGCGGTACACGGCGCGGCGACTGATAATGCAGACGAATTACTGCCGGGCGATGCCAAAAAAGGCAAAGCGGATGTCACGATTGCTGGCGGTGGTGCTAATCAGGCAAACAATCCAACATTAACCCCGCTGACGGCAGCAGTGAACGCCAGAGCTGAAATCGACAGCACCCCGTCACCGACCAGCATTGGCATGACTGTGGCCCCGCTAAGTGGTCCACAAACACACGCACAACCGTTACCGACGGCCGCGCCGGTGTTAAGCGCTCCGTTAGGTAGCCATGAATGGCAGCAATCGCTGAGCCAGCACGTCACCTTGTTCACGCGCCAGGGCCAGCAAAGCGCAGAGCTGCGTCTGCATCCGCAGGACCTGGGTCAGGTACATATTTCGCTCAAGCTGGACGATAACCTCGCACAGTTACAAATGGTTTCACCGCACAGTCACGTGCGCGCCGCACTGGAAGCCGCATTACCGATGCTGCGTACACAGTTGGCTGAAAGCGGGATCCAACTGGGGCAAAGCAACATCAGCAGTGAAAGCTTCGCTGGCCATCAGCAGTCTTCCGGACAGCAACAGCAGTCTGGTCGCGCTCAAGGACAAGACATTTTTGCCGCTGAAGATGACGCAATACTGGCAACCCCAGCCTCGCTGCAAGCCGCTGCCCGCGGCAATGGCGCAGTAGACATCTTCGCCTAACGCCAGAGGTAGCATGATTATCCGCGTCTTTTCCACGCTTTGTCGTGGACAGGACACGGGATAATCAGCCCATAAGCTGTACCGAAACAGGAAGCCCGTATCTGATGACTGACTCCGCGATTAACAAAAAAAGTAAACGCGCTATTTGGATCCCTCTGCTGGTATTAATTACCCTCGCCGCCTGCGCAACTGCAGGTTATAGCTACTGGCGCATGCAGCAGCAGCCTTCCGCCAGCGTCAAAGCGGAACCGGCTCCACCGCCAGCCCCGGTGTTCTTTGCGCTGGATACCTTTACCGTCAATCTGGGTGATGCAGACCGTGTGCTGTATATCGGTATCACACTGCGCATGAAAGATGAGGCGACACGTTCACGTCTTAACGAATATCTGCCGGAAGTGCGCAGCCGCTTGCTGCTGCTATTTTCTCGTCAGAATGCGGCCACACTCGCCACCGAGGAAGGTAAGCAACAGCTGATTACCGCCATCAAAGAGACGCTGGCGACTCCGCTTGTTGTTGGGCAACCGAAACAGGTTGTCACCGACGTTCTTTATACAGCTTTTATTCTGCGGTAAAGACATGGGCGACAGTATTCTTTCTCAGGCAGAAATCGACGCATTGCTGAACGGCGATAGCGAAACCAAAGACGAACCAATTTCAGGTATCGCAAAAGAAAGCGATATTCGTCCTTATGATCCCAACACTCAGCGTCGCGTAGTACGTGAGCGTTTACAGGCGTTGGAGATCATTAACGAACGCTTCGCGCGCCAGTTCCGTATGGGGTTATTTAACCTGTTGCGCCGTAGCCCAGATATTACCGTGGGGGCGATCCGTATCCAGCCTTACCACGAATTTGCGCGCAACTTACCGGTTCCGACCAACCTGAACTTAATCCACCTGAAGCCGCTGCGCGGTACGGGTCTGGTGGTGTTCTCACCAAGTCTGGTATTTATCGCCGTAGACAACCTGTTCGGTGGTGACGGTCGTTTCCCGACGAAAGTGGAAGGCCGCGAATTTACGCACACGGAACAGCGCGTTATCAACCGCATGCTGAAGCTGGCGCTGGAAAGCTACAGCGACGCGTGGAAGGCCATCAACCCGCTGGAAGTGGAATACGTCCGTTCCGAGATGCAGGTGAAATTTACCAATATCACCACCTCCCCGAACGATATTGTGGTGAACACCCCGTTCCACGTTGAAATTGGCAACCTGACCGGTGAATTTAACATCTGTCTGCCATTCAGCATGATTGAGCCGTTGCGTGAGCTGCTGGTGAATCCGCCGCTGGAAAACTCGCGTAATGAAGATCAGAACTGGCGCAATAATCTGGTGCGTCAGGTTCAGCATTCTGAGCTGGAGCTGGTGGCAAACTTTGCCGACATTCCGCTGCGGCTATCCCAGATTTTAAAACTGAAACCCGGCGATGTACTGCCGATTGAAAAACCCGACCGCATTATTGCTCATGTGGACGGCGTGCCTGTGCTGACCAGCCAGTATGGCACTGTAAACGGTCAGTATGCGTTACGCGTAGAACATCTGATAAACCCGATTTTGAATTCGCTGAATGAGGAACAGCCCAAATGAGTGATATGAATAATCCGTCCGATGAGAACACTGGCGCATTGGACGATCTGTGGGCTGACGCGTTAAACGAGCAAAAAACCACGCCCACCAAAAGTGCGGCCGATGCGGTATTCCAGCAGTTAGGTGGCGGCGACGTCAGCGGTGCTTTGCAGGACATCGACCTGATCATGGACATTCCGGTCAAACTGACCGTCGAACTGGGCCGTACCCGCATGACCATCAAAGAGCTGCTGCGCCTGACGCAGGGGTCGGTTGTCGCACTGGATGGTCTGGCAGGCGAACCGCTGGATATCCTGATCAACGGTTATCTGATTGCCCAGGGCGAAGTCGTCGTGGTCGCGGATAAATACGGTGTGCGTATCACTGACATTATCACCCCGTCTGAACGTATGCGCCGTCTGAGCCGTTAATCATGAATACCCAGGCTACCGTTTCTCAACCCGCCGCCGTTCCCGGTTCACCGCTGGTGCAGGTAAGCGGCGCGCTGCTCGGGATCATCGTCTTGATCCTGGCGGTGGCCTGGGTCATTAAACGTCTGGGATTTGCCCCCAAAAGTGCCGGTACTCGCGGGCTGAAAGTCGCAGCCAGCACCTCATTGGGTCCACGTGAGCGCGTGGTGATTGTCGAGGTCGAAGATGCCCGTCTGGTACTGGGTGTCACAGCCTCGCAGATTAACGTCCTGCACACCCTGCCCCCGGCACCTGCCGATGCAGAAGAAAAAACGGCCTCCCCTGCGGATTTCCAGGCCATGATGAAGAGTTTGCTTAAGCGTCCTGGGAGATCCTGATGCGCCGTTTGTTATCCCTCACGCTGGCAGGCTTGTGGCTTTTCAGTCCCGTTGCCCTCGCCCAACTCCCGGGTCTGGTTAGTCAGCCATTGCCGGGCGGCGGACAAAGCTGGTCTTTGCCCGTGCAGACACTGGTGTTCATCACCTCGCTGACGTTCCTGCCTGCAATTTTGCTGATGATGACCAGCTTCACCCGCATCATCATTGTTTTCGGTCTCCTGCGAAATGCGCTGGGTACCCCCTCTGCACCACCTAACCAGGTGCTACTGGGCCTGGCGCTCTTTTTGACCTTTTTCATCATGTCGCCGGTGATCGATAAAATCTACGTCGACGCATATCAACCGTTCAGCGAAGAGAAGATCTCCATGCAGGAAGCTATGGAGAAAGGCGCCCAGCCGCTGCGTGAGTTTATGTTGCGCCAGACCCGTGAAGCCGATCTGGCCCTCTTCGCGCGCTTAGCAAACAGCGGTCCATTACAGGGACCAGAAGCCGTGCCGATGCGAATTTTGCTACCCGCTTATGTCACCAGTGAGTTGAAAACAGCATTCCAGATAGGTTTTACCATTTTTATTCCGTTTCTGATTATCGACCTGGTGATCGCCAGCGTACTGATGGCGCTCGGGATGATGATGGTACCGCCAGCCACAATCGCGTTGCCGTTTAAGCTGATGCTGTTTGTGTTGGTAGACGGTTGGCAGCTACTTGTCGGCTCGCTAGCACAAAGCTTTTACAGTTAGAGGCGCGAAATGACTCCTGAATCGGTCATGATGATGGGCACAGAGGCGATGAAAGTCGCCCTGGCCCTTGCTGCGCCTTTGCTGTTGGTCGCTCTCGTCACAGGTCTTATCATCAGTATTCTGCAGGCGGCGACCCAGATTAACGAAATGACGCTGTCCTTCATTCCCAAAATTGTCGCGGTGTTTATTGCCATCATTGTTGCTGGCCCGTGGATGCTTAACCTGCTGCTCGACTACGTGCGTACGCTGTTCAGCAATATCCCCTACATCATCGGGTAGACAACGTTATGTTGCAGGTGACCAGCGTTGAGTGGCTCCACTGGCTGAATTTATACTTCTGGCCTTTGCTGCGCATACTGGCGCTCATCTCAACGGCCCCCATCCTCAGTGAACGAGCCATCCCCAAACGGGTAAAGCTGGGGCTGGGGTTGATGATAACCGTCGTTATCGCCCCGTCAATTCCCGCCGTTGACGTCCCCATCTTTTCGATCGGCGCACTATGGCAGGCAATGCAACAAATCCTGATCGGTATCGCTTTAGGCTTCACCATGCAGTTTGCGTTTGCCGCGGTACGTACCGCCGGGGAATTAATTGGCCTGCAAATGGGCCTTTCCTTCGCGACGTTCTTCGATCCCGGTAGCCGTCTGAATATGCCGGTTCTGGCACGACTGATCGACATGCTCGCCATGCTGCTGTTCCTGACCTTTAACGGTCATTTATGGCTGATTTCGCTGCTGGTAGATACTTTTCATACTCTGCCCATCGGTGGCAATCCGGTGAACAGCAATGCGTTTCTCGCGCTGGCACGGGCGGGCAGCCTGATTTTCCTCAACGGGCTAATGCTGGCCCTGCCGGTAATGACGCTGCTACTCACGCTGAACCTCGCACTTGGTTTGTTAAATCGCATGGCGCCACAGCTGTCGGTTTTCGTCATCGGCTTTCCTCTCACTCTGACCGTAGGTATTTCACTGATGGCGGCGCTAATGCCATTAATTGCGCCATTCTGCGAACGATTATTCAGTGAGATTTTTAATTTACTGGCCGATATCGTTAGCGAAATGCCTGGAAAATAATAACCCTTAATTTTTATCCTGTTTTACTAAGGATTGTCCTAATTTTAAAAAGTGACAACATCCACCAGGATATCTCTGTCGCGGCTTATTTGTTTTTGCCTCACTCACATAACGCAACATTCACTTTACTTTAAGATGTTTCCTGGCAAATTATACGCAACTTTACGGGATAGTAAATTCGCCTGAAAAACAGCGAAAGCGTCATCTTGGGTCGTTATTATTCCGTTTAGTTGTGATGAAATAATCAGGTAAGGGGAATTATCGTTACGCATTGAGTGAGGGTATGCCATGTCAACGATTATTATGGATTTATGCAGTTACACCCGACTAGGGTTAACCGGGTATCTGGTAAGTCGGGGAGTGAAAAAAAGGGAAATCAACAACATTTCCAACGTTGATGAACTCAGTCTCGCCTGTGTCTCTCAACAACCCGCTGTGGTGTTTATTAATGAGGACTGCTTTATCCACGATCCTGCTAATAGCCAGCAAATAAAGCAAATCATTAATCAGCATCCCAGCACATTATTTATTGTGTTTATGGCAATTGCCAACGTGCATTTTGATGAATATCTACTCGTCAGAAAAAACTTATTGATTAGTTCTAAATCGATTAAACCTGACTCACTGGATAAACTACTTGGCGATATTCTGAAAAAAGAAGTAGATATTGCTATTGATGTGAATCTGCCGACATTATCATTAAGTCGAACCGAATCCAGCATGCTGCGTATGTGGATGGAGGGTCAGGGAACAATACAGATATCGGATCAAATGAATATCAAAGCCAAGACGGTGTCATCCCATAAGGGGAATATAAAACGAAAGATTAAGACGCATAATAAGCAAGTTATCTATCACGTGGTGAGACTTACGGATAACGTCACCAATGGTATCTTTGTGAATATGCGCTAAGACGTTCTGACTGGTGGCGACTCCACCAGTCAGAATCAAACAGCGGAACTCATCTCACTCCACTTTTTCCACAAAGATACCATCCTGATGACCTGATTCATTAAAGAACCAGATACCGAGCGGGTAGTCTTCCAGCGAAACCAGGTACATGGTGCCTTCACTAAACTCTTCGATTGCCAGTACCACGCCCGGTCGACGAGGACCGCCGTCCGTTTTGACTGTGACCCGATCATTCACCTTCATAGTTTTCCTCCTGTGGCTTTGTGCCAGTGTAGAACAAATTCCTTTTTCTGGCAGCGCTCTGCACGCGCGATTGCGGGTTTTATCGACGGTCTATACTTAAGTTGTGCGTATCTGATGTTTGGGTACGCTCCCCCGGTATCCTTAACGGTTGAGAGGTATGAGGATGAAAACCGCGAAAGAGTACAGCGATACGGCCAAACGTGAAGTCAGCGTCGATGTCGACGCGCTGCTAAAGGCAATCAACGAAATCTGCGAGAGTGAAATTCATCGCAGCCAGGATGACCCGGAGCGCGTTAGCGTCGACGGCCGAGATTACCATACATGGCATGAACTGGCCGACGCGTTCGAGCTTGATATCCATGACTTTAGCGTATCGGAGATCAATCGCTGACTGAGGGCGAAAAAAATCCCGGCCCTTATCGGGTCGGGATCAAGCTTGCTTATGCAAGAAGCACTTGTAAATTCGTTACACCAGAAAATCTGATGTGAACCAAACCTTATCTGCAATTTTTTTGCCTGACAAGTAAATAATTCTCACAAAAATGATAAATATAACTAATGGGTGAGAGATCACCAGGTTACGGTCGAGTCAAATGTTCAGGCATCCTGACAGAGCTGTCTTCGCTCGCCCGGCACCACCAGTTCATCTTCACGGAATGCTTCCCGTTTAACGCCAAAGCCGTCGTACCAGCGACACTCCACCATTCCGCTGGCATACCCGGTAACGATCATACGTGGGCCACCCTCTTTGGAGGTGACTTCCTCACTGACAGAAAAGACCATACCTGCCTCCTGTATCAAGAGAAACCTTTACACCTTAGATGACAAAGAGGCGTTTTGCATAATCAGTCCTGTAACAATTAGTGCGAAACTCCGCGCAGTCTGGCGACAGCTTTCACCAGCAGAACGACAATCCCACCGATGATAAAGCCGAGCACCAGGTTAAGCAGGGTCGGAAGCATTAGCGAAATCAATGTACTTTGCTGTTGAGCAAAATGTTCAATCGCATGATGCAGCGGTGATATTCCGTGTACCACAATACCGCCCCCCACCAAAAACATCGCCAATGTACCGACCACAGAAAGTGTTTTCATCAGCCAGGGAGCAACCACCAACAACCCTTTCCCCAGCGACTGGGCAAGTTGGCTACGTTTTTCTGCCAGCCAGTACCCGATGTCGTCAAGCTTAACGATAATCCCGACCAGGCCATACACGCCCACGGTCACCACTAACGAGATACCCGATAACACCAACACCTGATTCAGCAAAGGTGCATCCGCTACAATACCCAGCGTAATCGCAACAATCTCGGCAGACAAAATGAAGTCAGTACGTATTGCCCCTTTGATTTTATCTTTCTCAAAGGTGAGTGGATCCTGTGCGGCCAGAGCAGCCAGACGCTGCTGACGCTCTTCCGGGCTTTCTTTGTGCTTACGCGCCTCCAGGGTATGCAGAACCTTTTCTACCCCTTCAAAACAGAGAAACGCCCCACCTACCATTAATAATGGGGTGATCGCCCAGGGAATAAATGCGCTTATCAATAGCGCCAACGGTACAAGGATAACTTTGTTTACAAACGACCCCTTCGCCACGCTCCAGACCACCGGGAGTTCACGGTTCGCCCGCACGCCCGATACCTGCTGCGCATTAAGCGACAGGTCATCTCCCAGCACGCCCGCGGTTTTTTTCGCGGCCAATTTTCCCATCACTGATATATCATCCAGCAGCGTGGCGATATCATCGAGTAAGGTTAGTAAGCTACTTCCTGCCAAAATTTTGACCCTCAATATTATTTTTTTGCAGTCATAAGTATGAAGTAAAACACGCCATGCTGAAACTGACCTTTCTGGTCAACAAGTTTTTAACATCGACACGTAATTATAAATCTCGCCAGTAAGATAGTTTTGACATTTACTATGTTGCACCTTTTTATTTCTACCGTGAGGGATTATGCGTTTCAGGCAATTGTTACCGCTTTTCAGTGCGCTATTCGCGCTGTACATCATTTGGGGTTCCACGTACTTCGTTATTCGCATTGGTGTTGAAAGCTGGCCGCCGTTAATGATGGCAGCCGTACGTTTTCTCTCTGCGGGAATTTTATTAACAAGTTTTTTACTTATTCGCGGGCATAAGCTCCCCCCCTTACGCTTAATCCTGAACGCCGCGTTAATTGGTATCCTGCTGTTGGCTGTGGGTAATGGACTGGTCACCGTCGCCGAACATCAAAATGTCCCTTCCGGTATTGCCGCCGTGGTGGTCGCCACCGTCCCGCTATTTACGCTGTGTTTTAGCCACTTTTTTGGCATCAAAACGCGCAAACTGGAATGGTTGGGGATAGCGATTGGGCTCGCAGGGATCATCATGCTGAACAGCGGAGGCAATTTAAGTGGCAATCCGTGGGGCGCTATTTTAATCCTGATCGGTTCGATAAGCTGGGCATTTGGCTCGGTGTACGGTTCACGCATTACGCTACCCGTTGGCATGATGGCCGGAGCCATTGAAATGTTAGCAGCCGGTATTGTGCTGATGTGCGCATCGTTACTCTCCGGGGAAAAACTGACCACCATGCCAACATTTTCAGGCTTTATGGCGGTGGCTTACCTGGCCCTGTTTGGCTCCATTATTGCCATTAATGCGTATATGTTCTTGATCCGCAATGTCAGCCCGGCGCTAGCCACCAGCTATGCCTACGTCAATCCGGTTGTTGCGGTGCTGTTAGGTACCGGTCTGGGGGGAGAAAGACTAGCCCCTATCGAATGGCTGGCGCTCGGCGTGATCGTGTTTGCTGTGGTGCTGGTAACGTTGGGGAAATACCTGTTCCCTGTTAAAGCGGATGCCGTCGCGAGTTCGTCGGAAAAGACATTACAGTAAATGAATACCGAGAGTGTCGATCTGCGCGGTGTCGCCACCGCCGCAGATCCACTCGATGACACGTTCAGATAACGCTTCATCATCCAGCTTTTCGCGACCACGCAGAGCGCACTCCCAGACAATCAGTACGCGCCAGCCAAGAACCTGCAATTTTTCACAATCCCGCGCATCGCGTTGGACATTTTTGCCTATTTTTTCCAGCCAGAATTCCGTTCGTGTCGCGGGGACTTTAAACAAATAGCAATTGTGGTGGTGCCAGAAACAACCGTGAGTAAAAATCACACAATGATAATCATCCACCACAAAATCGGGGCGACCGGGTAACGTCGCATCCTGCACGCGAAACGTTACCCCCTGCTCTGTCAGCACGCTGGCAAGGCGTTTTTCAATTGCGGTATCGCGGGTGGCTATCGCCCGCATATTTTTACTGCGTGTTGCTTTATCGTGAACGTCTGCCATGCAGGTTCTCTTTCTCGCGAATAGCAACTGCCTGCCTGATTTTTGGCTCCAGCAGCCTGGCCACCGCCGCAAATGCCGGAACGATCACCGAATTACCAAACTGGCGATAAGCCTGAGTATCTGACACGGGGATCCTGAACTGATAGCCTTGCGGAGATTCAAACCCCATCAGGCGCGCGCACTCTCTGGGCGTAAGTCTGCGTGGGCGGTGTCGCTGATTCTGCGGATCGTCAAAATCTTTTTCACCCAGCGCCATATCCCAGCCACGGTCAATCAGGATCTCCGCCCCATCCTTATAATAACGCGCAGATAATGTGCGCGTTACGCTATCAGGGTTACCGGGATACACCATGCCATAGCCAAATCCATTTCCCCGCGCCTGATGCTTTTTCGCATAGCGGTAGAGGTATTTCCACAGCACCGGCGTCAGCACATATTTCGCATCGACGTTCGGCTCAAGCAGTTCCGCCAGGGTAGTACGCCGCTGCGGATAACGCGTGACAATATCCCGCAGCGTGAAGTCTGATTTCAAATTCAGATCGCGTCGGAAGCCGACAAGCACGATACGTTCGCGATGTTGAGGCAAAAAATGTTGCCCATCGATAATTTTCGGATCATCCGGACCGTTATCTGCCGCATCTGCCACGTCATACCCCAGCTCGTCCAGCGTCTGCATAATGATGCGAAACGTTTTGCCTTGATCGTGACTCTTCAGGTTTTTGACGTTTTCGAGCACAAATATTGCAGGTCGACGAGCGTCGATAATGCGCACCACGTCAAAAAAAAGTGTGCCTTGTGTATCACAGGCAAAACCGTGGGCCCGCCCTAACGCATTTTTCTTTGACACCCCGGCCAGGGAGAAGGGCTGACAAGGAAATCCCGCCAGCAGTACATCGTGTTCTGGAATGTGCTGGCGAATATGTTCTGCCGCCTGCTGGTCGCTCACCCCATCCTGATGGCTCAGCGTGACATCACGAATATCTTCATTAAAGTGATGCTGGAAGGGATCGCAATAGTTGTTCGCTTTGTAGGTACGCACCGCATGCTTGTTCCACTCGCTGGTAAACACGCACTGCCCACCAATTGCCTCAAAGCCGCGACGAATCCCGCCAATGCCGGCAAACAGATCGATAAATCGAAAGGCATAATGCGGATGATGCGCAGGTGGCGTCGGCAGCAAGGAATTCAGATAAGTAAACTCATTGTCGCTGAGGCGATGCCATGTTTCGTTCGCCACCACTCGCTTAAAGATGGCCGGACTCCAGCGGTTCTCGCCAACACCGTTCAGATAAGCAACCAGGGTTTTCACGTCATATATTTCAAGCAACTTAGCCAAAATCACCTGCGCGGCGGCCTTGTTATCATCTGTCATCGGGTTCATGGAGCCTGCTACTGAAAAATTATCCTGCATACATTTAACCGGCCGAAATGGATAACCGACAGATTAACATAAAATAGTGCGGTTGACGTTGCGGCTGTACTGCCGACTAACGTGCTTTAAAGGGTTGAATCGCGTCAAGATCCAGCATTTCATACTCTCCTTTTAACTCCGCACTCAGCTTCGCCATATACGTCAGTAAGAAGTCAGCATTATGCTGCGCTAAATGTCGTCCTTGTTCAGTTTGCATCGTCGACGGCAACGTCAATAACTTGGTCTGGAAGTGATCGAGCGCGTACTGTTTGTCGTCAAGGCCACGCTGGCGGGCAAACGGATCTTCCGCATCAAATAGCGCCACGCCTAACGCACCAGACACAGCAAATACGCGCGCTAGACCGATAGCCCCCAACGCCTCAAGCCGGTCCGCATCCTGCACGATTTTCGCTTCAAGGGTTTCTGGTGCAATTTTGGCGCTAAAACTGTGCGCCTCGATGGCATGGCACACGGCAGGTATTCTTTGTTGTGGAAAATCCGGAAAATCGCGCATCAAAATGCGACGCGTTTCCAGAGCTGCCAGTACCGACGAACGATGACGCTCAGGATGGTTCTTTGGCAGGCTGACGAGATCATGGAAGTAGCACGCGGTCAACACCACTAGCCAGTCTACAGTAGCATCTGTACTCAGCTTTTGCGCCGTCATCCACACACGACGAAAGTGAAAGATGTCATGCGCAGCATCTTGTCCGGAATGGTTATCAGCTAACCAAGCTTCAAATTGCGACTGCCAGTCGTGCAGTTTCATGCTATCTCCCTTTGTAGAAAGAAAATCACCTTAGCAACAATTTTCATTGCAAACCACTGCCTGCCCCATTACATAATTAACTTTTATTATCGCACCAAAAACAAAATCCACATGAATTTATAGAAACCATAATATCAATATCAACAACTATATTATATGAATAACAAAAACAAATACTCCGCACAAATAAAATTCAAGTTTCAAATAAATAACTAGATATACATAAAATATTGATTAAAAATGATTTATGTGACAAATAACAATTTATCCAACATATATTTTTAGTTATAAAAACACATCAATGAAACATTTAGAAATATTTTAAATACATTTGTTACATGTTATATTTTAAATTAAATGAACTTCATAGATAGTATCCAAATGTAGTTGCTTGGATAGTACTACATATTCATTTTAATTATCATGCAAAGGGAATACATAATGAAAAGAAAAGTATTGGCACTGCTTCTCCCTGCTTTATTAGCTGCAGGCGCAGCAAATGCGGCTGAAATCTATAATAAAAACGGCAATAAACTGGATCTGTATGGAAAAGTCGATGGTCTGCGTTATTTCTCTGATGATGCAGGCAGCGACGGCGACATGACCTATGCGCGTCTGGGCTTTAAGGGCGAAACGCAGATCAACGATATGCTGACTGGCTATGGTCAGTGGGAATATAACATTCAGGCCAACGGTACCGAAGGTGACAAAGGCGATTCATGGACTCGTCTGGCCTTTGCCGGTTTAGGTTTTGGTCAAAACGGTACTTTCGACTACGGTCGTAACTACGGCGTCGTGTACGACGTTGAGGCCTGGACCGATATGCTGCCAGAATTCGGTGGTGATACCTACACTCAGACCGACTTTACATGCTGGGCCGTACCAACGGCGTTGCTACCTATCGTAATAAAGGCTTCTTTGGTCAGGTTGATGGCCTGAACTTTGCCCTGCAGTATCAGGGTAATAATGAAAATGGTGACAGTCGGTGGAGTGGTCAGGAAGGTTCCGGTAACAGTGAAGGCCGCAAACTGGCGAAAGAAAACGGCGACGGTTTCGGTATGTCTACTTCCTATGACTTCGACTTCGGTTTAAGCCTCGGTGCGGCATACTCCGCATCTGACCGTACCGACTCTCAAGTTGCTCGCGGTTACCAGGACGGTATGAACAAGCGCAATAACTACGCTGGCGGCGAAACAGCTGAAGCCTGGACTGTTGGCGCGAAGTATGACGCTAACAACGTTTACCTGGCAGCCATGTATGCAGAAACCCGCAATATGACCTATTACGGCGGCGGCAACGGCGAGAATAATGGTGGCATTGCTAACCAAACCCAGAACTTTGAAGTTGTGGCTCAGTATCAGTTCGATTTCGGTCTGCGTCCATCCATCGCTTACCTGCAGTCTAAAGGCAAGGATTTAGGTGGTCAGGAAGTGAGCCATGGTAACTGGCGTTACGTCGACAAAGATCTGGTCAAATATGTTGAAGTGGGTATGACTTACTACTTCAACAAAAACATGTCCACCTACGTTGATTATAAAATCAACCTGCTGGACGAAGACGACAGCTTCTATGAAAGCAATGGTATCGCAACTGACGACATCGTTGCCGTTGGTTTAGTCTACCAGTTCTAATTACGACAAAAATACGCAAGCCCGCTTCATACCAAGCGGGCTTTTTCACCGCACAGGGATAAGCTCTGCTAACAGCGCCAGATATCCGACATTCTTTTAGAATTAATGCGGGGAAGATTTTGAAAAAATATTGATAACCAGAACCCCAGCGCAAATCAGGAACATGCCTGCGATCGCCGGGAAATCCAGCTTTTGCCCACTTACCAACCAGCCCAAAAGGCTGATTAATACGATTCCAGCACCAGACCAAATTGCGTACGCAATACCCGTTGGAATCGTCGACAGCGTCTGAGCGAGAAGATAAAAAGCAGTGCAGTAGCACACAATGGTTGCGACAGATGGCCATAGACGTGTAAACCCGTCAGAGAACTTCATCAGGGTTGTACCTATTACTTCAGCTACAATGGCCCCGGCAAGGAAAATGTATGAATTCAAAATCTGGCCCCATGTGACAATCTAAGATAATTATCGTATCACAAAGGGTTAAGTGAGTTTATCCAAAACAAGTCGTGGGCATAACCCCAACAAATATTGCAATCTTGTCACCGTCTTGTGCGCCCGCTCATCGCTCAAAGATAACTGTCAGATTTATTCTCGAGGCTTGTTGCTAATTTCTCTAACGGCCTGGTTTCTGGGGCTATCTTCTTCTAGCATAAAAGCCAAAATAACGTTAGCTACCCTGCCCCTGGTTTAACTTTGAGCCGCAGGAAAAAAACTTGATAGAAACGAGAAAGGACAAACAACTATTCTCAGATCACAAAACTGAACGCCAGGTTGCGGTTTATGACAGAAAAGTGAAAATTTCCCCCACACTGGATCTTCCAGTATTGGGCAAATCAGAACATGATGATGGCGAGCTTTATACTAAACGAATATACCGACACTATACCAAGTGTGACATGAGTCGTTGAAAGGAATTGAGCTAAGTGTTTGAATAGTGGCGGAGAGAGGGGGATTTGAACCCCCGGTAGAGTTGCCCCTACTCCGGTTTTCGAGACCGGTCCATTCAGCCGCTCTGGCATCTCTCCGTTTTGGCGGTTGCCATGATGCCAGGTAATTTGGCATTTTAACAGACCCCGTTCCGTCAATTTCGTTCAAGTGACGAGTTTGCGAGCAAAACGATGATTAAGTGGCCCTGGAAAGAGCAAGAAACAACCCGGAGTGACGACTGGCCGTGGGACGACGCCCAGGCTATTCCTCTTCTGGTGAATCTCACCGAGCAAGAACAAGCCAGACTTATCGCCCTGGCCGAGCGCTTTTTACAGCAAAAAAGATTGGTAGCGCTTCAGGGGTTTGAACTTGACCCACTAAAAAGTGCGCGCATTGCGCTACTTTTCTGTTTGCCTGTCCTGGAATTAGGGGTCGAGTGGCTCGACGGGTTTCATGAAGTTCTCATCTACCCTGCCCCGTTTGTCGTTGACGATGAATGGGAAGACGATATTGGGCTGGTGCATAATCAACGGGTTGTACAGTCCGGGCAGAGCTGGCAGCAAGGTCCGATAATCCTTAACTGGCTCGACATTCAGGATTCTTTTGATGCCTCCGGCTTTAATCTGATCATCCATGAAGTGGCACATAAGCTTGATATGCGTAATGGCGACCGCGCCAGCGGTATTCCGGCGATCCCTCTGCGAGATATTGCCGGTTGGGAGCACGACCTGTATGCCGCAATGAATAACATTCAGGATGAAATTGATCTGGTCGGTGAAACCGCGTGCAGTATAGATGCTTACGCAGCAACCGACCCGGCCGAATGCTTTGCCGTTCTTTCGGAGTATTTCTTCAGTGCTCCTGAATTATTTGCGCCACGTTTTCCGGCCTTATGGCAGCGTTTTATTCAGTTTTACCGCCAGAACCCCATGGAGCGGTTACGCGATACCCGCTAAGATGGTCATTATCGCTCACCAAATGTGCATTAACGCTGAATTTGAAGATTAATTAAGCAATTGAAATGACGCGCTAATTTTACTGTTGACACCTCATGGTGAGGTCAGTAATATGCGCCTCGTTCACACGATTCCTCTGTAGTTCAGTCGGTAGAACGGCGGACTGTTAATCCGTATGTCACTGGTTCGAGTCCAGTCAGAGGAGCCATATTTAAGAAGCCTGCTTAGGAAACTAAGCAGGCTTTTTGCTTTTCGGTCGCTATAAAATCCCCTCTCATAAGCACCCTGCCTGCTCTGCACCCCGTTACATGCCGCATCACAACGTTGATTAAAGTTATGTAAATGTAAATCGTTTAAACTTTGCAATTATTGTAAGTGCTAGTGATTATCATTTATTGTACGCGAGCCAAAGGAACGAGCCCTCGCTCGGTTCACTGTACGTTCCAATTACTCTGGGATATAAACGATGAATTCTCTGCCTCGCGCCGGACTGCGCCGTATCACACTTGCCTCTTCCCTGGTCTTCTCAGTTAGCCTACCGGCTTTCGCTCAGGAAACGTTAACGCTCTATACCACCCGTGAACCAGGTCTGATCCAGCCTTTGCTTGATAGCTGGACCAAAACCAGCGGCATCAAAGTCAGTACGGTCTATATCAAGGACGGTATGCTTGAGCGCGTTAAAGCTGAAGGTAAAAATTCACCTGCCGACCTGCTGATGACCGTCGATGCCGGTAATCTCATTGATTTAGTGGAAGCGGGTGTAACTCAGCCAGTAGAGTCAGAAGCACTGAAAACCGCTATTCCGGCTAATCTGCGCGGTGCAGATAATCAGTGGTTTGCGCTATCGATGCGTGCCCGCGTGCTGTATGCCGAGAAGTCACTGCCAATCGATAACTGGCATTACGAAAAACTCGCCAGCCCTGAGTACAAAGGTAAAGTCTGTATTCGTTCCGGACAGCACCCGTATAACACGGCGCTGATCGCCGCAATGATTGCTCATCACGGCGAAGCAAAGACCGAAGAATGGCTGCGCGGTGTGAAAGCTAACCTGGCGCGTAAAGCTACTGGTGGCGATCGCGATGTTGCTCGCGATATCCTCGGCGGCATTTGCGATATTGGTCTCGCCAACTCCTATTACGTCGGCCATATGAAAAATGCCAAAGAAGGCAGCGATGCGCGTCAATGGGGCGATGCGATTAAAGTCGTTAAACCTACCTTTGAAAATGGCGGTACACACGTCAACATCAGTGGTGCAGCTGTAGCCCGCTATGCGCCAAATAAAGCCGATGCCGTTAAGCTGATGGAATATCTGGTTTCAGCACCTGCCCAACAGCAGTATGCGAAAGCGAACTTCGAATACCCGGTACTGAAAGGCGTGACGCTTGACCCGGTTATCAACGCAACTATTGGCGAAATCGACGTCGATAAAACACCATTAACCGAAATCGTTAAATATCGTAAACAAGCTAGTCTGCTGGTAGATAAAGTTGGATTCGATCAATAAACCTCTGCAGTTTCCGACGTTACGCGGCCTGGTTTCCGGGCCGCAGTCATTATTAACGCCGCTACATCTTGGCGCACTGTGCGTAGCGCTTGGCGTTCTGACACCGATCATTGCGCTGATTTGGCAGGCTACCCAGGCCGATTTATCTCACTGGGATAATCTCCTGACGTATGTACTACCTGCCGCACTAAAAAATACCGTGCTGTTATTAGCCGGTGTCGCGGTGATGGTCGGCGTGATTGGCGTAGGCAGCGCATGGGCGGTAACGGCATGGGATTTCCCCGGACGTAAAATACTTAGCTGGGCGTTACTGTTGCCGCTGGCGATGCCGACCTACATTGTGGCCTTTGCGTGGCTTGATCTGCTGCATCCGATTGGCCCCCTGCAAACCTTTATCCGTTTTTTACTGGGTTTTGACAGCCCAAGACAGTTCCGTCTGCCAGATTTACGCTCACTTTCCGGCGCAATCATCCTACTCGGATTGGTGCTTTACCCATACGTGTATCTGACAACCCGTGCCATGTTTATTAGCCAACCGGCCCATTTACTGGAAGCCGCACGCACACTGGGATGCAGCGCGACCGGAACCTTCTTTCGTGTTGCATTGCCCATGGCCCGTCCGGCACTGGCCGTTGGGATCAGCCTGGCACTACTGGAAACGCTCAACGATATCGGCGCATCGGAGTTTCTCGGGGTACAGACGTTAACCGTTACCGTGTACACCACATGGATCTCGCGTTCTGATTTATCTGCCGCGGCACAAATTGCCTGCATGATGCTGATGTTTATATTCCTTATTCTGACGCTGGAATTTTATGGTCGCAGAAAACAAGGATTCAGCAGTCGCAGCCTGCGGGAAATTCAACCTACGCGCGTGCAGGGCTGGCGTGGCTGGCTGCTCGGTGGTGTTATTTCACTGCCTGTCCTGCTGGGTTTTCTGGCTCCGGTTCTGTTTTTAATGTGGGAAAGCGCCAAACGCATAGGTGATGAGAATCCGCTTTCCTCTTCGTTACTGTCAGCATTACAAAATACGCTATCGCTGGCGGCGGGAACCACGCTGGTGGTGGTTTGCGTCAGTATGTTAGTGGCCTGGAGCGCGCGTCATAGCGCCGCCGACAATGCCATGCCAGGATTTCGTCGCGGCGTGATGCGTCTGGCTTCTTTAGGCTATGCAGTCCCCGGCACAATTCTGGCAATTGGTTTTTTGACCCCCGCCATGGCGGTCGACCGCTGGCTGGCCGATTTACTGGATGTTCGTGGTCTGCCGCTGATGTCCGCCGGGATCCTGCTGGTAATTTGTTGTGCCATGCGATTCCAGGCGATTGCCATTGGCGCACTGGATTCTGGTCTGGGCCGTATCCCCCCCTCGCTGGAACAGGCGTCTCGTCTGTTGGGTGAGAATGGCGCGGGGACGTTTGCACGGGTCCATTTTCCCCTGCTGCGCCCAGCGTTAGTCAGCAGTGCCCTGCTGGTTTTTGCCGATGCCATGAAAGAACTGCCAACAACGTTGCTTTTGCGCCCGGTCAATTTCGAAACGCTGGCAACATTGTTGTATGCGGAAGCCGCCCGTGGAACCTATGAAGAAGGTGCTATCGCCGCGCTAATGATTGTTTTAGCTGGCACGCTACCGGTTATTTTGTTGGTGCGTCACCAAATGACTCGCCGTGGTTAAGAGAGCAACAATGTCAGAAATTGCATTACGACTCCAGGATGTACACGTTACTTATGGCAACAGCCAGCAATCGGTACTGAGCGGATTTTCAATGTCGGTACATAAAGGTGAAATCGCCTGTCTGCTGGGCGCTTCAGGCTGCGGGAAAACCACGGTGCTACGCGCAGTTGCCGGATTTGAACGCCTGCAAAACGGAGAGATCTATGTGTCACAGCGCCGTGTTGCCGGTCCCGGCATTCATCTGCCACCGGAAAAACGTCATGTCGGCATGGTCTTCCAGGAATATGCGTTATTCCCCCATCTGACCGCGCAGCAAAATGTGGCCTTTGGATTGCGTCGCATGCCGCGTGAGGAACAACAGGCCAGAGTGACTGAGCTGCTGAAAATGGTGGAGTTACACAGCCATGCCAACCGCTATCCGCATGAGCTTTCCGGCGGGCAACAACAGCGTATCGCCCTTGCGCGCGCGTTGGCGCCACATCCGGAAATCCTGTTGCTCGATGAACCCTTCTCCAGCCTTGATAAGCGCACACGTGAACGTCTTGGCAACGAGGTACGGGATATTTTGCGCGCAGCCGGGCAAACGGCGCTGTTGGTTACCCACAGTGAACACGAAGCTCAACTAATGGCAGACCATATTGGCGTGGTAAAAATGGGGCAGTATCAAATAAAAAAAGCGACCCATCCGAACTGAAGGTCACCGGGGTCGCCCTGAAAATTAATAATGTTTCTGTACCAGGCTGATGTTCACCGGCATACCGGAACGTCTTTCCAGTGCCTGGTTCCCACGGCTCACATCCACGTCATTCCCGCTGATAAAGGTACGCAGAGCGGGAGTGACTGGCAAAGGTACCTTTCTGTCAGACTCGTATTCCGAACGATTTCGTGACAGCGGCTCATGTACTTCCACCCAGCGACTACCGTCCGGCTCTTCGCTGTATTTCACCGGTCGGTCAATTAATTGTACACGGGTCCCTACAGGCACCGTATCAAACAGGTACTTGATGTCGTCATTCCGCAAACGGATACACCCCTGGCTTACCCGCAGACCAATACCGAAATTGGCATTTGTCCCGTGAATGGCATAAAGCCTGCCGATATAAATTGCATACAGGCCCATCGGATTTTCTGGCCCGGCAGGAACAAATGCTGGCAAGCTTTCCCCGCGAGCGGCGTATTCGCGTCGGGTATTTGGCGTCGGTGTCCAGCTTGGTGCTTCCTGCTTACGCTCTACCGCCGTCACCCAGTTGCGCGGCGTTTCTCTACCCGCCTGACCAATGCCAATGGGTAAAACCTCAACCGTATTGCTGCCAGCAGGATAATAGTAAAGCCGCATCTCGGCGACGTTGATGACAATCCCCTCGCGTACGGTATCCGGTAATATCAGTTGCTGCGGCACAACCAGCGTTGAACCCGATTTAGGCAGAAAAACATCGACGCCCGGATTGGCTTCAAGCATATTGCTCAACCCCTGCCCGTACTGAGCGGCAAATGCCTCCAGCGGCTTGGTATTACCTGGTGGAATCGTAATAGTCAAAGGGCTACCCACCAGGCGACTGCCCTCTGGCGGCAGTGGATAACTTACCGCCTGCGCGCCCTGACTCGCAAGCAGCATAATGAGTGAACAAAGCAGTTTTACACGACGCATCTTTTTCCTTTCCTTCGTCGCAGCAGATATCCGTTAATTATAGCTTTTATTATCTGTTTTAGTGGGTTACGACATATTTGCGCATAAAAAAACCTCGCCAACAGGCGAGGTTCAGGTTGAGCGGTAACTACGCTTCCTTACCATCCGGAAGCACGATGTTACTGGCGGCTAACTGCCCCATATTGTTGTACATCGCACAAGCAGCCTCAACAATTGGCATCGCCAACGCGGCCCCACTGCCTTCGCCCAAACGCATCCCCATATTCAGATACGGATCCAATTCAAGATGCGCCAGCGCGGTACGGGCGCCCTTCTCAGCGGAGAAATGTGACGGGATTAGGTAGGGTTTAATTTGTGGTGCAATCTGGCAGGCCGCCAGCGCAGCAGAATAAGAAAGAAAACCATCCAGCACGACCGGCAGGCCGCAGGAGGCCGCCCCCAACATTACCCCTGCCATGCCGACAAGATCGAACCCACCAACTTTAGCCAGCACATCGACACCGTCATGGCGATCCGGCTGATTGACGGCAATTGCCCGACGCACAACGTCTACCTTATTCCCCACCCGAGAAAGAGGAAGGTTAGCGCCAATACCCACGACTTCCTCAGCATCACTGCCGGTAAGCACGCTAACAATGGCCGCCGCAGGTGTAGTATTTGCCATACCAAGCTCACCGACACCAAACAGCGTCACACCGTCTTTGGCCAGTTCATGGGTATAGCGAATGACTTCCAGCAACAGCTCCTCGGCCTGCGAACGGCTCATTGCCGGGCCTTCGGCTATATTGCCGCAGCCGCGTGCCACACGCATATTCACCACGCCGGGAATAGGTTCAGCATCAATCCCCACATCTATCACATGGACCTTCGCCCCCGCCTGAGCGGCGAGGACGCAGACGCCGGTCGTTCCACGCGTCATATTGGCAGCCTGTATAGCCGTGACAACTTTAGGTGAAACGGCAACCCCTTCATCCCACACGCCGTGATCGGCGCACATCACCAGCATCGCTTTGCCATTCACATGCGGCACACCCTTCAGGCCAGGCATCCCGGCCAATTGCACGGCGAGAGATTCGAGTCGCCCCAAGCTTCCCGGCGGCTTAAGCAAACCGTCGATATGCTGCTGCGCGCGCAGCATCGCGGCACTGTCAGGTAATGGGATCGCGCGGTGTAAAGAGGTTAAAGTCTGCATAAGGGTTCCAGTATGTGGGCTGACTCAGAGCAGAGCCAGCAAGAAAATCAACTCGCCAAGTTCAATGGCAGCGCCCAGCGTATCGCCGGTTTGCCCACCCAACGTGCGTTTTAATAACTGCCCAAGAATAAAAATCGCCACCATTGTGACAACCAGCGCTGCCACGCCGCGCATGCCGGGAAGCAGCACGGCGGCAAGGATCGCCGCCAATCCCAACGTAACGCAGGTTTGACGCCCGGTGACTTTACCAATAAAAACGTTGCCCAGCCCTTCTTCGCGGGCATAGCGATGCCGATACATCAGCAACACCGCCGTTCCTCGCCCGGCGACACATGCCGCCGCCAGCGCAGCCAGCATCGGCGTGCCACGCAAAGCCAGTTCGCTCACCACCAGCACCTTCGCCAGTAAAACGAAAATTAACGCCAGTCCACCGTGGGTTCCCAGACGACTGTCGCGCATGATTTCCAGCATCCGCTCGCGTCGACGCGCCGAAAATATGCCGTCACAGGTATCCGCCAGACCATCCAGATGAAATCCCCCGGTCAATAACGCCAGCGTCAGCACCGCAAAAAGGGCGGCCAACGGTATACCGCACCAGGTCTGGAGCGCCATGAAGACCAGCCCCGTCAACCCTCCCAACACGACGCCAATCAGGGGGAACATCACAATACCGCGGGAATAGTGCTCGAAATCCAGTCCTTGCGACCAGCGAGCAGGAACGGGCAAGCGACTGATAAAAGAGAGCATTGCCCAGAACAACTTACTCATTTAATTTTGACTCCAATTCCTGATACCACCAGCCAGACCTCATCAGCCGCCGCCGCCAGTCGCTGGTTCACGCGTCCTGCAATATCACGAAAATGCCGCGCCAGACGGTTCTCCGGCACAATCCCCATTCCCACTTCGTTAGTGACCAACACGATCTTTGCCGGGCAGCGCTGACAGGCTGCAATCAGCGAACGGATTTCACCTTCGATAGACTGCTCCATCGCCGCGTAATCCCAGCTATCCGGATCGCTGTCACCGCCCAGAGCAAACAGCAGGTTGGTCACCATCGTAGTGATGCATTCAAGCAGAATGGCTTCCTGAGGATCGTTCGCTGCCGTGATCAGTTCATCAAGATGTTGCCAACGTTCGGCTGTACGCCAGTGCGCAGGACGTCCATCGCGATGATGCTGAATTCGCGCAGCCATCTCCTCATCAAAAATCTGCGAAGTCGCAATATACAAAACGTTTGGGGAATCAGCGATCAGCGCTTCCGCATGCCGACTCTTACCGCTTCGCGCGCCGCCAGTAACCAGAATCATCATACTGGCTCCCGGTGTTGCTGCATGATGGTATAAATTTTCTCAATATCGATGTGTTGCCGCATCGCATCCGCCAGCAGATCAAACTGCTGCGATTTATATTGCGCGTAATGGAAGGTGGAATCCAGCGGAGCTAACCCTTTACGTTCTCGCAGGCCATTGACCAACGCACGGGTGAAATCATCGCTGTCGAAAAGACCGTGAAGATAGGTGCCGAACGCCAGACCATCCGCAGTGACCGCGCCGTCAACCACGTTGCCGCCGTCTTTGTGCAACGTCATCACCGACTGACATTCATCGGTTAATGCTGTTTCGCCCATATGAATTTCATAACCGCGAACGGATAGCCCCGCCGTGCCCGCCAGCCAGTCAGGCAGCGATGAGGACATTTGCCCCTCAACCAGGGTCGTGGTTTTGTGCTGGGCAAAATGGGTTACGGTATTGAGCAAGCCCAGCCCCGGCAGCGTACCGAGTCCTGACTCCACTTCATCAATGATGGTATCGCCGAGCATTTGATAACCGCCGCAAATCCCCACCACCGGTACGTTATTACGATGCAATTGCACGACGCCATGCGCCATCCCGCTTTCACGCAGCCACACCAGATCGCCAAGGGTATTTTTGCTGCCGGGCAAAATCACCAGATCGGCCCCCGCCAGCTCTTCAGGCTGGCGAACATAGCGCACACGCACATCCGGCTGCGCAGCAAGCGCATTGAAATCCGTAAAGTTAGAAATGTGCGGTATTTGCACAACGGCGATGTCGATGTCGCGTTTATCAGTGCGCAAATACTTGCCCTTTTGCAGCGCAACGCCATCTTCATCTTCCAGATCAACATCCAGCCATGGCATCACGCCCAGCACCGGAACACCGGTCAGCGCTTCAATTTGCTCGATACCGGAGTGCAGCAGCGTCACATCACCGCGAAACTTATTGATGATCACCCCTTTTACGCGTGCGCGTTCGTGATCGTGCAACAGCGCCAGCGTGCCGTAAATGGAGGCGAATACCCCACCACGATCGATATCCGCCACCAAAACGACAGGGCACTGCGCCATTTCTGCCATGCCCATATTGACGATATCGCGATCGCGCAGGTTAATCTCTGCCGGGCTCCCCGCACCTTCCAGCACCAGCACATCGAACTCCTGCGCCAGGCTGTTATAAACTGACAGGATCTGTTCCCGCAGACGTGGTTTGTACTCGTGGTAACTCACCGCGTCCATATCCGTCGCTACTTTGCCCATCAGCACTACCTGCGCTTTGCGATCGCTGGTCGGTTTAAGCAGAACCGGGTTCATACGCACATCTGGCGTAATACCTGCGGCTTCAGCCTGAAAAATTTGCGCGCGGCCCATTTCTTTTCCCTCTGGCGTAATGCCAGAGTTCAGCGCCATGTTCTGCGATTTGAACGGTGCGGTATGCAGTCCATCCTGATAAAAAATACGACACAGCCCGGCGACCAATACGCTTTTACCCACATCAGATGCCGTTCCCTGCAACATTATTGCCTGCGTCATGACGCCTCCTTCAGTGCGTTCTCTCGCATACAGCTAAAAAATTCAGCCTCTGTTTTACACAGCGGGAAGCCCAACTCGGTATGCAGCTTCACCAGCCAGGGCTGAGTTAATCCCGCTTGTTCAATAAGATCCGTACGGGCGAAAACGTCACCTGGCGTGCCGTGCGTGAGTACTTCGCCCCGGCGTAAAACGTACACCGCATCGCTGACTTCATAGATAAGATCGATATCATGGCTTGAAATTACGACATGGTTTCCTTGCGCTACGATGCGTTTGATAATCTCAATCATCTGCGTGCGGCCTGACGGGTCGAGGCCCGCAGTAGGTTCATCCAGCAGCAGATACTGCGCCTGCAACACCAACGCCCCGGCTATCGCTACGCGTTTTTTTTGCCCATGGCTTAAACACTGAATGGGCTGATGGCGAAAATGCTGGGCGTCGACCAGCGTAAGCGCATCTTCCACGCGTCGGGCGATTTCAGCCTCATCCACCCCGAGATTGCGCAGGCTAAAGGCGATATCGCTGTCGATATCGGTATAAAAAATTTGCTGATCGGGGTCCTGAAATACCGTTGCCACCTGTTGACGCAGCGCCAGCAGGCCGCGTTTACTGTAATCCAGCGGTTTGCCCTGCCACATCACCGCGCCTTGCTGTGGGCGCAATAAGCCACTCAGGTTCATAAACAGCGTGGATTTCCCGCAACCATTAGCGCCTACCAACCCGGTGACGGCATGCGTAGAAAAATCCAGCGTTAGCCCTTTGAGGATCGGGTCATCCTGATAGCGAAACCAAAGCGCTGAGGTGGCAAGCATACTTTTCCTTACAGGTGAAAATCACCCTGATAAAGTTTGATATCCAGTGTGGTGGTCATTTGCTGGTAGCGGATCAACACGCGAGTGAACAGCAATCCCACCAGCATTGCCAGAGAGCGGTAGCCCAACGGCAAGCTACGATAACCAAAACGCAGCGTTTGTGCGCGGTGAATAGCCAGCGCCTCGTCTAACAGAATAAAAATAAACCGCCAGGTCAGCAGGATCTGCTCAGTTAGCAGGCGAGGAACGTGCGCGCGTTTGAGTAGGATAATTAATTGCGGAAACGGCAGATTCAGTACCAGCCAGAAGGTTGCCGCCAGCGCTGCAAGGCTGCGCCAGAATGTTTCATTCGCTGTCACCAGACCTGGTGCGCTGATCCCCAACCAGTAACTTCCCACAGGTATGCTGGCCAACAGCGTCTGTGGATCGCGGCTGATGCTAAACAGGATGGTCACTACGCCAACCGCCAGAAAACCAAACGGTAATGCCATCCAACGGCACCAGCGCCAGAAGGAAATACGCAGCAGCCAGCAGCTCAGCGCGGCAATCAATAACAGCTCAATACCCTGCCCCAACGGGGGCAGAGTAAACGCCAGAATCATCATCACCAGCCAGAGCAGAAATTTCCGCACTGGCGAGACATGAACCCAACGGCTTTGATAGCTAAGCCTGTCAAGTCCGGTCATCACGGCGTTGCCTGCCCTTGGTATAACCCAGAATATAGAAAATCACGGCTGCGCCCAGCGATCCCTGAAGTGTAAACAGCAGACTTTCAATTTCACCGCTTGCCGGTTCATACAGCGGCTGGAACCAGGGTTCATAATGCGGGGCAATAGCCTGAATCTGACTCTCCGCCTCACCGTCTGAACCGCCGTACTCTCCACCGTGGTTGATAAAGAACGGCAGGATCACCAGCGCCACTACCATGCCCAATATAATCAGCGTCTTTTTCATCGTTAATGTCCTTGTGCGGTTATTAACTGGCGTTTGGTTAGCTGATCGTAAATCAGCACGGTGAGTAACCCTTCCGCAATCGCGATTGGGATCTGCGTCAGACAGAAAATCCCCATGAACTTAATGATTGAACCGGTAGCGCCAGCAGAGGGATCCGGGAACGCCACGCCCAGCTGTACCGACGTCACGAAATAGGTGACGAGATCCGCCAGCATCGCGCACAAGAAGACGCAAACATCACGACGCAGCCCTGCACGGCAGGCCATTTTCCACACCATGTAACCCACTACCGGGCCAATTACCGCCATCGACATGCCGTTCGCGCCAAGCGTCGTTAAACCACCGTGTGCCAGCAGCAGTGCCTGGAACAGCAGAACGATCGCCCCGAGGATGGCCACTACGCCAGGTCCAAACAGGATAACTGCCAGGCCTACGCCGGTAGGGTGTGAACAACTTCCGGTAACGGAAGGAATTTTCAGCGCCGACAGCACAAAAATAAAGGCGCCGCACAGTGCCAGTAAAACTTTCTGGTGGTTATCTTCCTGCACGATTTGGCGCAAGCGCACCAGACCGTACCACAGGCAGGGTAAAAACAGCAGCCACCATGCCAGCGCCCACATCGGCGGCAAGAAGCCTTCCATAATGTGCATGGCGAACGCTTGCTCAGGAACAATCATCAGTAATAGCGCCGCAGCCAACCCGCTGAAAGACAGCTGTTTTAGCTGTTGTTCAAGCTTCATTGTGCATACTCCCACTGTTTGTTGACCAGAATGGTCGAGAAATAAGGCAGCGGCTGATCGTCGCTCACCTCATCGAGATGACGCCAGCACTGTTCACCTGGCAGCGTGGCTTCAGACATCATTAATGCGCAGCCCAACAAACCTTCTTGTTGCAGCAGCGCTTTGATACGCGCAAAACGACCGTACACTTTCATCAACACCAGGCTGTCATGCTGCTTTAACGCCTGCTGAATTTCAGCTTCCGGCGCGGTACAGGAGACCACTGCCAGCGATTGTTGCTCCATGGCGAGCGGGGTTTTCGAACGCGCGGCAATCGCAGCGAAAGAAGTCACGCCCGGGACGATTTCTAACCAGTCAGGCGAACCAATGCGCTGCAGTAAAAAGACCCAGGTACTGAACAGCATGGCGTCGCCGAGCGTAATAAAACCTACTTTTTTTCCAGCTTCGACTTCCTGAACCAGCGCGGTTGCAACCTCATCCCAGACGGCCTCTTTTTCCGCGCTGTCGGCACTCATGGGAAAATGGCAGCAGCGGACCTCGGTCTGCTCGCCGATATACTCCCGTACAATCGACAGCGCCAGGCTATCGCCGCCTTTACGCCCGGCAGGCGCATAGAGAATATCCAGCATGCCCAGCGTACGTGCAGCACGTACGGTGATCAGATCGGAAGCGCCAGGTCCGGTGCTTAATGCGTACAGTTTCCCGCTCATGCTGCTTCCTCCAGCGCCACATTAAGCGCCTGCTGTAAATGTGCCACGAACATGGCGCGAACCGCCGGATTCTCACCCAGTCCACTGAGCCATGGCGTAGCCTTTATCCCGGCCGCATTGAACAATGTTTTCCACGAATCATCTTCGTCAGAGGCCATATCATTGATGGCATGGTCACCAGCAACTAACATCAGCGGCATCAGATGCACCGCCGTCACCCCTTCCTGAGATAAACTTTCAATCAGCACATCTACTTCCGGATAGCTTTCCACCGCCCCAACCCGCGCCGGAAAGCGCTGCGCCGTCATCATATGGTCGAGACAGGCATAGGCGGCAAAGGCATGATGGCTGGCGCCGTGTCCCATAAACACCACTTTTTCATTTTCTCTAAGCGTCGGCATTTGCTGTTGCAGCGCCAGCATCAGCTGGGCGTAATCTTCATGGCTGCTCAGTAGCGGTACACCCAACGTCAGGCGTGAAAACAGCGGACGCATACTTTGCACTTCGCGGACAATTTTTTCGTATTCGTCGCCATTGATAATGTGCAGCGACTGAATAGCCACATCCTGATACCCCTGCTCCGCCAGTTTTTGCAGCGCCTGCAGCGGTGTGTCGATTTCAATGCCGTCACGCTGCTTGAGCTTGCGGATAATCATCCCGGAGGTAAACGCCCGGAACAGGTCGCGATCAGGGCAACTGGCTGCGAGATCGCGCTCACAGGCCACAATATTTTTTTCACAGGTGTCGTGATAGCTGGTGCCAAAGCTGACCACCAGAAGCGCCTTTTTCATCTCTAACTCCTTAAGCCGCGGCCAGCCAGCGCGTTAAACGCGCCGCAAAGGCGGCCTGACTTTCCAGTAACTCGTCTCCCGTCACCAACGGTGCCGGACGTGTAATCACGATGCAGGGGATACCGGCATCCAGACAGGGTTGAACTTTTTCCTGATAACCACCTTCAGCGCCTGAAGCCTTAGTGATCACCACATCAGCCTGACACTGGCGATAAAACGCGGCGTTGAACTCGGCGCTAAACGGCCCACACAGTGCGAAGATTTCACCGACGCCAAATCCCAGATCCGCGCATTGCTGAATGACCTCAGGAACAGGCAGAACACGCGCCAGCAGCGTTTTTTCAGGCAACCCTTCGCGCCAGGTGGCCAGATCTTTACTACCGGTCGTCAGCAGCACGCGATCGCCGAAGCGTCGCGCCACCTCACAGGCTTGCGGAATACTTTGTACGGTATAAAGCTGCGGGTGAGTTAATCCGCTCAACTGCTCAGGGCGCTGGTAGCGGCTCAGCAGTACGCCCGCCGCTTCGCAGGCATTCATAATGTTGCGACTCACCACCTCGGCGTACGGATGCGAGGCATCGATCACCCAGCGCGTCTGATTTTCCTGCAGCCAGGCAATCATTTGCTCGCGTTCCAGACGCCCGCAGCGCACCTGGCCTTTGATGTCTCCCGCCAGCTGCTTTCCCGTCGGGGTCGCAACGGACAGGGTGTAGGCCACGTTTGCTGCATCCAGTTGCTGGCACAGCATGCGCGCGTCGCTGGTGCCGCCCATGACCAGCACATCACCATAATTCACAGCACATAACCTCGTGGCGTGATCATCAGGCCGTCCTGAACATAGGTTGTTTTATTGCCCACGATCACAAGACTGGTCATATCAACCGGCTCAAAGTCCATTTCACCCAGCGTGGTCAGCCATTTTTCCTGCTTTTTACGTCCGGCTGACTTCACAATACCAACCGGCGTTTGTGCGCTCTTGCTGGCAGATAACAGCTCAAATGCGCGCGCCAGATGTCCTTCGCGACCCCGACTGCGTGGGTTGTAGAAACAGATAACAAAATCGGCCTCACCGGCGGCAACGATGCGTTTTTCGATAACCGGCCACGGCGTTAACAGATCGCTTAAGCTGATGTGGCAGAAATCGTGCATCAACGGCGCACCCAGCAAAGAGGCGGCGGCAATGCTGGCGGTCATCCCTGGGATTAGCCTGACCCCAACGTCCAGCTTTTGCTTGCTGACCAGTTCGAGCACCAGCCCGGCCATACCGTAAATCCCCGCGTCACCGCTGCTGATCAGCGCCACGTTGTGCCCCGCCTGCGCCAGTTCGATCGCCGCCTGACAGCGTTCAATCTCTTTGCACATCCCGGTTTTGATCACCTGCTTGTCGCCAGTGAACGCTTTTACCAGATGGGTGTAGGTTTTATAGCCCACGATGATTTCCGCTGCCTGCAGTGCTTCAACGGCTTCCATGGTCATCATTGCCTGCGAGCCAGGGCCAATTCCAATTACGCTTAACATCAGTGTGAAACTCCCAAAGTGATAGTGACGCCCTGTTCTCGCAGGGTCTCGCCTAACAGTTGTCCGTGGCTCAACAGCCAGGCTGCAGGACCAGAAACGCTTCCTGTACCCACCGTTTTGCGAACAAACGATGAGGCCGGAAAACGGTGCTCATGCTCACGCAGCGCGTCAGCAGTAAAGGTTTCGAAAGGAACGCGGCAGCATGAAGCCAGTTGGATAAGTCCCTGTTCATCTTTTTTCAGCGTGATGCTGCCAATCGCTTTTAGCGCCAGCGGATCGAGCTGTTGGGCTTCGAGTTGGCGGGCAAGCAGCGCAGCCAGCAGCGGGAACGGCGTATCACGGCGACAACCAATTCCGGCCACAACCCGCTGCGGCACCAGCTTCCAGTGCGGAACAGGCAGCTCAGGTAAATTGGTGCGTAAGGTGATGCACACCAAAGCATCCAGTTCAGGGAGTTGGTTGAGATCGGTGACCGTAATAAATCCGCGCCGGTCGCAATGGCTGACATCCTGCGTCAGTTCGTCATCCCACCACAGCCCAACCCGCTTATTGCTGACCAACATCTGATTGACGATCTTCACCGCCGAACGGAAATCACTCATTCGGGCATTCAGTTGAAATGCCAGCGTATCCAGTGCCGCCATATCGTTCACATCCGTCGCGGTGGTGATAACCGGGTCGGCACCCAACATGCCCGCCAGATAACGAGCCAACGCATTAGCACCGCCCGCATGACCGGAGAGCAGGCTGATGACATGCTGGGCACGTTCATCAATGACCACCACCGCCGGATCGCAAAACTTGTCGTTGACCAGCGGGGCCAGTACGCGCACCGCAATGCCGGTCGCCCCGATAAAAATCAGCGCCGAATAATTCGTAAACGCTTCGCGAGCGGTATTCGCAAAGCCGTTTTCGAAGGGAATAAACCCCTCCTCCAGCAGCTTTTCACTGGTAAAACAGGTAACCGGCAGCATAGCTGCCAGACGTTTCGCCAGCACAACGCCGCCAGGAGTCAGGCAAAAAAGCGCAATTGACTCAGGCTTTACGGTATTCATGGCTAAAGTCCGCCGCATAGAGTTTGGAGTAGTGATACTCCGAGCCCAGGAAATTACCGACCAGAATAAGGGCCGTTTTACGGATGCCAGCATCGCGAACCTTGTCGCCAATATCCGCCAGGGTCCCGCGCACGGTCTGGCTTTCCGGCCAGGTCGCTTTATAGATCACCGCTACGGGCGTGGTCGCCGGATAGCCGCCTTCAATCAGACGCTCAGCCACCCGATGAATACGCTGGACGGAAAGATATATCGCCATTGATGTCTGGTGGCTGGCAAAAGACTCCAGCTGTTCACGCTCTGGTACCGGGGTGCGGCCTTCCAGGCGCGTAATGATCAGGCTCTGTGACACTTCGGGCACGGTATACTCAACACCCAGCTCCGCCGCCGCGCCGAGGAACGCGCTGACGCCGGGCACCACCTGCCAGTCAATCCCGCGTTTGGTCAGCTCCTCGCCCTGCTCGCGCACGGAACCATACAACGAGACATCGCCGGTTTGCAGACGCACAACGGTCTTACCCGCTTTCACTCCGGCTTCCATCAGATCAAGGATCTGCTCCAGATGCAGTTCGGCACTGTCGTGACATTCAGCACCAGCAGGGCAATACTCCAGCAGTTCGGTGTTAATCAGCGATCCGGCGTAGATAACAACCTGCGCCTGTTGCAGCAACCGGTAACCTTTGAGGGTAATCAGCTCGCGATCGCCAGGACCTGCGCCAACAAACCACACGCTACGGGGATCAAAAATCTCAGACATGGTTTCCTTCCTTCTGACAGGCGATAACAAATACGGGGTTATTCGGTTTAAAATAGTGACCACTGCCAAGCGCGGTAAGCGAGGAAACCTGTAGCTGCAGGCAATCCACTCCCTGTACGCCAAGATGGTCCAGATGTGTTAGCGCGGTGTTGAGGTTTTCCTGGAGGATAAATGTCATCACCAAACGCCCTGCGGGATGCAATTGACGCATCGACCAGTCAATCAGGTCGGTCAGATGACCACCGCTGCCGCCCATAAAAATGGCATCGGCTTTTTCCGCGATGGTCATGGGAGCAACGCCGGGAAAAATATCGATATTTGCGCAGGCAAAATGCTGGCGGTTTTCATCCAACAACCTGAGCGCCGCCGGGTTACGTTCGATGGCCGTTACACGTAATCCGGGATATTGCAACGCCGCCTCTATCGACACGCTGCCGGTTCCGGCGCCTATATCAATCAGGTGACTGGCGCGGTGTAATTCAAGTTTTGAGAGGGCAAGTGCGCGTACCGCTTCTTTGGTCATCGGCACTTTCTCTCCACGCAGAAACAGCTCATCTTTCATCGAGGATCACCACTGCATTCATGTCATAGTCGGCGTTAACTTCACGCACAGGCAGGAAATGGATCTTTTCGTTTTCCATCGCCAGGTTTTCGCCAATCACCATCCAGCGATGCCCCTTGCCTCGGGCAATGAGCTGCTGCGCGATTTCACGCGGGCCACACAGCGCATCAGTCACCATCGCTACCTTGTTATGTCGCGCCAGCTCATCAAAACAGACGCTGCGGCCATGGCTACTGGTCAGCCACATATCGTTCATATCAATACCGGACTGCGCACACAGGTACTGCACCGCACTAATGCCGGGAATAATCCGCACATTCTCAATACCAAAATGCGCCACCATGCGCGTCCCGATGCCGTAAAACAGCGGATCGCCAGATGCCAGTACCACAACATGCTTCTCCTGGTGCGCGCTAATCCAGCTCAGGAGTTCCGGGATATTGGCGCCAAGAGCAAACTGTTCACCGGCAAAATCCGTGAATTGCTGCAAATGCCGCTTTCCACCGACCAGAACATCCGCCGCCGCGACCGCTTCACGTGCCGCAGGCGTCATCAAATGCAAACCGGCGGGGCCCATCCCTACAACGGTTAACATTGCATCTCCTCAGCAATTTCTGCGACCGGACGATTACTGCCAAGAACCTGATTATCAAAGGAAAACATGATGGCATCGCAGGTCGGCGGATTTTTGGTAAAGCGCAATGTTTGCAGAACACGCATACAAATGCGCTGAGCCAGATGGTCATAAATGTGCTGGAAACCGTATGCGTCGATATGTTCCATCGCCGCTTCGGTGGTATCGCACTCGCTGACCAGCGTCAGCAGCTCCAGCGGTGCGCCAAGTAATGCGAGGTGGGCCACCAGCGTTTCCATGCGGGCATCGGCAATATGGCTATGGGTATGGAAGATCCCCGCCGCGATTTTGACGAGCTTACCGGGATGTCCCACCAGCACAATTTGCCGGAATCCAAGACGTACGGCTTCTTCAATCATGTAGCCGACAAAGTTGCTCATGGTGACCACAACCTGGGTGTCGATACCCATCTGCTCGCGCACAAAACGCTCGCCGTGGTTTCCCGGCACCAGTACGACACGCTCCAGCCCAGCCGCCCGCTTAATTTCCAGCTCCAGCGACAGAGAACGTTTCCAGCTCTCTTCCGACATCGGCGTGACAATACCCGTGGTGCCGATAATCGAAATGCCGCCCAGAATGCCAAGGCGGGAGTTGTAGGTTTTTTGCGCCCGTTCTTCACCTTCTGGCGCGAAGATTTCAATCTGCGCCCCACGATTTGGGCCAATCGCTTCGCGGACGGCAGATTCAATGGTCTGGCGAGGTGTACGGTTAATCGCCGAACTACCGACCGGTAGGCCAATCCCTTTGCGGGTTACCGTACCAACCCCTTCACCGCCCTGTAAGGCAATCACGCCACTATCGTCTAACGTCACGCGCGCAAAAATCAGCATCCCATGTGTGGCGTCCACATCATCACCACCGTCTTTGCGGATGGCGGCTATCGCCTGCTGCCCTTCGATATGTGGCGACTCAACGTTCAGGCACAACGTCACCCCGGAAGGCGTGACGATGGAAACCTGATGGATGAGGTGTTGGCGCAATACCATCAACGCTGCCACTTTTGCCGCCGCCGTGGCGCACGATCCCGTGGTATATCCTTTACGCAGCGCTTTACCGTTGTGCCACACCGGCGTATCGAAGGCCTCGCTCATCGCGCCCCCTGCATGTGATAAAGCATGGCGTTGACGATAGCGGCAGCGACATTACTCCCCCCTTTACGGCCTAACGCGGCAATGGCGGGCAACTTGCTTTGGGTCAAGGCATCTTTCGACTCTTCTGCACCAACGAACCCGACCGGTACGCCAACCACACCGCTGACAGCGACATCATGCTCAAGCAGGCGAAACAGCGCTGTCGGCGCGTTGCCAAAGACAAACAGCTTTTCCCCCTCTTCCTTCACCGCAATGTCGACAGCAGCCATGGACCGGGTAATACCCTGCTCTTTTGCCGTACGCACAACCCTCGGGTCACTGATGTAACAGCGGCATTCACCGCCGAATTTTGCCAGCAGCGTTTTATTGATCCCGGAAAGCGCCATCGTGGTGTCGGTATAAATCACGCTCGAACGGCTAAGCGCCGCACAAAACTGCTCCAGCACATCACTGGAAAACCACAGAATGTCCAGCCAGTCGAAATCTGCCGTCGTGTGAATGACCCGCTTGATAATGGCTTCATGTAACGGACTGGCAAACTGATAGTCCGGACGGGTTTCACGGATGATCTCGCCAATAATGTCGAAACTTTTGGCTTCAATCGCCTGGGGTTGCTGGATATATTGCATTATGTTGTCCTCAGGCTACACCGGCCCACAGCCACCGCAGCGCAATAAACAGCGCCAGTGCCAGCGTCGATGCCACCCACATCAGTCGAATCGTATGGGAAATGTCGTCTACCGAAATGTCGCGTTGTGCATCACCGATCCACGGTTTCTCAACGCGCTCGCCAAAGTAGTCATTAGGACCACCCAGACGAATGCCTAATGCCCCGGCTACGGATGCCTCTGACCACGCGCAGTTTGGGCTGCTGTGGTTGTAGCGATCGCGCCAGCCAATCTGTAAAGCTCGCGAGCCGTCTTTACGGCATAAAAATGCCGCCACGCCCAGCAGCAGCCAGCTCAGTCTTGCAGGAATAAAGTTCGCGACATCGTCCAGACGCGCGCTGACCATACCGATAGCGCGGTATTTTTCATGTTTGTAGCCCACCATGGAGTCAAGGGTGTTTACCGCTTTGTAGGCCATCGCCAGGGGCGCACCGCCGAGAAGGAGAAAGAACAGCGGCGCGATAATGCCGTCGACGGTGTTTTCAGCCACGGTTTCCACCACCGCGCGATTGATCTGTTGCGGTTGCAGTTGCGAGGTATCACGCCCCACTATCCACGACAGTTTTTCCCGACTCGCGGCAAGGTCACCGGCCCGTAGAGGACGTTCGACATCCTGTGCGGCATTCGCCAGGCATCGCCCGGCCAGCACGGTAAAGATCATCCATACCTCTACCACCCAACCCAACCAGGGATGAACAGATTTTGCCAGTACCAGCACGCCCCAGGACGCAGCCCAGGTCAGACCAACCACCACAATCCACATCACCGCGCCACCAATGCGCAGCGCACGGTCGCTATGACAATAACGCCGAATAATTCGCTGCACTGCAGAAATCAGATTGCCAATCCAGCGCACCGGATGCGGCCAGTTCTGCGGATCGCCGATGATAAAATCAAGCAGCCAGGCAACACACCACGCAAGGATCGTCATAGCGCGCTCCTCGCGGCTGTCAGCCAGTGGTTAAGCATCTGCGGACGTTGAGCAAAATGAACGTGTAGATAGCTGGCGAAGGTGTTTCCGACCTGCCAGCCGCCGGACCAGGCTTGCAGCGTTTTACCATCGCGCACTTTGCGACAGTTCATCACCGCTGGCGTTTCAGGGGTAAAATCGGAATAGTGGAATTCATGCCCGCGCAGCACTTCCCCTTCTGCTGCTAACAATGTTTGCTGCGCGGCCTGCGCTTCGCAGTAGCCAAATCGGGTCAGACGTTTTCCCATTTTGCTGTGGCCGGGAATGATATCCGCCATCAGCCAGGTATCGCCGTTACTGTCCTCAAGCGAACTGCCGAGATACATCAGCCCCCCACACTCTGCGTAAATCGCGACGCCACGTTGATGCGCCGCTCGCAGTTGCTTCAGCATCGAGACATTGCGAGCCAGCGCCGCAGCGTGTAGCTCAGGATATCCGCCACCTAACCAGATCATCTGACAGTCGGGTAAGCAGGTGTCGTGCAACGGGCTAAAACGAACAATATTAAGCCCCGTACGTTCCAGCAGCGTAATGTTGTCCGGGTAGTAGAAGTTGAAGGCTTCGTCATCGGCAATTGCAAGCGTTAGCCCTGCTCCAGCATCTGCGGCAGGCAGCGCGGGCCATTCGCCAGCAGGAAGATTGGTTGACTGGCTTAATGTCAGCAGTGCGTCAATAGCAAGGGTTTGCTCCAGCGTGGCAGCAAACTCCTGCCACGGTTGCTGATTGATAACCGACTCACGTGCGGTGACTAAACCCAAATGTCGTTCGGGAAGGGCAACCCCATCCATACGGGGTACGTAACCTAAGACGGGTACATCGCAGTAACGTTCGATTGCGACTTTCAGTAACTGGTAATGCGTTTCGCTGTTAACCCGATTAACAATAACGCCGGCGATGTTCAGGGTGGGATCAAAATGCTGAAAACCCATTACCGTTGCGGCGATTGAGGTGGAAACAGCTTTGCCATCAACCAGTAAGATGACCGGACAGCCTAACTGTTTAGCCATCGCGGCGGTGCTGCAGTAGTTTGGGTCGGTACCATAGCCGTCATACAGCCCCATCACACCTTCAATAACGGCGATATCCGCATGTCGCATCTGCTCGTTGAATAGAGCGTTCAGCGTGGGGGCGGGAAGCATGAAGCTATCAAGATTGCGGGAAGCGGTACCGCATACCGCTGTATGCCAACCGGTATCAAGGTAATCAGGCCCCACTTTGCAAGGCTGGACGCGCAAACCGCGTTTTTTCAACAAGCTCAACAAGCCCAGCGTCACCGTGGTTTTACCACAGCCGCTTCCGGTACCTGCAAGAACAAATGCGTGAAAATTGGCCGCCATACCCTGATCCTGTTCAGGGTGGTAGGGGTGTAGAGATACCCAGTCTCTCGACTGTATGCATCTGAACCACCCACTTCCCACCGAAGTTGTTGGTAGTCACTGACAGGCAGGTCTTCTGGCTTAGCGTCATCCTCACCCGTCCTTCCCAATCTTGCGATCAGTGGTCCATACGGGGTCGTCAGCATCACAGCAGCGGGGGCTGCGGGGGATTCTCACCCCCTTCCCTACCACAAATGTGGCAAACCTGTCAGTTCAAGAGCCTGGTTAATTAAGCTCTCTGTTATGAGGTAAATTCACGACCTCATGACAATAATTCAGTTTAATATCTTTCCAAATTCATTCAGCCAATTTCCTGGCCTTTTCCCACATATTCATACGTTCACTTTTTGAATGAAAGTATCAGCTAAGAATAAAGAAAGTCATTCACACAGACACTGTATCTCATCACAAAAATAAAAACTGGTGCAGTTTATCCCTCTAATACCATTATTTTGTTGCGCTATGACAATTTATTGGCAGCTGTCATTATTTTTCATTTTATAATGACGGGCATAGCACCACATATCAAAAATCGGCAATAGCAAAATATTGCTATTTAAGCGGACTCTCCACGTGAAATGACATTAATTTGCTGGCGAAATGCCTGCGGCGTAACCTGATACGTTTGACGGAACACTTTGCAAAAATAGCTGGTTTGCGAAAAGCCTAAATTACGCGCAATGCTGGCTATGCTCCAGTCACTGTGGCAAAGCAACTCTTTGGCACTTGCCATTCTCTGTTGGTTTACCCATGCGTTAAAACCGATACCCTGATATTTTTTGAACAATTTGCTGAAATAGTACGGGCTAAGGAAAACATGAGAGGCAACATCTTCCAGACGTAGCTCGTCTGATAAATGTGCATCAATATAGCGCAGGGCTTTTTTCATTTTACTGTCATGCGGATTGGTACTGCGGTTAGCGCGTACAGGTTCTGACTGCTGCGGGTTATCTTTGATAACAACAAAATTGAGTTGTTTCTTAAGGCAATTTTCGACGATGAGCTTGAGTAAATCCGCTGAGGCAATGACTCGAGAATAGTCCATCTCAGGTACATTACGGAACTCGTTGACCAGCTCTGGATCGGCTTGCCAGCGGTCATCGACGTTCAGAATATCAACGAGGCCTACATCGTTACTTAAGCGTACTTGTCCACAAAGCACAAACCCTACCAGGTGTCCCGCGATGACCAGCGGAATTGAGAAATCGGTAAGCCCGGCATGGCAGCGATAAATGCAGGGCTGATCGGACTTAGAGGCTTCCAACCCGCCACAGCGGTCGCTCATACGACAACGCGTACTATGCTGAGGATGCTGGCGCATCAACTGGCAAAAAGGAGTGAAATTAAAAAGCTCAGAAATTTCATCACCGTGAATATTGACAACCACAACAGCCAGACTGGTGGCCTGTGCAAAATCCTGTGCGATTTTATTAATGAGTTCTGAGTTCAGGGCACTCGCAGAAATCATGATAAAACCTCTCAGTTAATTTATTGTTATAAATAAAACATATTATTCACACATTCATTTTCATCTCGCGATCCAGCGCTCTGATGAAAGTCAGCATTGAACATAACAAAAGTCTCCCATTCTTGGGAGACTTTTTAAGCCGTTCAGGAAACCGGATCACGAAAACAGTTTTTACCTTTCAATAATAAACATCTTTCATGAAGCTAGCTCTCGTTTTCCTCCAACTTACACGAATTACACGGTAAATTTTTGCCAATAAAATAACGATAAATTGCTGCGCCCGCACAGGCGCCGATGATGGGAGCCACAATCGGCACGATGAAATAAGGGATATCGCGCCCGCCGGTCATCGCAACATCACCCCACCCGGCCATCCAGGCAAACAATTTAGGACCAAAATCACGTGCCGGGTTCATCGCAAAGCCGGTAAGTGGGCCGGTTGATGCGCCGATAACAGCAACCAGAATACCAATCAACAGTGGTGCCAGAGGGCCTTTGGGAACGCCGTTACCGTCGTCCGTTAGCGCCATAATCATCCCCATCAGAATGGAGGTAATCACCACTTCGACCAGTGCGGCCTGCCAGACACTCAGTGCGGCGGCAGGATACGTGCTAAAAATACTGGCAAGTTGCAGGCTTTCCAGACTGCCGCGTACCATTTGGTGGGCTGATTCATATTCAATAAATAAACTGCCGTACAACAAATAGGCCAGCATAGCGCCACCAAAGGCACCCGCTATCTGAGCGACAGAATAAGGCAGTACTTTACGGCCAGGAAAACAGGCAAACAACCAAAGTGCGATGGTAATAGCGGGATTGAGATGGGCCCCAGAAATCCCGGCTGTCAGGTAAACTGCAAGCGAGATCCCCAAGCCCCATATGATACAGATCTCCCACAATCCCAAACTGGCACCCGCGACCTTCAGGGCGCTCAGGCACCCAATACCAAAAAACAAAAATAGCCCGGTACCCAAAAACTCAGCAATACATTGCGCTCTTAGTGAATCGTTCATTGTGACACCTTCTAAGCAGAGTTCGTGTCTTTACCAGCGGACTCCTTGCTGGCAGGAAGGTTACTTCAAGACTTACTATAAAAATCTGTATCGGCAAATTGTTGGCAATCTGCAAGCGACATACCCTTAAAAATCGTGTTGTGATAGCAAATTTTTGCTATCACCTTTATTAAAACAGGCGACAAAACGTGGATTCACCCAATTAAAAGTACATTTTCAAAATAATAAAATATTGCGAACAGCAGAATTCCATTTTCAAACGATCATCACAATTTCATTTTTCTCGCATAGCAAATGATATTTAAACTGTCACTCAGAAAAGTGTAAATATGGAATTAACATAACCAAATAGTCATATCGATTAAGATTAAAATAACCAATAAAAACATAGCATTACAATAACTCACAGCAATTTTATCTCACCGTTACCCCACTATTTTTTCACTCTTACTTTCAACTCAGCCATTCTTTTTCCTCGCTTCTTTTTATAGTCATGAAAATCGGGACAACCCAGGCGAGGTCTTTATGCAACAAGAAGCGTTAGGAATGGTAGAAACCAAAGGCTTAACTGCAGCCATAGAGGCCGCAGATGCAATGGTGAAGTCAGCCAATGTAATGCTGGTCGGCTACGAAAAAATTGGTTCGGGGCTGGTAACAGTTATTGTCCGCGGCGATGTCGGCGCAGTCAAAGCAGCAACAGATGCCGGTGCCGCCGCAGCCCGTAATGTGGGAGAAGTGAAAGCCGTACACGTTATCCCACGCCCGCATACCGATGTAGAAAAAATCTTACCGAAGGGAATTAGCTAATGAGCAGCAATGAACTGGTTGAACAGATCATGGCGCAGGTGATTGCTCGTGTGGCAACGCCAGAACAGCAGGCTATCCCAGAAAATAATCACCCAACACGAGAAACGGCTATGGCAGAGAAAAGCTGCAGTTTAACGGAGTTTGTCGGTACCGCGATTGGCGACACCGTCGGTCTGGTAATCGCCAACGTAGACAGTGCCCTACTGGACGCAATGAAACTTGAAAAACGCTATCGCTCCATTGGCATCCTTGGCGCCCGTACTGGCGCAGGCCCGCACATCATGGCCGCCGATGAAGCGGTGAAAGCCACCAATACTGAAGTCGTCAGTATTGAGTTACCACGTGATACCAAAGGCGGCGCAGGTCATGGCTCGCTGATTATCCTTGGCGGCAACGATGTTTCCGACGTGAAACGCGGCATTGAAGTCGCACTGAAAGAACTGGATCGCACCTTTGGCGACGTTTATGCCAACGAAGCCGGTCACATCGAAATGCAGTACACCGCACGCGCCAGCTACGCACTGGAAAAAGCCTTTGGCGCACCGATTGGTCGTGCCTGTGGCGTCATCGTCGGCGCACCAGCATCCGTTGGTGTCCTGATGGCTGATACTGCCCTGAAATCCGCCAACGTGGAAGTTGTGGCTTACAGCTCCCCTGCTCATGGCACCAGCTTCAGTAACGAAGCCATTCTGGTTATTTCGGGTGACTCTGGCGCTGTTCGTCAGGCTGTTATCTCCGCCCGTGAAATCGGTAAAACCGTACTCGGGACCCTCGGCTCAGAGCCGAAAAACGATCGTCCGTCCTACATCTGATATCAGTGAGGCTGATTCATGAGATCGAAAAGATTTGAAGCACTGGCGAAGCGCCCTGTGAATCAGGATGGCTTCGTTAAGGAGTGGATCGAAGAAGGCTTCATTGCGATGGAAAGCCCGAACGACCCCAAACCGTCGATTAAAATCGTCAACGGTACAGTCACTGAACTGGACGGTAAATCCGCCAGTGAATTTGACTTAATCGACCATTTCATTGCCCGCTACGGCATTAACCTGGCGCGCGCTGAAGAAGTCATGGCGATGGATTCGGTCAAACTGGCCAATATGCTTTGCGATCCCAACGTGAAGCGCAAAGACATTGTGCCGCTGACCACCGCAATGACGCCGGCAAAAATCGTCGAAGTCGTATCCCATATGAACGTCGTTGAGATGATGATGGCCATGCAGAAAATGCGTGCTCGTCGTACACCATCTCAACAAGCGCACGTCACTAATGTCAAAGATAACCCCGTGCAAATTGCCGCTGATGCCGCTGAAGGCGCATGGCGCGGGTTTGACGAACAGGAAACGACCGTTGCCGTTGCGCGTTATGCGCCATTTAACGCCATTGCGCTGTTAGTCGGCTCACAGGTTGGACGCCCGGGCGTGTTAACTCAGTGTTCTCTGGAAGAAGCAACCGAACTCAAACTCGGGATGCTAGGCCACACTTGCTACGCTGAAACCATCTCCGTCTATGGTACTGAACCCGTCTTTACCGACGGCGATGACACGCCATGGTCTAAAGGCTTCCTCGCCTCGTCCTACGCATCCCGTGGTCTGAAAATGCGCTTTACCTCCGGCTCTGGTTCAGAAGTTCAGATGGGTTACGCCGAAGGCAAATCGATGCTTTATCTGGAAGCCCGCTGTATTTACATCACCAAAGCTGCTGGCGTACAGGGTCTGCAAAACGGTTCCGTAAGCTGCATCGGAGTCCCTTCCGCCGTGCCGTCAGGAATTCGTGCAGTGCTGGCTGAAAACCTGATCTGCTCCTCTCTGGATCTGGAATGCGCCTCCAGCAACGACCAAACCTTTACCCACTCGGATATGCGTCGTACTGCGCGTCTGCTGATGCAGTTCCTGCCGGGTACTGACTTCATTTCTTCTGGTTATTCCGCAGTGCCGAACTACGACAACATGTTTGCGGGTTCGAACGAGGATGCTGAAGATTTTGACGACTACAACGTTCTCCAGCGTGACCTGAAAGTAGACGGTGGTCTGCGCCCGGTTCGTGAAGAAGACGTTATCGCCATTCGTAACAAAGCGGCGCGTGCGCTGCAGGCCGTCTTTGCCGGGATGGGATTACCGCCAATCACTGATGAAGAAGTGGAAGCGGCGACCTACGCCCACGGTTCGAAAGATATGCCGGAACGTAACATCGTTGAAGATATCAAGTTTGCACAAGAGATCATCAACAAAAACCGTAACGGTCTGGAAGTGGTGAAAGCCCTTGCTCAGGGCGGATTTACCGATGTCGCTCAGGACATGCTCAACATCCAGAAAGCCAAGTTAACCGGGGATTACCTGCATACCTCCGCCATTATCGTTGGCGACGGACAGGTGCTATCCGCTGTCAATGATGTTAACGACTATGCCGGTCCGGCAACAGGTTATCGCCTGCAAGGCGAACGCTGGGAAGAGATCAAAAACATCCCTGGCGCACTTGATCCCAACGAGCTTGGCTAAGGGGTGAAAAATGGAAATTAATGAAAAACTGCTGCGCCAGATAATTGAAGATGTGTTGTCTGAAATGCAGACCAGCGACAAACCCGTCTCTTTCCGCGCATCTACAGCGGCAAGCGCACCTCAGGCTGCTGCGGCACAGGGCGACAGCTTTCTGACCGAGATTGGTGAAGCCAAACAAGGCCAGCAACAGGACGAAGTGATTATTGCCGTAGGGCCGGCGTTTGGCCTGTCACAAACCGTCAATATTGTAGGGATCCCGCATAAGAATATCTTGCGCGAAGTGATTGCCGGTATTGAAGAAGAAGGCATTAAAGCGCGCGTTATCCGCTGCTTTAAATCCTCCGATGTGGCGTTTGTTGCCGTTGAGGGTAACCGTCTGAGCGGTTCCGGGATCTCTATCGGTATCCAGTCAAAAGGCACGACGGTTATCCACCAGCAGGGGTTACCGCCGCTTTCAAACCTGGAGCTGTTCCCTCAGGCACCGCTTCTGACGCTGGAAACCTATCGTCAGATCGGTAAAAACGCCGCGCGTTATGCCAAGCGTGAATCTCCGCAACCGGTCCCGACTCTGAATGACCAGATGGCTCGTCCTAAGTACCAGGCGAAATCAGCCATTCTGCACATTAAAGAGACCAAATACGTTGTGACAGGCAAAAACCCGCAGGAACTGCGCGTGACGCTTTGATAAAGGATACCTCCATGAATACCGACGCAATTGAATCGATGGTTCGGGATGTGTTGAGCCGGATGAACAGCCTGCAAGGCGAGTCCGCGACTCCGCCCGCGGCGAGTTCATCAGCACATACCGCGAAAGTCACGGATTACCCTCTCGCGAATAAACATCCTGAGTGGGTAAAAACTGCGACCAACAAAACGCTGGACGACTTCACGCTTGAAAATGTTCTGAGCAACAAAGTGACCGCGCAGGACATGCGCATCACTCCTGAAACACTGCGCCTCCAGGCGGAAATCGCCAAAGATGCCGGACGTGACAGGCTGGCGATGAACTTTGAGCGCGCTGCCGAGCTAACCGCTGTTCCTGACGATCGCATTCTTGAGATCTACAACGCGCTGCGCCCGTACCGCTCAACAAAAGATGAGCTGATGGCTATCGCCGACGATCTCGAAAATCGTTATCAGGCAAAAATCTGTGCAGCTTTCGTTCGTGAAGCGGCAGCGCTGTACGTTGAGCGTAAAAAACTCAAAGGCGACGACTAACTCAGGGACAGGATCATGCGATATATAGCTGGCATTGACATAGGTAACTCATCAACGGAAGTCGCTCTGGCTACTCTGGATGAGTCTGGCGTGCTGAGCATCACCGGCAGCGCGCTGGCAGAAACCACCGGAATTAAGGGCACATTACGTAATGTGTTTGGCATTCAGGAGGCCCTTACGCTGGCGGCAAAAAACGCCGGTATCAATGTCAGCGATATTTCGCTCATCCGTATTAACGAAGCCACCCCGGTCATTGGCGACGTGGCGATGGAAACAATAACCGAAACCATCATCACTGAATCCACCATGATCGGCCATAACCCTAAAACACCGGGCGGTGTCGGGTTAGGCGTGGGCGTCACTATTACGCCGGAAGACCTTCTCAGTCGCCCGGCGGATACGCCCTATATTCTGGTGGTGTCATCGGCATTTGATTTCGCCGATGTTGCTACGATGATTAATGCCTCCGTCCGTGCCGGATACCAGTTGACTGGTGTTATTTTGCAGCAGGACGATGGTGTGTTGGTCAGTAATCGTCTGACTCATTCCCTGCCCATAGTCGATGAAGTCCTTCATATTGATCGTATCCCGTTGGGGATGCTGGCTGCCATTGAGGTCGCCGTACCAGGAAAGGTTATTGAAACGCTTTCTAACCCCTACGGTATTGCAACTGTCTTTGGCCTCAATGCCGATGAGACTAAAAACATTGTTCCGATGGCACGGGCGCTGATCGGCAACCGTTCAGCCGTGGTGGTGAAAACGCCGTCAGGTGATGTGAAAGCGCGAGCGATTCCTGCCGGAAATCTGGAGCTACAGTCTCAGGGTCGTACAGTACGGGTCGACGTTGCAGCGGGCGCCGAAGCGATTATGAAAGCGGTTGGTGAATGCCCGAAACTGGATAACGTTACTGGAGAAGCTGGCACCAATATTGGCGGCATGCTGGAGCATGTGCGCCAGACGATGGCTGAATTAACCAATAAACCCAGTCATGAAATTTTTATTCAGGATCTGCTGGCGGTCGATACCTCGGTTCCTGTCAGCGTGACGGGTGGACTTGCCGGTGAGTTCTCGCTGGAACAGGCTGTCGGCATAGCCTCCATGGTGAAATCAGACCGCCTGCAAATGGCGATGATTGCCCAGGAGATCACGCAAAAGCTCAACATTGACGTCCAGGTTGGCGGGGCCGAAGCCGAAGCTGCCATTCTGGGGGCCTTAACTACTCCGGGCACCACGCGACCACTGGCTATTCTGGACCTCGGCGCGGGTTCAACCGACGCTTCTATCATCAATCCTAAGGGCGAAATTATTGCCACGCACCTGGCGGGTGCAGGCGATATGGTCACGATGATCATTGCCCGTGAACTGGGTCTGGATGACCGTTACCTCGCGGAAGAGATTAAAAAGTATCCGTTGGCGAAAGTTGAGAGCTTGTTCCATCTTCGCCACGAAGACGGCAGCGTTCAGTTCTTCCCTACGCCTCTCCCGCCAACGGTTTTTGCGCGCGTGTGCGTAGTGAAGCCCGATGAACTGGTGCCACTGCCGGGTGAACTGGCGCTGGAGAAAATACGGGCCATTCGTCGAAGTGCTAAGGAACGCGTTTTCGTTACTAACGCACTCAGAGCGCTACGTCAGGTGAGTCCGACGGGGAACATTCGGGATATTCCCTTTGTGGTACTGGTTGGCGGCTCATCCCTGGATTTTGAAGTTCCGCAGCTGGTCACCGATGCTCTGGCGCATTATCGACTGGTTGCCGGACGCGGCAATATTCGTGGTACCGAAGGTCCGCGCAATGCGGTTGCAACAGGGCTGATTCTCTCCTGGCATAAGGCATTCGCTCATGGAAAGTAATCTCACCACGCCAGCCATCGTTATCTTCACCAGTGCTGACTGCGCTGACGTCTGGAATGACGTACTGCTGGGTATTGAAGAAGAAGGGATCCCCTTTGTGATTCAGGAGAATGACTCAACTGACGTTATCCACAACGCATGGTTGGCCGCCTGCCAATCACCATTGCTGGTTGGTATTGGCTGTAGCCGTGAAAAACTGGTCGTGCACTACAAAAACTTACCCTCATCAGCACCGCTTTTTACGCTGACGTATCAACAAAATAGCCACGATCGCCGCAGCATTGGTAACAACGCTGCGCGGCTGGTTAAAGGCATTCCGTTCCGGGAATGCCACTCATAACCCACAGGAGAAAAGCAGTATGAATAACGCACTGGGACTGGTTGAAACAAAAGGGCTTGTCGGCGCTATTGAAGCCGCTGATGCCATGGTGAAATCCGCAAACGTGCAGTTGGTTGGTTACGAAAAAATCGGCTCTGGCCTGATCACCGTTATGGTTCGCGGTGATGTCGGCGCGGTGAAAGCAGCCGTAGATGCTGGAAGCGCAGCCGCAAGCGCCGTTGGCGAGGTGAAATCCTGCCACGTTATCCCGCGTCCGCACAGCGACGTTGAAGCCATTTTACCTAAATCCGCATAAGTCGTTGCAACCAAGGAGCACAGCGTGAAGCAATCACTGGGATTACTTGAAGTTAGTGGTCTGGCATTAGCCATCAGTTGCGCGGACGTCATGGCGAAAGCCGCCTCCATCACGCTGGTGGGCCTCGAAAAAACCAACGGCTCAGGCTGGACGGTGATCAAGATAATCGGGGATGTGGCCTCCGTCCAGGCGGCCATTTCCACCGGTGTCAGTTTCGCTGACCAGCGAGATGGACTGGTGGCTCACAAAGTCATTTCCAGACCCGGGGACGGGATCCTGTCGCATAGTGTTGTCCTGGAGCCTGAACCAACGCCCGAACCCATACCAGCCATACCGCATGAAGAGATAATTGTAGACCATGCGGCACCCGAAGCGCCTCAAGATGCAGAATTGATTAGCTGCAATTTGTGTCTTGATCCTGCCTGCCCTCGCCAAAAAGGTGAGCCGCGCACACTTTGTCTTCACTCCGGCAAACGAGGTGAAGCGTGATGGATAAACAGCAACTGGAAACCACTGTCGCTAAGGTTCTGGATGAAATGCGCGAGCGCCCGATTCCGCTGGGGATCTCTAATCGGCATATTCATCTGTGCGCTGAAGATTACGGTCGCTTGTTTCCCAATCACCCAATTAGTGAGAAAAAAGAGCTGCTGCAGCCAGGGCAATATGCAGCAGAGCAGACTGTCACGCTGGTGGGGCCAAAAGGTCAGTTAAAAAATGTGCGTTTACTCGGTCCGCTGCGCAATACCAGCCAGGTCGAAATTTCCCGTACTGACGCCCGCACGTTGGGAATTGCTGCTCCGCTGCGGATGTCGGGCAATATTCAGGGCACACCCGGTGTTCGTCTTGTCAGCCCATTTGCTGAACTGGACTTAGCATCCGGGGTGATCGTTGCCCAACGGCATATCCATATGTCGCCGCTCGATGCTCTGATTCTGCGAGTTTCCCATGGTGATAAAGTCTCGGTCGCCATTAATGGCGATGAACGTCGACTGATTTTCGATAACGTCGCCGTACGCGTTTCGCCGGATATGCGCCTCGAAATGCATATCGATACAGACGAAGCCAATGCTGCAGGCGCTGATAATCCCCAGGCATTCGCCACACTGGTGACCTCACGATGAACAACGAACTGCTGCAACGCATTATCGAGGAGGTTGTTTCCCGATTAAAAAAACGCGCGGAAAGCACGCTCACTCTTAGCGTCGCGCAGTTACGGGAAATCGATTCACGGACAGTATGCTGCCAGTACTCGTCGCTCCATCTCCAGCAAGTGGACCTGCCATTACTGGAGCAAATTGCCGAAGGCTGCCCAGTCAACATGTCGGTGGTAACGATTCACGACGTGCTGGCATGCGGAGTCCGCGTGAAGATTTCACTACAACACCGATTGTTACCCGCAATCCCCGTGAAAAAACTAGCGCGTCTGCCGCTGGAATTCAGTGACGAACTGGGGCGAATCATCTTTTTGCATCCTGAGAAGCTTCTCAGCTATGCCGACGTCGCCCAATTGAGGGATGGCGTACTGGTGCTACGCCGTCGATGTGTCGTGACGGCTCTGGCTCAGGAAGCTGTCAGTCTGCGAAATGTCCAACTAATTAAGCAGGAGTGAGCTATGCATCTGGCACGGGTTACAGGCGTTGTGGTTTCCACGCAAAAATCTCCATCACTGGTGGGAAAAAAACTGTTGCTGGTACGTCGGGTAAGTGCTGACGGAGAGCTTCCTGCGTCTCCAGTGAGTGGAGATGAAGTCGCTGTTGATTCTGTCGGCGCGGGGACCGGCGAACTGGTATTACTCAGCAGCGGGTCCAGCGCCAGACACGTTTTCTCCGGCCCTAATGAGGCCATTGATCTGGCTATCGTCGGCATTGTCGACACGCTTTCTCGTTAGGAGGAACTATGGCGATTTATACCCGCACAGGTGATGCCGGAACAACAGCCCTATTTACCGGACAGCGCGTGAGCAAAACGCATCCGCGCGTGGAAGCCTACGGTACGCTGGACGAACTGAATGCGGCGCTTAGCCTGTGCGTTTGCGCGGCGAAAAACCCTCAGCACCGGCAGTTACTTGATAATATCCAGCTGCAGCTTTTTTGGTTCAGCGCCGAACTGGCAAGCGAAAGCGAAGAACCGACGCCAGAGCAGCGCTACATCAGCTCAGAAGAAATTGCGGCACTGGAAGCTGCCATCGATATCGCAATGGGAAGAGTACCGCCCCTGCGCAGCTTTATTTTACCAGGCCGCAGCGAAGCCGCCAGCCGACTGCACTTTGCCCGAACTCTGACACGCCGCGCAGAGAGACGACTGGTCGAGCTGTCCACCGAGATCTCCGTCAGACACGTGCTGATGCGTTATATCAACCGCCTGTCCGACTGCTTATATGCGCTTGCACGAGCAGAAGATCATGACGCCCATCAAAACGAAATCATTGAGAAAGTGGCTGAGCGCTATCTCGCTGCCGTTCAACCACCAGCCACAAAGGAGCCGACTATGTCTCTGTCTTTTCAGGAGCTCCACCAACTCACTCGCGCTGCGGTGACGAGAGCAGAAGAACTTCAGGTTCCGGTCGTCATTAGTATTGTTGATGCGAATGGGACCCAAACGGTGGCCTGGCGCATGCCTGACGCATTACTCGTGAGTAGCGAACTGGCACCGAAAAAAGCCTGGACTGCCGTGGCGATGAAAACCGCCACTCATGAGCTGACATCAGTAGTACAACCAGGCGCCGCGCTTTACGGTCTGGAAAGCCATATGCAGGGAAAAGTCGTCACCTTCGGTGGCGGGTACGCATTATGGCGTGAGGGTTTACTCCTCGGGGGTCTTGGCATCAGCGGAGGAAGCGTTGAACAGGATATGGACATTGCAGAAACGGCCATTGCGGCGATTAACGTGAGAACACATCAATGAATACTTCAGAACTTGAAACCCTTATTCGTAACATTTTGAGTGAGCAACTCGCCCCGGCAAAAGCAGAAGTTAAGGGTAACGGTATTTTTCCGTCCGTTGGCGAAGCGATCGATGCCGCTCATCAGGCTTTTCTGCGTTACCAGCAATGTCCATTGAAAACCCGCAGCGCCATCATAAACGCCCTACGCGAAGAACTGACGCCTCATCTTGCTTCACTGGCCGCTGAGAGCGCTGCCGAAACGGGTATGGGCAACAAAGAGGATAAGTTCCTTAAAAATAAAGCCGCGCTGGACAACACTCCGGGTATCGAAGATCTCACCACCACGGCGCTAACCGGCGATGGCGGTATGGTGTTATTCGAGTATTCACCGTTTGGCGTGATTGGTTCTGTCGCCCCCAGTACTAATCCGACAGAGACCATTATTAACAACAGCATCAGCATGCTGGCGGCAGGGAATAGCGTTTACTTCAGTCCGCATCCGGGTGCTAAAAAGGTTTCACTCAAGCTGATTGCCATGATTGAAGATATCGCTTTCCGTTGCTGCGGAATTCGTAATCTTGTCGTCACTGTCACAGAACCCACTTTTGAGGCTACCCAGCAGATGATGGCGCACCCTAAAATCGCAGTTCTGGCGATTACCGGTGGCCCAGGCATTGTTGCTATGGGCATGAAAAGCGGGAAAAAAGTCATCGGCGCAGGTGCAGGAAATCCACCCTGCATTGTTGATGAAACGGCTGACCTGGTTAAGGCGGCGGAAGATATCATCAATGGCGCATCCTTTGATTACAACCTCCCCTGCATTGCTGAGAAGAGCCTGATTGTTGTTGATGCCGTTGCCGAACGACTGGTTCAACAGATGCAGTCTTTTGGTGCGATGCTTCTCAATAGAGAAGAGGTAGACAAACTGCGAGCCGTCTGTCTACCAGAAGGCATAGCCAATAAAAAACTGGTAGGTAAAAGCCCGGCAACCTTACTGGAAGCAGCAGGAATACCAGTTCCGGCAAAAGCACCTCGATTACTGATAGGCATCGTCCAGGCGGACGACCCGTGGGTTACCAGCGAGCAACTGATGCCAATGCTCCCCGTCGTAACGGTGAGCGATTTTGATAGTGCATTAACGTTGGCCCTGAAGGTTGAAGAGGGATTGCATCACACGGCCATTATGCATTCGCAAAATGTGTCACGTTTGAACCTTGCCGCGCGCACGCTTCAGACCTCCATCTTTGTGAAAAATGGCCCCTCTTACGCCGGGATCGGCGTTGGTGGTGAAGGCTTTACAACCTTCACTATTGCGACGCCAACCGGTGAAGGAACAACATCTGCGCGCACTTTCGCACGCTCTCGTCGTTGCGTGCTAACAAACGGTTTTTCTATTCGTTAATGGGGCCGTTATGAATAGCTTTTCACTGCAAACTCGATTGTACAGCGGCCAGGGAAGTCTGGATGTGCTCAAGCGCTTCACGAATAAGCATATCTGGATTATTTGCGATGGTTTTCTCGCGCGTTCTCCCCTGATTGAAAAGCTGCGCAACGCTCTGCCAGCGGATAACCGCATCAGCATTTTCAGAGATATCACCCCCGATCCCACCATCAGCACTGTAGTTCAAGGGATTGCACAAATGCAGTCCCTGCGGCCGGACATCGTGATGGGTTTTGGTGGCGGCTCAGCACTGGACGCCGCAAAAGCCATCGTCTGGTTCAGCCGCCAGTTCGGTATTGAAATTGAAACCTGTGTCGCAATTCCCACTACCAGCGGTACGGGCTCCGAGGTAACCAGCGCCTGCGTGATTAGCGATCCGGATAAAGGCATTAAATATCCATTGTTTAATAATGCGCTTTATCCAGACATGGCCATCCTTGACCCAACGCTGGTCGTCAGCGTACCGCCAGCCATAACCGCGAATACCGGCATGGACGTGTTAACGCATGCGTTGGAGGCATACGTGTCCACGAAGGCCAGCGACTTCACCGATGCACTAGCTGAAAAAGCGGCTCAAATCGTCTTCCAGTATCTGCCTGTCGCCGTCAGCAAAGGCGAATGCCTGGCAACCAGAGGGAAAATGCACAATGCGTCAACGCTCGCGGGAATGGCATTTAGTCAGGCTGGACTGGGGATCAATCATGCGATTGCCCATCAGTTGGGCGGTCAGTTTCATCTGCCACACGGACTTGCCAATGCGCTGCTGCTGACCCATGTCATTCATTTTAATGCTCGCGATCCGCGGGCTGCGAAGCGCTATGCCCGTTTCGCTAAAGCCTGCCATTTATGCCCGGATAACGCGAACGATACAGCGGCATTGAATGCGCTCATTCATCATATCGAGCTACTCAAAAAACAGTGTGCGTTGCCTTCTTTAGTTGACGCGTTTAAAGACGGAAAGCAAGCCTGGTCGCAACGTATCCCGTCGATGGTTCAGGCCGCGCTGGCTGATGTCACGCTGCAAACCAATCCTCGTGTTGCCGACGCCAGTGCCATGCAGGAACTGCTTGAGGAATTATTATGAAGACAGCCATGACGGCAGAGTCCACGCTCTATGATGCGCAGACAATTCGCGAACGCGTTCGCGCAGCGGGTGTTGTCGGAGCCGGAGGCGCAGGCTTTCCTGCTCACGTAAAATTACAGGCGCAGGTCGATACTTTTCTGGTCAATGCGGCTGAATGTGAGCCAATGCTGAAAGTTGACCAGCAGTTGATGGCCGTCCAGGCTGAGCGACTTATCCACGGCGTTCAATATGCCATGACGGCTACCGGAGCCAGTTCCGGAATTATTGCGCTCAAAGAGAAATACCAACAGGCTATCAATGCATTAACGCCCCTTCTGCCTGCCGGGATCCGCTTACATATTTTGCCCGATGTCTACCCGGCAGGTGACGAGGTTCTGACCATCTGGATGGCAACAGGCCGGAGAGTTCCGCCTGCCGCGCTGCCTGTCAGCGTCGGCGTAGTGGTTAATAACGTCCAGACAGTGCTCAACATCGCGAGAGCAGTTGAGCAGCAGTACCCGGTTACGCGTCGTACCTTGACCGTTAACGGCGCAGTCGCCAGTCCCATCACACTCACAGTCCCTATCGGAATGTCTTTACGTGACGTTCTGGCGCTGGCCGGGGGTGCAACCGTTGACGATCCCGGCTTTATTAACGGTGGTCCGATGATGGGCGGCCTGATTACTTCACTGGATACCCCAGTCAGCAAGACCACCGGGGGCCTGCTGGTTTTGCCTAAATCTCATGCGTTGATTCAGCGGCGGATGCAGGATGAACGTACCGTGCTTTCCGTTGCAAAAACCGTTTGCGAGCAGTGCCGTTTGTGTACGGATTTGTGCCCAAGGCATTTGATCGGTCATGAATTATCCCCGCATCTGCTGGTTCGTGCGGTTAATTATCAGCAGGCAGCCACGCCGCAATTGCTGCTCACGGCCCTGACCTGCTCAGAATGCAATGTGTGTGAAAGCGTTGCCTGCCCAGTTGGGATTTCGCCGATGCGAATCAACCGCATGCTTAAACGCGAGCTGCGGGCGCTCAACCATCGTTATGAAGGGCCGCTAAATCCTGAGGATGAAATGGCGAAGTACCGGCTGATCCCGGTTAAGCGCCTTATTACCAAACTGGGCCTTAGCGACTGGTATCACGATGCGCCACTGGCTGAGACTGACTACTCCACAGACAAAACGACGCTGTTGTTACGCCAGCATATAGGTGCCAGCGCTATCCCATGTGTAGAACAAGGCGAACGCGTTGTTCGCGGTCAATGCGTTGCCGATGTGCCGTCCGGTGCATTAGGCGCGCCTGTTCACGCCAGTATTGACGGTATTGTCAGCGAAATCACTGAGCAATCCATCACGGTAATAAGAGGTTAATCATGTCTCAGGCTATAGGGATTTTAGAACTCACCAGCATTGCCAAAGGAATGGAAGCTGGCGATGCCATGTTAAAAAGCGCGAATGTGAATTTACTGGTCAGCAAGACCATCTGCCCGGGAAAATTTCTACTCATGCTCGGTGGTGACGTAGGTGCCGTACAACAGGCGATTGCCACTGGAACATCTCTTGCTGGCGATATGCTCGTTGATAGTCTGGTACTCCCCAACATTCATGCCAGCGTACTCCCCGCAATCAGCGGACTAAACAGCGTAGATAAGCGCCAGGCAGTTGGTATTGTCGAAACATGGAGCGTTGCTGCCTGCATCTGCGCCGCCGACAGGGCGGTTAAAGCCTCCAACGTCACGCTGGTCCGCGTCCATATGGCATTTGGTATTGGCGGCAAGTGCTACATGGTCGTTGCCGGCGATGTATCCGATGTGAATAACGCGGTAACGGTTGCCAGTGAAAGTGCGGGTGAAAAAGGCCTGCTGGTTTACCGCTCGGTCATTCCTCGCCCGCATGAAAGCATGTGGCGACAGATGGTGGAGGGATAATGGAAAGGCAACCCACCACGGATCGAATGATTCAGGAATATGTACCTGGCAAACAGGTCACATTAGCGCATCTTATCGCTAATCCGGGTAAGGATTTGTTCAAGAAACTGGGATTACCTGATTCGGTTTCTGCGATCGGTATTCTGACCATTACCCCTAGCGAAGCCTCAATCATCGCCTGTGATATCGCCACGAAATCAGGGGCGGTAGAGATTGGTTTTCTCGACCGGTTTACCGGCGCGGTGGTACTGACGGGCGATGTTTCAGCCGTTGAGTACGCGCTGAAACAGGTAACCCGAACGCTGGGCGAAATGATGCGTTTTACCGCGTGTCCCATCACCCGGACGTAATCTCATGAAACGTATCATGCTAATTGGTCCCAGCCAGTGCGGTAAAACGTCGCTCACGCAGTGCATGCGCGGAGAGGTGCTCCACTATCAGAAGACCCAGGCCATAGTCTGGTCTCCTACGACAATAGACACACCGGGTGAATATCTTGAGAACCGCTGCCTGTACAGTGCGCTGCTGGTCAGCGCCTGTGAAGCGGACATTATTGCGCTGGTACTCAATGCTGACGCGCCGTGGTCACCATTTTCTCCCGGTTTTACCGGACCAATGAACCGACCCGTTATTGGCCTCATTACCAAAGCCGATTTAGCCAACCCGCAGCGTATTTCTCTTGTGGAGAGCTGGTTAGTTCAGGCTGGCGCGCAAAAAGTATTTGTCACCAGCGCGCTGGAGAATACCGGGGTCGATGAGATGTTCATTTTTCTGAATGCAAAGGAACCTTCATGTCTCACAAAATAATGGCCATTAATGCAGGTAGTTCCTCGCTTAAGTTTCAACTACTGGCGATGCCGCAGGGTGAAATGATCTGCCAGGGGTTGATAGAACGTATCGGTTTGTCTGATGCACAGGTCACCCTAAAAACACCAGCGCAGAAATGGCAGGAGACTTTGCCTGTAGCAGATCACCGTGAAGCCGTAACGTTGCTTCTGGAAAAACTGCTCAACCACCACATTATCAGCAGTCTGGAAGAGATCGACGGCGTGGGCCACCGCGTCGCACACGGCGGGGAATCCTTTAAAGACTCCGCCCTGGTAACTGATGAAACGCTGGCAGAAATCGAGCGCCTCGCGGAACTGGCTCCTCTGCATAACCCAGTAAATGCGTTGGGGATCGCGGTATTCCGCCAGCTATTGCCCAAAACGCCAGCCGTTGCAGTGTTCGACACCGCGTTTCATCAAACGCTTGATGAGCCTTCTTTCATCTATCCCCTGCCCTGGCGTTACTATGTCGAGTTGGGTATTCGTCGTTACGGTTTTCATGGTACCAGCCACAAATACGTTAGCTCACAGCTTGCTGAAAAACTGGGTGTGCCACTCAGCGCCCTGCGCGTTGTTTGTTGTCATCTGGGCAACGGCAGCAGCATCTGCGCGATCAAAGGCGGACAATCGGTGAATACGTCAATGGGCTTTACACCACAGTCTGGCGTGATGATGGGCACGCGAAGTGGCGATATTGATCCATCCATTTTGCCCTGGATAGCCCTGCGAGAAGGCAAAACACCCCAGCAGCTCAACCAATTGCTCAACAATGAGTCCGGATTGCTCGGTGTTTCTGGCATCTCACCTGACTACCGCGACGTTGAACATGCCGCAGATACGGGCAATCACCAGGCTGCGCTGGCGTTGACGCTTTTTGCTGAGCGCATTCGTGCCACCATTGGTAGCTATATTATGCAGATGGGCGGTCTGGATGCCCTGGTGTTTACCGGTGGTATTGGCGAAAACTCCGCACGGGCGCGCGCTGCGATTTGCCGTAACCTGAATTTCCTGGGTCTGGCCGTTGATGAGGAAAAAAATCAGCGTAATGCCACCTTCATTCAAACGGAAAATGCGATGGTCAAAGTAGCAGTGATTAATACCAATGAAGAGCTAATGATTGCGCAAGACGTTATGCGTTTAGCGATATCTGAAACTGTGACATTGGGCATTCCTGCATAATACTGCCGCACCGCAAATTGCGGCAAATCATGGTAATAGCGCGATCGCCATGACACTATGCGCCGAGGATTGCTGATCACATAGGTGAAGACGTGGCTGTTGCGCAATGTCCCGCATCGTGCGGAGAACTTATCCAGGGCTGGATTCTGGGCAGTGAGAAATTGGTCTCCTGCCCGGTTGAATGGTATAGCACCGTTGAGGTCACTTCAGGTTCACCGCTGACAGATGAACGTCCACTTTCGCGGGCAATGGTTGAGAGGTTATTGCTGCACTGGCAATACCCGGCACACATGAGTCAGGATATCCGAATAGATGTCCAGTCAACCATTCCTGTCGCTAAAGGGATGGCCAGCAGCACAGCGGATATCGCCGCCACGGCAATCGCCACGGCACAGTATCTGGGGCATCAGCTAGACGAATCCACTCTGGCGCAGCTTTGCGTTTCGCTGGAACCTACCGACAGCACCGTTTTCCGCCAGCTTACGCTGTTCGATCATAACGACGCCTCCACGCAAATTGCCTGTGAATCCCAGCCACAACTCGATCTGCTGGTTCTCGAAAGCCCGGAAACCTTGCTTACTGCTGATTATCACCGTACTCCACGTCAGTCAGGGCTACTGGCGGGCGCCCCAGCTCTGAAACGCGCATGGGAAAAGGTACAGGAAGCCTGTATCAGTCAAAACCCTTATCGGATGGGCGAAGCCGCCACGCTGAGCGCGATCGCCAGCCAGTTGCTGTTACCTAAACCAGATTTTGATTCACTATTAGCACTGGTAGAAGAATGTGATTTATACGGCGTCAACGTCGCGCACAGCGGCAGCGTCGTCGGTCTGATGCTCGACAGAAGGCGTCATGATGTGGACTACATTAAATGGATGCTGACGCAGAAAAAATTGACAGTGCACTGGCCGGAACAACATTTGTTGCGGATGGTAACTGGCGGGGTCGAACTGCAATAAGGGCCGCCGCTAAGCAGCGACCCAAACGAGCATAAAATCGTTACTCAGCTTTCGCATCGGCGTTTTTCACTTCGCCCATCGCTTTCAGCTTTTTAGAGATGTCGCGGCGCTCTTTAGAGATCTCAGCGTTTTTGATGATGTAATCATCAACACGATCTTCATAATCGCTTTTCATGCTGGCGATAATGCCCTGAATCGCTTCCACGCTCATTCCAGGCTTGATGTAGTCGCTCAGGTTGTCCAACAGCAGAACGCGTTTCTGGTTGTCACGGATCTTTTTCTCAACGTCCTGAATTTCACGTTGCAGTTTGTTTTTACGACGGAACAGACGAACAAATTCCAGCACGTCCTGGAAAGAAGGCTTGGTAGTTTCCATTTTTACACCCCTGATAATGTGAGATTCGGATTCGTTAAAACAACGGCTAAAGTGGGTCAACATTACTTTCATGCCCGCCATACTTCAAGTTGCATCTGCATCGACAATGCATGGTTGAAACCTGAATTATCGAGGGTAAAGCCATTGCAGTTACCAATGGTTTTAGCCTTTTTCAGTATCATACCTCTAATCTTTGCTGAATCGAAGCAGCAGTAGAACCTATCGCCTCATCTGCTCTTTATTTGCGCAGCGCGCGACAGATTAAATGTGAGAGCAACTCCAGCTGTCGCGCCATTTCCATGTTCAACCAAACGTAGCCGTGAATGGGCGTTTCTGCGACATTATCGCCTTTATGCTCAGCAATGAGCTGACGCAACTCCGCCACGGTGTCATTGAGCTTTTCCGTATTGGCAAGCACCGGCTGCGGATTTCCTTCGTACAAGGCGTGGGTTATGGTCAGTAGCGCCTGCTGCGTCCTGAGCTGAGTTTCACGCAAAGTTTGTGCATTCAGCATGACAAAATGGCTGGTGCGGCTGGCCCAAAGCGCATTAATTTGCAGCTCAAGCATGCAGACCAGATTGCGGTTAACCGTTTGAATAGCCTCAAAAATGGATTTTTGAATACGGGTTTCTTTACTGGCGGGAACGATGAGTCCGCGCATTTTGACAACGTCGCTTAAGAGCTGCTGTAAATGCTTCTCAAGCCGCGGTTGCTCAAGCAAATTAGGGGATAGCGCGGCCTGATACACCCGATTGTATCCCGTCACACAATGTGCCAATTGGATACGCCAGTGTATAAATGCCCGCTGCGGCCAGATGCCAGTAAACAGCATCGCCAGTAACGAACCCAAAATAACGTCGCCACCGCGCCATAACGCGGTATTCATATCTCCGGCAGGCGCCCCCACGACCACGGCAAGCGTAATGCCAATCAGCAGCGCCTGATACGGCCTTTTACCCAACGCCAACCAGCCACAGAGGAACATCGCCACCGCGCACCAGATCAGCATTAGCGGAAGCGAAAAGAGTTCCAGACGCAGGGCAATCAATCCAAGCACCGAGCCCAGGATCGTTCCGCCTATACGCTCAAACGCTCTGGGAACAACGTTACCCCAAAAAGAAATTGGCCCCATAATCACCACCAGCGTGATCAGAGGCCATGTACCTTCGGGAATGTTTAACAGGCGTACCAACAGAAAAGTAAGAAGAAACGCCAGCGCAATGCGAATGCCATGCACCACACGATAATGACGATACAAACGAATTTCAAAAGGACTCAGCGACTTATCTGCACGCACTCATGCACTCCGTCAGGGAATAGCAAAGAAGCGAATTGTACCTGTTTTTACGGTGAAAACATCATCCTGATGACCAGGACATTCATCCTGATTTACACCAAAAACAGTTACTTCAACTGTACCGGCACGTACATTTCAATGTCCCAGTAACCGTCCTCCATGCCGTTGTTCAGATAAACTTCAAAACAGGGTTTAGCGGCTATCGCATACGTCGAATCCTGCATCAGGCGCTCAAAAAACTGATACCACGGCGTCGCGAAGTCATGATTTTCAACGCGCGCAACGGCTATAGCATAGTCGCCACCTGCCAGCTCGGTCTGGATCACCCCTTCACTGTTTTCCGGGATCTCAAAACCTTCAGGCACAGACACCACGGTATCACAACGCAGTTTTTCCGCCGGAACAACGTCAGGATTGTCGTAATAAACGGCTATCCATTCCAGCGGTACGATCTGCTTACCGTCGACCCACATCATTAACTGTTCGAAACCTTGCTTTACCGTTTGTTCCCACGGTCCAACCATATGGAAACCGGCAATTATGCGTTTCTCGACCTGCTTTATCTCGTACTCCATATAACCTCCGTTATTACACTGTATTTATATACAGTGTAATTTTTAGGTATGACGGCCACAAGGAATCAGTGATTATTATGTGAGCAGATTCGCACTCTTGCCATTCAGGCACATCAGGAAAAACTACGCCTTATGGCGGAAGTAATCGCTCAGACGCGAGAAGACGCCACCTTCGTTGACAGACTCCAGCGTAACCAGAGGCCAGTGCGCCACCAGTTTATCCCGATCGTAGAGTTCAATTTCCCCCACACGTTGATGGGCAGCGATGGGGGCGACCAGTTCTTTCTTATCAAGAACATATTTTGCCTTGATATTCGCGACTTCGGCTTTAGGCAGGGCCATCCAGAAATCCTGCTCTGTGCCAAGGCTAATTTTTTCTTTATCGCCATACCAGATCCGTTCAATACCGACCTGCTTACCGCTACGTAAAACCTGCACGGTATCGAAGTTCTTTTGTCCCCATTGCAGCAGTTTTCTCGCCTGGGCTTCACGTCCTTTCGCACTCTCCGCCCCCATCACAACCGCAATCAGGCGGCGCTGCCCATCAACAGCAGAAGCAATCAGGTTGAATCCAGCGCCGGAGGTATGTCCAGTCTTCAGACCGTCGACGTTCATGGTTTTATCCCACAACAAACCGTTACGGTTTTGCTGCGTGATTCCGTTCCAGGTAAGGCTTTTTTCACTGTACATATGGTAGAAATCCGGCTCTCCATGGATGATAGCTCGCGACAGAACGGCCAGATCGTAAGCTGAGCTATGCTGACCTGGCGCATCCAGACCATGTACCGTTTCAAAATGCGTGTCACGCAGGTTCAGCTTTTGCACATAGTTGTTCATCATCGCGACAAACTGTGGCTGCCCTCCGGCGATGTAATCCGCCAGCGCCACACAGGCATCATTACCGGAATCAACAATTAACCCGCGACTCAGGTCGCGCACAGAAACGCGATCCCCTTCTTTCAGGAACATTAAGGATGAACCGACGAATACCGGATTATCTTTCGCCCAGGCGTCGCGCCCAACGGTGACAATATCTGTCGGACTAATACGCTTGCTGTCGATTGCGCGATCGACAACATAGCCAGTCATCAGCTTGGTCAGGCTGGCAGGGTTGCGCTGCTGGTGTTCATTTCCGGCTGTCAGGATTTGGCCCGTGGTGTAATCCATTAATACCCACGCTCCGGCATTAATCGCAGGTGGCTGTGGGGAAAAGCTTACGACCTCGGTCGCGTACGCGGGCGAAAAACTCATCGCAAAGAGTGAAGCGGCAATAAACAAACGGCGTTTCAACAGCATGTCCTCAGGAAATGGAAAAATAGCCGTTCTTTTTACGGAAGTTCTGGCGAACAAACATGGATAAATTGCAAGAAAATGTGACATAAGGCACATTTTCTTGCTGTAAGGAAAGGTTTTCAGATATCAACCGCGGCGGGCATTAGCCTTTGCGCGGTGCTGTATCTGCGTGATGGCTGCGATGACGATGATAGCCATCTATCATGCTGCGGAAAATTTGCCCCGGTGTGTCACCCAGCGTGCACAGGTAAATATGTGCACAGATGAACAGTAAGCCGACAATCGCCAACACCATATGCAGCACCAGCATCACAGGCCCTGCCCCTATTACCTGCGGGTAGAGACATAACAACCCGGTAATGATCAACAGCGGAACCAGCGCATACATGATGGCCAGATAAGCCAACTGTTGTAGCGGGTTAAATTTACTCTCTGCCGTTGCTGCAAACGGGTGCGGCTCACCTTTCATGATGCCATACAGATAAAAGCGCGTTTGCAACAAGCAGCGTGATATCAACCCGTTAAACTTCACCCGATAATGACAACCGTTGCCGCTGGTTGCGTTGATTAGCACAAAACCAACCCAGAAGGCCAACAGGGCGAAACCGCACCAGGTATGTACCTGCACCATCAATACCACCGGTCCGACAGAGAAGTGTCCAAACAGGCCACTCAGCAGAAGCAGGATAAAAAGCAGCGCATTACCCCAGTGCCAGCGGCGAACTGCCAGCGAATAGAGGTAATCCCGATGTTCTTCTCCAGTTGCTGTTTTGGGTGACAACATCCGACGTAACAGCGCGTGTATAACCAGGCCCGCAATCATCAGCACAATAACAACGCCTGCATAAATGAGCCACAGCGGCCAGTAGTCCGGCGCATAGTTAAGCTCTGCTCCCCAGATAGAATTCATGCTTTACCCTCCTGATGGATCTCTTTACGCCGATAAACACTCACCGGGCCGCTACGCGTATCCTGCTGGCGATAAACCTCTTTTTGATTTATCCAGTGCTGAATTTCCGGGTCGTCACGACGACCAAATTTCAGCGCATCTGTCGGGCAAACGGAAACGCAGGCGGGCGATTGTCCAGTCTCCAGTCGGGTATCTGCACAGAAGTTACATTTGTCGGCAATTCCCGTTTGCGGATTGAGATAACGGACGTGGAACGGACAAGCGGCAACGCAATAGTCACAGCCAATACAGCGAGACTTATCCACTTGCACAATGCCATTTTCGTCGCGAAATGACGCACCGGTCGGACAAACGCTGACACACGGCGCATCTTCACAATGCTGACAGGAAACGCGAACAAACTGGAAGTGGGATAGCACCTCGGGTTCATGTTCGGGTGAACGGATCTGCACCTGTAGACGGCTAAATCCCTCTGGCACGTCATTCAAAACTTTGCAGGCAACCGTACATGCCTGACAGCCGATACAGCGTTTCTCGTCATGCAGCATGACATAAGGGTTTGTTGCTTGATTCATGATGTTCTCCTTTCTCATGCCCGACGAAGCGTAACGCCAGCGGTGTGCACCACTGTACCGGAAACCGGACTGGTGACATGCGGAAGCAAATTACCGCAATGGATACCGTGCGTTGTCGCCGCGGTTTTGGCTCCCGCCTTGGCGCCAAACCCCATATAAACAAACAGCGTATCGGGCCGAATTCCGGCGGTGACCAGCGCTTTGCCTTTTTCTTTACCGGTCGCATTCTCCAGCCAGATGTCATCGCCGCTTTTGATGCCTTTTTCACGGGCCGTTTGCGGGTGGATCCACACCGCGTTGTCCCACATCAACTCACTAAGCAGTGGCACGTATTGCGTCGCACCGTTGGTATGAACCGCCACTTTTCCCTGGATAAAATAGAGCTCACTGTCGCCTTTGAGCGCAAAATTGCGCGCGCGCGGAATACCGTAGCCAGGCAGGAGCGTTTCCAGCTCTTCAGAATAAAGTTCTATTTTTCCTGACGGAGATTTAAAGCGCAGTTGCTCGCCATAGGTACCATCGCTGTCAACCGCCACCGCGCCCGGATAGCGTTCCACAAACTGACGCACCGCTTCAGGTTCACGCAGCAGTAACGGAACACCCCACTCCCGATACCCTTTCTCACGCAGTTCAGCAGACAGCGCATGATCGCCATTAAGCTGGTATAACTGACGCGTTTGCATATCCTGCCATGGGTAGAATTGCCCAAGGCCTAACTGCACGGCCAGCTCTTTCCAGATTTGCCAGCTTGGACGCGCATCACCAATAGGTTCTACTACCTGCTGGCGCAGGGCATAAGCTGGGTTCAGACCCGACATGTCTGAAACTTCTTCATCGCGCTCAAGGTAAGTACATTCAGGCAAAAGGTAGTCGGCATACGCCGCGCTTTCGCTTAGATAGACATCACAACTGACCACAAGGTCGAGCTGTTCAACGGTTTTGACCAGATCCGGTCGGCAGGTAACGGTTTGGAAAGGGTTGTGTCGGGACATAATCCATCCCTTCACCGGATAAGGCGTCTGGTTTAACACAGCATCAATGATGCTTTGCACCACACCACCGCCCGCCGCGATGTACTTAAACTGCGGGGCTACCAGATCGATACGCTGCGCCGTTGGCTTGGGTAATTTGACATCGGGTTTTGCCAGCACCGGAGCGACCTTCTCTCCGGCCAGCTTATTATAAGTTGCCGCCGCTTTTTTCTGGTATAAACCGCCTTCACGCTCAATATTGCCAAGCAGCACATTGAGGGTAAAAATCATGCGCCGCATATCAATTTCTTCTTGCGAGAACGTCGCACGATGGCCCGGGCTGACGATAGCATGAGGCGCGCAGGCGGCCATTTCTCGGGTGACCCGAACAATGACATCAGCAGGCACATCAGCTTGCTTTTGCGCCCATTCCGGCGTGGTCTCTTGTACTGCTTCTGCCAGTTGGTCAAACCCTGTGGTGTAGCGCGCAACGAAGTCCGCGTCATACAATTTTTCATTGATCATGACGTGACACATGGCCATCAACACCGGCAAGTCGCCGCCCGGTTTGAGCGCATGCCATTCATCCGCCTTGCTGGAGAAGACGGACAGACGAGGGTCGAAGCTGACCATTTTTGCGCCCTTTTCCTGCGCCATCATCAGTTCATGCGTTTCGGCAACCTCAATTCCTTCATAAAGGTTGTGACCAAAAGAGACCATATAACGGGTATTGGCGATATCCATGGCCAAATCGCCGCCCATCATCACTTTGGCGGCAATCGATTTTCCGGCCGGGCATGTCGACGCGTGCGTAAAGGTGTTTGGCGATCCGAAAGCCGTCGCCAGTTGAAATAAATGCCCTGAAAGCGAACCGGATTTAGAAGAAAACACGACGCCCTGAGGACCATGTTGCGTTTTGATTGCCGTCATTTTTTCGGCAATTTCTTTATACGCTTGTTCCCAGCTAATAACCTGCCATTCTCCGCTCCCGCGAGGTCCTGTGCGTTTCATGGGTTTAACAATGCGATGAGGGTCGTTGACCAGGCTAACGCCGCTGCCGCCACGAGCGCAGACACGCGTGCCTTGTTGAGGAGCATTAGGGTTCCCTTGAATAAAAACCGTTTTGTTATTAATTACCTGCGCCTGTATCGGGCAACGATAAGAACACATTTCACACAAACTTGGCGTCAGGGATGTTTTCCCTTTGATACTCTCAGGAGAATTTCGTGCCAGTGCGCCTGGCGGAAAACTGCCTATCGCACAGGCTGAACAGCCTATACCCACTCCTCGCAAAAAATTACGCCGACTAATGCTCATATAACCTCCTGTTATTAGATATATCCAATGATTATATGGCGTTTAGAATATTTATTTTTTACATCAATCACATTTCATTACAATGCATGACAGCGAATTGACACAAATAAAAACTCTTTGTTTATAAAAGACTTTTAAAGTTTCCAGAACACAATAAAAGAAGAAGAAAATAACAATAATGGTTATCAATTAGATTGTTTACAAATCCGCAACTCCAAGATATTTTATTTCCGTAATTTATTTTAACAGTGCGGAATTTATTTATTAATTCTATAAAAGTCCTGTTTATCTCAACTTTATTGCGTACACAATCCAGCTTCGATAATACCATAGCTGATTATCTCACTATTTTTTGGTATTCTTGGACGAGCGCTAAATTGATCCCGGACATAACTGAACAATGAATGACGGCAAGCAGCAACCTGGTTTTCTCTTCCACGATTACGAGACCTTTGGCACCCATCCGGCGCTGGACAGACCCGCGCAATTTGCGGCTATCCGCACAGATAATGATTTCAACATCATCGGTGAACCAGAAGTCTTTTATTGCAAACCCGCGGACGATTATCTGCCGCAGCCTGAGGCGGTGTTGATTACGGGTATCACACCGCAGGAAGCACGTGAAAAGGGAGAGAATGAAGCCGCTTTTGCTGCGCGCATCCACGCCCTGTTCACCGTGCCGAAAACCTGTATCCTGGGCTATAACAACGTGCGCTTCGATGATGAGGTGACGCGCAACATCCTGTATCGCAATTTCTACGATCCCTATGCCTGGAGTTGGCAGAACGATAATTCGCGTTGGGATCTGCTGGATGTGATGCGCGCCTGCTATGCCCTGCGCCCTGAAGGCATTAACTGGCCGGAAAACGACGACGGCTTACCCAGCTTCCGCCTGGAGCATTTGACTAAAGCCAACGGTATTGAGCATGCCAATGCTCACGATGCGATGGCGGACGTATACGCCACGATCGCAATGGCGCAATTAGTGAAGTCGCGCCAGCCGCGTCTGTTTGATTATCTCTACAGCCATCGTAATAAGCACAAGCTGGCCGCACTGGTTGATGTCCCGCAAATGAAACCGCTGGTCCATGTCTCTGGTATGTTCGGCGCATGGCGCGGTAACACCAGTTGGGTGGCGCCATTGGCGTGGCATCCGGAGAATCGTAACGCAGTTATTATGGTCGACTTAGCTGGTGATATTTCGCCGCTGCTCGAACTCGACAGCGACGCCCTGCGCGAGCGGCTCTACACGTCTAAAGCGGATCTGGGTGATAACCCGGCCGTACCGGTTAAATTGGTGCACATCAACAAATGCCCGGTACTGGCACAGGCGAATACCCTGCGTCCGGAAGACGCCGACCGTCTTGGCATTAACCGCCAGCATTGTCTGGATAATCTTAAAGTTCTGCGCGAAAACCCGCAGATACGCGACAAAGTGGTCGCGATCTTTGCCGATGCGGAACCCTTTACACCATCAGATAACGTGGATGCCCAACTGTACAACGGCTTTTTCAGCGATGCTGACCGTGCAGCGATGAAAATCGTTCTGGAAACCGAACCACGCAATTTACCGGCGCTGGGTATCTCCTTTGTCGATAAGCGCATTGAAAAACTGTTGTTTAATTACCGTGCACGTAACTTCCCGGGAACGCTGGACGAAGCTGAACAGCAGCGCTGGCTGGACCATCGTCGCCAGGTATTCACACCGGAGTTTTTGCAAAATTACGCCAATGAATTGCAGCTATTGAGCCAGCAATATGCGGATAACAAAGAAAAGTTGATGCTGCTGAAATCACTCTGGCAGTATGCCGAAGAGATTGTATAAATCCCACGTATAAAAAAACGGAGAACATGTCTCCGTTTTTTTTCAGCTAAATGCAGTTATTACGCGATATCTTCGTCGTACTGTGGGACCGGGTTGCGGAAGCTTTTGGTCACGCAAGCAAGGTAGATCAGACCGATACCCGCCCAGATCAGGCCCAGAACCATTGAGCTTTCTTCTAGGTTCACCCACAGCGCGCCAACGGTCAGCGCACCGCACATTGGCAGGAACAGGTACTGGAAGTGATCTTTCAGCGTCTTGTTACGCTTCTCACGGATCCAGAACTGGGAGATTACCGACAGGTTAACGAAGGTAAATGCCACCAGCGCACCAAAGTTAATCAGCGCCGTCGCCATCACCAGGTCGAAGTTGATTGCCAACAGAGCAATCGCCCCAACCAGAATGATGTTCATGGACGGAGTACGCCATTTCGGGTGTACATAACCGAAGAAGCTTTTCGGGAATACGCCGTCACGACCCATCACGTACATCAGACGCGCAACGCCTGCATGCGCCGCCATACCGGACGCCAGTACGGTAATGGTAGAGAAAATCAGCGCGCCGACCTGGAAGAACTTACCGGCAACATACAGCATGATTTCCGGCTGCGAAGCATCTGGATCCTTAAAGCGCGAAATATCCGGGAAGTACAACTGCAGCAGATAGGTGGAGACGATAAAGATCAGGCCACCAATCAGCGCAGTCAGGAAAATCGCACGCGGGATCACGCGCTCAGCGTCTTTGGTTTCTTCTGACAGGTTGCTGATACCGTCAAAACCGGTGAACGAGAAGCACAGGATGGTCGCACCGGTGATCATCGGGATCACGTGCGCATCACCGGACCAGAATGGACGACTGCTCGCCAGCGTACCGGCACCTTCCCCTTCGAACACGCCATAAACGACCATGCCGAGGATCACCGCAATCAGCACCACCTGCAACAACACGATCACGGTGTTGAAATTCGCAACGGATTTAAGGCTGCGCAGGTTGAAGGCTGTCATAAAGGCCACCAGCGCCACCACGAACATCCAGGATGGAATCGAGGGCACCAGCGCTTCAAAATAAATTTTCGCTAACAGAATGTTGATCATCGGGGCGAACAGGTAGTCCAGCAGTGATGACCAACCCACCATAAAGCCAACTGTCGGGCTAATGGATTTCTGGGCGTAAGTGTAGGCAGAGCCTGCAGACGGATAGCGGCGTACCAGTTTACCGTAGCTCAGTGCGGTAAAAAGGATGGCGATCAGTGCAAAGGCGTAAGCTGTCGGGACGTGACCATCGGTCATTCCTGATACGATACCGAATGTATCGAACAGCGTCATCGGCTGCATATAGGCAAGGCCCATCATGACAACCGGAACCAGCGTAAGCGTTTTACGTAATTCCACGCGAGAGGTGTTTGGAGTAGCGTTATGCGACATGGTTATCCCCCATTACGGCGAAAACCGTCGCGTAAGCAAAAAATTGCCCCATTTTTTGTTAATCCTCAGCGACAACAACTGTCGATTTTTAAGTAAGTATCTATCCGGTACGAAGCCCGGCCTCTTTTATGAATGATTGGTTTGATGCAAAAAAATAACCGACGCGTATTAAAACGTCGGTTAATGTCATTTTTTGCAAGCGGCGTATTTTGCACTAAATTGGGGAGAAATAACAAGAGATTGAAGTGGCCACAAAAGAATATTTTTTCTTAACTGATTGATTTGTCAGCAGCCGTTTTAACATACACCCCCGCAATAGCACTATTTGCTAAAATTTCATCTCGCCACCAGGCACTGGCCAACCCGGCGGTCTGTTCATTCCAGCCTATCCACACGGGTTCAAGGACAATTTGCGCAACCACTTTTTTCTCAATCAGTGCGCCGCTCTCCAGAAATCGCTGCGCCAGATAGCGCGGAATATAGCCACATCCCAGGCCGCTGATTTGTAGTTCCAGCTTGGTTTTGAAGTCAAAAACGGTAATGGCTTCCTGATCGTCAAGCACCTGAGAACCTGAGACATTGGCATGCTGCGCATTGTCGCCCACTACAATGGCGCGAAAACGGCGAATAGTGCGACGATTTAACGGTTCCTGTTCCTGCGCCAGCGGGTGATGCGGCGCAACCACAAACACCTGTTCCAGAACCCCCAGCCGTGCAAAGCCAAATTCGCTCGCTGCAGGGGGTTCATGCATGGCACCGACAATAATATCCGCCCGGCCCTGAATTAGGGCATCCCATGAGCCGCCCAGCACGCCATTGATAAATTTCAGACGCGTCACGCTGTGGTGTTGATAGAAAGACTCGATGAGTGGGGCCAGCAATGAAAAGGGAAAGGTATCATCTACGCCAATAACCAGTTCATTCTCCCAGCCTTCGTGTAGTTTAATGGCCTGCTTTTCGAGTTCACGGACGGTATGCAGCACCTCCCGCCCCTTTTCCAGCAGCATCTGTCCGGTGCGGGTGAACTTAGCCCGGTGCCCGCTGCGATCGAGTATCTGAATATTAAGATCGCTTTCCAGCTTATGGACGGTGTAGCTAAGCGCAGACGGCGTCTTAAATAATTTTGCCGACGCCGCCGCGAAACTGCCCTCTTTTTCTAAGGCATCGAGGATGATAAGAACGTCCAGCAGTGGTTTCATACTCGCCCCCTGGCGGTATACAGCGGCACTCTGCTGGCTTGTCACTCCATCGGCATCACCAGCGGATCAGGATACTGGTACTCAAACCCAAGCTCATTACAAATACGGTTGCCATCAATGACTTTACCTTTACCGTTATCCGTACCGTCGCGAAATTCCGGCGGCTCCATCCCCAACTGGCGGGCCATCTGCGGATAGAACACGTTACGCGCCGGATGCATAGGCGCACATATATTATAGATGTGTCCCCCTTTAGGCGCTTGCAGCAGTAACGTGATGGCAGAAACCACATCGTCCAGATGCACCAGATTGACGCCATGATGTCCGTCTGGCGCCGTCTTGCCGGCAAAGAAGCGACCAGGATGTCTTCCCGGACCAACTAACCCGGCCAGACGCAAAATATCCACCGACGTGCCAGGTAAATTGTGCAACCAGTCTTCAAGTTCTTTCAGAACACGACCACTTACCGTGACCGGATTACGCGGCGTCCCCTCTTTCACTGTTCCTTGAACGTCACCATAGACTGACGTAGAACTGGTAAAAATAATCCGAGGGATCCGATACGCCAGCGCGCTGTCGACCAGTTCCTGCATTGCCTGCAGGTAAAATGCTTCCCCAGGACCGCTACGGCGTGCAGGCAGCGTAATAACCAACGCATCGGCGTCCATCAGTGCGTCGAGATCGTCAGCCTCACAGACCAGTTCAGGTTCCAGGCGCAGCGAGTAACTCTCGATACCGCTCATGCGGGCCGCTTCCACCCCATCCAATGTGGTTTTGCTGCCGGTAACCTGCCAGCCTCTCGCCGCCAGCGACATGGCTAACGGCATGCCTAACCAACCTAATCCGACAATTGCGACCTTTTTCATGCCTTCTCTCCTGACTTTTGGCCTATAACGCAAGGCTACGCCAGCCCACGGTGGCTGACAATTCATAGTATCAATATGAAATGAATTAATGATCAAAAAAAGCCCTTGCTTTCCGTAGCTAAAGTGGTTTAGGTTAAAAGACATCAAATGAATAAACATTCATCGAGAAAATTTATGACACGCGCTCAATTCAAACACCATCATCACCATCATCCTGACTAGTCTTTCAGGCGATGTGTGCTGGGAGACATTTAAATCTTCCAGCGGTGCATGAGCGTATGAGAAAGCCCCCGGAAGATTTCTTCCGGGGGCTTTTTTTTGTGCGTGACCCAAACTGATTCAGACAGGATAACGAGGAATAAAGAATGTTAGACAACACCCGTTTACGCATAGCTATGCAGAAATCTGGCCGTTTAAGCGATGATTCACGCGAATTGCTGGCCCGTTGCGGCATTAAAATTAATCTTCACACCCAGCGCCTGATTGCAATGGCAGAGAATATGCCTATCGATATTCTGCGCGTACGTGATGACGATATCCCGGGTCTGGTGATGGATGGCGTTGTTGACCTCGGCATCATCGGGGAAAACGTTCTCGAAGAGGAACTGCTCAACCGCCGCGCACAGGGTGAAGACCCTCGCTATTTTACCCTGCGCCGTCTTGACTTCGGCGGCTGCCGTCTCTCGCTGGCTACCCCGGTTGATGAAGCCTGGGATGGCCCGGCAGCGCTGAACGGTAAGCGTATCGCTACCTCTTACCCACACCTGCTCAAACGCTATCTCGATCAGAAAGGGGTGTCGTTTAAATCCTGTCTGTTGAATGGCTCTGTAGAAGTCGCACCTCGTGCAGGCCTGGCAGATGCGATTTGCGATCTGGTGTCCACCGGCGCAACGCTTGAAGCCAACGGTCTGCGTGAAGTGGAAGTCATTTACCGCTCTAAAGCCTGCCTGATTCAGCGCGACGGCGAAATGGCCGAAGCCAAGCAACAACTGATCGACAAACTGCTGACCCGTATCCAGGGGGTGATTCAGGCACGCGAATCCAAATACATTATGATGCACGCGCCGAGCGAGCGTCTGGACGAAGTTATCGCCCTGCTGCCTGGCGCTGAGCGCCCGACCATTCTGCCGCTGGCCGGCGACCAGCAGCGTGTTGCCATGCACATGGTCAGCAGCGAAACCCTGTTCTGGGAAACAATGGAAAAACTGAAAGCGCTCGGTGCCAGCTCAATTCTGGTGCTGCCAATTGAGAAGATGATGGAGTGATAGCCATGAGCTTCAATACCCTGATTGACTGGAATAGCTGTAGCCCCGAGCAGCAACGCGAACTGCTGATGCGCCCGGCTATTTCCGCCTCGAAAAGCATCAGCCGTACGGTGGCCGAGATCCTTGAGAACGTCAAAAATAACGGCGACCGGGCGCTCCGTGAATACAGCGCGAAGTTTGATAAAACCGAGGTCGGCGCGCTGCGCGTCACCGAGGAAGAAATCCAGCAAGCCAGTAGTCGCCTGAGCGACGAACTGAAACAAGCTATGCAGGCGGCGGTGCGTAATATTGATACTTTCCACACCGCGCAGATCCTGCCGCCGGTGGATATCGAAACTCAGCCGGGTGTGCGCTGCCAGCAGGTTACCCGCCCTATCGCTTCCGTGGGCCTGTATATTCCTGGAGGTTCGGCGCCGCTGTTCTCTACCGTATTAATGCTGGCGACCCCGGCGCGCATCGCCGGCTGCAAAAAAGTGGTGTTGTGCTCACCGCCGCCGATTGCCGATGAAATTCTCTACGCCGCGCAGCTGTGTGGTGTAAAAGAGGTGTTTAATGTGGGCGGCGCGCAGGCTATTGCCGCGCTGGCGTTGGGCACCGAATCCATTCCTAAGGTCGATAAAATCTTCGGGCCGGGCAATGCGTATGTGACCGAAGCCAAACGTCAGGTCAGCCAGCGTCTTGACGGCGCGGCCATCGACATGCCTGCTGGTCCGTCCGAAGTGCTGGTTATCGCCGACAGCGGCGCAACGCCAGATTTTGTCGCCTCCGACCTGCTCTCTCAGGCCGAGCACGGCCCGGACTCGCAGGTGATCCTGCTGACGCCGGACGCTAAGCTTGCCGAAGGCGTGGCCGAAGCCGTTGAACGCCAGCTCGCTGAGCTTTCCCGCGCTGAGACCGCCCGCCAGGCGCTCAGTGCCAGTCGGCTGATTATCGCCAAAGATCTGGCGCAGTGCGTGGCCATTTCTAACGCCTACGGTCCGGAACACCTGATTATTCAGACCCGCAACGCACGTGAACTGGTTGATGAGATCACCAGCGCCGGTTCGGTGTTCCTCGGCGACTGGTCGCCGGAATCCGCAGGCGACTACGCTTCCGGTACCAACCACGTGCTGCCAACCTACGGTTATACCGCAACCTGTTCCAGTCTGGGGCTCGCTGATTTCCAGAAACGCATGACCGTACAGGAATTAACACCACAAGGTTTCTCTGCGCTGGCCGCCACCATTGAAACCCTGGCCGCGGCTGAGCTACTGACCGCCCACAAAAATGCCGTTACCCTGCGCGTTAACGCCCTGAAGGAGCAAGCATGAGCACTGACAACTTTCTCAGCGTCACTGATTTAGCCCGTAAGAATGTTCGCGAATTAACGCCCTATCAGTCTGCCCGTCGTCTCGGCGGTAACGGCGATGTCTGGCTCAACGCGAATGAATATCCCACCGCCGTGGAGTTCCATCTCAGTCAACAAACGCTGAACCGCTACCCGGAGTGTCAGCCGAAAGCGGTGATTGAGAATTACGCGCAGTATGCTGGCGTCAAACCGGAGCAGGTGCTGGTCAGCCGCGGCGCAGATGAAGGGATCGAGCTGCTGGTGCGCGCGTTTTGCGAACCCGGTAAAGATGCCATTCTCTACTGCCCGCCGACTTACGGCATGTACAGCGTCAGCGCCGAAACGATTGGCGTCGAATGCCGCACCGTTCCGACCCTTGAAAACTGGCAGCTGGATTTGCAAGGCATCGCGGACAAGATTGATGGCGTGAAGGTGGTCTACGTTTGCAGCCCTAATAACCCAACCGGCCAGTTGATTAACCCGCAGGAGCTGCGTTCACTGCTCGAAATGACGCAGGGTAAAGCTATTGTGGTCGCTGATGAGGCCTATATTGAGTTTTGCCCGCAAGCCACGCTGGCAGGCTGGCTGTCTGAGTATCCGCATCTGGTGATATTACGCACGTTGTCAAAAGCGTTTGCTCTCGCCGGTTTACGCTGCGGGTTTACGCTGGCGAATGAAGAGGTTATCAATCTGCTGTTAAAGGTGATTGCCCCTTACCCACTCTCTACGCCGGTGGCAGATATCGCCGCCCAAGCCCTGACGCCGCAAGGGATTTCCGCCATGCGTAAACGCGTAGAGCAGATCCTGGAAGAGCGTCAGTATCTGGTAGATAACCTGAAAACGATTCGCTGTGTAGAACAGGTTTTCGACTCTGAAACCAACTATGTTCTGGCGCGCTTCACCGCATCAAGTAGCGTATTTAAATCTTTGTGGGATCAGGGCATTATCTTACGAGATCAGAATAAACAACCTTCGTTAAGCGGCTGCCTGCGAATTACTGTCGGAACCCGTGAAGAGAGCCAGCGCGTCATTGACGCCTTACGTGCGGAGCAAGTATGAGCCAGAAGTATCTTTTTATTGACCGTGATGGAACCCTGATTTCCGAACCGCCGAGTGACTTTCAGGTCGATCGCTTTGACAAACTCGCCTTCGAGCCGGAAGTTGTTCCCGTTTTGCTGAAACTGCAAAAAGCAGGTTTTAAGCTGGTTATGATCACTAACCAGGATGGACTCGGAACGCAGAGTTTCCCACAGGCTGATTTTGACGGTCCGCATAACCTGATGATGCAAATTTTCACCTCTCAGGGTGTGACATTTGATGAGGTACTGATTTGCCCGCACCTGCCAGCGGACGAGTGCGATTGCCGTAAGCCAAAAGTGAAGCTGGTTGAACAGTATCTGGTTGAACAGGCCATGGATATGGCGAACAGCTACGTCATTGGCGACCGGGCGACCGATATTCAGCTCGCTGAAAACATGGGCATTAGCGGATTGCGTTACCATCGCGACACCCTGAACTGGGTGATGATCGGCGAGCAGCTGACCAAACGTGACCGCTACGCGCACGTTGAGCGTAATACCAAAGAAACGCAGATTGACGTCAAAGTCTGGCTGGACCGCGAAGGTCAAAGCAAAATCAACACAGGCGTTGGCTTCTTTGACCACATGCTGGACCAAATCGCCACCCATGGCGGTTTTCGCATGGAGATAGCCGTCAAGGGCGATCTATATATAGACGATCACCACACCGTTGAAGATACCGGTCTGGCGCTGGGTGAAGCTTTAAAGCTGGCATTAGGCGATAAACGCGGCATCAATCGTTTTGGTTTTGTGCTGCCGATGGACGAGTGCCTGGCGCGTTGCGCACTGGATATCTCCGGCCGCCCGCACCTGGAATACCGCGCGGAGTTTACCTACCAGCGTGTTGGCGATCTGAGCACAGAGATGATCGAACACTTCTTCCGCTCACTCTCTTACACCATGGGCGTCACCCTGCACCTGAAAACCAAAGGCAAAAATGACCACCACAGAGTGGAAAGTCTTTTTAAAGCCTTTGGTCGTACGTTGCGTCAGGCGATTCGCGTCGAAGGCGACACGCTGCCCTCTTCAAAAGGAGTGCTGTAATGGACGTGGTGATTCTGGACACCGGCTGCGCCAACCTGCACTCGGTAAAATCCGCCGTCGCACGCCATGGATACGATCCTGTTGTCAGCCGCGACCCGGACGTAGTGCTGCGAGCCGATAAGCTGTTTCTGCCAGGCGTCGGTACCGCCCAGGCGGCGATGGACCAGTTGCACGAACGTGAACTGATTGAGCTGATCAAAGCCTGTACGCAACCAGTGCTGGGGATCTGCTTAGGCATGCAACTGCTTGGTCGTCGCAGTGAAGAGAGTAACGGCGTATCCCTGCTGGGCATTATTGAGCAGGATGTCCCGAAGATGACCGATTTCGGTCTGCCGCTGCCGCACATGGGCTGGAATCGCGTCTATCCACAAGCGGGAAATCGTCTGTTCCAGGGCATTGAAGATGGCGCATATTTCTACTTTGTACACAGCTACGCTATGCCGGTAAACCCGTGGACCATCGCCCAGTGCAATTACGGCGAACCGTTTACCGCGGCAGTACAAAAAGACAATTTCTTTGGCGTACAGTTTCACCCGGAACGTTCGGGCGCGGCTGGGGCGCAGTTGCTGAAAAACTTTCTGGAGATGTAATGATTATTCCGGCATTAGATTTAATCGACGGCACGGTAGTGCGTCTTCATCAGGGCGATTACGCAACGCAACGTGATTACGGCAACGATCCGCTCCCCCGTTTGCAGGATTACGCCGCCCAGGGTGCCGAAGTACTGCACCTGGTTGATTTAACCGGCGCGAAAGACCCGGCGCTGCGCCAGCTCCCGCTGATTAAAACGCTGGTCGCTGGCGTCAACGTTCCAGTGCAGGTTGGCGGCGGCGTGCGTACCGAAGCGGATATTGAAGCGCTGCTTAACGCTGGTGTTGCACGTGTAGTGGTGGGTTCGACGGCGGTAAAATCTCCCGAAGTCGTCAAGAACTGGTTTGCCCGTTTTGGTGCCGACGCGCTGGTGCTGGCACTGGACGTTCGTATTGACGAGCGCGGGAACAAACAGGTGGCGGTTAGCGGCTGGCAGGAAGATTCCGGGGTTTCACTGGAAGAACTGGTTGAGACCTATTTACCCGTCGGCCTGAAACACGTGCTGTGCACCGATATTTCCCGCGACGGTACGCTGGCAGGTTCAAACGTCGCGCTTTATGAAGAAGTGTGCGCCAAATATCCGCAAGTGGCGTTTCAGTCATCTGGTGGTATTGGTGGAATCGAGGACGTAGCGGCCCTGCGCGGGACCGGTGTTCGTGGTGTTATCGTCGGACGAGCCTTGCTGGAAGGTAAGTTCACCGTTGAGGAGGCCATTCAATGCTGGCAAAACGCATAATTCCTTGTCTGGACGTCCGCGATGGGCAGGTAGTAAAAGGCGTTCAGTTCCGCAATCACGAGATTATTGGCGACATTGTCCCACTGGCAAAACGCTATGCCGATGAAGGCGCAGATGAACTGGTGTTCTACGATATCACCGCTTCCAGCGATGGCCGCGTAGTGGATAAAAGCTGGGTATCACGCGTGGCGGAAGTGATCGATATTCCGTTCTGTGTTGCCGGTGGCATTAAATCCATCGACGATGCGGCACGTATCCTCTCTTTCGGGGCGGACAAAATCTCCATCAACTCCCCGGCGCTGGCCGAACCGGAACTTATCACCCGTCTGGCGGATCGCTTTGGCGTGCAGTGCATCGTGGTGGGCATTGATACGTGGTATGACGTCGAAACCGGCAAATATCACGTTAATCAGTATACCGGGGATGAAAGCCGTACCCGCGTCACGCAATGGGAAACACTGGACTGGGTGCAGGAAGTCCAAAAACGCGGCGCGGGCGAAATCGTCCTGAACATGATGAATCAGGACGGCGTACGTAACGGTTATGACCTGGAACAGTTGAAAAAAGTACGTGACGTTTGTCACGTCCCGCTGATTGCCTCCGGCGGCGCGGGCACCATGGAACACTTTCTCGAAGCCTTCCGGGATGCCGACGTTGACGGCGCGCTTGCCGCCTCCGTCTTCCACAAGCAAATCATCAATATTGGCGAATTAAAAGCGTACCTGGCAACACAGGGCGTGGAGATCAGGATATGTTAACGAAGCAACAATGCCGCGAGCTGGACTGGGAAAAAACCGACGGGCTGATGCCAGTCGTCGTGCAGCATGCGGTTTCCGGTGAGGTGCTGATGCTGGGTTATATGAACCCGGAAGCGCTGGATAAAACGCTCGAAAGCGGCAAAGTGACCTTTTTCTCGCGGACCAAGCAGCGCCTGTGGACCAAAGGAGAGACCTCAGGTCACTTCCTGAATGTGGTGAGCATTGCGCCTGACTGCGACAACGACACTCTGCTAGTGCTGGTTAACCCGATTGGCCCGACCTGCCATAAAGGGACTTCAAGCTGCTTTGGCGACGCCAGCCACCAGTGGCTGTTCCTGTATCAGCTTGAGCAACTGCTGGCCGAACGTAAAACCGCTGACCCAGCCAGTTCCTACACCGCGAAACTGTATGCCAGCGGCACCAAACGCATCGCACAGAAAGTGGGTGAAGAAGGCGTAGAAACCGCGCTGGCTGCGACGGTGAACGACCGCTTTGAGCTGACAAACGAAGCCTCTGATCTGATGTATCACCTGCTGGTGCTGCTGCAGGATCAGGACCTTGACCTGACGACGGTGATTGAGAATTTACGTAAGCGTCATCAGTAAGTTGCAGAGCAGATATGAAAAAACCGGGCACTGCCCGGTTTTTTGTTGTCAGGTTCAGGTTTACTCTGCTTTTGCGTTGTAACCACGCAGAGCATTTCGCCCCAGCACCACGCCAGCCCCAATCATCCCGCCGAGCAGAACCGCCAGCACCAAGGTAATCGCTTTTTTCGGACTGTCACGACGAACCGGTAACGTTGGTTTCATCACGTAGCGGTAGGCGTGTAACTCAGCCCCATCAAGCTTAAGGCTTTTAATATCCAACAGTTTTTGTTTTGTCTGGAAATAATTGTCAGATAATATCAACGGACGCGTAGATTCGTGCTCAATCATGGACTTCAGGGCATCGCTACCCAACAGGAACATGCTGTCCTGCGTAACATCCTGAGTTTGCTGAATCTGCGGCTTGGTCACACCCGCCTGCACTGCATACCGCAGCGCTTCCTGGATTTGCTTGATTCGCAGATCTTTTTGCTCCTGAGCGACCACTTCCTGAGTTTTCAGAGAGTCTTGCAACGTAGTTGTTTGCAATTTGATGTTATCAACCAGGTCAAGTTCCAGCTCTTTGGCAACCTTTTCATCTGTTTGTTGAATGTATTTGGCGAGTTGACGCTGAGCGTCTTCTGGTGAGCCACCCACATAAGAAACCGCCAACGGTAATGGTTGCCCTTTTACAGACTGCTCAATCGATAGTTTTTCAGGCTTTTCCTGATTATCCAGCGTTTCCGCCAATGCAGAAAATGACGTGCTAAAACGGCCAATCACGTTTGCCTGTAACTCAGTAACCTTAGGGGCGCTGACACCATACAACACGTTGAGGGCGTTGTTATATGTGGCTATCTGACCAACATCCGGTTGAGTGATAATTGCTGTAGAGGTCCATTTCTCCTTAGCAACTGCCAGATAGCCCACAGCAAGCACTATGGCAATAACAATCGCAATAACGATTGTTACTTTCCCGCGCCACAACTGTACTAGTAAATCAATCAGATCAATCTGTTCCGGATCATGACTGCTCCCGGACATGTTGTTATCACTTACAGACATAGAAACCCTAGATAAGGAAAGACTTAAACTGGGATTAGTTTAGCTATAAATTGAGGCAATGCCATAGGATTAATGATAAAAAAATCAAATTGTTTGAGGGATTTTGATTGGTATTTCAATCACTACTGAAAATCAATACGATTAAACAAAAGTGTAAATACTCAAAGAACACTTTCATGAGCAAAAAAACAGCAATAATCAGATTTCATGCCCGCCAATCGTTGCACTTTACAATTCATTTTAATGAATTCATGTCGTGAATACTTACCGTCTAACCAGTAAAGATGGTAAGCGTAAAAAATATAACAATTAGCTTTTTTACCATCTAACGGTATCATTCCACTTTTTAGTAGCGCCTGTTGGTGCTTGGCTATTATTTAGCCAAAAAGAGGAATAAACATGAAATACCTGGTTACGGGTGCCGCTGGTTTCATCGGCTTCCACGTTAGCAAACGCCTCCTTGAGGCTGGCCATCAAGTAGTCGGTATTGATAATCTGAACGATTACTACGACGTCAGCCTTAAGCAGGCTCGTCTGGCGTTACTGGTACATCCCGGTTTCCATTTTCATAAGATTGATTTAGCCGACCGGGAAGGCATGGCTTCGCTCTTCGCATCAGAGCATTTTGAACGCGTAATTCATCTCGCCGCCCAGGCTGGCGTACGTTATTCACTCGAAAACCCGCATGCCTATGCAGACTCAAATCTCACAGGCTTTCTGAACATACTGGAAGGGTGTCGCCATAATAAAATTCAGCATTTACTCTATGCCTCATCCAGTTCAGTTTACGGCCTGAATCGCAAAATGCCTTTCTCTACGGATGATTCCGTCGATCATCCCGTGTCGCTGTATGCAGCAACCAAAAAAGCCAACGAGCTGATGGCTCATACTTATTCCCACCTGTACGGATTGCCCACCACCGGGTTGCGTTTTTTCACCGTGTACGGCCCATGGGGTCGACCGGATATGGCGCTGTTCAAGTTCACCAAAGCGATGCTGGAAGGGAAAAGTATTGACGTCTATAACTACGGCAAAATGAAGCGTGACTTTACCTATATCGATGATATCGCAGAAGCGATCATTCGCCTGCAGGATGTCATTCCACACGCAGACACACAATGGACCGTTGAAACAGGCACGCCAGCAGCCAGCATTGCGCCCTATCGCGTCTACAATATCGGCAATAGTTCACCGGTTGAGCTAATGGACTATATCCAGGCTTTGGAAGATGCTCTGGGTATTGAAGCGAAGAAAAACATGCTACCACTACAGCCAGGTGATGTACTGGAAACCAGCGCAGACACTAAAGCACTGTATGAGGTAATTGGTTTTAAACCTGAAACCACGGTAAAAGATGGGGTGAAGAACTTTGTTGACTGGTATCGTAATTTCTACAAAGTTTAATTACTGACCTGATTAAAATAAAAAGGCCTTTTATAAGGCCTTTTTTATGGAGACGAGATTAATCACTACCAAACAAATCGCGGGTATAAACTTTATCGGCAACATCAGCTAATTCTGACGTCATGCGGTTAGAAATAATAATATCCGCTTCATTTTTGAACGCATTAAGATCACGCACAACTCGGGAATGGAAAAATTCATCCTCTTCCATGACCGGTTCATAGATAATAACGGGTACGCCCTTGGCTTTAATGCGCTTCATGATGCCCTGAATCGATGATGCCCGGAAATTATCGGAACCACTTTTCATGATCAAACGGTACACGCCGACCACCTTAGGCTTACGCGCAAGAATAGAATCTGCAATGAAGTCCTTACGCGTACGGTTAGCATCAACGATCGCGCCAATAATGTTATTCGGTACAGACGCGTAGTTAGCCAGCAACTGCTTAGTATCTTTCGGCAGACAGTAGCCGCCATAGCCGAATGACGGATTGTTGTAGTGATTACCGATACGCGGATCCAGGCACACACCTTCAATAATCTGCCGTGAGTTCAAGCCAAGACTTTCTGCATAGCTATCCAGCTCGTTAAAGTAGGCCACACGTAACGCCAGATAGGTGTTAGCGAACAACTTGATGGCTTCGGCTTCAGTCGAGTCGGTAAACAGCGTCGGAATGTCCTTTTTAACCGCTCCTTCCTGCAGCAGCGCCGCAAAACGCTCGGCTCGTTCGGAACGTTCACCAATAACGATACGGGACGGATGCAGGTTGTCGTATAGCGCACGACCTTCACGCAGGAATTCTGGCGAGAAGAATATATTGTCGATACCTAACTGTTCTTTAATCGAGTTCGTAAAGCCAACCGGAATCGTTGATTTAATTACCATCACCGCATTTGGGTTGATTTCGACCACATCGCGGATCACTGACTCGACGCTTGAGGTGTTAAAGTAGTTAGTTTTCGGATCGTAATCAGTCGGTGTCGCAATGATAACGTAGTCCGCGTCACGGTAAGCATCGTACTTATCGGTCGTTGCACGGAAATTCAGCTGTTTTGTCGCCAGATATTCTTCGATCTCCTTATCAACGATCGGCGATTTTTTCTGATTCAGCATCTCGACCTTCGTCGGAACGATATCAAGAGCGACCACTTCGTGGTGCTGGGCAATCAGAATACCGTTCGACAAACCTACATAACCTGTTCCTGAGATAGTTATCTTCATTCGCTGTGTAACTTCTTCCGGTTGAACATTTTAGGGTGAACACGCTGCCAACAACGTGGCGCATCGGCTCTGCATCGCGCCAGTATATCGTGATTTGCTACAACACCGGATATCGGACCTGACTGAATCCCATTTTTTGGCAATAAAAAAGCCCGGAGGAGCGCTCCGGGCCTGGATTCACAGTTTGACTAAATCAGATTAATCCAGCCATTCGGTGTGGAACACACCTTCTTTATCAGTACGTTTATACGTGTGCGCACCGAAGTAGTCACGCTGGGCCTGGATCAGGTTAGCCGGCAGTACCGCAGAGCGGTAGCTGTCGTAGTAGGCTACCGCTGCAGAGAAGGTCGGTACCGGAATACCGTTCTGCACAGCATAAGCCACTACATCACGCAGCGCTTGCTGATATTCGTCAGCGATATTTTTGAAATACGGGGCCAGCAGCAGGTTCGCGATGCCTTTGTTTTCAGCATAGGCGTCGGTGATTTTCTGCAGGAACTGCGCACGAATGATGCAGCCCGCGCGGAAGATCTTCGCGATTTCGCCGTAGTTCAGATCCCAGTTGTATTCGTCAGATGCGGCACGCAGTTGAGAGAAGCCCTGAGCATAAGAGACGATTTTGCCCAAATACAGCGCGCGACGGACCTTCTCAACAAACTCTGCTTTATCACCAGCCAGTTTAGCCTGCGGGCCAGACAGCACTTTAGATGCCGCAACGCGCTGGTCTTTCAGAGAAGAGATGTAGCGAGCGAATACGGATTCGGTGATCAGCGACAGCGGTTCGCCCAGATCCAGAGAGCTCTGGCTGGTCCATTTACCGGTGCCTTTGTTCGCCGCTTCGTCCAGGATCACATCAACAAGGTATTTACCCTCTTCGTCTTTCTTGGTGAAGATATCTTTGGTGATGTCGATCAGATAACTGCTCAACTCGCCTTCATTCCACTCGGTGAAAGTAGTTGCCAGCTCTTCGTTAGACAGGTTCAGACCGCCTTTCAGCAGAGAATAGGCTTCCGCAATCAGCTGCATATCGCCGTATTCAATCCCGTTGTGCACCATCTTCACATAGTGACCTGCGCCATCGGCACCGATATAGGTCACGCACGGTTCGCCATCTTCAGCAACAGCGGCGATTTTAGTCAGAATCGGCGCAACCAGTTCGTACGCTTCTTTCTGCCCGCCAGGCATAATAGACGGACCTTTCAAGGCCCCCTCCTCGCCGCCGGACACGCCGGTACCGATGAAGTTGAAGCCTTCAGCTGACAGTTCACGATTACGACGAATGGTGTCCTGGTAGAAAGTGTTACCACCATCAATGATGATATCGCCTTTGTCCAGATAAGGCTTCAGGGAATCAATGGCAGCATCGGTGCCAGCACCCGCTTTCACCATTAACAGGATACGACGTGGGGTTTCAAGAGACTCGACGAACTCTTTCACCGCGTAATAAGGAACCAGTTTCTTACCCGGGTTCTCGGCAACAACTTCTTCAGTTTTCTCGCGGGAGCGGTTGAAGATAGAGACGGTATAACCACGGCTTTCGATGTTGAGCGCCAGGTTGCGCCCCATCACTGCCATACCGACGACGCCGATCTGTTGCTTGGACATTACATACTCCTGTCAGGTGTGGTCACCGCGCGACGTATGCGCGGCTTGAATGTGTTCTAGATGTTAACTCAGGTTAATGTCACTGAATAGAGATAGGTTCACTTATGGTTCTTTTTGACTTAAAAATAATTATTGTTTGGCAGGTTGAATATCGCATATTTTCTACGACAAAAACTCAATTCCTGAACGGCAATCTAATTTTGAGCTTATAAGCTAATTTTCTAAATACGTTACTAAATCTGTATTTGACTATTTTCCCGTCAAAAACAATATATTCATCTTTTACTGATAGGGTATGAATTCCATTATTGTAAGGCGACAATGGAAGAATCTCCATATGCTCTTTTTCTTTATAATCACTTGGGTTAATATACAGTATTTTACTTACAACAAGACTACCGCCATATGTTTTAGAACAGTTTTGAGATACTCTGTATAGCTTATCATCAAAGCAAAGCATACCCCCTCCATTTCGCCCAACCCTACTGTTTTTTACAATAGGGGACATTTTATGCTCGACAAAATCATTTAGAAGTGAATCAGAGTAGAACAATCTTTGTTTGAAAGGCTCGTTTATAGTCGAAGTAAATAAATAATAGACGCCATTTACATTATGAATAAAGGAGTCAACATACATATCATCACACAATATCTTTCTAACAAATTCAAAACATTTTAATTCACTATTAAATTTATACAGATAAATGCCATTACGGTCTCCTTCTTCCGGGATACAATATAAACCGTCTTCGGCCTCAAATATATATGGAAAAGACTTATGGCCTAAGTTCTTATTTATCTCATCAAAAAAAGGATACTCATTCCCATTTAGATCTATACACTTTAGCTTCGCATTACCTGATATGTAGTTAAAATCTTCGTACGCAACATAATATACTTCAGAAATTTTAAATATGAATGGATCTGCTTCATAATCGCTTTTAACATTAATATCAAGCCATTTAACTTTCTGTTTTGATAGTTCTCCATCTAAAACAAGCGACAAGTCGCAAGATGCGATACCTATACGCCAAATATCTTGTCCGAATAACTTATAGAAAATTTTATTTAACAAACTCATAATCAATTATCACAAGCAGCAAATGAAATGTAACGACCGTCAGCACAAGGAGATTCAGAACTGAAATCTGTCATAAAGTAATTTATATTGGAGCCAATTCGTCTGTCATAAAAATACTGCTTATAATTATCATCCTCTTCTAGTCCACTGAAAGAAAAAATTCTTGGACAAATTTTTGAATTGAAAACTTTACCTTCAGAGCCAGGATTTACGATATAATGGATAACCCTATCGATAATACCTTTAAATTTTACAGAAACGATCACACCAACAAGTTTAAATTTATCGTAAATAAATTCAACATTATACTTTTTAACCGGATGATTTATATAGCGCCATGTTAAAAAATCCATGTCACTAGCAACTATTAAATTGCTACTGCTACAAAGTATATTAATTATATCTTGTTTTTCAGACGTTCTGACTTGTGCAACGTCTATAATGACTTTTCTTTTATTGCATAGCGATGGTTTAGATAAAAAAGAATTTATAATAGGCTGAAAATTCATTTTCGTCCTTTTCCATCCCGGTAGCGCATTACTATTTGGATGACCAATAAGACAAGCACTTTGCTCTTTCAAATACTCAATGCTTCGACGGATCAATTTCACAAAAAGGTTTTTATCACGATGGTGTGGATGAGTCAAAACATCAGTAGCATAGTAAGCATATTTTTCATTGCCATCCTGAATTAGCCTCACAGGAATCAAGAACATATTTGCAACAAGCTCATTGTCAATTTTGATATTTACGCTAATACCTTCTCCATGCGGATTGTTATGCAAGAGCCATGGCAAATACATCTCATTAAAAATCTTATTATCTGCAGCATAGTAACATTTATAAAAAACTTTAAGTTCAGTAATTAGTTTTAAGTCAACTTTTTCTAAAGCAATTATCATACCCCTCCTCCAATACATGAATTAAAAAATAAATAATGATAGAAACAGCCAAGCGATTATATTATTTACTCACATATATTTAAAAAATCAGCTTATGCCTTTAGTATTAATGTAGATAGACTCCCATTGCACCACTATATTATCAATGGAAAAATTCCGCTGTACTCTATCCCTATTCAGCGTACCAATGTGCAACAATTCTTCATTATTTAAATTTAAAATTGATTTTATTTTATGCATTAGTAAGTCAGATCGGGATGGCGGAACTAAGAAATTAGCATCACCAACTACCTCTTCCACCCCACCAACGTTTGTAGCAATAACAATCCTTTCACATGCCATTGCTTCAGCGAGTACAATTCCAAAACCTTCCCATACAGAACTCAAAACAAACAAATCGCATGCTGATAACCACTCTTCAATATTATTTTGTTTACCTAACCAAAAAATATTACTGTCAACTTTCAGGTTTATCGCTAATTCCTTCAAGCTAGAATTTAGTTCGCCATCACCTATTATTGCAAGATAAGTGGAACTTTTGCATTCAAGCGATGCAAAAGCATTGATTAAATTCGGGTAGTCTTTTGCCTCTGTCAGTCTCCCAACTGTCATAATCAAGCGAGCATCATCAGGAATATTCAGTAATTCCCTCATTACTCTACGGTTTTTACTACTATAACAAAACTTATGAGTATCCACTCCATTATAGATCGGTATCATTCGTCCAAGCTTAGAAGCTTTCTTAGCAATAAATTCATTGACTGCTTTTTCACTAACATTAGTAGATATCTCAGCCAATGAATCAGTAAGTCTGTATGCCAACATCCTTAAGGAGCCACCTTCATTATTGCTATGAGCGGTAGATATCAACTTTTTAAATGGTAACGTCAGACGAATTAATCGAGCAAAGATATTCGCATGAAACATGTGACTATGCACAACATCAGGGTTGAATTCCTTTATTATTTTACGAACACCCCAGTATGTTTTTATAATTGAAACTATTCCCTTGGTCATATTCATTTCAATGACGTTTACTTCTGAGGGAGTTTTCATTAACTTATCCCCAGTCAAGGAGATAATTAAAACTTCATGTTGATTATTTACTAGTTTTTCTGAAAGATCACTAACGATTTTTTCAGCGCCGCCAATACCCAGTCCAGTGATAATCTGAATAATTTTCATTTCAGCATCCCATAATATTTGCACTGAATATATCGCACGAGCATTTTTCCTTTTTTCAGCAAATCACTTTCACGATAAAATTGGTTTCGGTAATACTCAGAAAAGCCTCTATAATTATTTTTAAGGTGTTTTTTAAAATTCATGGTAAGACCATCATCAAGATAACCATAAAGATAGATAACCTTATTGATATAAAATCTCACACAGGCAAAATCTGTGATTTGCGTCCAAATTAAGCCTTCCGGTACAAATTTTTCACCAGCATGCAATGGAAATGGGATCTTCAGCATTAAATCTCTTTTGAAACAAAATGCCATTTCACCTTTTAGCAAATTTGAAGCATCAGTCGCATTAAGATACAAGGCATGATCAAGAGAATGATTATCGAATGCTATCCCTGATAAAGTTCCATTAAATTCGCTTTTTCGGAAGCCAACGCCAGAATACTCAATTCCTTCAGCCTCAGCTTCTTTAATACCTTTAAGTACCCATTCAATTGCATCATTAGTTAAGCAATCATCACTATCAACAATTAAAATATAATCACATCTTGAAAGTCTGCATCCATGATTAATAGCACTGGGTTTTCCTTGATTGACCTGAAAAGCAGTTACTATATCGAAATCGGAGTTTTTCTTGTATTCTTCAATTTTATCTGAAGTCGCATCACTACTCCCATCATCAATAATTATCCACTCAAAATTCTTATTGGTTTGCTGTTGTAGTGAATAATACAAATTATCAAGTGTGTTTGCTCTGTTGTATGCGGGTGTTAATACCGTAACCATTAATGATACCTATAAAAATTTCAAATTATTATCTATCTAAACCATATAGGTACTATAGATAAACCCACCGTCGAAATGAGTTAAGAAGACATTCAATCTAACAGCACAGTAGATAAATAATGCAACGAACAAAAGCACTTTATTTGCTATCTTTTCTTGTCTTGATATATAACTGACGGTCATTAGTATATAAAAGAATTTAATATATTCGCTTAACCTTGCCATAACAGGCAGCAAGTATGAAACAAGTAAAATACCAACTCCAAGAACCATTATTACCTGATAGATTTTCTTTTCTTTTTCATGTATTAACGTTCTTTGATTTGTTGAAAGGAAATATATAAAACAAGCAAACAAAAAATCGATTAGTAAAGAACCGCTAATAAAAGGTGGCTCACTCAAATATGCTTCAATATTACCATTATGAAGAATGGTTTGATTCAGATAAACGACAATTATCTTTATCCACCATAATGAAACTACACTAACTAGTAGAATTTTAATATAATGCCTTGAGTTTGTTTTATATAAAATAACACCAGCGATTGCTATTACAACTGTAACCTCGTGAAACATAGTGGCAAAAGTTAAAAATATAAGAGCCAGCAGATTTTTCCTTCTAAAGAAAAAATCTGCTGCAATCAATAGCAAACCTGCAGCTATCGACTGTCTAATCAAAACCATATCGAGCCAGATAAAACTAACTGCATAAAACATCATCAAGCATAAAGTTGGTTTATTCGAGTTTTTATAAAAATACCAACCTTGCATGAGTACTGCAGACATACCAGAAACAGCAATTAAAAGATTAAAGTCATCACAGAACAATTTAACAACATAGTTTAATCCAAAATAGCCAAGTCCATAAGAGTATATAGCATCAGGTATCGATTCAAAATACAACTTATACACATCGTAATCAGTTCCGCCAACGCTTCTAATACCAACAAAGATGACCATAGCGACTAGTGGAATTAAAAATATAAAGAAGTTTTTTCTACTACAGAATAGTTCCAGAAGTGAAAAAAAAACGACCAGTATAAATATAGCATTAACAATCATTTAATCAACCATTATTCCTTTTTATGACCTTTACTTGATCTTCTCATCAAAACAAGATAATAAATAGAAGTCAATAAAACCATAACTAAATAGTTTAAATTATAAATGAGATAGACACTTTTCTGGCCCATAAGACCAAGCCAAATATAATACGAGGTACATGATAAAATCATCATAAAAGTCCATTTGAAGAGTATAAATCCGTTTTCTCTAAACCTATACATGATTTGCATCAGTACTAAATCAATGCCATAGAAAGTAATAGCTGGTAGTAACATCAACGCCATCTGTCCTGACATTTGAAACTTCATACCAAAGATCAGCAATATTAGTTTACTCAAGATTAATAAACAGCCTAATTGAATTACTGTTGAAACAGCAACAACTGTCCATATACACTTTTTCACATTAAGCTGTAATGTCATACGATCGACTGTCGCAAATAAATATCTCGGAGCTACAGACTGGACAATTATGCTTAAAAGTAAAAAAGCCTGCTCCAAAAACTGCACAGATACGCCATATATTGCAAGATAATCATAAGTTAAATAATGTTCGATAAAAAAACGATCAACCCTAAGATAAATCATCATAGTTACCAAAGGCACCCATAGCTTAATGCCTCTGAAGAATACTATTTTTAACACTGTTGCATTGAGGGTTATTTTTAGCTTTGAAATAAAAAAAAGGCCACCTAAAAATACAGCGAGGGCCAATGTTTCGGCACTTCGAGAGAAATATATATAGTAATTATTCGCTGTGTGAAATGCGAGCATCACACAGAACACACGGATAGCCAAAGCTACACAACGACAAATTACTGCTCTTTTTATTTTTATAATCGATTGTAAATAATTGGTAACGACACCAAATGGTTCATTTAACAGGAGAACAAATGACAAACAATATAATATTCGTTTTATTTCTTCGTCTGTAACGAAAAACACAGCATATGTCCATATAAAGATGAAAGCCAATAAGGCTCCTATCATCCTTATGAGAAAAGCAGCACTAATAAGCTCATTGACTATCTTTTTATGACGGCTCAATGCTGGAATTAAAACTTCACTACCAGCAACAAGAGCTACGGATGATACAACCACAACCCAATTTACTGAGTAAACCCATTTACCATAATCTGTAACACCAAGACTTCGGCTTATCATTGCCTCACTAAGAAAAACAAGAATAACGAAGTACATTTTCTCAATAATAAGCCATATGATATTTTTAAAAATATCTGAAGAAAAGAAAATACGCTTAAGCATAAACTAGCAACCTATTATTTGGATATAATAATCATTCTAATAATAGTATTGTTTTCATAAAAGCAGCTAAAGGATGTGGTTCTAAATAAAACCACAACAGAATTAAACTGTCAAAAGCACTCAACAATATATTACATGAAAATCATTAATACAGTAGACAGTAGATTGAATACATTAATTTAATATCAGCTTCTTATAATCATCAGCATATGAGTCAAAGACAAACTTCCCTTTTACCTCTCGTGACTTAAGTAAATAATCATCATAATTATCAAATATACTAATGATACTACGTTCAACATCTTGTTCGGTATTGTTAACAAGGAGACCATTGCCTTCTATTAACTCAGTACATCCACCAACGTTACTTAAGACAAGTGGGATTCCTGCAGTATGCGCTTCTAAACCTGACATCGGTAATCCTTCACTATCAGATACCAAAACAAACAAGTCATAATTAGAATAATTATTAAATCCTTTAACTTCTCCCACAAAATTGATATTAGAAATATCTTTGTTAGTTTCTTTTAGGGTCTTTAGGTATTCACCCCCACCTACTATATCCAACTTCATATCTGGATGCTTCGCTACTACATTAATAAGCAAATCAGGTCTTTTGGGGTAAGTAAGACGCCCCACAAAGATAATTCTCTTCTGACAATCATTACCTTCTTTTTCTTTCATCTGCACTACTGAATTTGTTAATGTCTTGATCTTACATTTGTTAATACCAATAATTCTTATAGCTTTATCTTCATCGCTTCTGGATACACACCAAATAACATCCGTTATGTATGATAGATACTTTTCTATTTTTATAAAGACAGATTTCAGCATCCCTCCATTGTATATACATGACCATCCATGTGATACATAGATACATTTAAACTTGGAAATTAACCTTGCCATTCTGGAGTAAATACCAGCATTTGCTGAACTGGCGATCATAACGTCAATATTTTCCTTTCTTATAAATTTAAGTAAGGAAATATATCCAGAGAAACTGAAATGTTTTTTAAGCTGAGGTAAAATCAAGACCTTCTCAAAGTTATTTTGTTCAGTTAACCAACCATCCTCTGAGGTTATCAAATAAACAGAACCTTCATTTTTTACTAATTTCATCATCTCATTTGTCCAAGTCTGAGCTCCACCGATTTCAGACTTGGTAACAATAAAAGCTATTTTTTTCATGTGTTATTTTAAATATCAAGGTTAGTTGATTATATAGTATCTGTATGTGGCTGAAATCTATTGCAGACTTTAATTATTTAACTTATTGCACGCTACCGCCCCTGGCTCACAAGCTACCAGAGTACTTCACACATTGCTCTTCGATGTTCGGCCCTCAAACAGAACCTTTTAATAATTTTCTTACCAAATACAGCGCTACAGAGAAAGAATACTACATTCCGAAGAATATTTCCTAAGCTTACTCTTTTAAGTAAATTGTACAAAACAAAAACGGCAGCGCCTCCCCATATGCAACCAGACTAATATTCAGGGTGTTCACTACCGTTTGTTTAACAATTTATTATCAAGCAGATATTTGATGATCTATTCGCTTAACAATTTCTCAATACTCTTACGAAACTTCGGACCTTCTTTCAGGTTACGCAGCCCATACTTAACGAATGCCTGCATGTAGCCCATCTTTTTACCGCAGTCGTAGCTGTCACCCGTCATCAGCATGGCATCAACAGACTGTTTTTTAGCCAACTCTGCAATGGCATCAGTCAGCTGAATACGTCCCCAGGCACCTGGAACAGTTTTTTCCAGCTCTGCCCAGATATCAGCAGAAAGCACATAGCGTCCTACGGCCATCAGATCGGAATCCAGCGTTTGCGGCTGATCCGGTTTTTCGATGAACTCAACGATACGGCTGACTTTACCTTCGTTGTCCAAAGCCTCTTTGGTTTGAATAACAGAGTATTCAGACAGATCGCCCTCCATACGCTTAGCCAGCACCTGGCTGCGCCCGGTTTCATTAAAACGAGCAACCATAGCAGCGAGGTTGTAGCGCAACGGATCCGCACTTGCGGTATCCAGAACAACGTCAGGTAATACCACGACAAACGGGTTATCACCAATGATAGGGCGAGCACAAAGAATTGAATGACCCAGCCCCAGCAGTTGAGCCTGACGAACGTTCATGATAGTCACGCCCGGAGGACAGATAGACTGCACCTCGGCTAATAACTGGCGCTTAACACGCTGCTCAAGCAACGATTCGAGTTCGTAAGAGGTGTCGAAGTGGTTCTCAACCGCGTTCTTAGACGCATGAGTTACCAGAACGATTTCTTTGATACCTGCAGCTACAATTTCGTCGACAATGTATTGAATCATCGGCTTGTCAACGATCGGCAGCATCTCTTTAGGGATTGCCTTCGTGGCTGGCAACATGTGCATCCCCAGGCCCGCTACCGGGATAACTGCTTTCAAATTAGTCATTCTATCTCCTACCTCCAAACGGCTGATAAAGTATAGACTTTAGCCGTACGTTAGCCAGTATTGCTGGCTCCATCCTCAACACGATATAACCAGGTTGAGGTAAACCGAATGCAAACTCTACACTTCACCAGCGCCGAGGTGAACTCGGATTCCTCGGAAACAAACTCATCTCGTCAGTTTTATAGCATTCCCGAAAAATCGAAGTTAACTAAGCCCCAGACACTCTACAAACAACAATCACTCAGAGACAAACGTAATGTCATCTTTCTTATCGTGCAAAAATTCGTATTTTAAAGTGCGATCCAGTCCCTGAGATAATGTGTAAGGAGCAACAAAACCGGATGAGTGGACTTTCGTTGCATCAAACTGTGTGGTGGCACAGAACTTCTTCACGCGCACAGAGCTGACGGCATATTTTTTGCCGGTCACTTTACCCAAAATATCAAAGCAATAGCCACCTAACATGCCTAAAGCGTAAGGTAAGTGTGCTGAGGGGATTTTTTTACTTAAGCTCTGTTCAACTTCGGTAACCAGTTGATTCATATTGAGATCAGGTTTATCAACGTAATTATAAACCTCATAACCAGCAGTCACATTCTTCAGTTTATACTTGATAAACTCAACAATATTACCCACATAAGCCATTGATTTATAATTCGTACCCGCCCCAACCATCATAAACTTACCGCCAGCAATCTGTTTCAGCAGATTATAAACGTTACCGCGGTTGCGTTCGCCAAAGATAACCGTCGGGCGGATGATGGTCAGCGAACGTTCATCTGGAGCTTTAGCATGCCATTCACGCAGGACCTCTTCCGCTTGCCACTTGCTTTTACCATAGTGGTTGAAGGGATCGTGAGGATGATTTTCATTAGGGTTGGTTTTGTTCAGGCCATAGACCGCAACAGAACTGGTGAAAATGATGTTCTTAACATCATTTTTCTCCATAGCGGCCAATACATTGCGCGTCCCCTGAACATTCACATCATAGTAGAGTGAAGTAGGACTGACATCATCACGATGTTCTGCCGCCAGCAAAACGACCGTATCATAGCCTGAAAGCGCCTGATCCAGAACTTGTTGGTCGCGAACATCGCCGATTTGCGTGATTTGCGGATAGAAATGACTCTGCTGTTTATCCAGATTCTTGATATCAAAATCCGCAACAGCCGTCTCCAGGAGTCTGGTCCCCACGAATCCGGAGGCACCGATGAGCAAAACTTTATCGTTCATAAATCACTTTGTCTGTTCGTAACACAAGAAACATATGATAAAGATGAGCGTCTTCCCTGAGTAGTCAATGCTGCCCAGCCCCAGCTTTAACAGTAATTGAGTGATTATAATCTTTTAGCCAATGATATCCAGTAAGATTATAGTGGGGTTACCTCCCCTGCCCCGGTAGTCGAAAATTCACCGCTTCTACATTCACTACCTGATGGTTTATACGGTCGATGTCAACTGAACTTTGCCCAGCTTCGTTTACTGCATGTACGTTGGCCAGTGAGAGTAATGTGTCCTGCCTGGCCATAAACTTACCGCGTACGTCCTGGCGCAGATCGAAGTGCATCTTAAGTGCGGGACCCGTAGCCGATTGCTGCATCACCCTGACGTTACGTAAAAAAAGGTGCTGCGGTTGGTTGTGCAACTCAAGCGTGGCATGTTTCATCTCCACGTTGGTGATGGCCACGAATGACGTTGCATTACCAGAGGAGATCTGAATTCCGCGTAATTTGTATTCACGTTTGGTGTTATCGAGATGGATATTATTTAGCTTAAAGTTTTGTGGAATGGATAAATATCGACCTTTGATAACGCCATAACCAATGAGCATACCTGCGCTGTTCTCCATATTGATATTATCGATCACGAAGTTATCACATCCATAAATAGCAACCGTCGCATTATCAATGCCTGCTTTCTTACTGAAATCCGGGGTGATATTTCGCGCGGTAATATTACGAATGATAAAGTGTTTGCCGTTCTCAACATGAACTAACTGCCGACAGTCGGTACCGGTGATGTTCGCCACCACGAAGTTTTTTACCGCCAGTTCATCGGGATAGCTATTGTCATAGGTACTGCCCGCCAGCCCGATACCGATGCCCCAGTTCACATTGCCATTGGTACAGTTAATACGTTCAATGACGTGGTCAGAAATGAGGATGTTGCTGTCGTTGATAGCCACATTCCACTCAATGGCATCTCCCTGGAGATCGCTAAATCGGCAGTTTGTAATCTTTACGCCATCCATTCGGTTATGAAAACCCTGACGCAAAATCCCATAGTTTGCGCGTGTGACAGTAATATCATCGATAATCAGATTACGCATCAACCTTGAAGTTTTACCGCCGATATAAATTTGCGTCACCGGACCGAAGCCGCTCATGGCAATCCTTTTTATTACACAGTCCGAACCACGCACATCCAGGGTAACGTTCTTCAGGCTCCCGCCCTGCTCGCCCACCACTTTGCATCTATCCTGCAGAATAAAGCGCCCACGGCCATTGCCACTTATTCGCCCTTGTATGAAGAGCGTTTTGCCTGTCGGAATAACAATAGCAGTATTGAGATCCTTACATTCCAGGCCTTTTGGTACGACGACCATTTGCCCTTCTTTGAACGCCTGCCTGAAAGAGGCCACCCAATCCTGTGGGTTGTAATCCTGAATGTTGACGCTGCCCGACGATTCAAGCGCGCGAACAACGGGAGAATGCAGCATGACAAGCGCAGAGCCCGCCGTCAGAAAAGTACGGCGTGAGAGTTTGTTCTCTGACATACAACCTCGATTTACATCGTTTGCAGCAGACTGGCTAACTGTTTATTGATAGCTAACTGATTAAATTCATTTTCAATTTTTTCACGCGCACACTGAACAATCGACTGTACCTGCTCACTGTCGAGCAGGCTAAATGCCGCTAAACGCTCTGCCAGTGCCTGCGCGTCGTTTTCCGGTACCAGCCAGCCTGATTTACCCGACTCGACCAGCTCCGGGATCCCGCTGTGAACGGTGGAAATCACCGGAATACCCACCGCCATCGCCTCCATCAGTGCCACCGGGATCCCTTCCATATCGCCGTCTCTTCCGGTGATCGAAGGCAGCAAAAATACATCCGCCTGTTCAAGCATCTCCTTTACCTGATGACTGGGCTTAAAGCCGGGCATCTCAATAACGCCATCGAGTTGATATTGCTCGATCAGCGTACGTAAACGACGCTCCCAAGGGCCGATACCCAGAATTCGATAACGAAATGAAACGCCCTGCTCTTTTAACTGACGACAAGCTTCGATGGCGAGGTGCAGTCCTTTTTTCTCGGTTAACCGGGCAACAGAGATTATTTCCAGCGGTGCAGTTGGCGATTTCAACTGGCGTGGCGTAAAGCGTGTCATATCGATTCCCATACGCGAGACAGCAATTTTTTGCGGCGGGCATCCCATGTTTTTTAAACGTCCGGCCCAGAGATTGCTGATGGGCAACATTAAATCACCGCGTTGAAACAGCTGCTGATACTCAGGGGTATAGCGGGCCAAAACGCCCCGGTGCGAAACATCAATCCCATGAAATACCGTGGCGATTTTTCCGCGGATCATCCCAAGCTCACGCAGCTTGGCGGCCGTTACGCCTGCGGGCCCAAAATGAGCAATAAAAACATCCGCCTCAAACGCTCGCGGATTCCCGCCGCAAATAGCTGCCAAAATCAGATTGCGCGCCTCCTCACCATAGCGTGCAACATTAAGCGCTTTCCAGGTCGCTGCGCGGGTAATACCGTGCAGAGCCGCCGCTGCCCTATATTTCAGTTTCGCCAGTTTGCTTTCCGGTTCATTCAGCAACCAGCGCGTTTTTTCACCCAGACGGTAGGTATTAAAGGAGGCATGAGTATTTTCAAGATCGCCCTTCTGCAAAGCGACAATCTCCACGTCGTAGCCCATATCGATAAATGCGGTTATCTGATTGAGTACAAATGTCTCGGAGGAGAGCGGAAATTTAAGCAGGAAAAAACCAATCTTCATTTATCCCCCTCAATACGCGTTAAAACCGACTGCACCATGCGTACCCCACGTTCGCGTTCGCGCATAACCGCGTCGCCGAGACGTATGCGCAGCTCAGGTAACTGTCCGAGAGTATCGGCAACCTTCCCTTCGAGACTGCCATCGAGAAGATGACGAATATCAACAGCCATCTCCGGTAACCCCAGTTGTTGCATGATCCCGGCCGATTTGTGCTCGTAGTTAATGGCGATGGCAGGCGTCATAAAATTCATCGAGATGATGGCAGAATGCAAGCGAGTCCCCACCGTCAGATCGCATGCGCCCAGAATCTTCCCCATCTCCAGATCGTTAAGTTCATCCATCACCACGTGATATCGGGCCGGATCGTTAACATACTGGCGCAGGTTTAACGCCACCATGCGGTCATCTTTGTTGTAACTATCAATACCGGTGCAAGTTGACAGCGCTATCACCTGGTAACCTTCGTCGAGGATGCGGTTCACCACCCCGGAAAAGGCTTGCTCATAGGCCTGCTGCGTTGTCCCCAGACGCTTATCAAAAGGAGCCAGCTCACGCAATGTAATGGCAACGGTCTTCTGTTTAGCCGCCATGTCTAACCAGTGCTGTACCGCATAACCTGGCTCAAAATCCTCATGATGGTTGTCAACCAGCCAGGCCGTATCCACGCCTGTTTCGACTTTATCCGTGGTAATTGCGCTGCGCTTCATCAGATCCAGACTGACGGATTCACGTAAAATCAGCGCATTACAGTGACCAAACACGTAGTTCGCCAGTTGATTAAACTGCTCATCCTGGAATGGCCCCACGCTGTGACCAATCATGTACAGCGGTTTTTTCGCCATAAACGAACACAGGGCATGTTCAAACTGCGGCACGCCATACAGATCGACAAAGAACGATCCGCCGACCTGGATGATGGCGTCATAGCGCGACAGCAGACGGACAAAATCGGTAAAGCCCTGGGCGATAGCGATATTGCGCAGATTACCGGAATCGGTAACACGCGAGAGCAGTACCTGATGCTGATAGCGACGACGCAGCACTTTCTTCACGCGCCCCATAACCCCTGCTGCGTTGTTATGTTGCTTCATCTGCAAATACAGCGGGTCGCCCATCACCGGGCGGTTTAGCAACCACGAAGAGCTCACCGGGTAACGGCTCATCACATCCACTTCGGTCTCGGGACGCAACGCGTTAATGGCATCCAGCAAACCGCGCAGGATCGCGCTATCCCCTCGGTTCCCGCAGGTATGGTTGCCTAAAATTAGTAATTTCATTATGACCTCTTAAAACGTTGTTCTTATCCCGCACGGAGCAAGGTTTTCATTTTTTCACTGCGACAGAGTTGGCGTTTTATTTCCACCACCAGCGGATGGCGCGACAGCACAATCATTAGCGCAAACACCAGTGCTCCTGCCGCTATCTGGATCCCCAGCAGCGCGCTTAATGGCACCTGGTTACGCAGGGTTAGGCCCAACGCATAGCTCACCACAAGGGTTGGTAAGGAGAGATACAACGGCAGCCACAGGCTGAGCATGTACTGACGGTAGCTGGAGCCAAGAACAGGTTTGATCATCACGAAGTAGCTGAGGATCGTATTAATCACCTGAACCAGCAAAAAGCCCAGCGTCACGCCAATCGCCCCCGCCAGATGACCGCCAATGAAAATGGCAGGAATAAACAGAAAGGTTTTGAAAACATTGAATTTGAAGCTGATATCGACCCGGGCTTTCGCCATCAAGAGCGATCCTATTGGATTCCCCACGGATCGCAGCAAACCCACAATGCACAACAATTGCAGGACTGGAATAATGCCGTTCCACTTATCGCCGAATACCAGCGGCACCACGTTATTCGACACCACCATCAGTCCCAGTAGCGCTGGGAAGTTGATAATCCCAACCACTGACAGCAGCTTGTAAAAATTCACCCGTAGTTTTTCGCTGTCGTCCTGGATTTTGGCAAACGCCGGAAACAGCACGCGGGTGATAATCGGGTTCAGTTTGATCGGCGGGACAACCGCCACGTTCCAGGCGAGATTGAATCCGCCCGCCACGCCAGCTCCCAACGTGCGAGCTAAAACCAGCGTGGAAAGGTTGGTATTGATGTAATTGATGATGCTGTCTGCCGTCAGCCATGCGCCAAAACGCAGGTTCGACGAAACGGATGCCAGCGAAAAATGCAGCCCGGGTCGGTAAATCCGGCGGCCAAAATAGCCGAACAGCAGCGTACGTAGCGTACTATTCACCAGATACCCAAGAATGGCCGTCAGCGCGAGCGGCCAGAAATGGGCGCTGACCACGGTAAAGGTAAATCCAGCCAGCACCGAACTGGTTTCAATCATGCCAATTTTGTTGAAGGCCAGCTCTTTTTGCATCAGCGCGCGAAACTGCTGCCCGTGCGGTATCACCACAAACACCAGTGATAAGGTTTTGATGAGCGGTGCCAGTTCTGGATTATTGAGCACATGGGCAATCGTCTCGCTCAGCAGAAACATCGCCACGCATACCACGATACCCAGCCCAACGTTTAGCCAGTACAGCGTCGTCAGCTCCAGATAACCAATCTCTTTGCGTTGAATAATTGAGTTGGCGATACCGAAATCCGACAGCGTATCGGCCAGCGCTATGATCACCAGCGACACGGTTAACAACCCGAACTGGTGGTTATCAATAATTCGCGCCAGGACAGTCATCTGAATAAGTCCGAGCCCAATAATGATCACCGTGGCAATCGCCGACCACTTTGCGCCATTAAGCGTTTTTTCTCGTAAGCTCATGTTAATACGCCGCTTTGTTAACAAAGCCTTTGAATATCGTCAGAAAAACAATTTTGATATCGAACCACACGCTCCACTCGCGAATGTATTCGAGGTCAAACTCCACACGTTTCTCCATTTTTTCCAGCGTATCGGTTTCACCGCGCCAGCCGTTGATTTGCGCCCAGCCGGTAATACCCGGTTTCACCTTATGGCGTAACATGTATCCCTCAATCAGTTGGCGGTACTGTTCGTTATGCGCCACCGCATGCGGACGTGGTCCGACGATAGACATCCCCCCGGTGAGCACGTTAATAAACTGCGGCAGTTCATCAAGCGACGTCCGACGCAGGAAATTTCCCACAGGGGTAACGCGCGGATCGTTTTGCGTCGCCTGCGTCACCACCGCATCGTTTTCCATCACTTTCATTGAGCGAAACTTCCAGACTTTGATCGGCTTCCCATCCATGCCATAGCGAGTCTGGCGGAAAATCACCGGTCCTTTGGAGGTCAGTTTTACCAGTAGTGCTATGCCACACAGCACCGGGGAAATAAGTAGCAGGATCAGTGAAGCCAGCACGATATCTTCCGCGCGTTTTAACAGACGATTAATCCCCGAGAGTGGCGTGTCATACAGCGGCACCACCGGAATGCCGTTCATCTCTTCAATCCGGGAATGCAGAATGTTGAAGGTAAAGACATCAGGAATAAGGATCACTGAACAGGTGGTATCGGCCAGCTCGCGCACCAATTTTTTGACGCTGGCACCATCGCTCATCGACATGGCGATATAAACGTTATGAATGCGTGAGGCTTTGGCGTCATCCACCAGTTGTTGCAGATTACCGGCCCAGTCGCGGGAGTTTTTTCCAGGGATAGGGTCGTGATAGACCCCCGCTACTTCAAACCCCAGCCACGGTTCATGGCGAAAACTGTCCAGCAGCATTTGTCCAGCTGGCAGGTCCCCTGCCACCGCCACCCGACGAGTGTTGTACCCGCGATTACGCAGCCATCCCGCACCGTAGCGAATAAACGAACGACTCAACACCAGGCCAACACTGGACAGCAGATACCACGCCAGCCAGACGGCGAGACGGTTATCAAAATCGTTATTAAAGGCGATCAGACCTGCGCAAAAAATCAGGCTCAGCGTCCAGTTTTGCAGCAACAGCACCAGCTCAGTGGTCATTTTGACACCACGCCAGGAGCGATAAAAATCCGTTATGCCACCGAGCATCTGAAAAACGACCAGCGTGATCAGCGCCACCAGCAGGTGCATGTACAGGAAAGGCAAACCGCTTAATTCGCAGATTACCCACAACCCGCCAAACATGATGGTGATATCTGAAAAGCGTTGCACCATCGAAATTAACGACGCATTGGTTTTGGCGCGCTCGCGCTTCTTTAGATGTGTCATCGTGGTTCCTGTTAGTCACCCTTTGCCCAGAATCGGGCAAAGGAAGCACCAGCATTACTGATTCAGTAACGCCAGAAGAGTGCGCGTTCGCGCTTCCATCAACGGAATATCTCCGCGCGATTCCACGTTCAGGCGCACCACCGGTTCGGTATTGGAAGAGCGTAAATTGAAGCGCCAGTCGACAAACGACATGCTGATACCGTCCGTTCTGTCTACCGTCAGCGCCTCACGGGAAAAATGCTGCTCCACGCGCGCAATCGCTGCCGCCGGCTCTGCCAGCGTGCTGTTTATTTCACCACTCGCCGGGTAGGCCACCATCCGGTCGCGGACCAGTTCGCCCAGCGACTGCCCTTTCAGACACAGCAACTCCGCGACCAGCAGCCACGGGATCATGCCGCTGTCACAGTAGGCAAAGTCACGGAAATAGTGATGCGCACTCATTTCACCGCCGTAGACGGCATCTTCGTGGCGCATCCGCTCTTTGATAAACGCGTGCCCGGTTTTTGACATCACCGGTTTACCGCCTGCCGCCGTCACCACGTCCACGGTGTTCCAGGACAGACGCGGGTCGTGGATAATCTTCGCCCCCGGATTCTTCTCCAGAAACGCCTCCGCCAGCAGGCCGACAATGTAGTAGCCCTCAATGAACTGACCTTTTTCATCGAACAGGAAGCAGCGGTCAAAATCACCGTCGAAGGCAATTCCCATATCGGCGCCATGTTCAATCACCGCATTGTGGGTGTCGGCCCGGCATTCCGGCAGCAGAGGATTGGGAATACCGTTGGGGAAGTTGCCATCCGGCGTATTGTGGATTTTGATGAACTCGACCGGCACGCCCAATGTTTTAAAACGGGCTTCAATGGCGTCAACCACCGGACCTGCCGCGCCGTTGCCGGAATTGAGCACCAGCTTCATCGGTTTCAGATTGGCGGGATTGATGTAACCCAGCAGGTGGTCAATGTAGGCATCACGGATAGTAATACGCTGGTAGCGGCCACGTTTTGTCTCATCAACCGCCGGGAAGTCGTTGGCTTCCGCCAGGCGCTGTACGTCGCGCAGACCGGTATCACCGCTGATGGGCCGTGCCCCTTCCCGCACCAGCTTCATGCCGTTGTAATCCATCGGATTATGGCTGGCGGTCACTTCAATACCGCCGTCAATACCCAGGTGGAAGGTGGCAAAATAAATCTCTTCGGTACCCGACATGCCAATATCCAGCACATCCACCCCCGCATCCTGTAGTCCTTTCGCCAGCGCCAGCTTTAGCGTCTTGCTGGTCAGGCGCACATCACCGCCGAGGACAATCGTTTTTGGCTTCAGGAACTCGCCGTAAGCGCGGCCAATACGCCACGCGATATCTTCATTCAGCTCTTCGCCCAGCCTGCCGCGAATATCGTAGGCTTTGAAACAGGTTAATTTCGTCATGATTTACCCTTCTTCAGGCAACAGGAGGCCCTGACTCTTAATGAGCCTTTTAATGAGTGTTAAATGCATTTCCCGGCGCGCTTCGCTTACCGGGCCTACGGTGTTGTAGGCTGGATAAGCGAAGCGCATCCTGCATCAGGCGCGCCCGTATCTGTCCGCAAACCGCACCACATCATCCTCATCGAGGTAAGATCCGGAGCGCACTTCAATCAGATCGAGCGGGATTTTCCCGGGATTCTCCAGACAATGGGTCGCCCCAAGCGGAATATAGACAGACTCGTTTTCAGCGAGCAGTTTGATGTCATCATTGATCGTCACTTTCGCGGTACCGGCCACCACTACCCAGTGTTCAGCCCGGTGATGATGCATCTGCACGGACAATCCTTCACCGGGTTTAACGGTAATTCGCTTCACCTGGTAACGGTCTCCGGCATCAATGGAGTCGTACTTGCCCCACGGACGGTAAACTTCACGGTGAATATGGTGTTCATGTCGTCCGTCAGCTTTAATTTGCTCCACCACTTTTTTGACGTCCTGCACCGCGTTGCGATCGGCTATCAGCACCGCATCTTTGGTCTGCACCACCACCAGGTCCTTCACCCCGACGGTCGTCACCAGGCCAGATTCGGCATACACGTAGCTGTTCTCCGTTTTGTGGCTAATGACGTCGCCATGATGCACATTGCCTTCGGCGGTATGGGCGCTGATTTCCCACAGCGATGACCAGGAGCCAACATCGCTCCAGCCTGCGTTCATGGGCATTACCACCGCATCGGCCGTACGTTCCATTACCGCATAGTCCACAGACTCTTCCGGACAGGCGAGAAACGCCTGTTCATCAACGCGGATAAAATCGAGATCGGGGTCGACCGTACTCATGGCATTCACACAAGCCTCAAGAATGTCGGTGCGGTACTTTTCCAGTTCTTCCAGGTAACGTCCGGCGCGGAACAAGAACATGCCGCTGTTCCAGTAGTAATCGCCGTTCGCCACATAAGCCTGCGCGGTTTCGAGATTGGGCTTTTCAACAAACTGCGCCACTTCGAACGCCACGGCGTCGGTATTCGTTGGCGAAACCACGCCACGGCGGATATAGCCATAGCCCGTTTCCGGCTGGTCCGGCACGATACCAAACGTCACCAGCTTACCCGCACTGGCATAGGGCATAGCATTGCGAACCGCCTCGCGAAATGCCTCTTCGTCGACAATCATGTGATCGGCCGCCAATACCAGCAGCAGCGGATCTTCCTCCGGGCTTTGACGTTTTGCCGCCAGCGCGGCCAATGCTATCGCCGGTGCCGTGTTACGTCCGGCGGGTTCGAGAATAATGTTCTCAGTCAGCTTGTGCAGTTGTCGTAGCTGTTCCGCGACGATGAAACGGTGTTGTTCATTACAGATAACCACCGGGCTTTCACACTCCACACCGTTCAGACGACAGATCGTTGTCTGCAGCATGGTGAGATCACCTTTCAGGCACAGGAACTGCTTTGGATACAATACGCGGGACAGAGGCCATAAACGGCTACCCGAGCCACCGGCCATCACTACCGGAAAGAGTTTGCTTTGACTCATCATTAACCCCGAATATCAGCAATAAATTGGCTAAGCACGTTATCTTTATCCAGCGTGCGTTCGGCATAGTCACGTGCCACCGTATTGACTTTTGGCATCCTCAACGCTTGTTGGATACCGCAAACCAGCGCGTTTACCGATTCCGGCTCCACGCATACTGCGATGCCTGGAACAATGTTACAGAGCTGCCCCAGCTCGGTTTCCGGCTCGGCGGTAATCACAGCGTTACCACCAACGGCGAGGATATTGGTCAGTTTGGAGGGCAGTACGGCATCCGCCGCACCGCGCTTTTGTACCACCAGATGACAGTCCGCCATTTTGAGCAGTGCAGGCAGCGCGTCATAAGATTGCAGCGGAAAGAACATCACATTGTTCAGGCCGCGTTCGCTGGTCATATTCTCCAGCCGCGCTTTACCCCCGCCCTGCCCGACAATCACAAACAGCCAGGGCCGCTCGCTCAACAAGGCCGCTGCGTCGATTACACTCTCCAGTCCTTGCTTTTCACCAATATTGCCAGAGTAGAGAATGATTTTTTTTCCATCAGGCAAGCCCAGCTGCTGGCGCAACGCCAGAGCATCGGCGGCGTCCACATCGCGAAAACGCGCTACTTCTGACCAGTTCGGAAAGAAAATAACCTTCTGTGCATCAACGCCCTTTTCCTGTGCTTTATTCATCATTGAGCGAGAAATGGTCGAAATATAATCCATATTCAACAGCCCACTGCGCTCAAAGGCGCTGGCCAGTTTTGCCACCATGCCGCGCTTGCCTTTGCCCGCCATGCCAAGTCCCAACATGGCATCAACTTCGTAATCCTGAATATGCAGCAGCGTGCGCGCCCCGGACAGCTTCGCCAGCAGGCGCATTCCCGGCGTACAAAACAGCGTCGGTACTACCCCAATGATGCGATCCGGCTTCCAGCGGCGCTGCGCCAGCAGCGGGAAGAAACTGCTCAGGGCGAAACTGCCTAAATGCAGTAGACGCTTGAGCGTGGAGGGCTGCTCAGGCACATACAGCGGGCAACGCCAGACGATGGCATCGCCCTCTTCACGACGGTAGCGCCAGGATGAATAGCGACCGTTGACTTTCCACTGCGGATAATAAGGCGGCGCAGTGATCACCCGTACGTCATGCCCCTGTTGCGCCATCCACGCCACCATTTCACCGGTGTATTTACCGATACCGGTCAACTCCGGCGAATAGTTGATGCCATACACAAGGATCTTCATAGCCCGGGTGCTCCGGCCTGACTCTTCTCACAGAAGTAAGCCCGGCTGTTGTCGTGCACATGGTCACTGGCCAGAATCTCTTCAATTGCCAGCCAGCGGTACGCGTCATGTTGAACGTCAGGCAGTTGCAGGTCGTTTTCCGACACCCGCAGACGAAATCCCAGCACGATGTAATGCGTTGAGAAATCTTCCCCGGAAAAGTTGTCGTCATAGAAGTGCTGCCAGACACCGTAAAACTGCGCAGCGGACAGCGGTAAACGTAACCCCAGCTCAGCTTCAGTAAGCCGCTCAAAGGCCGCGTGCAACGGTTCATCTTTTTGCACCCGACCGCCGGGCACAAACCAGTACCCCTGCGCAGGACGATTGAGGCGCTTGCCAAGCAGAAATTCACCGTGGGCGTTTTCCACGATCAAATCGATGGAAATCAGCGGAGTTGAACGTACCACGGTGGCAAAATCCTCATGACGTAAAAACATGCTTACCCCCGGTAACGCTGCTGGTTTTCAAGAAACCACTGATATGTACTGGCAAGTCCCGCTTGCAGAGATATCTCGTGATACCAGCCCAACTGATGCAGACGCGTAACGTCAAGCAATTTGCGCGGCGTGCCGTCCGGTTTGCTGGCGTCAAACACCACGCGCCCCTTGTAACCCACGACCTCCGCAATAGTCTGCGCCAGTTCACGGATGGTGCAGTCCACGCCGGTACCCACGTTGATATGCGACAGCATCGGCTGGGTATATTCCTGCAACACTTCCTGAGCCAACTCCATCACGTGGATACTGGCCGCCGCCATATCGTCGACATGCAGAAATTCACGCATTGGCGTCCCGCTGCCCCATACCACCACATCCGGCGCATTTTGCCCGCGAGCTTCATGAAAGCGGCGCAGCAGCGCCGGGATCACATGCGAATTACTCGGATGAAAGTTGTCATGCGGCCCATACAGATTGGTCGGCATCACCGAGCGATAATCACGGCCATACTGTCGGTTATAGGATTCACACAGCTTGATACCGGCAATTTTGGCAATCGCATACGGCTCATTGGTCGGTTCAAGTGTCCCCTGCAACAGTTCACTCTCGGCGATTGGCTGGGTAGCTTGCTTGGGATAAATACAGGATGACCCGAGAAACAACAGTTTATTCACGTTATGCAGATGTGCAGCATGAATAATGTTGCTCTCAATCATCATGTTTTCATAAATAAAATCAGCAGGATAAGTATTGTTTGCCACAATCCCTCCTACTTTTGCCGCCGCCAGATAAACCTGGTCAATACGTTCAGCGGCAAAAAACGCCTGCACCGCACTGGCGTCCAGCAGATTAAGCTGGTCGCGGGTACGCAGCACCAGCTCCACATTATTTCGCTGCGACAATTGTCTGACGATGGCGGACCCCACCATCCCGCGATGGCCCGCCACAAAAATACGTTGTGTCTTCATCCTCAGTACTCCAGCGCGATGGCAACCTCGTAACCGTGCGACTTAAGCAGGGAATGTTTCTTCGCCGCAGCAAGATCGTTAGCAACCATTTCCGAGATCATCTGGCGCAGCGTGATTTCCGGTTTCCAGCCCAGTTTTTCATGTGCTTTGGCCGGATCGCCCAGCAGCGTTTCCACCTCAGCCGGACGGAAGTAGCGCGGGTCAACGGCAATCATGACATCGCCTGGCTTCACGCCCGGCGCATCATGTCCGGTCACGGAAACCACGATGCCTTTTTCATTCACGCCCTCACCTTCAAAGCGCAATTTAATCCCCAGCTGAGCAGCCGCCATTTCTACAAACTGGCGCACGGAATACTGCACGCCGGTGGCAATCACGAAATCTTCCGGCTTATCCTGCTGCAGCATCATCCACTGCATCCTGACGTAATCTTTGGCATGCCCCCAGTCGCGCAGTGAATCCATGTTGCCCAGGTACAGGCAAGACTCCAGCCCCTGAGCGATGTTGGCGATCGCCCGGGTAATTTTGCGAGTGACAAAGGTTTCGCCGCGGCGCGGAGACTCGTGGTTAAACAGAATGCCGTTACAGGCATACATCCCGTAAGACTCACGGTAGTTGACGGTTATCCAGTAGGCATACAGCTTAGCAACGGCATACGGTGAACGCGGATAGAACGGCGTGCTCTCTTTCTGCGGGATTTCCTGAACCAGACCGTACAGCTCAGAGGTGGACGCCTGATAAAAACGGGTCTTTTTTTCCAGACCAAGGAAGCGGATCGCCTCCAGCAAGCGCAAGGTGCCGATCGCATCAACGTCTGCGGTGTATTCCGGTGAATCAAACGACACCGCAACGTGGCTCATGGCACCCAGGTTATAGACTTCATCCGGTTGGACTTCCTGTAAAATACGGGTCAGATTGGAGGAGTCCGTCAAATCGCCATAGTGCAGATGAAATTTGGGATTGCCTGAATGCGGATCCTGGTAGATGTGGTCCACACGTTCGGTGTTGAATGATGAAGCGCGACGCTTAATACCGTGTACTTCGTACCCTTTTTCCAGCAGGAGTTCTGCCAGGTAAGAACCATCCTGCCCGGTTACGCCAGTAATGAGAGCGACTTTTGACATGTTATAACCTCTTCAGTGATCCCCTCAGGGAGTAACTTTCTCGACGCGTTCGCGCGTGACTACTGCGGGATTTCCCCGACAAATGACATTTGCTGGCAGCGATTTAAATACGCTGCTTCGTGCTCCGACGACGGTGCCATCGCCAATCGTTACGCCAGGCGCGACAAAGACATCTGTCGCCAGCCAGCATTTATCGCCAACCACTATCGGTGTGGCGTTAATATCAAAATGTTGGCTGGCATAATCATGACTCCCGGTGCATAAATAACTTTTTTGCGAAATAACTGCGTGGGCCCCAATCGTAATATCACCTAACGTATATAAAACCGCGTCATCACCCACCCAGGCATAATCTCCCAGAGTTAGTTTCCACGGATAAGTAATTTTTACTGAAGGCCGAATGACTACGTTTTTTCCTATTTTCGCGCCAAACATCCGTAATAAAAATGCACGCCAGCGATACATGACCTGTGGAGACCAGCGAAATAATGTTGCTTGCACCGCCCACCATAATTGCACTTTAATAGCGCCGCCGCCGCGAAAACCTCCTGGCACTTTAAATCCGCTTAAGTCTTGCATATTGTGCCCTTACGTTTTTCCATATAAGGTTTTTGCTTTATCGGTTGTGCGCAGACGTAAATATTCTGACAAACCGGTCCAAAAACCAGGCATATGTAATATCTGGCGCTGTACTTTTTTGGCATCCCGGCACAATTCCAGATTATTCGTCGTTGACACTCCGCCCATAGAAAATTCCGACACCAACCCGCGCAGCTTTTTAAAAGCGTAGCCGGACTTGTATAATTTGGCTGCCAACGCGTAATCTGACGATATTTTATATTGCAAATCATAATGCCAGACATTCAGTCCTGAGAGAGGAAAGAATATTGCCTGATGGCTGGCGGGCAGGCTGTGATAAATATACCAACCCGGTTTTGCCCGACGCTTAATTTTGTTGCCATTGCCGAAATTCAGCAACGCATCGCCAATGACCATAGTTTGGTCACTCTGCATTTTTAGCTGGCGGATAAAACAAGCCGCATTCGCATGCAGAATATCCCCGGAGTTGAGGAACAATGCAAACCGCCCGCGCGCCATGGCGATGCCTTTGTTCATCGCATCATAGATGCCGTTATCCGGTTCGCTGACAAACCGTAACCGGTGTTCTCCACTGAGTCCTTCAAGAAACGCCGACGTACCATCCGAGGAGCCGCCATCAACAACAATCCACTCAAAACTGATATCACCCGCTTGCGCCAGATGTGCCAGCGACGCGTGAGTTTTGACGATCCCTTCCAGATTGCGAAAGGCGACGGTAATGATACTGAGCAGCATGTGAGTTACCTCGCGATATTCAGCGCCTTGCGCAAAATAAACGGACACACAATTAAAAATGCGTATTCCGGACTAAATACTGAACCTGTAAAAAACAGTGACAATGGTGTAAAAAGATAAAGCTGCACCCGATAATTCTGATTATCGCCAAACGCATTGATCATCATTTTCATGACCTTCCCCATGTACCATAGGGCTAATATCACCGCAAACCATGAAAAATAAATAATCAGCAGATACAAGCCATTGTCTATTGTTTTACCGACATCTGCACCGTTAAAAATTCCGAATGACGCGACGTATTCATAAAGTGAGCCAAATCTCACTACGCCATCAACGTTCAGTAACGAATAACCGACCATCACTAATGGCCCTACGATACGATAATACGATGACGAACCTTCAGTTCCTAAATCACCAAGCCGCGTTGCGATGTACGGAAAAGCAAATATCACACCAACTAAAAACACGCTCAATGAGATTATCGCCAGAGGTAGCTTCTTTTTTATCGCATCCTTATTTAGGTACTGAAACGCCCATTCCAGGAGGTAAAACAAAATAAACGTCATTACTCCTGAAAACGATCCCGATAATATTATCCCTACCAGAATCATAGCATCGGACTTAGGTGTTTTGATACCAAACTGTTTGATACTGAGCCAAATTGAGATTAATGCCAGAGCGAAGAATGCCGGTTCGAAATAGAGCGCCGTGGTTCGTTTCCCACCAAACTTAATAAAGTTCAGAACATAGCTGTTACTGTAAATAAGATATTTCGAAATAACTTCCATTAAACTGCTGCCGCCGCTGAGAATTATCTGCGCCATTTCAGCTGCAGCTAACCCCACCACCAGTCCCACAACCAGCCAGAAAAAGCGCAAGATTTTAATGTAGTTATGCGATGAAATGGTTTTGAAGCGAATACTCCATACCATGCCAATAATCACCACGGTATAGATAAACAACATGGCGGACGTCACGTACTTGCTGGCATCCATTGACTGACCGAACAGATAGTTAAATGCCGTCAGTCCGCCCCCTACGCCCAGCGCGATCATTAATTTTTTGATATTGATGCGTTCGATAAACAGCAACAGCAGAACGGGTAAAAAGGTAACGATAGTGATCGGGAAGCTCTCGCCAAGCTGGGCGAGTTTGACGTTTACCAGCAGATAAAGCAGCGGTAGCACCAGATAGCTACAGATTCTGATAGAACGAGACATATTCCTCCAGCATCTGTTGTCCACTGTATGCCAACCGGCTGCGCTGGCTAAATGCGGCAAGCGACGTGTCAAAAACCGCCTGCGCAATGTCTGATTTTTTCAGCTGCACCAGTTGCAACACTTCAGCTTCGCTGAACGTTTTTCCGCCTGATTTAGCCAGCACTTCCTGCGCGGCATCGCTGTGCGTGGCTATTACCGGTACGCCGATGGACAGCGCTTCGCACAGAATCAGCGGGTAGTTATCGACACGGGAGCTGAACACCAATCCATCCATCTGATTAAGCGCACTCATCAGCGTGCGCTTATCGCTCTCAAAACCGTGATTGATGACGTTATCTCCCGCAAATGGCGAAAATTTGCCGAAGGTATGCAACTCAATTTTGTCTCCGAGCGCGGTAATCGCTCGCACCAGTTGCTGACTGGTTTTGCCGTCATAGCGCAGGTCATGAGCCACCACGGCAATTTTCGGCCGGCCGCTCTCCTCATGCATCGCGGGTAGTTCGGCAAGAATGGCTTCAGTTGCCACATCAATGCCATTATTGATAATGCGGCAGCGTCCCGCGCCATACAGGCTGTTGAATGCGTCGGCCACATGCTGACTGGGCGAGATAAACTGGCAACCCAGCGCCAGCATCGCACGAAACATCTGCCGCTTAACGGGCAACTGTTGATGGGCTTTATCGATTTTTACCGGCGGATAGTTGCTCAGCGTTGGGCATTGCAGACAGCCCGTTTTCCAGCCTTCGCAGCCATCGGTAAAGGCACAGCGTCCGGTCACACTCCAGTGATCGTGCAGCGTCCAGACGAAGGTGATATCCGGTTTATGCGCTTTCACTTTTTGGCAAAAGGAGACTACCTCTTCCAGGTTCAACCAGTAGCTGTGCAACACATGAAAATGCAGTACCAGCGGGCCGTTAGTGCGGGTAACCGTACGATATAGCTTGTCGAGATTGCCGAACATGTCGCGGTTCGCGAAACGAAACAGCGCAATGTTCGCCGCCGACGTCAGGCGCGGCGTATATTTGATAACCTGCGGGTATTTCGCATGGCTGGCGCTTTTTTTACCGCCTTTGCCATAGCCATAGACAAAACGCGACGACAGCCCTTTTTCCAGCGACCTCAGATGCAAATCTAACGCCACGCCTGCCGCCCCACCTTCTGCGAGTCGCACATTAAATTGTAATATCTTCATTTTATTACCTTCACCCGTGCCTTCTCGCCCACGACCAGCGCATTGTCCGGAACGCTATCCACCACGACGCTCCCGGCACCAATCGTCACGTTATCGCCAATAGCAACGTCGCCAAGCAGAGTGACATTGGCCCCCAGCTCAACGCTGTTACCGATTACCGGGCAGGACAAATCGTTGGTGCCAAGATTGCCGATGGTGACGCCGTGACGTAGGGTAAAATCATCCCCCACAACCACGTGTTTATTGATAACCACCCCATAGCCATGATGGATGGTGAAACGACGACCGATTGATGCAGCGGCCTGAATTTCATAGCCAAACAGGCATTCGGTGATAAGGCGGTACATCACCAGTACCGGTGCGGCCCACAGGTTGTTTAAGATGTTTTTTTTACGCCAGACGGAGCAAAAATGGGCAATCCGATAGGCCACCACCATGCAGCAGGGGCGCAGACTCCAGCCGTTCACGCGTAAATCTTCCAGCATAATTAGCGTCCTCGCAGTCCGTCGGCCAGACGCTTACTGTTGCGAACAGAAAGCAGCGTCAGCAGCGTGCGCCAGTTCATCCGTTTGTTGCGGATCTGATAGAGGGTAAACAGCTGATACTTCTTGCTGGCCCGGTCAAATTTGCCTTTGTGCTTGCGGTAAAACTGAAAGTAGCCGGAGAATTTATTCGGCGATGAGGTAATGCGCATCTCACCGTGATTTACATGCAGGATCTGCGTCGCCTCTTTGACCTTCCACGGTTTGCCATACGCCACCACCATGCGCAGGAAGATGTCGTAATCCTGCGCCGCTTTCAGCGTGGTATCGAACAGACATGCTTTAAACCGCCATGCCCAGGTAAATACCTGGTTACCAATGATGTTGCGCTTATAAAACCTGCGGCGTGAATAAACGGACTTAGGATAGAGCGGCAGACTGGTCGGCTGCGAATACACTTCGCCCTCACAGACATAGTCATTGGCATACAGAAACGCCCGCGTGACCAAATGATGGCGATAGTTGAGAAATACACTCAGTCGGTTCGGCGTCCATTCATCATCATCATCAATCCCCGTAATGTATTGTCCGTTGGCCTGCATAATGGCCTGATTACGCACCGCGCAGGCCCCGGAGTTGGTGGAATTATGCGTATACGACACGCGCGGATCGTTGAGTTCCTCAACAAACTGCTGCAACTGCTCATAGGAGGAAGAGCAATCATCCACAATGATCATCTCCCAGTGAGGATAGTCCTGGCGCAACACCGATTTAATCGCCCGAATGGCCAGCTGCTGGCGGTTCCAGGTTGGCATGTAAATTGAAATTAGCGGGTTTTCTGTGGTCATTTTCGTTTCCAAAAAAAGTTGCCTGATGGCACTACGCTTATCAGGCCTACATTCGATATGCGTTGCTGTTAGTTATTTCGAATCCGACGTGTATTCGTATTCGTAGTAGCCGTAATCCTGATACCCGCTCGCGCGGCGGAAGATCGAGTTGAGGATCACCCCTTTCACCTGAATGCCATTTTGCTCGAAGCGGCCCAGGCTGGTTTCCACCTCTTTCAGCGTGTTGACCGCATAACGCGCTACCATCAGCGTGGTTCCGACGTGGCGCCCTACGATAGCCGCATCGGTCACCGCCAGAATTGGTGGGGTGTCAATCAACACCAGGTCATAGTGCGAACTGGCCCAGGCAATCAGTTCGCCGAAGCGCTCGCTCATCAACAGTTCGGAAGGATTGGGAGGAATTTGACCGCGAGGGATCAGATCAAAATGCGGAATCGATGTCGGTTTAGCGCTGGATGAAATATCCCCTTTGCCAATGAGGATCTCAGACAGGCCGTTAACATTATTGGTCCCCAGCAGTTCGTGGGTATAGCCTTTGCGCATGTCGCAGTCGATCAATAGCACGCGTTTGTTAGTCTGGCTAATAACTGCCGCCAGGTTAGCGCAGACAAATGTTTTACCTATCGACGGGCTGACGCCGGTCAGCATCAATACGTTGTTACGCGCCTGCATCATGGCAAAGTGCAGGCTGGTACGCAGGCTACGGACCGCTTCTATGGCGAGATCCGTTGGATTCCCCACGGCCAGCAGTTGGCTTTGCTTGTAGCGTTTCACACCTTTAATGGTCTGAACGTTATCACGCGCTTTTTGCCATTCAGACAGCGGAATACTGGCATACACGCTGATACCATGCTCTTCCAGCGCCTGGGGGCTTTCAATACCGCGATTAAACAGAGAACGCAGCAGTACGCCCACCACGGAAAGCATTAAACCGAGAATGATACTGCCGAGAATAATCAGCGCCGTTTTCGGCTTCAGCACGCCAGGCTGGGCAATCGCTGGATCGACAATGCGCACATCACCGACCGTACTGGCCTCGGTAATCTTCAGTTCCTGTTGCTTGTTCAGCAACTGCATATAGACCTGCTGACCGGACTCCACATCACGCGTCAGGCGAACAATTTCCTGCTGTGTTTTCGGCATCGCCGTTACACGCCCGTTCAGCTTACTTTTCTCATCTTCCAGCGCCTGGCGTTTTTCCAGCAGCGTGCGGTACGCCGGGTGCGCTTTGGTGAACAGCTTGGAAATCTCCGCTTCTTTAAAGGTCAGTTCATTCAGCTGCGCGTCGATATTCACCATCGAATCCAGCACCGCTTTGGCTTCCAGCGGCAAATCCACGGAGTCTTTATCCTGACGGAAGGCGTTCAGCTTGTTTTCAGCAACATCCAGGTGGTTACGCACTTCGGGCAACTGTCTGGCCAGAAACGCCAGACTTTTGGCGGCCTCTTCGGATTTACGTTCCACGTTTTGTTGCAGATAGTTACGGGTAATACTGTCGAGGATCTGGCGGATTTGCTCGCGGTCTTCACCGGTAAAAGTCAGGCTCAATACACCAGTATCTTTGCCTGTTTCCGTCACCATCAGGTTATTTTGCAGGGTGTTTATCATGCCCAGCGTGGAGAATTTACGGACGGTAAATTGGCTCTCCGGGCTGGCATGAATCGCCTCAACCAGCATCGTCACGCCATCGTGTTCCAACACCTTGCCGACTTGCCCCCGAACGCTAAAACCCCCGTCACTCACCAGTTGATAGCTTTTGTCATTCAGCACATTGAGCGTGAAGGTCTGTTCATTCATTGCCTTTGGCAGCGTGAAGGTAGTCACATTAACCGTTTCGTTCTGACGGCCCATCAGCCGGTCCCAGCCCGCGCCAAAAATAGGGAACGTATCTTTGGTAACGCCGATATCGAGGTTGAGATCGTCTACCGTTTTCCCTAATACCAGTCGTGACTGAATGAGCTGAATTTCCGCTTCCGAGGCCGGGGGTTTGTTCGACAACGCCGAGCCAATATCCTGCACCAGTGAATTCCCAGTATTTTGCTCAATTTGCACCAGCGCGTCCGCACTATAGATGGGGGTGGCGAACAGTGTGTAGACCGCGGCACACAATGCAAAAGCCGCGGTAATGCCAAGTACCCACCAGCGGGCTTCCACCACCGTTGCGACCAGACGACCAATATCGATTTCATCATTGCCCGTTACCGGCGCAGCAGACTGTTTTACTTTTTCTGTCATCGTTTTCCCTGCTCTGCGTTCAGTGCCTGAGCCCATTGGCGGGCAGACCGTTCAAGTAATGTGTACACCGCGTCAAACGCATCACGGCTTTTACGATATGGATCGGGAATTTCGCGCTCGCTGTCCCAGTGACCAAAAAGCATCACTTTGCCGCGCATCTCCGGCACCATTTCACACAGGGCAGAGATATGGCGCTTTTCCATGGCCAGGATCAGGTCATACTCCCGGCACATTCGTCCCGAGATCTGCCGGGCACAATGATTATCCAGTGACAGGTTGTGCGCCTGCGCAACGCTAATGGCGCACGGATCCGCGCCTTTCCCCACCAGCGCCCCAAGACCGGCAGAAGAGACCGTCAACGCCGGGTGAAATTGCCTTAACAAGCGCTCTGCCGTCGGGGAACGGCAAATGTTCCCCACACAGACAACTAAGATTTTGTTAAACATGACGATTACCAGTTGTGAAGGTCGCTGGCCGTGTCCGTCATATAGCGAACACCGCTAATAGTCGGCAGCAACTGATTGATCAAACGGTTCCAGCGAGCAACCGGCGCAGTAGTGACGTACACCACATCGTATGGCTGGAGTCGGAATGATGTTGCCATCACCAGCGACGTCGCATCGGACATATCAAGCTGATAGATATTGGCGATCTTGCCGTTGTTCCCGCCCTCGCCTTTCAATGGTCGAATAACGAAAATACCGCTGGCATTGGAGGTGGTCAGGTCAATACCTTCGGCATTGCCAAGCGCTTCGGTAAGCGTCATGCCACTGAAGTCCATTTTGAGGGTGCTCTGTTTTTTCACTTCCCCCATTACAAAGACTTTCAGATCGTCATTACGCGGGACAAACAGAATGTCGCCAGGATAGAGCAGTCGGTTCTGGCTCAGGTCGCCATTTTGCATCAGTGCTTGCAGTGAAATGCGTTGCTCCTGCCCTTTATGAGTCAGCACAACGTTGCGCCAGTCTGCCGCTTCGGTGAGACCGCCAGCGGCGTTAATGGCATCGAGAACGGTAAGTGGCACGTTGGTGATGGCCTGCTGACCGGATTTGTTCACCTGTCCGGAGACATAGACCTTCTGCGAGCGGAAAGCGGCGATATTAACGTCCACCTGCGGGTCAGCAATGTACTTCGCTAAGCGCCCGGTAATATCACTACGAATCTCTGCCAACGTTTTCCCTACCACGCTGACTTTGCCGATGTAGGGGTAAAACATCGTGCCATCAGGTTGCACCCAGTTGCCGGTATCGCTTGAGCTACGGTACTGCCCGGCTGGTGTGGTGAGTTCAGGATGGTCCCAGACGGTCACATTCAGGACATCCCCCGGACCGACCCGGTACTGATACCCGGCAATCTCCTGGTCCAGCGACATATTAGGTTGTGCAACATTTGGTCGAGGACGTAATTGTTCTACCAGTCGTGGGGTGAGTGGATAAACATTCACCATGCGATCGATATCAAAATCAGCGTCCTGCTGTTTAATCACATCTTTGCCCATCGTAGACATATTGCTGCCCGGAAGCACGGTACAACCGTTTATCAAGATTACCGATACCAATACTGGTATCAATTTAAGTTTGGATTTCATCATTGATTATTTATCACTTTGGCAGAGTAATTATCACATGCAATCTAAATAGCGACTTCGCCTGTACGTATTTACCTTGCCGTTAATTGAAATGGAATTTAACTGGCATCAGTCCTAAAAAAAATGAATTCATCTGCGGTCTCTTGACAGAATAATTTAGGCTTGTTTCAGGCGACCAGACACGCTACCGCCCCTGGCTTCACTAGCTACCAATGCACTGATTAATTTAAATTTTTATCTTCTCCTTTATTTTCATCACATTTACAGCGGCAACGCATCGGGAATACGTGCCACTGGTTAATGAGGAAATATTTATCTTTTGATTATTACCGCAAGAATTGTTGCAGCTAAGCGAATATCAGGCAAGATAACAAACCACCGATACCAAGCTTTTAAGATTAATATTAAGCGTTGGATTTGTATATTTTTAGGATTTTATTGATGTTGACAATATTGATATAAAAACATTTTACCTGCGATATTTCCTAAATATATCTAGATTAATGAAATAATTTCCTGTAGTTACATTAAGGCTATTATCCTGCATCTGTTCTAATATAATCGACAGAGAAATCCCCTCTCGCCATTGCATTTTTCGCCAGTTTTACCCATGATCGAATTGTGACAATTGTCATACAACTATGGGTATAGCATTTACTATGGAATGGATTGCCGATCCGTCAATCTGGGCCGGACTGGTCACGTTAATCGTGATCGAACTTGTTCTTGGCATTGATAATCTTGTTTTTATTGCCATCCTCGCGGAGAAACTACCTCCTGCCCAGCGGGATAAGGCGCGTATTACCGGGCTACTGCTGGCGATGGTTATGCGCCTGCTGCTGCTGGCATCAATATCCTGGCTGGTAACACTGACCACGCCGCTGTTCAGCATTCGCGATCTCAGCTTCAGCGCCCGCGATCTGATCATGCTGTTCGGCGGTTTCTTCCTGCTGTTTAAAGCCACTATGGAGCTCAACGAACGGCTGGAAGGAAAAGACAGCGACAATCCCACCCAGCGTAAAGGTGCTAAGTTCTGGGGTGTGGTCGCGCAGATCGTGGTGCTGGACGCCATATTCTCTCTCGATTCCGTCATTACCGCTGTTGGGATGGTCGATCACCTGGCCGTGATGATGGCTGCGGTGATTATTGCCATCAGCCTGATGGTGCTGGCGAGCAAGTCGCTGACGCGCTTTGTCAACAGTCATCCAACTATCGTTATTCTGTGCCTGAGCTTCTTGCTGATGATTGGTTTTAGCCTGGTGGCCGAAGGGTTTGGTTTCCATATCCCGAAAGGTTACCTGTACGCGGCTATCGGCTTCTCGGTGATGATCGAAGCATTGAACCAGTTGGCTATTTTTAACCGTCGTCGCTTCCTCTCAGCCAACCATACTCTGCGCCAGCGCACCGCCGAAGCGGTAATGCGGCTGCTGAGCGGGCAAAAAGAAGATGCCGAACTGGATGCCGAAACCGCGGCAATGCTGGCGGACCATCATGAAGGTCAGATTTTCGCGCCTCAGGAGCGGAGGATGATTGAACGTGTGCTGAACCTTAATCAGCGTACCGTCAGCAGTATCATGACCTCGCGTCACGATATTGAACACATAGACCTCAATGCTCCCGAAGCAGAAATCCGCGCCTTACTGGAAAAAAACCAGCATACGCGTCTGGTGGTCACTGGCGAAGACGGGCAGGAAGAACTGCTTGGCGTGGTGCATGTCATCGATTTGCTGCAACAGTCTCTGCGCGGCGAGCCGCTCGACCTGCGCGCCCTGATTCGCCAGCCGCTGGTGTTCCCGGAAACTCTGCCGCTACTTCCGGCGCTTGAGCAGTTCCGAAACGCCCGAACGCACTTCGCGTTTGTAGCCGATGAATTTGGTTCCGTCGAAGGGATTGTGACGCTGAGTGATGTGATGGAAACCATCGCCGGCAATCTGCCAAACGAGGTAGAGGAAATCGACGCCCGCCATGATATTCAGAAAAACGCCGATGGTTCATGGACCGCTAACGGGCATATGCCGCTGGAAGACCTTGTGCAGTACGTCCCTATCCCATTAGATGAAAAACGTGAGTATCACACCATTGCCGGGCTTTTAATGGAATATTTGCAGCGCATCCCAAAAACCGGGGAGGAAGTCCAGGTTGGCGACTATCGGCTAAAAACCCTGCAGGTGGAAAATCATCGCGTGCAAAAAGTCCAGCTGATACCGCTACACAGTGAAGAAGAGATGGATTACGAGGTGTAAGTCACGAGCCGGATGGGGCATTAGCCACCATCCGGCAATATGAATCAGAGCTTATCCAGCAACTTTTTAACATCTTTGCCGTTGCGGGAATCTTTATTGCGATCGGCCCAGTCATTCAGGCGACGTTTTGCTTCATCCTGCAGATGTTTACGCAAAAGCTGATCAACTTGCAGACTGTAGTTCAGTGACTGCCATTGACCATAGACTCTGAGAGGAACCGGGGTGGCCTTCAGGAAATTAATCAACTTACTTTCGCCATCCCAACCGCCCAGAACGCGAATGTTAAACAGCGTGTCGCAATTCTGCTTCACCAGATCTAACGTTCCTTTGCCGGTCAGTGCCAACATAGCGGACTCCCCTACCATGTTATCCAGCGTTACCTCACCGTTATCCAGCGTCATATCGGTTACAAAACGATCCAGACGGGTCACGTTCTCCATATTTTGCTGGGCTTTAGCATCTCCACCGCTACGCTCGACGGCCTGCTGTATCATCTGCTGGAAGTTCATCCCTTCCATTCGCGTATCGTTCATTTCGACATGGGCCTGCCCTTGCCAGCTGTGACGAAACGCCTGGGCGTCAATATCCGAGCCGGAAAAATCTCCCGCCAACGACAGCTTGCCGGTGAGTGCGATGGGGTAATCAAAGGCCTTCAGAATAGTGCCAATTTCAACACCTTCCAGGCGCGGATGAAATACCGCTCGCGGTTCTCCCTTTCTGGCATCCAGCGTACCGGGCAATGAGATCAGCCCGCCATCACTTTTTCCCTGCAACTGTGCAATGTTCAGTAAGCCGAACCGGTTGTCTATTTTTGCCGAGACATTCTCAAACGCCATTTTCCGCCACAGCACCTTGTCAGCCTGCAAAGCGATGTCTGCCGAAAAACCCTTGAGTCCCTGATACGAAACAGCATCAACCTGGGAAGCAATAACGGGGCGCGCCAGCGTTGACTGACTCTGACCTTGCTGAACTTCACCTTTTGCTGTCACCGCTGCGTCATGTTGTACGAGCAGGTTATCCAGATTGAGCTGACCAAATTTTAGGTCAACGGCCCATTCCGGTTTTTCCAACAAGGCCACATGCGCTTGCCCGGAGAAAGAAGAGTCATTAGCGGTCAAATTTATCTGGCTAAATGAAAGCTGTTTTTTCTCTTCCAGCCATTGCGCCTGAAGATGTCCCTGACCGTTGATCCCCTGCGGCGGCAGATCGGCCCCCTGCAGTTGCCAGCTTAACTGTTCAATATTCGCAGATAAGTTGTGCGGATAATCGGAGGCATCGACCGTACCGTTAAAGGATAACGCGAGATCGCGCTGATCGCGGTTCACACGCCCGGAGAAATCAAACGTGCCGCGGTGCTGGCTATCTTGTTCCATCTCCAGACGAATATCGCGAACGGTAACCTGTTCATCGTCTTCATGTTGGAACACCAGAACACTGTCGGCAACGCGCAGACGGGCGATATCAAACGACCATCCTTTGTCTTCCGCCAGATCGGGCAACATATTGTCTTTTGGGGCAACGGGTGCATCTTTGCCGCGTACCGCCTCAGTTTGCGGGGTCAATTGAATCACTGCGCCTTTGAGCATCACCTGCTTCACGCTGAGCTGGTGGCTCAACAGCGGCCACAATGCAACGTCGAGACGCATATTATCAGCACGAACCAGGGGTTCGCTGGCGCCTTCAGCCGTTAACATCACTCGCCCTGAGAGGATACTCAGTTGCGGCCATACGTGCCAACGCAGGGGGCCATCCAACTGCAGCTGATACCCGCTACGTACGGCAACCTGCTTGACCATATACGCGCGGAAATCATTCGGATTCACCAACAGTACTAACGCAGAAAAACCGGCCACCAGCACGACCAGAAGAATCATCAGCGTCGTCAGAAATCGTCTCATGCTATCCCCAATAGACTGATAAACACTCAGTCTTTATCGATCCGGCTGGCAACGGCGCCCTGCTGGTCGCGATATTTCGCATCCTGACGACGGTTGTAGGGTCGCGCTGCCGGACCGGAAAGCGGTTCGAAACTTAACGCGCCAATCGGCATCCCCGGACGCAGAGCCAGCGGTAATTTTCCGGAGTTGTAAAACTCCAGTACGATACAGCCAGACCAGCCCGGATCGATACGGTGAGCGGTGACGTGTACCATCAGTCCCAGACGAGCCAGCGAAGAACGACCATCTAACCAACCGACGAGATCGGAAGGCAGCGTCACGGATTCGAATGTTACCGCCAGTGCAAGTTCCCCCGGATGCAGGAAAAATGCTTCGCCGTCCTTAAGGACGATTTCATCACTCATCACGCGATCCAGCGCGGCGCTGACTTCATCTTTCGGTCCGCTTAAATCGATATACGCCGCCGTATGACCGCGGAACGTACGGAATTTATTGCCAAGGCGCACATCTACCGTGGCGCCATTGATTCGCTCGACAGGAGGGCGTGGATTGATCGACAGGCGACCTTCATCCAACCAGGCTTCAATATCTCGGTCACATAAACGCATGGCACTTTCTCCTTTCGTGCTTCAAACCCTTAATGCCAGGTGCGTTAAGGGTGAACCAGGTTATCACTGAACGGTACACAATTCGCTGAACTTATTCAAAGAACTGACTGATTTTAGCCTTCAGAATATCGATGGCGATGCGGTTTTTACCCCCGCGCGGCACAATGATGTCGGCGTATTGTTTTGAAGGCTCAATAAATTGCAGGAACATTGGGCGGACGGTTTTCTGGTATTGCGCCATCACCGAATCCATTGAACGACCACGTTCGTTCACGTCCCGCTTGATACGGCGCATCAGGCAAATATCCAACGGCGTATCAACAAAAATAGAGAAGTTCATCTCGTCACGCAAACGCGCATCCGTCAGCAGCAAAATGCCTTCCAGGATGATGACTTTCTTGGGTTCGATATGAATAGTGTCTTGCGTACGCGTGTGCTCAACATAGCTATATACCGGCAGCTCAATGGCAGAGCCGCGTTTCAGCGTTTGCAGATGTTGAAACAGCAGGCTATGGTCCATCGCGTTCGGATGGTCGTAGTTGGTTTTTACACGTTCTTCCATCGACAGATGGCTTTGATCTTTGTAATAGCTGTCTTCGGGAATAACGCCAATATGTTCGTCACCGACTTGTTCACGCAATTCGCGATAAAGAGTACTGGCAATAAGGCTCTTGCCGGAAGCCGATGCGCCGGCAATGCCGATAATGACGCACTGATGGGACTGATCAGTCATAAATTTAGCGACCTGATTAACCTGGATGTAAGGAAGGGCGGCGCCGAAACGCCAAACGCGGCAATTATAGGGATTTCAGCGGCGCGATGCCACCCCAGGCTGCACCAATGCTGTCCCTGTCGCAAATTAAAATGGTCAGATTTAGAACAGCCGCTATATTTATTCACCTGCCTTAGGAATTAATAGCTTGGGAGTGTTAATTTATGAGCAGCTGGCGTATAAATTGTAAATTGTTTGTACTAGCATAATCCCAGATTAAATGTGATGCGTCCGGCATCTCTGCTGGGCGACAACGGCTATTTGGGTAGAGTGGTAATGAGTAAACAATCCCAACATGTTTTAGTTACCTTACCCCATCCTCTACTGCGCCTGGCCAGTTTAGGTCTGGTGGCTTTCATCTTTACGTTGTTTTCGCTGGAACTGTCACGTTACGGCGCACAGCTTGCACCGCTGTGGTTTCCAACCTCTATCATGATGGTGGCTTTTTACCGTCACGCTGGAAAGATGTGGCCTGGGATCGCGCTGGCTTGCTCATTCGGTAGCATCGGCGCCTCTTTACTCTTCTTCCCCGGACAGTCGCTTAATTTCGCCTATACGGTCATTAACATTATTGAGGCTGTTGTTGGCGCAATGTTATTGCGTAAACTGCTGCCCTGGTACAATCCCTTACAAAATCTTAACGACTGGGCGCGTCTGGCATTTGGCAGCGCGGTTGTTCCGCCACTGCTGGGCGGCGTATTGATGTGGATGTTGCTGCCGAAGGAAACTACATTAAATACCTTTCTCATTTGGGTACTGTCAGAATCCATTGGCGCACTGGCGTTGGTGCCGTTAGGTTTGCTGTTTAAACCACATTACCTGCTGCGCCATCGCGACCCGCGATTATTGCTTGAGACCCTGATTACGCTTCTGGTGACCTTAACGTTCAGTTGGCTATCCATGATGTACATTCCATGGCCATTTACCTGCGTTATTGTCCTGCTGATGTGGAGCGCTGTCCGTCTGCCGCGTATGGAGGCGTTTTTAATATTCCTCAGCACCGTGATGATGGTTTCGCTGATGCTGGCCGCCGACCCTTCACTGCTTTACACCCCGAAACAGAACATGATGACGGACATCCCCTGGTTGCCGTTTTTGATGATCCTGTTGCCCGCCAACATGATGACCATGGTGATGTACGCGTTTCGAGCCGAACGCAAGAACATTTCAGAAAGCGAGTCACGCTTTCGCAACGCCATGGAATATTCCGCGATTGGCATGGCACTGGTTGGCACCGAGGGGCAATGGCTACAGGCCAATAAAGCCTTGTGCCAGTTTCTGGGCTATAGCCAGGAGGAGCTACGTTCGCTGACCTTCCAGCAGTTAACCTGGCCGGAAGATCTGAACAACGACCTTGAACAACTCAACATGCTGGCACGCGGAGAGATTAATAGCTATTCCATGGAAAAACGCTATTACACCCGCGCGGGCGACGTCGTCTGGGCGTTGCTGGCCGTTTCGCTGGTGCGTCATAGCGACAACACTCCACTCTACTTTATCGCGCAGGTTGAGGACATTAACGACCTGAAGCATACCGAGTGGATTAACAAACGGTTGATGGAACGCATTACCCTCGCCAATGAAGCCGGGGGTATTGGGATTTGGGAATGGGAACTGCAGCCTGACGTGATCAGTTGGGATAAACGGATGTTCGATCTGTATGAAGTTCCCGCACATATCAAACCCAGTTGGCAAGTCTGGTATGAGTGCGTTGTACCCGAAGATCGCGAGTACGCCGAAAATGTGATTCGTGATTCGCTGGCCGCGCGGGTTCCGTTTAAGCTTGAGTTTCGTATCGCAGTAAAAGATGGCATACGCCATATCCGCTCGTTGGCCAACCGGGTGCTGAATAAAGACGGTGAAGTTGAACGCTTACTTGGTATCAATATGGATATGACCGAAGTGAAGCAGCTTAACGAAGCGCTGTATCAGGAAAAAGAGCGCCTGCACATTACGCTGGACTCAATCGGCGAAGCGGTAATTTGTATTGATGTCTATATGAACGTGACCTTTATGAATCCGGTCGCTGAGAAAATGAGCGGCTGGCAGCAGGACAGTGCCATCGGCATTCCGCTATTGACGGTACTACATATTACTTTTGGCGAGAACGGTCCGCTGATGGAAAATATCTACAGTGCTGACATGTCGCGTACGGCAATCGAGCAGGAAGTGGTCCTGCATTGTCGTAATGGCAACAGTTATGACATTCAGTACAGCATCACGCCCCTCAGCACCCTTGACGGCGGCAGCATTGGTTCGGTGTTGGTTATTCAGGACGTCACAGAGTCACGGAAGATGCTCCGCCAGCTTAGCTACAGTGCCTCACATGATGACCTGACGCAGTTGGCAAACCGGGTCAGCTTCGAAAACCATCTAAAACAATTGCTGCATTCAGTACACGACACGCGCCAGTGCCATGTACTGGTTTTTATCGATTTGGATCGTTTTAAAGCGGTGAACGACAGCGCGGGTCATGCCGCCGGCGATGCCCTGCTGCGTGAACTCTCTGCGCTTATGCTCAGCATGTTGCGATCCAGCGATATGCTGGCGCGCCTTGGCGGCGACGAGTTTGGTCTGTTGCTGCCGGATTGTAATATCGAAAGCGCCCGCTTTATCTCAGGACGCATCATCAGTGCTATTAACAATTACCAATTTATGTGGGAAGGCCGTTTGCACCGTATTGGCGCCAGTGCGGGAATTACGCTGATTGATGAGAAAAACCATGTCGCGACTGACGTTATGTCTCAGGCCGATATCGCCTGCTACGCGGCGAAAAACAGCGGCCGTGGGCGAGTCTGTGTCTATGAGCCTCAGCAAAGCCAGGCCCATGCCGCGCGTAGCCAACTGTCATTGGATGAACAAAGACACACTATTACACACAACCCTATGCTGATGATCGCCAGAGGTGTTGCTTCTCCGCGTATACCGGAGACTTTTAGCTTCTGGATTATCTCGCTTCGCTTAGGCACCGCTGAGGGTGAAGTCATTGAAGATCAAGCCTTCCATGCCGGGTTGGTCGATCCCACGTTGAGTCAAGCGCTCGATCGTCGGGTGTTCGGCGAGTTCTTCCAGAGTGCTGCCCCGGCTGTCGCCAACAAGGGCCTCAGTATTGCCCTGCCCCTTTCCGCCGCCGGCCTGCTCAACACAGAGCTGGTAGATGAGCTGCTGGAGCAATTGCAACGCAGCCCGCTACCGCCACGATTGCTGCATCTGACCGTTCCATCAAGCGTCATCAAAACAAACCCAACGCAGGCGGTATCCGCACTGCATCGACTGCGCCAGTACGGTTGTCGAATTGTGTTAAGTCAGGTTGGTCGCGACTTAGAGCTTTTTGACAACCTGAAATATCACATTGTCGATTACCTGTTGCTCGACAGCGAGCTAAGTGCCAGCGCTCCCGGCAACTTGATCGACGAAATGTGGGTGTCCATTATCCAGGGTCATGCTCAGCGCCTGGACATTAAAACCATCGCCGGTCCGGTGCAACTGCCGCTCATCATGGATACGCTTTCAGGCATCGGTATTGATATGATTTATGGCGATATTATTGCCGACGCCCAACCGCTGGATCTGCTACTGAATACCAGCAATTTCGCCATCAACTGACGGTTGCCAACCATCCGTATACCAGATATGCAACAGCGCATAGGAGCGCCAGGGTTTCCAGCGCTCTGCATACCGCCGGATCTGGGCTGGTGTCATGCCGGGAAAACGCTGCTTAATCAGATAATCATCCGGCAGAAAAACGTCCTTCGCCTGCCAGCCGCGCAGCGCAAAGTAGTTGGCGGTCCAGCGCCCTATCCCGGGAAATGTTTGTAGCTGCTTAACGCCTTGTTCGATATCGGCAGGGGCTGTTGTCGCGAGCGTTCCTTCAAGGGTTGCATGAGCAAGGTGAATCAACGCTTCAGCGCGTTTGAGCGGCATTCCTAACGTTTTCAGGTGCAGCGGATCGGCGTTGGCAAGCTCTTCTGGAGAGGGAAAACACACATACTCGGGCGCATCCTCCAGCGTATTGCCATAAGCGTGCGCTACTTTCGCTGTCAGTTTTGCGGCCATCGCCACGCTGACTAACTGCCCTAAAATCGCCCGTACCCCTTGCTCAAAAGCATCGACACATCCCGGCAGGCGCAATCCCGGACGCGCCGCGCCGAGGTTACCCAGCGCGCCGACAATTTGCTGCGGGCAACAGGAAAGATCGAACAAGCGCGTTATTTTTGCCAGGCACTCAGAGGCTACAGGCTGTAACCCTGAGCTCAACGTCACGTGTAGCACGTTGGCGTGCAGATCCGGGACAACGCTCACCAGACCACGATGCTCCCCTACGGACAGACTTCGGACATAACTCAGTTCTTCTACGGTTTCGACACCTTCAACCGCACGGGCGGCAAGAAATCCCAGCATCCAGGGCCAGTCATAAGGCGGTTGCCAGCTCAGCGTGAACATTCGGTTTTCCTTTTAAAGCAAACTTACAGCATAAACGGTATTCAATCAGTACGCCTTGCTTTCATATTCCAGTTGTCGGGGCGTCAACTATTCGTTAAAGTCACGCCCCTTCTTCACTGGCATGGGGATTTTTACGGTGTTTATTGGTTTTGACTACGGTACGGCAAACTGTTCAGTGGCCGTTATGCGTGATGGGCAGCCCCACCTGCTCAAAATGGAAAATAACAGCATGCTGCTACCCTCAATGCTGTGCGCACCAACGCGCGAAGCGGTTAGCGAGTGGCTGTATCGCCATCACGACGTTCCAACCACGGACGATGAAACACAGGCGCTGCTTCGCCGTGCGATGCGCTACAATCGCGAAGAGGACATCGACGTTAACGCCAACAGCGTGCAGTTCGGTCTGACATCGCTGGGTCAGTATATTGAAGATCCGGAAGAGGTGTACTTCGTTAAATCGCCAAAATCATTTTTGGGTGCCAGCGGTCTGAAGCCGCAGCAAGTTGCGCTTTTTGAAGATCTGGTCTGTGCAATGATGCTGCACATTCGCAACCAGGCGCAAAGCCAATTGCCGGAAGCTATCACTCAGGCCGTAATTGGTCGCCCCATCAACTTCCAGGGATTAGGTGGCGATGACGCCAACATCCAGGCGCAGGGGATTCTTGAACGTGCGGCCAAACGTGCCGGTTTTCAGGATGTCGTCTTCCAGTACGAGCCGGTAGCAGCGGGGCTGGATTACGAAGCCACACTGCAGGATGAGAAACGCGTGCTGGTGGTAGATATTGGCGGGGGTACGACCGACTGTTCACTGCTGCTGATGGGGCCGCAATGGCATCAGCGCGCCGATCGCGAAAACAGCCTGCTGGGACACAGTGGCTGCCGTGTAGGCGGGAACGATCTGGATATCGCGCTGGCGTTTAAACACCTGATGCCGCTGCTAGGTATGGGCGGTGAGACTGAAAAAGGGATCGCCTTACCGATTCTCCCCTGGTGGAACGCGGTCGCGATCAACGATGTTCCCGCGCAAAGTGATTTCTACAGCAGCGCCAACGGTCGTTTACTGAACGATCTTGTCCGCGACGCGAAAGAAGCCGATAAAGTAGCCTTGCTGCTCAAAGTCTGGCGCGAGCGTCTGAGCTATCGCCTGGTGCGCAGCGCAGAAGAGAGCAAGATCGCGCTTTCCGACCAGACCATTGTAACGGCGGCGATACCGTTTATCAGCGACACGCTGGCAACCGATATTAGTCAACATGGATTGGAGGCCGCGCTCAATCAGCCCCTGGCGCGCATTCTGGAGCAGGTCCAACTGGCGCTGGACAACGCGCAGGAAAAACCGGACGTGATTTATCTGACCGGCGGCAGCGCGCGTTCACCGCTGATTAAAAAAGCCCTCGCCCAGCAGCTTCCTGGGATCCCTATCGCGGGTGGCGATGACTTCGGTTCTGTCACCGCCGGTCTGGCCCGCTGGGCTGACGTTGTTTTCCGCTAAGCCGCTCGCAAGCTGAAAGGTGTGCGTATTGACATCACCGTTGCTGTGGCTTATTTTCAGGAGTGAGGGTTAGGGAAGGTTTCCCCTCCCCCTGGTGTCTTAGTAAGCCGGTAAGCTAATGACTAAGAGTATCACCAGTATGATGACGTACTTCATCATAACCCTTTCCTTATTTTGGCCCCTTCCTCGGGAGGGGCTTTCCCGTTCCAGCGTCCCGCTGAAATCTCTGGCTTACCTCCTTTTGCCTTGACCGCACTCTAACGCACAATGACGCATTCGCTATTTTCGCCGCAAATTGTTGCGTAACGCCTCGCAAAGCCGCGTCAGCATTCAGACGAATCCCGACAGTGTTTCATAATTCCTCCATTTTTCTCCCTTGTTCGCTGGCTAAACTAGTATCATTCCGCGAATCGTTTCAGGATGAGAAACTCATAACAATGAAAGGCAGTAATAAATCCCGCTGGGTGATAGCAATCGTGATCGTCGTGGCCGCCGTCGCCGCCATCTGGTTCTGGCAAAGCCACAGCGCTTCCCAGGAAACCGCACCGGGCGCTACCAAACCAGCGCAGCACACGCCTGGGTCGGCACGCCGTGGAATGCGCTCCGGACCGTTGGCTCCCGTGCAGGCTGCCACCGCCACCGAGGAAGCCGTTCCACGTTACCTGACAGGGCTGGGTACCATTACTGCCGCCAATACCGCCACGGTACGTAGCCGGGTGGACGGTCAGCTCATTGCCTTACACTTTGAGGAAGGACAACAGGTAAAAGCCGGCGACCTGCTGGCAGAGATAGATCCCAGCCAGTTCAAAGTCGCTCTGGCTCAGGCGCAGGGACAACTGGCAAAAGATAAAGCCACGCTGGCGAATGCCCGTCGCGATCTTGCCCGCTATCAACAGTTGGTTAAAACCAATCTGGTCTCCCGCCAGGAGCTGGATGCCCAGCAGGCGCTGGTCAATGAGACGTTAGGCACAATCAAAGCGGATGAAGCCAGTGTCGCCAGCGCTCAGTTGCAGCTCGACTGGAGTCGGATAACCGCACCTGTCGATGGTCGTGTCGGCCTGAAGCAGGTCGATGTCGGTAACCAAATTTCCAGCGGCGATACCACCGGGATCGTCGTCATTACGCAAACTCATCCCATCGACCTGATATTTACTTTGCCTGAAAACGACATTGCTACCGTGTTGCAGGCACAAAAATCGGGGAGCCAGGTGAAGGTCGAAGCCTGGGACCGAACCAATTCACAAAAACTGAGTGAAGGCGTCCTGCTCAGTCTCGACAATCAGATTGATGCCACTACAGGAACCATCAAAGTTAAAGCCCGTTTTAACAATCAGGATGATGCGTTATTCCCTAACCAGTTCGTCAACGCCCGCATGCTGGTCGACACACAGCAAAATGCCGTTGTGATCCCAACAGCAGCCCTGCAGATGGGCAACGAAGGGCACTTTGTCTGGGTACTGAATAGCGACAACAAAGTGAGTAAGCATCTGGTTAAACCGGGTATTCAGGACAGCCAAAAAGTGGTGATCGCCGCTGGGTTGTCCGCAGGCGATCGGGTCGTGACTGACGGTATTGACCGTCTGACGGAAGGCGCAAAAGTCGAAGTCGTTGAGGCGCACGACGCCTCTGTTTCCGATGAGAAAACAGCGCCACGCGGATACGGCAAAAAAGGAGCCAACTCCTGATGCAGGTGTTACCTCCGGACAACACAGGCGGACCATCGCGCCTGTTCATTCTGCGCCCCGTCGCCACTACGCTGCTGATGGTCGCGATTTTGCTTGCCGGTATTATCGGTTATCGCTTTCTGCCAATCGCCGCCTTACCTGAAGTGGATTACCCCACGATTCAGGTCGTGACGCTCTACCCTGGCGCCAGCCCGGACGTTATGACCTCGGCGGTAACCGCGCCGCTTGAACGTCAGTTTGGCCAGATGTCTGGCTTAAAACAGATGTCATCACAAAGCTCCGGTGGCGCATCGGTCGTTACGTTACAGTTTCAACTGACGCTCCCGCTGGATGTTGCCGAGCAAGAAGTTCAGGCCGCGATTAACGCCGCCACCAATTTATTACCTAGCGATCTACCTAACCCTCCGGTCTACAGCAAGGTAAACCCGGCAGATCCGCCGATCATGACGCTGGCGGTCACTTCCAGCGCCATGCCGATGACGCAGGTGGAAGATATGGTCGAAACCCGCGTCGCGCAGAAAATCTCTCAGGTATCCGGCGTGGGTCTGGTAACACTTTCCGGTGGGCAACGTCCGGCGGTCCGCGTGAAACTTAACGCTCAGGCCATTGCCGCACTCGGTCTTACCAGCGAAACCATCCGTACGGCCATTACCGGTGCCAACGTCAATTCAGCAAAAGGGAGTCTTGATGGCCCAACGCGCGCCGTTACCCTTTCAGCTAACGACCAAATGCAGTCCGCAGATGAATATCGTCAGCTCATTATTGCCTATAAAAACGGTGCACCGGTTCGCTTGGGCGATGTCGCTACCGTCGAACAAGGAGCAGAAAACAGCTGGCTAGGTGCATGGGCAAATAAGCAACAAGCTATAGTGATGAATGTGCAGCGCCAGCCTGGGGCGAACATCATCGCCACGGCAGACAGTATCCGCCAGATGCTGCCACAGCTCACCGAAAGCCTGCCCAAATCGGTTAAGGTCAGCGTACTTTCCGATCGCACCACCAATATTCGTGCCTCTGTTGCAGACACCCAGTTCGAGTTGATGCTGGCGATAGCGCTGGTGGTGATGATTATCTACCTGTTTCTGCGCAATGTTCCGGCGACGATTATTCCTGCAGTCGCCGTACCGTTGTCGTTAATCGGCACCTTCGCGGTGATGGTATTTCTTGATTTCTCCATCAACAACCTGACCTTAATGGCGCTAACCATCGCGACAGGCTTTGTTGTGGATGACGCTATCGTGGTTATCGAGAATATTTCACGCTATATCGAAAAAGGCGAAAAACCTCTGACTGCTGCCCTGAAGGGCGCAGGCGAGATTGGTTTTACCATCATCTCTCTGACGTTTTCATTGATTGCGGTATTGATCCCACTGCTATTCATGGGCGATATCGTCGGGCGTTTGTTCCGTGAATTCGCCGTTACGCTGGCGGTGGCGATTCTGATTTCTGCCGTTGTCTCGCTCACTCTTACGCCGATGATGTGCGCGCGTATGCTGAATCAGGCCTCATTGCGTAAGCAGAATCGCTTCTCCCGCGCCTCAGAGCGAATGTTTGATCGCGTCATCGCCGGGTACGGTCATTGGCTGGCAAAAGTACTTAACCACCCGTGGCTCACACTTAGCGTAGCGCTCGGCACGCTGGCATTGAGCGTCATGCTATGGGTTTTCATCCCCAAAGGTTTCTTCCCAATCCAGGACAACGGCATTATCCAGGGTACGCTACAGGCGCCGCAGTCCAGCTCATTCGCCAGCATGGCCGAGCGCCAGCGTCAGGTTTCAGATGTCATCCTTAAAGATCCGGCGGTAGAGAGCCTGACCGCTTTTGTCGGTGTGGATGGTACTAATCCGGCATTGAACAGTGCGCGTTTGCAAATCAACCTTAAACCACTGGATGAACGTGACGATCGGGTGCAGAAAGTGATTGCGCGCTTACAGGACGCGGTTGACAGGGTTCCCGGAGTTGACCTTTATCTTCAGCCTACTCAGGATCTGACGATTGATACTCAGGTGAGCCGGACGCAATATCAATTCACGCTGCAAGCGACATCCCTTGATGCCCTCAGCACCTGGGTTCCACAGCTGATAGCAAAACTAAATCAGCTACCGCAACTGTCCGACGTCAGCAGCGACTGGCAGGACAAAGGGCTGGTAGCGTATGTGAACGTCAATCGCGACAGTGCAAGCCGTTTGGGCATCAGCATGTCAGATGTCGACAACGCCCTGTACAACGCCTTCGGCCAGCGTTTGATTTCGACTATTTACACCCAGGCAAATCAATATCGCGTGGTGTTAGAACATAACACCAACAATACGCCGGGGCTTGCGGCACTGGATACAATACGTCTGACCAGTAGCGACGGTGGCATAGTACCGCTCAGCGCGATCGCCAGTATTGAACAGCGTTTTGCCCCGCTGTCGATTAACCACCTCGATCAGTTCCCGGTCACCACCATCTCGTTCAACGTGCCAGACGAACATTCGCTGGGTGATGCGGTACAGGCGATTCTGGATGCCGAAAAAACGCTTAACCTGCCCGCAAATATTACTACCCAGTTCCAGGGTAGCACGCTCGCCTTCCAGGCCGCGCTGGGAAATACCATCTGGTTGATTGTGGCTGCAGTTGTCGCGATGTATATCGTCCTCGGCGTGCTGTATGAGAGCTTTATTCACCCAATTACTATTCTCTCCACGCTGCCGACGGCAGGCGTCGGGGCACTGCTGGCGTTAATGATTGCCGGCAGCGAACTGGACGTCATCGCGATTATTGGCATTATTTTGCTCATCGGTATCGTCAAGAAAAACGCCATCATGATGATCGACTTTGCCCTTGCCGCGGAGCGCGAACAAGGCATGGCGCCGCGCGATGCTATTTTCCAGGCCTGTCTGCTGCGTTTCCGCCCAATTCTGATGACTACGCTGGCGGCACTGCTCGGCGCGTTGCCGCTGATGTTAAGTACCGGTGTGGGCGCAGAGTTACGCCGTCCGTTAGGCATTGGCATGGTCGGTGGACTGCTTGTGAGTCAGGTATTAACCCTGTTTACCACCCCGGTAATTTATCTGCTGTTTGACCGTCTGTCGCTGTATGTGAAAAGCCGTTTCCCGCGTCAGGAAGAGGAAGCGTAAATGAAATTTTTCGCGCTTTTCATTCATCGGCCGGTGGCGACCATTCTCATTTCGGTGGCTATCACCCTGTGCGGTATTCTGGGCTTTCGTCTGCTGCCGGTCGCTCCGCTGCCGCAGGTGGATTTTCCGGTGATTATGGTCAGCGCATCATTACCCGGTGCCTCCCCTGAAACGTTGGCGTCTTCGGTCGCAACTCCGCTGGAGCGCTCGCTGGGCCGCATCGCGGGCGTAAACGAAATGACTTCGAGTAGTTCGCTTGGCAGTACGCGTATTATTCTCGAATTCAAATTCGACCGTGACATCAATGGCGCGGCGCGGGACGTTCAGGCCGCGATTAACGCCGCGCAAAGCCTGCTGCCCAGCGGGATGCCGAGCCGACCAACGTATCGCAAAGCTAACCCTTCCGATGCGCCAATCATGATCCTGACGCTGACGTCGGACACTTACTCGCAGGGTGAACTGTACGATTTCGCATCAACACAACTGGCGCAGACCATCGCGCAAATCGACGGTGTGGGCGACGTGGACGTTGGAGGCAGTTCTCTGCCTGCCGTGCGGGTAGGACTCAACCCGCAGGCGCTGTTTAACCAGGGCGTGTCGCTGGACGACGTGCGTAGCGCGATCGACAATGCCAACGTGCGTAAGCCGCAGGGTGCTATCGAGAATGATACCCATCGCTGGCAGGTACAAACTAACGATGAGCTGAAAACCGCCGCCGAATATCAACCTATTATCATCCACTATAACAACGGCGCAGCGGTGCGACTGGGTGATGTTGCGTCTATAACCGACTCTGTACAGGACGTTCGTAACGCGGGGATGACCAACGCCAAACCGGCCATTCTGCTGATGATCCGCAAGCTGCCGGAAGCCAATATTATTCAGACGGTAGATAGCATTCGCGCCAAATTACCGGAGTTACAAACGCTGGTCCCGGCCGCCATCGATCTGCAAATCGCCCAGGACCGTTCACCGACCATTCGCGCTTCACTAGAGGAAGTCGAACAGACGCTGATTATCTCCGTGGCGCTGGTTATCCTGGTGGTCTTTGTTTTCCTGCGATCCGGGCGTGCGACTCTGATCCCCGCGGTAGCGGTTCCGGTCTCGCTGATCGGTACCTTTGCCGCCATGTATCTGTGCGGATTCAGCCTGAACAACCTGTCGTTGATGGCGTTAACCATTGCCACGGGATTTGTCGTAGATGACGCCATCGTGGTGCTGGAAAATATTGCCCGCCACCTGGAAGCGGGAATGAAGCCACTCCAGGCGGCGTTACAGGGTACGCGCGAAGTGGGATTCACTGTGCTTTCCATGAGCCTGTCGCTGGTGGCGGTATTCCTGCCGCTGCTGTTAATGGGCGGATTGCCTGGACGCCTGCTGCGCGAATTTGCCGTCACGCTGTCGGTTGCCATCGGTATCTCGCTGCTGGTGTCGCTGACATTAACGCCAATGATGTGCGGCTGGATGCTTAAATCCAGTGCCCCGCGTGAACAGTCGCGTAAACGGGGATTTGGTCGCATGCTGGTAGCGCTGCAGCAAAGCTACGGCACTTCACTTAAATGGGTACTGCGCCACACGCGACTGGTGGGCGTGGTATTACTCGGCACCATTGCGCTGAATATCTGGCTTTATATTTCCATCCCCAAAACCTTCTTCCCGGAGCAGGATACGGGCGTATTGATGGGAGGGATCCAGGCTGACCAGAGCATCTCTTTCCAGGCGATGCGCGGTAAACTGCAGGATTTTATGAAGATCATCCGCGACGATCCCGCGGTGAACAATGTCACCGGCTTTACCGGTGGGTCACGGGTTAACAGCGGGATGATGTTTATTACCCTCAAGCCACGCGATGAGCGCCGTGAAACCGCTCAGCAGGTGATCGACCGCCTACGCGTTGCGCTTTCAAAAGAACCAGGTGCGAATCTGTTTCTGATGGCGGTGCAGGACATCCGCGTTGGCGGACGGCAGGCCAACGCCAGCTATCAATACACATTACTGTCCGACGATCTGGCGGCGCTGCGTGAGTGGGAACCGAAGATCCGTAAGGCGCTTGCCGCCCTGCCCCAACTGGCGGACGTCAACTCCGATCAGCAGGACAATGGCGCGGAGATGAATCTGATTTACGATCGCGACACCATGTCTCGTCTTGGGATCGACGTGGCGGCCGCCAACAGCCTGCTGAATAACGCCTTTGGTCAGCGACAAATTTCAACCATCTATCAGCCGATGAACCAGTACAAAGTGGTGATGGAGGTCGATCGACGTTACACCCAGGACATCAGCGCACTGGACAAAATGTTCGTCATCAACAATGACGGTAAAGCGATCCCGTTATCGTACTTTGCCAAATGGCAGCCAGCGAATGCCCCACTGTCGGTAAACCATCAGGGATTATCTGCCGCCTCAACCGTGTCGTTTAACCTGCCGACAGGTTCTTCACTGTCAGAAGCGACAGAGGCCATCAACAGAACCATGACCCAGCTCGGCGTCCCCTCCACGGTTCGTGGCAGCTTTGCCGGTACCGCCCAGGTATTTCAGGACACGATGAACTCGCAGGTGATCCTGATTATCGCCGCCATCGCCACCGTCTATATCGTGCTGGGTATGCTGTATGAAAGCTATGTACATCCGCTGACCATTCTCTCCACGCTACCTTCGGCAGGGGTCGGGGCTTTGCTGGCGCTGGAGCTGTTCAATGCCCCGTTCAGCCTAATCGCCCTGATAGGGATCATGCTATTAATTGGAATTGTGAAGAAAAACGCCATCATGATGGTCGATTTTGCGCTGGAAGCGCAGAGAAACGGTAGGCTGCAGCCGGAAGAAGCTATTTTCCAGGCCTGCCTGTTGCGCTTTCGCCCAATAATGATGACCACGCTGGCGGCGTTGTTTGGTGCACTGCCGTTGGTGTTATCCGCAGGGGATGGCTCCGAGCTGCGCCAGCCGTTGGGGATAACCATTGTCGGTGGACTGGTCGTGAGCCAGCTCCTGACGCTGTACACTACGCCTGTGGTCTATCTCTTTTTCGACCGTCTGCGTCTGCAGTTTTCGCGTAAAAACAGCAAACCGGTAGCAGAGTTATGACAGAACTTCCCGACAGCACCCGCTGGCAACTTTGGATTGTGGCATTTGGTTTTTTTATGCAGTCGCTGGATACCACCATCGTTAATACCGCGCTTCCCTCGATGGCGGCAAGCCTCGGGGAAAGCCCGTTACACATGCATATGGTCATAGTGTCATATGTTTTAACCGTTGCCGTGATGCTGCCCGCCAGCGGATGGCTGGCGGACAAAGTTGGCGTGCGTAATATCTTCTTCACCGCCATTATCCTGTTTACGCTTGGTTCGCTGTTTTGCGCCTGGTCCAGCACGCTCAACGAGCTGGTGATGGCGCGCGTCTTACAAGGCGTTGGCGGTGCGATGATGGTGCCAGTCGGCAGGCTGACGGTGATGAAAATCGTCCCGCGTGAGCAATATATGGCGGCGATGACGTTTGTCACTTTACCCGGTCAAATCGGCCCGCTGCTGGGCCCAGCGTTAGGCGGAATTCTGGTTGAATACGCCTCCTGGCACTGGATCTTTTTGATTAACATTCCGGTAGGCATTGTCGGCGCGATAGCGACGTTAATGCTGATGCCCAACTACACCATGCAAACCCGACGCTTCGACCTCTCCGGATTCGCGATGCTGGCGGTCGGTATGGCGGTTCTGACGCTGGCGCTCGATGGCAGCAAAGGAACAGGCCTCTCCAGTATCACGCTGGCGGCGTTGGTTATCTGCGGGGTGCTGGCTATTGCGCTGTATCTGAAACACGCCCATCGAAATCCCCGCGCGCTGTTTAGCCTGAATCTGTTTCGCACATCGACCTTCTCGCTAGGTCTGTTCGGCAGTTTTGCCGGTCGCATCGGCAGCGGTATGCTGCCGTTTATGACGCCGGTGTTTTTACAGATTGGCCTCGGTTTTTCACCGTTTCATGCCGGACTGATGATGATCCCGATGGTGCTGGGCAGTATGGGCATGAAGCGCATTGTGGTGCAGGTCGTTAACCGCTTTGGTTATCGTCGCGTACTGATTACCACCACGCTTGGCCTGTCGCTGGTCAGTCTGTTGCTAATGACCACGGCACTGCTGGGCTGGTATTACGCCCTGCCCTTCGTGCTGTTTTTACAGGGAATGGTCAACTCAACGCGCTTTTCATCCATGAATACCCTGACGTTAAAAGATCTGCCTGACGATCTCGCCAGCAGCGGCAACAGCTTGCTGTCGATGATCATGCAGCTGTCGATGAGTATCGGGGTGACCATCGCGGGTCTGCTGTTAGGCATGTTTGGCCAGCAGCATATCGCCATCGACAGCGGTAGTACGCATAGCGTCTTTATGTATACCTGGTTGTGCATTGCATTCATTATTGCGCTGCCCGCCATTATTTTTGCCCGCGTGCCGAACGACACGCAAACCAATGCGGTGATTTCACGACGCAAAAGGAGCACCTGATGAAGTTCTGGCGGCCCGGTATCACCGGCAAACTGTTTCTGGCGATTTTCGCCACCTGCATTGTGTTGCTGATCAGCATGCACTGGGCCGTACGCATAAGCTTCGAACGCGGTTTTATCGACTATATTAAGCACGGTAACGAACAGCGGCTGCAAATGCTCAGCGACGCGTTAAGCGAGCAGTACGCGCAGCACGGCAACTGGCGATTCTTACGCAATAACGATCGTTTCGTTTTCCAGATCCTGCGCTCTTTTGAACACGACAACGACGATGATAAACCGGGTCCAGGCATGCCGCCACACGGCTGGCGTACACAGTTTTGGGTTGTCGATCAAAATGCCCACGTACTGGTCGGCCCGCGGGCTCCTGTCCCCCGCGACGGTATGCGCCATCCCATCCGCGTCAACGGTAGCGAAGTGGGTGCTGTGATTGCCTCTCCGGTGGAGCGTTTAACGCGTAATACCGATATCAATTTCGACATGCAGCAAAGACGTTCCAGCTGGCTTATCGTCGCGCTCTCCACGATTCTGGCTGCGCTGGCAACGTTTACGCTGGCGCGCAGCCTGCTGGCCCCGGTTAAACGGTTGGTGGAAGGCACGCACAAACTGGCGGCGGGCGATTTCACCACTCGCGTTACGCCAACCAGTACGGATGAGCTAGGCAAGCTGGCGCAGGACTTCAACCAGCTCGCCAGTACGTTGGAAAAAAACCAGCAGATGCGTCGTGACTTTATGGCCGACATTTCTCACGAACTGCGCACGCCGTTGGCGGTGTTGCGCGGTGAACTGGAGGCCATTCAGGATGGTGTCCGCCAGTTCACGCCCGACTCCGTTGCCTCTTTGCAGGCTGAAGTGGGTACGCTCACCAAACTGGTTGACGACCTTCATCAGCTCTCCATGTCAGATGAAGGTGCGCTGGCCTATCAGAAATCATCGCTGGATCTTATCCCGCTGCTTGAGGTGGCAAGCGGCGCATTTCGTGAACGCTTTGCCAGCCGTGGACTGACGATTCAACTCTCGCTCCCGGACAGCATGACGGTATTTGGCGACAGGGATCGTCTGATGCAGTTGTTCAACAATCTGCTGGAAAACAGTCTGCGTTATACCGACAGCGGTGGCGGGCTGCACATCAGCGCCGAACAACGCGAACGTATGGTGTTATTAACCTTCGCAGATTCCGCTCCCGGCGTAAGTGACGAGCAGTTACAGAAGCTGTTTGAACGATTTTATCGCACCGAAGGCTCGCGTAACCGCGCCAGCGGAGGTTCCGGGCTGGGGCTGGCGATTTGCGTCAATATCGTACAAGCGCATAATGGTCTGATCCGCGCCGCCCATTCGCCTTTTGGTGGGGTTAGCATTACAGTAGAGTTACCGCTGGAACGCGATTTACAGAGAGATGTATGACTGAGTTACCCATTGATGAAAACACGCCGCGTATTCTGATCGTGGAAGACGAACCCAAGCTGGGGCAACTGCTCATCGACTACCTGCGGGCAGCGAGCTACGCTCCTACGCTCATCAGCCACGGCGACCTGGTTCTGCCTTACGTGCGCCAAACACCGCCCGATCTGATCTTGTTGGATCTGATGCTGCCCGGTACCGATGGTCTGACCCTGTGTCGGGAAATCCGCCGCTTCTCAGAAGTCCCCATCATGATGGTAACCGCTAAAATCGAAGAGATTGATCGCCTGCTGGGGCTGGAGATCGGTGCAGATGATTATATTTGTAAACCGTACAGCCCGCGCGAAGTCGTCGCGCGCGTTAAAACGATCCTGCGCCGATGCAAACCGCAGCGCGAACTACAACAAATGGATGCAGAAAGCCCGCTTATCGTCGATGAAGGCCGTTTTCAGGCCTCCTGGCGTGGGAAGATGCTCGATTTAACGCCCGCCGAATTCCGCTTACTTAAAACGTTGTCACATGAGCCGGGAAAAGTATTCTCCCGAGAACAATTACTTAACCATCTCTATGACGATTATCGCGTCGTTACCGACCGCACCATCGACAGCCATATTAAGAACCTGCGACGCAAGCTGGAGTCACTGGATGCTGAGCAGTCGTTTATCCGCGCGGTCTATGGCGTGGGGTATCGCTGGGAAGCCGACGCCTGCCGAATTGCTTAAACACTCCTGCCCTTCAGGGCCCGCTGCTCCATGGGGCCCTGGTGACTAGCAACTCTCCAAATATCGCTCATACTCTTTCTGACAACACTGTCGTCAATAACTGTTTGATCTAAAACTTTTAATCAAGGAGTTCATATGGCTGGTTGGTTTGAATTAAGTAAAAGTAGCGATGATCAGTACCGCTTTGTTCTTAAAGCTGGGAACGGGGAAATAATCCTTACCAGCGAGCTTTACACTACCAAAGGCGCTGCGGAAAAAGGGATCGCATCTGTCCAGGCTAACAGCCCTCTGGATGAGCGTTATGAGAAAAAAACAGCGGCTAATGGAAAATTACATTTCAACCTGAAAGCTGCAAACCACCAGATTATTGGTAGCAGTCAACTGTATGCGAATGAACAGTCACGCGAGACCGGTATTACTTCGGTTAAGACCAATGGTGTCAGTCAGACGATAAAAGATAAGACCTGATAATTACTCGCTCAGCCGGGTAACGCAACGCTGTCGCCCGGCGTTTTTCTTTACCTGCCTTCCCTGCAGCGCTACAATGCCCGCCCTTAATATGGGGGCACTCCCCTAACCGCCTCATTGAGTGAGGCGAGTCTGACCTGTCATCAGAACGAGAAAATTATGTTTAAACCGGAACTCCTTTCCCCGGCGGGAACGCTGAAAAACATGCGTTACGCTTTCGCCTATGGCGCAGACGCTGTGTATGCGGGCCAACCGCGTTACTCACTGCGCGTACGCAACAACGAATTCAACCACGAAAACCTGCAGCTCGGTATTAATGAAGCCCATGAATTGGGTAAAAAATTCTATGTGGTGGTTAACATTGCCCCACATAATGCCAAGCTGAAGACCTTCATTCGTGATCTGAAACCGGTGGTGGAAATGGGGCCGGATGCACTGATCATGTCAGACCCTGGTCTGATTATGCTGGTGCGCGAAAACTTCCCTGACATGGACATTCACCTTTCGGTACAGGCTAACGCCGTAAACTGGGCGACGGTGAAATTCTGGAAGCAGATGGGGCTAACCCGCGTGATCCTCTCCCGTGAGCTGTCGCTGGAAGAAATTGAAGAGATCCGCACCCAGGTGCCGGATATGGAGCTTGAGATCTTCGTTCACGGCGCGCTGTGCATGGCTTACTCCGGCCGTTGCCTGCTCTCTGGCTACATCAACAAGCGTGACCCAAACCAGGGTACCTGTACCAATGCCTGCCGCTGGGAATACAACGTACAGGAAGGGAAAGAAGATGTAGTGGGCAATATCGTGCATAAGTACGAGCCTATCCCGGTACAAAACGTCGAACCCACGCTGGGTATTGGCGCACCAACAGACAAAGTCTTTATGATTGAGGAAGCCCAGCGCCCGGGTGAGTACATGACCGCATTCGAAGACGAGCACGGCACTTACATCATGAACTCGAAGGATTTGCGTGCCATTGCCCACGTTGAGCGCCTGACGCAGATGGGCGTGCATTCCCTGAAGATCGAAGGCCGCACCAAGTCGTACTATTACTGTGCACGTACCGCGCAGGTCTATCGTAAAGCCATTGATGATGCCGCAGCCGGTAAACCGTTCGACCCGCAACTGCTGGAAACGCTGGAAGGCCTGGCGCATCGTGGTTACACCGAAGGGTTCCTGCGCCGCCATACACATGACGACTATCAAAACTACGAATACGGCTTCTCTGTTTCCGAGCGTCAGCAGTTTGTCGGCGAATTCACCGGCGAACGTAAAGGTGAACTGGCGGCCGTGCTGGTAAAAAACAAATTCACCGTCGGCGACAGCCTGGAGCTGATGACCCCACAGGGCAACATCAACTTTACTCTCGAGCAGATGGAAAACGCGAAAGGCGAAGCCATGCCAGTTGCGCCGGGCGATGGTTACACCGTGTGGATGCCTGTACCAGAGGATATCGATCTGAATTATGCATTGTTGATGCGTAATTTTGCCAGCGAGTCCACACGAAACCCGCATGCTAAGTAGTTAATTACGGTTATTTTTCAGCGTTCGGAAGATTCTTAGAAATCGATCACATACCGTTTCGTTCATTAAGGGTATTATCCCCTCCGCTGAAAAACATAACCCATAAATGCTAGCTGTACCAGGAACCACCTCCTTAGCCTGCGTAATCTCCCTTACGCAGGCTTATTTTTTGCCTGCCATTTAAACTCTCCGAATCTCCCCAATTCAAATCTTTACTTTCAGGCGAAAAAAAACCGGGCATTACGCCCGGCTCATTAGGTGATTAAAGATTAATGTGCTGCTTCTGGCTTGTGCTTTTGTGCACTCTGGAAACCATAGGTCAGCTCATTTTTCTCTTTATCCAGCGCAACGGTCACTTGGCCACCATCCACAAGCGAACCGAACAGCAGTTCGTTAGCCAATGGTTTTTTCAGGTTATCCTGGACAACACGCGTCATTGGACGTGCGCCCATTGCGCGGTCATAGCCTTTCTCTGCCAGCCAGTCACGTGCTTCCTGACTCACTTCAAGAGAGACACCTTTCTGATCCAGCTGAACCTGAAGCTCGACGATAAACTTATCAACAACCTGATGAATCACCTCGGTAGAGAGATGATCGAACCAGATAATGTTGTCGAGACGGTTACGGAATTCCGGCGTAAACACTTTTTTGATTTCGCCCATCGCATCAGTACTGTTGTCCTGATGAATCAACCCAATCGATTTACGCTCAGTTTCACGTACACCAGCGTTGGTGGTCATGACCAGCACCACGTTGCGGAAATCCGCTTTACGCCCGTTATTGTCGGTCAGCGTGCCGTTATCCATCACCTGCAGCAACAGGTTAAAGACATCCGGGTGCGCTTTTTCGATTTCATCCAGCAGCAGTACCGCATGCGGATGCTTAATAACAGCATCAGTCAGCAAACCGCCCTGGTCAAAACCGACATATCCTGGAGGCGCACCAATCAGACGGCTGACTGTGTGGCGTTCCATGTACTCGGACATATCAAAACGCAGCAGTTCAATGCCGAGGGCTTTGGAGAGCTGCACCGTGACTTCGGTCTTACCGACGCCAGTTGGTCCGGCAAACAGGAACGAACCGACAGGCTTATGCTCGTGTCCCAGACCGGCACGGCTCATTTTGATCGCTTCAGTCAGCGCCTCAATGGCTTTATCCTGTCCGAATACCAGCATTTTCAGACGGTTGCCCAAATTTTTCAGCGTGTCGCGATCGCTCTGCGATACGCTCTTCTCCGGGATCCGCGCAATGCGGGCCACTACGGACTCAATATCCGCCACGTTGACGGTTTTCTTGCGCTTGCTGACCGGCATCAGACGCGCACGTGCGCCCGCCTCATCAATCACGTCAATCGCTTTATCCGGCAGATGACGATCGTTAATGTATTTCACCGCCAGTTCGACCGCTGCACGCACCGCTTTGGCGGTATAGCGGACGTCATGGTGCGCTTCGTATTTCGGCTTCAGACCATTGATTATCTGCACGGTCTCTTCTACCGATGGTTCAGTGACATCGATTTTCTGGAAACGGCGCGCTAACGCACGGTCCTTTTCAAAGATATTGCTGAATTCCTGATAGGTTGTGGAGCCTATAACACGGATCTTACCGCTGGAGAGCAGCGGCTTGATCAGGTTAGCCGCATCCACCTGGCCGCCCGATGCCGCACCCGCACCGATAATGGTGTGGATCTCATCGATAAACAGAATGCTGTTAGTATCCTGTTCCAGCTGTTTCAGCAGCGCCTTAAAGCGTTTCTCAAAATCACCGCGATATTTAGTGCCTGCCAGCAGCGAGCCGATATCCAGGGAGTAAAGGGTACAATCAGCCATGATTTCAGGCACATCACCCTGGACGATACGCCAGGCGAGGCCTTCGGCAATGGCGGTTTTACCGACACCGGACTCTCCCACCAGCAGCGGATTGTTTTTTCTGCGACGGCACAGTACCTGAATGGCGCGCTCCAGCTCTTTGTCCCGGCCAATGAGCGGATCAATTCCGCCCACTCGGGCAAGCTGGTTAAGGTTAGTCGTGAAGTTCTCCATACGGTCCTCCCCGCCAGCTTGCTCTTCGTTATTTGGCTGATTCCCAGAGTCAGAAGACTGGCTGGGTTCGTCTTTACGCGTGCCATGAGAGATAAAATTCACCACATCAAGACGACTTACTTCATGCTTACGCAGCAGATAAGCCGCCTGAGATTCCTGCTCGCTGAAGATAGCAACCAGCACATTTGCGCCGGTAACTTCATTACGTCCGGAGGACTGAACATGAAAGACCGCACGTTGCAGTACACGCTGAAAACTCAACGTCGGCTGCGTGTCGCGCTCTTCCTCACTGGCAGGCAATACAGGTGTGGTCTGTTCAATGAAGGCTTCGAGTTCCTGACGGAGCGCCACCAGATCCACAGAACACGCTTCCAGCGCTTCGCGGGCCGACGGGTTACTGAGCAACGCCAGTAACAAGTGCTCGACGGTCATAAACTCATGTCGGTGCTCGCGCGCTCTGGCGAAAGCCATGTTTAAACTGAGTTCCAGTTCTTGATTGAGCATAGGCACCTCCCCCAATGTTTATGCCTGCATTCAGGCTTTTTCCAGCGTACACAGCAACGGATGCTCGTTCTCCCTCGCATATTTGTTCACCATCGCTACTTTGGTTTCAGCCACTTCGGCAGTAAACACGCCGCAAATCGCTTTGCCTTGATAGTGAACTGCAAGCATCAGTTGCGTTGCACGTTCTACATCATAAGAAAAGAATTTTTGTAACACGTCAATAACAAACTCCATCGGAGTGTAATCATCATTGACTAATATCACTTTATACATAGATGGCGGTTTTAGCGCGTCGCGCAATTTGTCTTCCGCCAGCAGATCGAAATCCAGCCAGTCGTTCGTCTTACCCATTGTCAGTCGTCATCTTCAGTTACGGTTTCCGGCAGAAAATTTTGCCGCTGACAAGCAGCCTATGCGCACAATCAATCTACCTCAAGTATTAGATAACTATCATCTATTAGTGCCATCCGCGACATCTGTCACATAACCGACAATAGCGTTAACTGCTTCAAATTTTGATGCATTTTTACCCTATTCTGTCTGCCTGGCGCTTGACGCCCCGCCTGATTTCTCTAAATTGTAGTTTCGAGAGTTGGCGAGGTTTTGAACAGCCCCCACTCCGCCACCGGTTCATTCCATCTTACTTATATAAGATTTACGAAGGATGTCGAAGTATGGAAACGGGTACTGTTAAGTGGTTCAACAACGCCAAAGGGTTTGGTTTCATTTGCCCCGAAGGCGGCGGCGAAGATATTTTCGCCCATTATTCCACCATTCAGATGGATGGTTACAGAACGCTAAAAGCCGGACAGTCTGTCCAGTTTGATGTCCACCAGGGGCCAAAAGGCAATCATGCCAGTGTCATCGTGCCTGTCATTGAAGCAGAAGCTGTCGCATAGCTCTTCTGTCTCATTGTGTACATCCTGCAGTCAAAATGCCAGCCTTTGCGGCTGGCATTTTTATCTCTGTGGCATTATTCCCGCGCCAGAGCATCTACTGGATCCAGACGTGCCGCATTCCGCGCCGGTAGCCAGCCAAACAACACCCCTGTTGCAGTCGAACACAGGAACGCCGTCAACAGCGCGACGGGTGAGAATCCAATTTCCCAGCCCGGCAGGAATAGCTGAAGTGTAAAGGCGATCAGCATCGACAGGCTAATGCCCAACGCGCCGCCAACCAGACACACTAACACCGCTTCAATTAAGAACTGTTGCAGCACATCACTGGCACGCGCGCCTACCGCCATACGAATGCCAATCTCACGCGTTCGTTCGGTTACCGAAACCAGCATAATATTCATCACGCCAATCCCACCAACCACCAGCGAAATCACCGCCACCAGCGTCAGGAAGAGTTGTAATGTACGTGTGGTCTTTTCAGCGGTTTTCAAGACACCGTCCATATTCCAGGTGAAGAAATCCTTCTTACCGTGGCGCAACGTCAACAGTCGGGTCAGTTGCTGTTCGGCCTGGGCACTGTCAAAACCATCCTTTACTCGCACGGTGATCGAGTTCAGCCACGACTGCCCCATAATTCGCCCGGACATGGTGCTGTAGGGCAGCCAGACCCGCAGGATCTTGCTACTGCCGAACATCGACTGTTTCTCTTCTGCAACGCCAATTACCGTGGCCGGCATATTTCCCACCAGCACGACTTCGCCGACAACTTTCGCTTTATTGGGGAACAACTGGCGCCGGGTATTACTGTCGAGCACCACCACCTGAGCGCGCCCCGCCAGTTGCTCGGCGTTAAAGGTGGTCCCTTCGCTAAATGTCATGCCATAGACGTTGAAATAGTCGCCGCTAACGCCGTTAGCACTGGCAGCAACGTCGATATTGCCATAGCGTAACCGCAGGTTCTTCGACACTGCAGGTGTTACCGAACTGACCCAGGGCTGCTTCTGTAGCGCCGTCAAATCGTCATACTTCAATGCCTGTTGATATTGCGGATCGTCGTCGCCGAAATCTTTGCCAGGATAGATATCAATGGTGTTAGTACCAATAGCGCGAATATCTGCCAGTACCAGTTGTTTAGCCGCATCGCCTACCACCACGATCGACACCACAGAAGCAATACCGATGATGATCCCAAGCATGGTGAGTAGCGTTCGCATCTTATTCGCAGCCATTGCCAGCCAGGCCATGGTAAGCGCTTCACGAAATCCGCTGACAAACTGGCTCCAGCCGGATGCCGTTTTCACCGTTGGCTCCGCGATATCGCGTCCACCAGAGGGTTTCTGTGGCGGCGGATTGCGCACAATCTCGCCGTCACGAATTTCAATGACCCGCTCGGCCTGTGCGGCAACCTGCGGGTCATGCGTGACGATAATTACCGTGTGTCCGCGATCGCGCAGCTGATGCAAAATCGCCATCACCTCTTCGCCGGAATGGCTATCCAGTGCACCGGTGGGTTCGTCGGCAAGAATAACCTGTCCCCCGTTCATCAGTGCACGTGCGATACTGACCCGCTGCTGCTGACCACCGGAAAGTTGAGAAGGTTGATAATCAACCCTGTCGCCCAGCCCCAGCCGCTGGAGTAATTCCTGCGCACGCGCCAGGCGCTGCTTACGCTCGGTGCCAGCGTAGACCGCAGGCACCTCGACATTTTGCGCCGCGGTTAAATGTGACAGCAAATGATAGCGCTGGAAGATAAAGCCGAAATGCTCACGGCGCAGCTGTGCCAGCGCATCGCTATCCAGCGTGGAGACATCCCGTCCGGCAACCCGATACGTACCGCTGGTAGGTTTGTCCAGACAGCCGAGAATGTTCATCAGCGTCGATTTACCCGAACCCGACGCCCCGACAATCGCCACCATTTCCCCGGCCTGAATGCTCAAGGATACGTCCTTCAACACCTCAACCTGGCCTTCACCTGAGGGATAGCTGCGGCGGATATGGCTCAGTTCAAGCAATGCTGTCATTTTGCAGCTCCAGCGTTGCCCTCGCCGGTAATGACTTCATCACCCTCTTCCAGCCCTTTCACGATCTCCACATCGGTATCATTCCGCGCGCCGATAACCACTTCACGTTCGCGGGTTTCGCCGTTACGCAGTAGCTTGACGTTATAGCGGTTGTTACCAATAGGATCGCCCAGTGCCGACAGCGGGATCGTCAGAACATTTTTGACATCAGTGAGCTGGATATGGACCTGCGCGGTCATATCCAGACGCAGGATCCCTTTCGGATTGGGAACTTCGAAGCGGGCATAGTAGAAAATCGCATCATTCACTTTCTCTGGCGTCGGAAGAACATCTTTCAGCGTGCCTTCGTAGCGCGTCTGCGGATCGCCCAGTACGGTAAACCAGGCTTTTTGCCCAGGTTGCAGGTGAATTACATCAGCCTCAGAAACTTGCGCTTTTACCAGCATGGTGCTCATATCCGCCAGCGTCAGAATATTAGGTGCCTGCTGAGCGGCAATAACGGTTTGCCCTTGCAGGGTAGTAATTTGCGTTACTTCGCCTGCCATTGGCGCGACAATGCGGGTGTAATCAAGGTTGGTTTTTGCCGTATCGAGAGAAGCCTGATTACGTTTAATTTGCGCGTCAATTGTGCCAATTTGCGCCTGTTTGACCGCCATTTCGGTGGCCGCCGTGTCGAGATCCTGCTGTGAAACGGCCTGGGTTTTTGCCAGCTGTTGCTGACGGGAAAGCGTCACCCGCGCCAGTTTCCACTCAGCTTCTGCCTGTAAACGCTGGGCGCGCAATTCCATTAGCGTCGCTTCAACCTCTTTGATTTGGTTTTGCGCCTGTTCAGGATCGATTACGCCGAGCAACTGATCTTTTTTGACTTTATCGCCAATCGCGACCGACAGCGTTTTTAACTGCCCGCTGACCTGCGCCCCGACGTCAACTTTACGCAGCGCATCCAGTTTACCGGTAGCCAGCACGCTTTGCTGCAGATCGCCCGGACGAACAATTAATGTTTGATACTGAGGTAAAGGCGCATTAAGCGTTCGCCAAAGTGCAATTACCGCCACAATAAGGATGATGGCGAACAGAAAATAGCGTTTTTTGATTTTTCCCTTGAGCTTCATAAATGTCCCAATTCCCCCAATACGTCCACCAGAGTGGAGTGCTAAACATCAACGTTAAATAAATCGCCGTTGAAAAGCGCAAGAATAACAGAGTTATTGATGAATGGTTAAGATCCGCTGTGCTGAAATTAGTACCAGGGTATCAATCGGATTTATATTATGAGTCAACTAACTGAAAGCACTTTTCTTTCCACCAAACCCGTCACCAGCTTTGGTCTTTTTTACAGCCTGAGCAGCGGTCATTTACGTCCCGCACATTGCTGGGATAAGCGGAGCTTTCGTCGTAAGTTTATCTGGCGCTCACTCTTGATACCTCGCCTCACCCAGGAATGGATGACAGAACTGGCCCAATGGCCGGATCTTGAAAACCTGCTATCCCACCAACCCCGACTGCCGGTGCGTTTGCATCGTCCTTACCTTGCCGCAAACTTCACCCGTAAAATGCGTTTAGACGCGGTGCGTTTTCATTATAATGTTATCCGCCATGCATTTTTACCCGCAGAATTTAACGCCTTATTAAGCAATGACGGCTTACAGCTCGCGCAAATTGAAGGCAAAGATGGCGATATATTTACCGTAACCATGATGATGTTCCCGGTGCTGGATAAAGAGGGAGAGAGCACTATTCAGGTGCAAAATGGCGACGGCGACGTGCTGACTAAAATGACGTTTACGTTCTGCGAATATAATGGCAAAAGTACATTATTTATTGGCGGTGTGCAGGGCAATGCGCAACTTCCTCACGAAGCAATCCAAAAAGCGACCAAGTCCTGTCACGGGATATTCCCAAAACGTATTGTAATGGAAGCCATTTGCCGGTTAGCAGAACGATTGAACATCGATAATGTTATGGCAGTCAGCAATGAACAGCATATCTTTCGCAGCCAACGCTACCACGATAAAAATAAGGTAATTCATTCCGACTACAACGCATTTTGGGAATCGGTTGGCGGCGAGTGCGACAGACACGGGTACTATCATATTCCGCGCACGCTGGCGCGAAAAAGCGAGGCGGATATTGCCAGCAAAAAACGCGCAGAATACCGCCGCCGCTATCAGCTACTGGACAGCATCCATTCGCAGCTGTCGTCGATGTTTCACCACTAATCCGCTCTGCCGCGTGCCAGCCACAGCACGCGGGAAAACATTTTTCGCAGCAGCGTTGGCACTGCGTCAACGCCGCGCCGCCCGGCTTCCATCGCTACCTCAATGGCTAAATCCGGTTTTGACGAACGATGTATCGCCTTGGAGATAATTTTTCGCATGTTCATGGGCACGTTCTCCGGGATTTGCGCCACCCGGTGAAAGACATCAGCAAACCCCTGGCGATACATAAAGTGTTCCATATCCAGCGCGGGGAGCATGGTTAAATGATCGCGTTCTTCCTCTCTGTCGTTATTCAACAAACCGCGCACCGTGGCCGCATACTTTTTCCCGGCTTCATCACCATCGACCAACACATGCCACTCGATACCCATCCGGCGGGCGAATTTAACCAGCGGCTTAAGACCGGACTGGGCGAATTCAATTACCTTAATCCCTTCTGCATCAAAGTGATGTCCGCACTGACGGGCCAGTTCGTTAATAACCCAGGTTTCCGTTTCGCCTTCTACCAGCAACCAGCAGCGGGCAAACAACGATGACGCACGATTAAAACGAATATGAAATGCGATTCGCCGACTATCTTCTGCACTGATCCCACCCGGCCCCAGCCGCCATGCGGCGACGCGGGATGATTCACGAACCAGACGAACAACATGTTCCACGGGCGTAAGGGATAACAGCTCACCGGAGTTGGTTGTCGCCACTCGCTGCAGAGGCAGTAAATTCAACAAGTGCCAGGCCACCGAAAGCATGATGGGATGTAAACGCGTTTCCGGATCTTCCACCAGCAATAAAGGTCGGGCGTCTTTATCCAGCCTCAGCGTGCCTTTGGCCTGCAACAGGGTCGAAAACAGGCCCAACAGAATAACCCGGTGCGTACGTCCGCCGGGTTTATCAATCATGCGGTTAATAATGTCCAGATAGCGCCAGCTCCGTTGTTCGTTATTGGAGCGACGGCGCATCAGACGGTAACGGGACTGGCCAGCCCCCTGCTCGGAAAAATAGTGCTCCAACAACTGCACCATGGCCGATAACCCCTGGCGGATCTGTCCGTCGGTCAGGTTTTGCGGTCGGGTAGCCAGCTCACGCGCCAGAAAATCCAGTTGGCGGGCGGTGACTTCGACGTCCGCCGAATCCGGCACGGTACCGTTGCGGATCCGGCGCATAAATCGCGCGTCGCGCAGACGCAGAACCGGCATCAGGCGCACAAGATGCCGCGCCTGATCGTTAATGTCATCGAGAGGTAATGGATGGCCGTCGCCGTCAAGAAAACTGCGCAAGGTCAGAACGCTACCGTCATCCGCACACTCGCCTTCCAGACGGTAAAAAATGCGGTGATAGCCATCCTGGCACGGCGTCCAGCTGGCTTCCAGAGGGCGATAGCGACGTACCCGGTAACGACCCGGCTGGGATTCACGAAACGTCAGGATAATGTGCAGGTGGTGTTCCCGGCCCTGTATATCGCCCGGCGGGAACCAGAAATCCTCGCGGACAAAATGATACAAGTCTGGCTCCGGCGACAGCAGCAGGGTTAAGGCATCCAGCAGACTGGATTTACCCCACGCGTTCTCCCCAATCAGCACGTTGCTCTGCTCCAGCATCAACGACAGACGGTTAATACCACGAAATCCAACAATCTCAACGCGTTCGAGAATCATATAGCCTCCGGAAATGCTAACTTTTTCCTTCAAGTTATCAGGAGTATAACGGCAAGCGGGGGCTCAGGACACCCGATATCAATCTGGCGTGAATCGCAAAAGCAAAAAAAATAAGAATATTCTTCTTATGTTTTCTCCTGAATATAATTTCAGAACTTAATCATCGTCCTTTCGCTAATTGGACTATGCTTCATTCACCCAAGATTCAAAAAGGAATCGCAACATATTGCCTTAAATCAAATTTTTTCATCAATTTAACTGGCGAAGGGATGATATTTTTTTCTAAAATACCCGCTCTTTCATCATCGTCCCTTTTAGCGATGAATTACCGGGCAAGGAATACGAACCCGGAACTTTTAATTGAGGTGGTTATGTTCAGGAAATTAGCAGCTGAATTCTTCGGTACGTTTTGGCTCGTTTTTGGTGGGTGCGGTAGTGCAGTGCTGGCAGCCGCATTCCCGGAATTGGGAATTGGATTTGCCGGTGTCGCGCTGGCATTCGGCCTGACCGTATTAACCATGGCATTCGCCGTGGGTCATATTTCAGGTGGGCATTTTAACCCGGCGGTAACCTTCGGTTTATGGGCTGGCGGTCGTTTCCCGGCAAAAGATGTTATTGGTTACGTTATTGCTCAGGTTGTAGGCGGTATTGTTGCAGCAGCGGCACTGTATCTTATTGCCAGCGGTAAAGCGGGTTTTGATGCAACGGCCAGTGGTTTTGCATCAAACGGCTTTGGTGAACATTCACCAGGCGGTTATTCCATGCTTTCTGCCGTCGTCATTGAAATTATTCTGACCGCAGGCTTCTTATTAGTGATCCACGGCGCGACCGATAAACATGCTCCGGCAGGTTTTGCACCTATCACAATTGGTCTGGCGTTAACTTTGATCCACTTGATCAGTATTCCAGTCACCAACACCTCCGTAAACCCGGCACGTAGTACCGCAGTAGCCATTTTCCAGGGCGGCTGGGCATTGCAACAATTGTGGTTCTTCTGGGTTATGCCGATTATCGGTGGGGTACTCGGCGGCCTTATTTACCGCACTCTGCTGGAAAAACGCGATTAATCGCTAACAAAAAAGGCCTGGCGCAAGTCAGGTCTTTTTTATCCTCTCTATATTTCCTTTTATTTGCAACTTTACTCCCCTCTTTGCTTTGAGTAGTGTGTGCTAGCGCATTTCGTCTTACTTCTCAGCAAGGATCTGGTTTTCATGTTTTCAGGGCTGTTAATCATTCTGGTTCCCCTTATTGTGGGCTACCTTATTCCGCTCCGGCACAGGACTGCATTACAACTTATCAATCGCCTGTTGAGCTGGATCGTCTACCTTATTCTCTTTTTTATGGGTATTAGCCTGGCGTTTCTGGATAATCTCGCCAGCAACCTGTTAGCTATTCTTCATTATTCTGCGGTCAGCGTGACGGTCATTATACTGTGTAATATTGCGGCGCTGTTCTGGCTGGAGCGTTCGCTGCCCTGGAGACACAACCACAAGCAAGAAAAACTCCCCTCGCGAATTGCAATGGCGCTTGAGTCGCTCCAGCTTTGCGGCGTCGTCGTCATCGGTTTCCTGCTCGGCCTCACTGGGCTTCCCATTCTGCAGCATGCCACCGAAGCCAGCGAATATACGTTAATCTTTTTACTGTTCCTGGTGGGGATCCAACTGCGCAACAGCGGTATGACCTTAAAGCAAATTGTACTGAACCGTCGGGGGATGATCGTAGCCGTCGTCGTCGTCGCCAGTTCGATGCTGGCGGGGGTTATCAATGCATTGATCCTCGGTCTGCCGCTGAAAACCGCGCTGGCGATGGCATCAGGTTTTGGCTGGTATTCCCTGTCCGGTATTCTGTTGACCGAATCGTTCGGACCCGTAATTGGTAGTGCCGCCTTCTTTAACGACCTGGCCCGTGAACTGATCGCCATTATGTTGATTCCAGGAATGGTGGGCCGCAGCCGCTCTACCGCGCTGGGATTATGCGGCGCGACATCAATGGATTTCACCCTGCCCGTTTTACAACGCAGCGGCGGCCTGGAAATGGTCCCGGCAGCCATCGTCCACGGCTTTATTTTGAGTCTGTTAGTGCCTCTGCTGATGGCGTTTTTCTCCGCCTGACGCTCGGGCAAATACCTCTCTGGCGGTAGTCAGCTACCGCCAAAATTGCGCTAAATCAATCTCCCTGCAAGTAGTAGCAGAAATCCCTTTTATCCCTACGCGCACAGGCATAATCTTAAACATGTATATTAAATATAACTTTAAAAGGTGTGACCATGTTTTGTGTGCAATGTGAACAAACCATCCGTACTCCGGCAGGAAACGGCTGCTCTTACGCGCAGGGTATGTGCGGTAAAACGGCTGAAACCTCCGATTTGCAGGATCTGCTGATTGCTTCCCTACAAGGTCTGTCTGCATGGGCTGTTAAAGCACGTGAATACGGCATCATCGACCATGAGGTTGATAACTTTGCGCCGCGTGCGTTCTTCTCCACGCTGACTAACGTAAACTTCGATTCCCCGCGTATTGTTGGCTATGCCCGTGAAGCTATCGCCATGCGAGACGCCCTGAAAGCACAATGCCTGAACATCGACGCGAACGCAGCTGTCACCAACCCGATGGCCGATCTGCAACTGGTCAGCGACGATCTGGGCGACCTGCAACGTCAGGCCGCTGAATTCACCCCGAATAAAGACAAAGCGACCATCGGCGATAATATCCTCGGCCTGCGTCTGCTGTGTCTGTACGGCCTGAAAGGTGCGGCAGCTTACATGGAGCACGCCCACGTTCTTGGTCAGTACGACAACGATATCTATGCTCAGTACCACAAAATCATGGCGTGGCTGGGTACCTGGCCTTCCGATATGAACGCTCTGCTGGAGTGTTCAATGGAAATCGGCCAAATGAACTTCAAAGTAATGAGCATTCTGGACGCCGGTGAAACCACTAAATACGGTCACCCGACCCCGACTCAGGTCAACGTAAAAGCAACCGAAGGTAAGTGCATCCTGATCTCCGGTCACGACCTGAAAGATTTGTACAACCTGCTTGAGCAGACTGAAGGCACCGGTGTTAACGTTTATACCCACGGTGAAATGCTGCCAGCACACGGCTATCCGGAACTGCGTAAGTTCAAACACCTAATCGGTAACTACGGCAGCGGCTGGCAGAACCAGCAGGTTGAATTCGCCCGCTTCCCTGGCCCAATCGTGATGACCTCTAACTGCATCATCGACCCAACCGTTGGCGCCTACGACGACCGTATCTGGACCCGTAGCATCGTCGGCTGGCCGGGCGTGAGCCACCTTGAAGGTGACGATTTTGGTCCGGTTATCGCACAGGCGCAGCAGATGGCTGGCTTCCCGTACAGTGAAATTCCGCACCTGATCACCGTAGGTTTCGGTCGTCAGACCCTGCTGGGCGCTGCTGATACCCTGATCGACCTGGTGAGCCGTGAAAAACTGCGTCACATCTTCCTGGTTGGCGGTTGTGACGGCGCACGTGGTGAACGTAACTACTTCACCGACTTCGCCACCAGCGTGCCGGATGACTGCCTGATCTTGACCCTTGCTTGCGGTAAATACCGTTTCAACAAACTGGAATTCGGCGATATCGAAGGTCTGCCGCGTCTGGTCGATGCCGGTCAGTGTAACGATGCTTACTCTGCCATTATCCTGGCGGTAACCCTGGCTGAGAAACTGGGCTGTGGCGTGAACGATCTGCCGCTGTCTCTGGTACTCTCCTGGTTCGAACAGAAAGCGATTGTTATTCTGCTGACCCTGCTGTCTCTGGGCGTGAAAAACATCGTAACTGGCCCGACTGCGCCTGGTTTCTTCACACCGGATCTGCTGGCAGTTCTCAACGAGAAATTTGGTCTGCGTTCCGTGACCACCGTTGAAGAAGACATGAAGCAACTGCTGAGCGCGTAAGGAGTAAAGAATGACAATGCCAACTCATCAGTGCCCATGGCGGATGCAGGTTCACCACATCCATCAGGAAACGCCGGATGTATGGACAATTTCGTTGCTGTGCCACGATTATTATCCTTACCGCGCCGGGCAGTATGCACTGGTCAGCGTACGTAATTCAGCGGATACGCTGCGTGCTTACACCATTTCCTCAACGCCGGGCGTTAGCGAGTACATTACGTTGACCATCCGCCGGATTGACGATGGTGCAGGTTCACAGTGGCTAACCCGCGACGTGAAGCGCGGCGACTATATCTGGCTGTCCGATGCCATGGGTGAGTTCACCTGTGAAGATAAAGCGGAAGACAAGTTCCTGATGCTGGCCGCAGGCTGTGGTGTTACGCCAATCATGTCAATGCGTCGCTGGTTGGCAAAGTACCGCCCGCAAGCGGATGTACAGGTAATCTTTAACGTGCGCTCGCCGCAAGATGTCATTTTTGCCGACGAGTGGCGTGAATATCCGGTGACATTAGTTGCTGAAAACAATGCCACCGAAGGTTTTGTTTCCGGCCGACTGACTACCGAACTGCTGAAAAGCGTACCGGATCTGACCTCGCGTACCGTGATGACCTGTGGCCCGGCACCGTATATGGATCTGGTCGAGAAAGAAGTCAAAGCACTGGGTGTGACGCGCTTCTTTAAAGAGCAGTTCTTCACACCTGTTGCCGAAGCCGCCACCAGTGGTCTGAAGTTTACTAAGCTACAGCCGGCGAAAGAGTTCTATGCGCCGGTGGGCAGTACGCTGCTGGAAGCGCTGGAAAGCAACAAGGTTCCGGTTGTCGCCGCATGCCGTGCAGGCGTTTGCGGCTGCTGCAAAACCAAAGTGGTTGACGGTAACTACACGGTCAGCAGCACCATGACGCTGACCGACGCAGAAATCGCTGAAGGTTATGTGCTGGCCTGTTCCTGCCATCCGCAGGGTGATTTAGTGCTGGCGTAATTGGCCGGTATCTGATGTGCAAAAGGCTGCCTGGCTGTACCGGGTGGCCTTTTTTTATGCTCTCAGGCGCTGCAAAATTCTGATATTTTCACTCTCCCCGGCAAAATACCTCCTTCCCCCCGTAAATTATCGACCACACTTACACTTCGCAGATTAAGCATAATCCCCGACTACCACGTCGAACTTTCTACAAGGATCCCCATGAAAAAAGTGGCCATTGTCGGCGTCGGTCCCACCGGCATTTATACGTTTCATGCCCTGGTTGAGCGCGGTGAACCGCTGGAAATAGAGCTTTATGAGCAAGCTGAACAGGCGGGCGTTGGCATGCCTTATAACAGCGACAACAACGCAGACTTCATGCTGGCAAATATAGCCAGCATAGAGATCCCACCGATTTATATCAGTTATCTGACGTGGCTACAGAATCAAAGTGATGACTATCTGGCGCAGTTTCGGATTGAACGTAATTCTTTGCATGAACGGCAATTTTTGCCCCGCGTGATCCTCGGTGACTATTATCGCGATCGTTTATTCGCTATCGTCGAGAAAGCGCGAGGCTCAGGCTTCGCGATTAGCATAAACGAATCAAGCGAAGTCACCGACCTGCGCGCAAACCCGAATGGGGTCTCTCTGTGGATCAATCATGCTTCACAGCCTGTCGAGGTGGACTTCGCCGCTATCGCCACCGGCCATCTGTGGCCTGAAACGGATGTACAGACACGGAAGTTTTTCCCCAGCCCGTGGACAGGTCTAATGGACGTCCAGATTAGCGCTTGCCGGGTAGGAATTCTCGGCACCTCGCTCAGCGCGATTGACGCAGCGATGGCCGTGGCCTGCCAACACGGTGCCTTCACCACCGGGGCTGATAACGCACTCCAGTTTATCTGTAAATCCGACAGCCAAAGCCTGAAGCTGACCCTAATGTCGCGCAGCGGTGTGCTGCCTGAAGCGGATTTTTACTGCCCTCTGCCCTATGAATCGTTGAACATCGCAACGCCTGAAGCAATTGAAGACGTCATTGTCCATGGGCAAAAAGGATTACTGGACCGCATTTTCCGGATTATTGTACAACAACTGCAAGATGCAGCCCCGCAATGGAGCCAAGAGATAGCACTTGAGACACTCAACGCCGACACATTCCCCGAGGCCTACTTTGCCGACAGGCTTGAGCACGATCCTTTTGAATGGGCGAAGCGCAACCTGATTGAAGTTGAACGCAACAAACAGGAACAGCGTACCGTCGCATGGCGCTATACCCTGCTGCGGCTACACGAGGTAATCGAAGAGATCGTCCCACATCTTGATCCGCCTGATGAAAAGCGATTTAAGCAAGGACTGGCGCGCGTGTTTATCGATAATTATGCGGCAATCCCGTCTGAATCAGTCCGCCGACTGCTGGCTCTGCACGACGCAGGGATGATTGAGATCCTCACACTTGGTGCGGATTATGAGCGTACGAATGAGCAGGAAATGACGGTAATTTACCACCACGGTCGACGCAGCAAATTCGATGTGTTTATTGACGCCCGAGGGCAACGGGCATTGCAGAGCAAAGATATCCCTTTCCCAACGCTACGCGATCAACTGCTGGCCTGTGGCGATGAGATCCCGGATATCGGCGAAGATTACACGCTGCAAGCGCCGGAAAACGCCCGCAATCGCATCGCTTTTGGCGGGCTGCCGTGGTTGATGCACGATCGTCCGTTTATTCAGGGACTGGTTGTCAGTGCTGAAATAGGCGCCGCGATGGCAAGGGCATTGACGCAGCGAGCGCTGAGACGTCGGCACAAACTATGGAACAGTGATGACATATAGATTAGCGACAGATTGAACGACGAGGCGGGCAAACCGTTAGCGCACCCCCGCCTCGGTATTGACTCTCAAATGGTAACTATCGCCAGGCTGAATTTCCTGCAACGGAGTAACGCCCCGCCCCCAAAAACGCCACGGCCAGCGCACCGATGAAGAAATACACCAGACTTTCAATCGCCCATGCACCGGTTTTATCCAGTGTCCAGGTTTCGCCCATCCCGACCATCAGCCATGCCACAACCATCGTAAACGCCAGCCCCAACGCAGCCGGACGCGTCAGGATGCCTAGAATAATCAGACACGGCGCTACAACCTCTCCCAGCAGAACGCCGTACGCAATAAAGCCCGGGAAACCTTTCGCTATCAACATACCGCTGATGCCATCAATACCAGCAAACAGTTTATGCAGCCCATGAAACAGCATCAGCCCACCGACGGCAAGGCGTAACAAAAACTTGCCAAAATCTTCGTGAGTCAGTACTCGGTTAACTGAATTTAATAGTTTTATAACCATTTGAATTTATTCCTTGTTTCACCATGTCCAATAACAAACTACGCTTAATACAGGTTAAATGAAACCTGCCGGAAATAAGGGGGAAATGAGAAGCATAACGATTATCTTCATCTAAACTTGTAACCGGTATCACATTAGAGGAGAAGGAAAACCATGAAACAAACGGTTGCCGCTTTTATTGCTAAAACACTCGAACAGGCTGGCGTAAAACGCATTTGGGGTGTAACGGGTGACTCGCTAAATGGTCTGAGTGATAGTCTGAATCGTATGGGAACAATTGACTGGATGCCAACCCGTCATGAAGAGGTTGCTGCCTTCGCCGCGGGCGCTGAAGCGCAGTTGACGGGCGAACTGGCCGTCTGCGCAGGTTCGTGTGGGCCAGGCAACCTGCACCTAATTAACGGCCTGTTTGATTGCCACCGCAACCACGTTCCGGTGCTGGCAATCGCCGCGCATATTCCATCCAGTGAAATAGGCAGCGGTTATTTTCAGGAGACCCACCCGCAAGAGTTGTTCCGTGAATGTAGCCACTATTGCGAGCTGGTCTCCAGCCCTGAGCAGATCCCCCAGGTGCTGGCTATAGCTATGCGTAAAGCGGTGCTCAACCGTGGCGTCTCCGTGGTGGTATTACCCGGCGACGTGGCGCTGAAGCCCGCCCCTGAAAGCGCCACCACGCACTGGTATCATGCGCCGCTCCCGGTAGTCACCCCGGAAGAGGAAGAGCTGAGAAAACTGGCGCAACTGCTGCGCTACTCCAGCAACATCGCCCTGATGTGCGGCAGCGGCTGCGCCGGTGCGCATAAAGAGCTGGTTGAGTTTGCGGCTAAAATCAAAGCCCCGATCGTGCACGCTCTGCGCGGGAAAGAGCATGTTGAGTACGATAACCCCTATGACGTGGGTATGACCGGGCTGATTGGCTTTTCATCCGGCTTCCATACCATGATGAATGCCGACACGCTGATCCTGCTCGGTACCCAGTTCCCCTATCGCCCGTTCTACCCCACCGACGCCAAAATTATTCAGATTGATATCAATCCGGCGAGTATTGGCGCGCACAGTAAAGTTGATATGGCGCTGGTAGGCGATATTAAATCCACGTTACGTGCCCTACTACCTCTGGTGGAAGAGAAAACCGAGCGGCAGTTCCTGGACAAAGCACTGGAGCACTACCGCGAGGCGCGCAAAGGGCTGGATGATTTAGCCAAGCCCAGCGATAAAGCCATTCACCCGCAATATCTGGCGCAACAGATCAGCCACTTTGCCGCTGACGATGCCATCTTTACCTGCGACGTTGGCACGCCAACGGTGTGGGCAGCACGCTATCTGAAAATGAACGGCAAACGTCGCCTGCTCGGATCGTTTAACCACGGGTCGATGGCTAATGCCATGCCGCAGGCACTCGGCGCACAAGCGACCGAACCAGGACGTCAGGTTGTGGCAATGTGCGGTGACGGCGGCTTTAGCATGCTGATGGGCGATTTTCTGTCGGTGGTACAAATGAAGTTACCGGTGAAGATTATTGTCTTCAACAACAGCGTGCTGGGATTTGTGGCGATGGAGATGAAAGCTGGTGGTTATCTGACTGACGGCACCGAACTGTACGACACGAATTTCGCGCGGATTGCCGAGGCCTGTGGCATCACGGGCATTCGCGTGGAGAAATCTTCAGAGGTTGATGAGGCGCTGCAAAGGGCGATGTCAATTGACGGTCCAGTGCTGGTCGATGTGGTGGTGGCGAAAGAAGAGCTGGCGATCCCGCCGCAGATCAAGCTCGAACAAGCCAAAGGTTTTAGCCTGTATATGCTGCGCGCAATCATCAGCGGACGCGGTGATGAAGTGATCGAACTGGCGAAAACTAACTGGCTCAGGTAAAACAGAGGGCATTACCTCACTTAAAAAGGAATGCCCGTGATTGATTTACGCAGTGATACTGTCACCCGACCCAGTCGCGCCATGCTCGAAGAGATGATGGCCGCCCCGGTCGGGGACGACGTCTACGGTGATGATCCTACCGTTAATGCCCTCCAGCAATACGCGGCCGAGCTTTCTGGCAAAGAAGCCGCCATTTTCTTACCTACCGGCACTCAGGCGAACCTGGTTGCACTGCTCAGCCATTGTCAGCGCGGCGAAGAGTATATCGCCGGTCAGGGCGCGCATAACTATCTCTACGAAGCGGGTGGCGCAGCGGTGCTCGGCAGCATTCAACCGCAACCCATCGATGCCGCGCCGGATGGATCCCTGCCGCTGGACAAAGTGGCAGCAAAAATCAAAGCAGACGATATCCATTTTGCCCGCACCCGTCTGCTCAGTCTGGAAAACACGCATAACGGCAAAGTGCTGCCGCGCGAGTATCTGAAAGAGGCCTGGGAATTCACCCGGGAGCGCAATCTTGCCCTGCACGTCGACGGCGCGCGTATTTTTAACGCCGTCGTCGCCTATGGCTGTGAGCTTAAAGATGTCACGCAATACTGCGACTCGTTCACCATTTGTCTTTCCAAAGGTCTGGGAACGCCGGTAGGCTCGCTGCTTGTCGGCAGCCACGAGTACATCAAGCGTGCCATTCGCTGGCGCAAAATGACCGGCGGCGGAATGCGCCAGGCGGGTATTTTGGCGGCGGCCGGACTGTATGCGCTGAAAAATAACGTGGCGCGTTTGCAGGAAGACCATGACAACGCCGCCTGGATGGCGGAGCAACTGCGCGAAGCAGGGGCGGACGTCATGCGCCACGACACCAACATGCTGTTTGTGCGCGTTGGCGAAGAGCACGCGGCCGCGCTGGGTGAATATATGAAAGCGCAGGGTGTGCTGATTAACGCCTCCCCGATTGTGCGCCTGGTGATGCATCTTGACGTATCACTTGAACAACTTGCTGAAGTCGTCGCCCACTGGCGCACTTTTTTAACCCAATAAGGAGATGGGCGTGCCGCAACGGATTTTGGTTCTTGGCGCCAGTGGCTACATTGGTCAGCATTTGGTACAGGCGCTCAGTCAGCAAGGGCATCAGGTGTTGGCTGCGGCACGTCGCATTGAACGACTGGAAAAGCAGCAACTGGCCAACGTCAGTTGCCATAAGGTCGATTTGAATTGGCCAGATAACCTCACCCCGCTACTGGTGGGTGTTGATACGGTTTATTACCTGGTCCATGGCATGGGTGAAGGCGGTGATTTTATCGCCCACGAACGTCAGGTGGCGATGAACGTCCGCGATGCACTGCGTAATACAGCGGTCAAACAGCTTATTTTCCTGAGCTCATTACAGGCTCCCCGGCATGAACAATCCGATCATCTGCGTGCGCGACAGATAACCGCAGATACTCTGCGTGAATCAGGCGTGCCAATGACGGAATTGCGCGCGGGCATTATCGTGGGGGCAGGTTCCGCTGCCTTTGAAGTGATGCGCGACATGGTCTACAACCTGCCGGTACTCACCCCTCCGCGCTGGGTGCGCTCACGTACCACACCCATCGCGCTGGAGAATTTGATGTACTACCTGGTGGCGTTGTTGGATCATCCCACGCAACATCACCGCGTACTCGAAGCAGCCGGCCCGCAGGTGTTGAGCTATCAGGAACAGTTCGAGCATTTTATGGCGGTCAGCGGTAAACATCGCCTGCTCATCCCCATCCCCTTCCCTACCCGCTGGATTTCGGTCTGGTTTTTAAACGTCATTACGTCAGTGCCGCCAACCACGGCCAAGGCGCTGATCCAGGGCTTAAAACACGACCTGCTGGCCGATGACACCGAACTACGTGCGCTGATCCCGCAAAAGCTGATTGCCTTTGATGACGCGGTGCGCAGTACGTTGAAGGAAGAAGAAAAGCTGGTCAACTCCAGCGACTGGGGTTACGACGCGCAGGCGTTTGCCCGCTGGCGTCCAGAATATGGCTATTTCGCCAAACAAGCTGGCTTTAGCGTTGAAACCGCCGCCAGCAAAAAAGCACTGTGGCAGGTAGTGAATCGACTCGGCGGCAAAGAAGGCTATTTCTTTGGCAATATTCTATGGAAGACGCGCGCGGCCTTGGACCTGCTGGTCGGCCATAAGCTGGCAAAAGGTCGTCCCGAACACCCACTATTGCAAGTTGGCGACACCGTTGATAGCTGGAAAGTCATCATCGTTGAGCCGGAGAAACAGCTGACGCTGCTGTTTGGGATGAAAGCGCCGGGATTGGGTCGCCTGAGCTTCACACTGGAAGATAAAGGCGATCATCGACGCATTGATGTACGCGCCTGGTGGCATCCGCACGGTATGCCTGGCCTCTTCTACTGGCTGTTGATGATCCCCGCGCACCTGTTCATTTTCAGGGGGATGGCGAAGCGTATAGCCAAACTTGCAGAACAAATCACAGACTAATGATAAAAAGAGCCTGTATTCTTTCATGTTTCCCATTGCATACAGGCGTATTTCACGGAAGAATGCGCACGACGTTTTTTAAACACAGTGGATTGATATGAAGGTACTGGTTACCGGAGCCACCAGCGGCTTGGGCCGAAACGCGGTTGAGTTTTTATGCAGCAAAGGCGTCAGCGTCAGAGCCACCGGTCGCAACGAAGCGATGGGCAAGCTGCTGGAGAAAATGGGCGCAGAATTTGTGCATGCGGATTTGACCGAGCTGGTTTCTTCGCAAGCAAAAGTGATGCTTGCCGGCATCGACACGCTGTGGCACTGCTCCAGTTTTACCTCACCGTGGGGAACTCAGGAAGCCTTCGATCTGGCCAACGTTCGCGCAACTCGCCGTCTGGGCGAGTGGGCCGTGGCCTGGGGCGTTCGCAACTTCATTCATATCTCCTCGCCGTCGCTCTATTTTGATTATCACCACCATCGCGATATCAAAGAGGACTTTCGTCCGCACCGCTTCGCCAATGAATTTGCCCGCAGCAAAGCAGCTGGCGAAGACGTGATCGCGTTGCTGGCGCAGGCCAACCCGCAGACGCGTTTTACGGTATTGCGTCCGCAAAGCCTGTTCGGACCACACGATAAGGTCTTTATCCCGCGCCTGGCCCATATGATGTACCACTATGGCAGCATCCTGTTGCCGCACGGCGGAAGTGCGCTGGTAGATATGACCTACTACGAAAATGCAGTGCACGCGATGTGGCTGGCAAGTCAGCAAGCCTGCGATAAGCTGCCGTCAGGTCGCGCGTACAACATTACCAACGGCGAGCATCGCACTCTGCGCAGCATTGTGCAGAAACTCATCGACGAGCTGAATATTGATTGTCGGATCCGCTCCGTTCCCTACCCGATGCTGGACATGATTGCCCGCAGCATGGAGCGCTTAGGCAATAAATCGGCAAAAGAGCCAAAGCTGACGCATTACGGCGTATCGAAGCTAAATTTTGATTTTACGCTGGATACTACCCGCGCTCAGGAAGAGTTGGGTTATCAGCCCATTGTGACGCTGGATGCAGGGATTGAACGTACCGCGGCCTGGTTGCGCGACCACGGTAAGCTGCCGCGTTAACCATTGCCGGATGGCGGCGCAAGCGCCTTATCCGGCCTACAAAATCCAGCCTAAATTAGCCGTAGGCCTGATAAGCGAAGCACCATCAGGCATTGGTGTTCTGCGTTAACCCTGCCCGTATTTTTCCAGTAACGCTTCGGCAATCGCCTGAGTTTCCGCATCCGCCACGCCGTTCCACAGCGTCGGGCGGAAGTGCATCTGGAAGGCCATAATCACCCGCTGCTGTTCGCGCGGCGTCATATCAGATTTTATCTCATAGCCGTAACGCGACAGCAGATCGAGTAAAGATTCGGTTGCTACCGGCGTATGAGGCGCTCGCCCGGCAAGATAAAACGCTACGCGCTGAGTGTCCGGCCACGCGCCAATTCCCTGTTCGGCCAGCACTTTCCATGGGAAAAGCGGTCCAGGATCGTCCTTACGTTGCGGCGCGATGTCCGCATGGGCTAACACGTTCTGCGGTTTTATGTCGTAGCGGGCGATAATATCTTTCGCCAATGGGATCAGCGCCTGAATCTGCGCGGGCTCAAACGGCGCAAAATATTTTATCCCTGCCGATTTTTGCCAGCCGCGGTTTTCCAGCTCAATGCCAATTGAGGTATCGTTAATACGCGTAGCGCCACGCCAGAAGCTAATCCCCGCATGCCAGGCCAGATCTTTTTCCGGCACCAGTTGCCAGATACGCGGTTTGCCGTGGTAGAGCGGCGGCACAGCCGGGATCAAATAGTGCGAGCTGACGTTTTTATCGGTCAGCGTAGCCAGAGAAGAGTCAAAATCATCGGCCGTGTAATGGATAACCAGCACTTTAATGCGTGGATAAGCAGCCTGTGCCTGACGGCGGGTATCTAACTGATACCCGTCTTTGTCGACAATCCCTTTTTCGCCAGCACATCCCACCAGCAACAGCGTAAATGCCAGCAGACACAACAGACGCTTCATCGGCGAGTTTTCACCGCGGTACCGCTGACGCTCACCATTAGCATACTGCCGTCTTTGCCCACGGTTTCGTAATCAATATCAATACCGACCACCGCATCAGCACCCAGCGCTTTGGCCTGTTCGCCCAACTCCTGGAAAGCAATTTCACGCGCTTTACGCAGCTCTTTTTCATACGCGCCGGAGCGACCGCCGACAATATCGCGAATGCCGGCGAAAAAATCGCGGAAGATATTCGCGCCTAAAATGGCTTCGCCAGTCACAACACCGCAGTATTCCACGATGCTCTGTCCTTCCAGCGTAGGGGTAGTCGAAAACTGCATGGTTAATCTCCTTTTTGCGCTAAGAGCACGATCTCAAAAGCATTATCGAACCGATCCACTATCATTGAAAGGATATATTCTATCAACGTAGAACACTAATAGTAGAAAGCTAATAAGGAAATCATTATGCGCTACTCGAAACTCTCTCTGCTGGTTCCCTGTGCACTCCTTCTCAGCGCCTGTACGACCGTGACGCCGGTCTATAAAGATAACGGCACGCGTAGCGGTTCATGCGTAGAAGGCGGGCCAGACAGCGTGGCTCAACAATTCTATGATTACCGTATTCAGCATCGAAACAATGATCTTACCCCACTTCGTCCATACCTTAGCGACAACCTGGCTAAACTGCTGACCGACGCCAGCCGCGATAATGCACACCGCGACCTGTTTAACAGCGATCCGTTCTCCAGTCGGGCTACGTTACCGGACAGTGCCAGCGTCGCCAGCGCATCGACTATTCCGAATAGTGATGCACGCAACATTCCGCTACGCGTAGAGCTGAAACAGGGTGACCAGAGCTGGCGTGATGAAGTGCTGATGATCCGCGAAGGCCAGTGCTGGGTCGTTGATGATGTACGCTATCTGGGCGGCAGCGTACACGCGCCAGCCGGGACGTTGCGCCAGTCTGTCGAAAACCGTTAATCGCGCCATTTACTCGCCCAAATCATAACCCCCATTAATTGTCTGGCATTCTGCATAGAATGCCGACAATTATTCTTGCCCACTGGTGGCCCCGCTATTTTGTGCTATGTTTAGAGAAGAATGCGGTTTGCATTTAACTTTTAACGCATAAATATTGCATAACTATTCTGTCAAAGGTAGTATCTGCGGCTTCAATAGCTATCAGACTGCCAGTATCGAGTGTCAATGAGTATTCAATTAAACGGCATTAACTGCTTCTACGGCGCACATCAGGCGCTGTTCGATATCACGCTGGATTGCCCTCAGGGTGAAACACTGGTGTTACTTGGCCCAAGTGGAGCCGGGAAAAGCTCGCTACTGCGCGTACTCAACCTGCTTGAGATGCCGCGCTCGGGCACGCTCTCTATTGCGGGTAACCGTTTCGACTTCACGAAAACCCCGTCAGATAAAGCCATTCGGGATCTGCGTCAAAACGTGGGCATGGTCTTCCAGCAATATAATCTTTGGCCGCATCTCACGGTGGTGCAGAACCTGATTGAAGCGCCCTGCCGCGTACTGGGTCTGACAAAAGAGCAAGCGATGGCGCGTGCCGAGAAACTGCTGGAACGACTGCGTCTGAAGCCGTACAGCGATCGCTATCCACTGCATCTGTCCGGCGGCCAGCAGCAGCGTGTGGCCATTGCCCGCGCGTTGATGATGGAACCACAGGTGCTGCTGTTTGATGAGCCTACCGCAGCGCTTGACCCGGAAATCACCGCCCAAATCGTCAGCATCATTCGTGAGCTGGCGGAAACCAATATTACTCAGGTGATCGTCACCCACGAAGTGGAAGTTGCTCGTAAAACGGCCAGTCGCGTGGTGTACATGGAAAACGGTCATATCGTCGAGTTTGGGGATGCGAGCTGCTTTGCCAACCCGCAAACCGAAGCGTTTAAAAACTATCTTTCTCACTAAGATTCGGGACAATACAATGAAAAAAGTTCTGATTGCCGCGCTAATCGCAGGTTTTAGTCTTTCCGCTACCGCAGCCCAAACCATTCGTTTCGCCACCGAAGCGTCTTATCCTCCGTTTGAATCGATCGATGCTAACAACAAGATCGTAGGGTTTGACGTTGATCTGGCGAATGCGCTGTGTAAAGAGATTGACGCTACCTGTACCTTCACCAATCAGGCCTTCGACAGCCTGATCCCGAGCCTGAAATTCCGTCGTTTTGACGCGGTGATGGCCGGTATGGACATCACGCCTGAGCGTGAAAAACAGGTTCTGTTCACCACCCCTTACTACGACAACTCTGCGCTGTTTGTTGGCCAACAGGGTAAATACACCAGCATTGATCAGCTGAAAGGCAAAAAAGTCGGCGTTCAAAACGGGACGACGCACCAGAAATTCATCATGGATAAACATCCGGAAGTGACTACCGTGCCGTATGACAGCTATCAGAATGCCAAACTCGATCTGCAAAACGGTCGTATTGACGGCGTCTTTGGTGATACCGCAGTAGTAACAGAGTGGCTGAAAGACAATCCAAAACTGGCCGCGGTTGGCGACAAAGTCACGGATAAAGATTACTTCGGTACTGGTCTGGGCATCGCTGTGCGCCAGGGCAATACCGAGCTGCAGCAGAAATTTAACGCTGCGCTGGAAAAAGTGAAGAAAGATGGGACTTACGAGACCATCTACAACAAATGGTTCCAGAAGTAATATTTGATGAATGAATTTTTTCCTTTAGCAAGCGCCGCCGGGATGACCGTCGGCCTTGCCGTTTGTGCGCTGATTATTGGCCTTGCACTCGCCATGTTTTTTGCCGTCTGGGAGTCAGTAAAATGGCGCCCGGTGGCATGGGCGGGCTCGGCCCTGGTCACCATCCTGCGCGGTCTGCCAGAAATTCTGGTGGTTCTGTTTATCTATTTCGGCTCCTCACAACTGCTGCTGACGCTGGCCGATGGCTTTACGATCAATCTCGGGTTTGTACAAATCCCGGTTCAGATGCAGATCGAAAACTTCGACGTCAGCCCGTTCCTGTGCGGTGTCATTGCACTGTCATTGCTGTATGCCGCTTACGCGTCGCAAACGCTGCGTGGCGCGCTGAAGGCCGTGCCACTCGGGCAATGGGAGTCAGGTCAGGCGTTAGGTTTGTCTAAAGCAGCGATCTTCTTTCGTCTGGTGATGCCGCAGATGTGGCGTCATGCCTTACCGGGACTGGGTAACCAGTGGCTGGTATTGCTGAAAGATACCGCGCTGGTCAGCCTTATCAGCGTGAACGATCTGATGCTGCAAACGAAGAGTATTGCCACCCGTACCCAGGAGCCGTTTACCTGGTACATTGTGGCAGCCGCTATTTACCTGGTGATTACGCTGGTGAGTCAGTACATTCTCAAACGCATTGACCTGCGCGCGACACGTTTTGAGCGGAGACCAGGCTGATGCTTGAGTATTTACCTGAATTGTTGAAAGGGCTGCATACCAGCCTGACGCTGACAGTCGCCTCCATCGTAGTTGCTCTGGTGCTGGCGCTGATCTTCACCGTCATCCTGACGCTGAAAACGCCGGTGCTGGTGTGGCTGGTTCGCGCCTATATCACGCTGTTTACCGGTACACCGCTGCTGGTGCAAATCTTCCTGATCTACTACGGACCAGGACAGTTTCCGGCATTGCAAGAATATCCGGTGCTGTGGCATCTGCTCTCTGAACCCTGGTTATGCGCCTTAATTGCGCTGTCGTTAAACAGTGCGGCCTACACTACGCAACTGTTCTACGGCGCTATCCGTGCAATCCCGGAAGGCCAGTGGCAGTCCTGCGGTGCATTGGGGATGAGCAAAAAGGATACGCTGGCGATTCTGTTGCCGTACGCCTTTAAACGCGCCCTCTCCTCATATTCCAACGAAGTGGTGCTGGTATTTAAAAGTACCTCACTGGCTTACACCATCACCCTGATGGAAGTCATGGGTTATAGCCAGCTGCTGTACGGTCGTACTTATGACGTTATGGTATTCGGTGCTGCGGGTGTGATTTACCTGATCGTCAACGGCTTGCTGACGCTGATGATGCGCCTAATCGAACGTAAAGCGCTGGCGTTTGAACACCGGAATTAAGCATATGCCTGATGGCGCTACGCTTATCAGGCCTACGGTTCATGCACCTTTTGTAGGCCGGATAAGGTGCTAGCACCACCATCCGGCAAATATGCATAAATTAAAATAATAAAGACGGACAACAACCTAAATTGTCCGTCTTTTTTTATGCCATTAAAAATATTTAATCATTTTTATTGCATATAAATTCATTAAATGGCATTGTTAATCCACGCCGCAGACACGGTAAATAATCATAAGATTGACAGACGGGAGTTCCACCATGAAAAAGTTAGTACTGGCCGCATTACTTGCTACTTTCGCCGCTGGCGCCTCAGCTGCTGATAAAATTAGTTTCGGTGTATCAGCCACGTATCCGCCATTTGAATCACTGGACGCTAGTAATAAAATTGTCGGTTTTGACATCGACCTGGCAACGGCGCTGTGCAAACAAATGCAGGCAGAATGTACTTTCACCAATCACGCTTTCGATAGCCTGATCCCCGCGCTGAAATTCAAGAAATATGATGCGGTTATTTCCGGAATGGATATCACACCTGAGCGTAGCAAGCAGGTTGCATTTACTCAGCCTTACTATGCCAACTCCGCGCTGGTGATTGCGAAAAAAGACACCTATAAAACCTTTGCCGACCTGAAAGGTAAGCGCATCGGTATGGAAAACGGCACCACCCATCAGAAATACCTGCAGGATAAACATCCTGAGGTGAAAACCGTGGCCTACGATAGCTATCAGAATGCGATTATCGACCTGAAAAATGGCCGTATTGATGGCGTATTTGGCGATACTGCTGTGGTTAACGAGTGGCTGAAAACCAACCCGCAGTTAGGCGTAGCCACTGACAAAGTAACCGACCCGCAATACTTCGGTACTGGCCTTGGCATCGCGGTTCGCCCGGATAACAAAGCCCTGCTGGAAAAACTGAACAGCGCGCTGGCGGCAATCAAAGCTGACGGCACGTACCAGAAAATCAGCGATCAGTGGTTCCCGCAGTAACGTCTGCCCAATCTGAAAAGCCGCGCTCTGCGGCTTTTTTTTATCTCTTCGCCTGCGCTTTCAGTCAGTTCTTACGCCATAAACACTTTCCTGGCATACACTTGTTAAAACGAAAAAAAGTGAGGCAAACGGATGATAGCGTTCCCTGCCAGTTTACTGATCCTCAATGGAAAAAGTGCTGATAATCTCCCCCTGCGTGATGCCATTGCGAAGCTTCGCGATGAAGGCGTGGAAATCCATGTTCGCGTGACCTGGGAAAAAGGCGATGCCCAACGCTACGTTGATGAAGCTCGTCAGCTAGGCGTTGAAACGGTGATTGCCGGCGGCGGCGACGGCACCATCAACGAAGTTTCGACGGCGCTGATCCAGTCGCAGGGCGGCAATATTCCGGCGCTGGGTATTTTACCGTTGGGAACGGCAAATGATTTTGCCACCAGCGTGGGGATACCCGACGACCTCGATAAGGCATTAAAGCTGGCTATCGCCGCAAATGCGACAGCGATCGATATGGTGCAGGTCAATGATAAAACCTGTTTTATCAACATGGCGACCGGCGGCTTTGGCACACGTATCACTACCGAAACGCCGGAAAAACTCAAAGCTGCGTTGGGTGGCGTATCATACTTTATCCACGGATTAATGCGCATGGATACGCTCAAACCCGACGTCTGCGATATTCGTGGGGAAGATTTTCACTGGCAAGGTAAGGCGCTGGTGATTGGTATCGGTAATGGTCGTCAGGCTGGAGGCGGGCAACAGCTTTGCCCAACGGCGCTGATCAACGATGGTCTGTTGCAACTGCGCATTTTTACCGGCGAAGAACTGTTGCCAGGGCTGCTTTCGGCGTTAACGCAATCCGAAGACAACCCTAACATCATCGAGGGCGCATCATCGTGGTTTGATATCCGCGCCCCACACGAAATTACCTTTAATCTTGACGGCGAACCGCTCAGCGGACAGGAGTTTCATATTGAAATCCTGCCTGAGGCGTTACGTTGCAGACTGCCGCCGGGTTGTCCACTGTTGCGCTAACACAACGACACCCCGGCTGTAATCAGGCGATGGTAACTTTGCTGTCCAGATAAACATCCTGCACGGCGTTAATCAGCTTAACGCCGTCGGCCATGGTTTTCTTGAATGCTTTGCGTCCAAGAATCAGCCCCATGCCGCCTGCTCGTTTGTTAATCACCGCCGTACGTACCGCATCACTGAGATCGGTTTCGCCGCCAGCCGCGCCGCCGGAGTTAATTAACCCGGCGCGCCCCATATAACAGTTCGCCAGTTGATAACGTACCAGGTCAATTGGATTCTCGCTGGTCAACTTGGTGTAGACGCGATCGTCGGTGTAGCCAAAATTAACCGCTTTATACCCACCGTTATTTTCCGCCATTTTCTGCTTAACGATATCCGCTCCGATAGTGGCAGCCAGATGGTTAGCCTGTCCGGTAAGATCGGCAGAAACATGGTAATCCACGCCATCTTTTTTAAACGCGGAGTTACGCAGATACGCCCACAACACGGTAACCATACCCAGCTCATGGGCGCGCTCAAACGCGGCCGAAATCTCCTCAATCTGGCGACGGGACTCTTCTGAACCGAAATAGATGGTTGCCCCTACCGCAACCGCGCCCATATTGAACGCCTGCTCTACGCTGGCATACAGCGTCTGGTCGAACGTATTCGGATAGCTCAGCGTTTCGTTGTGGTTAATTTTAACGAGGAACGGAATGCGGTGCGCGTAGCGACGGGAGACAGAAGCCAGCACGCCATAGGTCGATGCCACGCAGTTACACCCTGCTTCGATAGCCAGCTCCACAATATTCTTCGGATCAAAGTACAGCGGGTTAGCCGCAAACGATGCGCCAGCGGAGTGCTCCACCCCCTGGTCCACCGGCAGAATCGACAGATACCCTGTCCCGGCCAGTCGCCCGGTGTTATACAGCGTCTGCATGTTACGCAGCACGGCAGGCGGCCGGTTGTTATCCACCATCACACGGTCGACGTAATCATGTCCAGGCAGGTAAAGTTGATCAGAAGGAATGGTCATACAACGATGCTGTAAAAGGTTGTCGGCGTCTTTGCCAAGCAACTGCGCAATATCAGTCATAGCTATGCTCCCGTAATTTCCGATTTGAAACCGGAATGTGGATTGTCCTGACCCGCCTTTTTGCGGGCAGCATTAAGCCTGGTACCGACTGCGTATTTTTTCCATCTTTAGCGCACTTTTCAGCAACTTCTGCTGGCTCGATTCAAGAAGAAATAATGTTAAGGCGGTCAAATTTAGACCACAAAGGTATTTTAAAGGTATTACCTAATGGTACTATCAATGCGTACCTTACCTGTCATGAAGGATTTAAAGATGAAAACTACAGTTAAGCTGTCGTTCATGATGTTTGTAGAGTGGTTTATCTGGGGCGCCTGGTTTGTACCGCTGTGGCTGTGGCTGAGTAAAAGCGGCTTTAGCGCCGGGGAGATCGGCTGGTCCTACGCTTGTACCGCGATCGCCGCGATCCTGTCGCCCATTCTGGTCGGTTCAATCACTGACCGCTTTTTCTCCGCGCAAAAAGTGCTGGCGGTGTTGATGTTCGTCGGCGCTATTCTGATGTACTTCGCCGCCCAGCAAACAACCTTCAACGGATTCTTCCCGCTGTTACTGGCCTATTCGTTGACCTATATGCCGACGATTGCGCTGACTAACAGTATTGCTTTTGCCAACGTACCGGACGTTGAGCGTGATTTCCCGCGCATACGAGTGATGGGAACCATCGGCTGGATTGCCTCTGGTTTGGCCTGTGGTTTCTTACCGCAAATGCTTGGCTATAGCGACATTTCACCCACCAATATTCCCCTGCTGATCACTGCCGGAAGCTCTGCACTGTTGGGCGTCTTTGCGTTCTTCTTACCGGATACGCCGCCAAAAAGTACCGGCAAAATGGATTTCAAAGTCATGCTGGGTCTGGATGCGCTGATCCTGCTGCGCGATAAAAATTTCCTCGTCTTTTTCTTTTGTTCTTTCCTGTTTGCGATGCCACTGGCGTTCTATTACATCTTCGCCAACGGCTACCTGACAGAAGTCGGAATGAAAAACGCCACCGGTTGGATGACGCTGGGCCAGTTCTCTGAAATCTTCTTTATGCTGGCACTACCGTTTTTCACCAAACGATTTGGCATTAAAAAGGTATTATTGCTTGGTCTTATTACTGCGGCGATCCGCTACGGATTTTTCGTTTACGGTGGTGCGGAAGAATATTTCACTTACGCCCTGCTGTTTCTCGGCATTCTGCTGCACGGTGTCAGTTACGACTTCTATTACGTCACGGCCTACATCTATGTCGATAAAAAAGCTCCGGTTCACATGCGCACTGCAGCGCAAGGGCTTATCACCCTCTGCTGTCAGGGATTCGGCAGCCTGCTCGGTTACCGTCTGGGCGGCGTGATGATGGAAAAAATGTTTGCTTACCAGGAACCGGTTAATGGTCTCACCTTTAACTGGGCTGGCATGTGGGGATTTGGCGCGGTCATGATTGCCGTCATTGCCGTGATGTTTATGATTTTCTTTCGCGAATCTGACAAAGAAATCACCGCCATTAAGGTGGACGTTCGCGATGTAGCGTTGAAACAAGGGGAAGTAAAATGAAAGCAGAACGTATTCTCGGTGCTCTTTATGGGCAGGCGTTAGGGGATGCGATGGGCATGCCGTCGGAACTGTGGCCAAGAACCCGGGTTAAAGCCCATTTCGGTTGGATCGACAGTTTTTTGCCTGGTCCGGCGGAAAATAATGCCGCCTGCTACTTTAACCAGGCAGAGTTTACTGATGACACGTCTATGGCGCTGTGTCTGGCAGATGCCCTGCTTGAGTGCGACGGAGAGATTGTACCCGACGTTATTGGTCGCAATATTCTGGCCTGGGCAGAGCGTTTTGATGCCTTTAATAAAAACGTGCTCGGCCCGACCTCAAAAATTGCGCTCAAAGCCATTCGCGACGGCAAACCTGTCGCCGAACTGGAGAATAATGGCGTGACCAACGGTGCGGCAATGCGCGTTTCGCCACTGGGATGCCTGCTACCCGCCCGCAATCTTGATGCCTTTATCGATGATGTGGCACTGGCCTCCAGCCCGACGCATAAATCGGATCTGGCTATCGCGGGAGCCGTTGTCGTCGCGTGGGCGGTATCTCGCGCCATCGACGGAGGAACATGGTCGGAGATTGTCGACGCACTACCTGCCATTGCCCTGCACGCGCAGCAAAAACGAATCACCACCTTTAGCGCATCGCTTTGTGCACGCCTTGAACTGGCGCTGAAAATCGTCCGTAACGCCGACGGCATTGAGTCCGCCAGCGAGCAGTTGTATCAGGTTGTGGGGGCAGGAACCAGCACCATTGAGTCTGTGCCTTGCGCCATCGCGATGGTCGAACTGGCGCAGACCGATCCCAACCGCTGCGCCATTCTGTGCGCGAACCTCGGCGGCGATACCGATACCATCGGAGCGATGGCAACCGCCATTTGTGGCGCGCTGCACGGCGTCGACGCGATTGACCCGGCATTGAAGCAGGAGTTGGATGCGGTTAATGAGCTGGACTTTACCCGCTACGCCAACGGGTTAATTCGACTGCGTGAGCAGCGGGAGGCACTATGAGCACCACGCGCCTGCAACAACTTCTCCCGCAGTTACGTACACAGCGGCCTGTAACGGTGGTGGGTGCAGCGGTGATTGATGTCATTGCCGATGCGTATGCCCTCCCCTGGCGAGGCTGTGATATCGAACTCAAACAGCAAGGCGTGAACGTTGGCGGCTGCGCGCTGAATATTGCCGTAGCGCTCAAGCGTTTAGGTATCGACGCCAGTAATGCGTTACCGCTGGGTCAGGGGGTGTGGGCCGACATTATCCGCAATCGGATGGCAAAAGAGGGGCTGCACAGCCTGATCGACAACGCCGAAGGCGATAACGGCTGGTGTCTGGCGCTGGTGGAACCGGATGGCGAACGTACCTTTATGTCCTTTAGCGGCGTTGAGAATCAGTGGAATGCCGCCTGGCTGGCACAGCTGGATATCCCGCGTCATAGCCTGGTGTATCTCTCGGGTTATCAGCTAGCGTCCCCGTGCGGTGAATTGCTGGTGCAGTGGCTGGAAGGACTGGAAGAGGTGACACCGTTTATCGATTTTGGCCCGCGCATCGGCGACATTCCCGAGCCCTTACTGGTACGAATTATGGCCTGCCGTCCGCTGGTGTCACTTAATCGTCAGGAGGCGGAAATTGCTGCCGAGCGATTTGCATTGAGTCAGGATGTGGAAGGTTTTGGCGCAGAATGGGTGCAGCGTTTCACCGCACCGGTGGTAGTGCGTCAGGATAAAGACGGCGCATGGTATTTCAGCGCACAGACATCCGGCTGCGTACCGGCATTTGCAACGGCGGTCATTGATACTATCGGCGCAGGAGACAGCCATGCCGGCGGCATGCTGGCCGGACTAGCGTCTGGCTGGACGCTGGCCGACTCAGTGCTGTTAGGTAACGCGGTGGCGTCCTGGGTAGTTGGGCATCGTGGCGGCGATTGCGCCCCATCACGCGAGGCGCTACTCCTCGCACACAAAAACGTATAGATCGCTACGACAGTAACTGATGCTGTATTCAATAGGCCGTTGCTGCTGGTCAAGCGCTACCTGCTTGATCACCAGTACCGGCACTTTACTATCCATTTGAATGTGCGCCTGGAACTCTGCATCCGGCATTCTGGCGCTAACGCGTGAGCGCGTACGCTGTGGGAAAATATGATGGCTACGAAAATAGTCATACAGAGAAACACCAATGGCATCCACATCATGAATTAGATGTGCGGGTACCCAGGACTCTTCAATAGATACTGCGTCTTCGTCAACGTAACGAATGCGTTTGAGCAGAAAGACATCACTTCCTGTGACAACTGCCAACTGCTGTGCCACCTCTTCCGGGCAAGGTACAATTCTTTTGTTAACCCACAACGTATCCGGTTTTTTACCGCGCAACACCACCTGCTGAGAAAAACCGCGCGCTTCTTTGAGCGAATACTCGAAGATATTGTTGATTTGCGTTCCGTAACCGCGGGCACGTGTTACTACACCCTCTTCTTCCAGGGCCTGCATCGCCTTGCGTACCGTAATCCGAGAAACGCCGGTCAACTGGCTGAGGTCGCGCTCGCCGGGCAGGATATTGCCGTGCTCCAGGATCCCACTGCGCACAGCATTCTTCACCGTCTGCGCAAATTTCATATACAGCGGCGTGTTATCCGCCGCTGAAATACGTTCATTCAGTTGTGCGATAAGCTGGGTATGCGCTTGTTCCATTTATCTTTTCCCTGGCCGCCGTTTCTGCAGCCAGTATACCCATTACCACCACGCGTGAAAATGATGCACCGGACCAATTCCCTCGCCAACTTCCAGCGTGTCTGCCTGTGCCAGCGCCGCTGAAAGCCACAGTTTGGCTTCCTGTACGGTATCGGCCCAGTTGTTATGGCGCGGACGCAGGGCTGCCAACGCCGCCGATAGCGTACAGCCGGTGCCATGGGTATTTTTGGTCATCACCCTCGGCGCGGTAAAACGCTGCTCACCTTTGCGAGTAAAGAGCCAATCGGGGCTTTGCGCGTCATCCAGATGACCGCCCTTCATCAACACCGCCTCGCAACCCAGCGCCCGTAGCGCTCTTCCCTGCTCTAACATCTCCTGCTCAGTCTGCGCATGCGATGCCCCGAGCAGTGCAGCAGCTTCGGGTAAATTAGGGGTGATAATCGAAACCTGTGGCAGCAAACGGGTACGCAGCGTTTCTACCGCCGAGGGTGACAGCAACGGATCGCCGCTTTTTGCCAACATCACCGTGTCCAGCACCACATTTTGTACCCGATGGCGACGCAAACGTTCGGAGACCGCTTCAACAATATCCGTCTCCGCCAACATACCAATTTTTGTGGTGTCGATACGCACATCATTCAACACAGAGTCCAGCTGCGCAGCGACAAAGTCAGGTTCAATACGATACACCGACTGCACCCCGCGCGTATTTTGCGCCACCAACGCCGTAATAACGGAACAGCCGTATGCGCCCAGCGCCGAGAAGGTTTTTAAATCGGCCTGAATACCCGCGCCACCGCTTGGATCGGTTCCGGCGATCGTTAATGCGTTAATCCGTTTCATGCTTACTCCTGGGCGTTCAGGTTATAAAGGGCGTCGAGAAATGCCGGGACAAAGCTGCCCGGTCCGTTTGATTGCTCGGTGGCGATTTGCCCGGCCTGTTTCATCCAGCTACAGGCGGAGGCGACGTTATCAAGTCGGTCACCACGCAAGGCACAACTGGCTGCAACAACCGCTGATAGCGCGCATCCGGTGCCCACCACGCGAGTCATTAACGGGTCGCCGCCGTCCACGCCAACGGTACGCTGACCATCGGTGACGTAATCCACTTCGCCGGTAACCACGACAATGGTCCCAATCTGACGAGCCAGCGCCTGCGCTGCCGGAAGCGCAGCGACAGCTGTATCGGTTGTATCCACGCCGCGTCCCCCACCGTTCATGCCGGCGAGAGCAAGTATTTCCGAAGCGTTGCCACGAATAGCAGCAGGCTGTAGCGACAGTAAATCCAGACAAAAGCGTCGGCGAAACTCAAGCGCGCCTACGGCAACGGGATCGAGCGTCCACGGGGTTTTAGCATGATAAGCCCGCTCAACGGCGGCGCGCATCGCCGTGGCACGCTCCTGAGTTAAGGTGCCGACATTAACCAGCAATGCACTGGCAATAGCGGCGAATTGGCTGGCTTCTTCAGGTTCGATCACCATCGCCGGCGATGCGCCCAGCGCCAGTAATGTATTGGCAGTAAAGCTTTGCACGACCTCATTGGTCATACAGTGTGTGAGCGGGGATAGGGTTCTAAATTGGTGCAAAGTGTGAGCCGCGAGCGCGCGGCTGTGCAGGTCAGGCTGCATGGTTCAGCTCCTGCCCGCGCGAAGAAGGGACACGGGCAGTGTCAGACTTCCCTACGCTGGCATTATCCAGATCAGGTGGTACGGGTATTTCTCAGCCTTCACTAGGAAGGGCACCCCGAGTCGTTGAAACACAAACGTAATATGCTGGTTTCAGTAACAGGATACTGCCTGTGCTTAGCGATGTAAATTGGCGTACTACCCGCCCTCACAGTGAAACTACTGGTCAAGGTTGCTGCAATTCTGTACTTTCATTTACACTTTTTACGAAATGACTGGAGTGATCACAAAATAGTGCTTGTCAGACATCCGGTATGCCAGGAATGATACATGACTGATTTTGATGACCCGAAGAGGTAGAGAGGATGGGTATGAAGAATAAAATGTTGCTGGGTGCACTTCTGCTTGCAAGCAGCGTCGTCTGGGCCGCGCCAACCGCAACAGCTGCCCCCACCGGTATCGATAAATATGAACTGAGCAGCTTTATTGCTGACTTCACCCATTTCAAACCCGGTGACAAGGTCCCACCACTGTATCTCACCGAAGAATACACCATTAAACAGTGGAATCTACGCAATCTGCCCGCGCCGACGGCAGGCACCCACTGGACCTACATGGGCGGCGCGTATGTGCTGGTCAATGATGCCGATGCTAAGATCATTAAAGCTTACGATGGCGAGATTTTTTATCACCGGTAAAATAAACGCACCCAGTATAGTTGGGTGCGTGAATTTCCTGCTTTGCTTACTTTTTAATTATAGTCAATAACGACCTTTACCCGACTCATTGTTTCTCCCGCAGTGACTTTCCCTGCATACGTTCTGGTGCGGGCGTAAATATTGATTGGTACTGTATTCCCTTTCACAGTGTCAGAACGATACAGGTTACTTCTGCCATAGCCAATACTGGTTGAACCGTCCATTGATAACTGAAATCCTACCGACCCTGCGCTATTCGCCGCAGTACCATAATCGTTGGTCAGGGTTATCGAATCCTCCGCCAACGGACTCATCGGTTCAAAATAAAATAATAGATTAACAGGCGTAAACTTCAGATTCCCGGCCCCACTTGCCTGACAGGTGAATATTACCGGGTGAAGCTCAAATTCTTTCTTATCAAGATCATTAATATTTATCCTCCCCAGATCAATTTCCTGATTACCAAAATAGCAGGTTGTGATATCGACCATAATCGTAACATTTAAATTATAATTTAATTTTTTTGAACTACAGTTATCCTTATTTCCCTGACAGTATTCAAGGCTCAACTCAGTAACGAGAGGGATAGTCGCACCAGGGGCGATGATCGTTGCGGCCCCGCGGTCTGGGGCCGCAACAATTGAATAGTTAAGTACTAAACCCGCCATGTCAAAAAAATCTGACAATGTATACTTTGCTTTATTTGCAACAATATCCTTTGCTTGATAACTCACTGAAAAGGAAACAATATAATATTGACTGCCTACCTTAAAAGCATATTCACTGCTATGCAAGATGGCCATTGCGGCCTTCAACCATGCCCTCTCCTGTGACTTACAGTCCAGTACAACAGTGCCATCCTGGCCAGAAGCAAAAACGCTACCATCAAGTACACCGGACATCGAATCTGGGGTGAAAGAATATGCTCCCGTAATATTTGGCGGAGGAACAAAATCACATTTATCAGCCTGTGCCCAAAAAGAGCATAATGTTAATACCGTTAACAGTATCCATCTCATCATCATTATCCTTTTATTGACATGAGTATGTCTTACTGACATCAATTTCCTGATTGAAGGAGATTGTGCAGTAACGTCCTTGTTGTTTATCAATGGCAACTTTTATTTTTGCAGGTACGTCATTAGTACGAATAAACAACATACTGCCTTGCCCAACCAGACCAATATTTTCGCCCTGTTCGCTTTCCACTTCATAACCAAAGGTTAATGGGGAACCATCCGGTCGCAGTGCTTTAAAATACCAGGGCTTACGCTGGTCGGTATCAAATTGCGCTTTGACCACTGCCCCACGATATGGCGCAACACTTTTACGGTTACCCTGTAATTCTGTTTCACTATTGGTATTAGAGACATCCAGTGTCAGCATATTCTCACGGTACGCACTCATCCCATCATATACCACCGTACCTTTACTGTTGGTCTCCCGATATTTCTGCCCATTGATATAAGCACCTTCAAGTCCGGGGGCATTTATGATGGCGAAAGTCTCAGAAAGGTGGTTTGCCAGGTTTATACCACCAGCCCACGCCACAACCCCACCGGAGATGCTGCCACTGCTTTGTTTATATTTTGTAGATTGACTATAACTACCGTTAACCGTTGCAACAGGAGCACGCCACGTAACGTTTGCCCCAGCGCTGGTTTCGCTGTCTTGTCGCTGATGGCTCAGGTTTAAACCATAGTTAAATTGATCGCGATCGCCTGCAATCCCACTGATACCGGTATTATTTGATGCGAAACCATCATCATCAAATGTGGTCGAGTTCGAGAGATATACCTGTCGCCGTGGCGTGGATATGCCATCTCCCCAGTTAAAGGGTATGGAGATAAAGATGTTGAAACGTTTATCTTCATTATGATCTTCATCGTAGGTTTGGCTAGCAGAAAGCGTATAGCTAATCCGTTGCCAACTATTGGTGTAGCTCAGTTGATAATCTTTATTACTACCGCTACGTCCCCAGTAGTCACGCCATAATGTGCTTAGCGATACGGCTCCCCACCCCTCAGGAAGCGACTGATTGATGTTGGCTGTAAAACTGTTTTTACGACCGAAATCATACTGATAATAATCAGCAATATCGTAGACATCATTTTCATCACGATGATAACTGTTTTTGTTATTCGCCCATACGTGATCGTTAAATGTACGATAGTCACGAGAAGAATATCGGTATGCCGCTAAACTAAATCGCGTCCCTGTCTGCGTAACATATTTATTCCACGCAACCTGGTAACTCTGGCCATCAAAAATGTCACCATTATCCTGTTTACTATGTGACTGCGTGGCGTCAAAAGAAACAGCACCAATGCGCGTATTCCAGCCAGTTCCCAGCGTAAAAGCATTATAGTTATCCCCCAGCATTGTACCGCCATACAGCGTTAATAGATTATTAAAGCCATACTGATAACTGGCCTGAACGAAATCACTTTGGTTGCTGGCGCCTTCAATATGGCTGCGACCCGCAACAAAATCATACTTAGACACGCCAGGCTGTAACATATTAGGTACAGACGAATAAGGAACCAGATAGGTCGTAACGGTACCATCCGCTTCTTTCACGCTAACGTCGAGGTCCGACCCGCCGCCTGCTAACTGCAAATCGGCAATCGAGAAGGGGCCCGGCGGTACCTCTTTTTGATAGACAACAAAACCATTTTGTTCAATAGTGACAAGGGCATTACTTTGTGCAATCCCTTGAACTAACGGCGTAAAATTCTGTTTTGAGTTCGGCAGCATCTGCATATCGCGATACAAGCGCACCCCGCAAAACCGAACGGTATCAAAAATATCTGATGATGTGTACATATCACCCGCGCGCAATGTGCCCAATATTTCCGGGATGCCGCGCTCCAGATAAAGCGTATTACTCTTCCACTCACCATTACTATCATCAGTCTTATTGTAACTGGCATCAGAATGTAGTTGCCAACCAAATAAATTCAACCCGCTATTAAAACGAGCAAAAGTATTTTTACTGTTACCGGAGTCTTTATAATCGCTATAGTATTGGCTCACATAATAGGAAGTATACAGCGCATTAATCCCCCGGTCCCAGTTTTCAGGCTCGACGTAACCGTATTCAAGTTCATTGACAAAAGCCTGCGGGACATTGAGATCAAGGCGAAATCGGCTCACATCAAAAGTCGAAGTTCCCCCTTTAAGTGCAGTTTTTAAAGGCACACATTGTGCTTCTTTATCGACTTTAATCCTTTCAGACTTAATCCCAAGACGATGAATGAGATCCCATGTCAAACACGTGTCATCAGGTTCATCTTTGACATTCAACTCATATTTTCCACGCCATTGGTTGTTAAGATAGATATCTAGATCATAGGTTCCAGAAATCGGTTTTTCACCATCAAATCTAAAATCACTGACCTTTTCACCCTTTAATCCCCCCATCATAAAATGGGTATCAAATGTTTCTTCTTCAGCAAATAGCTGACCCGAGAACAACAGAAAAAATATCGTGGAAGCAAGTGGAGTTATCCTTAACATGGCCACACCTCATATTATTTAACTCTGAGCGTATCGCTAACATAATTACCGCGATCATCAATAATGGTCACAACATACTGATTGCTACCATTATTTCTCAGTTGGAGCAGTTGACTGGATAACGGTGGTAATAAAATAGTTTTACCATTTAGCTGATTTCTGTTCGCTTCAATCTTGGGAATGGTAATCCAATTCGCAGTAGCATTATTTAAATTTAGCCCACCGTTGCTGCGAGAAAAACTTAACTTTTTAATACTATTTTGTGTGACTGACTCGACGCTCTTAGGTCGGTACAGCAATTTCAATCTGTTCTGCATGGCAAATTTTAGCGTATTCTTCCCATCTTGATTATTTGTATTTGGGGGTATATCCAGCACATTAAAATAAAAAAGACTTTCTTTATCACTTGGTAAGTTATTGGCAATTTTTTTGATTTTTATTTGCTGCCCTGAATTACCTTTAACACGGATAACTGGCGGAGTCAGCAAAAATGGTACATCTATTTTTTCCGGAGGTAATGTAGTATCGCCATCATCAATCCAGGATTGTACCAGTGATGCCCTGGTACTCTCATTCATCAACTGAACGATAATCTCTTTTTTCTCTGCCGGATATATAACACGGGTGCCATAAATCACGATATCAGCGTGTGCCGGGAGCGTCAAGGCTATCAGGCCTGAAAGTAAAATCCGTTTCATAATACACTACCTTATTGATAGCGCTATATTGTCGAGTCATCCCGACAATATAGCCATTTAGAATTAATCAGTTTCAACAGTAAATTTTATCGTAGATTTTACATCGCCAGCGTTAACAACCTGAGCCAGTCGTGCCCATCGGGCATCAAATTTTAAGGTGTACTTGACACCTTCATTTCCAATGGACTCACCTTTCAACCCGCTAACATCCACAACCTGGTGTTTCTCGTTGATATTAACGAAACTCGTGGTGGTGTTATAAAAATCAACAGCGAACCCTACGCCGGTAGTATCGTCCCCATCATCCTGTAATAGTCCCGGATGTTCCGAGAATTTAGTTGGTGAAAAGGTAATATTTTTTAACTCTACCGTAGACGGACAAATAATTTCAATTGAATCTGCATCGGTATTCCAAACTTTTGTATTGCTAATAGCTCCGATACCAATTTTATACACATCAGAAGTTGAAATTGTACCCATGTCAATAATTGCCGAGTCACCACCATTGGAATTAAAATGACAAGAAGACCCTTCTACAGTCGCTTGAATGATTAACTGTCCCTCATCAGTGATATCCGCAGCATGCGCCATTCCGACAGATAAAAATGGTAACATTGCCGAAAAAATAATGGATCTTTTCATAGGTCATTCCTTATTAATTTTAATAAACACATCCTTTTAACAACTTCGAAATCAAAATGTCACGAGAATAATTTTACCGCAATGTGAAATGATGTTTTATTTGATTTAAAGCAAATTTCACTAAGCATTATTTAAGAATTAGATAATACATATTTAAGTTATTCACGATAATAATAAATAACGGAAAGCAAATGTAATAGAAGGGAAAATTAAAGAAGCGGCAGTATTACGCTGGGTAAAACTGCCGTTTGACAAGATTCATTCTGAGGTCATTAATCGTAGGTATTGAGCACTATTTGCCGTGTCGTATCACCCGGTAACATCACACGTTTCGTATTGACCCCTTGGTAGTTTGGTTTGTCGTTTCCAGCCGTCAATCGAGCCGCATCTGACTGGCAATCATTTTGAGGCTCGCCACCTGTCATATCGATATGGCATGTGGACTCAACAACATGCCCGATGATTGTTAGCTTTCCATCGATTGTATCAGAAGCCAAAGCCTGCAAACTCATTCCATAAGCCAGAGTAATAACTCCCAAGAATAAACTTTTCTTCATTGTGTTCATTATTCCTGTAATGGGTGGAAAACAGCATACAAACTGCCTGCACTGTGAATTATGGGTTAACTACCTTGTTTGAACCAATTGAAATTGTAGATTAATGAGATAGATTTGATCAATTACAATGATGCATTGAGATGATTTATTCGGAAAAAGGTATGAATTATAAACGCAGAATGAACAATATCGTAATATTTTTAAATTTAATATATTCACCGCATCAATAATACATTAATGCGGTGAATATCTGTAACGCTATAAATTACACCGCGCGGAAAGCAATCTCGCCCGGAATAACTTCTCCCTGCCAATACAGCTGTGCCGCCACACGCCCTGCAAGGTCGCGGTAAATGGCGGTAAATTCGCTGTCTGGACGGCTGATAACCGTCGGCGTACCGCGATCGAGGTCTTCACGCAGAGAAATATGCAGCGGCATTTGTCCCAGCAGTTGGGTGTGGTACTGCTCGGCCAGTTTCTGCGCGCCACCGGTGCCAAAGATTGGCTCATGATGGCCACAATTGCTGCAAATATGCATACTCATATTCTCAACAATACCCAATACCGGCACTTCGACTTTTTCGAACATCACAATGCCTTTTTTCGCATCGATCAGCGCGATGTCCTGCGGCGTAGTGACAACAACCGCGCCCGTTACCGGAATGTTCTGCGCCAGCGTCAACTGGATGTCACCAGTGCCCGGCGGCATATCCAGTACCAGATAATCAAGATCCGGCCATAAGGTTTCCTGCAACATCTGCAACAGCGCTTTACTGGCCATCGGGCCGCGCCACACCATCGCGTTATCGTCAGTGACCAGATAACCAATGGAGTTCGTTGCCAGACCATGAGACATGATCGGCGCCATGTGGGTACCATCTGGCGAGGTTGGACGCTGGTTTTCCGCGCCAAGCATTGTCGGGATAGACGGACCATAAATATCGGCGTCCAGAATCCCCACCTTCGCCCCTTCTGCAGCCAGCGCCAGCGCCAGGTTCACGGCGGTAGAGGATTTACCCACGCCACCTTTACCTGAACTGACGGCGATGATGTTTTTCACACCATTAATACCTGGCTGGTTTTTCACGCGTTTCAGCGTCGCGATGTTATGCGACAGTTTCCAGTCGATCGCTTTCGCGCCGGTAATACGCAGCAGATCGGCGCTACATTGCTCTTTTAAGTCCTCAAACGCGCTATGCCAGACGAACGGCATGACCAGCTCAACGTGCAACGTGTCATCCATCCAGGCGACGTGGTGCAACGCTTTAAGCGTCGTCAGATTATGCTTCAGGGTTGAATGCTGAAAATTCGCCAGCGTCCCGGCAACCATGGCGCGCAGGGTCTCTGGTGATTTGGCCTGGGATTGTGCGTTCATCCCGACTCCTTTTTGTTGTTCTGAATATACAATAGTCACCAGGTAGTTTACTCCAACCGCAACAATTATTCATTTACGGATAAATGCCCTTATCGCTTGGCGCAGTAATTACCATTTTGGTACTATCAAAGCCCTTTTCACTACAAAAGAAGTAATTGCCCACTATGACTCAAGTCGCGAAGAAAATTCTGGTAACGTGCGCGCTGCCGTACGCCAACGGCTCAATCCACCTCGGCCATATGCTGGAGCACATCCAGGCTGATGTCTGGGTCCGTTACCAGCGAATGCGCGGCCACCAGGTTAACTTCATCTGCGCGGACGACGCACACGGTACGCCAATCATGCTGAAAGCACAGCAGCTTGGGATCACGCCAGAGCAGATGATCGGTGAAATGAGTCAGGAGCATCAGACTGATTTTGCAGGTTTTGACATCAGCTATGACAACTACCACTCGACGCACAGCGAAGAGAACCGTGAGCTGTCTGAGCTGATTTACACGCGCCTGAAGGAAAACGGTTTTATTAAGAACCGTACAATCTCCCAGCTTTACGATCCGGAAAAAGGCATGTTCCTGCCGGATCGTTTTGTTAAAGGCACCTGCCCGAAATGTAAGTCTCCGGATCAGTACGGCGATAACTGTGAAGTCTGCGGCGCAACCTACAGCCCGACCGAACTTATCGAGCCGAAATCCGTTGTGTCTGGCGCGACGCCGGTGATGCGTGACTCCGAACACTTCTTCTTTGATCTGCCGTCATTCAGCGAAATGCTGCAGGCGTGGACGCGCAGCGGCGCGTTACAGGAGCAGGTCGCCAACAAAATGCAGGAATGGTTCGAATCCGGCCTGCAACAGTGGGATATTTCCCGCGATTCCCCGTACTTCGGTTTTGAAATCCCGAATGCGCCTGGCAAATACTTCTACGTCTGGCTGGACGCGCCAATTGGCTATATGGGTTCATTCAAAAACCTGTGCGATAAGCGCGGTGACACCACCAGCTTTGATGAATACTGGAAGAAAGATTCCGACGCCGAGCTGTATCACTTCATCGGTAAGGATATCGTTTACTTCCACAGCCTATTCTGGCCTGCCATGCTGGAAGGCAGTAACTTCCGTAAGCCGACCAACCTGTTCGTCCACGGTTATGTGACAGTGAACGGCGCGAAGATGTCTAAATCTCGTGGCACCTTCATTAAGGCAAGCACCTGGCTGAAGCACTTCGATGCCGACAGTCTGCGCTATTACTACACGGCGAAACTATCTTCACGTATTGATGACATCGACCTGAACCTGGAGGACTTTGTCCAGCGCGTTAATGCCGATATCGTCAACAAAGTAGTCAACCTGGCATCCCGGAATGCAGGCTTTATTGCTAAGCGTTTTGACGGCATTCTGGCGACTGAGCTGGCCGACCCGGCGCTGTATAAAACCTTCACCGACGCCGCAGCAGCGATCGGCGAAGCATGGGAAAGCCGTGAATTTGGTAAAGCTATTCGTGAAATCATGGCGCTGGCCGACGTGGCAAACCGCTACGTTGACGAACAAGCACCGTGGGTTGTGGCTAAACAGGAAGGCCGCGATGCCGACCTGCAGGCAATTTGCTCCATGGGCATTAACCTGTTCCGTGTGCTGATGACCTACCTGAAGCCGGTTCTGCCAACGCTTGCTGAACGTGTGGAAGCGTTCCTGAACTGCGAACTGAGCTGGGATGCCATTGAGCAGCCACTGCTCGGTCACAAGGTCAACACCTTTAAAGCGCTGTACAATCGCATCGACATGAAACAAGTTGAAGCGCTGGTGGAAGCGTCGAAAGAAGAAGTGAAAGCCGCTGCCGCACCAGTAACCGGTCCGCTGGCGGATGACCCGATTCAGGAAACCATCACCTTTGACGATTTCGCCAAAGTTGACCTGCGCGTAGCGTTGATTGAAAACGCCGAATTCGTGGAAGGTTCCGACAAACTGCTGCGTCTGACGCTGGATCTCGGTGGTGAGAAACGAAACGTCTTCTCTGGTATTCGTTCTGCGTATCCGGATCCACAAACCCTGATTGGCCGCCAGACCATTATGGTTGCTAACCTGGCTCCTCGTAAGATGCGCTTCGGCATTTCTGAAGGGATGGTAATGGCCGCAGGTCCTGGCGGGAAAGATATCTTCCTGTTAAGCCCGGATGAAGGTGCAAAACCAGGCCAACAGGTGAAGTAAGTCAAGTATCTCAAGCGCTGCAACCGCAGCGCTTTTTTTTTGCTACGTGAGTGCTTCCTCTAATCTTAACCCTTAATCCATTTTCGGACTGCTCAGTTGTTAATATTAGATTTATTCTATACTGCACTGGGATCAAGATAGTCCGGGCTTACCAGATTCGTGGAGGTTATTGTTTAACATCCGATATTCATGAAATGGAGTTTTACATGAAAGCGTTACAAAAATTTTTCTCTCTCGCCGTGGTATCGGTTGTGGTTTTTTCCCTGGCAGGATGCGGTGATAAAGTAGAGACAAAAACATTTAATGCCAACCTCAACGGTTCGGATATCACTGTCTCTTACACCTATAAAGGTGATAAGGTCCTGAAGCAAATCTCTGAAAGTAAAATCAGCTATGCGTCAGTCGGTGCCAGCAATAAAGAAGAAGCAGCAAAAGTATTCGACGCATTAAGCGCCAAATATCAAAACATTACTGGTATAGAAGAAAAACTCACCTATTCAGATACCTACGCGCAAGAAAATGTCACTATCGATATGGAAAAAGTTGATATAAAAGCGTTGCAGGCCATTTCAGGGATGAAACTATCTGAAAACGCCGATAAAAACATCAGCATGAAGCAAATGCAAACGGTAATGGAATCGGCGGGTTTTAAAGAAGTGAAGTAAAGCATCGGCGACCCGATTTTGATCGTGGTCGCCAGCGCTGCTTTACGCTTTCTTTTTATGCTCTCGCGACGTTAAACCACGCAGAAAATAACGCAGGAACTGATCGCCGCATTCGCGATAATTCTTATGGTCCGGCGCGCGCATCATGGCGGTAATTTCCGGCATCGACACACGGAATTTCTGCTCGGTCATAATTGCCAGAATATCATCGGTTTTCAGTGAAAAAGCGATACGCAGTTTTTTCAGCACCGTATTATTGTTAACACGACGCTCAAGCGCCAGTTCCGGTGCAGAATCATCTTTACCACGCAGATGATAAATCAGACCGTTTAAAAAACCGGAGAGAATGATATCCGGGCAGCGAACAAACCCGTCTTCATCTTCTTTTGTCGTCCAGGTATCGAAATTTGCGGAGATGGATTCCATGTCAGCAAGCGCAAGAATACGCACCATGTCGTTATTGTTCGCTTTCAGGGTGTAGCGCAGGCTACGAAGAATATCGTTACTTAGCATAGAGCCTTCAACTGTCGGTGATGCAATGGCGCGCAGTGTATCAGTTTTACAGTCCAATCGCCTCTTTTAGACTTTTAAGATAACGACGACTCACCGGAACAGTCAGCCCGTTACGCAAAATCAGTTCCGCCTGGCCGTTGTCTTCCAGACGGATCTCCTGCAATTGCGCCATATTTACTAGATATTGTCTATGACAACGCAGCAGAGGAGTACGGCTCTCCAGCGTCCTGAGCGTCAACTCAGTGAAGCCTTCTTTACCATCACTGCTGGTCACATATACGCCACTCATACGGCTGCTGATAAACGCCACGTCATCCATTTGCAACAAATAAATTCGGCTGTGACCGCTGCACGGAATAAACTTCAGCGCCTGCTGATTTTCTGGCAGGAGTGATACATCCTGCTTCGTGCGCTCCTGACGCAAACGGATCAGCGTTTTTTCCAGCCGAGCTTCTTCGATCGGCTTGAGCAGATAATCAAACGCATGTTCTTCAAAGGCTTTCACCGCATACTCATCAAAGGCGGTCAGAAAAACAATGTACGGACGATGCTCGGGATCAAGCATGCCAACCATTTCCAGGCCGCTGATTCGCGGCATCTGAATATCAAGGAACAGAACATCCGGACGCAATTTATGTACCGCGCCAATGGCTTCCACCGCATTCGAACATTCGCCGACAATCTCGATGTCGCTTTGCTCCTGCAACAGGATCCGCAGATTCTCCCGGGCTAACGGTTCGTCATCGACAATTAGCACTTTGATCATGCCAGTTCCTCCAGGGGAAGTCGTAAAGTGATTCGGGTAAAGCGGTCAGGTTCACACGCTACGCTAATGCCAAAATCATCGCCAAACCGCTCGCGCAGTCGTTTATCGACCAGATTCATACCCAGTCCACTGGCTTCTGATGTTGGCTGATACAACCCGGCATTGTCTTCGATATCCAGCATCAGATATTGCCCTTCTCGACGGGCGGTAATCGATACTTCACCGGTATCTAATAACTGAGAAGTACCGTGTTTGATGGCATTCTCCACGATGGGTTGCAGAGTAAAAGCGGGTAATTGCTGATGCGAAAGTTCTTCTGGCACTGTCAAGGTCACCTGAAGACGCGATTGGAACCGTGCCTTTTCAATTTGCAGATAAGCATTAACGTGTTCAATTTCATCGGCCAGCGTCACAATTTCCGACGGGCGTTTTAAATTTTTACGAAAGAACGTCGACAGATACTGCACCAGTTGGCTGGCCTGCTCGCTATCACGTCGGATCACAGCTTTGATGGTGTTGAGCGCATTAAACAGAAAATGGGGATTGACCTGGGCGTGCAGGAGTTTTATTTCCGACTGCGTGAGCATCGCTTTTTGCCGCTCATACTGTCCGGCCAGAATCTGCGCCGAAAGCAGTTGGGCGATCCCTTCCCCCAGCGTGCGGTTGATTGAGCTAAAGAGACGGTTTTTGGCTTCATACAGTTTGATGGTCCCCATCACCCGCTGGTTTTCACCCCGCAAGGGGATCACCAGCGTCGAACCTAATTTGCATTGCGGATGCAAAGAGCAGCGATAAGGGACTTCATTGCCGTCGGCATAAACCACCTCTCCGGTTTCAATCGCCCGCTGGGTGTACGAGGAAGAGATAGGTTTGCCCGGCAGATGATGGTCGTCACCAATACCGGTAAATGCCAGCAGTTTCTCACGATCGGTAATCGCCACCGCACCGATATCCAGCTCTTCATACAGCACCTGAGCAACCTTCATGCTGTTAACCTCGTTGAACCCCTGGCGCAAAATCCCTTCCGTTGAAGCGGCAACTTTGAGCGCGGTGGCGGAAAAAGCGGAGGTATATTTTTCAAACATCGCCCGTTTATCGAGCAAAATACGCATAAATAAGGCGGCGCCGACGGTATTGGTCACCATCATAGGCGCGGCAATATTGCTGACCAGTCGATAGGCATCATCAAACGGCCTGGCGATCAATAAGATGATCAACATCTGCACCAGTTCAGCAACAAAGGTAATGGCGCCCGCCGTCAGCGGGCTGAATACTTTATCGGTACGACCACGACGGGTGAGCACGCTGTGCACCAGTCCGCCGAGCAACCCTTCCACAATGGTCGAGATCATGCAGCTAAGCGCCGTCATTCCGCCCATTGAATAACGATGTAAACCACCGGTCAGACCGACTAAGCCGCCAACCACAGGGCCGCCAAGCAGCCCGCCCATTACCGCACCAATAGCGCGAGTATTCGCAATGGAGTCATCAATGTGCAGCCCGAAATAGGTGCCCAAAATGCAGAAAATGGAAAAGGTAACGTAGCAAAGCAGTTTGTGCGGCAGCCGGATAGTCACCTGCATCAGCGGAATAAACAAACGCGTTTTGCTCATGAGCCACGCGATAACGAGAAACACGCACATCTGCTGAAGCAGCAGCAACACCAGATTAAACTCGTACATACCCGCCAACCACACATCTCTTAAAAGCGCGTAACATACATGGGCTGCGCGTAACTTTCTTTGAAGTGTTGCAAAAAAAAAGGAATTTGTGAGAACGATCACTCGAAAGCGCGATCATGACTACAAACCCACCCATTTATTGATCAAAAAACAGGCAAAACTACCTGGTTCGCAAAAGAGCGTCTAAAGTAAAACTGGGACCTCGCAAGCATAAGTGAGACGACGATGGCGCTTTACACAATAGGTGAAGTGGCTTTGCTTTGTGATATCAACCCTGTCACTTTACGCGCGTGGCAGAGGCGTTACGGATTACTGAAACCGCAACGGACAGACGGCGGACATCGCCTGTTTAACGACGCGGATATCGATCGGATCCGTGAGATAAAACGCTGGATCAACAACGGTGTCCAGGTCAGCAAGGTTAAAATGTTGCTCAGCAATGAGAGCATTGATGTGCATAACGGTTGGCGTGAACAACAAGAGACGCTGTTGAACTATTTGCAAAGTAATAATCTGCATAGTCTCAGACTGTGGATAAAAGAGCGTGGTCAGGATTATCCCGCACAAACGCTCAACACCCATTTATTCATTCCGTTACGCCGACGTCTGCAATGTCAGCAGCCGATCCTCCAGGCGTTACTGGGGATCCTCGACGGCGTACTAATCAACTACATCGCGATTTGTCTTGCCTCAGCACGCAAGAAACAGGGCAAAGATGCTCTGGTGGTTGGCTGGAACATTCAGGATACGACCCGCTTATGGCTGGAAGGTTGGGTCGCCAGCCAGCAGGGGTGGCGCATTGACGTCCTTGCTCATTCGCTGAACCAACTGCGACCGGAGCTGTTTGAAGGTCGTACCTTGCTTGTCTGGTGCGGCGATAACCAAACGCCCGCTCAGCAACAACAGCTGAATGAATGGCGCGCGTTGGGTCACGATATTTATCCACTCGGTATTTAATATTCTATTAACAAACGTGTACAATCCTTGGATTCACATAAGGAGTGCATAATGAGCGCAGCTAAAATCGGTGTCATTACCCTCTTCCTGCTGATGGCCATCGGCGGTATCGGCGGTGTCATGCTGGCAGGTTATACCTTTATTTTACGTGCCGGGTAAGATGTCTCGCTAATTTCTCAAAACCGCGGTCAACAATTACCGCTGCCAGCGCGACCAACAGCGCCCCCTGAATCACATAGGCGGTATTGAACCCACTCAGCCCGATAATAATCGGCGTACCCAGCGTGTTCGCTCCAACGGTTGAGGCGATGGTTGCAGTGCCTATATTAATAATCACCGACGTGCGAATCCCGGCCAGAATAACCGGGGCCGCCAGCGGTAACTCTACTTTACGCAGCCGCTGCCCCTGACTCATGCCCATTCCACTGGCGATATCCATCACGCTGGAAGAAATGCCGCCAAGTCCCGCCAGGGTTGCCTGCAAGATCGGTAATACCCCATACAGGATCAGCGCAATAATTGCCGGTTCAGGACCAAATCCCATCACCGGTACAGCGATCGCCAACACCGCAACTGGCGGAAATGTCTGCCCCACGGCGGCAATCGTTTCCACTATCGGCCTGAATTCCGCGCCCCAGGGTCGGGTTACCGCAATTCCCGCCCCAACGCCAATCAATACGGCGATAAGGCTTGAGATCCCTACCAGTGTAAAATGGGCCAGCGCCAACGCTGTAAAACTTTCCTGCTGATACACGGGACGTGGCAGCTCAGGAAATAGCGAACTAAACAGGGTCTGACTGTGAGGCAATCCAACCAACAGGATCAGAAACAACGCAACAAGCCACAGCAGTGGATCAGCAAGACGTTTCACGGGTCGGCATCTCCGAAAGCAAATCGCGAAAATGGAGCGTTCCGCAGGATAACCCCTGCAGCGTCACAACCGGTAAAACGTCGCAACCGCGCGCCACGAACACCGATAACGCATCACGAAGCGTCATCTCATCCACCAGCGGCTCGCCGTCTGAGTGTTCTCCTCGACGGATAAAATCGCCTACCGTACGCAGCGACAACAGACGTACGCCCAGTTCACTGCGGCCAAAAAAGGTTTGTACGAAATCATTCGCTGGCGCAGTGAGCATCGACAGCGGCGTGCCTTGCTGCACGACCTTTCCTGCATCCATCAGCACCAGATGTTCCGCCAGTCTTAGCGCCTCGTCGATATCATGCGTCACTAACACAATGGTACGCCCCAACAAACGGTGAATACGCGTCATCTCCTGCTGCAGCGCACCGCGGGTGACCGGGTCCAGCGCGCCAAAAGGCTCATCCATCAATAGCACCTGCGGATCCGCCGCCAGGGCACGCGCAACCCCGACCCGCTGCTGCTGTCCGCCGGAAAGCTGATGCGGATAACGGTGGCGCAAACTTTCCTCAAGACCCAGCAGCGCCATCAGTTCATCTGTTCGGTCATCAATACGTGAGCGCGACCACTTTTGCAGTTGCGGTACGGTGGCGATGTTCTGCGCGACGGTCCAGTGGGGAAACAAGCCAATAGACTGAATCGCGTACCCCATGCGCCGTCGTAGCTCCAGCACCGGCAGGCTACGAATTTCTTCTCCGGCAAAGCGGATCTGCCCGCTGTCGTGTTCAACCAGCCGATTGATCATCTTTAGCGTGGTGGACTTCCCCGAACCTGACGTGCCGATTAGCACCGAAAAGCTGCCCTCCCCTAACTGCAGGTTAAGGTCATCAACGGCTTTTTGCTGACCATAGGTTTTACTGACGTGGCGAAATTCAATCATTATTCGATACCTTTAGCAGCGCGAGACCTAAATCAAACAGCGCATCAATCAACACTGCCAGCACAACGACTGGGATCACGCCCAACAGCACTAAATCGACGGCGCTACTGAGCAATCCCTGAAAGACCAGCGCGCCAAATCCCCCTGCTCCAATCAGCGCAGCAATCACCGCCATTCCCACGGTTTGCACCATCACTACCCGTAAACTGCGTAAGAAGACCGGCAATGCCAGCGGGAACTGCACCGAGACAAATCGCTGGAAAGTGTTCATTCCCATTGCTCGAGCGCTTTCCAGTACATCCCGCGGTACCTGATTCATCCCAGCCACAACGCCACGTACCAGCGGTAACAACGCATACAGCACCAACGCAATAAGCGCAGGCGTCATACCGGTTCCCGCGACGCCGAACTTGCCCAATAAAGGAAAGTGCTTCACCAACCCGGCAAGCGGCGCAATTAACAGGCCAAACAGCGCGACGGAGGGAATGGTTTGGATGATATTCAGTAGTGCAAATACCGGCCCCTGACGGGTGACAGAGAAAGCACACCAGATGCCCAGTGGCACACCAATAAGCAGCGCGGGCACCACGGTAGCGAACAGAATTGTCAGATGCTGCGCCAGCGCGTCGTTGAAGACATCCTGGCGGTTGGCATATTCTTTAAGCAGAGAAAGATCGTTAAACGTGCCGGAGAACAAAAGCACCAGCGGCACAATGAATATTTGAGCATGCAGCGCCCAACGCCACAGTGCCTGAACGGTAATGCGACGAATAGCGTCACTGGCGGCCAGCAGTATCAGCCCCACGCCCAACCAGAATCCACTGCCCAGACTGGTTCTGGCCAGCGGACTCCCCGTCTTCGCCAGATACGTTGCCGTTGTACCTGCGGTTACCAGCGCGGCGATCACCAACAGTTGGCAAACAATAAGCGCCAATATATTGCCGGACCTTCCCGGTACAACGCTCAGAAGACACAGCAGCAAACAGGCCACCGCCAATCCCCATGCCGTGTCGGAGCTGATATCCCAGAGTTGACGACCTTCGCCGGACACCAGACGATTAGGGGCATAGCTAATGAAAGGCAGCGCTGCCGCCGCGAAAGTAAGAAGCACCAGCAACAACAGCACCCGATTGACCGAAATATTCGACAAAACACCCACCCGCTGCAAACGCCGTTACTTCACCCATCCTTTTTGCTTCAGGTAATCTGCTGCGACTTTTTTCGCATCCAGCCCCTCCACGGCAATACTGGCATTCAGCTGCTGCAACGTTTTTTCATCCAGACTGGCAAAAACCGGCTGTAGCCACTCTCCCATTTGCGGATAGTCTTTCAGCACAGATTCACGTACGACGGGTGCTGGCGCATAAATGGGCTGGACACCTTTTGGATCGCTTAAAGTTTGCAGACCGAGCGCCGCAACCGGGCCATCGGTGCCATAAGCCATCGCCGCATTGACTCCAGAAGTCTGCTGCGCCGCCGCTTTAATCGTCACCGCGGTATCCCCCCCAGCCAGCGACAACAGCTGATTTTGATTCAGTTTGAAATCATAGGCTTTTTCAAACGCTGGCAGCGCGTCAGCCCGTTCGATGAATTCCGCAGAGGCGGCAAGTTTGAACGTTCCTCCGTCCTTCAGGTAACGGCCTAAATCAGCAAGGGACTCAAGTTTGTTCTTTTGCGCGACATCCTGGCGTACTGCAATAGTCCAGGTGTTGTTGGCGGGTGCAGGGGTTAGCCAGACCAGCTTATTTTGCTCTGCATCCAGCTTTTTCACTTTGTCGAATCCAGCCTGCGCATTTTTCCACGCGGGATCATTTTCATCTTTAAAAAAGAATGCGCCATTACCGGTATATTCCGGATAAATATCCAGCTCACCGGAGGTGATTGCCCCACGCACCACTGGGGTGGTACCAAGCTGTATTTTATTGACGGTTTTCACGCCATGGCTTTCGAGCACCTGCAAAATAATGTTGCCGAGCAGCGCCCCTTCGGTATCTATTTTTGAACCGACCGTGACGGGTGACGCGGCCTGTAAGGGTAGGCTTATCGCAGCTAACAGCGCCAGCGAACCCACCGATACTTTTGAGATTATCATGCTGTACTCCTCATCCTTTTGCGGCCCTTTTCAGAGACTTGAGGAAAAAGCATAGTCGAAAAATCAGGGCTTAACCTGGCAATTGGGGAGTAAGAGAGGGATTCGTTAGCAATAACGTGATGAGAAATAAGAAGCAGACGCGGCGCATACACCTAAAGATAAAGGCCGGAAACCCGGCCTTTACTCGCTAATCAATTACAGCAGCTCAAATTCGCCCTGCTTCACTCTGGCGGAATCCACGCCGATAAAGACGTTAAACTTGCCCGGTTCTGCATCGTATTGCATACGCTGATTCCAGAACTTCAGCGCGTCAATGTCAATCGGGAAGCTGACGGTCTGGGTTTCACCCGGCTTAAGATTCACTTTCTCAAAACCTTTCAGCTGTTTTACCGGACGACTCATGGAAGCGGTCACGTCCTGCAAATACATCTGAATCACCGTCGCACCTTCGCGCTTGCCGGTGTTGGTCACCTGCACGCTGGCCGTCACGGTCCCGTCACGCTTCATCGTTGGAGAAGAGAGCTTCACATCAGAAACCGTGAACGTGGTGTAGCTCAGGCCATAACCAAAGGGATACAACGGACCATTCGCTTCATCAAAGTAGCGCGACGTGTACTTGTTCGGCTTATCTGCGTTATACGGACGACCGGTATTGAGATGGCTGTAATAGACCGGGATCTGTCCGACAGAGCGCGGGAAAGACATCGGCAGCTTGCCTGACGGGTTGTAATCACCAAACAGCACATCGGCGATGGCGTTACCGCCTTCCGTCCCGGCAAACCAGGTTTCGAGGATCGCATCGGCCTGTTGATCTTCTTTAACCAACGCCAGCGGACGTCCGTTCATCAGTACCAGAACCAGAGGTTTACCGGTGGCTTTCAGCGCGGCAATCAGGTCACGCTGACTCTGTGGAATGGTGATATCGGTGCGGCTGGAAGCTTCATGCGCCATACCCTGCGCTTCGCCGACTACCGCAACCACCACGTCAGACTGCTTCGCTGCGTTCACGGCTTCATCGATCATCGCCTGCGGCGAGCGCGGGTCAACCTTCACCGCCTCTTCATACAGATTGAGGAAATCGACAATGCCTTTGTCGTTGGTGATATTCGCCCCTTTGGCGTACAGCACTTTGCCCTGATCGCCGACGGCATTTTTAATCCCCGTCAGTACCGTTACCGACTGATCGGCAACACCGGCAGCGGACCAACTGCCCATCACATCACGCTTGCTGTCGGCCAACGGACCGACGACTGCCACGGTGGCGGATTTTTTCAGCGGCAACGTTTCCAGACGGTTTTTCAGCAGCACCAGGCTTTCTCGCGCTACTTCACGCGCCTCTTTACGGTGCAAACGGCTTTCCGCGTTGGTGTCCTGTGGGTCAGATTCTTTGGCCCCCAGATGACTGTACGGGTCGTTAAACAGCCCCATATCATATTTCACGTTCAGCACGTGGCGCGCGGCGTCATCCAGCTCCGCCATCGTCACTTTGCCGGATTTAATCAAGCCCGGAAGATATTTGCTGTAATACTCATCGCTCATACTCATATTGATGCCGGACTTGATCGCCACACGCACCGCATCTTCAGGATCGGAGGCAGTACCGTGCTTAATCAGTTCCTTAATCGCGCCGTGATCGGAAACGGTAATACCCTTAAAGCCCCATTCATCACGCAGCACGTCTTTGAGCAGCCATGCATCTGAGGTTGCAGGCGTACCGTTTAGCGAATTAAGTCCTACCATTACCGCACCGCTACCAGCGTCCAGCCCGGCTTTATACGGCGGCATATAGTCGTTGAACAGACGCTGTGGGCTCATATCGACGGTGTTATATTCCTTGCCACCTTCAACCGCGCCATAAGCAGCGAAGTGCTTGACGCTGGTCATCACCGAATAGCGATCCGCCGGGCTTTTACCCTGCATCGCTTCTACCATGGTTTTACCCATCGTAGCCGTTAAATACGTGTCTTCACCAAAACCTTCTGAAGCACGGCCCCAACGCGGATCGCGAGAGACATCGACCATTGGCGCCCAGGTCATATTCAGACCATCATCGGCGGCTTCATACGCGGAAATACGGCCAACGGTTCTGACCGCATCGAGATTAAAAGAGGATGCCAGGCCGAGACTTATCGGGAACACGGTACGTTGGCCGTGCAATACGTCGTAGGCAAAAAAGAGAGGAATTTTCAGGCGGCTGAGTTCCATCACCTGATCCTGCATTTTGCGGATATCCTGGCGCGTGACGGTGTTAAAAATTGCCCCAACCTGCCCGTCTTTGATCATCTCGCGGATGGCTTCTTTCGGGTTATCAGGCCCGACGCTTATCAAGCGTAGTTGCCCAATTTTCTCATCCACGGTCATCTGTTTAAGTAAATCGGTAACGAATGCATCCCGCGCTTCTGGCGTCAGAGGATGGTTACCAAACAGCGTGTCCGCCTGCGCTGGTTGCAACGCCAGACTCACCGCGACACCTACAGAACATAGCCATTTCATGTTGATTCTCTCTTTATTTTTTCCCGACGAGGCAGCGAAAATATAACAAAAACCGCAGTTTGCCGTAAGACTAAACGGGAGCGATAAAGAAAGCTAAGGTTATTCTCCTAATTTTCAAAACCAGCGCAAATCATTAGAAGACGAACCAGAGACAATATGAATGAGAAAGCGTATTGTCATACAAAGCGCTATGCTTGTTCCTGATATTGAGTCCCACCACAAGGAGTGGAGAATGTCTTCCATTACAACAGATAATAAAGCTTTCCTGAATGAACTGACCCGTCTGGTTGGTCATTCTCACCTGCTCACTGAACCTGCTAAAACGGCCCGCTATCGCAAGGGATTCCGCTCCGGCCAGGGCGAAGCGCTCGCCGTTGTGTTCCCCGGCTCGCTTTTAGAGCTGTGGCGCGTTCTCAATGCTTGCGTCGCCGCAGATAAAATTATCCTGATGCAGGCCGCCAATACCGGCCTGACCGAAGGCTCTACGCCGAGCGGAAATGATTACGACCGCGAAATTGTCATTATCAGCACCCTGCGCCTGGATAAACTGCACGTCATCGGCAAAGGCGAACAAGTGCTGGCTTATCCCGGTACAACGTTGTATTCGCTGGAAAAGGCGCTCAAACCGTTTGGCCGTGAGCCACATTCTGTGATCGGGTCATCCTGTATTGGCGCTTCGGTAATTGGCGGCATTTGCAACAACTCCGGCGGCTCGCTGGTACAGCGCGGCCCGGCATATACCGAGATGTCGCTGTTTGCGCGTATTGACGAACAAGGTAAATTGCAGCTGGTCAACCATCTGGGTATCGAGCTGGGCCAGACCCCGGAACAGATCCTGAGCAAACTTGATGACGAGCGGATTAAAGATGACGATGTCCGCCACGACGGGCGACACGCGCACGATCACGACTATGTCACCCGCGTCAGAGATATTGAGGCGGACACGCCCGCCCGCTATAACGCCGATCCGGATCGCTTGTTTGAATCATCCGGTTGTGCAGGTAAGCTCGCGGTTTTCGCCGTGCGTCTGGACACCTTCGAAGCCGAAAAAAATCAGCAGGTCTTTTACATCGGTACCAATCAGCCTGAAGTGCTGACGGAAATCCGCCGTCATATTCTGGCAAAATTTGAGCACCTGCCGGTCGCCGGTGAATATATGCACCGCGATATTTACGACATCGCCGAGCAATATGGCAAAGATACGTTTCTGATGATCGACAAGCTCGGCACCGACAAAATGCCGTTCTTTTTCACCCTGAAAGGTCGCACCGATGCGATGCTGGAAAAAGTGAAAATTTTCCGTCCGCATTTCACCGACCGGGCAATGCAGAAATTTGGTCATTTGTTCCCCAGCCACTTACCGGCACGCATGAAAAGCTGGCGCGATAAGTACGAGCATCACCTGCTGTTAAAAATGGCCGGTGGCGGCGTGGCTGAAGCGCAAAACTGGCTCAGCGAGTATTTCAAAACCGCTGAAGGCGACTTCTTTGCCTGTACCCCAGAAGAAGGCAGCAAGGCGTTTTTGCATCGCTTTGCGGCGGCTGGCGCGGCGATTCGTTATCAGGCCGTACATGCCGATGAAGTAGAAGATATTCTGGCGCTGGATATCGCGCTGCGTCGTAACGACACCGAATGGTATGAGCATCTGCCGCCAGAAATCGACAGTCAACTGGTGCATAAGCTCTATTACGGTCACTTTATGTGCTATGTATTCCATCAGGATTACATCGTGAAAAAAGGCGTGGATGCACATGCGCTGAAAGAGCAGATGCTGGAGCTTCTGCACGAACGCGGAGCACAGTATCCGGCAGAGCATAACGTCGGACATCTGTATAAAGCACCGGAAACATTAACCCGTTTTTACCGCGAGAATGACCCCACCAACAGTATGAATCCGGGTATTGGTAAAACAAGTAAGCAAAAGTTCTGGAAAGAATCGTAGGCCCGATAAGCGTAAGCGCCATCGGGCACGTTGCCGGGGGCGCTTCGCTTGGCCAACCTACGGTTTAATCGTTCTGCGCGGTTTGCTCACCCGTAGCTGAACCTGCCGCCGCCATCTGCGCCGCTTTTTGCTTTTTGTAGCTCAGCGCTGCCGCCGGAACCGGCATCACCTTGCCGGTTTCAATCCAGGTGCGTAAACGGCTGGCATCGGCAAAGTGGGTATATTTACCGAACGCATCCATCACCACCAGCGCCACCGGTTTGTTATTGATCACGGTGCGCATCACCAGACAGTGGCCTGCCGCATTGGTAAATCCGGTTTTGGTTAACTGAATATTCCAGTTATCGCGGTATACCAGATGGTTGGTGTTACGGAATGGCAGCGTATAAGCCGGGTTGGCAAAGGTCGCCATATCTTCACGCGTAGTGCTTAACTGGCCAATCAGCGGATACTGCTTGCTGGCGATCAGCAGCTTGGTTAAATCACGAGCTGTCGAGACGTTATGAATCGATAAGCCGGTTGGTTCCACAAAGCGTGTCTGAGTCATGCCGAGCGCTTTCGCTTTGGCATTCATGGCTTTAATAAACGCGTTATAACCGCCAGGGTAATGATGCGCCAGACTGGCTGCCGCACGGTTTTCTGACGACATCAGCGCCAGCAGCAGCATGTCTTTACGGCTAATTTCACTGTTCAGTCGCACACGAGAGTAGATGCCTTTCATTTCCGGTGTCTGACTGATATCAACTTTCAGTTTCTCATCCAACGGCAGTCGTGCATCAAGCACCACCATCGCGGTCATTAATTTGGTAATCGACGCAATCGGACGCACAAGGTCCGGGTGGTTCGAATAGATAACTTTGTTGGTATTCAGATCAACAATCATCGCGCTACCGGACGCTATCTCAGGTTGAGAAGCCGCTGCGGTAGTTGCCGTTTTCGCCACGGCTTGGGGTGCAAAAGGAACGGCCAGCACCAGGGCAAGGCTTAATAATGAAACTCGGAATTTCAGCATGATGAGATTTCTGATAATGGTTCACGCACGTCACAACGCACACCGCCAGAGACTAAGTATTATCTCAAGCTAGCTCAGGCATCATAGCGATCCGGCAGGTTTGCCGCCACAGGAGAATCGTCTCGAAATGCTGCGTTGCTGACTTTTACGTCAACAACGCAGCGCAGACAGGTTTATCCGTCAGAATAATCGGTAGCCGTAACCCCACAGGATTACCGTAATAGCCAGTAGAACTTCCAGCACCAACACACCGATCGCCAGCGTCGAACTGGAAAAACTTAACCCTTCCTCGCGTGTGATATTCAGGAATGTCGGTATGCCGAGATAAAGTAAATAGCCGGTGTAAAACAACGCGATGGTCCCCACCAATGCGCACAGCCAGACCAGCGGATAAAGTGCGACCAGTCCGCTTAAAAACAGCGGCGTCGCGACATATCCTGCAAAAACCATACAATGCGCCAGCGACGGGCGCTGCGGGTAATTACGCGCCATCCACCAGATAACCCGCCCCATAACGGCGACGCCCGCCAGCATCACCCCGTAAAACAGAATTGCCATCGCAAATCCGGTCAACAGAGATAGCTTCAGGATATTGCCATCGCCAAAATTCCAGCCGATTTGTGTAGTACCGATAAACGCGCAAACCACCGGGATTGCCGCCATCAGCAGTACATGGTGGGTATAGTGATGCGAAACGCTTTCGTTTTCGCTGTTGATCACGTGCATTTCACGATCGGGATGGGAAAACAGCCCCCAGACATGGTTCATACCGCCCCCTTGTTGTCAGCTCCGGACCTCAACACTTCAAGTATAATTCAGCTTTTGATTATTTTATGTACACAGAAAAAATACCGAAGCGCCGGGTAAAAAGTTTGTTCAGGCGTAGGCATGATAAGCGAAGCGCCATCAGGCACTGGAGAGCTGAGCGACCTTAAGCGCTACTACGCGGCTTTTCCGGCATCAAATAATCATAGGGTGTATGCTATTAGCAGTGGAGGTCATACAATCGTATGGATATAAATCATTATGTTGCGCAATACGGCTATGCTGCGTTAATCATCGGCAGTCTGGCGGAAGGCGAAACCATTACCCTGTTAGGCGGCGTTGCGGCGCATCAGGGCGTCCTGAAATTTCCCCTGGTGGTACTCTCGGTCGCGCTGGGCGGGATGATTGGCGATCAGTTGCTTTATTTACTCGGACGTCGTTTTGGCGGCAAAATTTTGCAGCGTTTCTCGCGCCACCAGGCGAAAATTGATTACGCACAGAAGATAATCCAGCGACGTCCTTACCTGTTTGTAGTCGGTACGCGCTTTATGTACGGCTTTCGCGTTATTGGTCCCTTACTGATTGGCGCCAGTCACCTGCCGCCGAAGATCTTTTTACCGCTAAATATTCTTGGCGCGTTTGTCTGGGCATCGTTATTTACTACTCTGGGCTACATCGGTGGTGAAGTGATAGCGCCGTGGCTGCACAGCCTTGACCAGCATATCAAGCATGGCATCTGGCTGGTGCTGGTTATCGGGATTGTCGCGGGCGTCCGCTGGTGGATGAAACGGCGAAGCACGCGTAAAGCGCAATGAAGATGGCCCGACAGCAGAACACCGTCGGGCCGATTAATCAGGACGCGTGATAACCGCCGCCCAGCGCACTGGTCAACTGAATTGAGGCATCCAGCCATTGGCCCTGCAAAAGCAGACCGTTGCACTGCTCACGTAATGCCGGGATCTTTGCCTTGCTGACCCTGGAGCCCGCAATAATACCCGCATTAAAGCGTGCCTGAGCCAGCCCCACTACGCGCTGAGCGTCATGTTCAATCTGCTGCTGATGCTGATTTTTCTGCGCTAATGTTTCTACCTGCGATGCAGCACGTGCCACGTCATTCACCGCATCCACCACCGCTTTGTTGTAATTCGCCACCGTCAGGTTGCTTTGCGCTTTCGTAATATCGAGATTTGCGTTCAGCCTGCCGCTGTCAAAGATAGGCAGTGTCAGCCCGGCGGTTACGCCCATTTGCTGCGCGGAATGGCGGAACAGGTCACTCAGATGTAACGCATCCTGTTGTAAAAATGCCATCAGATTCACATCGGGATAAAAAGCCGCTTTCGCCGCATCAATGCTGCTCAGCGATGATTCAATGTACCAGTGCGCCGCCTGTAAATCCGGGCGGCGGGCCAGTAGCGAGTAACCCAATTGTGACGGGAGCTGGCTTTCGACCGCGGGCAGTGGGGTCGAATGGAGCTTCAGGGCAGTGGACTGGGCATTGGTCAGCGCGCTCAGCCGTGCTTCAATCACCTTCATTTTACCGCTGACATCATTCAACTGCTGCTCTGTTTTGCTGGAATCAATATCAGTTTCAACGCCTTCCACTGAAGAAGTTAGACCGTTTTGATACAGCTGACGATCGACGGTTATCACATTTTGCTGCTCGCTTTCGATTTGCGTCAGTACGGTTTTCAGCGCCGCCTGCGTCTGCCATTCCCAGTAAAGGCGGGAGACACCGCTCGCCAGCAGCTGCCGGGTTTGCTCGCGCTCAGCCTCACGTGCCTTAACGGCCCCAATGCGCGCCGTCACTTCAGCCCGATTTTTACCCCACAGATCCAGATTCCAGCCAGCGGTTAAACCAAAGGTTCCGTTGGTGTACCACGGTCCTGTTGTTCCGGCGGCCGGATCGGTAATGGCAAACGGTCCCATCAGCCCCTCAGCTGACATTCTCTGACGCTCAACGTCTGCGGAGAAGTCGATCTCCGGGCCATCCTGTGCTTCCACGGCCTTAGCCTGCGCCTCCGCCAGTTGAATGCGCTGTTCCGCTACCTGCATATCAGGAGAATTTCGCAACGTGCTGTCAATCAACGCATTAAGTTGTGGGTCGTGATATGCCCTCCACCACTGGCTGTCCGGCCAGCCATTTTTTAACGCGGCAGGCAATGTGGTATCGACATTCGCAGCAGGGGTCTGCTGTGACAGAGACTGGCGGTCATCATGCATAGGCGCACAGCCTGCCATCAGAACAAAAAGCGGCAACAATGCCGTGGTGATAAACACAGAATTACGATTCATGGATATATACAGGTAAGAAAAGATGTGCAGAGATTACGACTTGTCGCTTTTGCTTTTTTAGTTACGCGTGGCAATACATCTTTGGCAATAAAAATATAAAATCAGAAAAATATACACCTCGCGAATAATATAGGTTAAATAGTTTTAATAATTAATGGATGGAGATTTTATGTCACAGAATATCTATGACGATCCTGAGTTCTTTGCCGGATATGCCACGCTGGATCGTTCAGTAAAGGGGCTCGACGGCGCGCCAGAATGGCCGACAATACAAGCGATGCTCCCCTCTCTTCAAGGCAAAAACATTCTTGATTTGGGCTGTGGATATGGCTGGTTTTGCCGCTACGCACGCGATAATCAGGCTGCCAGTGTAATGGGACTGGATATTTCACAAAAAATGTTAACTCAGGCGCACAGTATGACGCAGGGTAATGGCATCGTTTATCAGCGTGAAGATATCGAAACGCTTACCTTGCCCCCAAATTCCTTTGATCTGGTTTATAGCTCGCTTGCCCTGCACTATTTGCACGATATAGAACGATTATTCGTAACCATTTACCAGTCATTAACACCGGGAGGTATGTTGGTTTTCTCTGCTGAGCATCCAATTTATACCGCACCGCTTAACCAGGGCTGGATCAAAGATAAAACCGGGCAACTCTCCTGGCCGATTAATCATTATCAGCAGGAAGGTGAGCGCATCAGTAACTGGTTTGCTGAGGGCGTCAAAAAACAGCATCGTAAGCTGGCGACCTGGATTAATGCGCTGATTGGGGCCGGATTCGACATCGTTTGTGTCGATGAGTGGGGACCTTCCGCGCAACAGATTGCTGAAAACCCAGCGTTAGATGAAGAAAAAGAGCGGCCGATGGTGTTTCTGCTCAGCGCACGTAAACCAGCATAACAGCGCCTCCAGGCAGAATGATTAATACTTTCCTATACTCAATCTGAACTTACCAAAAAAAGGAAAGTTAATGAAAATTCTGCTGTGGGTTATTCTGATTATTTTTCTGATTGGACTGTTGGTGGTAACAGGCGTGTTTAAGATGATTTTTTGATATTGCTGCCTATCAGCCAGTCCGGATAAGGCATTAGCATTTAATCCGGTCTGGCGCATCAGCTGTGTTCAAAGGGTAATAGCCTGAATCGCACGCGCGATATCCGGCGAACTGTTTAACGCACGAATTTCCTGAAACAGCGCGGTTGCCTCTGAATATTCTTTTCGCAGATACCCTAACCACTGCTTAATCCGCGCTACATGATACAGCCCGGTGTCCCCCTGCTTTTCAAGACGGGTATATTTTTGCAACAGCGTCACGACATCAGGCCACGGCATACGCGGTTCGTTGTATTTCACCACGCGGCTCAGGTTTGGAATATTTAATGCGCCACGTCCGATCATCACCGCATCGCATCCGCTGATGGCCATACAATCCTGGGCGCTCTGCCAGTCCCAGATTTCGCCATTCGCGATAACCGGAATAGTCAGTCGCTGGCGGATCTCGCCAATCGCCTGCCAGTTAATATGTTCTGCCTTATAGCCCTGTTCCTTGGTTCGACCATGCACCGCCAGTTCGCTGGCGCCAGCCTGCTGCACGGCATCGGCAATTTCAAACTGCCGATCGCTGTTATCCCAGCCCAGACGCACTTTCACCGTCACCGGGAGATGAGCCGGGACCGCCTCGCGCATAGCTTTTGCGCCCCGGTAGATAAGCTCAGGATCTTTCAGTAACGTTGCGCCACCGCCGCTGCCGTTCACCAGCTTCGACGGACAACCACAGTTCAGATCGACACCGTACGATCCCAGTTCTACCGCGCGCGCGGCATTCTCCGCCAGCCACTGCGGATACTGTCCTAACAGCTGAATGCGAACCAACGTGCCGGATGGCGTCCGGCTGTTGTTATGCAGTTCCGGGCAGAGTCGATGAAATACTTTTGCCGGCAGGAGCTGATCCACCACGCGCACAAACTCGGTGATGCACAGATCGTAATCATTCACTTCAGTCAGCAGCTCGCGCACCAGTGAGTCGAGCACGCCTTCCATCGGCGCCAGTAAAACACGCATATCGTCACCCGCAAAAAAAGAGGCGCTATGGTAGCGCCTCCGTTCGGGAGATTAAAGAGGCTCAACGTGGCAGCAGGCAGTTATCTTCTTTCCAGCCGTATAACCATTCCATACCGCGATAAAATTCCGCCTGCGATTTGTCTTTCCACAACAGATTACGCACCTGACGCTCGACACCTGCGGCATGGTAGACGCGTCCCATTTCGCGCGTTGACCAGACGATGCGTGCGGTACGCGGAATACGCACCGACTCATACAGCGCAAAGGCATCAGCCGCATCGCCGTCACACTGCTGTAACGCTTTACCTAGCGTGACAGCATCTTCCAGCGCCATACAGGCTCCTTGCGCCATATATTGCGCCACCGGGTGCGCGGCATCTCCCACCAGCGTGATGCGGTCGGTTCCCCATTTCTCTACCGGCTCACGATCGGCGGTTGACCAGCGCCGCCATGACGTCGGTTTATCCAGCATCTGACGGGGGCGTGGATGAATACCCGCAAAATAGGAGAGCACTTCCTCTTTGCTACCATCCTTCACCCCCCACTCCTCCTGCTGACGACTGTGGAAGGTCACCACCAGGTTGTACTGTTTGCCGCCGCGCAGTGGATAGTGCACCAGATGACAATGCGGTCCGGCCCACAATACCGGCGCGTTAATGCGCAAATCTTCCGGCATATCATCGCAATCAATCACGGCGCGATAGACCACGTGCCCGGTAACCCGCGGAGCATCGCCAATCAGAGACTGACGAACAACCGATTTTACACCGTCACAGCCCACCAGAATATCCGCCGTCCAGTTGTTGCCGTGCTCGTCAAATACCGTCACGTCATTCTCTGTCTGGCGAATATCAACCACATTAGTTGAAGTGCGATACTCAACGTTAGGATGCACCAGCGCCGCTTCCCAAACGCTGGCGTGAATATCAACTCGATGGATAACCGCATAAGGACCGCCAAAGTGATCGCGGAACGCCTGCCCGGTTTCAATCCGTACTACCTCTTTCGCATTTACCGCATCCATCATCGTGATGTGGTCGGTAAAAACGGCGCGTTGACGGGCAACTTCCCCCACGCCAAGGCTGTCCAGAGCAGAGAATGCATTCGGCCCGAGCTGAATACCTGCGCCAATTTCACCAATCTCGTGCGCTTTCTCCAGCAACATCACTTTAATGCCCTGACGGGCCAGCGATAGCGCGGTCGCCGCGCCGCCAATCCCGCCACCCACGATAATTGCGCGTGTCACTTTAGCCATTGTCGTTCTCCTTATCAGGCTGGAATTTTGTCTTGTTGATTCTCGGGCGCGGCGGCGATAAACGCCGGAAGTTGGGTACAGGCATCATATACCGCCTGACAGCGCGGATATCCGCTCAGATCGCAACCCATCCGCAACGCATTTGCCCACTGCGGGATCAGACAACAATCCGCCAGCGTCGGTGCGTCCCCCACGCAAAACGTCCCCGAGTGACTCTGGCGCAGCATTTGTTCCACCGCGCTTAACCCTTGCTGGATCCAGTGCGCATACCAGCGTTTTTTATCTTCTTCACTGACTTTTAACTCTTCGCTCAGGTAGCGCAGTACCCGCATGTTATTTACGGGATGGATATCACAGGCGATGGCATAAACAATTTCCAGCACCTTACTGCGCGTCGGGAAGTCAGCAGGCAGCAGCGGCGACTGCGGAAAGTGATGATCCAGCCAGTCGGTTATCGCCAGAGACTGCCCGAGTGATTCTCCGTCATCGGTCACCAGCGTAGGCACCAGCCCCAACGGGTTCATCCGCCGGTAGGCCAGTTCGTTCTGCTGACCAATGCGAATATTGACGCCCACCGTTTGGTAATCGAGCCCCTTCAGCGCCAGCGCAATGCGTACACGATATGACGCGGAGCTATTAAAGAAACTGTACAGCTTCATTATCCACCTCAGACAATCTTCACGGCGATGGGGGTTAAACCGTCTACGTTTCCGGTGATCACATCCCCTTTCACTACCGCCCCTACGCCTTCGGGTGTACCGGTGTAGATCAGATCGCCTGGCTGCAGTTCGAAAAAGCCTGACAGATAGCTGATGGTTTCATTCACAGACCAGATGAGGTGGCGAATATCGCTACGCTGGTGATCGTCGCCGTTGACCTGCAACCAGATTGGCGCATGGTTAACATCCACACTTTCGCTGGCTTTATGCAACGGCGCGATGGGCGCGGAGAGATCAAACGCTTTGCCGATTTCCCACGGACGCCCCATCTGACGCATCTCCATCTGCCGGTCACGGCGGGTCATATCCAGACCGGTGGCATAGCCCCAGATATATTCGTGCGCTTTTTCCAGCGGAATATCGCTGCCCTTTTTACCAATCGCCACCACCAGCTCTATCTCATAGTGATAGTTATCGGTCTGCGATGGGTACGGCAGTTCAAGGATCTGACCAGCTGCCACCGGGACTACCGCATCAGCAGGTTTACAGAAGAAGAATGGGGGTTCGCGATCCGGATCAAAGCCCATTTCACGCGCATGAGCGGCATAGTTACGGCCCACACAGTAAACGCGGCGCACAGGAAATTGTTCATCGCAGCCAACCACCGGAACGGTAACAGGCGCTTGTGGTTCGAATACATATTGCGTCATTTTCTCTCTCCCAAATTAATAGCGTGCTTCACGGAACAGCCCCAGCGCTTCCTGAACCGGTCTGTCCGAAAAACTGAATAAGACGGTATCTTCGTGGGTCTGGAACGACACGCCGTGCCAGGTCGGTACCACAAAAATATCTTTTGGCGAAAAGTTGAAGGTCTCGTTACCGATGGTGACCTGCCCACTTCCTTCCACCACGTGATAGATAGTGCTGTCAGTGGTACGCGCCATTCGTGAGGAAAAGCCCTGCGGCAACAGTTGCAGGAAGGTTCCCATCGAAGGCATGGGATAACCGCCGGTTACCGGGTTGACGTAACGCATCTTGTAACCGTCCCACTCATCGGCGTCGCCCATACGGGTCAGGTCATGTAGCGCTTCACGGCTGCGATCGTAGCGATAGTTAAAAATCGGCGATGAGTTACCCTTCTGATGACGCAGCGGCAACATATTGGCCGCGTAGCGCGGTAAGTAATCCCCTTCCTGGCGCGTGACCGGCTGCTGATCTTCCGGGTAGTCTTCCGCAAAGCCGCAGCCCAGCAGGTTCACCAGCGGCAGATCCAGACCGTCCAGCCACACCACCGGTTCACTGCCCGGGTTGCCGTGATCGTGCCAGCGCCACTGCGGCGTCAGAATAAAATCGCCTTCATGCATCTGGGTGCGCTCGCCATCCACGGCGGTAAATGCCCCTTTCCCTTCGACAATAAAGCGCAGTGCAGACTGGTTGTGGCGGTGACTCGGCGCAACCTCGCCCGGCATAATTAACTGCAATCCTGCGTACAGCGTTGGAGTGATTGAAGACTGTCCGCGCAACATTGGGTTTTCCAGCACCAGCACGCGGCGAATCGCCTCTTTCGCGCCAATCAGATCGCCACTTTCTAACAGCAGAGGGCGGATCTCCTGATAGTTCCAGTACGCAGGCGCGCAATGTGCGTTCGGTGTTGGCGGCACCAGGCGGTGCAGCGACTCCCACAGAGGGGTCAGATTCTGCCCGGAAATATGCTGGTAAAACTGCTGACGGCTGTTCTTAACATCCTGATTCAGTTCAGACATAGGGATTCTCCTTATTCATTCACAACACCTGCGCGAGGCAGAGTATTTGAGGCAGAGGCCGACTGGCGGATAACAACCGTCAGCAGCGTAAGCATCACCGCGCTGATGGCCGCCGGGACGGAAATAATGAAAAACAGGTTATCGAATGAGAAATTCATCGCCATCATCACGCCGCCAGAAAGCGAGCCGACAATCGCGCCGCAGCGCCCCACCGCATTAGACCAGCTGACGCCCGTTGCCCGGCTTTGTGTCGGATATAGCGTGGCGGTTAACGCATTTAGACCAACCTGAGAACCGCTGATACCAATGCCGGTGCCAAAAATAGCCAGAGCCATCAACCACAGACCGCTCTCGCTCAGGCCAATCATGACGATGCACACTGCGCCCAGTGCATAACTCACGGCCAGCACGCGGAAAGGATTGTATTTATCCATCAGCATGCCCAGTGCCAGCGCCCCCAGCGTTCCTCCAATCTGGAAGGCGGCAGTTACCCATGAGGCATGCTGCAGATCAATTCCACGATGGTTTAACAGCGTTGGCATCCAACTGGAGAGCAGATAAATAATCAGCAAGCTCATAAAGAACACTACCCATAGCATCAGGGTAATGGGCAGCTGTCGCCCGACGAACAGCTGGCGAATGCTTCCTTTAGCAATCGCTGTGTCCTCGTTGAGATAAAAATGGGTAGTGTCATAACGTTCCCGGGTGATGGCGCTAACGGTTCTGGCAATCACGTTTTGCGGCAGTTGGCGACGAACCTGCCAGCGCGGGGATTCCGGTAGCGCAAACAGCAGAGCCACAAACAGCATTAGTGGTAGAACGCCTCCCAGCACCAGAATGCCGTGCCAGCCAATAACCGGCACCAGTTGCGCGCTCACAATTCCACCCATCGCCGACCCCAGGGTAAATCCACAAAACATCATGGTCACCAGCGCGCCACGCCGCCGCGCTGGCAGGTACTCTGACGTCATGGTGATGGTATTTGGCATCGCGCCGCCCAGACCTAACCCGGTAAGAAAGCGCAAAATAACCAGCGTTTGTAGATCGGGAGAAAAAGCCGAAATCAGGCTCAGGGCGCCGAACAGCGCCACGCAGAGTTCAATCACCCGTTTACGGCCAAAACGGTCAGACAATGGGCCGCAGAGCAATGCGCCAGCGGTTAGCCCCAACAGGCCTGCGCCAAACAACGGCGCCAGATCGCCGGCAGTCAGCTGCCAGTGAGTACGAATGTCGGGAGCGATAAAGCCAATAGCTGCGGTATCAAATCCGTCGAGCATGACGACCAGAAAACAGCAAATGATAACGCGCCACTGGGTCTTACCGACGGGAGCGGAATCGATCAGTGCTTGTAGATCACGTTGATGAGTCATAGTGAATGCCTCAGTGCAGGTAGAGTAGATGTCTGTTTTGTTTTAGGTATGTTGCGACTTTGTATGTTTGGAGATGAAATGTACAATGGCTTTTCATGCAGAGGCATAACCTGGAGGTTATAGCAAATGGCAAATTGGGCGCAGAAACTTAAGTTGCAACACCTGCAAACGCTTATCGCGCTGGGCGAACAGGGAAATCTGACTCACGTCGCACGGATGATGAATATCACCCAGCCAGCGTTGTCAAAATGGTTATCACAGCTCGAAGATGAGATTGGCATCACCCTCTTTGAACGTCACAGCAAAGGCTTGCGTCCTTCCGAAGGCGGCAAGCTGTTACTGCAGCATGCCCAACGCCTGCTCAATGATATGGAACGTTCGCAATATGAAATCGCCCGTTTTAAGCAAGGCGGCCTGGTGGGAAGTCTGAAGATTGGCTGCTCACCCGTAGCGACCGACTGCGTTTCACTGGCAATACTGGGTTTGCTCAAAGAGTTGCCAACCCTGAACCTTAATATCGAAGAGAAAGTGATGACCCCGCTGCTGCACGATCTGCTCGCGGGTTCGGTGGATGTCGTCGTCGGTCGCGTCGGTGGCCGGGCGCTTCAGTTGCCGCTCAATTACCAGGTGCTGTATACCGAGCCGGTCTGTTTCGTCGCCCGTCCCGATCATCCCTTGGCAAAATATCCCTTGCTCACCTGGCACGATCTGGCGAACTGGCGCTGGATTGTCTGGCCAACAGGAACCCCTATCCGGATAAGCATTGATAACGCGCTGGTTGATAACGGCGTCATGTTGCCGGAAAACATCATTGAATCGGCGTCGATCAACGTCAGTACCAACCTGCTGCAAAGTAGCGATATGATCTCTATTCTTTCTTTGCGTCTGGCACAACGGTATGCCGCCCAGGGGCAGTTGGCTATTCTGAATCTGCCGAAGATTGAACAAAAAGGCAGCGTCGGCGTATTCTGGCGCAACAACGAAACACCTACTACCGCCCTGAATCGTTTTTTGTATTATCTGGCACAGGCTTAGCGCGGAGAGTTAGGGCCATCGCCCGATGTTCCAGATATCTATTTCCTCTATGCTTAGAATTCATGATGTGATCGGTAGCACGTTTTTAAGTTTAATTGTATGATGAATCAGTCTCGTCAAGGGTTTCAACTATGAGCAAAGCACTGAACGTTATCTGGCAATATTTGCGCGCATTCGTCCTGATTTATGCCTGCCTCTACGCAGGTATTTTTCTTGCGTCGCTACTTCCTATCACCATTCCGGGCAGCATTATCGGCATGCTGATTCTGTTTGTCTTACTGGCTTTGCAGGTGTTACCGGCAAAATGGGTTAACCCTGGCTGCTACGTGCTGATTCGTTATATGGCCCTGCTGTTTGTCCCGATTGGTGTGGGGATCATGCAGTACTTTGACCTGCTCCGCGCACAATTTGGTCCGGTAGTGGTGTCCTGTACCATCAGTACGCTGGTCGTTTTCCTGGTGGTGAGTTGGAGCTCGCACATTGTGCACGGTGAACGCAAAATCGTTGGGCAAAAAGGGTCAAAAGAATGATGTCGTATATCTGGTGGTCGTTACCTCTTACGCTGGCGGTATTTTTTGGCGCACGTAAGCTGGCTGCACGATTTAAAATGCCGCTATTGAACCCGCTGCTGGTTGCCATGGTTGTGATTATTCCCATTCTGCTGCTGACCGGCATTCCCTACGATCACTATTTCAAAGGCAGCGAAGTACTGAACGATTTACTGCAACCTGCCGTGGTCGCGCTGGCCTATCCGTTATACGAACAGTTGCACCAAATTCGCGCCCGCTGGAAATCAATCATTGCTATCTGTTTTGCCGGGAGCGTTGTGGCGATGGTAACAGGTACAACAATCGCTTTGTTGATGGGCGCATCACCGCAAATTGCCGCGTCTATCATGCCAAAATCGGTCACCACGCCTATCGCTATGGCCGTGGGAGGCAGTATTGGCGGTATTCCGGCTATCAGCGCCGTATGCGTTATTTTTGTCGGTATCCTCGGGGCAGTATTTGGTCATACGTTGCTTAATGCGATGCGTATTCGCACCAAGGCCGCTCGGGGGCTGGCAATGGGCACCGCGTCGCACGCCCTGGGTACCGCACGCTGTGCAGAACTGGACTACCAGGAAGGCGCGTTTAGCTCTCTGGCACTGGTTATTTGCGGCATTATCACCTCGTTGGTTGCCCCATTCCTGTTCCCGATTATTCTGGCGGTGGTGGGTTAACCTTCATTTTTTAGCTATTTATTTGCGATGCGTTGCACATTTTTCATTTAAGTTTCATAAGTTGCATACACAATGGGATTTGGATCACATATAAAGCCATAACGGGCCCGTAAACTACGATTCCATTACATTGTTATGAGGCATCGCCATGCATCCACGTTTTCAAACTGCTTTTGCCCAACTCGCGGATAACTTGCAATCAGCCCTGGCCCCTGTTCTGGCGGATGCGCATTTCCCCGCCATGCTGACTGCTGAGCAGGTCTCTTTGCTGAAACGCGAATCGGGACTGGACGAAGACGCGCTGGCATTCGCTCTGCTGCCGCTGGCTGCGGCCTGCGCGCGTACTCCACTGTCCAATTTCAACGTTGGGGCTATTTCTCGCGGCATCAGCGGCAACTGGTACTTCGGTGGGAACATGGAGTTCCTGGGCGCGACCATGCAGCAAACTGTTCATGCCGAGCAAAGCGCTATCAGCCACGCCTGGCTGCGCGGTGAAAAAGGGCTCGCCGCCATCACCGTCAACTACACGCCGTGCGGCCACTGTCGCCAGTTTATGAACGAACTAAACAGCGGACTGGATTTACGTATTCATCTGCCGGGACGTGCGCCACATGTGCTGCGCGATTACCTGCCAGATGCCTTCGGCCCGAAAGATCTGGAGATTAAAACGCTGCTGATGGACGATCAGGATCACGGCTTCGCACTGCAGGGCGATGCGTTGACCCAGGCAGCAATCACCGCTGCCAACAGATGTCATATGCCGTACAGCAAATCCCCAAGCGGCGTGGCGCTGGAGTGTAAAGATGGTCGTATTTTTAGCGGCAGCTATGCTGAAAATGCTGCTTTTAACCCAACCCTGCCACCACTGCAAGGCGCGTTGAACCTGTTGAATCTGAACGGTTATGATTATCCAGATATCCAACGCGCCGTGCTGGCTGAAAAAGCCGATGCGCCGTTAATTCAGTGGGATGCGACGTCTGCCACACTGAAAGCACTGGGCTGCGACAATATAGAGCGCGTGCTACTCGACTAAGTCGTGTTGCCCGATGGCGTAACGTCATCGGGCAACAGTGACTAAAATCCCCTCAATCAGATTGCTGTTTCTTGCGCTACGTCTTCGGGTAAAGTAGCCTGATTGAAATTCCATCCAAATAACGAGTTTTCTGCATGTTAAAGCGCGTGTTTTACAGCCTGTTAGTCCTGCTAGGCTTGCTGCTTTTGACTGTGCTTGGACTCGATCGGTGGATGAGCTGGAAGACTGCTCCCTACATTTACGACGAACTGCAGGATTTACCCTACCGCCAGGTAGGAGTGGTTCTGGGCACGGCGAAGTATTACCGCACCGGCGTCATCAATCAGTATTACCGCTACCGCATTCAGGGCGCATTGAACGCCTATAACAGCGGGAAGGTAAACTATCTGCTGTTAAGCGGCGACAACGCACAGCAAAGCTACAACGAACCCATGACGATGCGTAAAGATCTGATTGCCGCAGGCGTCGATCCCGCTGACATCGTGCTTGATTACGCCGGGTTCCGAACGCTCGACTCCATCGTGCGTACCCGTAAGGTGTTCGATACCAACGATTTCATCATTATTACCCAGCGATTCCACTGTGAGCGTGCCTTGTTTATTGCGCTCCATATGGGTATCCAGGCCCAGTGCTACGCCGTACCTTCGCCAAAAGATATGCTCACCGTGCGGGTACGTGAATTTGGTGCCCGTTTTGGCGCACTTGCCGATCTCTACATTTTTAAACGTGAACCCCGCTTTTTAGGCCCACTGGTCCCTATCCCTACCATGCATCAGGTACCGGACGATGCACAGGGATATCCGGCAGTCACGCCTGAACAACTGCTCGAATTACAAAAGAAACAAGGAAAATAAGCATGGATGTACAAACCCTTTTCGTCGTGTTGGCCTTTCTGCTCATTCCCGTGTTTTGTTTTCGTGAAGCCTGGAAAGGCTGGCGCTCGGGAGCCGTAGATAAAATTAAAAAGAATGCGCGCGAACCGGTTTTCGCTTATCGCAATCAAGAGCCGCTGCAATTTTGGTCTTACGTACTGGTTTATGCTGGATGCGGGTGCTTATCCTTCGGTATGGTTATTTACTTAGTTTTTTATCGATAACGCATTTGCCTTTATATTAGCGTTTGAGAATAGCTAATATTTTGATAATAGTTACCATTTCAAGATAAGGGATTAATGCTGCCCGTCAGCATTTCCCTCAAACTATCTTCTATTTGTGAATCCTTTCACAGAATACTCTTCCTGCAGTGCTTAGCCTTAAGAATAGCCTTTCACTTTTTATATTTTGTTATTAACGGTTTGCCTTAATTTACTCAAGCATTAAGGAAGAAAATATGCCACAACAAAATTATCTGGATGAGCTCACGCCTGCTTTTACCCCATTATTAGCAATAAAAGAGGCTTCCCGCTGTTTATTATGTCACGATGCCCCCTGTAGTCAGGATTGCCCAGCGCAAACCGACCCGGGGAAATTTATTCGCTCCATTTATTTCCGTAATTTTAAAGGCGCAGCCGAAACTATCCGCGAAAATAATGCGCTCGGTGCGGTGTGCGCTCGAGTTTGCCCAACCGAAAAATTATGCCAGCGCGGGTGTACGCGTTCAGGAATTGATAAACCTATCGATATTGCGCGTCTGCAGCGCTTTATTACCGATTTTGAACAGCAAACCGCGATGAAAATCTATCAGCCGGCAACAAAAACGCTGGGCAAGGTCGCTATTATCGGTGCAGGTCCGGCAGGATTACAGGCCAGCGTAACGCTGAGCAATCTTGGTTATGACGTAACCATCTTCGAAAAACAGGCTCAGCCAGGCGGCTGGTTGCGCTATGGCATCCCAGAGTTTCGTTTGCCGCATTCGGTTTTGGATCATGAAATTGCCCGTATCGTTGAAATGGGCGTGACCATCAAGTGCAATTGTGAAGTCGGCAATGCCCTTTCCGTTGAGCAACTCAAAGCAGAATATCGCGCCGTACTGGTTACCCCAGGTATGTCTTACGGCTCAACATTGCCTCTTTTTGAGAAAGCGAATCACGTTGAAATTGCCGTCGATTTTCTGCAACGCGCCCGACAAGCCAGCGGCGATATTACCGTCGCCAAAAGTGTATTGATCATCGGCGGTGGCGATGTGGCGATGGATGTCGCCAGTACGTTGAAACTGCTGGGCTGCCCGTCAGTCACCTGTGTCGCGCGTGAAGAACTGGCTGATTTTCCGGCCAGCGATAAAGAATTCAGCAGCACCCAGGCATTAGGCGTGTCGATTATTGACGGTTTCACGCCCGTGGCGGTAAGCGGAAATCAAGTTACCTTTAAGCACGTACGCCTGCCAGGCGAACTCATGCTAGAAGCCGAGCACATTATTCTTGCCGTCGGTCAACACGCTCAGCTTGATAATTTCGCCACGTTAAAGCCACAGCGCAATCTAATCAATACGCAAAACTACCAAACTGCTGATCCGGTTCTGTTTGCTGCAGGCGATATTGTTGAAGGCGATAAAACGGTCGTTTACGCCGTGAAAACCGGAAAAGAAGCCGCTCAGGCCATTCATCACTATTTAGAGGGAGCTTGCTCATGTTAACGAAAGATCTTTCTATTACCTTTTGCGGCGTCAAATTTCCCAACCCGTTCTGCCTCTCTTCCTCCCCGGTGGGCAACTGTTATGAAATGTGCGCCAAAGCCTATGATAGCGGTTGGGGCGGCATTGTTTTTAAAACGATCGGTTTCTTTATTGCGAATGAAGTTTCCCCACGTTTTGACCATCTCAGCAAAGAAGATACCGGCTTTATTGGCTTCAAAAACATGGAGCAAATTGCCGAGCATCCGCTGGAGGAGAATCTGGCTGCTATTCGGCGACTGAAACAAGACTACCCGGATAAGGTCCTGATTGCGTCGGTCATGGGGGAAAATGAGCAGCAATGGCAGGAACTGGCCCGCCTGGTTGAAGAAGCGGGTGCAGATATGATCGAGTGTAACTTCTCCTGCCCGCAAATGACCTCGCATGCTATGGGCAGCGATGTAGGACAAAGCCCTGAGCTGGTTGAAAAATACTGTCGGGCGGTTAAACGCGGTTCGTCCCTGCCAATGCTGGCTAAAATGACACCAAATATTGGTGATATGTGTGAGGTGGCGCTGGCGGCAAAACGCGGAGGAGCCGACGGTATCGCGACCATCAATACGGTTAAATCCATCACTAATATCGACCTGAACAGGAAAATCGGGATGCCGGTCGTCAACGGTAAATCTAGTATTTCCGGCTACTCCGGCAAGGCCGTTAAACCTATTGCTTTGAGATTTATCCAACAACTACGCATGCACCCTGAACTGCGGGATTTTCCGATTAGCGGCATTGGAGGAATTGAGACCTGGGAAGATGCCGCCGAGTTTTTACTGTTAGGCGCGGCCACGCTGCAGGTGACCACCGGGATCATGCAATATGGATATCGGATTGTGGAGGACATGATCAGCGGGCTGTCACATTACCTCGCCGATCAAGGGTTTGACTCACTGGAGGAGATGGTGGGTCTGGCCAATGCCAATATCATCCCCGCCGAGGAGCTTGACCGTAGCTACATTGTCTATCCGAACATCCATCTTGATAAATGCGTCGGCTGTGGTCGTTGCTACATCTCCTGCTATGACGGCGGGCATCAGGCGATGGAATGGAATGAGGAAACCCGTACACCGCACTGCAATACAGAAAAATGTGTGGGATGTTTATTGTGCGGTCACGTTTGCCCGGTAGCCTGTATTGATCTGGGCGAGGTGAAATTTAAACCCGGAGAGAAAGAACATGCGTTAACGTTGTAACGCAGATAAAAAAGCCCGGTGCAGGTTGCGCTGCACCGGGCTTTTTACATTGTACGATTACTTCTTACGCGCGTACTTCAGTGAGTCCAGCGCGACCGCGAAGATGATAATGCCGCCCTTGATAATATACTGCCAGTAAGGGTTTACGCCGATGTAGGTCAGACCGTAGTTGATGACGGTGAAGATAATCACACCGGTCACCACGCCAAACACGGTACCTACCCCGCCGCTGAACGACACGCCACCAACCACGCACGCCGCAATCGCATCCAGCTCATACATAAAGCCGAGGTTGTTGGTCGCCGAGCCGATACGCCCGGCTTCCAGCAAACCACCGAAGGCATAGAACACGCCAGACAACGCATAGATAATCAACAGGTTCAGCGCAACGTTTACCCCAGACACTTTCGCTGCTTCCGGATTTCCGCCGATGGCGAAAATGTTTTTACCGAAGCGGGTCTTGTTCCACAGCACCCACACAAAGGCCACGGCAATCAACGCGTAGAAGGTGATGTAGGAGAGTCGGAAACTGCCCAGTGCAATAAAGCCCTGTGCAAAGGTTGAAAATCCGCTGTCAAAGCCAGAGATTGGCGATGCGCCGACGAAGTCGTAGTACAGGGAGTTGATCCCATAAACGATAATCATCGTACCCAGGGTGGTGATAAACGGCGTCACGTTCAGGTAAGCAATGATAATACCGTTCACCAGACCGATAATGGCACCAATCACGCAGACAATCAGCACCACTACAATGATCGGCATCGTCGCCATTTCCGGGAACACCTTGTTGGCATTCTCCATCGACTGCAACAAAGTCGCTGCCACCACTGCCGCCAAGCCAACCTGACGCCCCGCCGACAGGTCGGTCCCTTGGGTAACAATCAGTCCAGCCACACCCAATGCGATAATAATACGCACCGAGGATTGTGTGAGAATATTACTCAGGTTTAGTAAGCTTAAGAAAGTGGGATCCTGGAAAATAATAATCGCCAGCAAAACCAAAAGAACAACGTAAATTCCGCCTTCTTTCAGGTAAGTAAGAAAACTTTTCTTATTTAACGCACTCATGAGGAGCCCCTAATCTTAAAGGTGCAAAGACGCAAGACGGAGGATTTCGTTTTGCGTTGTTGTTTTAGTGTCAACAATTCCGGCAACGAGACCATTGCTCATCACCAGAATACGATCGGTAATACCCAGCAGCTCCGGCATTTCAGAGGAAATAATAATAATCCCCTTATCCTTTTTCGCGAGTTCGGCAATTAACTGGTAAATTTCAAATTTCGCGCCAACATCGATTCCACGCGTCGGTTCATCCAGCATCAGAATTTCTGGCTGCGTTAATAACCAACGACCAATAACCACCTTTTGCTGATTACCGCCAGAAAGTGAACCGATTTGCGTACGATGGCCCGGTGTTTTCACCCTCATGGAGTCAATTACCCACTGGGTGTCACTCTTCATGCGGGAATTATCCAACAGACCGACTTTGTTTTTGTAATTTTGGATATTAGAAATTAACGAGTTAAAACCAATGTCCAGATACGCATAAATACCGGTTGAGCGGCGCTCTTCCGTGACCAGCGCAAAACCATGGTTGATGGCTTCATTTGCACTGTGGTTATTAATCTTTTTGCCGTGTAGCGTAATTGTACCCGATGATTTCTCACGAATACCAAAAAGCGTTTCAACAATATCCGTGCGTTTTGCACCCACCAGACCGGCAATCCCGAGAATTTCCCCTTTGTGTAAATCAAACGAGATATCACGAATCGACGGCTGACGCAGCGAGGTCAGGTTACGCACTTGCAGAATGACTTCACCAGGTTTGTTTTCTTTATCCGGAAAACGTTGGTTCAGTGAACGCCCTACCATCATGGCGATGATCTTATCCATATCCAGCCCTTCCAGCGGCTGGGTCGCAATCCACTGGCCGTCGCGTAGAACGGTAATTTCATCACACAGCTGGAAGATTTCTTCCATTTTGTGAGAAATATAAACAATACCGCATCCACGCTCTTTCAGCTTACGGATGATGGTGAACAGATGATTAACTTCTTTCTCGGTTAACGATGACGTTGGTTCATCCATGATGACGATTTTGGCGTCATAGGAGAACGCCTTCGCAATTTCAATCATCTGCATTTGTGAAACGGATAATGTGCCGACGCGCGCACGCGGATCGATATCAATATCCAGTTCATCAAATATCGCTTTGGTATCGCGGTACATTTTTTCCTGATCGACAAACATGCCTTTGGTGGGATAGCGTCCCAGCCACATGTTGTCCATCACAGAGCGTTGTAATACCAGGTTTAATTCCTGGTGTACCATCGAAATACCATTCTCAAGCGCTTCCTTAGCAGAATGAAAGTCGATTTCTTTACCCTGAAATAAAATACTGCCGGAATCTTTTTGATAGATGCCGAAAAGACATTTCAATAATGTTGATTTCCCCGCGCCATTCTCCCCCATTAAGGCGTGAATAGAATGCGGGCGGACTTTTAAATTGACATTATCAAGCGCCTTAACGCCGGGGAAGGACTTGTTGATGCCGGTCATTTCCAATAAGTATTCGCCTGACGACTGAGTATGTGTGCTGACCATAATTATACCTTGTTGGCCTTGCAGAGTGCGTTATTAAGGGCGCAATGAAATTGCGCCCACAGACGGAGTATTTACTTATTGGTGAACTCGGCCAGATTATCTTTATCGACACCTACGTACGGAACGCGAACAATCTTGTTCTCAATTTTCCAGTTAGTGCCATCTGCCGCACCTTTGCCATCAGCCAGGTTTTTCGCCAGATCAAAGGTGGCTTTCGCCTGGTTATTCGCATCGTTCAGCACGGTACCGGCCATAGCGCCAGATTTCACCAGCGCCAGTGCTTCAGGCAGGGCATCCACGCCAAATACCGGTACGCTGGTTTTATTGTGTGCCTTCAGCGCTTCAACTGCGCCCATTGCCATCGCATCGTTGTTGGCGATAACGACTTCGATTTTGTTCGCGTTCGGACCGGACATCCACGCATCCATCTTATCTTTCGCCTGAGCGGTATCCCACATTGCAGTATCTAACTGCAGTTGCTCAGTTTTAATGCCTTTGTCGTTCAGCTCTTTAATCACGTAAGTAGTACGTGCTTCAGCATCCGGGTGTCCCGGTTCGCCTTTCAGCAGAACAAACTGAATTTTGCCGTCTTTGTTCAGGTCCCAGTTCGGGTTAGCTGCCCAGTGTTTGGCAATCAAATCACCCTGAATAATACCGGACTCTTTAGAGTCAGTACCGACGTAATACGCTTTGTCATAGCTGTCCAGCGCCTTGCGAGAAGGTTCTTTGTTGAAGAACACGATCGGTACGTTCTGTCCGCGTGCTTTTTCAATGACCGTGCCTGCAGCTGCCGGGTCAACCAGGTTAATCGCCAGTGCTTTAACGCCTTTTGCCAGCAGCACGTCGATCTGATCGTTTTGTTTGGACTGGTCGTTCTGCGAGTCGTTCATCAGCAGTTGTACATCTGGCGCCGCTTTGGCATCTTTTTCAATAGCCTTACGTACCACTGACATAAAGTTATCGTCATACTTATAGATAGTCACACCAATACGGGTATCAGCAGCGTGCGCAGCCGCGCCGAATAACATGCTTGCCATTACAGCAGACAGGGTCAACACCTTCTTATTCATGGTATCTCCGGTTTTATTATGCAGGGTAGTACTTGAGATAAATGCTCGGCAGGCAGAACGTTACTGAAGTGTTACTGAACGCCGAAGCTCACTTTTAAAAATATTTCTTCCGTGTCTGGCAACGCTCCCAAAACAGGCTTTAATTATCGTTTAAGGCAGCTATACCTCGATGAAAGTGATTATTCACCGTTACATAGTAGTTACAGCGCAACAAACAGTGTCATCATAGCTATCGCATTGTTAATATACTGTGAATTTACTCACATATTGAAAGCGGTTACATCGCGATGCGTTATAAGTTAGTGATCGGTGCCGCATTCTGCCGCAGCGCCACTGAATGGCGACGTACCAGCGTCGGCATAAAGCAATGCGTCGCCTGCGGATCCAGCGTGCCAGCCGCGCCCTGTAGTGCAAGCTCCGTCGCCATTTTTGCCATAGAGGCAATGGGATAGCGCACGGTGGTTAGCTGCGGATCGGTGTAACGCGCGATGGGAATATCATCGAAGCCAATGATTGAAAGGTGTAATGGAATAGCGATACCGTTATCTTTTAGCGCTGTCAGCGCGCCAGCGGCCATATTGTCGTTATAAGCGAAGACTGCCGTCAGTTGTAAATTGCGCCCCAGCAGTTCCACCATCGCAGACTCTCCGCCCTGCATATCGGGCGAACCGGTGCCGACCCAACTTTCTGCCGCAACAATCCCCTGCTCTTTCAGAGCAGTTAACCACCCTTCTTTGCGCATGGTGTCATCTTCAATGCGATGGCTTGATGCCAGATAACCGATGCGTTGATGACCATTATTCAGCAACATACGGGTCGCCATTTTAGCGCCGCTGATGTTATCCAGGCAGACGCAACGGTGGGCGTAACCCGGTACCAGGCGATTGATCAGCACCATGCCGGGGATTTGATCCATAAACTCGGCCAGTTCCCGATCGCTCAGTGCTTTAGAGTGTACAATCAATGCGTTACAGCGTTGGCGAATCAACACCTCAATGGCATGACGTTCTTTTTCCGCCTCATGGTAGCTGTTGCCAATCAGGACATACTTCTGATGCTGTTGGGCAACCATATCCACGGCTTTTACCAGCGCGCCAAAAAACGCATCTGATACATCCATGACGACAACACCAATCGTGTCGCTTACCTGCGTCGCCAGCGCTTGTGCGTTGGCATTAGGTCGATAGCCAAGCTGAGTGACTGCTTTCATTACCGCTTCACGCGTATCGGGACTCACCAGCGCACTGTTGTTCAATACGCGGGAAACGGTCGCTACAGAAACGCCAGACTGCCGTGCCACATCACGAATGGTTACCATATTCACTGCCCTGTTTTAGATTGCGGCTGCCCGCAGACACCCCAGGCTGGGTATTTTGTCAGCACAATGAAACGGACTGCGTGAGTGATGTCACAGGAATGAAAGCGCTTACATCCATTTTGTTAATGAATGTGATCCAGATCGTTATCTGGATGTTCGCGGTAATGATGTCCCTGCAGCACGCAGGGTTAATTGACGCCACAGCCATTCCACCGGGCCCTGGCGGTAATAACGTAGCCATATCACTGAGAAAAGTAAGTTAATGACCCAGACCGGGATGACGAAATACTGCAGCTCCAGTCGGTCGAATTTCATAAATAAGCCGAATTGATAGAACAGCGTGGTACAGATTAAGGTTTGTAACAGATAGTTGGTTAATGCCATGCGTCCCACACAGGCGACGGCAATGACCCATTTTAAGCGATTAAGCTGAGGCCAGAAACCAAACATCAACGCGGCATAACCAATGGTTTGCAAAGGGGCACCCAGCTCTCGCGGGGCTTGCAACAGGAAGGCACACCAGCGGTAAGCCCAGTCCAGTTGCCACTGGGCGATAATAGCAGGCAGGTTAATGAGCATCCCAACGATGACCAGCAACACGCCAGTGCGACGATAATGCTGCAAACTGTATTGCCCTTTTAGCCAGCCGCTGCGCATTAATGCCGCGCCGAGCAGCATCATGCCCGCCAATTGCCAGCCGTACTGAGCACCCAACGCCAGCAAGCTATTGGACATCATATCCACGCGATTGCTGATTGCTTCCATTCCGCCGTTCACTTTCCAGTATTTTTCATACAGCAACGCTGAAGCATCCGGCGTCCAGGCGCGGCTGGTTTCGCTCCCGGAGATCACACCCAACAGCAGCAGTACGCCAACGCCCACCAGATACAGCAGCACACCAGTATTAAATAAGCTTTTTACCGACGGCGCATCCCGGATCAGCCGCCAGCAAATCAGGCCGATCAAGCCATATGCCAGCAGGATATCGCCATCCCAGAAGAGTAAACCGTGAATAAAACCCAATAACACCAGCAGCGTAAGCCGTGACTGGATCCAGCGTTTACCGCGTGGGAGCAGCATTTGCAGACCGGCACCGAACAGCAGCGCAAACAGCGTGAGGAATTTTACCTGCGCAAAGAGATCGAGCAGCGCCCAGGTCCAGGCATCGGATAAGGTGATGTCGCCATACCACGCAGGATTGAGATATGCCGCCTTTGGCAAGCCAAAGGCGCTAATATTGAGAAGCAGGATACCTAGAATGGCGACGCCACGAATAAAATCCAGCGTGACATTACGCTCCATGGTTCCTGCCCTAATCAGTTGTGATGACGTACTGCGCGCAGGAATTCCTGACGCGTGTTCTGGCTGGACTTAAACAATCCACCAAGAGAAGTGGTGGTGGTCGCACTGGTCGCATCACGAATGCCGCGCGCTTTCACACAGTAATGCACCGCATCAATCGACACCGCCACATTATTCGTCCCGAGCAGCGTTTGCAGCGCGGTGAGAATTTGCTGGGTCAGGCGTTCCTGTACCTGTGGGCGCTGGGCGAAGAACTGCACAATGCGGTTAATCTTCGACAGACCAATAACCGAATCTTTCGGAATATACGCCACCGTCGCTTTGCCATCGATAGTGACAAAGTGGTGTTCGCAGGTGCTGGTCAACGTAATATCGCGGACCGTGACCATCTCGTCCACCTTCATTTTATTTTCAATGACGGTGATTTTCGGGAAGTTGGCGTAATCGAGGCCGGAGAAAATCTCATCGACATACATTTTCGCAATGCGATGCGGAGTTTCCATCAGACTGTCATCGCTCAAATCGAGATTGAGCAATTGCATAATCTCGGTCATATGGCCAGAGATAAGACGTTTGCGTGTTTCGTTATCCATCTCTTGCACGGGCGGGCGCAGCGGGGTTTCGAGACCACGCGCAACCAGCGCTTCATGAACCAGTGCCGCTTCTTTACTGAGTGATGACATTTCTTCTTCTCCTGCAGGTGGGGCGCCTCTGCCCTGCATGGGGCAAAGTTTTTAGGCTGTATCACAGCCAGAACATTGTGCGTGAGGCGGCGCACATAATCCAGTATTCACCGCGATAATTATTGAAATTGGCACAGCCTTTCAGCTGTAGCAACTTCACTTTCTGTTCAGCCCGGTGACGTCGAGTGTTAATGTAAAGTTATATAGATGATGAAGTATGTTTGCTCAATGCGGAAGTGAAAGTTACTCACAGTGCAATGAATAATCTGTATTATGGTGAGTTCGCAAACACATACAGGTTCAACACAACAAGGAGCCACGCATGGAAATGCTTGAAGAGCACCGCTGTTTTGAAGGCTGGCAGCAACGCTGGCGTCACGACTCCGCCACGTTAAATTGCGCCATGACCTTCAGTATTTATCTTCCACCACCCCGCGATAACGCCCCGCCTCCGGTGCTGTACTGGCTGTCGGGCCTGACCTGCAATGATGAAAACTTCACCACCAAAGCCGGCGCACAGCGCATCGCGGCTGAGCTCGGTATTGTTCTGGTGATGCCAGACACCAGCCCGCGCGGCGAGCAGGTTGCCAACGATGATGGCTACGATTTAGGCCAGGGCGCGGGATTTTACCTCAATGCCACTCAGCAGCCATGGGCAACGCATTTTCGTATGTATGACTATCTGCGTGATGAGCTTCCGGCACTGATTCATTCGCAGTTTAACGTCAGCGATCGCTGCGCCATCAGCGGGCACTCTATGGGGGGTCACGGCGCATTGATTATGGCGCTGAAAAATCCCGGGAAATACACCAGCGTTTCAGCCTTTGCGCCGATCGTAAACCCTTGTCGCGTTCCGTGGGGCGAGAAGGCTTTTAGCGCTTATCTGGGTGAAGATAAAACACAATGGACTGAGTGGGATAGCTGCGCGTTAATGCTGGCCAGTAAGCCCACAGACGCGATTCCGACGCTAATTGATCAAGGAGACAGCGATCAGTTTCTTGCCGATCAGTTGCAGCCCGCAGTGCTGGCGGAAATAGCCCGTCAGACTGCATGGCCAATGACGCTACGCATCCAGCCAGGTTACGACCACAGCTATTACTTTATTGCGTCGTTTATTGAGGATCACCTGCGCTTCCACGCCCAGTATTTGCTGAAGTGATCACCAGTAAAGCGTATTTTCTATTGCCGCGCTGTAGCTCATCTCTTCTGACTGCGGCGCGGACGCTTTACGATTTAGATCGGCCGCCTGTTGGCGTACCTGTAATCTCCCCACGCTCTCACCGCCTTCATAACCTTCGTTAAAATTACGCACTTCAGACTCGAATAAGATTGCATCCAGGTGATGCAACTTATTCAGTGCACGCAACAGGGAGATAAGCGTGTCCAGATTGAGGCCGCCGCCTTTCTCAATGCGTTTAATGGTCGCAATGCCGACCTGTGCGCGGTCAGCAAGTTGCTGCTGCGTTAGCGCCAGAGAAATCCGCGTTTCTCTGATGCGAGCGCATAATGACAAGATGATTTCATCATTATTCATGGTGTTATATTTCATGCCGCCCTCCCCGATTTTTGGGCTGAATTTTCCCAAGGCAGCCGTGATACGTCTCACGGTACTTCGCGCTCATGTCTTTACCCGTTTCATACATGGCGGCAATCACCTCATCGAGCGAAACGCATGGCTCGCTGACACGGCTCATCGCCATCGTTGCGGCGTTAATCGCTTTTACGGACGAAATCGCGTTTCGTTCGACGCAGGGAATTTGTACCTGCCCGCCAACCGGATCGCAGGTCAGTCCGAGATGGTGCTCCATGGTGATTTCTGCGGCATTCAGCACCTGAGCAACTGACGCCCCCATCAGTTCCGCTAATCCGGCTGCGGCCATCGAACTGGCCACGCCGATCTCTCCCTGACACCCAACCTCAGAACCTAAAATAGACGCGTTTTGTTTGAACAGTAGCGCGATGGCGCCAGCGGTGAGGAAAAAGCGGATAACCGATGCGCTATCCAACTTACAGACAAACTTATCGTACCAACTGAGGACCGCAGGGATGATACCGCTCGCACCATTGGTCGGCGCGGTCACCACTCGCCCTCCAGCGGCGTTTTCCTCGCTGACGGCAATCGCAAACGCATTCACCCAGTTGAGGTTGGTGAGAAAGTCGTTAGCAGAGGGTTTCATTGCCAGTAATTTATAGAGCGAGCAGGCCCTGCGCGGCACCTGATATGAGCCTGGCAGTAGGCCTTCAGTATGCAGACCACGATGGACGGCCTGCTGCATTATCGCCCAAACGTACGCGAAATAGTCATGCAACGCCGCCTGGGAATGCACCTGTAATTCATTTTTCATCATTAATGCCGCAACGGATAGTCCATTACGCTGACACAGTTCCTGCAGCTGCGCGGCATTTTGAAACGCAAAAGGAAATGCGTTTTTTTGCGCGGCTCTCTCGGGCGCCGGCTCGCCGGGTTTGCGAACCTGTCCGGCGCCGGTTGAAAACCATGTTTCTTCATACAACGTAAAATAATCATCCCTGGCACGAAACGTCATCGCATAGGGATGGCCAGAATGCGGTTGTTGATTCGGCTTAATCGCGACCGTCACGGTAACTGAAGGAGAAAGCGTCAGGGTGCCGTCCTGTTCAGCACGTTTAATGAGATCCATCTGCTGGAGTAAATCAACATCATCCGGCTGATTGCCCAACAGCCCCAGATAAAGAGCGATATCAACGTTATGACACTTGCGGCTTAATGAGAGCGCGCCGTATAGCTCAACCTCGATTTCTCGCGTTAGCGGTAAGATCTCCTGTAGCTTTAATTGTGAAATGAAGTTAAACGCGGCACGCATTGGCCCTACTGTTCTTGAACTGGAAGGCCCTATGACGACTTTAAAAATATCAATACAACTTTCCATTTTAGACCCATCCCTGTTAGTTAAAATAGAATATACCGCCAGTAGCAACAGACCGTGACGTGTATATCAAAAATGATACCTTTCAGACTTTGTTTATTTATTGGTATAAAAAACAATACTATTTTATCTTTTTTTTAACATTCACATCTGTGATAAAGCAGGATTCAATCGTCACCCCCTACTATTAAAATAACCTTAATTTACAGGAGTGACATAATGGCAATTATTTATTTTATTAGTGCAAAAGATCCTGAAAAACTTCAGGCATGGTTGCACAATACATTTCTAAATACCGAGACCAAACAATATCCGTGCGCACTGGAACAATTATCTATAGCCGCATTCAATAAACCGTATTTAAAATTATCAATACCCGATGAAATATTCACCGATGACATATACAAGAAACTAAGGGCTACATCGTTCACTCAGCAATTTGATTTTTTCCTAAAACCGCAAATCATCCCGACGAACGGGATCATCGCCTTTGACATGGACTCGACGTTTATCGAGGAAGAAGGTGTGGATGAGATCGCCCGCGCGCTAGGCATCACCGATCGGATAACAGAACTGACGCAGCAAGCGATGGAAGGAAAACTGGATTTCAATAACAGTTTCACCCGGCGCATCGGAATGTTAAAAGGGACACACATCCATGTCATTAATGCCGTATGCGATCGGATGACGGCCTCTCCCGGCATCACCACCATTTTGCCATTCCTCAAGCAGAAAGGATTTAAAACAGCGATCATTTCCGGCGGACTGGATATTTTCACCCACCGCTTACAACAGAAATATCAGCTGGACTATATATTTTCAAATACCGTTGAAGTCAGTAATGGCATGCTGACAGATAATATTTCCGCGCCAATCATGAATGCAGAAAATAAGCAAAAAACATTGGCCATGATTGCCGACTCTCTGCAGATGCCTCAGCATAATATTATCGCCTGCGGTGATGGCGCCAACGATATTCCCATGCTCACGTATGCTGGCACTGGTATTGCCTGGCGAGCAAAACCCGCGGTCAGAAATTTAATTACAAATCAGATTAATTTTCACGGATTCGAGTCGCTTTTGTTCTTTATCGAAAATGAATTATAACCCCACAAGCACTGTCTGAAGGGAAGATCATATGAGCTTGAAATCATTTATATTCAGCCAGGCTGATAAGCCGGTTGTAAAAGAAAAAAAAGAGATTGACCATACTTACAAAAAATTCAGGATAGAGATTATTACCTCGGTTTTTATCTCTTACGCGGTCTTTTATTTAACACGTAAAAACTTCTCAGCCGCCATGCCGGCCATGCTGTCAGATACCACTCTGACCGCAGAAGATTTTGCCATCATGTCTTCACTGTTTTACATCCTGTATGGCTCAATGAAGTTTGTTGGCGGCATGCTGGTTGATAAAATCAATCCGAAAGCCATGACCGGCCCGGTGCTCATTGGCGTGGGGATCGTTAATATTCTGTTTGGTTTTTCCGACAGCGTTGCCGCGTTTTATGTGTTGTACAGCCTCAATGCTATCCTCCAGGGCACCAGTTTTCCACCAATGGCAAAGATCATGGCATCCTGGTTTTCCAAGAATGAACGCGGACGTTGGTGGGCGGTCGTTGAAGCGGCGCATAATATTGGCGGTAGTCTCGCCCCACTGCTGACAAGTTTCGCGATTGTCTGGAGCGGTAGCTGGAAAATGGGTTTTTATGTACCGGGCGCAATCTCCTTGCTGATGGGGATCGTAGCGCTCTTTACGATTAAAGACCGTCCCGGGACCTTAGGTTTGCCTAACGTTGGCGAATGGCGTAAGGATCCAACAGAGCTTGCCCAAGTGAAAGCCAGTCCGGTAAATCTCTCCTTTTGGCTGATTTTCGTCAAATATATCCTGATTAACCCATTAGTGTGGATTATTATCATTGGCGATATGTCCGTTTATATTGCCCGCACCATCCTCAATGACTGGCCGCAAATTTACTATTCTCAGGTGCATGGCTGGAGTCTGATTAAAGCCAACTCCATTATCTCGTGGTTTGAAGCCGGTGGACTTGCCGGAGGGCTACTGGCGGGTTACTTATCTGACTTTATGTTTAAAAGTAACCGCTGGATGACAGGCTTAATATTCGCATTAATGCTGTGCGTATGTATTACCTTAATCCCACTGGTTCAGGATACCTCATATACCATTACGGCCATTCTCTTCACCATAATGGGTTTCGCCCTGTACGGGCCGCATATGCTTTTTGCCGTAGGTTGTCTGGACGTCACTCACAAAGATGCGGCGGGATCGATAACTGGCTTCCGCGGATTGTTTAGCTATGTCGGCGCGGCGTTAGCAGGCGTACCGGTGATATTAGTGAAGAACAACTGGGAGTGGTCTGGAGTCTATCTCTATGCCGTGATCGCAATCCTGTTAACCACCTTGTCACTGGCCTTACTCGCCAAATTCCATCGACTATAAGCCAGCCATAACAGGACAGTGGCGCCATCGCCGCTGTCTTTCGGTTGGGTTCTTTCAGCGTCAAAAAGGTGTCCATCTTCTTCATCCCTCCATCATTCCTTCACTTTTTCTCCTTTTTTCTTCCTTCACTATCTTATTGATTAAAAAAGTATTTCACCCCAAATCATATCAAACACAAATGATTTCTATTATCATTTGTGTTTACAAATATTCATACTTTTGTACAATCCTCCCGCTTCTTTACTGAAAAGAGTCCTTAAAAGACAAATACATACAATTGTCATGGCCTTTCACATGACGCGCAGTTTGATTCATTTAAATGGAATGATACAAATGACTATACCTCACGTTAAGGCTGTAGCTGCCGCAGTATGCGTCGCCAGTCTCCCATCACTCGGCCATGCCGCTGAACAAGATACCGTGGTAGTTACCGCTACCGGCTTTGAGCAGAAAATTCAGGATGCCCCGGCTTCGATATCTGTTATTACCAAGCAGCAGATTGAGGACAAAGCCTATCGCGATGTCACCGATGCGCTAAAAGATGTCCCTGGCGTCGTCGTCACCGGCGGGGGGAGCAGCAGCGATATCAGTATTCGCGGTATGGCTTCGCAATACACGCTCTTCCTGGTCAACGGTAAACGCATCAGCACCCGCGGCACACGTCCTAATAGCGACAACTCAGGTATTGAACAAGGTTGGCTGCCGCCGCTTGAATCCATCGAGCGTATCGAAGTCATCCGTGGCCCGATGTCATCCCTGTACGGCTCCGACGCGATGGGCGGTGTCATTAACGTCATCACCAAGAAAGTGTCGAATACCAAAGCCTGGACCGGTTCTCTGCACGGCGATGCCACTTTCCAGGAAGACAGAGACTCCGGCGATATTTACCAGACCAACGCCTATGCGTCTGGGCCACTGATTGACGGATTACTTGGCGCGAAGGTGACCGGGTTATTCTCCCATCGGGCGGAAGATAAAATCCTCAATGGCTACAATGAACAGCGTATGCGTAACGGGGGCTTAACCCTGAACTTTACGCCAGACGATAAAAACGATATCGATTTCGATTACGCACGTGAATTGCAGGATCGCGACAGTACCCCAGGCAAATCTATGGCTGAGGAAAACTGTCGTAACGGAAGCTGTAAGCCGAACAGCAAAAGCGAAAGCAAGTATGTGCACACGACGTATTCTTTAACCCATAGCGGTTATTACGATGACTTCAACTCCACCAGCTATGTCCAGCAGGAAGAGAGCGAAAACCCGGGTCGCAAAATGAAGTCTTACAATACGATTTTCAATAGCCAGAACCAGGTCTTCCTTGGGGCGCATACCCTGACGCTAGGTGGGCAATACCGTTATGAGAAACTGCGTGATAACGGCAACCAGCTGCAAGCGGCTGATGGGCTGAACAAATTGACCCGCTGGAGCTGGGCGTTGTTTGCTGAAGATGAATGGGCCGTTACCGATACCTTCTCGCTGACCGGCGGTCTGCGTATGGATAAAGATGAGAACTACGGTGACAACTGGACGCCACGCGGCTATGGCGTATGGCATCTGAGCGATCAATGGACCTTAAAAGGCGGCGTTTCGGCGGGCTACCGTGCGCCAGACCTGCGCCAGTCATCAGCAAACTGGGGACAGGTCACCGGTGGCGGTCGTCTGAACGGAATCATTGTCGGCAACCCGGACCTGAAGCCGGAGAAAAGCCTCAGCGAAGAAATCGGCTTACTGTGGGATAACGGCGATAACCTCAACGCAGGCGTCACCCTGTTCAATACCGACTTCAAGAACAAAATCACTGAAGTGCGCCGTTGTAACAGCAGTTCCGATCCGGCCTGCACCATCGGCAATACCCATTATGACTTCGTCAGCGATCGCGTTAACGTCGATAAAGCCAATATGCGTGGCGTAGAATCCACCTTCGGCTGGAAGATTACGTCAGACGTCAACTGGACTGCGAACTACACCTACACGGAATCTGAGCAGAAAAGCGGTCAGTTCTCCGGCCAGCCGTTGAACAAAATGCCGAAGCATATGTTTAACACGACGCTGGACTGGCAGGCCACGCAGGATCTCGGTTTCTGGAGCCGCCTGAATCTGCGTGGAAAAACGTCTGAATACCTGAGCCGTACTTCCATGGCGCAGGGTACGCCGTCCTATACGCAGGTCGATGTGGGTTTACGTTACTATGCCACCAAGGATTTGTTGATGACCGCTGGCGTGTATAACGTGCTGGATAAGCAAATCGATTACGATACCTACGACACCGTTCTCGATGGTCGTCGTTACACGGTTGGCATGACTTACAGCTTCTAAGTTTGACGCAATAAAAAACCCCGGCACTCATCATGCCGGAGTTTTTGTTATGCTTTTTATACTGTTATTTCTTCACGCGACCCGGGAATTTCATTTCGCTGTAGCGGACAAAATGGGTTCCTTTGGTCAGCTTATAGCCAAACCAGATAATCAGGAACAGCGGGATACCAATATAGGTAGCCATCACGCCGCCCCAGTCAATGCTGTCTTTCAGGAACGCTTCGTAGTTCTGGCCGAGAGTGATAATCAGGCACAGCACAAAGGCGAAGATCGGACCCAGCGGAAAGAAGCCAGAACGGTACGGCAGATCCTTCACATCGTGGCCCTGCAGCACATAACCGCGACGGAAGCGATAGTGGCTAATGGCGATCCCCAGCCAGGCGATAAAGCCCGTCATCCCGGAAGTATTCAGCAGCCACAGGTATACGGTCTGATTGCCAAACATCGAGGTCAGGAAGCACAGCCCCGCCACCACGGTGGTCGCATACAGCGCGTTACGCGGTACGCCGCCACGAGACAGTTTACCGAAAATACGTGGCGCTTTACCGTCACATGCCAGGGTGTAAAGCATACGCGTGGAAGCGTACATCCCGGAGTTACCTGCAGACAGCACCGCCGTCAGGATAACTGCGTTCATTACCGCTGCCGCGGACAGCAGACCCGCATGCTGGAATACCAGCGTGAACGGGCTAACGCTGATGTCTTTCACATCGTTGCGCAGCAGGCTCGGATCGGTGTACGGAATAATCAGGCTGATAATCAAAATCGCGAACACATAGAACAGCAGGATTCGCCAGAATACCTGACGTACCGCACGTGGAATGTTCTTTTCAGGATCTTCAGATTCACCTGCCGCGATACCGATCAGTTCCGTCCCCTGGAAGGAGAAGCCGACGATCATCGCCACGCCAATCATCGCAGCAAAACCACCGGCAAACGGTGCATCACCGGTCGTCCAGTTGCTCCAGCCCACCGGCTGAGCGCCTTTGAAGATACCGAAAATCATCATTACGCCAACTACGATGAAGATAATGACGGTGGTAACTTTGATCAGTGAGAACCAATATTCCGCTTCACCAAATCCGCGAACAGAAATGTAGTTCAGCAGGAAGATCACGCCGAGGAACAGCGCACTCCAGATCCAACCCGGCGTGTCCGGGAACCACCAGCTCATCACCAGCTGTGCGGCCACCAGGTCAACGGCAATCGTTACCGCCCAGTTGTACCAGTAGTTCCAGCCCAGCGCGAAGCCAAAGCCTTCTTCTACGTAGTTCTGACCGTAGGTGGAAAACGAGCCAGAAACCGGCATATAGGCCGCCAGTTCACCGAGGCTGGTCATCAGGAAATACACCATCAGACCGATCAGAATATAAGAGAACAACGCGCCGCCAGGACCCGCTGCAGAAATAGTTGCACCAGATGCAACGAAAAGACCTGTACCGATGGAGCCTCCAATGGCAATCATCGTCAGGTGACGCGCCTTCAGTTCACGACGTAGCGTGGGCGCTTCTGTGGTTTTAGTTTCGGAAACCATGTGAAAATGCTATCCATCCAAAAAATGAGGCGCGATTGTAGCAGACGAAACGGCATTCTTCCGGCACAAATGCGCTGTTATAAGAGACCTTCATGACTGGCCGCGGATTATAAGTAAAGCAGAAAATAGAGGGTGCAAGGCGGTTAAAACGTAACCGCCATTATGCAAAAAGGAGTCGCTACGACAGTGAACGTCCTATTCCCCCTGCTCTACCTGGTCGCTGTAGTGCAAAAAGCGCGTAATGGCATTGGAGATATGTTTTTGTCGATGATGAACACGCCACAGCGTGCGGACCAAACGTGGAAGCGGCACAGGAACTTCGCTCAGCGTTCCCGCCTGTAACTGCTCGGCAATGACCCGCCGTGACAAACAGCTGATCCCAAGGCCATGGCGCACTGCATGCTTAATGGCCTCGGAGTTACCCAACTCCATTGCCATCTGAAATCTCGGCAAATGAGACAACAGCAGGTAATCCACCAGTTCACGCGTACCCGATCCTCGTTCACGCAGGATCCACGGCGAAGCAGCCAGTTGTTCCAGCGTAACGGGTCCCTTTGTAAGCGGTGACGACGGTGCGGCGAACACCACCAGCTCGTCTTCCAGCCACGGTTCAGAGATAATTTCCGTACTGTGACACGGCCCTTCAATCAGCCCGATGTCTACCCGGAAATCCAGCACCGCATTGATCACGTCCTGGCTGTTGCCCACGCTAAGCTCCAGCGGCAAATCGGGGAAATCATGCCGATAGCGGGCGATCATGGCAGGGAGAATATAGTTGCCAATGGTGCTACTGGCATAAACCCGGATAGCGCCATTATCTTCGCGGAAAAGCTGTTCGATTTCGGTCGTTTGCTCAAGTAGCGCCAGCGCCCGTGGGTAGAGCAAGCGCCCGTGTTCGTTGACCACCAGTCGTTTACCAACACGGTCAAACAGTTGCACGCCGAGTTGCCCTTCCAGATCGGTAAGTGCCGCACTCACCGCCGACTGCGACAATGCCAGCATGACAGACGCCTGGGTCGTTGAGCCGCTTTTTAATACCTCAGCAAACACTTCAAGTTGTCGCAGGGTGATATGCATAGTCGTTTTCCACCGGATAACCGTTACTTATACCCTAAATAATTCGAGTTGCAGCCAGCGCACATGCAACCTGAAGTATGACGGGTATACCACTTATATAGATTAATTATAAATATATAATCAATTTTATTTTTAAACCACTTCGCCGTACTCTTTTACCCAGATAAAGGAGAAGGATATGACAGAACTCACCTTGCAGACTCATCGTCGTACAGCGTGGCATTTTATTCCGGGGCTCGCCCTGAGTGCAGTTATCACTGGGGTCGCCTTATGGGGTGGATCCATTCCCGCCGTTGCAGGTGCCGGGTTCAGCGCCCTCACCTTAGCAATCTTACTGGGGATGGTTCTCGGCAACACCGTCTATCCGCACATCTGGAAAAGCTGTGACGGCGGTGTGCTGTTTGCTAAACAACATTTATTACGTCTGGGGATCATCCTCTACGGCTTCCGCCTCACCTTCGCGCAAATTGCTGACGTCGGCGTCAGCGGTATCGTGATTGATGTGTTAACGCTAAGCAGTACCTTTATGATTGCCTGTTTCCTGGGGCAAAAAGTGTTTGGTCTGGACCGCCACACCAGTTGGCTGATTGGCGCGGGGAGCAGCATTTGTGGTGCCGCCGCCGTGTTGGCAACCGAGCCTGTAGTGAAAGCGGAAGCCAGTAAGGTAACCGTCGCTGTCGCCACCGTAGTGATCTTCGGTACCATCGCTATCTTCCTGTATCCGGCAATGTATCCGCTGCTGGCACACTGGTTTAGCCCGGAAACCTACGGCATTTACATTGGTTCCACCATGCATGAAGTGGCACAGGTAGTGGCTGCCGGGCACGCCATTAACCCGGATGCGGAAAATGCCGCAGTTATTGCCAAAATGCTGCGCGTCATGATGCTGGCACCGTTTCTTATCCTGTTGGCCGCCCGCGTTAAACAGCTGTCTCCGGCCTCCGGTGGTGAGAAGAGCAAAATCACCATTCCGTGGTTTGCCATCCTGTTCATTGTGGTCGCGATTTTTAACTCGTTCCACTTTCTGCCGCAGTCGATAGTGAACATGCTGGTAACACTGGATACCATTTTGCTGGCAATGGCGATGGCCGCACTGGGGCTGACCACTCACGTTAGCGCCCTGAAAAAAGCCGGTGCTAAACCGTTACTGATGGCCCTGCTGCTGTTTGTCTGGCTGATTGTAGGCGGTGGCGCGATTAACCTCGCTATCCACGCGCTGATGGCATAAACGAGCACGACTCACCTCCATTAACCCGCTATACTTCCTCCTTTTGCATTTGAGTATGGCGGGTTTAATTTATGAAATACATCGGAGCGCACGTAAGCGCCGCTGGCGGTCTGGCTAACGCCGCTATTCGAGCCGCAGAAATCGAAGCGACCGCATTCGCCCTGTTCACCAAGAATCAGCGTCAGTGGCGTGCCGCGCCGCTGACCACCGAAATCATTGATGATTTCAAATCTGCCTGCGAGAAGTATCACTATACTTCCGCGCAAATCCTGCCTCACGACAGCTACCTGATTAACCTCGGTCACCCGGTCAGCGATGCGCTGGAAAAATCGCGTGACGCGTTTCTTGACGAAATGCAACGCTGCGAACAGCTTGGCTTATCCCTGCTTAACTTTCACCCGGGTAGCCATTTGATGCAGATTCCGGAAGATGAATGTCTGGCGCGCATTGCGGAATCGATCAATATCGCCCTCGCCCAGACCCAGGGCGTTACGGCGGTCATTGAAAATACCGCCGGACAGGGCAGCAACCTTGGCTTTAAGTTTGAGCACCTGGCCGCCATTATCGACGGCGTAGAAGATAAATCCCGTGTCGGCGTCTGTATTGATACCTGCCACGCCTTCGCGGCCGGTTACGATTTGCGATCCGTTGAGGAATGCGAAAAGACCTTTGCGGAATTTGAACGAATTGTCGGCTTCAAGTATCTGCGCGGTATGCACCTGAACGACGCCAAGAGCACGTTTGGCAGCCGCGTTGACCGTCACCACAGCTTAGGTGAAGGCAATATTGGCCACGATGCCTTCCGTTGGATCATGCAGGACAATCGTTTTGACGGCATTCCGCTGGTGTTGGAAACCATTAATCCAGATATCTGGGCAGAAGAGATTGCCTGGCTGAAAGCCCAGCAAACTGAAAAAGCGGTGGCCTAATCATGAACGACAGGGAAAAGCAGATCCTTAAGATCTTGCGCCGCAATCCGTTGATTCAGCAGAATGAAATCGCCGATATTTTGCAGATCAGCCGTTCACGCGTCGCTGCGCATATTATGGATTTAATGCGTAAAGGCATGATCAAAGGTAAAGGTTATATCCTTACCGAACAGGATTATTGCGTGGTTGTCGGTGCTATCAACATGGATATCCGGGGGGTTGCAGACATCCATTATCCGCAGGCAGCCTCTAACCCTGGCAGCATTCATTGCTCAGCAGGCGGTGTAGGACGTAACATCGCCCACAACCTGGCGCTGTTGGGCCGCGACGTACATTTAATTTCCGCTGTTGGCAGTGACTTCTATGGCGAAACATTGCTGGAACAAACGCGTCAGGCTGGGGTTAACGTTTCCAGCTGCATTCGTCTGCATGGACACAACACCTCAACCTACCTGTCGATCGCTAATCAACAGGAAGAGACCGTACTGGCCATTAACGATACCCATATCCTGCAACAATTGACGCCGCAGTTGCTTAACGGTTCGCGAGATTTGATTCGCCATTCCGGTGTCGTACTGGCCGATTGCAATCTGACCGCCGAAGCCATTGAGTGGGTCTTTACTATTGCCGATGATATTCCGGTATTTATTGACACCGTTTCAGAGTTCAAAGCGGAAAAAATGAAAACCTGGTTTACGCGTATTCATACGCTAAAACCCACGCAGAAAGAGCTGGCGATTTTATGGGGCCAACCTATTCATACTGATGCGGATCGCGTACTGGCCGTCAATAGCCTGCATCAGCAAGGGGTAAAACGCATTTTTGTCTGCCTGGAAGATGAATCCGTTTTTTGCAGCGAAAAGGACGGCGAACAGTTTTTATTGACGCCGCCTGAGCATACGGTGGTAGACAGTTTTGGTGCCGATGACGCTTTTATGGCGGGATTACTGTACAGCTTTCTGGAAGGCAGTGAGTTTCGTGAAAGCGCGCGCTTTGCCATGGCCTGCGCGGCATTATCGCGGGCCAGCGTCAGTATCAACAACCCAACGCTCTCTGCGGATAACGCTCTGTATTTGCTGCAAACAGCTTGAATGTCTGCCGGATAGCGCTACGCTTATCCGGCCTACAAACTTTATTTTATGCCAGTCCGATAAAGAAACCGGCTATTGTCGCGCTCATCAGGTTTGACAGCGTTGCTGCTGCCAGCGCACGCATTCCAAGTTGCGCGATTTCCGGCGCACGCTGTGGCGCAATCGCCGAAAATGCCCCGACCACGACGCCAATCGAACCGAAGTTCGCGAAACCACACAACGCAAACGAGATAATCGCGATGGTCTTCACGTCCAGCGTTCCGCCCGTTTGCAGATACGGCGAGAAGTTGAGATAAGCAACAAATTCGTTGATCGCCAGCTTCTGTCCAATCAGACTACCTGCCAGCGTCGCATCGCTCCAGTCCACGCCCATAATCCACGCCAGCGGGGCTAACGCATAGCCAAAGATCCCTTCCAGAGTGGCGTGGCCAAAACCAAACCAACCGCCAATTCCGCCGATAATGCCGTTAATCAGCGCGATAATGGCGACAAATGCCATTACCACCGTCGCAACGCCTGCGGCGATCTTCAGCCCGGTCATAGCCCCACTGGCCGCCGCTTCGATGATGCTTTTCGGTGGTGTTTCAGTAAATGACAGGTTTTCAAAGGTGACGCGAGATTCTTCCGTTGCCGGACTCAGCATACGCGCGAACAAAATACCGCCAGGGATTGCCATCAATGATGCCGCCAGCAAATAGTCAATCGGGACGCCCATTCCGGCGTAACCAATCATCATTGAGCCAGCAATCGAGGCCATCCCGCTACAAATAGCGGTAAACAGTTCATTACGATTAAGGCGGTCAATAAACGGTTTCACGATTGCCGGGATCTCGTTTTGCCCGAGGAAAATCGTGGTTACTGCGACAAATGACTCGATCTTACTGATGTTCAACGCCTTCTGGAAAATACCGCCGAGGATGCGGATCAATAGCCCCATCACGCCAATGTAATAGAGCAGACTGATGAGTGCGGTCACAAAAATGATGGCCGGGAGCACCCGGAAGGCGAAAATAAACCCTGCCCCGTCAAACAGCACATCCATTTTTGGCCCAACCAGGGAGCCGAAGATAAATGCGCTACCCGCGTCACTATATGACATCACCTTGTGGACGCCGAGCGCGGCCTGTTCAACCAGCCATTTTCCCGGCGGGAAATAGAGCATAATACCGCCGATGGCAATTTGCAGTACCAGCGCAGCCCCAACGGTGCGCAGACTAATACGTTTTTTATTTACTGACAGCAGAAACGCGATGGCCAGTAATACCACCATACCCACAACACTTCTCATTATATCCATAATGAAATTCCCTTCATGCCAGGAAACCCGGCGTTATCGCCAGGTTTTGGTAGGTTTGATATTCGCGGGCGACCGCATTCTGCCCGGGAAATTCTGTCAGGCGAGGCGTTGATACTCCTTCGCAATTTCACAGGCCAGCACTGCGTTGTTGAACACCAGTTGAATATTTGATTTCAGGCTGTCGCCACCGGTCAGCTCCGCAACTCGCGCCAGCAGGAACGGCGTACTTTCTTTACCCACGACGCCCTGCTCTTCCGCTTCTTTTACCGCCCGATCTATTGCCGCATTAATTTTCTCTTCTGCCATGGCAAACTGCTCCGGGATTGGATTAGCGACAACCAGGCCTCCATTAAGACCCGTTTGCCATTTCACCGCCATCGCGCGGGCAATCTCTTTAGCGCTGTCCAGACGGATACTGACTTCAAACGGACTGGTACGACAGAAAAATGCCGGTAACGCTTGGGTTCGATATCCAATTAACGGCACGCCAAAGGTTTCTAAATATTCAGTCGTTAAGCCAAGATCCAGAATAGATTTAGCACCAGCACAAATTACCGTGACATTGGTATGTGCCAGTTCCTGCAGATCCGCGGAAATATCAAACGTATGTTCAGCACCACGATGAACGCCACCAATTCCCCCGGTCGCAAATACTTTAATTCCAGCCAGGGCGGCAATAATCATCGTAGAGGCAACGGTGGTGGCACCATTTTTCCCTGCCGCGACCACAAATGGCAAATCACGACGACTTACTTTCGTAACGCTATGTCCTTCTCGTCCAAGCAATTCAATTTCATCTTTACTTAAACCTACTTTCATTATTCCGCCGATAATGGCGATGGTCGCAGGAACAGCGCCGTGCTTACGAATAGTCTCTTCTACTTCAATCGCTGTCTGAGCATTCTGCGGAAATGGCATTCCATGAGAAATAATGGTTGATTCAAGCGCAACAATCGGTTTTTTACTGTTTAATGCTTCCTGGACTTCTGGTGATATTTGTAATAATTCAGAGGAAAGAGTTAATTCAGACATTCTGTGTTCTCCACTATTGAGCTAACATTCGCAACAGACAAATCAGGGTTATTGGTATATTCACAGGCTAATGCCATTGATGAACACCCCTGCGCAAATCGAACCGAATCAATAAAGGGCATGCCGTCTACCCAGCAGGCGGCCAGTCCAGCCATCATCGCATCACCAGCCCCTGTGACATTAATGACGCGAGTTTTAATGGGGAGCGACCAACCACAACTCCCCGCAATATCACTGTAATAAACGCCGTCGCCGCCCATGCTGAGCACCAGCCGGTTTAAGCCGCGATCATGAAACCACGCGGCGACTTTGCTAACGTCATCACGCCCAGAAAGCGCAATACCGCTGAGCGTTTCGGCTTCAAGGCGGTTTGGTTTGAGGGTGTGAATTTTTGCAAAGCGGCCGCGAATTTTTACGCACTTCCAGGCCGACACCGGGTCAACAAACACCGGAACATCTCCGGCGTTTTCCAGTACCCATGCCAGAGCGTCTTCGCTGATATTGCAATCGGCGATAATGACTTTTGCCTGCCTAATAAAATCAAAATGCTGTGATAAAAATTCTGCTGAAATATGCTCGGTGATACTCATATCATTAATAGCCACCAGCATTTCACCAGTATTATCAAGCAGCGATAAATAACTGGATGTATTCTCTCCGGAAACGATAAGACACTTGTCGACATGTACTCCTGATTGATTGGTTTGTGCCAATAATGATTGACCATAAAAATCGTTACCAACCGCTGTTAGCAACCAAGAATTTTTACCCAGCAGCGCGAGATTATGTGCAATATTGCGTCCAACGCCACCGGGAGTGAATTTTATCTTACCTGGATTCGAATCCGCATAATTTAGAGAAGCATGCGAATACCCAGCAACATCCATATTGGCCGAGCCAATCGTTACGATGTATTCCTTTTCACGCATAGCACGTCCCCTGGCAATTAATTTGCCACAAATGAGTTCGTTAAAAATAACCAACGCCACACATCATGTTATTAGAGCATATGTTCACTATCAAACACGTGTTCATAGTAGGCGTGTTTTTGACAAAGTAAATCCATCCACAAGCTATAAAGTCGATAGATATGAACAGAATCACAATTTTTTATAGATACAGTTTGTCAGGGAGAGAGAAAATGAGAGGTAGTACACAAATTGATCAGGTTAAAAAGCATCTTTGGTCATAACCGAAGGTTTTTCAGACGCGCCAGGCGAACTGGCGCGTATCAACTAAGCGAAACCAGATCCTCTGGCATATGGTTGTACAAAATCCGCCAGAAGTGCTCAGCGGTTTTATTCAAACGTGTATCCATTCTATAAATATAGGCCTGAATAGGCACCATCAACTCCGGCGTGTCCAGACAAACCAGGCGTTTATCCCGTAGTTCGTTTACGATCGTCCACGCTGGCAGCCAGGCAATACCATGCCCATCCAATGCCATATTCTTCAATAGCTCACTCATCGAAGACATAAACAGCGTACGCGCCGAAATACTACCCACCTCCGCCAGGTGACGGTTAACCAATCTTCCCATGTAGGATGTGCTGGTATAGTTCAGTATCGGCACCTGCGGCTGATAGATATCAAACAACGCCTGACCCTGTGAATCCGCAGCACAGACGGGATACAGCTCAGACTCAAACACCTTCAAGCCGCAGAAAGGTGACTGCATTAAGTCTTCATCGCGAAAGGAGATAATGAAATCACTTTTCCCCTCGCGCAGCGTATTCACCGCCTGAACAACATCGATAGCTTCGACGTGGTACACAAACTCCTCGCCCCATGCCGACATTGAATGTACTAATCTGGGCAACATCGTCAGCGACAGAGAATGCGCTGCCGCTATTTTGATATTGGGAACGCCAAGCAGATTGTGACCACTAAGCTCATCTAAGTTACATTCCAGCTGTTGCAACAGGCTACGGGTCTGCGAATGGAATAACTTACCCTCCTCCGTCAACTGCAGTGGGCTCGTCGTACGGTCAAACAGCAGCACGCCAACGGCGGACTCGAGCGCCTTGATCCGTCGGCTAAATGCCGGTTGGGATAGGTTGCGCTCCTCCGCGGCCTGGGAAAAATGACGACACGCTTCCAGCGTCAAAAAATCATATAACCATTTTGTCTCGATATTTTTCATGCCTGTCACGCGGATGTTTAAATATGTCAATTAGTCTTAAGCATCATGCCTGAATATGCCCGGAGATGATATTCAACATCAGCATCTGGTGATTCGTTTTTTGCATAACACCTTCGTTTTTGACATTAACATGTTTCTTTACCCATCGACCACGACCGCTTATCGCCGCGGAATTTCAGACACCAGCCTGATTACTGGCCTGCTGAGGTGGCAAAAGAAACTGCACCCATGCAGTTTTTGCATTGAACCATACATTATTGCATTTCTCCTCACGACACACTGCTGTTAAACATAGACACCAGACACACACCAGCCCTGATATTAAATATCGGTAATAGAGGTATATATTGTGAAAGGTTTAATTGGCGTACTTGGTGGTATGGGACCTGCTGCAACCGTCGATCTTTTTAATAAATTCGTCACCTTTACCGCAGCGCAACGCGATCAGGAACATATCCCATTAATTATTTCATCCATCCCTGATATTCCAGATCGAACTGATGCGTTAATGCATCATGGTCATTCCCCACTTCCGGCAATGCGTGATTATATGCATAAACTGGAAGATGCTGGTGCGGAGTGTATTGTGATCCCCTGTAATACTGCCCACTTTTGGTTTAATGAATTAAAAGAGTGCTGTCATACAGAGTTACTCAGTATCGTTGAAACCACCATGAATGAAGTCAAAAACTGCGGAAAATCGCGTATCGGTTTACTTGCTACCAACGCCACCCTTTACATGGGACTCTACCAAAAAGGCATAGAATCTCTTGGCTTAACCTGTGTCAGCCCTGATTCATCCGGTCAGGAAAAAGTCATGGATAGTATTTATTGCTTAAAAGCCGGCGATCTTAAGCGGGCACAAACGCTGATGAATGAACAGGCTGAAATGCTCTTTTCACGCGGTGCAGAAGTCATTGTACTGGGATGTACTGAAGTCCCCGTCATTCTTGCCAACGCAGTCAAAAACTCCCCAGATAAATATATTGACTCAACCGGTTCATTAGTACGTGCCGGTATTAAATGGTACGAAAAACGGGTTGGTAAACATCATCTTCTGGCGCAATAACAGCCGTCACCAGATTAATAAAGCATTAAACAAACACTTATTTTAATAACAAATTATTCTCTGGCGGAGGCCATTATGGTTTGGTTAGAAATTATCGTCGTGTTGGGTGCAATATTTTTTGGTATCCGCCTCGGCGGAATAGGTATCGGTTTATGCGGCGGGCTGGGGCTGGCTATTTTAACGTTGGGATTTGATCTACAAATTGGTTCGCCCCCCGTTGACGTTATTCTCATTATTATGACAGTTGTCGTGGCAGCATCGGCGCTACAGGCCGCCGGAGGTATGGATTATCTGGTTCGCGTAGCCGGTAATTTCATGCGGCGTAATCCTAAATATATCAATATTATTGCACCGATTATCACCTGGTCGATGACCATTATGGCCGGAACAGGGTTCATTGTATTTTCTACCCTACCGGTGATTGCCGAAGTCGCCAAAGAGTCCGGTATCCGCCCTTCTCGTACGCTCGCCGGCTCCGTGGTCGCCTCTCAGGTGGCGATATCCGGTTCGCCGATCAGTGCCGCAATGGCGGCGATGCTGACCATTATGGAAGGCAACGGTGTTACCTTTATCCAGGTTATGGCGGTATGTCTGCCAGCTTCGTTTGTTGCCGCGATGGTCGCCGCTTTTATCGCCTCACGTCAGGGATGCGAGCTACAAGATGATGAAGTCTATCTTGAACGCCTGCAAAAAGGGTTGGTGCGTAAATATGAAGGGCAAAACAGCACTGTACCGGGTGCCAAACTCTCAGTCGCCTTGTTCATGTTGGCAACGGTCGTCATCGTTATTCTTGCCGCCTGCCCGCAGCTACGCCCCGGATTTGATGCCGGCAACCCAATGAATACCCGGGATATCATCATTATTTGTATGTTATCTGCCGCTTGCCTGATGGTGGTGTTATGCAAAACATCAACCGATGCTATTGTCCTGACCTCCACATTTCGAGCAGGGATGAGTTCACTGGCCGTCATTCTCGGGATTGTTACATTGGGAACGACCTTCATTGATGCCCACTTAGCGGAGATTAAGGATATCGCAGGCGATATTCTACGGGCTTATCCGATGCTGTTGGCGCTGGTGCTGTTTGGTACCTGCGCACTTCTCTACTCGCAAGGCGCCACAACGCCGCTGATTATCCCTCTGGCCGTTGCGCTCGGCGTACCTACATGGGCGATTCTGGCCTCCTATGTGGCGGTAACCGGGGTGTTTGTTCTACCAACATACCCGACTTCGCTGGCGGCAATGGAGTTCGACACCACAGGGACAACACGCGTGGGCAAGTATGTCTTAAACCATCCGTTTATGCTGCCAGGACTGGGTGGGATCATTGCTGGCGTTGCCTTTGGTTTTATCATCGCGCCAATGATTGCCTGAACCGTTTTACATATCTATCTTCAGGCAGCAGTTAATCAATAAAAAAAGGGGCAGAGAAATCTCTGCCCCTGATGTCAGCATTAAATCATGCCGCTTTTGCCACAACCTCATCTTCCGGGCGCTTCAGCACCGCGTAGGAGAGACCGGCTACCAGCGTACCGGCAATAATGGCCAGCAGGTAGCCCAGTACCGGCGTAATTGCGCCTGGAATTAACAGGACGAAAAGCCCGCCGTGTGGCGCCATCAGTTTCGCACCCACTGCCATCGAGATAGCACCGGTAATCGCACCACCAACGATACAGCAAGGCAGAACGCGCATCGGGTCACGGGCAGCGAATGGAATAGCCCCTTCGGTGATAAAGCACAGGCCCAGTACCAGCGCTGCTTTGCCGCCTTCCTGCTGCGCTTTGTCGAACTTACGGCGCGCAACCAGCGTTGCCAAACCCAGAGCCAGCGGGGGAACCATACCTGCCGCCATGATGGCCGCCATCGGCGCATAAGTTTGCGTACTCAGCAGACCCACACCGAAAGCATACGCCGCCTTGTTAACCGGACCACCCATATCGGTACACATCATGCCGCCAAGAATCGCTCCAAGCAGCACCGCATTCGCCGTACCCATGGTTTGCAGCCAGTGGGTCAGACCTTCCAGAATGCCAGCCACCGGTTTGCCGATCAGGTAAATCATGGCCAGACCAACTACCAGGCTTGAGAACAGCGGAATGATCAGGATCGGTTTCAGCGCTTCCATACTCTGCGGGAGTTTCAACTTCGTGCTGATAAGCTTCGCCACATAACCGGCAAGGAAACCAGCAATAATCCCGCCAATAAAGCCGGAACCGGTGCTCACCGCCAGCATACCGCCGATAAGACCCGGCGTCAGACCAGGACGGTCAGCGATGGAAAACGCGATATAACCTGCCAAAACCGGCACCATCAGCGCAAAAGCTGAACCACCGCCAATCTGCATCAGCGCCGCCGCCAGCGTACCCTGCTCTTTAAACGCTTCGATACCAAAAGCGAACGAGAGTGCAATACACAGACCGCCAGCAACCACCATCGGCAGCATGTAAGAGACGCCCGTCAGCAGGTGACGATATGCCCCCGCGCTCTCTTTCTTACTTTCGGTTGCTGAAGTCTGCGCTTTACCGGTTGGCTGGTACGGTGTTGCTTCTTCCAGCGCTTTGTCCAGCTCCTGCTTGGTTTTCTTCAACGCAAGACCCGTAGAGGTGCGGTACATCGGTTTGCCGGCAAACTTCGCCAGATCAACTTCAATGTCAGCTGCCACAATCACCAGATCCGCCTGAGCCACTTCTTCCGGCGTAATGGCATTGCCTGCGCCAACAGAACCTCGGGTTTCAACCTTCACCCACCAGCCACGTTTTTTCGCTTCTGTTTCAATCGCTTCAGCAGCCATAAACGTATGAGCAACACCGGTCGGACACGCCGTCACTGCCACTACGCGTTTTGGACCACTGCTGGCCACAGGTGCTGTTGCAACCGGGGCACTGTAAGGTTTTGCATGGCCCTTCGCTTCGCTGAGGAACAGTTCAGGGTGCGCAACCGCACGACCAATGTCGCCCAGCCAGACTTTTTTGCCGTTCAGCGAACTGTCGGCAGGAAGCGTATCGCCCAGAACAATTGCCAGTTCGGCATCATTCGGATTATCAATAATTTCCAGATGTGCTTTCTGTGCCGCCGCTCCAAGCAGGGTTTTCGCCATGTAAGCGCGAGCCTGGCCGAGATTAGCGTCAATAATCAGCAGCGTTTTCATTATGCCTCTCCTGCTGTCAGTTAAACGGTTTTAAGTCGACACGCGCCATCATTGCGGCCAACTGAGGACGATCGGTAATGCCTACATTACTTTGGCTTACTGCCAGGGCGGCAACAGCCGTCGCCAGACGCAGGGTATGTTCACTGGACTCACGCATCAGCAGGCCGTAAATCAGACCGCCAACCATTGAATCACCCGCGCCGACGGTGCTGACCACCTCAACTGACGGCGGTTTAGCAATCCATTCACCTGAAGCGTTAACCCACAGCGCACCTTCCGCGCCGAGTGAAATCACCACGTGAGCAATACCCTGCTCGCGCAGCGCATGCGCCGCATCAATCACATCTTTCATTTCCGGCAGTTTGCGGCCTGCCCAGATTTCCAGCTCACGACGGTTTGGTTTTACCAGCCACGGTGCCGCTTTCAGACCCGCCACCAACGCTTCACGACTACTATCAAAGATAATGCAAGGACACTGACTGCGCAGGCGCGTCATCCAGTCGGTGAAGGCTTCCGGGCTCACGCCGGTCGGCAAACTGCCGCTGACGCACACCATGTCGAACTGGCCCAGCCAGCTCAGCGAGTCATTCACAAAGCGTTCCCAGTCAGCCGGGGTGACTTCAAAGCCGGAGAAATTAAAGTCAGATACTTCACCGTCTTTTTCGGTCAGTTTGACGTTGATACGGGTACGCCCTTGTACAACCTGAAAACGGTTGGCAATACCCAGCTCGCTGAACAACTGCTGAAAACCATCCTGGTTGTCTTTACCCAGGAAGCCGCCCACAGTGACATCGATACCTAAATCCTTCAAAACCTTAGCGACGTTAATTCCTTTCCCTGCCGCGTGCAGACCGGTAGTTTTAACCAGGTTCACTTCACCGCGTTCAATTTCCGGGCAAAAACCCACCAGGTCGTAAGCCGGGTTAAGGGTTATAGTCGCAACACGTCTGCTCATTACGCGCCCTCCCCCAGACCTGCCGCGATGGCTTCGCCAATCGCCTTCAGCGCCTGTTCAGCATCTTCGCCCTGGGCGGTAAAGCGCAGGTGATGTCCTTTTTTCACACCTAATGCCACAACTTTCATCAGACTGCGTCCATTCGCCGGTTTGCCGGTTCCATCAAGATTTATCACGGTAATTTCACTGTTAAATTGTTTAATCGTATTCACCAGCATGGTGCCCGGGCGGGCATGTAAACCATGCTCATTGCGCACAATAAATTCGGCGCTCAGTACATCATCAGTTAAGGCGTCATCGCTGGTCAGCAGCGCCAGCACCGTTGCCGCATCGGCTTTCAACAAACGGTCAGCTTTATTATTCAGCAGCAGATCGCCAAGGCGCTTCAGCACGGCAACCGGTTGATCGTCATTCATGGCGACGGTCACCAGCAGGGCTGCCGCTTCACCTTCTACATCGAATGTTGTTGCTGCACGGCTGACCGCAACAGCGCTACGCACGTTGCCTTCAGCACAGTCATTCAGCCAGATCCCCTGACCGAGATTCATCGGCTGCTCATTGATTGCTCTGGCCACAAAGGTGGCGTCAACCGCACCGACTTCTTTCAGTCGTGCCGCGTTGAGTGCCTGCAGCGTCACCAGCGAGTTGGCCACGACATCCAGCGACAGCGTTTCGTTATCAAGCTTCAGCTGTTCGCTTTGCTTTTCGCCCATCAGCAGCGCACGCAGTTCTTCCGCCGTGGTCGCAGATTTCAGCTGTTCAGCGACGGAGTCATCGCTCAGCACGTGTGTCAGCTGACGCAGTAAACCGAGATGTTCATCAGAGCTTGCGGCTATGCCGATTGCCACATAAGCAACCTGCCCTTCGCCCCAGGTCACGCCCTGCGGAAACTGAAAAACCTGCACACCGGTTTTCAGCACCTGATCGCGCGTGTCCGTCGTACCGTGAGGAATCGCAATACCGTTGCCGAGGAACGTGGACGTCTGTTGTTCGCGCGCCAGCATGCCATCGACGTAGCCTTCCCCGACGTTACCCGCCTGCACTAAGGCAGCGGCAACCTGGCGAATAGCCTCTTCTTTATTCCCGGCCTGTTCGCCCGGGTGAATATCCTGAACAGATAACTGGAACATGGTTCTCCTCTCCCGCTGATTTGAAACGATTCAGCTAACATGAGAAAAAAGGCGTCACCTGACTCCATCAGTTATGGCGAGATGACGCTGAAACGTTTCAAGAAGTCTTGCTCTTTTTTCTTCAGCACACAAGTAAAGTTGACAAATTACTTGCTGAATTTAGAGATAACGCACATTTTCTCTGCGAGGGAGAAAAAACTGCTGACGGAAAAACGGCGTCAGCTTGTCAGATTCAGCAACGTCAGCAAACAGCATTCTTTGACTGAAATGCTATTTTGATTTTTGATGCCGATTTTGATTTGGCTCCCTGTTTATTTTCTGACAAGCGGCGTAAACTCCGCGTCTCTTCACATCATTGATATCAAAACATGCATAACACCCCCGTAGCCGCCACACCCAAGGCGTTTGATTTAACGTCTTCGGCGTTCCTGCTTGTCGCATTTCTGACGGGTATCGCCGGTGCGTTGCAGACGCCAACGCTTAGCCTTTTTCTGACGGATGAAGTCCATGCCCGTCCCGGCATGGTCGGGTTCTTTTTTACCGGCAGCGCCGTGATCGGCATTTTGGTGAGTCAGTTTCTGGCCGGGCGCTCGGATAAAAAAGGCGATCGCAAAAACCTGATTGTGTTTTGCTGCGTGCTGGGGATGCTGGCCTGCGTGCTGTTCGCCTGGAACCGTAACTATTTTATTCTGCTGTTTATCGGGGTATTCCTCAGCAGCTTTGGATCGACTGCCAACCCGCAAATGTTCGCTCTCGCCCGTGAACACGCCGACCGCACAGGTCGGGAAGCCGTCATGTTCAGCTCAATATTACGTGCGCAGGTTTCGCTGGCCTGGGTAATTGGCCCACCGCTGGCCTACGCGCTGGCCATGGGGTTCAGCTTTACGGTGATGTATCTCAGCGCAGCGGTGGCGTTTGTTGTCTGCGGCGTAATGGTCTGGTTATTTTTACCTTCGATGAGTAAAAACGTGCCGCTCGCAACAGGCGCAGTTGAGGCCCCACGCCGCAATCGATGCGACACGCTGCTGCTGTTTGTTATCTGCACATTAATGTGGGGCACTAATAGTCTCTATATCATTAATATGCCGCTGTTTATCATCAACGAACTGCATCTGCCGGAAAAACTGGCTGGCATCATGATGGGTACCGCAGCCGGACTGGAAATCCCGACCATGTTGATTGCTGGCTATTTTGCAAAGCGTCTGGGCAAACGTCTGTTGATGAGAATTGCTGTCGTCGCCGGGTTCTTCTTTTATGCCGGTATGCTGCTGGCTCACTCTCCGGCGATATTACTTGGCTTACAGCTGCTGAACGCGATTTACATCGGCATCCTCGGCGGAATTGGCATGCTCTATTTCCAGGATCTGATGCCAGGACAGGCAGGCTCAGCAACGACCCTGTATACGAATACCATTCGCGTGGGCTGGATTATTGCCGGATCGCTGGCAGGGATTGCCGCTGAAATCTGGAACTATCACGCGGTGTTCTGGTTTGCGCTGGTGATGATCGTCGCCACCGTCGTGTGCCTGGCGCGCATCAAGGACGTTTAAGGCGCGGTCAGCGCTTCAAGCTCGATGAGATAAACCATGGCATGGTGCGTCGTCTGTCCGCACATTTCCGCACTGGGCTGTAAACCGCCACACACTTTTGGTCGTAGCGGCGAAGCAAAAATTTTGCAACGCAGGGATTCATCCAGCTGAACGCATGGCGTATTAGCAGGTTTGCCATCAGGCATGCCAGGGATGGGACTGGAGATTGAAGGCGCGGTGCAGCATGCACCACAATCCGGACGGCATTCCATACAGTACTCTCTTTATCGTAAACCATCGGATTGTGCGGGAAGCGCACAGTACCACCTTTTTGGCACCAGCAAAAGCATCAATTCCGCTTGCCTGAATGCCCCGGCGCGAGTAGTTTTACGCGATATTTTAGACACTCCTCACTACAGGATTTTTTCGATGCCAAGAGCGAACGAAATTAAAAAAGGTATGGTACTAAACTACAACGGCAAGCTGCTGATTGTAAAAGATATCGATATTCAATCACCATCCGCACGTGGTGCAGCTACTCTGTACAAAATGCGTTTTTCTGATGTGCGTACCGGTCTGAAAGTTGAAGAACGCTTCAAAGGCGACGATATCGTGGATACCGTCACCCTGAGCCGCCGCGGGGTTGATTTCTCCTACGTCGATGGCAACGAATACATCTTTATGGATAAAGAAGACTATACCCCGTATACCTTCACCAAAGACCAGATTGAAGAAGAGCTGCTGTTCATGCCGGAAGGCGGTATGCCGGATATGCAGGTACTGACCTGGGACGGCCAACTGCTGGCGCTTGAACTGCCGCAGACCGTAGACCTGGAAATCGTTGAAACCTCACCGGGTATTAAAGGTGCTTCAGCGAGTGCGCGCAACAAGCCCGCAACCCTGAGCACCGGTCTGGTGATCCAGGTTCCTGAGTATTTGAGTGCGGGTGAAAAAATCCGTATTCATATCGAAGAGCGTCGCTATATGGGCCGTGCAGATTAATCTCCTGTCGTTACAGGTGAACCAAAGATAATGGTATGTTATCTCTGGCAAAATGTTCCGATCACTTTAGTGGTATCACTTCTCTGAAACCATACTGCCTGTGAACGTGTTAAGGGTACTATCGCCGTACCCTTAACAATCCCGGCTCCCGGCGGGAAAATTGCCACTTCGTGGTTCCCTCCGCTTATTCCTCCAGGCTACCGGGCCGGGCGCGAGGTAGCGTCCCTGCAAAACGCGCCCTGAACCCGCATCCATGCGGGTTCTCCCGGCCTTACGGAAACACGTCGGCAATTTTCAGCCGGACCAGCCCACACCTGACCACCTGCGTTTTTTGTTTAAACAGCAAAACAGATTTAACTGGAAGCCAGAGCGTTAAAGCGATGACCCCGGTCCGGCTGAAAATCGATGAGGCGTTGACGGCTGACCGGGGCTGCCCGCAGGGATGCGGGCAGAGGGGACGGCCTGCAAGGATGCAGGCTCGGCACCGACCCGACAGGCAGACGGCATAAGACGAATAACTCGCGCAGCGACGATTTTCCCGCCGGGAGCCTGGGATGCAAGGGAGGCGGCGGTGAGCCTCCCTTGCACGTTCACGGGTAACGGCGTTTCAGAGAAATGACTCCACTGAGGTGAACGGAACCCTATGCCGCAATCAAATATTCTCCATAATGCTTTACTGACTGGCATTACAGCGCAGGCTGTCCCTTTGTCATTTTCAGCGCTGACTGCTGAAATAAAAATCATCCATCAGCAGCGACTCCAGATACTGTTCATCCTCTTGCATAAAACGCACTATCAGATTAACCGCCTGAGGATAAAACCCCTCGTTATCCCGCACCAGACAAGCGTCGCGAAATAAAGGTGCCCAGCACAGAATATGATGATGCAAAAAGTAATACTGCGCGGAGAATTTCTCCTCTTTAGCAACCATCCTCGCCATTAATGCCAACTGTACGGCAATATGATCGGAAGGTTCATTCTCCCGCGCCGCCAGCCCTTGCTCAACCAGCAGCACATTCATTTGCCGACGTTCTTCTGCCGCCGTCGTGTGTGGATAGTGCCCCGCATAGGGAGAAACACTAGCCGGCGGGGCCAGCAGAAACAACGAGGCAAAATCTGCGGCCAGCTCCAGCTGTCGGGAGTCGCGCCGCAGAACCCGGCCCAGGGTACGCTCAAAACGTTTAACATTGGCAGATAATCCGGGGATCGCCTCGAGTGAGGCAATCCATGCCTGGCTATTGCCATTTTCCAGACTGGCGAGCTGTTTTTCATCCAGCTCACGAAATAACAGTTGCGAAAACCACTGGTACACAGCCGCCCGCTGCTGATGAATTTGATTATGCTGCACTGGTCCCCTCCTCTTTCACAATCTGCGGACCACCGAAAGCCGTCACCTGCGGGGCTTTCTGCTGATAACGCTCGACCTCCACCAGCACGGTATGTGCTGAAGGCCCCTGGGCCAGCTGTGAAGTACCGATATCCGCACTCAGCACGTTCGGGTCGCCATAGGTGCATAATGTCCCGGCTTTCCCCCCTTCCTGCGGGGAGTACCACGCGCCTTCATGAATACGGACCACTCCAGGGGTAAAATCCGGACTGATTACCACGCCAGCCAGTACCTGACCACGAGCGTTAAAAACGCGGGCGATATCACCGGCTTTTAAGCCACGAGTGGTGGCATCCTGTTCGCTGATATAAAGCGGCTCTCTTCCGGCAACTGCATAAGTGTTGCGAAACGCCTCGCTTGAGCACAACTGGGAATGTAGACGTTTATCCGGATGGCAGGATTGCAAATGCAGCGGGTATTTATCTTTTTTGCCGCTATGGGTACGCTCAAAGGGTTCCATCCACACCGGATGCCCCGGACAATCCTCATAGGCAAAGCCCGCGATGGTTTTGCTGTAGATTTCAATAAGACCTGACGGCGTTCCCAGCGGATTCAGGTCTGGCTGCTCACGAAACTCACCGTGACGTACCCACGGCTGACCCGGCGGATATTCAATATATCCGTCACCCTGCCAGAACGTTGTAAAGTCCGGTAAGGTAACACCGAGCGACGCCCCCATCTTCACACCTTCGTCATAAAGCGCCTGTATCCACTGCATTTCATTCCGGTTTTCACGGTACACCGCTTCCTTATCAAATCGCTTACACAGCCCGGCAAAGATGTCAAAATCATGCCGCGCTTCGTATTGCGGTTTAACAATCTGATGCAGCGCCATCAGCCCTTTATTCGAATGCGTGCCAAACTGCTCAATATCGTTACGTTCAAAACGGGTAGTCACAGGCAGAACGATATCGGCAAAACGGCACGACGCGGTCCATTGGTGATCTAACACCACCACGGTTTCCAGCTTCTTCCATGCCTCAATCATACGGTTCCTGTCCTGCTGGGCGTGGAATGGATTGGCCGCACTGTAGATCGCCATTTTGATGTCAGGATACGTTAACGTCTCACCGTTGAAGGCAATCTTGTTACCTGGCGCAAGCAGGCAGTCAACGATACGCGAAGTGGGGATATGCTCCGATGCGCCGCGAAAATCCGCTTTGTACTTCGCCTGCGGGGGATTAGTAATACTCCCCAGCCCGGAGAGCACTGGCCCGGTCGATGTTACCGTTCCACCGCCGTTATAGTGCCAGCCAAATCCGACCCCGCCGCCGGGCAAACCAATTTGACCGACCATACTGGCCAGTACCACCAGCATCCACGGATACTGCTCACCGTGGTGCATGCGTTGTACGCACCAACCGGCCATAAACTGTGTCCGGCCTTTCACCAACAGGCGGGCGAAGTCTCGGATCTGCTCTGCTGTCAGCCCGCAGATTTCTGCCGCCCATTCGGCATTTTTCGGCTGTTTATCACTCTCGCCCAGCAGGTACGGTAAAAACTGTTCAAAGCCGACGGTGTAATCGGTAATAAACGCCGTGTCGTACAGTTTTTCTTCGTACAGGGTATGCGCCAGTGCCAGCATTAACGCGACGTCGGTTTGTGGCCGCAACGCCAATTGCTCGCAGCCAAGATAGTTTTGAGATTTGCTACGCACTGGATCAACGCTGATAACGCGCATCTTATTCTGCGCTACCGCCTCTTTAATCTGCTGCCAGTAGCCAAACGCATCGTGATCGGGAACCAAAAACTCGATCTGCAAGTTCTTGATCGGATCGCAACCCCACAACACGATGGTATTGCTGTTTTGAATCACCAGCGGGAGTGACGTCTGCTGCTCATAAACTTCCAGTGAACCAATCACATGCGGTAAAATGACCTGGGCCGCTGCCGCAGAATAGTCGCCGACAGTTGTCACATAGCTACCATGCAGGCCAAGTCCCCGGTCCATCGCCCCCCCCGCTTTATGGTATTTGCCTACCATTTGCCAGTCAGCAAGCCCGGTAAATACGCCTGATGAACCATAGGTTTTTTGCACCCGCTCCAGCTCTTCGTAAAACAAATCCAGCGCCTGATCCCAACTGACCCGTACAAAACGGTTATCTCCGCGCTGGCTGCGATCCGACTTCTCACGTTTAAGCAGCCAGTCCAGACGCACCATCGGGTAGCGCACCCGCGACGGGTTGTAGACCACTTCACGCACCGCGTTCAGCATATCGCAGGGATATTTGTCATGTTTGAACGGACGGATTTCGGTCCACTCACCGTTGACCACTTTGGCTTCAAAAGCGCCATAGTGCGAACCTGATTGAATCCACTGTTCGGGATTTTCCCCCGCCGCCCACACTTTTGATATCAGCGGATTAGGCGCCAGTACGCTGGCAGCACCCACCGCCAACATACCGCTGAGAAAACGGCGGCGGGACGGATTAAAGTCATGAATATCCATACATTATCCTTACTTTTTGTTGGTGTCAGACACATCGCTGGCGTGGGTCTGGAGGTATTTCAACAACGTACGTTCCTCCACCGGATTAAGCCGGTAATAGGTCGACATGGCTTTCAATCCAGCGATCCAGCCATTAGCGGTATATCGGGTCGTAGGAGGAGTGCTATGACAGGCGCTACAGGTGGATTGCAGCATTTGATCTGAGTACTCCCAGATTGGCGCAAGTGTGCTGATAAAGTCCTGATCGGTGGTCCAGGCGGTGACGCTCACCTGCTGCCATTCCTGATGTGAATCAGGATCGACCTGGGTTTGTAGCACTTTTACGTTCGCCATCAGGGGCTCATCGAGCACGGCGGAGAAAACGCGTTTCCCCATATACTGGGTGATCACCCGTCCACGCCCTTTGCTTTCACGCCAGCCCGTAATTTCGAGCTGGACGTTACTGCCTTCTTTTTTCAGCACCTTGGCCTCGGTGGCGGGAAATAACAGCGCCTTCCCTGCCGGACTTTCTGCCGTTGCCGCCAATGATTTTTCGCTTAATGAGAACAGTGTGGACACATCCGTTGGCGTATCTCCCTGACGCTGTAGCTGCTTAAAGCGATCGCGAAAACCGCTGCTCATATCAGGTTTGTGATGGGCTATTCCTTTGTGACAATCGATACAGTTACTGTCTTTTGCTGCCGCCGCGGTCATTTGCGCCGCCGCATTTGCCGATTGCTTGCCGTGATCCATTGCCTCATAGCTATGGCAGGATTTACACGCCGCTGAATTATTCGCGCTCATGCGCGCCCACTCCCGTTGGGCCAGCTCCGAGCGTTTGGCAGCAAACTTTTCCGGAGTGTCGATAGAAGGAGAAATAAAGGTGTGATAGAGATCGTTTAAGGCTTCAGTTTTACGAATAAGCGTTGGCACAACGCCCGGTGGAATATGACAATCCTTACACTCAGCCCGCACGCCAGACGCGTTGCGAAAATGCACGCTGGTTTTATATTCCTCTCCTGCTGTGCGCATCGAGTGACACGATAAACAAAATTCGGTGGTACTGGTGTAATGAACGCCTTGCCACGTTCCCCAAATAGCCAAGGCCATTACTACCGCCCCGACGAATGCGCACCACAATGCGTTCTTTCTTATCCACGACATGCTTGCCTCCATTTTTTAATAGCGACACGCTAGGGGATAATAAAAATCAAAAATAGAGACAGCGATGGCAAGCTATAGGAACAGCCGCTACTCCATGAGGTGCATCAAATAGTAAAAACAAGAAATTCGTAATATAGTGGCTATATATTAATAAGGGATCCCTCATGCTTACATTAACGCTCAATAGAGAACTCCGCACTCCGCTGCAATTGCAAATTTTTCAATTTTATTTCCAGGCAATTCAGCAGGGTGATTTGCTTTGTGGAGACAAACTCCCCTCTATTCGCGAGCAGGCTCAGGTATTGCACGTTGCTAAAATAACGGTAGTGATGGCCTATGATAAGCTGATGGCGGCTGGGTTAATCAAGAGCCGACACGGCATTGGCTATGAAGTGATATTCACCACGCCTGTACGCATAACCCCAACTCATGTGCCCGTAACCCAAGGCTCCCCACCGGTAAAACCTAAAGCTGCCGGGGTATCTACCGATGTTTACGCCGAGCCTGGACGAGAGTGCTACTGCCGGATGGGCGTCCCCGACCCCAACGCTTTTCCCTGGTCAAGCTGGCGGAAATGGAATAATGCTCCAAGCATACTTAAAGAACAATTATTTACCCGGTATCATTCACCAAATGGATTATTTTCACTACGTGAGCAACTGGTCAGATACCTTAATTTATCCCGCGGAATTAATACCCGAGCAGAGAACATCATCATTACCAACGGGATTCAGGAAGGATTATCACTGCTCAGCCAAATATTTATTATTCATCATGCTGTCAGTCAGCAAAAAAAGTGCCATATTGTGACCGAATCCCCTTGTTATTCTGGCGCATGGCATCTTTTTAATTATTACGGTGCAGACATTACGTCAATTGCCGTAGATAACCACGGGCTGCAAACAGATAATTTACCCGAGTATGAAACCCAGCTTTGTTATGTTACTCCAGCTCATCAGTATCCGATGGGAAGTGTGCTTTCGCTGGAGCGCCGTCAGTCATTATTAACGTGGGCGCAACGCGTCGGCGCTTACATCATTGAAGACGATTACGATGCCGTTTTTACCTATGGGGACAATCCCCTTCCCGCGCTGAAAGCCATGGATTATCACAACCGGGTTATCTATATGGGGACATTTTCTAAAACGCTGGGGCCAGGCGCACGGCTTGGCTATCTTATTTGCCCTGATGAACTGCTTCCGGCGGTACAGAATATGAAAGCGCTCAATAACAACGGCAGTCAGTGGTTGTTGCAGCAATTTTTAGCCGAACTGATGCAAAATCAGGTTTTTTATACGCATATCAGCAAGCTGGCCTGCAGCTATGCGACGTGCCTCACTCTGTTACGCGATGGCCTGTCCACTCTGTTTCCCGAAGGGAAAATCGCTGGTGCAACGGCAGGTCTGCACCTCTCGTTACGCATTGCCAGACATACCGAATTCATCGTCAGGTTGCAACAAAGTTGTCTGTTGGCTGGGATCCGTTTCGATACTCTGTCGGATATAGAAAATGGATCAGAAGCCGCATGGCGCAAAGAAAACAGCGATGCTGTTATGTTTTTTGGATTTGGTGGATTGCAGATACAGCAGATCAATAAAGTGCTGACAGTGCTGGAGCAGGCGCTCGCGCAGCCTTGATGAACAACAGGGATTGCACCTGTAGCGCAATCCCTGTTGTTAGACTTACAGCAGGTCGCGGAACTGCGTTTGTTTCAGCGCCAGCTCAACGCCGCGGACTTCTGCCAGTCCTTTCAGGCGACCAATCGCCGAGTAGCCCGGATTGGTTTTTTTGTGCAAATCGTCAAGCATCTGGTGTCCATGATCCGGACGCATTGGGATAGGACGCAGGTCGCCCGCCTTTTTACGCCGCTGCTCTTCGCTCAAAATGGCAGCCACCACCGATACCATATCCACATCACCCTGCAGGTGCGCACCTTCGTGGAACGTTTTCGGGTTATCTTCACGACAGGTCGAGCGCAGGTGCGTGAAGTGGATACGATCGCCAAAGGTTTCGATCATTTTCACCAGATCGTTATCAGCGCGCACGCCGTAAGAGCCGGTACACATGGTGAAACCATTATGAATACTGTCGACGGTTTCTTTCAGCCACTGCATATCTTCGATAGTCGAAACGATACGCGGCAGACCGAGGATCGGGCGCGGCGGATCGTCAGGATGCACGGCCAGACGCACGCCGACTTCTTCTGCCACTGGCACAATCGCCCGCAGGAATACCGCCATATTTTCGCGCAGATCGTCTTTACTGATGCCGTCATATTCAGCAAGGCGCGCACGAAACTGATCCAGCGTATAGCCCTCTTCTGCACCAGGCAGGCCAGCAATGATATTGCGTGTCAGCTTTTCAATTTCTGCATCGCTCATAGCATTGAAGTAGTCCAGCGCCTGGCGTTGTTCTTCGTCGGTATAATCCGCTTCAGCTCCCGGGCGTTGCAGAATATGCAGTTCGAAAGCCGCAAAGGCAATCTGGTCAAAACGCAGCGCTTTGGAACCATCCGGCAGCTGATATTCGAGGTCGGTACGCGTCCAGTCGAGGATCGGCATGAAGTTATAGCACACGGTATCGATGCCGCAGGTCGCCAGATTACGGATACTCTGCTGATAGTTGGCAATCCACGTTTGATACTGACCTGAACGCGTTTTGATATCTTCGTGGACAGGGATACTTTCCACCACCGACCAGGTCAGCCCTTTTTCAGCCAAAATGGCCTGACGCTGTTGAATTTCTTCTACCGGCCACACTTCACCGTTAGGAATATGGTGCAAGGCGGTTACAACACCCGTTGCGCCAGCCTGACGCACATCATCAAGCGATACCGGATCGTTAGGTCCGTACCAACGCCAGGTTTGTTCCATTGTTTCACCCCACAAGTTGTTATACCAAATTAAATCACCTTAATGATGACTACCATACAGGCATCCGTTAGATGATCAACACATTGCCGATGATTGGTTGATCAAGCTCACATTCCCCGGATAAATGAGGCACACCAATTCAATTTGCTGTCATATAACTTTATACTGCCATTGTTAATTAATGGTTAATCAGGTGTATTTAATGAAAACTATTGCCTCAGCGCCACTGGCGGAAAATGTCATGATGCCGCAGTACGACCGCCAGCAATTAAAAACGCGGATTGTACATTTTGGTTTCGGTGCTTTTCACCGCGCCCATCAGGCGTTACTCACCGACAGGGTGCTGAATGCGCAGGGTGGAGACTGGGGTATTTGTGAGATCAGTCTGTTCAGCGGCGATCGTCTGATGAGCCAACTGCGCGAACAGGATCATTTATTTACCGTGCTGGAGAAAGGGGCCAACGGCAACCAACCGATTGTTATCGGCTCCGTCAACGAATGTCTCAACGCCAGGCTGGATTCACTGGCGGCTATTATTGAAAAATTCTGCGAGCCTCAGGTGGCTATTGTTTCGTTAACCATTACGGAAAAAGGCTACTGCATCGATCCGGCTACAGGCTCGTTAGACCTCAGTAATCCACGTATTGCTCACGATCTGCAAACACCGACTGAACCGCACTCTGTCCCAGGAATTATTGTTGAAGCGCTACACCGCCGGCGTGAACGCGGGCTACAGCCGTTTACCGTCCTCTCTTGCGATAATATCCCGGACAATGGTCATGTGGTAAAAAACGCCGTACTGGGAATGGCGGAAAAACGTTCACCAGAACTGGCAACCTGGATTCAGGAGCATGTCAGCTTCCCGGGTACCATGGTGGATCGCATTGTTCCTGCCGCTACCGAAGAGTCACTGGCTGAAATCGCACGCGAGCTGGGCGTTGCCGATCCTTGCGCAATCAGCTGCGAACCGTTTATCCAGTGGGTGATTGAAGATAATTTTGTGTGTGGCCGCCCAGAATGGGAAACGGCGGGCGTCCAGATGGTCGAAAACGTCTTGCCGTGGGAACAAATGAAACTGAGGATGCTGAACGGCAGTCATTCGTTTCTCGCTTATCTCGGTTATCTGGCCGGGTTCCAGCACATCAGCGACTGTATGCAGGACAGCGCATTTCGTGAAGCCGCCTACCGTCTGATGCTCAACGAACAGGCGCCTACGCTGCAAATTACCGACGTTGATTTAGACCAGTATGCCCTAAGCCTGTTGGAGCGTTTTGCCAACCCAGCGTTGAAACATAAAACCTGGCAAATTGCGATGGACGGTAGCCAGAAATTACCCCAGCGCATGTTGGAAGGGATCCGCGTACATTTAGCCCGCCAAAGCGAATGGCCGCTGCTGGCGCTCGGTGTCGCAGGCTGGATGCGTTACGTGAGCGGCGTGGATGACTCAGGCGCCGCAATTGATATTCGTGACCCACTAAGTGAGAAAATTGCCGCTCTGGTTAAACAGAGCACAGAGTCAGAACGTGTCAGCGCCCTGCTTTCGCTGCGCGAGATTTTCGCCACCGATCTCGTCCAGAATCCGCAGTTTGTCGCGGCCATTCAGCAGGCCTGGCAACGCATTGCCCAATACGGTGCGCATCAGGCTGTCATTGATACGTTAAAAAGTTAACGATTTCTGCCATTAAACAGGACGAAGCGCGTCTTCGTCCTCTCACCCCTTCTCTTTTTCACCGTTTTTCGCCAGGATTGTTAAATGCCATTACGGTAATTTATGAATCTGGAGTAAATGTGACTAAAACCAATCTCATCACCGGTTTTCTCGGCAGTGGCAAAACCACCTCTATTCTTCATTTATTGGCAAACAAAGATCCTGCTGAGAAGTGGGCCGTGCTGGTTAATGAGTTTGGCGAAGTTGGCATTGATGGCGCGCTACTGGCTAACAGCGGTGCGCTGTTAAAAGAGATCCCCGGCGGCTGTATGTGCTGCGTTAACGGTCTGCCGATGCAGGTTGGTCTCAATACGCTGCTGCGTCAGGGAAAACCTGACCGTCTGCTCATTGAACCCACCGGCCTCGGCCACCCTAAACAGATTCTGGATTTACTCACCGCACCGGTTTACGAACCGTGGATCGATCTGCGTGCGACCCTCTGTATTCTTGACCCGCGGCTGTTACTGGATGAAAAAAGCGTCGCCAATGACAATTTCCGCGACCAGCTGGCCGCCGCAGATATCATTGTTGCCAACAAAACCGACCGTGCTACGACGGAAAGCGAAAACGCCCTGCAAAGCTGGTGGCAACACTATGGAGGTAATCGCCAGTTAGTTCATGCCGACCATGGACAAATTGACGGACAGCTACTGGATTTGCCCCGACTAAACCTGGCAGAGCTTCCTGCAAGCGCGGAGCACGCCCATAGTCATGCCGACAAAAAGGGGCTAGCAGCGTTGAGTCTACCCGCACAGCAGCGCTGGCGTCGTAGCCTGAACAGCGGACAGGGCCATCAGGCCTGCGGTTGGATTTTTGACGCCGATACTGTGTTCGATACTATCGGTCTGCTGGAATGGTCTCGTCTTGCTCCTGTTGGACGAGTGAAGGGGGTAATGCGTATTAAAGAAGGACTGGTACGCATTAACCGCCAGGGAGACGACTGGCATATAGAGACGCAAAACGTCGCGCCACCAGATAGTCGTATTGAACTCATCGCCGATACCGAGACCGACTGGAATGCGCTACAGAGCGCATTGTTGAGACTTCGTTTAGGCGCTAGCGCGTAAGGTTGCCTTCGTTTTTTAGCAATGGTAAACGACGATGAAAACCCGATACCCTCTAATCCTCCTGCTTAATATTGTGGGCCTGGCACTGTTTCTGTCCTGGTATATTCCAGCCGGGCATGGGTTCTGGTCTTCACTGGATACGGGCGTTTTCCGCTTCTTTAATCATAAACTGGTGGAAAGTCCGCTGTTCTTATGGGTTGTTGCTATAACCAATAACCGGGCATTTGATGGCTGCTCATTGCTGGCAATGGGCGCATTGATGCTGCACTTTTGGCTCAAAGAGACATCGGAAGGTCGCCGACGCATTGTGGCTATCGGTTTGGTTATGCTGCTTACCGCAGTGATATTAAATCAGCTGGGCCAGGCGCTTATTCCCGTTAAACGTGCCAGCCCAACCCTGATGCTGGATAATATTTATCGCGTCAGCGAACTGCTGCATATTCCGACCAAAGATGCGTCGAAAGACAGTTTTCCTGGCGATCACGGCATGATGTTGCTTATTTTTTCCGCATTCATGCTGCGTTATTTCGGAAAAGTCGCAGGAATAATCGGCCTTATTATCGCTGTGGTTTTTGCCTTCCCACGCGTAATGATTGGCGCCCACTGGCTCACCGATATCGTGGTTGGTTCCATGACGGTGGTCTTGATTGGCCTTCCCTGGTGGCTAATGACGCCATTAAGCGACCGATTAGTCACTCTGTTCGTGAATTATCTACCCGGCAAAAACAAACAATTTTTAAACAAATAACGCAGAGTAATTAACATCATCAGGGATACTTCTGATTCCCTGATGATGCCTGGCAATATTTCATCATTCTGATTGTCATTCTCCTGTCATCTTATTCATGTTTAAAATGAGTAAGTTGCGTGTTTTTTACCCTGATTGTTCTTAATTTAGACAATGCCGTTTATTCACTTTCTGTATCAATTTTTCTTATAAGAAATCACGTAAAATCACTCGCATTGACCGGAACGATCGGGTAATCTCGAACACGTTTTGCCTCGCGGGATAATTATTCCCTTTCAGAATAAATTTGTGCGTTCTGCCACAGATTTGACCTTAAGGAATTGTCTCATCGTGCGATGGTAATTAGTCTCGTCACGTTTGGCATTTTTTATAACGATATTTATCGTTAAGGACTTCAAGGGAAAACAAACAAAATGGTCAAATCTCAACCGATTTTGAGATATATCTTGCGGGGCATACCCGCGATAGCAGTTGCGGTTCTGCTTTCTGCATGTAGCACAACGAACACCGCCAGGAATATGCATTCTGAGACGCATGCTGTGGGCAATGGAGATAACTCTTCACTGCAAGCCTCTCAGGATGAATTTGAAAATATGGTACGTAATATCGATGTTAAATCACGTATTATGGACCAATATGCTGACTGGAAAGGCGTGCGTTACCGCCTTGGCGGCAGCACCAAAAAAGGTATTGATTGTTCAAGCTTCGTACAACGTACGTTTCGTGAGCAATTTGGTTTAGAGCTTCCTCGCTCAACCTATGAACAACAGGAAACGGGTAAATCCGTTTCGCGCACTAATCTGCGTACAGGCGATCTGGTTCTGTTCCGTGCTGGCTCTACTGGCCGACACGTCGGTATTTATATCGGCAACAACCAGTTCGTACATGCCTCGACCAGCAGTGGCGTTATCATTTCCAGCATGAACGAGCCTTACTGGAAAAAACGTTACAACGAAGCTCGCCGGGTTCTGAGCCGCAGTTAATTTCGTTTGGCAGCTATCCCTTGGCTATCCTGATGAGACATATAAAAAAGCACTGCTACGGCGGTGCTTTTTTTTGCTTTGCCCTTGTGACTAAGAAAAATCTCACAACATGAGTCATTTCAGGTTATATTCATACAGTATAAGTGGTTACTTCAGGTAAACATAAGGAACTATGTTAAGGCGCTCCTCTTCTTCCGATCGGAAACTCCTGCTCACCTGCGTTATAACGGGGATAGTCGTCGCGTTACTCGTCAGCTCACTGCAGTTTTTTATGTCATGGCATCAACGAAACGCAAAGTACGACACGCTAACGTCTAACATACAAAACTATATTGAAAGTTTCTTCGCTGACCTTGAAACCACCACCAACACACTGCAACCTCTGGTAAAAGACACCTGCTCGCAAGCTTCAGCTCAACTCACTTCCAGCGCCGCGTTTAGCCTGAATGTGCGGGCCTTTTTGCTGGTAAAAGACGGTATCGCTTTCTGCTCTTCAGCAACCGGTTCAATGAATACGCCTCTTCAGCAATTGGTTCCCGTGCTGGACATGACGAAAGATATCGATATGGATCTCCAGCCCGGTACGCCAATGATGCCGAATAAACCGGCAATACTCATTTGGTATCGCAATCATTCATTACAGAACAGCGGCGTTTTTGCCACCCTGAATGTTAACCTGGCACCCTATCTTCTCTATAACGCCCGGCAAGATGATTTCAACGGTGTGGCACTCGTCGTCGGGAAGACGGCTATCACCACGTTTTCCAAACAATTAATCCCCATGTCTGAACTCCCTGCTCTCCCATCATATAATGCAGCCTTGTCTACATTCCCGTTGGAGGTGCGTTTTTACGCGGATCGGTGGACGTATAAAGATGTTGGATACGCCATCATGCTCGGATGCATGGCCGGGATCATGACCGCCCTCCTTCTCTGGTACTACATCTACAGCATCCGTTTACGCCCAGGCAAAGATATCCTCAACGCCATTAAACATAACCAGTTTTATGTGGTGTACCAGCCAGTCGTAGAGATGCAAACGCTCGAGGTGAAAGGCGTCGAGGTCCTGTTACGTTGGAATCACCCAACAACGGGTGAGATCCCACCGGATGCCTTTATTCATTACGCTGAATCACAGAAAATGATTGTGCCGCTAACTCAGCACCTCTTCAAGCTGATAGCCCAGGACGCGCCGGCGCTGCAAAAAGTGTTACCCGTTGGCGCAAAATTGGGGATCAATATCGCGCCAACGCACTTACACGGCGAGACGTTTAAGGACGACATTCGGCACCTGCACGCTTCGCTTCCCGCAAACTATTTTCAGATAGTACTGGAAATCACTGAACGAGATATGCTCAATCAGCACGAGGCTACAAAGCTATTTGAATGGCTGCATTCCGCAGGTTTTGAGATTGCCATTGATGATTTTGGCACCGGTCATAGTGCGCTTATTTATCTGGAACGCTTTACCGTTGACTACCTGAAAATCGATCGCGGCTTTATTAACGCCATTGGGACGGAAACCCTGACCTCTCCGGTTCTGGACGCCGTGTTGACACTCTCTAAACGTCTTAATATGCTGACGGTTGCTGAAGGGGTAGAAACACCTGAGCAAGCCCATTGGCTGCGCGATCGTGGGGTGCATTTTTTCCAGGGGTACTGGATTAGCCGACCATTAAAGCTTGCTGATTTCGTGCGTTGGATGGCACAGCCCAATAAGCCGACGTGGTGATCGCAGTATGCGATTCATATACTCTCACTCGCCGCTACATCCCTTATCTTTCAGGCATGATGCCCGTCGGGTTGTGGCAGGAAAAGGAAATCGCTTTTACATGATCCCTCGCGTATTGCTGCTGTTTATCGCCCTCATCGGGTTTAGCGCCGAGGCGCAGTCCATCAAAGAAAGCTATGCTTTTGCCGTGCTGGGTGAACCGAAGTACGCGTTTAACTTTAATCACTTCGATTATGTTAATCCCGCAGCCCCTAAAGGTGGTCAAATCACCCTCTCCGCCATTGGCACATTTGACAACTTTAACCGCTATGCAATGCGAGGTAATCCCGGCGCACGTACCGAAACGCTTTACGATACGCTGTTTACGACCTCTGACGATGAACCTGGTAGCTATTACCCGCTCATTGCCGACAGCGCACGCTATGCTGACGACTATTCCTGGGTAGAAATTGCCATTAATCCACGAGCGCGTTTTCACGATGGATCACCCATTACCGCCCGCGACGTCGCATTCACCTTCCACAAATTTATGACTGAAGGCGTGCCGCAGTTTCGTCTGGTCTACAAGGGAACAACGGTAAAAGCCATCGCGCCATTAACCGTACGCATTGAATTAGCCAAACCGGGTAAAGAGGACATGCTCAGCCTGTTTTCATTACCCGTGATGCCAGAGAAGTACTGGAAAGATCATAAGCTCAGCGATCCCTTATCCTCGCCACCGCTCGCCAGCGGCCCTTATCGCATTACCAAATGGAAGATGGGCCAGTATATTGTCTATTCGCGCGTCAAAGATTATTGGGCCGCTAATCTCCCCGTCAATCGTGGACGCTGGAACTTCGATACCATCCGCTACGACTATTATCTGGATGATAACGTCGCCTTTGAAGCGTTTAAGGCCGGTGCGTTTGATCTGCGTCTTGAAAATGATGCCAAAAACTGGGCGACGCGTTATACCGGGAAAAATTTTGCGAATCATTACATCATCAAAGATGAACAAAAAAATGAATCCGCCCAGGATACGCGCTGGCTGGCCTTTAATATTCAGCGTCCGGTGTTCAGTGACCGACGGGTGCGGGAAGCCATCACGCTGGCCTTTGATTTTGAATGGATGAATAAAGCCCTGTTCTATAACGCCTGGAGCCGGACCAACAGCTATTTTCAGAATACCGAATATGCTGCGACAAAATACCCCGATGCAGATGAACTGGTGATTCTCGCGCCCTTGAAAAAAGATCTCCCTCCTGAGGTCTTCAGCCAAATCTATCAGCCGCCAAAATCAAAAGGCGATGGCTACGATCGTGAGAACTTGCTGAAAGCCGATACCTTACTGGAACAAGCCGGATGGGTACTCAAGGGGCAGCAGCGCGTAAACAGCGTCAGCGGTAAACCTCTGAGCTTTGAACTATTGCTCCCGGCGGGCAGCAACAGTCAGTGGGTGTTGCCGTTCCAGCACAACCTGCAACGCTTAGGCATTACCATGAACATCCGCCAGGTTGATAACTCACAAATCACCAACCGCTTACGCAGTCGCGACTATGACATGATGCCAAGGTTGTATCGCGCAATGCCGTGGCCGAGTTCAGACCTGCAAATTCTGTGGGCTTCTCAATATATTGACTCCAGCTATAACGCCCCCGGTGTGCAAAGCCCTGTTATCGATAAGCTGATCGGTCAAATCATTGCCGCGCAAGGTGATAAAGCCAAACTGATCCCACTCGGCCGGGCACTGGACAGAGTTTTAACCTGGAATTACTACATGTTGCCGATGTGGTTTATGGCCGAGGATCGTATCGCCTGGTGGGACAAATTTTCGCATCCGGCTATTCGCCCAATTTATACCATTGGCCTCGACAACTGGTGGTATGACGTCAACAAAGCGGCGAAACTGCCCGCAGCCAGACGGCAGGGAGAATAGATGGGCGCTTATCTGATTCGACGTCTGCTGCTGGTGATCCCAACGCTTTGGGCCATCATCACCATCAACTTTTTTATCGTGCAAATTGCCCCCGGCGGTCCGGTTGAACAGGCCGTCGCCGCCATTGAGTTCGGGCAAAGCGGGGCATTACCTGGCGCGGGTAGCGAAGGCGTTCGCGCCAGCCATGCGCAAACTGGCGTTGGTAACATCAGCGACAGTAATTATCGCGGCGGCCGGGGTCTGGACCCGGAAGTTATCGCGGAAATCACTCGGCGCTACGGGTTCGATAAGCCCATTCATGAGCGTTATTTCAAAATGCTTTGGGACTATATTCGTTTCGATTTCGGCGACAGCCTGTTTCGTAGCGCCTCTGTGCTGACGCTTATCAAAGACAGCCTGCCGGTTTCCGTTACGCTGGGCCTATGGAGTACGCTCATCATCTATCTGGTGTCGATACCGCTTGGGATCCGCAAAGCGGTTCACAATGGCAGCCGGTTTGATGTCTGGAGTAGCGCATTTATTATTATTGGCTATGCCATTCCGGCCTTTCTGTTTGCCATTTTGCTGATCGTCTTTTTTGCCGGGGGCAGCTACTACGACCTGTTCCCGCTGCGCGGGCTGGTTTCCGCCAATTTTGACTCCCTGCCCTGGTATCAGAAAGTGACCGACTACCTTTGGCACATTACCCTGCCGGTGCTGGCGACGGTAGTTGGTGGGTTTGCCGCGCTGACTATGCTGACCAAGAACTCATTTCTGGATGAGGTGCGCAAACAGTATGTCGTCACCGCACGCGCTAAAGGAGTCAGCGAGAAAAATATTCTGTGGAAACATGTGTTTCGCAATGCCATGTTGCTGGTGATCGCCGGCTTCCCGGCGACGTTTATCAGCATGTTTTTTACCGGTTCGCTGCTGATTGAAGTGATGTTCTCGCTTAACGGTCTGGGACTACTGGGGTATGAATCCACCGTATCACGCGACTACCCGGTAATGTTTGGCACACTCTATATCTTTACCCTGATCGGTCTGCTGCTGAATATCCTCAGCGACATCAGCTATACGCTGGTCGATCCCCGTATTGATTTTGAGGGACGCTAATGTCGCGATTAAGCCCCGTCAATCAGGCCCGCTGGGCGCGCTTTCGCCACAACCGTCGCGGCTACTGGTCGCTGTGGATTTTTCTGGTGCTGTTCGGTCTTAGTCTGTGTTCAGAGCTGATTGCCAATGATAAGCCGTTACTGGTGCGCTACGACAATAGCTGGTATTTCCCCCTGTTCAAAAACAACAGTGAAAGCGACTTCGGCGGACCGCTGGCGACCCGGGCTGATTATCAGGATCCGTGGCTACAGCAGCGCCTGGAAAACCAGGGCTGGATCCTGTGGGCACCAATACGCTTTGGGGCCACCAGCATTAACTTTGCCACCGATAAGCCCTTCCCTTCCCCGCCTTCTGCACAAAACTGGCTGGGAACAGACGCCAACGGCGGTGATGTACTGGCACGGATCCTCTACGGCACACGTATTTCTGTCTTATTTGGCTTAATGCTCACCCTATGTTCGAGCGTGATGGGCATTATGGCTGGCGCAATACAGGGCTATTATGGCGGCAAGGTGGACCTGTGGGGGCAACGATTCATTGAAGTTTGGTCCGGTATGCCAACGCTGTTTCTCATCATTCTACTGTCGAGCGTTGTCCAGCCTAACTTCTGGTGGCTGCTGGGTATTACCGTGCTGTTTGGCTGGATGAGCCTGGTTGGCGTGGTGCGCGCGGAGTTTTTACGTACCCGAAACTTTGATTATATTCGTGCCGCTCAGGCGCTCGGCGTGAGCGATAGCAGTATTATTCTGCGCCATATGCTACCCAATGCGATGGTTGCCGCTCTGACCTTTTTACCGTTTATTTTGTGCGCCTCGATAACCACTCTAACCTCGCTGGATTTTCTTGGGTTTGGCTTACCGCTTGGCTCGCCATCGCTCGGAGAACTTCTGTTACAGGGTAAAAACAACCTGCAGGCGCCGTGGCTTGGCATCACCGCGTTCATCTCCGTTGCCCTGCTCTTATCGCTTCTGATCTTTATTGGTGAAGCGGTACGCGACGCGTTCGATCCCAACAAGGCGATTTAAGATGACACAACCTCTGTTAGCTATTGACAATTTATCGGTAGGTTTTCGTCAACAAGAGACCGTGCGCACCGTGGTCAACAGTCTGTCACTGCGCGTTGATGCCGGACAAACGCTGGCGCTGGTGGGTGAGTCCGGCTCAGGTAAAAGCGTGACCGCGCTATCTATTTTACGGTTATTGCCCTCCCCTCCGGTCGTCTACCTTTCCGGCGACATCCGTTTTCATGGTGAATCATTACTTCACGCCGATGAGCAAACGCTTCGCGGCGTGCGGGGGAATAAAATCGCCATGATTTTCCAGGAACCAATGGTGTCACTGAACCCGCTTCACAATCTGGAAAAACAGCTTTATGAAGTGCTGTCGCTGCATAGGGGAATGCGTCGGGAGGCCGCGCGAGCAGAAATCCTGACCTGTCTGGATCGCGTTGGCATCCGTCAGGCGGCCAAACGTCTCGCAGACTACCCGCACCAACTGTCCGGCGGGGAACGCCAGCGCGTGATGATCGCCATGGCATTGCTAACACGACCGGAGCTGCTGATTGCCGATGAACCGACTACCGCGCTGGACGTTTCCGTTCAGGCACAGATCCTGCAACTGCTGAGGGAACTACAGCGCGAGCTGAACATGGGATTACTGTTCATCACCCACAACCTCAGCATTGTGAAAAAGCTGGCCGATACCGTGGCGGTCATGCAAAACGGTCAGTGCGTTGAGCAAAATAAAGCAGCACAGTTGCTCACTGCGCCCACGCATCCCTACACGCAGAAATTGCTAAACAGTGAACCTTCCGGCGACCCGGTACCTTTACCGGCCGGACAAGCCCCGCTGCTGGAAGTGGAAAAACTGCACGTCGCCTTCCCCATCCGCAAAGGTATCCTGAAGCGTGTGGTGGACCACAACGTCGTGGTTAACAATATCAGTTTCTCTCTGCGGCCCGGTGAAACGCTGGGGTTGGTAGGTGAGTCTGGGTCGGGGAAAAGCACTACCGGACTGGCGCTCCTGAGGTTAATCTCCTCACAGGGAAGTATTGTGTTCGATGGTCAGGCGCTGCATACCTTAAATCGTCGCCAGCTGTTGCCGGTCCGTCACCGTATTCAGGTGGTATTTCAGGATCCCAACTCCTCGCTTAACCCACGCCTGAGCGTGCTACAGATTATCGAGGAGGGGTTACGCGTTCATCAGCCAACCCTGTCAGCCGAACAACGCGAGGCGCAGGTGAAAGCGGTGATGACGGAAGTGGGACTGGATAGCGAAACGCGGCATCGTTACCCGGCTGAGTTTTCCGGCGGTCAGCGTCAACGTATTGCCATCGCCAGAGCATTGATTCTCAAACCTTCCTTGATTATCCTGGATGAGCCAACATCATCGCTAGACAGAACCGTACAGGCGCAAATCCTGACGTTATTAAAGTCCTTACAGGAAAAGCATCGGCTGGCTTATATTTTTATCAGCCATGATTTGCACGTAGTACGCGCGTTATGCCATCAGGTTATTGTGCTACGTCAGGGAGAGGTCGTGGAGCAAGGGCAATGCGAGCACGTATTTAACGCGCCACAGCAAGCCTATACGCGTCAGCTGCTTGCGCTAAGCTGACGCTCAAAACGGATTGTTATTTGAAAACGGCTCTGCGATGGCCACGCCGAAGTTTTTCAGTCTGCAGGTCGCGGCAAATTCATCCTGGCGATTCACAAACAGGCACGGCTCCCCTTCGCATTCCAGTACGGAACAAGGAACCTCAATGTCGCTGAGGGCCTGGCTGAGCTTATGCATGACTGACCATGCGCTGTCACCATCAGGGCTGAGCAATTTGAGCGCCACCAGACTGTTCTCATTGCTCTGACCGTTTTGCGGAATCGGTTCAACCTTTGAACCTGCGAAACCCACCGACCAACGATAGCTCTGCGGCAGACGATGAACGATTGAGAGTTGTAATGTCATCACTTTCTTTCCCTGGAAGCACAATCACTTCACAATTATTTTACATCAATATTAACACATCATTGACAATACGTCTTCAGACAGTTGGTAAACGTTTACACCCTGTCTTTATGCCGCTTTCCGAACCAGGTAATTAAAATTATTCAATGGTTCCGGCATATTTCCGGGCTATATGTACTCGTTTCTGCGATCTAACTCAACCTTTTTAACTACAATGATGTGACTTTTTACATAAATTGATTTTACATAAAATAAACATAACCAGGGGAACTGATAGATTTGCGGTTGATGTATATCAACTCTGGAGGCCTTATGGCCCCCAGGATGTGTAATAGATCACCGTTTTTGGGCGCGACTGGCGTAAAGACAGAAGAGAATTGAACAGGTAGCGCAAAATGCGATCGACCATATCATTGGCCAGGCCGAGTTAAAGGTCGCCAGAGACAACAGCGCCCCAACGATGGCACCAATGCCGAAGCGGAATGTCCCTGCCAGCGATGACGCCGTTCCCGCCATATGTGGAAATTCATCCAGAATAACCGCCATAGCGTTAGATGACACCATCGACACACAGCCAACAAACGCCGCAACGCCCACGACCAGGGCCCAGAACCCCAACCCAAACAGTGTGCTAAAGACCATCCAGCCTGCCATCACGAACTGGATCCACAGACCGGTACGGAACATATTCAATGCCCCAACCCGACGCACAAAGCGGCTGTTGATGATAGTCATCACGAACAGGAATACGATGTTCAGTGCGAAGTAATAACCGAAATGTTGCGGTGAAACGTGGTTGATCTCAATGTAGACAAAGGGTCCGGCGCTCAAAAACGAGAACATCCCGGCAAAACTGAATCCGCTGGCCAGCATATAGCTCAGCACACGTTTATGACGAAACAGCGAGGCAAAGTTGCCAATAGTAGTACGCAGGCGAAACGGCTGGCGACGCTCTACCGGCAGAGTCTCTTTGATCAGTGTAAGGATCATCACTGACGCCAGAATAGCCGCCATGGCGAGGATCCAAAAGATATAGTGCCAGCTCAGCCATACCAGCACCCAGCCACCGATAATCGGTGCCATTAATGGCGCAATTGTCGTGACCAGCATGACGAATGACATCATGCGCGAAAACTCTTCTTTCGGATAGATATCACGCATCAGGGCGTTGATAACCACGCTCGCTGCAGCAGCAGCCAGGCCGTGGAAGAAACGCATCACGATCAGTTGATCGATGGTTTGCGCCAGTGCGCAGGCCACAGCCGCCGCCGCAAACACCAGCGTCCCGCCCAGGATCACTGGCTTGCGTCCAAGGCTGTCTGCCATTGGCCCGTAGAACAGTTGCCCCACTGCGAACCCCAGAATATAGGTACTGAGGGTCATCTGCGCGCTACCTGCTGGCACACCAAACTGTTCAGAGATAACAGGCAGCGCCGGAAGATACATATCAATCGACAACGGCATCAACATGGCTAACAAGCCAAGGATAAAGACAATGGCAATTGACGAGTTCTGCCGGGTGGTCACATTTAGCTCCTGAAATTAACGCGGGGTTAAGTTAACGCTGGCGATTTCTTCTTCAGTCAAAGGACGGTATTCACCCGGCGCCAGATCCTCATCAAGCCTGATGTCACCAATCCGTTCACGGTGCAGTTCCACAACGTGGTTACCCACCGCGGCAAACATACGTTTAACCTGATGATAGCGCCCTTCGCTGATGGTCAAACGCACCTGAGTTGGCGTAATCACTTCCAGCACGGCCGGTTTGGTCAGGTCTTTCTCATTGTGCAACTGTACACCATGGGCAAACTGTTCGGCGGTATCATCTGCCACTGGCGACTCCAGCGTCACCAGATAGGTTTTCTCACAATGGTGACGAGGAGAGGTGATGCGATGCGACCACTGTCCGTCATCGGTCATCAGCACCAGTCCAGTGGTGTCGATATCCAGACGCCCTGCCGCATGCAGTTTGTAGGCAACCGGTTCATCAAGGAAATAGAGCACCGTCGGGTGATCGGGATCATCCGTTGAGCAAACATAACCCTGAGGCTTATTCAGCATAAAATAGCGCGGGCCATTTTGTTGAACCAGGGAATTACCGTCATATTCTACGTCGTGTTCTGGCAGCAGCTTAAAAGCGCTATTTCTGACGATTTCACCGTCGACGGTAACGCGGTTAGCACGGATCTCACGCCCGGCAATAGCGCGGCTGACGCCGAGTTGCTGAGCGATAAATTTATCAAGTCGCATGTGTGTGATTTTGCCTGTAAAAATACGAGAATCGGGTTTACGCCCGAAAAGTGGGACCGTTATCCGCCCAGTATAGCGGCGTTATACCATCCCTCAAGAGAAATGATTCATGGCATACTACTCCTTGTTATTGTTTATTTTAGTGAGCCCATGATTTTTACTCTTCGCCCGTACCAAAAAGAAGCCGTGGACGCCACGCTCAACCATTTTCGCCACCACCGCACCCCGGCGGTTATCGTCCTGCCAACCGGCGCGGGCAAAAGTCTGGTGATTGCCGAGCTGGCCCGCGTGGCGCGTGGTCGCGTACTGGTACTGGCGCACGTCAAAGAACTGGTCGCACAAAACCATGCGAAATATTGTGCGCTGGGGCTGGAAGCCGATATTTTTGCCGCTGGCCTGAAGCGTAAAGAGAGCCACGGGAAAGTGGTATTTGGCAGCGTACAGTCGGTAGCGCGTAATCTGGACGCCTTTCAGGGAGAATTCTCCCTGCTTATCGTCGATGAATGCCATCGCATTGGCGATGATGAAGAGAGTCAGTATCAGCAAATCCTCACTCACCTGACCAAAGTAAATCCTCTCTTACGCCTGCTCGGACTTACCGCCACACCTTTTCGTTTGGGCAAAGGCTGGATTTATCATTTTCATTATCACGGAATGGTGCGCGGCGACGAAAAAGCACTGTTTCGCGACTGCATTTATGAATTACCGCTGCGCTACATGATTAAACACGGCTACCTGACACCGCCAGAACGCCTCGACATGCCGGTAGTGCAATATGACTTCAGCCGCCTGCAGGCACAAAGTAACGGCCTGTTTAGCGAAGCGGACCTGAATCAGGAACTGAAAAAGCAGCAGCGAATAACGCCGCATATCATCAGCCAGATTGTCGAGTTTGCCCAGACGCGTAAAGGGGTGATGATTTTCGCCGCCACAGTTGAACACGCCAAAGAAATTCTGGGTCTGCTGCCTGCTGACGACGCCGCACTTATCACCGGAGACACGCCTGGCGCCGAACGCGACGTGCTGATTGAAGAGTTCAAAGCCCAACGTTTTCGCTATCTGGTGAATGTGTCGGTCCTGACCACTGGCTTCGATGCCCCGCACGTCGACCTTATCGCCATTCTTCGCCCGACCGAGTCAGTTAGCCTTTACCAACAAATTGTCGGTCGTGGGCTGCGCCTGGCGCCGGGTAAAACCGACTGTCTGATCCTCGATTACGCTGGTAACCCGCACGACCTGTACGCGCCGGAAGTTGGTGCGCCGAAAGGGAAAAGCGACAACGTTCCGGTACAGGTGTTCTGTCCTGCCTGCGGCTTTGCCAACACCTTCTGGGGCAAAACAACGGCCGACGGCACGCTGATTGAGCACTTTGGCCGCCGCTGTCAGGGATGGTTTGAAGATGATGACGGCCATCGCGAACAGTGCGATTTTCGTTTCCGTTTTAAAAACTGCCCGCAGTGCAACGCGGAAAATGACATCGCCGCCCGCCGTTGTCGGGAGTGCGACGCAGTACTGGTTGACCCGGATGACATGCTGAAAGCCGCGCTCAGGCTTAAAGATGCGCTGGTCCTGCGCTGCAGCGGGATGGCGCTACAAAATGGGCAGGATGAAAAAGGCGAATGGCTGAAAATTACCTATTACGATGAAGATGGCGCCGACGTCAGCGAACGCTTTCGCCTGCATACTCCCGCGCAGCGAACGGCCTTCGAGCAACTGTTTATTCGCCCGCACACCCGAACGCCCGGCATTCCCTTACGCTGGATAACCGCCGCCGATATCCTCGCCCAGCAGGCGCTGTTACGTCATCCTGATTTCGTGGTCGCGCGCATGAAAGGTCAGTACTGGCAGGTCCGTGAAAAGGTCTTCGATTATGAAGGACGCTTTCGTCGGGCACATGAATTACGCGGTTAATCGTACTTTTGATTGATGTACCAGCCGTTTGAGTATAGAATCTCGCCCGCTTTTGCATACGCAAAGCAGATCACTTACCTGTTGCTGGGTCGCCTGTAGCAGGAATTATTAAAGAGAGATTTAAATGTTTACTATCAACGCTGAAGTACGTAAAGAGCAGGGTAAGGGTGCGAGCCGCCGCCTGCGTGCCGCTAACAAGTTCCCGGCAATCATCTACGGTGGCGCAGAAGCCCCGATTGCTATCGAACTGGATCACGATGCAGTTATGAACATGCAAGCTAAAGCTGAATTCTACAGCGAAGTTCTGACCATCGTTGTTGACGGTAAAGAAGTTAAAGTTAAAGCTCAGGCTGTACAGCGTCACCCGTTCAAGCCGAAGCTGTCTCACATCGACTTCGTTCGCGCGTAATCGCAAACAAGTTGAAGAAAAACCCCGCCAAGGCGGGGTTTTTTTATGGGATTTTGTAATCGATACTGATGGTTCTCGTCGACCGGATAAGGCGTTTACGCTCTCACCCGGCAAACGGTTTTATTTCCCGCCCGACGTGCGACGCTGCAGCTGGTCGCGCAGGTTCGGCGGCGTACCTTTGATGGTCAAAGTATCTGTAGCCGGATCCCAGAAAATACGTTCACCCAGTAGCATGGCGTCGAAGTTGATGGTTAACCCACCGCCGCTTCCGGCAAATTTGGTTAACTGACGCAGCGTACTGCGATCTGCCGGGAAGCTCTCTTCCAGCTCGTAGCCTTTATCAGCGGTAAATTCGCTGAAGCTAACTTCACTGACGCCGGAAAGCTCTTTGGACAGCGACTCCAGCTCGATCTCTTCACCGGCTTGTAGCTGTTCGTTGCAGTAGCTGTACACCTGCTGACGCACGTTCTGGCGTTCAGCTTTATCGAGCTGCGCCTCGGCAGTAAAGTCATCGACCGCCTGCAGCAGGCCACGGTTTTGCGCTTTGGCATTCAGACCTTCGCTGGCACCGAGGAAATCCATAAAGAAATCGGCGACTTTGCGCCCTACCCGCCCTTTCAGGAACGTCAGATAGCGCGTGGACTCCGGATTGGTTTCCCATTCGGTTAAATCAATACGCGCCACGATATCCGCATGATTGATGTCCAGATAGTGCGTCGGATTGATATCCAGATTTTCATTGACGCGCATGCTGCTTAAATTGTTCAGCACGGCGACCAACAGATACTCTACCGCCAGATAGCGGTAATGGCAGAACAGGACAATGCCGCCGTCGGCAAAAGGATATTTCGCCAGCTCGTCCCGCAAGCGTCCGGTCGCGGCACGACTAAATGCCAGAAAATCCTCTTCGCCCTGACGCTGTAAACGCAGCGTTTGTGCCAGTTCACTCTCTTCGCTAAACAGGCCATAAGCTTTATTCTTGGCGCTATATACCCGATGCAGCTCAGCCATCATATCGACAACCGTCGCTGTCGGTTCCAGTAATGAATCGCGCAAGACCAGCTCAAGGTTCTGCTCGTCACGTTTGATAAGCTGGTGCAGGGCAATCTGGTTGATATCCAGACTCATGATAAACTCTCCTTTTAGACCGGGCGGTATTCAACCACCTGCCGGGCAGTGACGCAATAGAAGATAAAAAAGCAGAAAAAAAACTGTCTGTACGGTAATATGTTGCCCTTTCATGAACAGACTGATTTCGATTTATGCCACAAATTTCCCGCTATAGTGACGAACACGTTGAACAACTGCTGAATGAGATGCTCAACGTACTGGAAAAACATAAGGCGCCGACCGACCTTTCCCTGATGGTACTGGGAAATATGGTGACTAACCTTATCAATACAAGCATCGCACCGGCCCAGCGCCAGGCGATTGCCAACTCTTTTGCCCGCGCATTACAGTCTTCGGTAAACGACGACCAAGCGCATTAAGAGCCTGCTCCGGGGAAACGAACAACAGTTTATGGTAACTCATCGTCAGCGCTACCGTGAGAAAGTCTCCCAGATGGTTAGCTGGGGGCACTGGTTTGCCTTGTTCAACATTCTGTTGGCCGTGGTACTCGGTAGCCGTTACCTGTTTGTCGCCGACTGGCCGACAACGCTTGCAGGTCGTATTTATTCCTATGTAAGCCTGGTCGGACATTTTAGTTTTTTGGTGTTTGCCACCTATCTGCTAATCCTGTTTCCCCTGACGTTTATCGTCATGTCCCAGAGGCTGATGCGATTCTTATCAGCTATTCTGGCGACGGTGGGCATGACGCTGTTGCTAATCGACAGCGAAGTTTTCACCCGCTTCCATTTGCACCTCAACCCGATCGTCTGGGAACTGGTCATCAACCCTGACCAGAATGAAGCGGCGCGTGACTGGCAACTGATGTTTATCAGCGTGCCAGTGATTCTGTTAATTGAAATGCTGTTTGCGACCTGGAGTTGGCAAAAGCTGCGTAGCCTGACGCGTCGTCGCCACTTCGCCAAACCGTTAGCCGCATTCTTCTTCATTTGCTTTATCGCCTCGCACGTGGTGTATATCTGGGCGGATGCCAATTTCTATCGCCCGATTACCATGCAGCGCGCGAATCTGCCGCTCTCCTACCCGATGACGGCGCGTAAGTTCCTGGAAAAACATGGTCTGCTGGATGCGCAAGAGTATCAGCGTCGCCTGATCGAGCAGGGGAATCCGGAAGCAGTTTCCGTGCAGTACCCGCTGAGCGAACTGCGCTATCGCGATATGGGCACCGGCCAGAACGTCCTGCTGATCACCGTCGACGGCCTGAACTATTCACGCTTTGAAAAGCAGATGCCTGCGCTGGCTGAATTCGCCGGGCAGAATATCTCCTTTACGCGTCACATGAGCACTGGCAACACCACGGATAACGGGATTTTTGGCCTGTTTTACGGCGTCTCACCAAGCTACATGGATGGGATTTTATCGACCCGAACGCCTGCGGCGTTGATTTCCGCGCTGAACCAGCAGGGCTATCAGTTAGGGCTATTCTCTTCGGATGGCTTTACCAGCCCGCTTTATCGCCAGGCGCTGCTGTCAGATTTCTCCATGCCAAGCGTGCAGACGCAATCTGACGACCAAACCGCAAGCCAGTGGATTAACTGGCTGGGACGCTACGCGCAGGAAGATAACCGCTGGTTCTCGTGGGTCTCCTTTAACGGGACCAACCTTGATGAGAGTAACCAGAAGAATTTTGCCAAACGCTATGCCAGCGCCGCTCAGGATGTGGATGCCAACATCAACCGCGTTATTAGCGCCCTGCGCGACTCCGGCAAACTGAACAACACGGTGGTGATTATTACCGCTGGTCGGGGCGTGCCGCTGACGCAGGAAGAGAACAGCTTTGCCTGGTCGCGAGGCCATCTGCAGGTTCCTCTGGTTATTCACTGGCCGGGAACGCCAGCACAGCGCATCAATAGTCTGACCGATCATACGGACCTGATGACAACGCTGATGCAGCGCCTACTGCACGTCAGTACACCTGCTAACGAATACTCACAGGGGCAGGATCTGTTCAATGCAACTCGCCGCCATTACTGGGTTACTGCCGCTGACGGCAGCACGATGGCCGTTACCACACCCGAGATGACGCTGGTGCTGAACAACAACGGTAATTATCAGACCTATAATTTGCGCGGCGAGAAAATAAAAGATCAGAAACCGCAGCTAAGTCTGCTGTTACAGGTTCTGACGGATGAGAAGCGATTTATTGCTAACTGATTAATTATAAATCAGTTAGCGAGACATGCTCTTGCATTCGTAGCGGAAAGCAGTAGTATTAGCAGCCATAGCGTCGGCACGTAGCGCAGCCTGGTAGCGCACCGTCATGGGGTGTCGGGGGTCGGAGGTTCAAATCCTCTCGTGCCGACCAAAAATCCCCAAAAAAACCAACCTTAGGGTTGGTTTTTTTATGTCTGAGATTCATCATTCCTGAGTATTACTACGGCTTTCAGTACAGGTTTTACTACTTACCCATGCACAAATTGGGGTAAAATTTATCCTCTCATCAGCGTGATGAATCTGGACGATTGATGCGCTGAAAACAATAATGATACTAATAAAAACTCAGGAGAATAGTATGCCTGAAGCAACGCCTTTTCGGGTGCTGATTGTTGACGACCACCCACTGATGCGGCGAGGAATTAGTCAATTATTGCAACTTGATCCCGCCTTTAACGTAGTCGCGGAAGCGGGTGATGGCGCCAGCGCTATCGACCTGGCAAACCGCCTGGACCTTGATGTGATCCTACTGGATCTCAATATGAAAGGGATGAGCGGACTGGATACCCTGAATGCGCTGCGTCGGGACGGCGTCACGGCGCAAATTATTATTCTTACCGTATCGGATGCCGCCAACGATGTGTACGCTCTAATTGATGCCGGCGCGGATGGTTATTTGCTTAAAGACAGCGATCCTGAAGTCCTGCTGGAGGCTATTCGCAGTGGTGCCAAAGGTGGTAAAGCCTTTAGTACCCGCGTCAGCGAATATTTGCGCGAGCGCGACCTGTTTGGCGCTCAGGAAGACCCATTCAGCGTTCTCACCGAACGCGAACTGGATGTGTTACATGAACTTGCTCAGGGGCTGTCGAACAAACAGATTGCATCAGTGCTGAATATTTCTGAACAGACGGTGAAGGTGCATATTCGCAATCTGCTGCGCAAACTCAACGTGCGTTCTCGTGTAGCTGCCACCATTCTATTTTTACAAACACGCGGCATGCAGTAATCAGATATTGCCCGATGGCGCTACGCTTATCGGGCCTACAAGTCACGTGCATCAGTAGGCCGGATAAGACGCTTTGCGTCGCCATCCGGCATCTTCCACTCTTACTTCTCCTGCGGCGTTAGCTGCTCCATCGCCTGCTTAATGCTGCGTTCTATCACCGCCCGACGGGTATCATTGGCCGGTAATAATTTCAGCATCATCTCCCACGCCGCAACCGCCTCGCCAAAGCGCTGCTGTTCAAAAGCGTTAAACGCATACATGCTGAGAACCCGCACGTTGGCATGTTCGCCGCGTACCAACTGGCGTAGCAGCTCCCCTCCCCGACGGTTATCATCAGGATCGGAAGAACGGGTCAGCGCTTCCGCATAGCCCAGCGCAGCATCGCTGTTTTTCGGATCCAGTCGATAAGCATTGGCATAGGCTTCAGTGGCCGTACTGGCGTTACCAAGTACCATGCCAATGCGCCCAAGCATGATCCAACCTTCAACGTTGGCAGGATCGGCTTGTAAGCGAGTGCGCAGACCCAACGCCAGACGCGTCATATCTTCTTCATTGAGCGGATCAGCTTTTGGATCCAACGCCCGCTCCAGCAGCGCCGGAGCCTGAGCGGTGGCCTGTTGCCAGACCTGAACCTGCTTATAGTTGCCGGTTTCATAATAGCTCACTGCGCCAACCCCCAGCGCCACCACGATGCCGGGCACAAACAACCCGAACCCACCGCGTTTGCCATCCGGGATAACGTCATCAGGAAACTCTTCCTGTTTTACCCGGACACGTCGGCGAGTACGGGCGAAAATAATCCAGCCACCCAGACCAATCGCAACCACCGGCATCACCCACAAAAGTACAGTAAGCGGCGTCAACGGCGGATCGTAAGTGACGAAGTTGCCGTAGCGGGCCACCATGTAGTCGACAATCTCTTTCTGACTTTTTCCTTCCTGCATCAGTTCGTACACTTTCTGACGCAGGTCGGTGGCAATCATCGAGTTAGAATCGGCAATACTGTTGTTCTGACATTTAGGACAGCGCAACTGTTCGGTAAGCTGACGGAACTGCTGCTCCTGCGCTTCATCCTTAAACTGCATCACATCGATGGTCGCAAGGGCGGATCCCGAGATAACCAGCATCAGCAGGCCCAGTAAAAATCTCATTGCGCAGCCTCCTTACTGTACTTATCCCACAACGGTTTGATCTCGCTCTCCCACACCCTGGCATTCAAATCGCCGGCATGGCGATAGCGAATAATACCTTTCCCGTCGATCAGGAACGTCTCCGGCGCGCCGTACACGCCAAGATCCAGACCAAGCATACCGTCGCCGTCAAACAGGCTTAATGAGTAAGGATTGCCCAGCTCCTTCAACCAGACAATGGCTTTCTGACGATCGTCTTTATAGTTCAGACCCACTACCCGCACGCCCTGCGCAGACAGCTGATTCAGGTACTGATGTTCGGCGCGACAGGTCGGACACCAGGTCGCCCAGACGTTCAGCAGTACCGGTTTGCCCTGGGTCAGCACATCGGCCTGATAATGCTGACCCGGATTTTCCAGCGACTCCAGGCGGAATGTCGGAACGGGTTTGCCGATCAGCGCCGACTCCAGATTAGTGGGATCGTCCCCCTGAGCGTTACGCGCCAGCTGCCACAGCAGCGCCGCCGCAATGATCAGAAAAATAATAAACGGAATTAACAGTGCGTTGCGCTTCATACAGCCTCCGACGCATTTTTTTGCACCGCGGCACGAGGACGCGTGCGCTGACGATAGCGTGGATCAAACAGGCAGAACAATCCGCCCAGCGCCATCAGCAATCCTCCGGCCCAAATCCAGCGAATAAACGGTTTGTAGTACAGACGCACAGCCCATGCGCCGTTATCCAGTTCTTCACCCAGCGCAGCGTACAGATCGCGTGTGAATCCGCCGTCAATTGCCGCTTCAGTCATCATCGAACTGGTGCTGTTATAGAAGCGTTTTTCCGCATGCAGCGTGGCTTCTGGTTTACCATCTCGGGTAACGCCAATAATGGCGACACCGCCCCGGTAGTTAGGTCCGGTAATATCTTTCACTTCGCGGAACGTGAACTGATAGTTATGGATACTGACGCTATCACCTGCCTTCATGCGCACATCGCGTTCAACACTGTAGTTCTGGCTAAAGGCAATACCGACAATAGTAATCGCCAGCCCAACGTGGCCCGACACCATGCCCCAATAGCTTGGTGTTAACTTCGTTCCGCGGGAAACACGCAGGAACGCTTCGGACACCGCCAGCACGAATATCCAGCATGCCATCGCCAGACCCACCACCGTCATAGCGGCAATGCGATCCTCAAACAGCCACGGCAGCAGCAGCGACATAACAAGCGTGGTGACAAACGCGATAATCAGTAACGTTTTCAGTTTACGCGGTCGGTCACGGCCCCAGCGCACTAATGGCCCTATTCCCAGCAACAGCGCGAACGGTGCCATCAGCCAGGTAAACATGGTGTTGAAGAACGGCTCGCCAATCGAAATGCTGCCCAGCCCCAGCTGTTTGTGCACCAACGGCAGCAGCGTACCCAATAGCACCACCAGCATGGCGGCAATCAGCAGAACGTTGTTGCCCAACAGCAGAGATTCACGCGACCACAGCGCGTTATTTACCCGTGAGCGGACCTTGTGACCGCGAACCGCAAACAGCAGCAGGGAGCCGCCAATCACTAATACCATAAAGGCCAGAATAAACATCCCGCGCGACGGATCGGAGGCAAAAGCATGCACCGATACCAGCACGCCGGAGCGCACCAGGAAAGTCCCCAACAGGCAAAGCGAGAATGCGCAGATTGACAGCAGCAGCGTCCAGGCTTTAAAGCTGGCACGCTGTTCGGTGACCGACAACGAGTGCATCAGCGCCGTTCCCACCAGCCATGGCATAAACGAGGCATTTTCAACTGGATCCCAGAACCACCAGCCGCCCCAGCCCAGCTCGTAATAGGCCCAGGCGGAACCGAGCACAATACCCAGCGTCAGGAACACCCACGCCGCCAGCGTCCACGGACGCGAAAAACGGGCGAAGGTACTGTCCAGTCGGCCACTCATCAACGCGGCAATCGCAAACGCAAAGGCCACGGAGAAACCGACATACCCCATGTACAGCAACGGCGGATGGAAAATCAGCCCCGGATCCTGCAACAGCGGGTTCAGGTCGCGCCCTTCAATAGGGAAGTTGGGCAACGTACGGGCAAATGGATTGGAGGTAAACAGAATAAACAGCAGAAAGCCAACGCTGACCATCCCCATCACCGCCAGCACGCGGGCGACGATGTCCAGCGGCATACGCTGGCTGAATGCCGCAACGGCGAACGTCCAGCCGCTCATCAACAGTACCCACAGCAGCAGAGAGCCTTCATGCGCGCCCCAGGTTGCTGCCACCCGATACCAGACCGGAAGCTGGGTATTGGAGTTGCTGGCAACGTAGGTGACGGTAAAGTCATTAACCACGAAGGCGTTGACCAGAATCAGGAATGCGCCCATCACACAGATAAACAACACCCAGGCAAAGGGCCGCGCGGAAGCCATCATCCGTACATCGCCGCGCGCTACACCCCACAGCGGATAGACCGACAGCAGTAACGCCACGCCTAGCGCAAGGCACAACAGCGCATTGCCAATTTCAGGCATCATGACGTTTTATCCTTATACACGCTTTCCGGACGACGATGGTTTTCCTGCATCGCTTTTTCAACTTCCGGCGGGGTGTAATTTTCATCATGTTTGGCCAGAACCTCTTTGGCCTGTACATGATTTCCCTCGTCCAGTTCGCCCTGAACAACAACACCCTGCCCTTCGCGGAACAGATCCGGCAGAATACCTTCATAGGTTACATCCACCACACCTTCGGCGTCATAGATGCTGAAATTCACCTTTAATGACTGCGGATCGCGCTTTACGCTACCGGGCATCACCATACCGCCCACGCGCAGACGCTGACCGACTTCAGGCATCTGCTGCGTTTCGCGCTTACCGTAGAGTATCTCTCCCGGCGTATAGAACAGGTCAATATTGGAACGCAGCGCATAAAGCACTAGCGTAATGGTCAAAGCCAGACCCGCCAGTACCGCACAGGCTATCCATAACCGATTTTTACGTCGAATATTCACGCCGCCTCCCGTTGCACTTGCGCCGCACGCATACGTGCTTCTCTCGCCCGCTGCTGCGCTACACCGCGTAAAATTGCGCGATGCTGTAACGTGGAATGCACTACCAGCACCACCAGCGGGATAACGCTCATCGCTACGGCAAGCCAGACATACAAGGCGTAGCCGCCCATCGCGAAAAAATCACTCCATGATGCAAATGCAGGGGTCATTGGCGGCCTCTTTTTAAGATCAGTTCGCTCACCCACGGGCGGCGTTTTTCCATCATCAAAATCAGGTTACGCATGCGCATCAGCGCCAGCGTGACAAACAGTAACAGGTAGCCGACGATCGCCAGACGCAGCGGCGTACGCATCGCCGGATCGATGCTTTGCTGCATGCGGGTAGAACCCTGATGCAGCGTATTCCACCACTCAACCGAGTAGTGGATAATCGGTAAGTTGACCACGCCAATCAGCACCAGAATACCGGCGGCACGACCTGCCAGACGGCGGTCATCAAAGGCATGCCACAGCGCAATGGCGCCAACGTAGAGAAACAGCAGCACCAGTTCAGAGGTGAGTCGGGCATCCCAAACCCACCAGGTTCCCCACATCGGTTTGCCCCATGCGGAACCTGTCACCAGCGCAATAAAGGTAAACACTGCACCAATCGGCGCCATCGCAGCCAGCGCCAGATTGGCCATTTTCATCTGCCAGACCAGGCCGATAAACGCGGCAACGGCCATCGAGGCGTAAATGCCCATCGACCAGATTGCCGCCGGAACGTGCAGATAAATAATGCGATAGCTCTGCCCCTGCTGATAGTCTGCAGGGGCAAAACCAAAGCCCCAGGCCCATCCCGTTATCAGTACCACCGCGCTGGCAATCGCCAGCCACGGGATAAACCAGCCACAGATCTGATAGAGCCGAGGGGGCATCGCCAATTGATGAAGTGTTTTCCACATAGTTCAGTCACCAGACTCCATAAATTAAAATCCGTTGTGCCGGAGCGCCTTGCCCGGCCTGCACATCTAATTCTCGTTACTGCACGCTTATCCGTAACGCCGCGGCTGTGGCAAACGGGCTTAACGTGGCGCTGCCGACCAGCAACGCCCCCAGAATCGCCATGTACCCTTCAACCGGTAAGTGCATAGAAGCCGCATCCATCGCGGCGGTCGCAAAAATCAGTAAGGGTATGGTGAGCGGGAGTACCAGCACGCTTAACAGCACGCCGCCGCGCTTTAAGCCCACCGTCAACCCCACGCCCGGCGCGCCGAGAAAACCCAGCGTCGGCGTTCCGAGTAACAAGGTCAGCGCCATAATTTTCCAGCCGTACATATCCATGCCCAGCAACAGCGCCACCAGCGGCGATAGGATCAGCAGCGGCAGACCTGTCACGACCCAGTGCGCCATCACTTTCGCCAGCACCACGGCCGGTAGCGGTAACGGCAGCAGCATCAGTTGCTCAAGGCTGCCATCCTGTAAGTCATCACGAAATAGCCGTTCCAGCGCCAGCAATGACGCCAGTAGCGCCGCAACCCAGATGATGCCCGGCGCTATGCGCGCCAGCAGCTGTGGCTCCGGCCCAATACTCAGGGGGAACAGCGTAATAACAATCAGGAAGAACCATAAAGGATTAGCAATTTCCGCACTATGACGAAACGCAACTCGCAGTTCTAAACGAAAGATTCGCCACATCATTGCGTTGCCCTCTCACTGGTCAGCGCAATACGTCGCACTTTATCGGTTTCAACATTGAGCGGTTGGTGGGTGGTGAGAATAATAATACCGCCCTGCTCCGTATGCTGCGCCATACGCAGAGTCAGTCGCTCAACGCCGTTAACATCAATGGCGGTAAAGGGTTCATCGAGGATCCACAGTCGGGCGCGGGTCAGCCACAAACGGGCCAGCGCCACGCGCCGCTGTTGTCCGGCGGAAAGTTGGTTCACTGGGATATCTTCATATCCGGCAAGTCCCGCCTGCGCCAGCGCAGCCAGACACTGCGCGATGTCGCCGTCATGATGGAAGAAACGCAGGTTCTCCAACGCCGAAAGCCGGGTTTTTATCCCCGGCTGATGTCCGATCCACAGTAGTTGCTGATGGTAGCTGTCCCGCACGTGATGCAGAGGTTGCTCTTGCCAGCAAACCTCCCCTGCGTCGGGACGCGCCAGCCCGGTAAGCAACCGCAGCAGAGTGGTTTTCCCTGCGCCGTTGCTGCCGGTAATTTGTACCCATTCCCCTGCGTTGACGCGAAATGACAACTCGCTGAACAGTATTCTGTCATCCCGCTCGCAAAGTAATTCTCTGGCTTCAAGCATACCTGGTTATCTACATCCTGTTAAAAGCCCGGTTTGACTTCGCGCATATCAGGCAGTTTGTGCGCTATCCCTTTATGGCAGTCAATACAGGTTTGCCCGTCTTTCACGGCCTGGTCGTGCATTTTGGCCGCGACGCCTTTCTGGGCGGTTAAATCCATAAACTCGAAGTTGTGACAGTTTCGACACTCTTGCGAATTGTTATCTTTCATACGCCGCCACTCATTTTGCGCCATCGTTAAACGATGATCTTCAAATTTCTGCGGTGTATCTATTAACCCCAGTGCTTTCGCGTACAGCTCTTTACTGGCCTTGATCTTACGGATCATTTTCGGGCCCCACTCGTGTGGGACATGGCAATCAGGGCAAGTCGCTCGCACACCACTGCGGTTGTTGTAGTGTACGGTTTCCATGTATTCCTGGTACACCGTATTGCGCATTTCGTGACAGCTAATGCAGAACTCTTCTGTATTGGCCTTTTCCATACCGGTATTAAAGCCGCCCCAGAAAATAATGCCGCCCACAAAGCCGATTAACAACAGCGTGCCGAGCGCCAGACGGCTGGGGCGACGCCACCATTGCCAGACGCGCTTAATCCAGCCTGGTTTACGGTTAGAATTTTCCATAATGACCTCTTATTTCCCGTAACCTTTCGAGGGGGTGAAGGTATTTTCAACAATCGGCGCGGCGTCAGCCTGCGGAACGTGACATTGCAGACAGAAATAACGACGCGGCGCGACTTCAGCCAATACCTTGCCGTCGCTATCCATAAAGTGCGTCGGACTGATGCGCGGCGCACCGGTGGTACGATAGCTTTCCACACCGTGGCATTGCAGGCAGCGGTTGGTGTTAGTCGTCACCTGATATCCTTCAACGCTGTGCGGAACCATCGGCGGCTGATTCACATAGTTCAGCGGCATACGCACTTGCTCTTTCGGCATGCGAATCGCCCCTTCCTGTGTTCCTGAGACTTCCGGTGACTGGCTCAGATCCACTCCGTTTGCAGCCCAAACTGCCCCACTGACTAGCAAGGCCAGCGCGGCCATCCATTGACTCAGCGCTTTAATCAGGTCATGGCTTTTCATGATTTCGCTCCCGAACTCCATCGTGTTGTTATTGTAAAAACATCCTCAGAACAGACATCCACACAGCGACCGCAGGCCATGCAATCGCGACTGGTTACCTGCACCGGACTTTGCTCATCCAGCACCGGCGCACGTAGCACATGCGGTTCCGGGCAAACATGAAAACAATCCATACAGCGGTTACATCTGTTACGTTCTTTTGCCGAAACGGTTAATGCACCTTTGCTTCCCACCACGCTATACAGCGCACCCAGTGGGCAGAGATGCCCGCACCAGCCATGCTCAACGACCAGTAAATCAAATAAAAACAGCGCGAGGATCAGCAACGCTCCGCTACCGAATCCCATTACCAGGCTACGTCCCAGCAAAGAAACCGGGTTTATCCACTCCCACAGCAGCGTACCAGTCAGCGCTGAACCAACCAGAATGACTACCAGCAGGACGTACCGTATATGGCGCGGCAGGGTTGCGGACTGATTCAGGTCAAACCTTCTGCGCAGCCAGCTGGCTAAATCGGTGACCGGGTTCATGGGACAAACCCAACTGCAAAACAGTCGCTTACCGGCCAGGGCATACAGCACCGTAATGATGGCTGCCCCCGTTAACGCCACCGTCGCTGGCAGATGCCCGCTGGCCAGGCTTTGCAGAGTAATCAGCGGATCGGTGAACGGGATAGCGTCCAGCAACAGGCTGCTACTGTAGTTGCCATGCAGAATCCAAACACCAAGCCACGGGCCGCTAAGGAACATCGCCAGTATCAGAAACTGACTCAGACGACGCAGCAGCAGCCAACGATGACTCTTCCACCATCCTTTTTTTGCCTGCGCTTCACGCCCGGCATCACGTTTACGATTTGCCATTGTTCCCCTCCAGCCAACCGAAGCGGTAATGGTGTCCTAACTCCCCTTTCGCCAGCGACAACGGCAGCACTTTTATTGCTGGCTGCTCCAGTACGCAGACTTTTTCGCATTTCCCACAGCCGGTACAGGCATCGCTGTGCACGGTAGGAATAAACCGCGCATGCTTGCCGGTACGCATGTTACGGTCCAGCTCCAGGGTGATCGCCTCATCGATTTTCGGGCACTCGCGATAGCAAACGTCACAGCGTAATCCCTGATAGTTGAGGCAGTTTTCGTGATCCAGCAGTACCGCCAGCCCCATACGCGAATCGTCAATGGATTCAATTTCTCTGTCCAACGCGCCGCTGGGGCAGACTTTGGCGCATGGAATGTCCTCACACATTTCGCAGGGAATATCACGGGCGATGAAATATGGCGTACCAGCCGCCAGCCCGGAGGCCAGCGTCGCCAGCTTCAGCGTGTCATACGGACATGCCTGAACGCACTGACCGCAACGTACGCAAGCGCTGGCAAATGCCTCCTCGCTTAGTGCACCTGGCGGACGCAACCGCACGCCGGTTGCGCGTGCGGTTTGTTGTTGCAACCCCAGCGCCACGCCAACGACGGCCAACCCACCCGCTGCGCGAACCATATCGCGCAGAAAGCGGCGGCGGCCATTTTGGGGTTTTGCTGACCGAGACATAACGCGTTACACCTTCGCCAGTTTCACGGCGCACTTCTTGAAATCCGTCTCTTTGGAGAGCGGATCCGTCGCATCCAGCGTCAGGTTGTTCACCAGCTGTGCGGCGTCGAAGAACGGCATGTACACCAGCCCCTGCGGCGGACGGTTACGACCGCGTGTTTCAACAATCGAAATCACTTCGCCACGACGGGAAATCACTTTGACCTTATCGCCACGACGCAGATCGCGTGCTTTTGCATCCAGCGGGTGGATAAACAGCACGGCTTCCGGGAAAGCGCGGTGCAGTTCAGGCACACGACGCGTCATACTGCCGGTATGCCAGTGTTCCAGAACACGTCCGGTGGATAGCCACAGGTCATATTCTTTATCCGGCGCTTCAGCAGCAGGCTCAAACGGCAGCGCGAAGATAACCGCTTTACCGTCCGGTTTACCGTAGAACTTGTAGCTTTCACCTGCTTTCACGTAAGGGTCGTTGCCTTCGCTGTAGCGCCACTGGGTCTCTTTGCCTTCAACGACCGGCCAGCGTAAACCGCGGGCTTTGTGGTAATCGTCAAATGGCGCAAGGTCATGCCCGTGGCCGCGACCAAACCAGGCGTACTCTTCGAACAACCCTTTTTGCAGATAGAAACCCAGCTCGCGGGATTCATCATTCAGTTGATCTTCAGCCAGTTCAGTCACCGGGAATTTTGTCACTGCTGGCGTGGCAAACAGCACGTCATACAGCGTTTTGCCACGCAACTCCGGTTTTTGTGCCAGCAGTTCTTCGGGCCACACTTCTTCTGTTTTGAAGCGACGAGAGAACTGCACCAGTTGCCACAGATCCGACTTCGATTCGCCCGGTGCTTTAATCTGCTGACGCCAGAACTGTGTACGGCGTTCAGCGTTACCGTAGGCACCTTCTTTCTCTACCCACATCGCAGTCGGCAGGATCAGGTCAGCAGACAAGGCGCTGACCGTCGGGTACGGATCGGAGACAATGATGAAGTTGCGCGGATCGCGCCAGCCCGGCATACGCTCCTCATTGATGTTCGGACCAGCCTGCATGTTGTTGGTACACATCGCCCAGTAGACATTGAGCTTGCCATCTTTCAGCGCGCGGTCTTGCGCCACGGCGTGCAGACCGATTTTTGCCGGAATGGTCCCTGACGGAATATTCCAGTGCTTCTCGCAGATATCGCGGTGTTTTTCGTTTGTCACCACCATGTCCGCAGGCAGACGATGGGAGAATGTACCGACTTCACGCGCGGTGCCGCAGGCGGAAGGCTGGCCGGTCAGAGAGAACGGGCCGCAGCCTGGCTGGGAGATTTTGCCAGTCAGCAAGTGCAGGTTATAGACCAGGTTGTTGGCCCATACACCGCGGGTGTGCTGGTTAAAGCCCATCGTCCAGTAGGAGATGACTTTTTTCTTCGGATCGGCATACAGCTGCGCCAGTTGTTCCAGCTGATCTTTTGGTACGCCGGTCATTTCGACGGTTTTATCCAGCGTGTACTCAGCAACGAAGGCTTTGTAATCCTCAAAGCTCATCGGTTCAGAGGCATCGGATCCCGGGTTTTTCGCCGCTTTTTCCAGCGGATGGGTCGGACGCAGACCGTAGCCGATGTCCGTCACGCCTTTACGCAGGTTGACGTGCTTGCTAAAGAAATCCTGGTTAATCGCATTGTTTTGAATGATGTAGTTCGCGATGTAGTTGAGGATCACCAGATCGGTTTGCGGCGTGAAGACCATACCGTTATCCGCCAGCTCAAAGCTGCGGTGCTGGAAAGTGGAGAGAACTGCGACGTTGACGTTAGGATCGGACAGACGACGGTTGGTGATGCGCGACCACAGGATCGGGTGCATCTCTGCCATATTCGCGCCCCACAGAACGAAGGCGTCTGCATGTTCGATATCGTCATAGCAGCCCATCGGTTCATCCATACCGAAGGTACGCATGAAGCCGACTACCGCTGAGGCCATGCAGTGACGTGCGTTCGGGTCGATGTTATTGGAACGGAAACCCGCTTTAAACAATTTGGCAGCGGCATAACCTTCCCAAATCGTCCACTGGCCAGAGCCGAACATGCCGATAGATTCCGGGCCTTTCTCTTTCATCGACGTTTTGAATTTCTCTTCCATCACGTCAAAAGCCTGGTCCCAGCTAATCGGGGTGAACTCGCCTTCTTTGTGATATTTGCCGTCTTTCATGCGCAGCATCGGCTGCGTTAAACGGTCTTTCCCGTACATGATTTTCGGCAGGAAGTAACCTTTGATGCAGTTAAGCCCACGGTTAACCGGCGCATCCGGATCGCCCTGGCATGCCACAACACGCCCTTGCTGCGTTCCGACCAATACGCCGCAGCCCGTCCCGCAAAAACGGCACGGGGCTTTGTCCCATTTGATGGCTTCTTGCTGACCGACTACCGCGCGGGCAACGCCCGGCACGCTTAACCCGGCAGCCGCCGCAGCGGCCGCAACGGCGTTAGCTTTCATAAAGCTACGACGACTGAGTTTCATGGTGTTTCCTCACCTTGCTCATCCTGCTGGTGATAAACCAGCGACACCGCCAGCACGCCCGCAACGTTGCGCACTGACTCAATTGTTTTCATTAGCGTTTCACTTTGCTCAGCTTCCACCACCACAATCAACTGACCACTTTCCACATCGCTGAGGGCAACTTCGCAACCGGGAAAGGAACGCAACTGCGTGGCGATATCGTTGATATGCTGGCTTTTGGCCTGAACGACCAGGCTGCAGACCTGCCAGTTATTGTCCATGGTTGTACTCCGCGTTAATGGCTGATACCGGGCAGATAGCGACACAGGCGCCACATCCGTTACAGTCCTGATTGTCGAGCTGCGGCTGATAAATACCGGACAGCGTGGGGCGAAAGGTTATTGCCATGGGCTCACAGCTATCCTGACAGCGGTGACATTCAACGGACTGATGTGCGAGACAGTTTTCCCCAATCGTAAAGTTCAGATCCCATGCCCTGGTGTGGCGCGGAAGAAAAAGTGATTCGGGACAGGCTTCTGCGCAGGCATAGCAAAAGCTGCACTCGCCGTGTTTGAAATTTACGCTCGGGTAACCACCCTGGCCTCGCTGCAGGATGTCGGTTTCGCACGCCTGGATGCAGGCGTCACAACGGAGGCAATGGGCCAGAAAGTGAGAGTCTTCCTTGCTCCACGGCGGACGGATCCCTGAGCTGGCGTTTCGCCAACTGCCTGTCAACATGCCTCGACGGGATAAATCAACCATGACATTGTCCTTCCATAATGACGCCCTCCCTCGGCGGGTTGAACGACATAAAAAACTGCACTATTTATGAGTAGTTATTTTTAGCCGTAAGATATTTCAGGATGTGTTAGAGGTGCATACCCCAATTGGGGTAAATGCTGTTGCCGGATCAAAGGAGTGTTGAGTTGGCGGGAAAAAATGCGCTTTTGCTCACATTTCAACGAGTTATATAGTCTCGTATATAGCGATTCAATATTAAGAGAATAATCTTCTGTTTAAGATGATTCTTAGAATATATAGCTACATTGCACGTAAACCATTGCTAGATACACTTAAAATATAAGTAAATACAGATTAATTGATGATGCGAATATGTTAACCTGCCCCAGACTCGTTCAAAAGACAGAAGAAAGGAAACACTGTGAACAATAAGATGAAGACAATTGTCCCTGCCGTACTTTTCGCCGCCTTTGCCAGCACCTCTGCATGGGCTGCCAGTAACGAAGCCGGCGCTCAACCGCTGGAAAAAGTCGCCCCTTATCCTAAGGCGGAAAAGGGTATGAAGCGCCAGGTTATCCAGCTTACCCCTGAGAAAGATGAATCTACTCTGAAAGTAGAACTGCTGATCGGACAAACGCTGGAAGTTGACTGCAACCAACACCGCCTGGGTGGCGAACTGGACAGCAAAACGCTGGAAGGTTGGGGATATGACTACTACGTCTTCGACAAAGTCACATCTCCGGTTTCAACCATGATGGCCTGCCCGGACGGTAAGAAAGAGAAGAAATTCATTACTGCGTATCTGGGTGATGACGGCATGCTCCGTTACAACAGCAAGCTGCCGATTGTGGTCTACACCCCGGAAAACGTGGACGTTAAATACCGTATCTGGAAAGCAGAAGATAAAATTCAGGACGCAGTCGCGCGCTAAGTCAGGATGTGCCGGATGGCGGCGTTCCGCCTTATCCGGCCTACAGACGCATAAAACAGGCCGGATAAGCGCAGCGCCATCCGGCATTGTATTTACAGTGCGATATCCGCGACGGCTTTCTGTTCAGGCTGCGGTTGTGCCTGAGGTTTCAGCTGTGGTTTCGGTGCTTCATCAGCAACCTGCGGCTTGTCATATTTCAGACCCAGAACCTCACTGGTGTACTGCAACTCTTGTTCCGTAGCCTCAACGTTACCGTTCAGCTTAGTACCATAAGACGGAATGATGGTTTTCAGCTTCGCCTGCCACTCGGGGCTGGCCACTTTATCTTTAAACACTTTTTCCATCAGATGCAGCATGATCGGTGCCGCGGTTGATGCGCCCGGAGAAGCTCCCAGCAGCGCAGCAATCGTGCCTTCTTTATCGCTGACGACTTCAGTACCCAGACGCAACACGCCGCCCTTCTCCGCATCGCTTTTGATGATCTGTACACGCTGGCCCGCCTGCCATAAACGCCAGTCTTCTTTTTTCGCTTGCGGATAGTACTCTTGCAGCGCAGCAAAACGGTCGTCGTCGCTGAGCATCACCTGGCTCACCAGATATTTCACCAGATCGAAGTTATCCAGACCCACGTTGACCATCGGCATAAAGTTCGACGTGGTGGTCGAGCTGAGCAGATCCCACAATGAACCGTTTTTCAGGAACTTGGTGGAGAATGTCGCGAATGGCCCAAACAGCACAACGCGCTTGCCATCAAGGATACGCGTGTCGATGTGCGGTACGGACATCGGCGGCGCGCCAACGGAGGCCTGACCATACACTTTCGCCAGGTGGCGATTGACTACGTCCGGATTGTCCGCAACCAGGAACTGCCCGCCCACCGGGAATCCGGCATAGCCTTTCGCTTCCGGAATGTCGGTTTCCTGCAACAGCTTCAGCGCAGCGCCACCGGCACCGATAAAGACAAACTTCGCCTTGATATCATGTTCCGCTTCGTTATTTTTCAGATCGGCAACCGTGACCGTCCAGCTATTGTCGGCATTACGCTTAAAACCGCGCACTTCGGTGCTCAACTGCAGCGCAAAGTTGGGCTTTTTCTGCAATGAGGTAATCAACTGGCGCGTGATTTCGCCGTAGTTCACGTCAGTACCGATCTCGGTACGCGTTGCCGCAACTTTCTGCTGCGGATCGCGACCTTCCATAACCAAAGGCGCCCATTCTTTAATCTGCGCGTGATCTTCAGAGTAGCGCATACCGCGGAACAGGGTGCTTTGCTGGAGTGCCGTGTAACGGGCACGCAGGAAATTCACGTTCTCGTCACCCCAGACAAAACTCATGTGCGGAACGGTGGTGATAAATGAACGCGGGTCATGCATCACGCCATTATTGACCTGCCAGGCCCAAAACTGGCGGGAAATCTGGAAGGCTTCGTTAATTTCGACTGCCTTTTCAATGCTGATGCTACCGTCGGCCTTTTTAGGCGTGTAGTTCAGCTCCATCAGTGCGGAGTGTCCCGTTCCGGCGTTATTCCAGCCATTTGAGCTTTCCTGCGCTACACCATCCAGTCGCTCAACCATGGTCATTGACCATTGCGGCTCCAGCTCCTGTAAATAGGTTCCCAGCGTGGCGCTCATGATACCGCCGCCAATCAACAGTACATCCGTTTCCTGCTCTTCCGCCGCTTTCGCTTTTGCCGCCATCGAGACAACATTCAGCCCTACAGCCATGGTGAAGAGCATGGCAGTCACTTTTTTCATAATGTTAATGCCTTACTTTTAGTATCGCTTTTTTGCTTTTAATGCAGGTGAAAATCGAGCGGCATCAACGGTAACACTTAAGTAAAAATAATTAAATATTGTTTATAAATTATATTTAATTTTTAAAAATGTTATTAATACGTTGATGGTTTATACGGTTATTGACAATCATTTCTGGAAACCAGTCCGTCAGACGGGTACTATGCTGCGCTTTGCTATTCACCGCACGGATGCCTGTCGGTCTGCTGTATCAGGCCATTTTTGACCTGAGTGTAATTATGTCTGCAACTCAACATTCCTCTGTCGCAGTCGCGGAAAACGCGACCTGTGCCGTGCTGCGCCAACCCCGTCTGCTGGTTCGCGAAACACTGGCCGGTGTGGTAACCGCCCTGGCGCTGATCCCGGAAGTGATCTCGTTTTCCGTTATCGCAGGCGTTGATCCTAAAGTCAGTCTGATCGCCTCCGTCGTACTGTGCCTGGCGATGTCCTTTTTAGGTGGTCGTCCGGCAATGGTTACCGCCGCTGCAGGATCGGTTGCGCTGGTGATTGGTCCGATGGTGCATCAACACGGCGTGCAATACATCCTGCCTGCAGTGGTGCTGGCCGGGATGATTCAGATCCTGTTTGGTGTATTGGGAATGGCACGTCTGATGCGATTCATCCCTACGGCCGTGATGACCGGATTTGTCAACGCACTAGGTGTTTTGATTTTCTTTGCCCAGGTCCCTCATTTCTGGGGGAAAAGCCCGCTCATCTGGGGGCTGTTTGTCCTGACGCTGCTGATTGTGCTGTGGGTTCCGCGGTTTATTAAAGCTATCCCCGCACCGCTTATCGCCATCGTGCTGCTGACCGTGTTCACTGTCACCAGCGGGCAACTGTTACCGACCGTCGGTGACGAAGGTTCGATGAGCGGCGGCCTGCCGGGTTTCACCCAGTTGTTGGTTCCGCTCAACCTGCAAACGCTGGCGATTATCTGGCCCTGCGCGCTGAGTATCGCTTTTGTCGGTTTGATGGAGTCGCTGTTGACCGCCCGTCTGGTGGATGACCTGACGGTGACGCCGTCGAATAAGAATCGCGAGAGTGCCGGGCTGGGGATAGCCAATATTCTGGCCGGATTTTATGGCGGCATCGCCGGGTGCGCGATGATTGGTCAAACCATCGTTAACGTCGAGATGGGCAAAGGACGCAGCCGCGTCTCGACGGTTGCCGCCGGACTGGTATTACTACTGTTAGTCACTGGGTTAAGCGAAGTGATGGCAGAAATACCCATGTCGGTGCTGGCGGGAATTATGGTGATTGTGGCGGTAAAAACCTTCAGTTGGCACAGCATCCAGCCCGCCACGCTGAGGAAACTCCCCGTCACTGAAACGCTGGTGATGCTGGTGACCGTCGCTGCCACGGTATCCACCGGCAACCTGGCGATTGGCGTGGTTGCCGGGGTGATGGCAATGCTCATTCTGCCACGTATCGTCAGAAGCAAACGCGCGGCTACATCAGAAACAGCGTTGCCAGACCGAGAAAAATAAAGAAACCGCCGGTATCGGTAATAGCCGTAATCATGACGCTCGAGCCAACCGCCGGGTCGCGCCCGAGCTTCACCATCGTCATCGGAATGATGACCCCCATTAATGCTGCCATCAACAAATTAAGCATCATCGCCAGGGTCATTACTCCGCCGAGCGCCATGTCATCGTACAGCCACCAGGTAATACCGCCCATAATTCCGCCCCATACGAGGCCATTAATCACTGCAACGCCCATTTCGCGCAGGATCAAAAACGTCAGGTTCCCCGGCTGAATATTTTGTAGCGCCAGCGCGCGGACGATCATGGTGATGGTTTGATTCCCGGTATTGCCGCCAATTCCCGCCACAATTGGCATCAGCGAGGCCAGCGCCACCAGTTGCGAAATCGTATGTTCAAAACCGTCGATCACCCGCGAGGCGATAAAGGCGGTACAGAGGTTAACGGCCAGCCACGCCCAACGGGTTTTTACCGCTTTGGTAACGGGCGCAAACACATCCTCTCCGGCGCTTAAGCCCCCCATTCGACGCAAATCGGTATCAGTTTCTTCATAGACCACATCGACGATCTCATCGATAGTTAAGCGGCCCATCAGCTTGCCTGAAGGGTCAACGACTGCAGCACTGACCAGGTCGTCACGTTCGAAGGTACGTGCAGCGTTTTCAGCGATATCGTCCGGAGAAAAGGTGAGCGGGTCATCTTCCATCACCTCGCTGACTTTGCGTTGCACATCATTGAGCAGAATGCAGGTTAGCGTCAGTTCTCCAACCAGCACTTTATTGCGATCGGTCACGAAGAGTTTATCGGTGTTCTCCGGCATTTTGCCCAACCGTCGCAGGTAGCGTTGCACCACTTCCAGCGTCACGTCCGGACGCACGGTGATGACTTCGAACTCCATAATCGCGCCGACGCGATTCTTCTCGTAATGCATTACCTGGCGGACACGCGCCCGCTCTTCGGCTGGTAACGTCGCCAGCAACCGTCCAGTGAGGTTACGCGGGAGATGCTGCACCAGATAAATCTGTTCATCGATATCGAGATATTGCAGCGCATCCAGTATTTCGCGGTCGCTCATCTCATCGATCAGGTCGTCCCAGACGTTTTCAGACGCCTCAAGCAGGACGTTACCACGCTTTTCACTTTCGACCAGTCGCCACAGGGCGTGACGCTCTTCTGAAGGTAATGCTTCGAGGGTATCGGCTAAATCGGGAGGCGGCAGGTGGGCGACCAGCGCCCCTACCTCAGCAATATCGTCGGCTAACGTACCGACGTCATATTGCTCAGCCAGGGTAAGCTTGCCCAACAGTGTTGAAATAATGGCTTTATCAGTGGTCAGCAGCCAGATAAGGCGCGCACGCTCTTCATCACGCAGCCTGGCGCTGTTTTTGTTTATTACGGACATTAATCATAAATCCATGATATGAAATATCATTAATCATGATGCTGATTTATGTAAATAACAATAAACAGTGCCGCCGGGTGGCTAAAAAACCGGCGGCACGTAGGATCAGGCTGTGCGAGCCACCGCGTCACGCGAGGCGGCTTCACGTTCATCGCCCAGCAGTTCACTCAACTGTCCGTTACGCATTTCCAGCAGCCTGTCGGCATGAATAAAATAGTGATCGTCGTGGCTAATGGCGAAAATGGTTTTGCCCATTTCCTGCATCAAAGGCAATAGCACCTGATAGAACTCCCGGCGGAAATGGGGATCCTGATCGGCAGCCCATTCGTCCAACAGAATGATGTCGCGCTCCTCCGCCAGGGCCAGCAGCAGCGCCACGCGTTTCTTCTGCCCTTTCGACAGTTTCAGATTGAGGATACGGCCATCGCTCAGCTCCAGCTTGTGCCCCATCTTCAGATGTTCCAGCCACTTCGCGACCAGCTGCGGATTAGCCTCTTTACCTTCCGGCCCCAGCAGTTTGTCGAACAGCCAGACGTCGGTAAACACGGCGGAGAATAGCTTGCGGTAGTCTTCCGGTTTTTCAACGGCAACGGCCTTACCATCAAGCAATATTTCGCCTGACTGCGGCTGGTATAGACCAGTCAGTAACATCGCCAGCGTAGATTTCCCGCTACCGTTACCGCCAATCAGAAAGATCAGTTCACCGCGATGAATCGTCAGATTCACGGGTCCAACGGAGAAGGCGTTATCCTGATAGTGGAAAACCACGTTACGTAACTCCAACGTCTGCCAGTTCGGAAACGCATTTGGACGTGGGAATTCGGCCTTAAAGGGCGCAAGGGCAAACCTGTTCAGCTTGTTGAACGCTACCTGCGCGGTGAGCAGCGTCGGTAGCGCGCCAACGGCAGAGAGCAGCGGCGTGCGCAAAAATAGCAGCGTCAGCGAATAGGTCGCCGCCACGGCGGTATCCGCCCAGCCCAGACTGTTGGCCATCCAGAACACCAAACCAATGGCGCCCAGCATCATAATGTTCGACCAGTTGACTGCGCTCAGGTGGAAAGTATCGGCGCGAATAATATGGTGACGGTACTCTTTGGCATCCGGGACGTACATCTGATTAAAGATATGCTCGGCACGCTCACGGTTGAGCGTCAGCTCTTTGCGCCCTTCCAGCACCGTTTGATAATCGTTGTACAACTTATCTTCAGTTTCGCGCAAGGTGGCCATGTGTTTATACACCCGCGCCACCAGCACAAATCCGCCCCAGATGGTGATTGCCATCCAGATTGCCGTCACCAGCAACATTTTAGTCGACAGCATCGCCAGATACGCCGCCGATCCGACTGTCAGGATAATCCCCTGTACCAGCTCAGGCAGACGAACAAAGGCGATGGTGATGTTGCGGATATCACTGGTTAAACCCGCCAGCAACGAGGCGCTGCCAAGCTGTTCGATGCGCTCGACGTGGGTGTCCAGAATCCGTTTGATAAATTCGCTACGCAGTCGGTAGACAAAGTGGTGTCCCAGCGTGGTGAGCGCCAGTTGTGAACCGAGGGTGACGGCCATCAATAACAGCAGCAGGCCAAGAAACTCCGGTAGCACCATCAGCGTGGTGTCGACCGTTTCAATCAGACGCTGGTTGATAAACGCAATCAGCCCAATCCCCAACGCGGCGCTGGCGAGGCTGAGCGCCATCACGCTGATAAATGGCCAGCGATACTGCCGCCAGACAAGAAGTAAAAGTTCCATGCACACAACCCGGACAAGTAATAACAGCCCGCAGTTTAAACATCTCTTCGCTGACAGCAATAATAATTCTTATTTTTATTCTTTTTTACCTGCCTGACGAAACGTCAGATTGTAACGACAGTCTCCGGTCAACGGATGATACCCCGTTTTAAGCGGCTGGATCCCATGATAAAACAGCCGTGAATTACCGCCCCACACCACGACATCGCCATGTTCCAGCAGCAAACGCTTTAAAGGGTCATTACGGCGCAATCCGCCAAATTGAAAGATGGCCGGTAGCCCCAGCGATACAGAGACAATCGGCGCCCGCAGGTCGGGCTCGTCTTTATCCTGATGTAAGGACAGTTTTGCCCCTGGCGTGTAGCGGTTAATCAGGCAGGCATCGGGTTGAAAATCAGCATAGCCCGCCGCCGTCGCCGCCTGTTGACACAGGTCAGCAAATGCATCCGGCAGCGGCGGCCAGTGCACGCCGGTGAGTGGATCAAACGGAGAATAAAGATAGCCATGCTGATCCGTCGTCCAGCCCAGATGGCCGCAGTTGGTCATTGCCACCGACATCGTATAGCCGCCGGGCGTTACCATCTGACGAAATGGCGACTGTCCGCTATCGCCTGCAGTAAAGTGGGTGCAGAGTCAAAAGCGAAACGTCGCAGAATAACCGCACCTGAAGCCAGCGGCTCCTGCCAGGGTTTAGCATCCGCAAAAAGATCGAGCATTATGTTTCCTCGCCAGTAGTTTCCCGTTGCAGTAACTGCGCCTTGCGCGCAATACCCCATCGGTAGCCCGAAAGTGCGCCATCACCACGGATCACCCGGTGACACGGAATAACAACCGCCAGTTTGTTGGCCCCACAGGCACTGGCCACCGCGCGTACCGCCTTCGGTTTGCCGATGGCGCTGGCCATCTGTTGGTAGCTCATTGTTTCGCCGCACGGAATTGCGCGCAGCGCCTGCCACACCAGCTGCTGAAATGCGGTGCCCCGGATATCCAGGGGTAGCGATAGCGACGCGTCACGCGAGTTGATCGCGGCGATCACTTCGCGCACGCGCTGCTGAAAATCGGCATCTGCAGGAACATCCTGCGCGGCGGGAAACAGCTCATGCAGATCCGCAACTAACGTGGCGTCATCATCACCAAGTAAGATCGCACAGATACCCCGCTCGCTTTCTGCCACCAGACAACGACCCAGAGCGCAATCTGCGAGGGTATAGCGTACAGAAACGTTGTCGCCACCTTTACGAAATTGCTTTGCGGTCATGCCTAATGTCTGATCCGCTTTGCGGTAATAGCTGCTGCTGTCGGGGAATCCGGCGTTGAGAATCGCCTGCGTAACCGGAACACCTTTCGCCAGAGCATCGCGCAGACGGCGGGCACGCCAGGACTGCTGCCACGCTTTCGGGGTCATGCCTGTCGTAGCTTTGAACAAGCGATGTAAGTGATACGGACTCATTGCCACCTGTTGTGCCAACTCGTCCAGCGTAAGAGGTGACTCTTGCTCCAACAACTGGCAGGCGCGGGCAATTTTGTCCAGCCGATGCTGCTGCGCGCTGTCTTTATCCGGCTGGCAGCGCTTACAGGGGCGAAACCCGGCAGCCTGCGCCTGCTGAGCATCAGAGAAAAAGCAGACATTTTTGCGCAGCGCATGTTTTGCCCGACAGGACGGACGGCAGAAAATACCGGTGGTCTGGACGGCAAAAACAAAATGACCGTCGGCGTCGGCGTCACGAGCCAAAACGGACTGCCAACGGTCATCGTCAGTGATGCGTAAACGATTTTTCATTTCGGACTCCTTTGTTAAGCATAGCGCTTAGCCTCAGTGTGTCCCCATAGCCGGATACAAAAACCCGCAATCTTGCTTTTTAATTTTTTTCGCTGACCAGAAAGCTTTTGAACTGCGGCGACATCCAGGTGTTAAACCCCTCGCCCTCTTTCATAATCATATAGACCGCCAGCCCTTCACGACGCACAACTTCTTTGGCCTTTTCCGGGCCGAGCACCATCAATCCAGTATCCCAGCCGTCAGCTTCCAGCGCCGTTGGCGCAATGACCGTTACGGACACCAGGTTGTGTTCAATCGGACGACCGGTTTGCGGATCGATAACATGGGAAAGACGCTTGCCATCCAGCTCATAATAGTTACGGTAGCTGCCGGAGGTGCTAATGCCATGCCCGTTAATGTCTACAATCGCCTGCACCGCGTTTTCACGATCGGTCGGTTTCTGAATTGCGACTCGCCACGGATGCCCTTCAGCATTCATACCGCGGCTGTTTAGCGCACCACCAACGGAAACCAGATAACGGGCGATCCCTTCCTGCTCCATTAATCGTGCCAGATGATCGGCGGCGTACCCTTCGCCAACGGTAGAGAGATCCACATACAGATCCGGCAAGTCTTTTTGCAGGTAATTCCGATGCGCTTCATTCACGACCTTTAGATGTGAAAGTCCGGTTTGCGCTTTTGCAGCGTCAATTTGCTCTTGGGTGGGAATATGCAACGGTTGCTGATCCGGGCCAAAGCCCCACAGATTGACTAACGGCCCCACGGTGATATCCATAGCCCCATCGGTTTTTGCGCCAATGCGTAGCGCCGAGGTCACGATATCCGCCATGGCGTCGCTAACCGGCCATGGTGACAAACTATTCGATAAGTTAAAGCGCATCAATGCAGAGTCATTTTTATAGGTGGAGAGCAGTTGATCATCGGCATCAAGCTGAGTCTGGATCTTCACCTGTAGTTCTGCGGCGCGTTTTGCATCGACGCCCACGACACTGACCCGCCAGAAAGTGCCCATGGTTTTACCTTCCAGAACGGTGGCTGGCGTTGTGGTCTGAGCAGGTTTCGGGGCTTCATCGCACCCGACAAAAAAAATCGTCACCGCCAGCAGCGCTGCGCGATAAAATTTCATTTCCATACGTAATTATCCTCATGCGAACGCGCGCAAGAGTACACCAAAAATCGTTGTTTGTACGGCGGAAAAACAGCATTAAAAAAGGCCCCGCAGGGCCTTTGATAACAATAAATGTAGATTAGAACTGGTAAACCAGACCCAGCGCTACGATATCATCGGTACCGATACCTGCGTCACGGGTGAACTGATTGTCATCCAGCAGGTTGATTTTGTAATCAACATAGGTGGACATGTTTTTGTTGAAGTAGTAAGTCGCACCAACATCAACATATTTCACGATGTCTTCGTCGCCATAGCCACGGCCCAGGTCTTTACCTTTAGACTGCAGGTAAGCCACGGACGGACGCAGACCGAAGTCGAACTGGTACTGAGCAACCGCTTCGAAGTTCTGTGCTTTGTTAGCCCAACCCATGGAGCCTGCACGCGTTGCGTTGTAGGTCTGAGTGTACTGAGTTGCAAAGTAGAAGTTGTTCGCGTCGTATTTAATACCACCGGTATAGGTTTCAGCACGGTCGCCGGTACCGAAGTTCAAACGGTTCTGTTCGTCGGTACGTTTGGAACTGGTGACTGCAGTACCCAGAGAGAAGCCTTCGCCGATATCATAAGTGATAGATCCGCCAACGCCGTCGCCATTCTGACGCAGTGCTTCACGACCGTTGTTGGTCACGCCGGTCATGCCTTCGCCTTCCGGGCTACCGTTTTTACCCTGATACTGCAGGGCAAAGTTCAGGCCATCAACCAGACCGAAGAAGTCGGTGTTACGGTAGGTCGCGAAACCGTTACCACGCTGCTGCATGAAGTTGTCAGAACCGTAGGTGTCGCCGCCGAATTCCGGCAGAACGTCGGTCCAGGACGTTACATCGTAAACTACGCCGTAGTTACGACCGTAGTCGAAAGAACCAACATCAGCGAATTTCAGACCCGCAAACGCCACACGCGTCCAGGAGTTGTTCTGAGATTCAGGCGCGTTACCCTGAATCTGGTATTCCCACTGGCCGTAACCGGTCAGTTGGTCATTAACCTGAGTTTCGCCTTTGAAGCCGATACGCATATAGGTTTGGTCACCGTCAGCGCTTTTGTCATCGGAGAAATAGTGCAGACCGTCGACTTTGCCGTACAGGTCTAATTTGTTGCCGTCTTTGTTATAAATTTCAGCCGCATTCGCTGCGCCTGCTACCAGCAGTGCTGGTACCAGGAGGGACAGTACTTTAACTTTCATGTTATTAACCCTCTGTTATATGCCTTTATTGCTTTTTTATGCCACTGCATACTGATTAAGGTCATTAACCAGTCGGCAACTTCATTCTCCGCAAAAACACAGAATAATCCAACACGAATATGATACTAAAACTTTTAAGGTGTTTCATTTATCTGCATAGATGTTTCAAAATATTAATACAAGGGAACTTTTTTAAAATCAAAAAATAGGCAAAATAAGCACAAATAATCAAGAATCATATAAATAATCTTTAAAATCAACAGATTACATGAAAAATTCTTATAGCACTGAATGACAAAAAAAAATCTTCACTCGCAACTAAAATAGACCCGCTATCATCATTAACTTTATTTATTACCGTCATTCATTTATGAATGTCTGTTTACCCCTATTTCAGCCGAATGCTCAGCGTTCGGTTTTTTTTTACCCTTCTTTACACAAAACTTACCTTTCTGTGCTACCGATGCAAAACTATAACGACTATTAACTATCTCATAGCACTGCGCTCAGATATAAGCCTGACAAATAATTGATTGTTATTTAATGCTAAATGTATACTTTCCGTACGAATATTTGTACCCGCCGTTATCCACTGTACACCTTTGCACCGTCACGGGTGCAACCAAATGAGGCGTAAAAAATGCAACCTCTGCCGCGCGGTGTAAGTGTGGTAATTCATACATTACCCTTTATACTGCCCCTTCATCTTTCGCGTCGTTTAACAGGTCATAAACACGAATGAGTCAGTCTGACACAACGGTTTCCACCCGATTCTCCCTGTTGCCAGGAAGTATTACCCGTTTCTTCTTATTACTGATCGTTGTGCTGTTGGTGATGATGGGTGTTATGGTCCAGAGCGCCGTCAACACCTGGTTAAAAGATAAGAGCTATCAGATCGTCGATATTACCCATGCCATTCATAAAAGGGTCGATACCTGGCGATACGTGACCTGGCAAATCTATGACAACATTGCCGCCTCAACCAGTTCGCCGGGTGCAGAAGGGCTGCAGGAAACGCGTCTGAAACAAGACGTCTATTATCTTGAGAAGCCGCGCAGAAAGACCGAGGCGCTGATTTTCGGCTCGCATGACAGTTCTACATTGGAAATGACCCAGCGCATTTCAACATATCTGGATACGTTGTGGGGCGCAGAGAATGTCCCATGGTCAATGTATTACCTGAATGGTCAGGACAACAGCCTGATCCTAATCTCGACGTTACCGCTGAAAGATCTTACATCCGGTTTTAAAGAATCGACGATTGGGAATATTGTCGATTCCCGGCGCGCTGAGATGCTGCAACAGGCTAATGCGCTAGATGAACGTGAAAGCTTCTCTTCACTGCGCCGTCTGGCCTGGCAGAACGGGCATTACTTCACGCTACGCACGACCTTTAATCAGCCAGGACATCTGGCAACGGTTGTCGCCTTTGACCTGCCGATTAATGACTTGATCCCGCCCGGTATGCCGCTGGACAGTTTCTATCTGGAACCTGATGCCACCTCAACTACCGAGCACCTGAATGAAAAAGAGTCGCCTGACAGCGTCAGCATTAATTTCAACAACAGTAAAATTGAGATCTCTTCGGCGCTAAACTCAACGGATATGCGGCTGGTATGGCAGGTTCCGTTTGGCTCATTGCTGCTCGACACATTGCAAAGCATTCTGCTACCGCTTTTGCTGAACATTGCGTTGCTGGCCCTGGCGCTATTTGGCTATACCACTTTTCGCCACCTCCCAGTCCGTTCCACCCAAGTGGCGCCAAACCTTGCGGCAAATAATGAACTGCGCGTTCTTCGCGCAATCAATGAAGAGATTGTTTCCCTTCTGCCACTGGGATTACTGGTACACGATCAGGAAGCAAATCGTACGGTTATCAGCAACAAAATTGCCGATCACCTGCTGCCGCATTTAAATCTGCAAAACATTACCAACATGGCAGAGCAGCATCAGGGAATCATTCAAGCCACCATCAATAATGAACTGTATGAAATCAGACTGTTTCGCAGCCAGATCTCCCCGAGAACGCAGATCTTTATCATTCGTGACCAGGACCGCGAAGTGCTGGTCAATAAGAAGCTGAAACAAGCGCAGCGGCTGTATGAGAAAAATCAGCAGGCCCGCGCGGCCTTTATGCAGAATATTGGCAGCGCGCTGAAAGACCCCGCGAAAACGTTGGCTGCCAATGCCGCCGCGCTCAATACACCGGACAGCCAGAAACTGGCAAATCAGGCCGACGTTCTGGTGCGAATGGTGGACGAAATCCAGCTAGCCAACCTGCTGGAGAACGATGCCTGGAAAGGTGAATCCACACTGTTTTCCGTGCAGGCATTAATTGACGACGTAGTTCCGGAGGTTCTGCCAGCCATTAAGCGTAAGGGGCTGCAGCTACTGATTAAAAATCACCTTAGCGCCCATGATGAACGCCGTGGCGATCGCGATGCCTTGCGCCGTATTTTGCTGCTGTTGATCCAATATGCGGTAACCACCACGCAGATTGGTAAAATCACGCTGGAAGTCGACCAGGATGAGTCAGAGGCTGAACGCCTGACCTTCCGCATTCTGGATACCGGGCAAGGCGTCACATTGAATGAAGTTGATAATCTCCATTTCCCGTTCATCAATGACACGCAGGGCGATCGGTATGGCAAAGCCAACCCTCTGACGTTCTGGTTGTGCGATCAGTTAGCCCGTAAGCTTGGCGGACACCTGAATATCAAAGCGCGGGAAGAACTTGGAACACGTTATATCGTCCATGTTAAAATGCCGCTGCACGATCAACATGCTGATAGTGAAGAGCGCCTGTTGGATGACGTCTGCGTAATGGTTGATGTCACCTCAAATGACGTACGTAGCATTGTATTACGTCAGCTGGAAAACTGGGGGGCAACCTGCATCACGCCCGATGAACGGTTGAATAGTCAAGAATATGATCTCTTTTTAACGGATAATCCGTCTAATCTTACTGCTTCAGGCCTACTTTTAAGCGATGATGAGTCTGGCGTGCGGAAAATTGGCCCTGGCCAACTGCGCGTTAACTTTAATATGAGCAATGCTATGCAGGAAGCTGTCCTTGAGCTGATTGAAGAGCAACTGGCGCAAGAAGGGTTCCAGGAACTCCCCCTCGGCGGAGATGAAAACGCCGAACTTCATGCCAGTGGTTACTACGCTCTCTTTGTAGACACAGTACCAGATGATGTTAAGAGGTTGTATACTGAGGCGGCTATCAGCGATTTCGCTGCGTTAGCCCAAACGGCCCATCGCCTGAAAGGCGTGTTTGCCATGCTTAATCTGGTACCCGGCAAGCAGTTATGTGAAGCGCTGGAACATCTTATTCAAGAGAAAGATGCTCCAGGTATAGAAAAATACATCAGCGACATTGACGTTTACGTCAAGAGCTTGCTGTAGCAAGGTAGCCCAATACATGAACACTATGAACGTAATTATTGCCGATGACCACCCGATTGTACTGTTCGGTATTCGTAAATCACTTGAGCAAATCGAGTGGGTAAATGTTGTCGGCGAATTTGAAGACTCCACTGCACTGATCAACAATTTGCCTAAGTTGGATGCGCATGTGTTGATTACCGACCTCTCCATGCCGGGAGATAAATACGGTGATGGGATCACGTTAATTAAATACATCAAGCGTCATTTCCCGAGCCTGTCGATTATCGTTCTGACCATGAACAACAATCCGGCTATTCTGAGCGCGGTACTGGATCTCGATATTGAAGGGATCGTACTGAAGCAAGGTGCGCCAACCGATCTGCCGAAAGCGCTTGCCGCACTGCAGAAAGGTAAGAAATTCACCCCGGAAAGCGTGTCTCGTCTGCTGGAAAAAATCAGCGCCAGCGGCTATGGCGACAAACGTCTGTCACCGAAAGAGAGTGAAGTTCTGCGTCTGTTTGCCGAAGGTTTCCTGGTTACTGAAATCGCGAAAAAACTCAACCGCAGTATTAAAACCATCAGCAGCCAGAAAAAGTCGGCAATGATGAAACTCGGTGTGGAAAACGATATCGCCCTGTTGAATTACCTCTCTTCCGTAACGCTGAGTCCCTCAGACAAAGAGTAATTCTTTTAACACCAAAGTGCCTGATGGCACGCCGTTTATCAGGCCTACGAATGACACTGCTTGGTGCGTGTTCCGTAGGCCGGATAAGGCAAGCGCCGCCATCCGGCATCTGTTATTCCCGCGCCTTCCTCACCCTTTCCGCATAGACCGTCAGCGTTTGCTTCAATACATCCAACGTCACTGGCTTAGACAGACAGCTATCCATACCCGATTCCAGGCAACGCTGCTTCTCTTCGGCCAGCGCGTTGGCCGTCACGCCGACAACCGGCAGCGTTAACCCTAACTGGCGGATACGCTGGGTCAGGCGATAACCATCCATGTTTGGCATGTTGACGTCACTCAGCACAATGTCGATATGATTTTTGCTGAGCACATTGAGCGCATCCACACCGTCATTCGCGGTTTTACACTGATATCCCAACGATCCCAATTGATCGGCCAGTAAGCGCCGGTTTATAGGATGATCGTCAACAACCAGGATCATCATGTCATCGTTCGTCGCACCGGCTTTATCCGGGGTTGGCAGCGCCGTGGAGAGATCTTCACTCCCCAACTCTACACTGTAGATATGTGCCAACAGCGCAGGCAGTTCGTGCGGTGACGCCACGCTGTGTACCCATTCTCCAGGCTCTCTTTCCAGCGGAATGCCAATATGTCGGCGGCAGAAAATCACCGCTGCTCGCCCCTGCCAGGCCTGTTCCAGCACATCGTCGGCCACCAACAGGTCATCCGCATCGGGCTGTTGTCCCTCATATCGCAGCACCGTCATCCCATTACGCGTCAGGCTGGATTCGAGAAAGTGGTACAGTGACGCATTACGTACTGCCAGCCAGCAACGCGTGCCAGCCAATCCTTCAACACCCTTTTTCAGCGGATACTGTGCGCCATAAAGCGGAATACGCAGCGTAAACTGGCTCCCCATTCCCGGCTCGGAATCGACGGAAATATCCCCATCCATCATGCTGATCAGTTTTTCACAGATCGCCAAACCAAGTCCCGTTCCCTGGAAATTACGCTGTACGCCAGTCCCCACCTGGAAGAAAGGATCGAACAACCGAACCACCTCTTTGGCAGGGATCCCTACACCGGTATCACGCACTCGAATGCTCAGATAGTCGCCGCTGCACTGCACGTGCAACACAATACAACCGGTATCGGTAAACTTGATTGCGTTACTCAGTAGATTAGAAATCACCTGTTGTAAACGCATCGGATCGCCATTCAGCGCCACTGGCACATCCGGATCGATAAAGCAGTACAACCCCAACTGCTTGCGGACCACCAGCGGCAAATAGTTAGCCGTAATATGGTTCATGACTTCACGCGGTGAAAACTCTCGCGGTTCAATCTTCAGCTGTTCAGATTCAATCTTTGAGAAGTCGAGAATATCGCTGATAATTTTCAGCAGCAGGCTGGAAGAGTTATTCATCGCCGTTACCAGACGATCCACCCCACTCGGTAACTCTTTGGTTTGCAACAAATCAAGGTTACCGATAATGCCATACAGCGGTGTACGTAGCTCATGGCTCACCGTCGCAAGGAACATTGATTTTGACTGGCTAGCCTGTTCCGCCGCCTGTGCCATCTCCTGCAACGACTCTTCCATTTTAACGCGCGCACTGACATCAACAAGGACACAAATTGCCACGTTTTCATTACGATAGCGCGAGTGCACAAAGCTGATTTGCAGATTGGTATTGTTGCTGGTCAGCACATCAACAAAATTGACCTGTTGGCCGCAAATAATTTGCGTTAACCGCTGACGGTCTTCATGCGTCAGCATGTTCAGATAGGTGTGCGCCAGTTCGTTACTCAGTATATTAATGCCATCCATCGTGCGCAGAATACAAATACCCACCGGCGCAGAAGCCACGATTTTACGGTTAAACTGCTCATGTTCTTCCAGCCGCTGAGCATCACTTTCCGCTGGAATAAAAATGCGCCGTTCATACATGCGCGTGAGCATAAACAATGCCGCCCCGACCAGCACGTTCAGCAAGATAGCGTTCAGGATCATCATGCGGATCCGCTCCAGCACCAGGTCGACAGGAACGGAGTACACGATGCTCAGGGAGGACGGAGGCAGATTTTTCTTCAGTACCAGCTCGCGGAAACCTGGCGTGTAACCAAACCAGGAGCGCTCCTGCATCCAGTGGGGCTCAGCCTTAATATTCCCTTCAGGGCCGGTGAGAGAAATTAGCGCATGGCCATTTTCGTCGAGGATGGTCACGCCCATAGGTAAGCTACCCGGTGTGAAGAAATTCTCCATGCGAATAGGCTGCTCTACGCCCAACAGCGCCTGGAGACGATTGGCGAGGTAAACCGGCGTCAGTGCATAGAAATACCCTACTCCCGGACGCGGCCCCTGGCTAATCCAGAACAAGTTGTTGCCGTTTTCTTCTTGCGTAGCATTGCGATACTTAATAATGCGCTCATGCAGAGCCTTCAGGGCCTCGTCTCGTTCGACGGGCATATCACGCAAACCGAAATTGGCCATACAGAGGTTGTCGCTGCCGATCAGGAACACTCGATTTAAATCATAAGCGGCGGAAAAGTTGTCGCGCCAGTAGCGCATAAACCATGCCAGTGATTCCAGAGAACCTCGCCAGGCGTTGCCCATTACGGAACAGTCGGAGTCGGCAAACAGCGGCTCAAAATTAGGCACGACGGTTTTATCATCTCGCGCCCGCAGCGACATCACGCCGTTTTCCGCCGTTAAGCGATTTTCGGCAATATATTTCAGCTCTTTAATCACATCAGAGGTGCGCTGAATGTAACGTTGGGCCTGATCGGAGCTGAGATTAAGCTCCTGATGGATTTCAGACTCTCGCTGGTGCAGCGCATTCACAATGTAGAACACGGAGGCAAACGCAATCAGACACCAGATAACGAGCGCCAGCGCTCTGAACAGGTAGCGTGAGACTTTTAGGGTTGAATGAACGGAAGCAAGGTATTTCAAAGGGGCGAAGCTCCGCCTCAGGGCATTAATAGAGTGTGGTTAAGGTAGCGGTAAATGTCTTTTGTCGCAATGCCATTAAAAAAAGGGCCGGAGTTCTCCGGCCCTTCTTATTACGTTTTAATTACTCTTCAGCGTCATCCGCTGCATCATCATCGCTTTCCGCTTCAGGCGCGATATCCTCGTCACCTTCAGCTGCACTTCCGTCGATGGAGTCGAGCTCTTCATCATCAACCGGTTCAGCAACGCGTTGCAGACCCACAACGTTTTCGTCTTCCGCAGTACGGATAAGGATAACACCCTGGGTATTACGCCCTACCACGCTGATTTCCGACACGCGAGTACGTACCAGCGTACCTGCATCGGTGATCATCATAATCTGGTCGGTATCTTCAACCTGTACTGCGCCAACAACGGAGCCATTACGCTCGGTGACTTTGATGGAGATAACACCCTGCGTGCCACGAGACTTGGTTGGGTATTCGCTTTCCGCTGTACGCTTACCGTAACCGTTCTGCGTGACGGTCAGGATTGCCCCTTCACCGCGTGGAACGATCAGGGAAACAACGGAGTCTTCACCTGCCAGTTTGATCCCGCGAACACCGGTCGCCGTACGACCCATCGCGCGAACTGCGTTCTCTTTAAAACGCACCACTTTACCGGCAGCAGAGAACAGCATAACTTCGTCATTACCGGACGTCAGATCAACGCCAATCAGTTCGTCGCCTTCGTTCAGGTTGACGGCGATAATACCGGCAGAACGCGGACGGCTGAATTCGGTCAATGCCGTTTTCTTCACGGTACCGCTGGCGGTTGCCATGAAGACGTTGACGCCCTCTTCGTACTCGCGTACCGGCAGAATTGCGGTGATACGTTCGTTAGCTTCCAGCGGCAGCAGGTTAACGATTGGACGTCCACGCGCACCACGGCTCGCTTCCGGCAGTTGATAAACCTTCATCCAGTACAGACGACCACGGCTGGAGAAGCAGAGGATCGTGTCATGGGTGTTGGCCACCAGCAGGCGGTCGATAAAGTCTTCTTCTTTAATGCGTGCTGCAGATTTGCCTTTACCGCCACGACGCTGCGCTTCGTAATCGGTTAACGGCTGATATTTCACGTAGCCCTGATGAGACAAGGTCACGACAACATCTTCCTGGTTAATCAGATCTTCGATGTTGATGTCAGCGCTGTTCGCGGTAATTTCGGTCCGACGCGCGTCGCCGAACTGTTCACGAATCAGCTCCATCTCTTCACGGATAACTTCCATCAGACGATCTGCGCTGCCCAGAATGTGCAGCAGTTCAGCGATCTGTTCCAGCAGCTCTTTGTATTCGTCGAGCAGTTTTTCGTGCTCAAGGCCGGTCAGTTTCTGCAAACGCAGATCCAGAATAGCCTGAGCCTGCTGTTCAGTCAGGTAGTACTGACCGTCACGCACGCCAAATTCCGGCTCCAGCCACTCAGGGCGCGCGGCGTCATCACCAGCACGTTCCAGCATGGCGGAAACGTTGCCCAGTTCCCACGAACGCGCAACCAACGCGGCTTTCGCTTCTGCCGGGGTCGGTGCACGGCGGATCAGTTCGATGATCGGATCGATGTTCGCCAGCGCAATCGCCAGCGCTTCAAGGATGTGCGCACGGTCGCGGGCTTTACGCAGTTCAAAGATAGTACGACGAGTTACGACTTCACGGCGGTGACGTACGAACGCGGCAATAATATCTTTCAGGTTCATGATCTTCGGCTGGCCATGGTGCAATGCAACCATGTTGATACCGAAGGAAACCTGCAATTGGGTCTGGGAGTAAAGGTTGTTCAGAACCACTTCCCCGACCGCATCGCGTTTCACTTCAATCACGATGCGCATACCGTCTTTGTCAGACTCGTCACGCAGCGCGCTGATGCCTTCTACGCGTTTGTCTTTTACCAGTTCGGCGATTTTCTCAATCAGGCGCGCTTTGTTTACCTGATACGGAATTTCGTGGACGATGATGGTTTCACGACCCGTTTTGGCATCCGCTTCGACTTCCGCGCGTGCGCGAATGTACACTTTGCCACGGCCGGTACGGTAGGCTTCTTCGATACCACGACGACCGTTGATGATCGCTGCAGTCGGGAAGTCCGGACCCGGAATATGTTCCATCAGCCCTTCAATGCTGATGTCTTCATCGTCAATATATGCCAGACAGCCGTTGATCACTTCAGTCAGGTTGTGCGGCGGAATGTTGGTCGCCATACCTACCGCGATACCGGACGAACCGTTCACCAGCAGGTTAGGAATTTTGGTCGGCATGACGTCAGGAATTTGTTCGGTGCCGTCGTAGTTATCGACGAAATCAACCGTTTCTTTTTCCAGGTCAGCCATCAGCTCATGGGCGATTTTCGACATACGGATTTCCGTATAACGCATCGCCGCTGCGGAGTCGCCATCGACAGAACCAAAGTTACCCTGACCATCTACCAGCATGTAACGCAAGGAGAATGGCTGCGCCATACGAACAATGGTGTCGTAAACGGCGATATCACCATGAGGGTGATATTTACCGATTACGTCACCAACGACACGGGCAGATTTTTTATAGGCTTTATTCCAGTCGTTGCCCAATACGTTCATGGCGTAAAGTACGCGACGGTGAACCGGCTTCAGGCCATCTCGGACGTCTGGCAGCGCACGGCCAACAATGACCGACATCGCATAATCCAGATAGGAGCTCTTCAGCTCTTCCTCAATGTTGACCGGTGTAATTTCTCTCGCAAGGTCGCTCATCTAACCGCTATCCCTCTACTGTATCCCGGATTCAAAGGTCGCAAATTATAACACATACGTGAAGATTCAGGTAAATGGATTCCCCCTGACAGAGGCTTTATTCATCCCGTCAGGCTGATATACTCATTTGCATCGCAAATTTAGGAGTAGAAGCCCCAATGAATGCCGAAAAACCCCCGGTTACTCACAACGTTGACCATGAAGAAATTGCCAAGTTTGAAGCAGTCGCGTCACGCTGGTGGGATCTTGAGGGTGAATTTAAGCCACTGCACCGTATTAACCCGCTGCGTCTGGGCTACATTACTGAGCGCTCAGGTGGCCTGTTTGGTAAAAAGGTTCTCGACGTCGGCTGCGGCGGCGGCATTCTGGCGGAAAGCATGGCGCGCGAAGGCGCAACCGTCACCGGGCTGGACATGGGCTTTGAACCGTTACAAGTCGCAAAACTGCATGCGCTGGAGAGCGGCATCCAGGTGGAGTACGTACAAGAAACTGTCGAAGAACATGCGGATAAGCATGCGCATCAGTATGACGTTGTGACCTGCATGGAAATGCTGGAGCACGTACCAGATCCGCAGTCGGTGGTCAGGGCCTGCGCCAGACTGGTTAAACCGGGCGGCGAAGTCTTTTTTTCCACGCTTAACCGCAACGGCAAATCCTGGCTGATGGCGGTGGTCGGAGCGGAATATATTCTGCGGATGGTGCCGAAAGGTACGCATGATGTGAAAAAATTTATTAAGCCCGCTGAACTGTTAGAGTGGGTTGATCAGACCGTGCTGAAAGAGCGACATATGACCGGCCTGCACTACAACCCCATCACCAACACCTTCAAACTCGGTCCGGGCGTTGATGTGAACTATATGGTGCATACCACCGCCAAAAGCGAATAAACCAGCGCTCATGGCCTTATGACACTGGATTGTAGGCCGGATAAAGCGCGCCAGCGCCGCCATCCGGCACGACTCCGGGCTTTAACGCCTGATGGCGCTTCGCTTACCAGGCCTACGTTATTACGCATCGCCTACCAATCCTGAGTAGTACCGGCACAGCAATTTTTGCGCCAGATCATAAGAACTTTCCTTACCTTAGATGAAGAAATCAGCACTCGATCAAAATTTCTATTTTTTTTCTCAATTATTGACATCCCCGCCAGGCCTTATAAGACGCGCACTTAGCGATTCTCACCCTTTTGCAACCTCAATTTAACCTCAAAATCAACTCTTGTGCTGAAAAGAATCCCTACTAGAATACTCACCATATAGCGTCTATTTTATCAAACAACCCCTACATATAGTATTTATCCACAGACTTAGTCACAACATGACTCTGTGGATAATATGGGGGATATTTTTTCTTTCACGGACAGGTAAAAAACCACATGAATCAGAGTCTGCTGGTGACAAAGCGTGATGGTAGTACAGAGCGCATCAATCTCGACAAAATCCACCGAGTTCTGGATTGGGCGGCAGAAGGACTGAATAACGTATCGATCTCTCAGGTCGAGCTGCGCTCCCACATTCAGTTTTATGACGGTATCAAGACCTCCGATATCCATGAAACAATCATCAAAGCTGCCGCCGACCTGATCTCCCGCGAAGCGCCGGATTATCAGTATCTGGCCGCCCGTCTGGCGATTTTCCATCTGCGCAAAAAAGCCTACGGCGAGTTTGAACCGCCAAAACTGTTTGACCATGTCGTGAAAATGGTTGAAATGGGCAAATACGACAATCATCTGCTGGAAGACTACACGGAAGAAGAGTTCAAGCAGATGGACTCGTTCATCGTACACGATCGTGATATGACCTTCTCCTACGCTGCGGTGAAGCAGTTAGAAGGCAAATATCTGGTGCAAAACCGTGTTACCGGTGAAATCTATGAAAGCGCACAGTTCCTCTACATTTTGGTAGCAGCCTGCCTGTTTTCTAACTATCCGCGTGAAACACGTCTGCAATATGTAAAACGTTTCTACGACGCCGTTTCTACGTTCAAAATCTCGCTGCCGACGCCGATTATGTCCGGCGTGCGTACCCCAACGCGTCAGTTCAGCTCCTGCGTACTGATCGAGTGCGGCGACAGCCTTGACTCCATCAACGCAACCTCCAGCGCGATTGTGAAATACGTTTCTCAGCGTGCCGGTATCGGCATTAACGCCGGTCGCATCCGTGCGCTGGGTAGCCCGATTCGCGGCGGTGAAGCGTTCCACACTGGCTGTATTCCGTTCTACAAGCATTTCCAGACTGCGGTGAAATCCTGCTCTCAGGGTGGCGTACGCGGCGGTGCAGCCACGCTGTTCTACCCAATGTGGCACCTGGAAGTTGAAAGCCTGCTGGTCCTGAAAAACAACCGTGGCGTCGAAGGCAACCGCGTTCGTCACATGGACTACGGCGTACAGATCAACAAACTGATGTACACCCGTTTGCTGAAAGGCGGCGACATCACCCTCTTTAGCCCGTCCGACGTCCCGGGTCTGTATGACGCGTTCTTCGCCGATCAGGATGAGTTCGAACGTCTGTACACCCAATATGAAAACGACGACAGCATCCGCAAACAGCGCGTGAAAGCGGTTGAGCTGTTCTCACTGATGATGCAGGAACGTGCCTCTACTGGTCGTATCTATATTCAGAACGTTGACCACTGCAACACCCATAGCCCGTTTGATCCGGTTGTCGCGCCGGTACGCCAGTCCAACCTGTGCCTGGAAATCGCCCTGCCGACCAAACCGCTGACCGACGTTAACGATGAAAACGGCGAAATTGCGCTGTGTACGCTGTCCGCATTTAACCTGGGCGCTATCGAAAGTCTGGACGAACTGGAAGAACTGGCCGTACTGGCGGTACGTGCGTTGGATGCGTTGCTCGATTACCAGGATTATCCGATTCCGGCCGCCAAACGCGGTGCGATGGGGCGTCGTACGCTGGGTATTGGCGTTATCAACTATGCCTACTGGCTGGCGAAAAACGGTAAACGCTACTCTGACGGCAGCGCCAATAACCTGACTCACAAAACCTTTGAAGCGATTCAGTATTACCTGCTGAAAGCGTCTAACGAGCTGGCGAAAGAGCAAGGCGCATGCCCGTGGTTTAACGAAACCACCTATGCGAAAGGCATTCTGCCGATCGATACCTATAAAAAAGACCTGGATGCTATCGTCAGCGAATCCCTGCATTACGACTGGGAAAGCCTGCGCGAATCAATTAAAACTCACGGTCTGCGTAACTCCACGCTCTCCGCTCTGATGCCGTCCGAGACCTCTTCGCAGATCTCCAACGCCACCAACGGTATTGAACCACCACGCGGTTACGTGAGCATCAAAGCATCGAAAGATGGAATTCTGCGTCAGGTCGTGCCGGACTACGAACACCTGCACGACGCATACGAACTGCTGTGGGAAATGCCGAACAACGACGGCTATCTGCAGCTGGTAGGTATCATGCAGAAATTTATTGATCAGTCGATTTCTGCCAACACCAACTACGATCCGTCGCGCTTCCCGTCCGGAAAAGTACCGATGCAGCAGTTGCTGAAAGACCTGCTCACCGCCTACAAATTTGGTGTCAAAACGCTGTATTATCAGAACACCCGTGACGGTGCGGAAGACTCTCAGGACGATCTGGTACCGTCCATTCAGGACGATGGCTGCGAAAGCGGCGCATGTAAGATTTAATCTTTTGCCGGGTGGCGTAGCGCTTACCCGGCCTACAAATTAATTCGCGGTATTGTAGGCCGGATAAGCAAAGCGCATCCGGCAGTACATTCCAGACAGGATTCTCATCAATGGCATACACCACTTTTTCACAGACGAAAAATGATCAGCTTCTGGAACCGATGTTCTTCGGCCAGCCGGTGAACGTCGCCCGCTACGATCAGCAAAAATATGACATCTTTGAAAAACTGATCGAAAAGCAGCTCTCTTTCTTCTGGCGTCCGGAAGAGGTCGATGTTTCTCGCGATCGTATCGATTTCCAGGCATTGCCGGAACATGAAAAACATATCTTCATCAGCAACCTGAAGTATCAGACGCTGCTGGACTCCATTCAGGGACGTAGTCCAAACGTCGCGCTGCTGCCGTTAATCTCGATCCCTGAACTGGAAACCTGGGTGGAAACGTGGGCGTTTTCTGAAACAATCCATTCCCGCTCCTACACCCATATTATTCGCAATATCGTTAACGATCCGGCGGTGGTGTTTGACGATATCGTCACTAATGAGCAAATCCAGAAACGCGCAGAAGGTATTTCCAGCTACTACGACGAATTGATCGAGATGACCAGCTACTGGCATTTGCTCGGTGAAGGTACGCATACCGTTAATGGCAAAACGGTTGTCGTAAACCTGCGTGAGCTGAAGAAGAAGCTGTATCTGTGCCTGATGAGCGTCAACGCGCTGGAAGCGATCCGCTTTTATGTCAGCTTCGCCTGCTCCTTCGCATTCGCCGAACGTGAACTAATGGAAGGCAACGCGAAAATTATTCGTCTGATCGCCCGCGACGAAGCCCTGCATCTGACCGGTACTCAGCATATGCTGAACCTTCTGCGCAGCGGTGTAGACGATCCGGAGATGGCGGAAATTGCCGAAGAGTGCAAACAAGAATGCTACGACCTGTTCGTACAGGCCGCGCTGCAGGAAAAAGAGTGGGCGGACTATCTGTTCCGTGACGGCTCAATGATTGGCCTGAACAAAGACATTCTGTGCCAGTACGTTGAGTACATCACCAACATCCGTATGCAGGCTGTCGGACTCGATCTGCCATTCCAGACACGCTCTAACCCGATCCCTTGGATCAATACCTGGCTGGTGTCTGACAACGTCCAGGTCGCACCGCAGGAAGTGGAAGTCAGCTCTTACCTGGTCGGTCAGATCGATTCGGAAGTTGATACCGACGACCTGAGTAACTTCCAGCTCTGATGGGCCGCGTGACTTTGCGCATCTCTGGCACACAACTGCTGTGCCAGGATGAACATCCTTCCCTACTTGCCGCACTCGAGTCGCACGATGTTGAAGTCGAATATCAGTGTCGTGAAGGCTACTGCGGCTCCTGCCGTACCCGCCTGGTGGCGGGACAGGTTGACTGGATTGCAGAACCTCTGGCCTTCATTCAACCGGGTGAAATATTGCCCTGCTGTTGCCGGGCAAAAGGCGATATTGAAATAGAGCTGTAACGCAAGGCGGGATAAAAATTGTTACTGGTAAAAGAGCCGCCGATGAACGGCAGCCCTTTATTTCTCCTGCAGGCATGTAGGAAAACGTTAACAGCAGACGGCCTTATCTAGCAGTTAATCACGTTTCGTCCAATAAGGCCTGTGACCGGAGGTGCATCACAGGCCTTATGCCATTACTCTTTATTCAGGAATTTCACTGCTTTGTCGGGGAAGTCGGTGAACAGCCCGTCAACACCCGCTTTGTTATAAAGAATGTCATACAGCTGGTTTACGTCAGTGGTGTAATCCGGCAGTTGATCGGCGCGAACGGTATAAGGATGCACCACCATCTTATTCTGATGTGCGTCCTGCACCATGCCAGTTAACGAGATATTGCCCTTCTTCGACTTCTCATCAATCAGCATGTGGTAGTCCGGCCCAATGCCGTCCGCATACTGCGCAACCTGCTTCATGGCACCCGGTTTAAACATCCAGTCGTAGTTGTAATTAACCCAACTGCCGTCTGGCTTTTTCTCCTGAGTTTCATTCCAGTCTGTATATGCAATCAACTGTACCAGATTGAGATCCATCCCCATCTTCGGTTCCAGTTCATTCTTAATGCGCTTTAACTCTGCGACATCAAAACACTGCAGATAGACCTTGTCGTTCTTGTCGGTGTACCCGTACTTTTTCAGTACTTCCAGCGTCTTAGCCGCAATGTCCTTCCCTTCCTGATGATGGAACCACGGCGCTTTCATTTCCGGGTAAATGCCGATGTTTTTACCGGTTGAATGATTTAATCCCTGAACGAACTCAATTTCTTCTTCGAAAGTGTGCACACGGAAATCAGATTTACCCATCGGGAAACGCCCCGGGTAGGTCTGGACCTTTTTGCCATTTTCGATATCAAAGCCTTCAGTAAACTTCAGCGACTTGATCTCATCCAGCGTAAAGTCGATAGCGTAGTAACGCCCATCTTTACGCGCGCGATCCGGGAAACGCTCGGCAACATCGGTGACGCGGTCAAGATAGTGGTCATGCAGGACGACCAGATGGTCGTCCTTAGTCATCACCAAATCCTGTTCCAGGTAATCCGCTCCCTGAGCATAGGCCATCGCTTTCGCAGGTAACGTATGCTCCGGTAGATAACCGCTGGCGCCACGGTGCGCAATCACGACTTTATCTGCGGCAACCGCCGCGCTGCTCACAACCATACCTGCCAGCATCAGCGCCACGCTGAGACTTTTCAATGTGGTTTTCATCTATTAGCCCCCGTTACGCTTGAGCTGGATCTCTTCGTGATGGCGTTTTTCGCCAATCATGACGACTACCAGCAGAATAACCGCCAGCACACTACCGCCAATCATCACCATAAAGCCGCCGTCCCAACCGAAGAAGTCAACGGTGTAGCCGACAATGGCGCTCGCAGCCACAGAACCGCCGAGATAACCGAACAGACCAGTAAAGCCAGCCGCCGTACCTGCCGCTTTTTTCGGTGCCAGTTCCAGCGCATGCAGACCAATCAACATGACCGGGCCGTAGATCAGGAAGCCGATGATAATCATACAAGCCATATCTACGTTCGGGTTGCCTGCCGGGTTCATCCAGTAAACGATGGTCGCAATCGTCACCAGCGTCATAAAGAACACGCCGGTCGCGCCACGGTTTCCACGGAAGACTTTATCCGACATCCAGCCACACAGCAGCGTGCCCGGAATACCCGCATATTCATACAGGAAGTAGGCCCAGGATGATTTATCCAGTGCAAAATGCTTCACTTCTTTCAGGTAAGTCGGCGACCAGTCCAGGATGCCGTAGCGCAGCAGATAAACAAACACGTTAGCGATAGCGATGTACCACAACAGTTTGTTCGGCAGTACGTACTGCATGAAGATCTGCTTCGCAGTAAGCTCTTCTTCCGCTTTCTCGTTGTAATCGTCCGGATAATCGTTCTTGTACTCTTCGATTGGCGGCAGACCACAGGACTGCGGCGTATCACGCATCAAAGCAAAAGCAAACAGCGCGACAACGATCGCACCGAAAGCAGGCATGTACAGCGCCGCTTTCCAGTCATTGAACCAGGCCATACCCAGCAGGAATAACAGAGGAGGCAGACCGCCACCCACGTTATGCGCACAGTTCCAAACGGAAACGATGCCGCCACGCTCTTTCTGCGACCACCAGTGCACCATGGTACGACCACACGGCGGCCATCCCATCCCCTGGAACCATCCGCAGAGGAACAGCAGCACAAACATAATCGCAATGCTCGATGTCGCCCACGGTACAAAGCCCATAAACAACATCACTGCCGCAGCCAGTATCAGACCCGCTGGCAGGAAAACGCGCGGATTCGAGCGATCCGAAACGGACCCCATGATGAATTTCGAAAATCCGTAAGCAATGGAGATACCGGACAACGCAAAACCCAGATCGCCACGCGAGAACCCCTGCTCAACCAGATACGGCATCGCAAGGGCAAAGTTCTTACGTACCAGATAGTACGCGGCATAACCAAAGAAAATCCCCAGAAAAATCTGCCAACGTAATCGACGATATGTCGGGTCGATCTCCGCTGCAGGTAAACGCGCCGTGTGTGACGCTGGTTTAAAAATGCTCAACATAGTGTAGCCTCCGTGGCCGTCTTTCATTCGAAGTAAACACTGCAGTTCGTCATTACTACCCTACCGCTCCCAGTGTGGCCGCGATGTTAAGGAAAGATACATAACAAAAATGTGAAACGCAGCACATATTGTTACAGATTTATGACAAATGTTCATAAAGGCGCACGAAATCACGTTTCATTTTCGAATAATGAGCGATTATGCGCGAAATCAAACAATCCATGTTTTTTATGTGGCTAAATGATAAAAAACGAACTGTGAGGAAAAACAATGAAAACTCGCGACTCGCAAACAAGTGACGTGATTATCATTGGTGGAGGAGCAACAGGTGCAGGGATCGCACGCGATTGTGCGCTGCGCGGGTTGCGCGTCATCTTAGTGGAACGCCACGATATCGCCACAGGTGCGACCGGGCGCAACAATGGCCTGCTGCACAGCGGTGCACGCTACGCCGTCACCGATGCTGAATCTGCCCGTGAGTGCATCAGCGAAAACCAAATTCTGAAACGTATCGCCCGCCATTGCGTTGAGCCAACGGACGGTCTGTTTATTACCCTGCCGGAGGATGAGCTCTCCTTTCAGGCGACCTTTATTCGCGCCTGTGAAGAAGCAGGGATTCGCGCAGAAGCGATTGACCCTCAGCAGGCACGTATTATCGAACCTTCCGTGAATCCACAGCTGATTGGTGCGGTAAAAGTGCCTGACGGCACGGTTGATCCTTTCCGCTTAACCGCCGCCAACATGCTGGATGCGCGTGAGCATGGCGCGGTTATCTTAACGGCGCATGAAGTGACAGGGCTGATTCGCGAAGGCGCGACGGTTTGCGGCGTTAATGTGCGCAATCATCTGACGGGCGAAATGCAGTCCCTGCATGCACCGGTTGTCGTTAACGCCGCCGGGATCTGGGGTCAACACATTGCGGAATATGCCGATCTGAGCATCCGTATGTTCCCGGCCAAAGGTTCGTTGCTGATTATGGATCATCGCATTAACCAACATGTCATCAACCGCTGCCGTAAACCGTCTGACGCCGATATTCTGGTGCCAGGCGATACCATCTCATTGATCGGTACCACCTCGCAGCACATTGATTACGATGATATCGACAGCAACCGCGTCACCGCAGAAGAAGTCGACATTCTGCTGCGTGAAGGCGAGAAACTGGCGCCGATTATGGCGAAAACACGCATTTTACGCGCCTACTCCGGCGTGCGTCCGCTGGTGGCCAGCGACGACGATCCCACCGGTCGTAACGTCAGCCGTGGGATTGTACTGTTCGATCACGCAGAGCGTGACGGACTGGAAGGGTTTATCACCATTACCGGCGGCAAACTGATGACTTACCGCCTGATGGCGGAATGGGCTACCGATGCTGTTTGCCGTAAGCTGGGCAATACCCAGCCTTGCACAACCGCAGACACCGCGTTGCCTGGCTCACAGGAATCTACCGAGCATACGCTTAAACGCGTTATTTCGTTACCTGCGCCGCTACGCGGTTCGGCAGTCTATCGCCATGGGGATCGTACCCCAGCGTGGCTGAGCGAAGGCCGTCAACATCGCAGCCTGGTCTGTGAATGCGAAGCGGTCACCGCAGGCGAAGTGCAATACGCCGTCGAGAATCTAACCGTCAACAGTCTGCTCGATTTACGTCGCCGTACCCGCGTCGGAATGGGGACCTGCCAGGGCGAATTGTGTGCCTGTCGCGCTGCAGGTTTGCTGCAACGTTTTAATGTCACTACCGCGGCACAATCCATTACTCAGCTTTCCGACTTCCTCAACGAACGCTGGAAAGGTGTGCAGCCTATCGCCTGGGGAGATGCACTGCGCGAAAGCGAATTCACTCGCTGGGTTTATCAAGGGTTGTGTGGTCTGGAAAAGGAGCACCAGGATGAAATTTGATACCGTCATTATCGGCGGCGGCCTCGCTGGACTGCTATGCGGCCTGCAACTGCAAAAAAGCGGACTGCGCTGCACGATTGTTACCCGCGGCCAAAGCGCCCTGCATTTTTCCTCCGGCTCACTGGATTTGCTCAGCAGCTTACCCGATGGTCAACCAGTGACGGATATAGAAGCGGGTTTGAATGCGCTGCACACTCAGGCACCCGCACATCCGTATAGCACCATCGGAACGCAGAACGTTTTGGAACTGGCCCAGCAGGCGCAAAATTTACTGGAAGAATGCGGAACGCATTTGCAAGGCAACGTGCATCAGGCACATCAACGTGTTACCCCGCTGGGCACCCTGCGCTCAACCTGGTTAAGTTCCCCGGAAGTGCCGGTCTGGCCGCTATCCGCGCAGCGTATATGTGTTGTAGGGATTAGCGGGTTACTGGATTTTCAGGCGCATCTCGCCGCGGCGTCATTACGCCAACGTAATCTCAGCGTCGAGACGGCAGAAATCGAACTGCCGGAACTGGATGTCCTGCGTGATAACCCAACCGAGTTTCGCGCCGTCAATATTGCGCGCCTGCTGGATAACGAAGATAAATGGTCGCTGCTCTATGACGCATTGCTGCCAATGGCAAAAGCCTGCGACATGATAATCATGCCGGCCTGCTTTGGTCTGGCAGATGAGCGGCTCTGGCAGTGGCTTAACGAGCGCCTCCCCTGCTCGCTGACACTGTTACCGACCCTACCTCCTTCGGTACTGGGCATGCGTTTACACAACAAATTGCAGCGCCAGTTTGTGCGCCAGGGCGGTGTGTGGATGCCGGGTGATGAAGTGAAGAAAATCACCTGTCAGGACGGCGTAGTCAGTGAAATCTGGACCCGTAACCATGCCGATATCCCGTTGCGTCCACGCTTCGCCGTACTCGCCAGCGGCAGCTTTTTCAGCAGCGGTCTGGTCGCCACGCGCGAGGCCATCCACGAACCGATCCTCGGACTGGATGTACAGCAAACCGCCACCCGCGCCGAGTGGTATCAACGCGACGTCTTCGATCCGCAACCGTGGCAAAAGTTTGGCGTCACAACCGACGCTACGCTGCGCCCGTCACTGGCGGGTAAAACGGTAGAAAATATGTATGCCATCGGTTCTGTTCTCGGTGGTTTCGACCCTATTGCCGAGGGTTGCGGAGGCGGCGTATGCGCAGTCAGCGCCTTACACGCCGCACATGACATTGCGAAACGTGCAGGAGGACAGCAATGAGCGACACACGTTTTGAAAGTTGTATCAAATGCACGGTGTGCACCACCGCCTGCCCGGTAAGCCGCGTCAACCCTAGCTACCCGGGCCCTAAGCAGGCCGGCCCGGACGGTGAGCGTCTGCGCCTGAAAGATGGCGCGCTATATGACGATGCGCTGAAATACTGCATCAACTGTAAACGCTGCGAAGTGGCCTGTCCGTCAGACGTGAAAATCGGCGATATCATCCAGCGCGCGCGCGCCAAATACGACACGACGCGCCCATCGCTGCGTAACTTCGTCTTAAGCCATACCGATTTAATGGGTAGCGTTTCCACCCCCTTTGCCCCAATAGTGAATACCGCCACCTCACTAAAACCGGTACGTCAGTTGCTGGATTACGCGCTAAAAATCGATCATCGCCGTACGCTGCCGAAGTACTCCTTTGGCACCTTCCGCCGCTGGTATCGCAGCATTGCCGCACAGCAGGCGCAGTATCAGGATCAGGTCGCCTTTTTCCACGGCTGTTTTGTGAATTACAACCATCCCCAGCTTGGCAAAGACCTGATCAAGGTGTTGAATGCGATGGGAACCGGCGTGCAACTGCTGAGTAAAGAGAAATGCTGTGGCGTGCCGCTGATTGCTAACGGATTTACAGATAAAGCGCGTAAGCAGGCGGTCAGCAACGTGGCCTCACTCCGGGAAGCGATTGATGGCAAAGGCATTCCGGTGATCGCCACCTCATCAACCTGTACCTTTGCGCTACGTGATGAATATCCGGAAGTGCTGGATGTCGACAACTCAGGCCTGCGAGAACACATTGAACTGGCAACCCGCTGGCTGTGGCGCAAGCTGGATGAAGGTAAAACGCTGCCGCTGAAAACGCTGCCACTGAAAGTGGTCTATCACACGCCATGTCATATGGAGAAAATGGGCTGGACGCTTTACACGCTGGAGCTACTGCGACAAATTCCGGGGCTGGAGCTGACAGTGCTGGATTCTCAGTGTTGTGGGATTGCCGGGACTTACGGCTTTAAAAAGGAAAACTATCCGACTTCACAGTCTATTGGCGCACCGTTATTCCGCCAAATTGAAGAAAGCGGCGCTGATATCGTCGTCACCGACTGCGAAACCTGTAAATGGCAGATTGAGATGTCTACCAGTAAGCGTTGCGAACATCCCATCACCCTGCTTGCCAAAGCGTTGGGTTAAACCTGTTGCCCGGTGGTATTTGCTGCCGGGCATTTTTTGCGTAGCCCATTCCGCTTAATTGAATACGTTGCAATCGGACATATTTTTCTCTGATTCATCCACGCAAAGACCCCATTTCCCGCATGCAGCGCATATTAAAAGTGGATACCGTCACGCCATCTTCTCTATCAGTTACAAGCACCATTAGTTACAAGCACCGCTAATGACAGCCAGCTACAAACGCTATTTAATTACCTGCTACGGTACGGTGACGTTTCTCACGTCAGCGAATTTATTCATGAAGTTGCCGAACGTTCCCCCCATCATAAGAAGAGGTTGATGACAATCGCAGAGAGGCTAAAACAAGAAGGTCACCACAATGGGCTACAACAAGGGATAAAACAAGGGTTAGAGCAAGGGGGGCAAAAAGGAACGCAAGAAGAAGCCTTACGTATCGCGCGCATGATGCTGGAAAATGGAATTGATCGTGATTTGGTTAGGTTAATTACTGGGCTATTGCCTGACGATGTCACAGAATGAGTCAGATTGGGAAGGTTTGTAACCTTCCCTGTTAATAATTAAATCGTGAGCGACTCAACCACTTCGATCCAGCCGTGCTCGCTGGCAAGATCCTGATTGTTAAGCCAACGGCGCAGCATATTTAGCGCCATCATTGCGCACACTTCCTGACGAATCGACAAGCTGTAGCGATTAGCGTTCAGCCGAACGCGCAAACCATATGTCCCATTGGGGGTGGCCAGCGCAAAGTTAATATGTTCGTTTTCGAAAGCTGATATCGCCAAAGCCAGCCCGGCATAATGTTTGCTACGTCGCTCGGTTACCCAATGCGCCGTTTGCGCCAGCGTTTCTTCCTGGGGCGGAACAACTTCGCTCGCCAACAACGGAGCATTAGCGCGAGAAAGCTGCAACGCGACCAGACCACCGGTAAATTGTTCGCTCAGCGTCAGGCTATATTGCCGTTCCTGCAACGTGCGGGCGATTTGCGCAGGCAAACCTTCCGTACCTTCAAAAATCATGTTTTGCCCGGCAACCTTTTTCACCTCAGGCCACAGCGCCAGCATCGCTTCCCGTTGTGAATCCGGCCCGGTCAGCTTCAGCTCAATAATCGGCATTGAGGAGCGATATCCCATTGTTACACCCGGTGGCAAAGTCAGCGGATCCAGGCTTTGTGCCAGCTCGCTTTCAGAACGGCCAAAGGTGGTTAATCGCAGGCATAACGGGGGCTGAGCCAAAGAGAAACGCTCACGCAAACGCGGCAGAATCTCATGCTCAACCATGACTTTGAATTCTGACGGTACACCCGGTGTAAAGAACATCAGGCAGCGGTTAAGCTTCAGGGCGAACCCGCACGCGGTACCCACCGGATTATTGATAAACTCCGCGCTGGCGGGAAGTTCAGCCTGTTTGCGGTTGCTCGGCGCCATCACGCGGCCACGATCGCGGAAATATCGCTCCATCTCGGTCAGCCATGCGTCATGCAACACCAGCCCTTCGCCTTTTGCCGTTGCCGCTGCCAGCGCGCTCAAATCATCGCTGGTTGGCCCCAAACCGCCATTAACGATCAGTATATCGGCGTGTTCGCTACGCTCACGCAAAACGGCGACTAAATCGTTAAGATTGTCACCTACCGTGTTGCGGCGTGTTAGCGGTAAACCCTGATTAAAGAAAAAATCGGCCAGCCAGGCGGCATTGGTGTCGACGATTTGTCCGTGCAACACTTCATCCCCGGTGGATAGCATCTCCACGTTTAACATCGTGTTCTCCTGCTTTTATGATGAAAACACTATAACGCATGGAGGGGGGAAGGCGCGACTGAACGCCGCGCCAGAAATGTTAGAAGCTGGCGTTAACCCCAACGTACGGGCCATCAGCAATTGCGTTATCACGGTTACCATCTTTACCTGCCAGGTTCAGGTAACGATAACCGGCTTCGATGCTCAGCGGACGCATAATAGTCAAACGCGCACCGGCATTTGCTTCTTCATAGCTGTCGATACCGCTGGAAAGCGAATCAGGCGAGTAATAGTACTCACCAAACAGACGAATGCTGTCGCCGATCGGCCACTGTAAACCACCACCGACAGCCGCAGCATAACCTTCATCGCCATCGTTTGGATTGGTATATACACCTTTACCACCAACGGTCGCCAACAGTGGACCCAGCGGGATATTCAGCCCCAGGCCCAGCCCAGCAACATCGCCGTCGTCATCATTATGCATCCAGTTGCCGCTGACGGCCAGACCGGTGGTCTCAGTACCCATACCGAATCCAAGGTTGGTGTAGTCTTCGCCAGCCTGACCGTTGATGCTAATCGCGTTTGCCGAAGCAGAAACAAACAGCATTCCGGCAAAACCCAACAGTAAACTTTTTTTCATTTTCTATCCTTTCCTGCAAGAATCAAAACATAGCCCCAAAACCGGTGAATTGTACTGTCAGATGACGAGGAATCAATGAGCTAAAAAAGCGATGCAAGACCATATTGTAACTAAATACTACTTAATGAGATTAGATAAGGTTAAATTTTTGTATGTAATCTATCGTTTGCATCCTTAATCGCCATTTTCAACAACAATCAATTTTTCCTCGCCCGTACGGACTTAATCGTCGATGAAGCGTTTTTTCTCCAGCCAGCAAAAGGTAAGATAGGTGGATGATGGAATTCTTAATACCCGCCCCTGGAAGGACTTGACCTATGCGCCAAAGAACAATTGTTTGCCCATTAATTCAAAACGATGGCTGCTATTTACTCTGCAAAATGGCTGACGACCGCGGCGTGTTTCCCGGTCAGTGGGCGCTGTCTGGCGGTGGCGTTGAGCCGGGTGAGCGCATCGAAGAAGCTTTGCGTCGGGAAGTGAGAGAGGGGCTGGGCGAGCAGCTGGTGTTATCAGAAATTACGCCATGGACATTCAGTGACGATATTCGTACTAAAACGTACGCGGATGGCAGCCAGGAAGAGATTTATATGATTTATCTCATCTTCGATTGTGTGGCAGCTAATCGTGAAGTGAACATTAACGAAGAGTTCCAGGCGTTCGCCTGGGTTAAAGCGGAAGATCTCGGCACCTACGACTTAAATATCGCCACACGTAAAACGTTAACCTTGAAAGGGTTACTGTAAGTCCCCCGAGTTTAAACGTAATATAAACAATGATCACATTAGCGGTATTGCTCTCAGCATTCAGCAACAGAGAACAATACCGCCATAATGACTAAAAACTCTTTATATTCAAACAAATAAATCACTCCCCACTGTCTTTGTTATTATCTCCCAAACCTTAAACCCTTAAGGATAAATTAACCTTCGGCCATTAACCTTTGTAGCCTGATGAAATAATTAACGACGCCCCTGTTTAGTCCCAAAAATAAAACTTCGGTAGCGTTAAATGGCTTGAAGGAATAATGATGTCTGACTTTTTGCCTTTCTCTCGCCCGGCAATGGGTGCTGAAGAGCTTGCCGCTGTAAAAGCGGTGCTGGACTCTGGATGGATAACCACTGGCCCGAAGAACCAACAGTTGGAAGAAGCCTTCTGCCAGCTCACAGGAAATAAACACGCCGTCGCCGTCTGCTCTGCCACGGCGGGTATGCACATCACACTGATGGCGTTGGGCATAGGTGCAGGCGATGAGGTCATTACGCCGTCAATGACGTGGGTTTCCACCCTCAACATGATTGTCCTGCTGGATGCGACGCCAGTCATGGTCGACGTCGACCGCGATACACTTATGGTCACACCTGAGCAAATTGAAGCCGCTATTACCCCACGAACTAAAGCAATTGTTCCAGTACATTACGCAGGCGCCCCCGTCGATCTTGACGCGATTTATGCCATTGGCGAGCGTTATGGCATCCCGGTAATAGAAGATGCCGCCCATGCCGTAGGGACATTGTATAAGGGCCGTCATGTCGGAGCGCGCGGTACGGCAATCTTCTCGTTTCACGCCATCAAAAATATCACCTGCGCAGAAGGTGGACTGATTGTTACCGACGACAGCCAGCTTGCCCAGCGGCTTCGCAGCCTGAAGTTTCACGGTCTGGGCGTTGATGCTTTTGATCGACAAACCTATGGCCGGGCACCGCAGGCCGAAGTGCTTGCGCCAGGATACAAATACAACCTGACGGATATCAATGCCGCTATTGCGTTGGTACAGCTGAATAAGCTGGAGCAACTGAATTCACGCCGGGCGCAAATTGCCCAGCAATATCAGCAGGCGCTGGCTGATACGCCCTTTCAACCGCTGAGCCGGCCTCAGTGGTCGCATGTTCATGCCTGGCATCTGTTCATCATTCGCGTTGACGAAGCGCGCTGCGGGCTGAGCAGAGATGCCCTGATGGAAGCGCTGAAGACCAAAGATATCGGCACCGGTCTGCATTTTCGTGCAGCCCATACGCAAAAATATTATCGCGAACGCTTCACTACCCTTTCGCTCCCAAATACTGAATGGAACAGCGCGCGCATCTGCTCGCTGCCGTTATTCCCAGACATGACCGAAGCGGATACCCAGCGGGTCATTACGGCACTTCGCGAGATTGCAGGACAATAATCATGTTTGAAGCAGCACCAATCAAAAAAGTCTCGGTGGTCATTCCCGTTTTTAATGAACAGGAAAGCCTGCCAGAGTTAATCAGACGCACCAGCGCCGCCTGCGAGAAATTGGGTAAAGACTATGAAATTCTGCTAATCGACGACGGTAGCAGTGACAATTCCGCTCAGTTGATGATGAACGCCTCCCAGGCACCAAACAGCCATATTGTTTCTATTTTGCTAAACCGCAATTACGGACAGCACTCGGCGATTATGGCCGGTTTCAGCCATGTCACCGGAGACTTGATCATCACACTGGATGCCGATTTGCAAAACCCACCGGAGGAGATCCCTCGGTTGGTCGCCACAGCAGATGAGGGGTTCGATGTGGTGGGCACGGTGCGCCAGAACCGGCAGGACAGCGTATTTCGTAAGACCGCCTCACGAATGATCAACCATCTGATCCAACGAACCACCGGTAAAGCAATGGGCGACTACGGCTGCATGCTACGCGCCTATCGCCGTCACATCGTCGATGCCATGCTGCATTGCCAGGAGCGCAGCACCTTTATCCCGATTCTGGCCAACATTTTTGCCCGTCGCGCGACGGAGATCCCGGTACATCATGCAGAGCGCGAATTTGGTGACTCCAAATACAGCTTCATGCGTCTGATCAACCTGATGTATGACCTGGTGACTTGCCTTACCACAACACCGCTTCGCATGCTGAGTCTGTTAGGCAGCGTGATCGCCGCCACGGGCTTTACCTTATCAGTCTTGCTTGTTGTTCTGCGCCTGACGCTCGGCCCACAGTGGGCAGCGGAAGGGGTATTCATGCTGTTTGCCGTCCTGTTTACCTTTATCGGCGCACAGTTTATTGGCATGGGTTTACTCGGCGAATATATCGGTCGCATCTATAACGATGTCCGCGCCCGCCCCCGCTATTTTGTTCAACACGTTATCCGCCCACAAACCACGCAGTCAACCGAGGAAAACCGCGCATGAAAGCCGTCGTATTTGCCTATCACGATATGGGATGTCAGGGTGTCCAGGCCTTGTTGGATGCAGGTTATGAAATCGCTGCCATTTTTACGCACACCGACAATCCGGGTGAAAAAGCGTTTTTTGGATCTGTTTCCCGCCTCGCGGCCAGCGCCGGTATTCCGGTTTACGCCCCTGACGAGGTTAATCATCCCCTGTGGATTGAGCGCATTAGCCAACTGGCACCTGATGTTATCTTCTCGTTCTACTATCGCCATTTACTGAGTGATGAGATCCTCAGCCTTGCCCCTAAGGGTGCATTTAATCTGCACGGCTCGCTGCTGCCGAAATACCGTGGCCGCGCGCCGCTGAACTGGGTACTGGTCAATGGTGAAACCGAAACCGGCGTCACGCTTCACCGGATGGTCAAACGCGCGGATGCCGGTGCCATTGTTGCCCAGCTGCGGGTTGCTATTTCGCCCGATGATGTGGCGTTAACGCTGCACCATAAATTGTGCCAGGCAGCGCGTCAGTTACTGGAAGAGGCGCTGCCCGCGATTAAAACGGGAGATTATGCAGAACACCCCCAACAGGAAGCAGAGGCGACCTGTTTTGGTCGCCGTACGCCGGAAGATAGCTTCCTCGACTGGAACAAACCAGCCGCAGAGTTGCATAACCAGGTACGCGCCGTCAGCGATCCATGGCCGGGCGCATTTAGCTATGTTGGTACGCAAAAATTCACCGTCTGGTCGTCACGTGTTTGCAAAAATGACCGCGCAGCCCAGCCTGGAACCGTCATCTCCGTTTCTCCTTTGCTGATCGCCTGCGCTGATGGCGCACTGGAGATTATTACCGGGCAAGCTGGCGATGGTATTGCCATGCAGGGGTCACAGCTCGCGCAGGTTCTGGGCCTGGTACCAGGTTCTCGCCTGAACAGCCAGTCAGTTACTACCGCTAAACGCCGTACTCGCGTGCTGATCCTTGGCGTCAATGGCTTCATTGGTAACCATCTGACCGAGCGCCTGTTGCAAGAGGACAATTACGAAGTGTATGGACTCGACATTGGCAGCGACGCCATTAGTCGTTTTCTGCAACATCCACGATTCCATTTCGTCGAAGGCGATATCAGCATTCACTCCGAATGGATTGAATATCATGTGAAAAAATGCGACGTCGTGCTGCCGCTGGTAGCAATCGCCACGCCAATCGAATATACCCGCAACCCGCTGCGCGTGTTTGAGCTCGATTTTGAAGAGAACCTGAAAATCATTCGCTACTGCGTGAAATACCGTAAGCGCATCATTTTCCCGTCAACCTCCGAAGTCTACGGCATGTGTACCGACAAAGTTTTTGATGAAGACAGCTCGAACCTGATCGTCGGCCCGGTGAATAAACCACGCTGGATCTACTCCGTTTCCAAGCAGTTGCTGGACCGCGTAATCTGGGCATACGGCGAAAAAGAGGGATTGCGATTCACCCTGTTCCGTCCGTTTAACTGGATGGGACCGCGTCTGGACAGCCTTAACGCCGCGCGTATCGGCAGCTCACGCGCCATTACCCAACTGATCCTCAATTTGGTGGAAGGTTCACCGATTAAGCTGATTGAAGGCGGTAAGCAAAAACGCTGCTTTACTGATATTCGCGATGGTATCGAAGCCCTGTACCGCATCATTGAAAACGAAGGCGGACGCTGCGATGGCGAAATTATCAACATCGGTAACCCGGAGAATGAGGCCAGTATTCAGGAACTGGCAGAAATGCTGCTTACTTGCTTTGAAAAACACCCATTACGCAACCACTTCCCGCCGTTTGCCGGTTTCCGTGACGTCGAAAGTAGTAGCTACTATGGTAAAGGTTATCAGGACGTTGAGCATCGTAAGCCCAACATTCGTAATGCAAAACGCTGCCTGAACTGGGAGCCCACCATTGAGATGCAGGAAACGGTAGAAGAGACGCTGGACTTCTTCTTACGCAGTGTGGATATCACGGAACACACATCATGACCAAAGTAGGCTTGCGAATTGATGTCGATACTTTCCGGGGGACGCGCGAAGGTGTGCCCCGCCTGTTGGAGACATTGAACCGGCATAACGTTCGGGCAAGTTTTTTCTTTAGCGTTGGACCTGACAACATGGGGCGCCATCTCTGGCGTCTTGTGAAGCCACAATTTCTGTGGAAGATGCTGCGTTCAAACGCAGCATCGCTCTACGGATGGGATATATTGCTCGCGGGAACCGCGTGGCCGGGAAAAGAGATTGGCCAGGCCAATGCGGCGATCATTGCCCAAACCGCCCTGATTCATGAAACCGGTTTGCATGCCTGGGATCACCATGCCTGGCAAGCGCGAAGCGGAAACTGGAATGATAAACAGCTGATTGATGATATTTCACGAGGCATTACCGCCCTTGAAGCCATCATCGGACAACCGGTTACCTGTTCTGCGGTTGCCGGATGGCGTGCCGACAACCGCGTCGTCGAGGCAAAAGAAACGTTCCATTTACGCTATAACAGCGACTGTCGGGGAACGTCGCTATTTCGCCCTGTACTGGCGTCCGGGAAAACAGGTACGCCGCAAATTCCCGTCACGTTACCAACATGGGATGAAGTGGTTGGTCAGGAGGTCCAGGCGGTGGACTTCAACGCTTATATTCTCTCCCACATCCAGATGAGCAGAGGAACACCGGTGTACACCATTCATGCGGAAGTTGAAGGCATCGCCTTTCATCAGAATTTTGACGAGCTGCTTACTCGCGCCGCGGACATGGGGATGACATTTTGCCCGCTTGGCGAGCTGTTACCAGACGATATCAGCACCCTGCCAACAGGGCAGATCGTGCGGGGAAAAATACCGGGCAGAGAGGGATGGCTCGGCTGCCAACAACCGGTGAGTGCGACACAATGAAACCTGTTGCCCGCTACACTCTGGCCTGTATCGCGTTTATTGCGCTGTATTTTATTCTCCCCATCAACAGTCGCCTGCTCTGGCAGCCTGATGAAACGCGCTATGCCGAAATCAGTCGGGAAATGCTGACGTCCGGCGACTGGATCGTGCCGCACTTTTTAGGGCTTCGTTACTTTGAAAAACCGATTGCCGGATACTGGTTAAACAGCATCGGGCAATGGTTATTTGGCGCTAATAATTTTGGCGTCAGAGCGGGGGCTATATTTGCCACCTTGCTGACGGCGCTACTGGTAGCCTGGCTTGCCATGCGGTTATGGCAGGATAAGCGTACCGCCGTACTCTCTTCTGCTATCTTTTTAACGTTTTTCTCGGTTTACAGCATCGGCACCTACGCGGTACTTGATCCCATAATTGCGCTTTGGCTGATGGCAGGCATGTGCTGTTTTTGGGAAGGCATGCAGGCCACCACCAGAACGCGCAAAATCATCGCTTTTTTGCTGTTAGGGTTAACCTGCGGCATGGGCGTGATGACCAAGGGCTTCCTGGCGCTTGCCGTTCCTGTGCTCAGCGTACTGCCGTGGGTTTTCGCGCAAAAGCGCTGGAAAGATCTCATACTCTACGGTCTGCTGGCGGTTATCGGCTGCGTCGTGATTGTGCTGCCGTGGGGAATAGCGATTGCCCAGCGTGAGCCGGATTTCTGGCATTACTTCTTCTGGGTTGAACATATTCAACGCTTCGCACAGGATGATGCCCAACACAAGGCTCCCATCTGGTACTACATTCCGGTATTCGTGGCTGGCGCATTACCATGGCTCGGGCTGCTTCCTGGCGCGCTGCGTACGGGCTGGCGTGAGCGGGATGTTCCGCGCAGCGCACTGTACCTGTTAAGCTGGATTGTCATGCCAATCCTGTTTTTCAGCATCGCCAAAGGAAAACTGCCGACCTATATTCTTTCTTGCTTCGCCCCGCTGGCGATATTAACGGCGCGTTTCGGCCTGCAGGCCGCGGAAAAAGGCTCCGCCGCACTGCGTGTGAATGGCTGGATCAACGTGCTGTTCGGCGTGACCGGCATTGTCGCCACATTTATTGTTTCCACATTGGGTCCGTTAAAGACGCCGGTCTGGTCGCATATCGAAACGTATAAGGTGTTTTGCGCGTGGGGTATTTTTATCACCTGGGCACTGTTCGGCTGGTATACGCTAAATAACCGCGAGAAGAACTGGAAATTCGCCGCGCTGTGTCCGCTGGGACTCGCACTGTTGTTTGGTTTCTCAGTCCCTGACCGGGTGATGGAGTCTAAACAGCCGCAGTTTTTTGTCGAGATGACTAAAGAGTCGCTGGAGTCGAGCCGTTACATTCTCACCGACAACGTTGGCGTTGCCGCAGGGCTGGCCTGGAGCCTGAAGCGTGACGACATCATGATGTACGGCCAAACGGGAGAGTTAAAATATGGCCTCAACTACCCGGATGCTCAGGGGCGCTTTGTTAGTCGGGAAGACTTTGCCGACTGGTTAGCGCAACATCGTCAGCAAGGAAATATTACGCTCGTGCTCACGATTGATAAGGATGAAGATATTAATCATCTCGCTCTCCCTCCCGCTGATTACATTGATAATCAGGGGCGACTGGTCCTGATTCAGTATCGGCCAAAATGATCTGGATAGCCTTAGTTCTCGCCAGCCTGCTCAGCGTCTGCGGCCAGCTATGCCAGAAGCAGGCGACCCGACCGGTGTCCGTTCGTGCGCGAAAACGCCACGTCACGCAATGGATTGGGCTTGCTCTGACAAGCCTCGGTCTGGCCATGCTGCTATGGCTGGCGGTACTGCAGAACATTCCTGTCGGCATCGCCTACCCCATGCTGAGTCTTAACTTTGTATGGGTGACGCTGGCCGCGTGGAAAATCTGGCGCGAACCCGTCACTACACGCCACTGGCTGGGGGTTGGGCTGATCATTACCGGCATCTTTATTCTTGGGAGCGCAGTGTAATGGGCATCTTTTGGGGATTATGTAGCGTTATTATCACCTCCGCAGCCCAGTTGAGCCTCGGCTTCGCAATGGATAATCTGCCGCCAATGATGCAGCCGCTGGCGTTCATCTCCGCCGTATTCTCTCTCAGTATTGGAGCGTTTGCTTTATCTGCCGGGCTGGCAGGCTATTTGCTGTCGGTTATTTGCTGGCATAAAGCCCTGCACCAGCTCGCGCTGAGCAAAGCTTATGCCCTGCTCAGCCTGAGCTATGTGCTGGTTTGGGTTGCATCAATGATTCTGCCCGGCTGGCAGGGAACATTTTCAGTAAAGGCGCTGGTTGGGGTACTGTGCATCATGGCGGGTTTAATGACGATTTTTCTGCCTGCAGACAAGCACCGGCGCTGAGCTCATTTATCTGCCGACAGTCGTAACAGGCGCTCCCATTCGTCACATATGTACTGTCTGGCATCGATTATTTTAATCACGCGGGATACATCGCGATTAACACAATACTGCGCATCTTTCAGCGGTGAAAGAAGATCGCCAGGTTTAACCCGCTCGAAAGATTGCGCCTCAGCGAGCATCTTAAGCGAACCACCACTATCGCAAAGTACAATATAGAGCCTCTCTGCTTTCTTGTGACAGCAAGACTTCTTCACATGCCATTCCATAGCGCACCTTTTGTTAAAAAATTTCACAATAGGTTACACTTCAGCAGATAAACAAAAGGACAATAGCTGCGGAATGACAAAAATGAGAAATGTAATTAATGCTTTCTTAATGTTAATGATGAAGCACTTACCCAATCCGACAACGCACGACGCGAGATTTTAATCCCTCCGGCTTTAAGCTCGGGTGGCAATGTCAACCAACATACCGGTTGCTGAAAGCGTGCCAGCTTATCTTTTACCCACTCTGCCAGATTAGTTTCTCCAGCATTAGCGTCATACTCAACGACCGCCACCGGGCGATGGCCAAATTCTTTGTCTTCTATCGGCACAATAAAGGCCTGCAGAACATGTGGATGTGCGGCAATCACGCGTTCCACCTCTTCCGGCTGTATGCCTTCCCCGCCGCTAAAGAACAGATTGTCCATACGACCGACAATGGTTAACTTGCCGTCCTTCAACACGCCGCGATCGCGGGTTGCAAACCAGCCTTCCGCGTTCACTAAAGGCATAAGCTGTCCGTTACGCCAGTAACCTTGCGCCATGCTGGCGGCTCGTAGCCAAACTTCGTCATTAACGATCCTGACTTCCCGCCCCGGTAAAGCAGAGCCCACATCCGCCAGGCCATCTGCCTCTTTCGCACAAACCGTAGAAGCAAACTCCGTCAATCCGTAACCGCACCAGCAACGAATCCCCTGTTCACGCGCCTGTTCCGTCAACTCAACAGGAATTGCCGCACCGCCCAGCAGTACCGCTTTTAGCGTGACTGGCGTGTTATTAACAAGTAAGCGCCACAGTTGCGTGGGCACCAGTGAAGCGTGAGTGCATCCAGCCAGCATTTGATCCAGCGGCTGTTTGTCGCGCACGGTCATTCGCGCCCCGGCGAACAACCATCGCCACAAAATGCCTTGCCCGGAAACATGAAACAGCGGCAGTGAGAGCAGCCAGTCATCCTCAACATCAAACGGCATTAATGACAGTACGCCCTGCGCGCTTGCCAGATGCGCCTGACAGGTATGCACCGCCGCCTTTGGTAATCCGGTAGAACCTGAGGTTAACGTCATCGTGCTCAAACGCTCGGGCAACCATGCAGCGGCGTGATCGCCTGGCAACGACTGCATCTGTAACGGACTGAGTTCCGGGAGTGCGATAGCAGCCTCCAGATCCAGCGCAAAACGTAGCGTTAAGTCCGGGACCAGCGCATCAAGCAGCGACTGAGGCAACTGTGGGTTCACAGGTAAAACCCGCGCCCCACACTGCAGCAGCGCGAGCCAGGCCAGCAAAGCGCGCGGATGATTCCAGGCGCGAAGCAGGACGCCATCGCCTTCTTCCACGCCCTGAGCGGCAAAACCGCTGGCCAGATGGTCGATGCGCGCGCAGAGCTCGCTCCAGCTTAATGCCTCATCGTTGAGGCGTAAGGCTGGCGCCTTCGCACGAACCTGTCGCCAGTGACGCCACGGCCAGTCACTGGGTTGTATCAGGCCCGATAAGCTCACGCTATCGGGCCTTTCCTGCTGGGTCATAGCAGACGTTCCAGCGCATCAACGTCGATACACGGCAACGCGCTACCCGGCCAGGTGCGTACCTGCTGGCACTGCATCAGGCTCAGGGTATCCAGACCCGGGATGGTTTGCGGCGTCAACCAGGCGGCAATTCGCGCCAGCTGGGTTAAGCCCAGACTCGACTCGATTGACGAACTGATAACGGCAGTAAGACCAAGCGCATGCGCCGCTGCCACCTGTTCACGGACTTTATCGAGACTGCCGGTCAGCGTAGGTTTGATAACCACAGCCTTGACGCCCTCTTCGGCTTCGAAGGTGAAATCCGCTTCACGCAAACTTTCATCCCAGGCGATGGCAATGCCGGTTTCACGCGCGAAGGCACGAGAATCATCACGGGTTTTGCACGGTTCTTCGAGGAAGGCAATGCGTCCGCGATACTCCGGATTAACGTATTTCGCGAACTGCTGAGCTTTCAACGGCGTCCAGGCCCGGTTGGCGTCAAGTCGTAAATGCAGCTCCGGGATCGCCTCAAGTAACAGATTGGCTACCATGCCGTCGCGAACCGCTTCATACAGACCGACCTTAATCTTCGCCACTTTTTCGCCCGGCATGTCCGCCAGTTGCAGTACCAGATCGTCAGGATCGCCCGTACACAGCGGTGCAGCACGATAGTCTGCGTCCTGTGGCAATACGCCAGCCAGTTCGGCCAGCGCACAGCTTACGCCAAAGGCGACTGAAGGCAGTTGCGGTAAGGAGGCATCCCCTTGCAGCCAGCCTTTCACCCAAGCCAGCAACTCGGTTTGCGCTTCTTCCCAGCTTTCCTGACTGAAGCCCGGCAGCGGGGAGATTTCTCCCCACCCTTCACGCTCACCGTCACGAAGACATACGTATAACCCGTCACGCGTTTTTAACCGCCTGTCGCGCAGAATCACCCCCGCGTCCATGGGGATCTGCCAGCGGTATACCTGCGCGCTACGCATTACGGATTCCGTTTGAATTTGCTGAAATCAGGCTGACGTTTCTGGTTAAAGGCGTTACGGCCTTCCTGACCTTCTTCCGTCATGTAGAACAGCATAGTGGCGTTACCTGCCAGCTCCTGCAGACCTGCCTGACCATCACAGTCGGCGTTCAGTGCAGCTTTCAGGCAGCGCAGCGCCATTGGGCTGTTTTGCAGCATTTCGCGACACCAGCGTACTGTCTCTTTTTCCAGATCCGCCAGCGGAACCACGGTGTTGACCAGCCCCATATCCAGCGCCTGTTTCGCATCGTACTGACGGCACAGGAACCAGATTTCACGCGCTTTTTTCTGACCGACGATGCGCGCCATATAGGAAGCGCCCCAACCGCCGTCGAAGGAACCGACTTTTGGACCGGTCTGACCGAAGATGGCGTTTTCAGCCGCAATGGTCAGGTCACACATCATGTGCAGCACATGACCGCCGCCAATGGAGAAACCTGCAACCATCGCTACTACCGGTTTCGGACAGGTACGAATCTGACGCTGGAAGTCCAGTACGTTCAGGTGATGCACACCGGAGTCATCCTGGTATCCGCCGTAGTCGCCACGTACCTTCTGATCGCCGCCTGCACAGAACGCTTTATCGCCCGCACCGGTCAGAATAATCACGCCGATGTTGTCATCATAGCGAGCATCCGCCAGCGCCTGGATCATCTCTTTCACGGTGACCGGACGGAAGGCATTGCGTACCTGCGGACGATTAATGGTGATTTTTGCGATACCGTCGGTGGATTTCTCGTAAAGAATGTCGGTATAGCCTTCAGAGCAATCGTGCCATTCTACCGGTGCGTAAAGCATTGTTTCATCAGGATAGATCATAAAATGTCCTATAGTCAGCGACGCAGAATCTGAGCCAGACAGTCCACTACACCCGCGGGGTTGTCCCGATGCGCGTTGTGTCCGGCATTACGAATCACATGGTTTGGTACTGATATTTCCGCCGCCAGAGCGCGGAATTTATCGTCACGTTCACCACATAAATAATAAAACGGAAATGTGCGCGTCGTGAGTTGCGCACGTAAATCAGGTTGTACGGCAAGCGAGGTGGCCTCCAGCATTGCCGCCAGCGTTTGCCCATTATTCTGGCTACGCAGAGCGACCAGCGCCTCTCTTTGTGCCGTGTTCAGCGAGGAAAAAACGGGCTGTAGATACCAGTCATTAAACACCTCACGTAGCGGCTCTGCGCGAAAACGCGCAGCCCAGCGGCCATCCGAGAGACGACGCTGAACGCGCGCCTCTTCGCCTTGCAAGCCTGGATGTCCACCTTCAACCACCAGACCACAAAGCCCTGGCATCTCCTGACAGGCCGCCATCATCGCGACTCTGCCACCAAGAGAGTATCCCACCAGCCAGTACTTAAGTATGTTGTAACTAAACAGAGTGTTACGCAGCAAAACGTTTACGTCATCGAATCCGCTCACGCTGATGTCAGCGGAGCCACCGTGTCCCGGCAGATCGATGTATAGCCGCGAATAATCCTGAAACGCTTCGCCGACCGTCTGCCATTCCCGACAATCGCCAGAAAAACCGTGCAGGAAAACCAGCCAGGGAAATCCCGTCTGGCCCTCTTTCGCCTGCGCATGCAGGATCATAGATGACTTACCTGCGCCAGCAGTTGCTGCAAGGTTTGCGCCCCGTCAGTTTCATTCACCACCAGCTCAATCACCGTGGCCGCAGGAGTACGCCAGGCGTTAGTCAACGCGCTCTCCAGTTGCTCCCAGTTTTCCGGGCGCTGGTATTTAAGGTTAAACATGGCGGCAGCATGCTCGAAATGTACGTTCTGCGGCATCAGATAGAACCGTTCGCGTTCGCTCGCTGGCGTCGGCAGCAGAGAAAAAATCTGTCCGCCGTTATTGTTGACCACTATCAGGACAAACGGTGCAGAAACCTTGCGCAATAACGCCAGCGCATTCAGGTCATACAATGCAGATAAATCGCCAACAATCGCCAGCGTCGATTTCGCGCTGGCACGCTGTACACCTGCTGCCGAAGACAGCAGGCCGTCAATACCGCTCGCGCCACGGTTGCTATAGACCGGGTAACCAGCCGGAAGCTGCGACAGCGCATCAATCAGGCGTACCACCAGACTGTTACCCACGAACAGCTGCCCCTGCTCCGGCAAGTATTCGCGAATACGGTGGGCTAATTGCGCTTCACCAAACGCCTCACGACGGGCTTCTACCGCCTGCCAGGCCAGTTGTGCCAGGCGAGGGATTTCCACGTACCAGGGCTGACGTTTCTCCGCCGGATGCAGCTCCAGCCAGTCGCCAACTTTCGCCACCAGCCTGCGGCCACGATGGTGAGCCGGATCGAGGCGGCCTTCGATATTATCGACAATCCAGTATTCCTGCGGATCGCAGTTAGCCTGCCATTGCAGGAGTCGTTTTCCGGTCAGGCTGCTACCAAGCTGCACCACAATCTGCGCCTGCTGTAACTCAGCTACCGCTTTCGCATTTCCCAGCCACAGGTCGGCGCACGGCAGCGGTTGTCCGGTTTGCGACAGAACATCACCAATCAGCGGCCAGCCTAACGTCTGCGCCCACTGCGCAACCTTCTTACCTTCTTCAGCGCTCATGCGGCCCGCAATGACTACGCCGCGTTTTTGTCGCCAGAAAAACCAGTCGCGCTGTTTGTCGCTTTCCAGCCGACGCGCTTCTCGCAGCCAAGGTTTATCGTCCTGCCACCAGTCGCCGAGGCGCTGCTGCCAGGCAATCCCCGTTTCGTCCATATCGCCATACAGCGGTTCCGCAAACGGGCAATTGATATGAACCGCCCCGCTATGCAGGGTTGCTAACGCATTATCAATAGTGGACACCAGCCAGCTTGCCGGAATGTCCTGAGTCGGACGCGGTAAAGAGAGCGTTTGCGATGGATGCGAGGCAAACATTCCGGCCTGACGAATCGCCTGGTTCGCGCCACAGTCGATAAGCTCTGGCGGTCGGTCTGCCGTAAGTAAAATTAGTTTTTCACCGGTCAGGCCCGCTTCAATCAACGCGGGATATAAATTCGCCACCGCGGTACCGGACGTCACAATCACGGCGACAGGCTGACGGCTAACTTTTGCCAGACCTAAGGCCAGATGCCCAAGACCACGCTCGTCAAAATGGGTGTGGTGGATGAATGCGGGGTTTTCCGCTGCCGCCAGCGTCAACGGTGTAGAACGAGAGCCAGGGGCAATGCAGACATGCCTGACGCCGTGGCGAGTGAGAGCTTCCAGAATGACCGCCGCCCAGCGTCGGTTAAATGCGCTTACTGACATGAGATTGTCCGGTATCAATATTGCGACACAGTATAAAGAATCGAATAAATGGATTTTTGATATGAGTCGGTAATGTGTGACTCATTAGGCTTCCATCTGTAATAAAGTACGTAAACCCGCCGCTTTGTTGTCTATTTCTTGCCATTCCTGCTCAGGATCTGAACCACGTACGATCCCTGCCCCGGCATACAGGCGCACCACGTTTGCGCTAATTTTCGCCGAACGTAGTGACACGCAAAACTCACTTTGGCGCCGTGAAAGATAACCCGCAGAACCGGCATACCACTCACGTTCAAAGGGTTCATTTTGTTGGATGAATTCACGTGCCAGCTCTCGCGGAATACCGGCGACAGCCGCCGTGGGCTGGAGTTGCATCAGGCAAAGCATATCGTCGGCCTGATTCAGTTCCGTCCAGATGCAACGGCGCAGGTGCTGCACTTTACGCAGTCTCAGCACCTGTGGCGGCAGCACATCAAGAGTTTGCGTACAGCCTTGCAGGCGCTGGCAAATATCTTCAACCACCAGCATATTCTCACGCTGGTTTTTATCATCTTTCATTAGCCATTCACCCAACTGCCAGGCGCGATGATCCTCAGGGTGGTTAGCAACGGTTCCGGCCAGCGCCTCGGTGCGCAGCGCCGTGTCTCGCCGCCGATACAGACGCTCAGGGGAAGAGCCAAGAAAAGCGGAGTCGGCAGAGAATGCCATAAAGAAATGGTAGCAGTTCAGGTTTAAGCGACGGCTGGAAGCCATCACGGCCGCGGCATTAACCGACTGAGAAAACTGTAAGTCGGTCGCCCGTGCCAGCACAACCTTATCGAGTTCTTCCCTATTGATCGTTTGCGTGGCGAGTTTTATCAGATTTGTCCAGCCCGCTTTATCTGGCCAGTTCTGTTCTCCCGTCAAACTGAGACGCAATGCGGGTAGCGGCTTAACGTTGGCAAGCGAGGTGATAAACGCCACCGCCTGCGCGGCGTCGTCTCGCAGCGATACGTCGCTATAGAGATGTAAGCGTAAGCTCGCCACCCCGGCACAACGTCGCCACTCCAGCCGCGGCAGCAGCAAATTGCCGCGCTGAGGCTCAAAGGCATTCAGGCCCCAGATACGCAGGTCGGGATGATTATCATGCTGGCGTAAAAACTGCTGAGCTGATTCCAGCGAGGAAAATGCGGCGACGGCTCCCAGTACGGCAGCCTCTTCGTCGCCGTTACGCTGCTGCCAGTAAAACTGGGGCCAGACGGGTTGGCTAGCCAGCCATCCTAAAGCGTCAAACGCATCATTCAGTGGGAAAGGTATGTCGTAAATACGAATTCCAGGTGCTGCTGGCATCTCTTGCGATAAATGACGCATCAGACTTTCCAGCGCAGTAGTGATTGAATGCACGCGGACCTCTCCCTGTTAAAAACCTCACATTATACGGGGTACTGAGCAGAAAAAGCAGTACCCCCAGTTAGGGAGTACGTACAAATGCGATGACAGAACGGAATTTATCGCCGTGCTAACAATAATCCCATCACTAAACCGACTGTGGCGCCAACGCCAATCCCGCGCCAGGGTTTTTCGTGCACATAATCATCCGCCCGACAAACAGCTTTTTTCGCACGGTAATAGTAGCTGTCAGAAGCATGGCTGACGCGATTTCTCACCTCTTCTAACGCCCGTTCTGCCCGCGCTTTTAACTCAAGGTATTTTTGATCTGCTGGGTCGCCAGAAGAACGCAGCACCTCTTCCAGCGTTTCACTCAATAATTCCAGATCATCATCGATACGTGATTCATAAGAATGAAAAGACATTATATTCTCCCTTTCAATTGACGTACCCGCTAACTATAGACAACCTGGACTGTTTGTGCCTGTTTACGCCTGATGTGCTTCCCGCGCCATTCCGACGTGTGGAATACCGTCTTCGTCATAGATATCCGTTACCGGAACAAAGCCAAAGCGCGCATAGAACGATTGCAGATGCGCCTGCGCGCCCAGATATAACGCCTTGTGTGGCCAGTGTTGCGCGCAGGATGCCAGCGTCTGGGCCATCAGCTGTTGCCCCAGTTTTTCACCACGCAGCGCTTCGCTTACAATCACCCGACCAATCACCACCGGCTCCAGCTCGTCATCGCTTTTCAGAATCCTCGCATACGCCACCAGCTCATCGTTATGCCAGCCCAGAATATGGCGATTCTCTCCAACCAGGTCATCGCCATCCACATCCTGGTACGGACACTGTTGCTCAACTACAAACACCGCGCATCGCAACTGAAGTAGTGCGTACAGTTGTTGGGTACTAAGCTTTGCATGGTGGAGATCTTGCCAGTGAATCATTGTCTGCCCCTATGTTGTGATAACCTGAACACCCTGCCTTATTGATGGCGAAAAGTGTAACGCGAAGATGGAATTACTATTTTTAGGCACGTCAGCGGGAGTCCCCACTCGCTCACGCAATGTAACGGCAATTTTACTGAATCTGCAACACCCGACTCAGGCGGGGCTGTGGCTTTTTGATTGCGGTGAAGGGACGCAGCATCAGATGCTCACCACCCCTTTCAATCCAGGAAAACTCGATCGTATTTTTATCAGCCATCTGCACGGCGATCACCTGTTTGGTTTACCGGGACTACTGTGCAGTCGCTCAATGGCCGGCAATGTCCAGCCTCTGACGCTTTACGGGCCAAAAGGGTTGCGAGAGTTTACCGAAACCGCATTACGTCTGAGCGGCTCCTGGACCGATTATCCGATGGAAATTGTGGAAATCACCGCAGGTGAGATTGTCGATGACGGCCTGCGTAAAGTCACGGCGTACCCGCTGGCGCATCCGCTGGAGTGCTACGGTTTTCGCATTCAAGAGCATGACAAACCCGGTGCGCTTGACGCTAACGCCCTGAAGGCGGCAGGTGTTAAAGCGGGCCCGTGGTTTCAGGATTTGAAAGCCGGGAAAACTATCGTGCTGGAGGATGGACGTACGATCCACGGCGCCGACTTCCTCGCCCCGGCCACCAGGGGAAAATCAGTCGCTATTTTCGGTGACACAGGACCCTGCGCGTCCGCCATTGAACTGGCTCGAGGTGTAGATGTCATGGTACACGAAACCACGCTGGATGCCTCAATGGAGGAGAAAGCGAACAGTCGCGGGCACAGCTCAACCCGACAAGCCGCACAGCTGGCGCTGGATGCCGGAGTGGGACGCCTGATCATGACCCACGTTAGCTCACGCTATGATGAAAAAGGCTGTCAGCGTTTGCTTGAAGAGTGCAAAGCGATTTTTCCAGACACGGAACTGGCACACGATTTCGCCATTTTCAGCGTTTAACGCTTTATTTTTCCGCCTCAGTGCCGATAACAGTGGAAAGGCTGGCTTTCACACTGAGGACAGGATGAACAATTTCCAGAAAGATATTGATGACAGGACAAACCTAACCCTGTCTAACCGTTTTGAACTGCTGCTATTTCGCCTCGGCAAATCTGTTGAGGAGCAGAAATCAGAGCTATTTGGCATTAACGTATTCAAGCTGCGTGAAATCGTGCCGATGCCGACCTTTACGCGTCCGGCTGGTATGAAGGCCCCGCTGCTGGGTATGGTTAATATTCGCGATCAGGTGATCCCGGTGATTGACCTGCCCGCCGTCGCGGGCTGTAAACCAGAGACCGGACTCAACATCCTGTTGATCACAGAATATGCCCGCAGCGTCCAGGCGTTTGCGGTGGAGTCAGTGGAAAACATTATGCGCCTGGACTGGCAACAGGTGCATACCGCCGAGAAAGCCGTCAATGGTCGCTATATCACCAGTATCGCTTGCCTGGACGACAACAAAGAGACCAACAACCTGGCGCTGGTGCTCGACGTTGAGCAGATCTTGTATGACATAGTACCGGCGAACCACGACCTGCGTGCAACCGATCTGAAAACCAATAAATTCAACATCACGCCGGGTGCGGTGGCGATTGTGGCAGATGATTCCAAAGTGGCCCGCGCAATGCTGGAAAAAGGGCTTAACGCCATGGAAATCCCGCATCTGATGCATGTAACGGGCCAGGATGCGTGGGAAAAAATACAGCAGCTTTCCGCAGAAGCGCTGGCGGAGGGCAAGCCTATTAGCGAGAAGATCGCCCTGGTACTCACCGATCTCGAAATGCCGGAGATGGACGGTTTTACGCTTACCCGCAAAATAAAAACCGACGAACGCCTGAAGAAGATCCCGGTCGTTATCCACTCTTCGCTTTCCGGTAGTGCGAACGAAGATCACGTTCGCCGAGTAAAAGCGGATGGCTACGTGGCCAAATTCGAAGTCAATGAGCTTTCTTCAGTGATCCAGGAAGTGATGGATCGCACAGCAAAAGGCATCAGCGGTCCGCTGGTAAGCCGTCAGCTATTGAACTGACCCGTATTTCACGCATAAAAAAACCCGCCGAGGCGGGTTTTTTCGTTACTGCATGTAGCCTTACATCAGCGGAGTCGCTAACTGCACAATGCTGATCAGCGGTTGCGGGTAAATACCCAGCACCAGTACCAGCAGTGCAGAAATCAGCACTACGATACCGCCCGCGCTGTACTGCCAGTTAGACGGCGCATCGCGGTTCAGCTGTTGCGGTGCGCTCAGGTACAGGCTCACGGCAACACGCAGGTAGTAGTACAAACCAATCGCCGAACCGACCACCACAGCGGCAACCAGCCACCACAGGTTAGCCTGCACACCGACTGCCAGTACGTAGAACTTACCGATAAAGCCCAGCGTCATCGGGATACCGGCCAGAGACAGCATCATTACCGTCATCACTGCCGCGAGGATCGGACGATGCCAGAACAGACCACGGTAGGAGAACAGAGAGTCCGCATCCGGGCCACGGTACGGGCTGGACATCAGGCTGACCACACCGAACGCGCCGAGGCTGCTGAACAGGTAGCCGGCCAGGTAAACGCCAACCGCTTCCATCGACATCTCGCCGCTCTGCAGAGCAATCAGCGCCACCAGCAGGTAACCGAGATGAGAGATAGAAGAGTAACCGAGCAGACGTTTAATATTGGTCTGGCTCAGCGCCATCAGGTTACCGAAGATGATGGAAGCAAAGGCAATCACGCCCAGTACGATACGTACCGCTTCGCTATCCCCTACCGGTGCGTACAGGAACAGACGCATCACCACGCCGAAGATAGCGATTTTGCTCGCCGTCGCCAGGAAGGTGGAAACCGGAGCCGGAGCGCCCTGGTAAACGTCTGGCGTCCACAGGTGGAACGGAACCAGCGAAAGTTTAAAGCCGAGGCCAACAATCATCAGACCGAAGCCCGCCAGCAGCAGCGGTTCGTGCAGCATGCCGTCGCCGAGGCTCTTACCAAGCGCAACAAACGACAGATTGCCAGACTGCGCGTACACCAGCGCCATACCGAACAGCAGGAAGGAAGACGCTGCGGCAGACAGAATGGTGTATTTGATACTGGCTTCCAGCGAACGTTTCTGACGGAACGCATAGCCAACCAGACCAAACAGCGGCAGAGAGATCAGCTCAATACCAAGGAACAGCGCCGCCAGATGGTTAGCGTTAGCCAGCAGAATACCGCCGAGTGCGGCAATCAGTACCAACAGGTAGAACTCTTCCCGGTTGTCGTCGTAGCCTTCCAGCCACGGGTAAGCAAAGGTACAGGTGGCAAGACTGGCCAGCAGCACCAGTCCGGTGTAGAGCATGGCGAAACCGTCAACCCGCATCAGCGGGGTGACGTCCATGGCGCCCGCCTGGCCAACAAACCAGAGCGAAACCAGCGCGGCGTTAAGCCCAATGACCGATAACGTGGCATTGAGGAAGTGATTGCGTCGCCACGCAATGGAGAGCATCACAACCACCACCGTCAAGCCGACGATCAGCAGCGGTAGCAGCGCAATCAGGTGTTGTGGAGTTATTGTCATGGCGATTTACGGCCTTGTAGTAGTAACGGAATTAACAAACCACTGCTGGATGTTGCTCATCGCAGAATGCGAGGTATCCAGAATCGGCTGCGGATAGAAGCCAAGCAGTACCAGAAGCACGACCAGCAACAGGATGATAAACAGCTCACGCAGCGACATCCCTGGCAGTTCAACACTGGCAATCTGGCTCTTCGCTTTACCGAAGTAAGCGCGATGCAACATCGCCAGCGAGTAAACAGAGGCAAACACCAGACCAAAGGTCGAGATCACGGTAATGACCGGAACCACCTGGTAGCTGCCGAACAGAATCATAAATTCGCCAACGAAGTTACCTGTACCCGGCATACCCAGCGTACACACGGCGAAGAACATTGACAGCGCAGGCAACCATTTCATTTTGCCCCACAGGCCGCCCATCATACGCATATCACGCGTGTGCAGACGTTCGTACAGCTGACCACACAGAATGAACAGACCGGCTGCGGACAGACCGTGCGCGATCATCTGAATAACCGCACCCTGGTACGCCAGCTGGCTGCCGGTGTAGATAGCAATCAGTACGAAGCCCATGTGCGATACGGAGGTGTAAGCGATCAGGCGTTTGATATCGTACTGATTAAAGGCCATCCACGCGCCGTAGAAGATACCGATAACGCCCAGCCACATTGCGATAGGTGCAAACTCCGCCGACGCGTTCGGGAACAGCGGCAGGGAGAAGCGCAGCAGACCGTAAGCCGCGGTTTTCAGCAAAATCCCCGCCAGGTCAACGGAACCTGCGGTCGGCGCCTGGGAGTGTGCATCCGGCAACCAGCCGTGCAGCGGAACCACCGGCATTTTCACCGCGAAGGCGATGAAGAAGCCCAGCATCAGCAGATATTCCACACCGTGGGACATCGGGGTATTCAGCAGCTCTTCATAGTTGAAGGTCCACACACCGGTCGCTTTATAGTGCACAAACACCAGCGCCAGGATGGCAATCAACATCACCAGACCACTCGCCTGGGTATAAATGAAGAACTTGGTCGCCGCCGTGATACGCGTTTTACCGTCAGAGGCTTTATGCCCCCACAACGCGATCAGGAAGTACATCGGCACCAGCATCATTTCCCAGAAGAAGAAGAACAGGAACATGTCGATGGCAAGGAACACGCCGATCACGCCGCCTAAGATCCACATCAGGTTCAGATGGAAGAAGCCCTGGTATTTTTCGATTTCATTCCAGGAGCAAAGTACCGCCAGAACACCGAGCAGACCGGTCAGCACTACCATCAGCAGCGACAGACCATCGATAGCCAGATGAATAGAGATGCCAAAACGTGGGATCCACGGCAGGACAAACTCAGACTGCCACTGCGGAATGCCAGCGGATTGCGTCAGTGAATAGCCGCCCTGCAACCACAGTTGCAGGCCAAGCGCCAGCGTCAATCCCATGGTAATCAGCGCGATCCAGCGCGGCACCTTCACGCCAAAGCGTTCGGTCTGCCAGCACAGGAAGCCACCGATAAAGGGAATTAATATTAGCCAGGGTAGTAACATGGCGATCTTTATTCCTTGTTAAAGTCCCATCAGGACCTGATTTTCAACGAATTCTCAAAACAGAAAATTCACTTCGGATTGCGGCTTTTTTTGCCCGGTGGCGCGAACGCTTACCGGGCCTACAGATTCCCGTAGGTCGGATAAGCGCGAGCGCCATCCGACATCAACCCCACAATCCTCAAACTCAACGCAGTACCATCAACAGTGCCAGCACAACGACGGCGCCGATGCTCATTGATGCCACATACCAGCGCAGATAACCGTTCTCGCTCAACAGCAGGCCTTTACCTGCAAAGCGGGAAAGGATCGCCGGAATGTTCATCATTGAGTTGAGCGGATCGCGTTTCAGCAACCAGGCAACACCCAGGAACGGCTTGACGAACACTTTGTCGTACAGCCAGTCGAAGCCCCAGGCGTTATACCACCAGGTACCCAGCAGGCGGCCCGGCGCACTGTTGGCAATCGATGTCACAAGCTGGCGTTTACCCAGCCACAGCCATGCTGCGATCAGGATGCCCGCAATCGCTACGATACCGGAGGTAATTTCCAGCGTCATAACGCGACCATGCTCAAGCTCGGTCGTCGCAGGCAGTACCCCCTGCAGCGGTGGCACAATCAGCGCGCCAACGAAGGTGGACAGGATCATCAGCACAATCAGCGGCAGATGATGGGTAATCCCCTTCCCTGCATGAGCGTGAATTTGTTCTTTACCGTGGAACACGATGAAAATCATACGGAAGGTGTACAGAGAGGTCATGAACGCACCGACCAGACCTGCAACCATCAGATTAATATGACCATTCGCCATTGCACCGGCCAGAATCTCATCCTTACTGAAGAAGCCAGCGGTAATCAGCGGCAGAGCCGACAGCGCCGCGCCACCGATCAGGAAGCAGAGATACACCAGCGGAATTGACTTACGCAGTCCGCCCATCTTGAAGATGTTCTGTTCGTGGTGGCAAGCCAGGATAACCGAGCCCGATGCCAGGAACAGCAGCGCTTTAAAGAAGGCGTGCGTCATCAGGTGGAAAATCGCCGCATCCCACGCCTGTACACCGAGAGCCAGGAACATATAACCAATCTGGCTCATGGTGGAGTACGCAAGAACGCGTTTGATGTCGGTCTGTACCAGCGCAGCAAAACCCGCCAGCACCAGAGTGATGGCACCGATAATCCCCACCAGGTGCAGGATTTCCGGGGTCATCAGGAACAGGCCGTGCGTACGTGCAATCAGGTAGACACCGGCGGTAACCATCGTCGCAGCGTGGATAAGCGCAGAGACAGGCGTCGGGCCGGCCATCGCATCAGCAAGCCATGTTTGCAACGGCAACTGCGCAGATTTACCGACCGCACCGCCCAGCAGCATCAGGGTTGCCCACATCAGCATGTTGTTACCATCTGCAAAGTGCGCAGGCGCCAGTTCCACCATTTCGCGGAAGTTCAGCGTGCCCAGCTCGTTGTAGAGGATGAACAGCGCGAACGCCAGGAATACGTCACCAACACGGGTTACCACAAAGGCTTTCATTGCCGCAGCGCCATTCTTCGGATCGGTATAGTAGAAACCAATCAGCAGATAGGAGCACAGGCCCACGCCTTCCCAGCCGAGGTACATCAGCAGCAGGTTATCCGCCAGCACCAGAACCACCATGCTGGCGATAAACAGGTTGGTGTAGGCGAAGAAACGAGAATAGCCCTCTTCTCCGCGCATATACCAGGAGGCGAACATGTGGATCAGGAAACCAACGCCGGTCACCACGGAGAGCATAGTCAGCGACAGGCCATCCAGCACCAGGTTAAAACCGATGTTGAAGTCGCCGACTGACATCCAGGTCCACAGCGGCTGGCTATAAGCCTGCTGGCCATTGGCAAAGAAATCAACGCCAACAAACGCAGTCACCAGCGCGGCCAGACCAATCGACCCGACACCCACGGTAGCGGACAGATTTTCTGACCAACGACCACGGGAAAACGCCAGTAATACAAAGCCAATAAATGGCAGAATAATGGTTAAGGCAAGCATGTTCATCCACGCATCTCACTTACTGAATCGATGTTCAGGTTCTGGCGACGGCGATGAAGTTGCAGCAACAGCGCAAGTCCAATGCTCGCTTCCGCAGCCGCAAGGCTGATGGCGAGAATGTACATCACCTGACCATCGGTCTGGCCCCAGTAGCTTCCGGCGACCACAAAGGCCAGCGCGGAGGCGTTAATCATGATTTCCAGCCCGATCAGCATAAACAGCAGATTGCGGCGGATAACCAGACCGGTCAAACCCAGGACGAATAAAATCGCAGCGAGGATCAGTCCATGTTGTAAGGGGATCATGCGTGCTCCTCCGTTTTTCTTTTCGCGCGGTCATCAGTGCGATTGCTCAGCACTTCACCTGAACGCTCTTCGCGCCCCACGTGGAAGGCCACAACCAGGCCCGCCAGCAGCAGCATCGAAGCCAGTTCGACCGCCAGTACATACGGTCCGAACAGGGAAATACCGACTGCTTTCGCGCTAATTGGCGTCCCGTCGATGCCCTGATCGTTTACGCCCAGAATGGCGTAAACAATGACCACCAGCATGATGGCCGACAGAATCGCCGGACCAATCCACACCTGAGGTTTCAGCCACTGGCGTTCCTGTTCAATTTCAGAACCACCGAGGTTGAGCATCATTACCACGAATACGAACAGCACCATGATAGCGCCCGCGTAGACGATAATTTCCAGCGCACCGGCGAAGTAAGCGCCTAACGAGAAGAACACCCCGGAAATCGCCAGCAGCGAAATAATCAGATACAGCAGTGCGTGTACCGGATTGGTGTGGGTGATCACCCGCAAGGTTGCGAGAATGGCTATCAGGCCACAGATATAAAAAGCGAACTCCATTGCCCCTCTCCTTACGGTAACAGGCTCTTGACGTCGATAGGCTTGGCTTCGTTCTCTGCTTCGCCCTTATCTTTGCCGTCGATTGCCATACCTGCCATCCGGTAGAAGTTATATTCCGGGTATTTGCCCGGACCGGAGATCAGCAGATCCTCTTTCTCGTAAACCAGGTCCTGGCGCTTGTACTCACCCAGCTCGAAATCTGGAGTCAGCTGAATAGCCGTTGTCGGACAGGCTTCTTCGCACAGGCCGCAGAAAATGCAGCGTGAGAAGTTAATGCGGAAAAACTCCGGATACCAGCGGCCATCTTTGGTCTCTGCTTTTTGCAAAGAGATACAGCCTACCGGACACGCTACCGCACACAGGTTACAGGCAACGCAGCGCTCTTCACCGTCTGGATCACGAGTCAGAACGATACGACCACGAAAACGGGGCGGTAGATAGACCGGCTCTTCCGGGTACATCTGCGTTTCGCGTTTCGCGAACGCATGCAGGCCGATCATCCAGATACTGCGTACCTGGGTGCCGAAACCTACGAACAATTCTTTTAAGGTCATGGTCTTTGTGTCCCTTATTGCGCCTGCCAGAGAATGACAGCCGCAGTTACCAGCAAGTTGACGAGCGTCAGCGGCAGACAGACTTTCCAGCCGAAGGACATTACCTGGTCATAACGAGGACGCGGTAACGACGCACGAATCAAAATGAACATCATCATGAAGAACGCGGTTTTCAGCGCGAACCAGACGAATGGCGGTAAGAACGGGCCATGCCAGCCACCGAAGAACAGGGTAACCATCAGTGCAGAAATGGTGACGATACCGATGTATTCACCCACGAAGAACAGACCGAATTTCATACCGGAATATTCAATGTGGTAACCGTCGGCCAGTTCCTGCTCGGCTTCTGGCTGGTCAAACGGGTGACGGTGACACACCGCCACGCCCGCGATGGCAAAGGTGACAAAACCAAAGAACTGCGGAATAACGTTCCAGATATCAGCCTGGTTGTTGACGATGTCGGTCATGTTAAATGAACCGGCCTGCGCCACCACGCCCATCAGGGAAAGTCCGAGGAACACTTCGTAGCTCAGGGTCTGCGCAGACGCACGCATCGCACCGAGCAGGGAGTATTTGTTGTTACTGGACCAGCCGGCGAACAGCACTGCGTATACCGCGAGGCCCGCCATCATCAGGAAGAACAGGATCCCGATGTTCAGGTCAGCAACCACCCAGTTCGGACTCACCGGCACGATGGCGAAAGCCAGCAGCAGCGAGGTGAAGGCGATCATCGGTGCCAGGGTAAAGATGACGCGATCCGAGAATTTCGGGATCCAGTCTTCTTTAAAGAACATCTTGATCATGTCCGCAACCAGCTGGAGCGAACCGCCCCAGCCAACACGGTTCGGTCCGTAACGGTTCTGGAACAGACCCAGCAGACGACGTTCGCCAAAGCTCATGAATGCCCCGCAGGTGACCACCACCAGCAGGATCACCACCGCTTTGAGAATGCTCAGCAGGATCTCAATCAGATCGGGTGTAATCCAACTCATTGTTGTGCCTCCTGCAGATCCTCAAGACGCGCACCTGCCAGAACCGGCGCGATGCCAGGCATGCCCATCGGTAAACCAACCTGCCCTGCCGTTAATCCTTCAGCGATTTCAACCGGCAGCGTAACCGTGTTGCCATCGTAGCTGAAAGAAACGCGCGTACCGGCATTAACACCCAACTTCGCGGCATCAGCCGGGTTGAGTTTGATGTACGGCTGCGGCATACGGGTCTGGAAGACCGGCGCACGCTGGGACATTTCGTCACTACCAAACAGATGGTAGTACGGCGCGACACGCCACTGACCATCCTGAGCCTGGAAGCTCGCCGGAACGGTAGTGAAGTAATCCATACCATCCGCAGAAGCTTCGATCAGGCGCACGCCCGGATCGCCATGACGCAGTTTACCGCCCACTTCATCCTGGAACTTGTTCCACGCCTGTGGGGAGTTCCAGCCCGGAGCCCAGGCAAACGGAATTTGTGAACGCGGTGCAGACGGCTGGTTGTTCCCTTCCATAGAGAAAGCGAACATGGTGTCTTTGTCCTGCGGTTGACGCGGTTCGTGTACGCTGATGTTGGCGCGCATTGCGGTACGCCCACTGTAGCGGTGCGGTTCACGCGCCAGCTTCTGTCCACGGATACGGAAGCTTGCGTCCGGCGCGGCATCTTTAATGCCCGCCAGCTGCGGCAACTTCTCAACAACCGCGTCGATAACGTGGTCGAGCTGCGTCCAGTCCACTTCACGGCTCTGCACGGTGCTGTGCAGCGAGTGCAGCCAGCGCCAGCTTTCCAGCATTACGGTGTTGCTGTCGTAGTAGGATGGGTCATAAACCTGGAAGAAACGCTGGGCGCGGCCTTCGTTGTTAATCACCGTACCATCGCTTTCGGCGAAGCTTGCAGCGGAAAGCACCAGATGGGCGTTTTCCATAATTGCCGTACGCTGATGGTCAACGACCAGTACCAGCGGCGCTTTCGCCAGCGCGGCATCAACGCGAGCGGCTGAAGCATGGCGATGCAGGTCATTTTCCAGCACCACAACAGCGTCAGCGCGGCCTGTTTCCAGCTCGGTCAGCGCATCGTCAAGGGAACCACCGCCAATCATGCCGAGGCCCATGCTGTTAACCGAGCGAGCAATCATGGTGATGCCAACGTCTGCGCCACGGCCTTTCAGCGCCTTCGCCACGTTGGCAGCCGCCTGAATCACTTCGGCGCTACCGGCGTTGGTGCCGGAAATAATCAGTGGTTTCTTCGCCCCGGCTAGTGCCTGAACGATAACGTCAATTTTGTTCTGCAGGTCACGGTCAATACCGTCAACCGCCGGCGCGTTGTTATCCAGCGCGTGGGCGATAGCGAAACCTAAACGCGCCTGATCTTCAACCGGTGCGCGATAGGTCCAAGCGGCGATATCGTCCAGACGGGTGTTATCGACGTTGGTAACGAATAGCGGATGCTTAGCACGCTGGCCGATATTAAGGATTGCTGCGATCTGCCAGTCAGCCACTTTCTGTGCCGCCGCCATTTCACGCGCTTTACCTTTCACCGCCTGACGCACCGCCAGCGCAACGCGTGCGCCGGTCTGGGTGACATCTTCGCCCAGCACCAGAACCGCATCATAAGATTCGATTTCGCGCAGTGCCGGAGTATGAATCCCGCCGTCACGCAGTACGCTCAACGCCAGTTGCAGACGATCCAGTTCGCCCTGAGCGATACCGGTATAGAAGTTATCCGCACCGACCAGTTCACGCAGCGCGAAGTTACTTTCAACGCTGGCGCGCGGGGAGCCGATACCAATCACTTTCTTCGACTGACGCAGAATATCTGCCGCGCCCTGCATCGCCTGCTCGGCGTTCAGCGTGATCAGGTCATCGCCACGACGCTGTACCGGCTGACGCGGACGGTCTTTCAGATTCACGTAACCATAGCCGAAACGACCACGGTCGCAGAGGAAGTAGTGGTTAACGGTACCGTTATAACGGTTTTCGATACGACGCAGTTCACCGTAGCGCTCGCCCGGGCTGGTGTTACAGCCGATGGAACACTGCTGGCAGATGCTCGGCGCAAACTGCATGTCCCATTTACGGTTATAACGCTCGGAGTGCGTTTTATCGGTGAAGACGCCGGTTGGACAAATTTCGACCAGGTTGCCAGAGAATTCGCTTTCGAGCGTACCGTCTTCCGGACGACCGAAGTAGACGTTGTCATGTGCGCCATACACGCCCAGATCCGCACCATCGGCGTAATCTTTGTAGTAACGTACACAGCGATAGCAGGCGATGCAGCGGTTCATTTCGTGAGAGATGAACGGCCCCAGGTCCTGGTTACGGTGAGTACGCTTCGTGAAGCGGTAGCGACGGAAGCTGTGACCGGTCATGACGGTCATATCCTGCAGGTGGCAGTTGCCGCCCTCTTCACAGACCGGACAGTCGTGCGGGTGGTTAGTCATCAACCACTCCACGACGCTTTCGCGAAACTGCTTCGCTTCTTCGTCATCAATAGAAATAAAGGTGCCTTCGGTGGCCGGTGTCATACAAGACATCACCAGGCGACCACGCGTGTCTTCCGCGTTCTGATATTGCTTTACCGCACACTGGCGGCAAGCACCGACGCTTCCCAGCGCCGGGTGCCAGCAAAAGTACGGAATATCAAGGCCAAGAGACAGACAAGCTTCCAGCAGGTTGTCCGCTCCGTTGACCTCATATTCTTTGCCGTCTACATGAATCGTAGCCATAGTCAGCATGCTTCCAGTTGGCTCGGTCGTAACCGAGCGTTAATCGAATTTCTTATCGCGACACAGGGCTAACCCTGTGATCACCAGCGCTCTTTCAGCAGGTTCGGCTGAATACCACCAATAGCGTGGGTATTGCTGAAGGTCTGCTTGATGCCAGCTTCGAATTCTTCGCGGAAATATTTAATCGCGCTCTGCAGCGGTTCCACTGCACCCGGTGCGTGTGCACAGAAGGTTTTACCCGGGCCGAGGAAACGACACAGTTGCTCAAGTGTCTCGATATCCCCAGGCTGGCCTTCGCCACGCTCAAGCGCGCGCAGAATTTTCACACTCCACGGCAGACCATCACGGCACGGCGTACACCAGCCACAGGACTCGCGGGCAAAGAACTCTTCGAGGTTACGCACCAGAGGAACCATGCCAATCTCGTGATCGACAGCCATTGCCAGCGCGGTGCCCAGACGGCTACCTGCTTTACCAATGCTTTCGAATTCCATCGGCAGATCGAGGTGTGCTTCGGTCAGGAAGTCAGTCCCCGCGCCGCCAGGTTGCCAGGCTTTGAACTTCAGGCCATCGCGCATGCCACCCGCGTAATCTTCGAGGATCTCACGCGCGGTAGTACCGAAAGGCAGTTCCCACAGGCCAGGGTTCTTCACACGACCGGAGAAGCCCATCAGCTTGGTGCCCGCGTCTTTGCTCTTCGAAATGTTCTGGTACCACTCCACGCCGTTCGCGAGGATAGCCGGTACGTTACACAGGGTTTCGACGTTGTTTACGCAGGTCGGCTTACCCCATGCGCCAGAGCTTGCCGGGAACGGCGGCTTAGAGCGTGGGTTAGCACGGCGACCTTCGAGGGAGTTGATCAGCGCGGTTTCTTCACCGCAGATGTAACGCCCTGCCCCAGTGTGGACAAACAGTTCAAAGTCGAAACCGGTGCCCATAATGTTTTTGCCAAGCAGACCGGCTTCGGTCGCTTCGGCGATTGCGCGACGCAGATGCACGGCTGCTTCGATATATTCACCGCGCAGGAAGATATAACCACGGTACGCTTTCAGCGCAAACGCGGAAATCAGCATGCCTTCCACCAGCAGGTGCGGCAGCTGTTCCATCAGCAGACGGTCTTTATAGGTGCCCGGCTCCATTTCATCGGCGTTACACAGCAGGTAACGGATGTTCATGGATTCGTCTTTCGGCATCAGGCTCCACTTCAGACCGGTGGAAAAGCCCGCGCCGCCGCGCCCTTTCAGGCCAGCGTCTTTTACCTGATTAACGATTTCATCCGGTGACAGCCCGGTCAGGGCCTTACGCGCACCTTCGTAGCCGTTCTTGCTACGGTATTCGTCCAGCCAGACCGGCTGTTTGTCATCACGCAGACGCCAGGTCAGCGGATGGGTTTCGGGAGTACGGATAATGTCTTTCATTTATACCGCTCCAGCAGTTCGGGAATGCCTTCTGGGGTCAGATGAGCGTGAGTATCCTCATCGATCATCATGTTTGGCCCTTTGTCGCAGTTCCCCAGGCAACAGGTCGGCAGCAGCGTAAAGCGACCATCAAAAGTCGTCTGCCCCGGCTTGATGTTGAGTTTTTTCTCAAGCGCGGCCTGGATCCCCTGGTAGCCGTTGATATGGCACACCACGCTGTCGCAATAGCGGATCACGTGGCGACCTACCGGCTGGCGGAAGATCTGGCTATAAAACGTAGCAACACCTTCTACGTCACTTGCCGGAATACCCAGCACATCAGCGATCGCATAGATCGCCCCATCCGGCACCCAGCCACGCTGTTTCTGAACGATTTTCAGCGCTTCAATGGACGCCGCACGCGGGTCTTCGTAGTGGTGCTTCTCGTGCTCAATCGCTTCACGCTCAGCCGCACTCAGCTCAAAAGCCTCGGTTTGTGGTTGTTGATTCTCGTGCATAATTAGCGGTCCACATCTGACATAACAAAATCGATACTACCCAGATGGACGATCAGGTCGGACACCAGGCTGCCACGTACCGCTACCGGGATCTGCTGCAGGTGCGCATAGCTCGGGGTACGGATACGGGTACGGTAACTCATGGTGCTGCCATCGCTGGTCAGGTAGTAACTGTTGATACCCTTGGTCGCTTCCACCATCTGGAAGGACTCGTTTGCCGGCATAACCGGACCCCACGAAACCTGCAGGAAGTGGGTGATAAGGGTTTCGATATGTTGCAGCGTGCGCTCTTTCGGTGGCGGCGTCGTCAGCGGGTGATCCGCTTTGAACGGGCCTTCCGGCATGTTATTGAGGCACTGCTCAAGGATGCGCAGACTCTGGCGCAGCTCTTCAACTTTCAGCATCACGCGGGTATAGCAGTCGGACACACCGCCGCCAACCGGGACCTCAAAGTCAAAGTTTTCATAGCCAGAGTACGGACGCGCTTTACGCACGTCGAAATCAATACCGGTCGCACGCAGCGCAGCACCGGTACAACCCCAGTCCAGCGCTTCTTTCTTACCGTAAGCGGCAACACCCTGCGAACGGCCTTTCAGGATGGTGTTACGCAGCGCGGCTTTCTCGTAAGAATCCAGACGTTTTGGCATCCAGTCGAGGAAATCACGCAGCAGTTTGTCCCAACCGCGCGGCAGATCGTGTGCCACACCGCCGATACGGAACCAGGCCGGGTGCATACGGAAACCGGTGATCGCTTCCACGACGTCGTAGATTTTCTGACGGTCGGTAAAGGCGAAAAATACCGGGGTCATCGCGCCGACGTCCTGAATGAACGTGGAGATGTACAGCAGATGACTGTTGATACGGAACAATTCAGACAGCATGACGCGAATCACGTTGACGCGATCCGGCGTGGTGATGCCTGCCAGTTTCTCAACCGCCAGTACGTAAGGCATTTCGTTAACGCAGCCGCCGAGGTACTCGATACGGTCGGTGTAAGGAATGTAGCTGTGCCAGGACTGACGTTCGCCCATCTTTTCAGCGCCACGGTGGTGGTAGCCGATGTCAGGTACGCAGTCGACGATTTCTTCGCCATCAAGCTGCAGCACAATACGGAACGCACCGTGGGAAGACGGGTGGTTAGGACCGAGGTTGAGGAACATGAAGTCCTCATTTTCGGTGCTACGCTTCATGCCCCAATCTTCAGGTTTGAAGGTCAGCGCTTCCATTTCCAGATCCTGTTTGGCTTTAGTCAGCTCAAACGGGTCGAATTCGGTTGCACGCGCCGGGTAGTCTTTACGCAGCGGATGGCCTTCCCAGGTATGCGGCATCAGCAGACGCGTCAGGTGCGGGTGACCTTCGATATCGATGCCAAACATTTCCCAGGTTTCACGCTCATACCAGTTGGCGTTCGGGAACAGTTTGGTGAAAGTCGGTACGCGCAGATCGTTTTCAGACAAAGCCACCTTGAGCATGATATCGCGATTGCGTTCAATGGAGATCAGGTGATAGAAAACGGAAAAATCCGCGGCGGGTAACCCTTCGCGGTGCGTACGCAGACGTTCGTCCATGCCGTGTAAGTCAAACAGCATGACGTAAGGTTTCGGCAGTCTCTTTAAGAAATCGCCAACTTCCAGTAATTGTTCACGCTTGACCCAAACAACGGGTACCCCGGTGCGAGTCGCCTGAACGGTAAAGGCATCCGGCCCAAAACGGTTGCGCAGTTCGCCAATGACCGGGTCATCAAGGTGATCCCGTGTTTGCCATGCGGCGTCTTGCGCGGTTAAGTCGGTCATATTGTTCACCATTGCAAATGGTCCGTGGTGGTCGGCAGTGCTTCGCGCTATTTATTTAGTGATAAGCGAAGGAAGTGCTGCTGCCGACAGGCGCAAATTAAATCTCGTCTGGTGTACGAAGATTCGTTACAGCAATACGTTCGCCGCGTTTACGCTCGCGTTCTGACTGCATATTGGCGCGATAAACGCCCTGATCGCCAACCACCCAGGAGAGCGGACGGCGTTCTTTGCCAATGGAATCTTGCAGCAGCATCAGAGCCTGCATATACGCTTCTGGGCGCGGCGGACATCCCGGGATGTACACATCGACCGGAATAAATTTATCAACGCCCTGCACCACAGAATAGATGTCGTACATCCCGCCGGAGTTGGCGCATGCGCCCATGGAAATAACCCATTTCGGTTCCAGCATCTGATCGTAGAGGCGCTGAATAACTGGCGCCATTTTGGTAAAGCAGGTTCCGGCTACGACCATCAGGTCAGCCTGACGCGGCGATGCACGCAGTACTTCCGCACCAAAACGGGCCACATCGTGCACGGCGGTAAACGAGGTCACCATCTCAACGTAGCAGCAGGAAAGGCCAAAGTTATATGGCCAAATTGAGTTTTTACGGCCCCAGTTAACCATGTCATGCAGTTTGCCCATGAACACGTTTTTGTTAACTTCTTGTTCCAGGGGGTCGGTTACGATCTCCTGTTTTTGCAGGGGGTAACGGTCGTTCTCACCGTTAGGATCTATGCGGGTGAGCGTATAATCCATCTTAATGCCTCGCGGTTAGCGTTGACGATTAGCGATACTGTTCGTTTCCGGGTTCATACGCTCGCGGCGTGAACGCGCGGGCGTCCAGTCCAGCGCGCCAATACGCACCAGATAAACCAGACCTGCCAGTAACACAAAAATAAAAATTGCAGCTTCCACAAAGCCAATCCAACCGCTTTCACGGATAGAAGTTGACCATGCGAACAGATACAGCGCTTCAACGTCGAAGATAACGAAGAACATGGCTACCAGATAAAACTTGGCAGACAGGCGCAGGCGGGCGGTGCCGACCGAGTCGATACCTGATTCAAACGGCACGTTTTTAGATCTCGCGCGTGCGCGACCCCCTAAAAACCAGCCGCCGACGAGCATCAGGCAGCACAGGCCAATGGCAACGATAAGAAAGATAGCGAATGCCCAGTGATGAGCGATGATTTCAGTGGATGTTGACATACTCATTGCTTACTCATCAAAAGTAGCGCCAAATTCTCTGCTCTTTTCGGCAGATGAACGCCACATCGATTCATGGGGAGGAATAAAAAAAACCTTACAATCACTGTGAAAAATCATTTTATACAGCTAATTGATGGGGTTTTTTACTCCTTTCTATAACCTTTTGTCAACTTTAACAAAAGTTTCCTCACATTATTTTACACTACTCCAACTCCATTAACATAAAGTGCTCTTTAGACCCATTTCGATTGCATCATCGGTCATTTTTAATGTTGTTGAATCGTGTCCGTAGTGAAGTAAAAAAGATAATACACGTCTATTTTGACAGGAATTCACCCAGATGCCTCCCCCTAAATGGGAGTATTTTCTTGATCTGTGACACGCTTTTGTTAATTCACCATAAAAAACAGCAACAATTTCTCTAGTTTTTTAACATGGAAACATTTAGCAACGCGGCTGATTATTTTTCACCCTATTGTCAGTCTGTTTTTTTACCTGCTGATTTTGTTAAGTTTTAGTATATGAATGAACAGAAAGCAGTAATATTTGCATAAAAAAAGAGCCGCTGGATGTTTTTTCATCATCAGTGGCCCTTTTTTACACTTACATTTTTAAACGTTTTTTTGTGACGCTTTACTCAAAGTCGCCTTCAACAATCAGCGAATCATCTCCCCCTTCAGGGGTAAACTGATTGTATTGCCAAGGATTTTGATATGTCTGCATCGACTTAAAGATAGCCTGAGCTAATTCATTTTGCGTGCCCGGATCGCTGCACAACAGATACTCGGTATCAGGCAGAGGTGGCAATCCGTCCGCCGCACCCAGTACGCGTAAATCCGGGCTCATCATTTCTACAGGACGCGCAGTGACGCCAAGCCCTGCTTTTACCGCCGCGCGGACCGCAGGCAATGTTGAAGCGACATAAGCCAGACGCCACGGGATCTGTGCGGCATTCAACGTCGCCAGCACGATATCGCGAAACGGGCTGGGATCGTCCAGCAGAACTAACGGCACCGGTTCGCCTTTTTGCAGGATATATTCGGCTGCGCAATACCAGTGCGTCGGTGAAGTCCGCAAATTCAGGCATTCAAAATCGTCAGGGCGATTCGTGGTGACCACTAAATCCACTTCTTGCGACTTAAGCATCTCCACCATGTAAGCATTGCGTTTCACTCTTACATCAAGCGCAAGTTTCGGATAAACCGAACTAATGCGGTTAAGCAGAAATGGGAGTATGGTGTCGGCGGATTCATCAGAAGCACCGATAGTTAACACCCCCTGAAGATTGTTAAACATCAATGATGAGCATGCCTCATCATTAAATCGCAGTATTTTCCTGGCGTAACCCAACAGCTGGATACCATGTTCGGTCAGCAGTTTGTTGCGTCCATGACGCGCGAACAACTCTTTCCCCACAAGTTGCTCAAGGCGCTGCATTTGCTGACTTACCGCAGACTGAGTTCGACATACCGCAGCTGCCGCAGCCGCGAAGGTATTTAGGTCGGCAACAGCAACAAAGGTTCTCAGCAGATCGAGGTCGAGGTTAATTATCGGACGATTTGCATTTATCATAGTTTTTCACTTACTCGCGGGTCATACCGGGTTAATGCTGTGCATTCAGAATCAAACAACTCCATTTGTAATGTGCCTCCCTTCAGTTTCGCTTAGTGTAACCAAGTGAAAATAAGGATGTATTTGGTTTAACAAACGAAACAATTCTCTTTCTGAGCTATTTTAAAACCCGTGATATTCATCGGAATATAGCAACGAGAAAGAGCCGTATTTTTAGCTGCCGTATGATTCTGACTAATGGAAAACATGTAAATTTTGTAAATTTAAAAAATAGTTAACGAACAATAATTTACACATTAAAAACTAACTTTTCAGTATGTTATGAACAACCAACAAACATTTGAATTATCGTAAAACTCGTACTACAAACCATTTCATAGGAGTTATCTTAACCTAAAACCACTATATTTATAAGTGTTATTGCGAATAATTCCGGGCGAATTGGTGTTATGTCAGTGCAACGGTTTTCGTATTATTAGCCCACTCAATTTGATGTCGTTTAAATAATAAATAATAATTAATTAAGAATCTCTCAATTCATTAATTATGCTTAACAATGGATTCACACCGTATCACGTAGGGATCAGACCGATAACAGAATTCGTGGATGAAACCTCAGTATTTTCGAATCGCGCCGTATCACACAGATATCGACTGCATTTTGTTTTATAGGGGTAACTTTTTTCGACCAGACAAATCACCATACCAAAGCCAACAAAGCAAAACATAAACCATAAAAAACACAACAATCCAGATTATTACACTGTAATAATTGCATAATTTAGTTATTAAAAGTTAATTATCGTCCTCCTGCTTTCCAAAATCTTCTACTAAAGACCCTTCAAAACTCACCGTCGTGGGAGTACATTGTGCTGGGCTGACTTCCACGGCAGGGAGTGGCATTCACAGCTAAAAAGGTCAACGTTCATGTCCCCCATTGAAAAATCCAGCAAATTAGAAAACGTCTGTTATGACATTCGCGGCCCGGTTCTGAAGGAAGCAAAGCGCCTGGAAGAAGAAGGCAACAAAGTTCTGAAACTGAACATCGGCAACCCTGCGCCTTTCGGGTTTGAAGCACCAGATGAAATTTTAGTGGATGTGATCCGCAATTTGCCAACAGCGCAAGGATATTGCGATTCCAAAGGCCTTTATTCAGCCCGCAAAGCAATCATGCAGCATTACCAGGCCCGCGGGATGCGCGATGTAACCGTAGAAGATATCTATATCGGTAACGGCGTATCCGAATTGATTGTGCAGGCCATGCAGGCATTGCTGAACAGTGGGGACGAAATGCTGGTTCCTGCACCTGATTATCCACTGTGGACGGCGGCGGTTTCGCTCTCTGGTGGTAATGCCGTGCACTACCTGTGTGATGAATCGTCAGACTGGTTCCCGGACCTGGATGATATCCGCGCCAAAATTACGCCGCGTACGCGTGGGATCGTCATCATCAACCCCAACAACCCAACCGGCGCTGTTTATTCTAAAGAGCTGCTGATGGAGATTGTTGAGATTGCTCGCCAGAACAACCTCATCATCTTTGCAGATGAGATTTACGACAAAATTCTCTACGATGACGCCGAGCACCACTCGATTGCGGCAATGGCCCCGGATCTGCTGACTATTACCTTTAACGGCCTGTCAAAAACCTATCGTGTTGCCGGTTTCCGTCAGGGCTGGATGGTACTGAACGGACCGAAGAAACATGCCAAAGGGTATATCGAAGGCCTTGAGATGCTGGCTTCTATGCGCCTGTGTGCGAACGTCCCTGCACAACATGCCATTCAGACCGCGCTGGGTGGATATCAGAGCATCAGCGAATTCATTATGCCTGGCGGACGTCTGTATGAGCAACGTAACCGCGCCTGGGAACTGCTCAATGATATTCCTGGCGTCTCTTGCGTAAAACCGCGCGGTGCACTGTATATGTTCCCGAAAATTGACGCCAAGCGCTTCAATATTCATGACGACCAGAAGATGGTGCTCGACTTCCTGTTGCAGGAAAAAGTACTGCTGGTCCAGGGGACAGCATTCAACTGGCCGTGGCCGGATCATTTCCGCATCGTTACGCTGCCGCGAATTGATGATATCGAAATGTCGTTGAGTAAATTTGAGCGTTTCCTGTCAGGGTATCGCCAGCTGTAACCACGCAAAGTGCTACCGGGTTTGCATCCGGTAGCACTCTCTGCGCAAAATACCGTTACTGAAGTCACTGAGTAAGGGTCGTTATGAAGCAGAGCCACTTTTTTGCCCACCTCTCCCGTCTGAAACTCATTAACCGCTGGCCGCTGATGCGCAACGTGCGCACTGAAAACGTGTCCGAACACAGTCTGCAGGTTGCCATGGTTGCTCATGCGCTGGCCGCGATCAAAAACCGTAAATTTGGTGGTCAGGTAAATGCTGAGCGTATTGCCCTGCTGGCGATGTACCACGATGCGTCAGAGGTGTTAACCGGCGATCTCCCTACCCCAGTGAAATATTTCAACTCGCAGATTGCTCAGGAATATAAAGCGATAGAGAAAATTGCCCAGCAAAAACTGGTCGATATGGTTCCCGATGAGTTGCGCGATATTTTTGCACCGCTCATTGATGAACATGCCTTAAGTGAAGAAGAAAGATCGATTGTTAAACAGGCCGATGCCCTGTGCGCGTATCTGAAGTGCCTGGAAGAACTCTCCGCCGGTAACAACGAATTTCTGCTGGCGAAAACACGTCTGGAAAAAACGCTGGAGTCACGACGCAGCGAAGAGATGGACTACTTTATGGACGTGTTTGTCCCAAGCTTTCACCTTTCATTAGATGAAATCAGCCAGGATTCACCGCTTTAAACGATTTTGCCGGATGGCGGCTAACGCCTTATCCGGCCTACAGGTAACGTGATATCCGTAGGCCTGATAAGCGCAGCGCCATCAGGCGTTTACTGCGGCGGTCAAAACGGGAACAGCATCGGGATCATCACCACGCACACAGCCATGACAATCACCGTAAACGGTACGCCAATCTTCACGAAGTCGCTAAAGCTGTAGTTACCCGGCCCGAGCACCAGTGTGTTTACCGGTGAAGACACTGGCGTCATAAAGGCTGCGGAAGCCGCCATCGCAATCACCATCGCAAACGGATACGGCGAAACGCCCATCGACTTTGCCGCCGCCAGCGCAATCGGCGCCATCAGTACCGCCGTCGCGGTGTTAGAGATAAATAACCCAATGGTCGCGCACAGCACGAACAGGCAGCCCAGCATCATATACGGGCCATACCCACCACCAACGTCCATTAGCCCTTTCACCACCAGATCGACGCCGCCCGTTTTCTGTAACGCCAGCGCAAAAGGCATCATCCCGACAATCAAAATAATGCTTGGCCAGTGAATGGCTTTGTAGGCGCTTTCGGCATCGATGCAGCGGAATTTTCCCATCAGCAAACATGCGATAATCGCGGCAACCGTATTAGGGATTTCATCGGTGAGCATTAACGCGACCATCAGTACCAGACAGAAAATCGCATGCGGCGCCTGGCTGTGCGCCGGAGAAGCTTCACTGACTTCCACAGGCATATTTAGCACCACAAAATCGCGCCCTTTTTGTCCAAGCAGCGTGATCAGCTTCCAGTTGCCCACCACTAAAATGATATCGCCCATCAACAGCGGCTCATCAACCACCGCCCCGGCCAGCGCCGTACCATCGCGCTTCAGCCCAACGACATTCAGCCCGTAACGCGTACGAAAAGCGATTTCCCGTACCGTTTTGCCGATCAATTCCGACTCAGGGATCAGAGAGATTTCGGCCATGCCCACATCAAGTGCCTGCTCGGAGAAGTATTCTCCACGCAGCACCATCGGTTCCAACAGTTGCTCAGCGCAAAATTCACGCAGGTCGACATCGGCCGCAGACATATCAATCAGCAATACGTCACGAGCACGAAACTCAGAAACCCCGTTTACGTCAACGATCACGCGACGAAAGCGACGCCAGCGCTCCACGCCAATCACGTTTGCCCCGTAGCGCTCACGCAGTTTCAGGTCGTCCAGACGCTGGCCTATCATAGGAGAACCCGGGCGAATCGCCAGGCGACGCGCGCGCCCGGTCAGGCGATATTCTTTAATCAGATCGCGAAAAGTCCGGCGCTTCCAGCCGTCGCCCGGCTGCCCGGAGTCTTCACCCTTCAGCATAAAACGCATCACCAGCATATAAATTATGCCAAGTACCAACACCACCAATCCCAGTGGGGTTACGCTAAAAAAGCTAAAACCATTAAGTCCTTCACGTAACAGTTCACTGTTGACGACCAGGTTTGGCGGCGTTGCCACCAGCGTCATCATGCCGCTTATCAAGCCGGCAAAACTTAGCGGCATCATCAGGCGTGAAGGAGAAATTTCCATGCGCATGGAAACACTTAAGACAACCGGAATAAAGATGGCGACCACACCGGTCGAACTCATGAATGCACCGAGTCCAGCTACGGTTATCATCAGCAACACCAGCATTTTAACTTCACTGCTACCGGCGACCTTCACCAGCCAGGCACCCATTACTGTCGCCACACCGGTACGCACGAGACCGTCACCGATAATGAATAAAGCCGCTATCAAAATAACGTTAGGATCGCTGAACCCGGAAAAAGCCTCTGTGATGCTCAATGTTCCACTCAGAACAAAGGCAATAATGACCAGCAAAGCGATCGCGTCCATACGCACTCTGCCAGTTGCAAACAAGACGACGGCAATCGCCAGCAATGAGAGAACCCATATCAATTCACCGTTCACAACATATCCTTGTTAAATGAGAGGGATGGACTGATTCTGCCATAAAAAAGCCCCAACAATCTGGGGCTAAATCATGATCAGGTATTTCTTATAACGACCACATTTCCGTTGGGTTGTTTGGTCACAGAAATATGTTCCAGACTGGTCAGCGAAAAATCAACCTCGTTCAGACGCGGCGTATCCGCTGGCGCGTTGACCGCGATGACATGACACCCAGCAGCTAGTCCTGAAAGCACCCCGGCGGGGGCATCTTCCACCACGGCACATTCCTGCGGTGCCAGGCCCAGAAGCTGAGCGCCTAACAGATACGCGTCTGGCTCTGGTTTCCCTCTTTTTACCCGCTCGGCAGTGACAAACACTTCGGGAGCAGGAAGCCCAGCAACACGATGGCGCGCCCGTGCGACCGGCATAGAGCCGGAGGTCACAATCGCCCATGGAATACCCGCTTTATTGAGATGGTTGAGTAAATCAACAGCCCCAGGCAGCGCAGTGATCCCGGCGGTTTCCGTCGCTTCGATCTGCTCCAGGCGGGTAAACTCCGCGGCGATCTCTGCCTCAGATTTGCCCACCATAAAGTGTCGCAGGGAGGTAATGGCCTGCTTGCCATGAATAAAGCCGAGCACCTCGGCGTGATCGAGGCCAAAACGATCGGCCCAGTTGCACCACGCACGTTCTACTGCGGGTAAGGAATCGACCAGCGTTCCATCCAGATCAAACAGAAAACCTTTGCACTGCACGCTCGCCCCCTCAGGCATTAATGATTTGGTTAATTTCATTCGCGCTCAGGTGATACTGGCGCGGGCAAGAGTGCCAGACGTTCAACATACGCTGATATTTTTCCCACATCGGGGTCTGGGCGTTGAAGCCATGCGTACCCGCATCAAAGTGGGTATAGCGACCTTCCACATTCACCATAAAGCGAACGTATCCGAGGAAACGGGCTTCCGTTGCGGCGTCAAAACCGAGGAAAGTCACGCGGCGCTCATCAATAGCCTGTGCATCCTTAAGATTAGTCCAGGACACATGTAATGCGTGATACATCTCCATAATATCGATAATCGTACGACAGGTTTCTTCCGTCAGTTCACCAAACTCACGATCCAGCTCACGCATCTGCAAGCCGTAACCGCGTTCAATAATCGTCTGCAAACGACGATAACGCTCGGCGTTAGTTGGGTCGAGCATAGTCATCATTTTGTACTGATTCGACAAAATCAGACGTTGAGCGTTGGTCATTTCCATTTGGGACTCCTGTATCACTACTACTGCGATGAAAAAAAAGAAGGCATCTTGTGCCTTCTTTTATATGCGTAATCAGGGGTCAATTACAAATCATCAAGGAAAGTTTTATCCAGTTGTTTGAAGGCGCGCTTAAGCGTGTCAGCCAGCGCCTGGTAATCCGGCTTTCCTTCTACCGGAGAGAGCGCCTGCCCGGCTTCTTGCAATTTACCCCGAACTTCGTAGAACCAGTTGAGTATTGAAGGCGGCAGCGGCGTCACGGAACGTTTACCCAGCCACCACATGCCCTGCATCGGCAGGCTGAGCGCAAACAGCGCGGTCGCCACGGCCGGTCCCAACTGTCCCCCTAGCGCAATTTGCCAGCATAAGGTGAAGACGGCGATAGGCGGCATAAAACGGATTGCGTAACGTGTCATACGGATCACACGGTTCTCTACAAACACGGGCGCGAGGCGCTTTTCCATTGGCCACGTCTTCGCGTAGTGCTGCCCCCGGCGAAACAAGCTAAAAAAATTGACGGAACGATTATCCGGTGTCGACATGGCGGTTACCTCAACTTCACATATAAAAATTAAAAAATTTGTGCAAAACAACAACTACAAGGGACATCGTTCAAAACATTTTGTCTTTGATACCCACATTCAGGTATCCTGTGCCGGCCTGTAAGGCCTTTAGTCCAAAATCATTGAGTCGTCAAATTGACACATAGTATGCCATTGGCTGAAAAATACGCAAAATGACATAGACTCAAAGGTATTTATTCCATCGTGCCCAAAAAGACCATGGCGCATGATGTTAATCATAAACGTCGGTGTCATCATGCGCTACGCTCTATGACTCCCTGACGTTTTTTTAGCCACGTATCATAAATAGGTACTTCCATGTCGAGTAAGTTAGTACTGGTTCTGAACTGCGGTAGCTCCTCACTGAAATTTGCCATCATCGATGCAGTAAACGGTGAAGAATACCTTTCTGGTTTAGCCGAATGTTTCCATCTCCCAGAAGCACGTATCAAATGGAAAATGGATGGCGGTAAACAAGAAGCGGCTTTAGGTGCAGGCGCCGCTCACAGTGAAGCGCTGAATTTTATCGTTAATACTATTCTGGCACAAAAACCAGAACTGTCTGCTCAGCTGACTGCGATTGGTCACCGTGTTGTTCACGGCGGCGAAAAATACACCGGCTCTGTAGTTATCGACGATTCCGTTATTCAGGGTATCAAAGATGCAGCCTCTTTTGCACCGCTGCACAACCCTGCACACCTGATCGGTATCGCTGAAGCGCTGAAATCCTTCCCGAATCTGAAAGACAAAAACGTGGCCGTATTCGACACCGCGTTCCATCAGACTATGCCGGAAGAATCTTACCTCTACGCCCTGCCGTACAGCCTGTACAAAGAACATGGCGTTCGTCGTTACGGCGCGCACGGTACCAGCCACTTCTTCGTTACTCAGGAAGCGGCTAAAGTGCTGAACAAACCGGTTGATGAGCTGAACATCATCACTTGCCACCTGGGCAACGGCGGTTCTGTATCTGCTATCCGTAACGGTAAATGTGTTGATACCTCCATGGGTCTGACCCCACTGGAAGGTCTGGTGATGGGTACACGTTCCGGTGACATCGACCCGGCGATCATCTTCCACCTGCACGACACCCTGGGCATGAGCGTTGACCAGATCAACAAAATGCTGACCAAAGAGTCCGGCCTGCTGGGTCTGACCGAAGTCACCAGCGACTGCCGCTATGTTGAAGATAACTACGCGACTAAAGAAGACGCTAAACGTGCAATGGACGTTTACTGCCACCGTCTGGCGAAATACATCGGTTCTTACACTGCGCTGATGGATGGTCGTCTGGATGCCGTTGTCTTCACCGGTGGTATCGGTGAAAACGCCGCGATGGTTCGTGAACTGTCTCTGGGCAAACTGGGCGTTCTGGGCTTTGAAGTAGACCACGAACGTAACCTGGCCGCACGTTTCGGCAAATCTGGTTTCATCAACAAAGAAGGTACCCGTCCTGCGTTGGTTATCCCAACCAACGAAGAACTGGTTATCGCGCAAGACGCGAGCCGTCTGACCGCCTGATTTCACACCGCCAGCCTAGCTGGCGGTGCTGTTTTGTAACCCGCCTGAAACGGGCGGTAACGAAAGAGGATAAACCGTGTCCCGTATTATTATGCTGATCCCTACCGGAACCAGCGTCGGTCTGACCAGCGTCAGCCTTGGCGTGATCCGCGCAATGGAACGCAAAGGCGTTCGTCTGAGCGTCTTCAAGCCGATCGCTCAACCGCGTGCCGGTGGCGATGCGCCAGACCAGACTACCAGCATCGTCCGTGCTAACTCTTCTCTGCCAGCCGCTGAGCCGCTGAAGATGAGCCACGTTGAATCTCTGCTGTCCAGCAATCAGAAAGATGTGCTGATGGAAGAGATCATCGCGAACTACCACGCGAACACTAAAGACGCTGAAGTTGTCCTGGTTGAAGGCCTGGTCCCAACCCGTAAACATCAGTTCGCGCAGTCTCTGAACTACGAAATCGCGAAAACGCTGAATGCAGAAATCGTCTTCGTTATGTCTCAGGGCACCGATACCCCGGAACAACTGAACGAGCGTATTGAACTGACTCGCAGCAGCTTCGGTGGCGCGAAAAACACCAACATCACCGGCGTAATTGTTAACAAACTGAACGCACCGGTTGATGAGCAGGGCCGTACTCGCCCGGATCTGTCCGAGATTTTCGACGACTCTTCCAAAGCGAAAGTGATCAAAGTTGATCCGGCTAAACTGCAAGAATCCAGCCCGCTGCCGGTTCTGGGCGCGGTGCCATGGAGCTTCGATCTGATCGCTACCCGTGCAATCGATATGGCGCGTCACCTGAACGCCACCATCGTAAACGAAGGCGATATCAATACCCGTCGCGTGAAGTCTGTGACTTTCTGCGCACGCAGCATTCCGCACATGCTGGAACACTTCCGCGCAGGTTCCCTGCTGGTGACCTCCGCTGACCGTCCGGACGTGCTGGTTGCTGCATGCCTGGCAGCGATGAACGGCGTAGAAATTGGCGCCCTGCTGCTGACCGGTGGCTACGAAATGGACGCGCGCATTACCAAACTGTGCGAACGTGCATTCGAAACCGGCCTGCCGGTATTCATGGTAAACACCAACACCTGGCAGACCTCTCTGAGCCTGCAGAGCTTCAACCTGGAAGTTCCGGTTGACGATCACGAGCGTATCGAAAAAGTTCAGGAATACGTTGCTAACTTCATCAACGCTGACTGGATTGAATCTCTGACCGCAACATCTGAGCGCAGCCGTCGTCTGTCTCCACCAGCGTTCCGTTATCAGTTGACCGAGCTGGCACGTAAAGCGGGCAAACGCGTTGTTCTGCCGGAAGGCGACGAACCGCGTACCGTTAAAGCGGCAGCCATCTGTGCTGAACGTGGTATCGCAACCTGCGTACTGCTGGGTAACCCGGATGAGATCACCCGCGTTGCGGCCTCTCAGGGCGTTGAACTTGGCGCTGGCGTAGAAATCGTTGATCCAGATGTGGTTCGCGAAAGCTACGTTGCTCGTCTGGTCGAACTGCGTAAGAACAAAGGCATGACCGAAACCGTTGCCCGCGAACAGCTGGAAGACAACGTCGTTCTCGGTACCCTGATGCTGGAACAGGACGACGTTGACGGTTTGGTTTCCGGTGCCGTTCACACTACTGCGAACACCATTCGTCCACCGCTGCAGCTGATCAAAACTGCACCGGGTAGTTCCCTGGTGTCTTCTGTGTTCTTCATGCTGCTGCCGGATCAGGTTTACGTTTACGGCGACTGCGCGATCAACCCGGATCCAACCGCAGAACAGCTGGCAGAAATCGCTATTCAGTCCGCTGAATCCGCGATTGCCTTCGGTATCGAACCGCGCGTTGCGATGCTCTCCTACTCCACCGGTACCTCTGGTGCAGGTAGCGACGTAGAGAAAGTTCGTGAAGCGACTCGTCTGGCGCAGGAAAAACGTCCTGACCTGATGATCGACGGACCGCTGCAGTACGACGCCGCCGTTATGGCTGACGTTGCGAAATCCAAAGCGCCGAACTCTCCGGTTGCAGGTCGCGCTACCGTGTTCATCTTCCCGGATCTGAACACCGGTAACACCACCTACAAAGCGGTACAGCGTTCTGCCGACCTGATCTCCATTGGGCCGATGCTGCAGGGTATGCGCAAGCCGGTGAACGACCTGTCTCGTGGCGCGCTGGTAGACGATATCGTCTATACCATCGCACTGACCGCGATCCAGTCTTCCCATCAGCAGCAGTAATCTGCCGAGTGTGCCGGATCTCTTATCCGGCAACATATCTACTTATCAAACCGGAAATAGCTGATATTTCCGGTTTTTTTATGTCTGTTTCCCCTTTGGCATAATCTGAAATATTTGCCTGAATGCGCTGCATCAATGAATAACTATTCTTCTGTTCGCATACTTACCCTCTTTTGCATTGCAACAGGGATAGTCTTTCATGTCAGCAGTAACAGAATCACAGCCAGCCAAAAAATGGGCGATGCCCGACACGCTGGTGATTATTTTTTTCGTCGCCATTTTAACCAGTCTGGCGACATGGGTTGTTCCCGTCGGGATGTTCGACAGCCAGGAAGTGCAATATCAGGTTGATGGACAAACCAAAACCCGTAAGGTGGTTGACCCCCATTCCTTTCGTATTCTGACCAATGAAGCTGGTGAAGAGCAGTATCATCCGGTTAAGTTCTTTACCACCGGAGATGAGCGCCCAGGCCTGATGAATTTTCCGTTCGAAGGCTTAACCTCCGGCTCGAAATTCGGCACTGCGGTCGGCATCATTATGTTTATGCTGGTCATTGGCGGCGCATTTGGCATCGTTATGCGTACCGGCACCATTGATAACGGCATCCTGGCGCTCATCCGCCATACGCGGGGCAAAGAGGTCCTCTTTATCCCAGTGCTGTTTATTCTCTTCTCCTTAGGCGGCGCGGTGTTTGGCATGGGGGAAGAGGCGGTTGCCTTTGCCATTATCATCGCGCCGCTGATGGTCCGGCTAGGTTACGACAGTATCACCACCGTTCTGGTTACCTATATCGCGACTCAGATTGGTTTCGCCAGCTCATGGATGAACCCATTTTGCGTGGTGGTCGCGCAAGGTATTGCGGGGGTGCCAGTGCTCTCTGGTTCCGGTCTGCGCATCGTGGTCTGGGTGGTCGCTACGCTAATAGGACTAACCTTCACGCTGGCCTATGCGGCACGCATCAAAAAGAATCCGCTTTTGTCCCGGGTACATGAATCCGACCGCTTCTTTCGCGAGCAGCAGGACGAGGTCGTGGAACGACGCTTCACGCTCGGTGACTGGCTGGTACTGATGGTGCTGACGGGCGTGATCGTGTGGGTCATTTGGGGCGTTATCGTCCACGCATGGTTTATTCCTGAGATCGCCAGTCAGTTCTTCACGATGGGCCTGGTGATTGGCATTATCGGCGTCGTGTTTCGGCTCAACGGCATGACGGTCAACATCATGGCCTCCTCATTCACTGAGGGAGCACGAATGATGATTGCCCCTGCCCTGCTGGTTGGTTTTGCCAAGGGCATTTTACTGCTGGTCGGTAATGGAGAGGCGGGTGAAGCCAGCGTGTTAAACACTCTGCTGCACAGTATTGCCAACGGCATTAGCGGGCTGGATAACGCCATAGCGGCGTGGTTTATGCTGTTGTTCCAGGCGGTGTTTAATTTCTTCGTCACCTCCGGCTCCGGTCAGGCAGCATTGACCATGCCGCTGTTAGCGCCGCTGGGCGATCTGGTTGGCGTCAACCGTCAGGTTACCGTGCTGGCCTTCCAGTTTGGCGACGGATTCAGCCATATTATCTATCCGACATCGGCATCTCTGATGGCTACGTTAGGTGTTTGTCGGGTGGATTTTCGTAACTGGCTGAAGGTAGGTGCTACGCTGTTGGGGCTGCTGTTTATTATGTCCAGCGTGGTGGTGATTGGTGCGCAGATAATGGGTTACCATTGAGAGTAACGTGCTGAAATAAAAGCCGCAGGCTAATCATCTGCGGTTTTTTATTTTCGGCAGAAAACACATTCATTAAATGAATTAAAATTTAAAATAAATTATATATATAAATATATTTATATATTCTTAAAGCGCGTCCCGTCATTATATCCAGACAATTAACCTGTGTTATTCTTTGCAATTATTTACTCATATTCGAAATAAATTTTATGATACAACAAAATTTGTTACTACTGTCATTACTGTTAGCAACAACCCAATCTGTATGGGCTGCTTGCTATGTTGAATTAGGTAATAGTAGCAGTTCCAGCGGAGTCACAGCCGCCGATCTCAATTTAACAACAACCCCTCAAAAGCCTCTCCCAAATGAATCCGACCTTATGGCAACTGTGAGAAACAGCACAATTACTTACTGGGTAGATGCGGACGGTAAAGGCAATGCAGGTGATTCCGGATCGCTTACGTTTACCCCGGCAGGAACGACGTTCACCGCCGACAGTGGCAATAAAAAAGGTTGGCTGGCTGATGCCTCAATCCCTGGGCTCTATTTTACGCTAGAGGCAGCCCTACCCAAGCCGCCACAAGGCCCTTTTACCGCATGGAACACAACAACAATTTATTTGTCTAACGATGCCGACGTTAACAAAGCTACCGCCTCCGGCTGGGGATGCTCAAGCTTTGATGAGAAGAAGATGGAGAACGCCACGGTAACATTCAATCTCAGCTTCTACACAACCTCAGCATTTGATCCAGCAAAAGCGTCCGGCAAAAAACTTTTTACAAGCCGGCAGCAAGTCGGGGTTCTTCAAAATAAAACCGGCATGGGGGGGGAAATTGACGTATATATTAATGGTCCACTGACAATAGCGACCGCAGGCTGTGCCGCATTTGTCGTTGATACTCAAACAGTAAACCTGGGTGACATCAATTACAGTATCCTGAAAAGAGTGCCCTATCCGCCTTATAACGATACGCCATTTAATATCAAACTGGAAAATTGCTATGCCACATCCGATCTGGTGCTCAATTTTTCCAATAATCAGACAAAAGCAATTAACAGCTATACCTCCACCCTCGTTAATACCCAGGGTACCTCCAGAGGCGTGGGTGTTGCCTTACAATATCTTACGGACCAGGGTGGCTCGGACGTAGCATTTAACATTGATGTGACACAGCCCAGTACTGTACCTGCTAAATATTTAAATTACTATAATGGCAACGGGCTGCTAAGACTTAAAGCTCAACTGTATGTGAACGATGTGGATGCCTTAGCTCCCGGGACACTTTACATCCCTACGATAATAACAATATCCCTTCCATAACTCTGTCGATGCCCGCTATCGTAACGTTCAGAGTGCTGCGATAGCGGTTCAGGTTTTATTCCGTCTCTTCTTCCTTCAGTGATTCATTTTTGGCGTTGCGGGTCATCCACAGCGACAGGGCTTTCAGCGAATCCGGAGTGAACTCGTCGCAACGCGCGGTAATTTCTTCCGGCGTCAGCCAACAAACTTCGCTAATTTCTTCTTCCTGTAGCGCGAACGGTCCGTGGGAAACACAGCTAAACAGCCCGCCCCATACGCGACAGTTTTGGTCTTCAAAGTAAAACTGACCATGCTCGGCAAACGGCACGCCCGCAATCCCCAGTTCCTCTTCTGCTTCACGGCGCGCTGATTCCAGCATCTGCTCGTCAGCCTGAACAACACCGCCTGCGGTGGCATCCAGCATACCGGGCAAAAAATCTTTTGTCTCAGTGCGACGTTGAACCAGAATTTTGCCCATACCATCATGCACAACGATATACGTTGCACGATGGCGTAAGCGTTGCGCTCGCATTTGTTCCCGGCTGGACTGTGCAATGACTTCGTTGTCTTCATTCACAATATCCACCCATTCAGTACTTGCCAAACGACGCTGTTCCACCATCAGGAAACCTTCTTTTTTCTGGCGCTCTTACGGCGCGTTTATGTTTGTGGGGTAAATTACGGATTAATCTCGACCTGTGCAATAACACTTTGATCATTGAGTGCCATTACGCTGAGAACATTATCATCCAGAATCCCGTAACTTGCCGCAAAACCCCCTTTAGGGATGCTTACCGAGCCGGGATTGAAATAATAGATATCCTCGCGCAGCTCAGCAACCGGCAGATGAGTATGCCCATAAACCAGAACATCGCCCGCATTGAGCGCCGGCATATTTTGCGGGCCAAAAAGATGTCCGTGCGTCAAAAAGAGTCGCAGGTTTTCTGTCAGAATTTGCTGCCACGGCGCAGTCATCGGAAAATGCAGGAGCATCTGATCCACTTCGCTGTCGCAATTACCACGCACCGCAATAATTCGCGATGCCTGTTCATTCAGCCGTTCTGCAACCTGCGCAGGCGCATAGCCTTCTGGAAGCGCATTACGCGGCCCGTGGTTTAAAACATCACCCAATATCACCAGCCATTGCGCACAGCTTGCAGCAAACCGTTCGAGTACGCGTTCCGTGGCTGGCAACGAACCATGAATGTCCGATGCGAACATCAGTTTCATCACTCACTCCTCGCTGAAAAGTACCTTGTAATGATACTGGATTACGGCCCGTTTTTCAGCAGGAACGCTTCGCTGAAAGCGCGATAAAACGCTGTACTGAAGCGCGCTGCCACTGGAAGGTGGCGTATTCCGCAAGCGCTTCCGGAACCTCATCGCCATTCAGGACCAGGCGATTAAGCATTAGCGCTAAATCACAGTCAGCGATACACCATTCGCCAAATAAATTCTGCTTACCGTGGCTCAGTAAACTGCCGGCAGTAGCGAACAATTTTTCCGCACTGGCTTTTCCCGCTTCGCTTAACGGTCCTTTCTTCACGCCAGCAAAAACGACATCCGTTGAGCGTTCTTCACGGATAGGCATTAAATCGCTGCGGATCCACGCCTGAACCTGGCGCGCCCGCGCGCGTTTTTGCACATCGTGCGGATAGATACGCTCCCACTGTGGCGGCGCGAAGCTCTCTTCCAGGAATTCCGTAATCGCTGATGATTCGCTCAGTTCAAAACCATCGATCTCAAGAACCGGCACGCGGCGCGTCAAGGCGTAACCTTGCCATGAAGGTTGCAAATGTTCGCCACTGTTGAGATCAACAGTTTTCAGCGTAAAGGGCAGCCCTTTCTCTTGCAGAGCGACATAAACAGACAGCACGTAAGGGGAGAAAAAATTGGCATCTGACCACAGCGTAATTGCAGGTTTGCTCATAATGTCCTCTGAAGTGTATTAGCTTGCCTTCAAAATATAGAGTCTTTCTCTCGCTGTCACTTGATGAAAACTCAAGCACGCCAACAGGCTCTATACTTGTTATGACCCGGTTCATGACAAAACGGATGCTGAAAATGATCGATCTCTATTACACGCCATCGCCAAACGGTCACAAAATCACGTTGTTTCTTGAAGAGGCGCAGCTGCAATACCGTCTGATTCATATCGATATCAGCAAAGGTAGCCAGTTTCACCCCGATTTTCTGCAGATCTCGCCGAACAATAAAATCCCGGCCATTATCGATCATGCCCCGGTGGACGGCGGAAGGCCCATCAGCTTGTTTGAGTCCGGAGAAATTTTACTCTATCTGGCGGAAAAGAGCGGTAAGCTGCTCAGCGGTGAATTACGCGAACGCCACACCACGCTGCAGTGGCTGTTCTGGCAGGTCAGCGGTCTGGGTCCTATGCTGGGGCAGAATCATCATTTCAGTCATTACGCTCCGCAAACGATCCCTTACGCCATTGAAAGATACCAGGTTGAAACCCAGCGCCTGTACAACGTGATGAATAAACGTCTGGAATCGTCACCCTGGCTGGGAGGCGATCACTACAGCATTGCCGACATTGCCAGCTGGCCGTGGATCCACGCCCATCAGCGTCAGCGCATCGACCTCGACAACTATCCGGCGGTCAATAACTGGCACGAACGCATCCGTACGCGTCCCGCGACTGAACGCGCCATGCAGCACGCACAAAGCGAGAAGCGATGACGCAATTCGGTTCTCGTGTATCATGCAAAGGTTCATACATGGAGGAAACCTGCAATGTCACAACCTGACGCTATTATTCGTATAAAAAACCTTCGTCTGCGCACTTTTATCGGCATCAAAGAAGAGGAGATCCTTAACCGCCAGGATATCGTCATCAACATTGCCATTCACTATCCGGCAGACAAAGCCCGTACCAGCGAAGATATCAACGACGCGCTGAATTATCGCACAATCACCAAAAGCATCATTGCCCACGTGGAGGGTAACCGCTTCTCATTATTAGAAAAATTAACTCAAGATGTGCTCGATATCGCACGCGAACATCACTGGGTCACTTATGCTGAAGTGGAGATAGATAAACTTCACGCATTGCGTTACGCCGACTCAGTTTCTATGACGCTGAGCTGGCAGCGCTAAAACGTAACCCGGGAGGCGACATGCAGATTCTGATTACCGGCGGTACTGGCCTGATTGGACGTCATCTGATCCCCTGCCTGCTGGAACTGGGGCATCAGATAATTGTAGTGACACGTACCCCTGATAAGGCTCGTCAGATTCTCGACTCTCGGGTCACGTTATGGAAAGGACTGGAAGAGCGGCAACATCTCAATGACATTGATGCCGTGATTAACCTTGCCGGAGAACCTATTGCAGATAAGCGCTGGAGCGCACAGCAAAAGGAACGCCTGTGCCAGAGCCGTTGGGGCATTACGCAGAAACTGGTCGATTTAATCAATGCCAGCGAGACGCCGCCCTCAGTGTTAATCTCCGGTTCCGCTACCGGTTACTACGGCGATTTGGGCGAAGTTGTGGTTACGGAAGAAGAGCCACCGCATAACGAATTTACCCATAAGCTATGTGCCCGCTGGGAGCAAATTGCCAGCACTGCGCAAAGCGACAAAACCCGCGTGTGTATGCTGCGTACCGGCGTGGTACTAGCCTCTGCTGGCGGTATTCTGGCGAAAATGGTCCCGCCGTTTCGTCTTGGCTTAGGCGGCCCAATCGGTAACGGACGACAGTATATGGCCTGGATCCATGTTGATGATATGGTCAACGGAATTATCTGGCTGCTGAATAATGATCTACGCGGTCCCTTCAATATGGTTTCGCCATACCCGGTGCACAATGAGCAGTTTGCCCACGCGCTGGGACACGCTCTAAACCGCCCTGCCATTCTGCGCATTCCCGCCACCGCTATGCGGCTGCTGATGGGCGAGTCTTCGGTGCTGGTCCTCGGCGGGCAGCGAGCATTGCCCAAACGCCTGGAAGCGTCCGGTTTTGCATTTCGCTGGTACGATTTAGAAGAAGCGTTGGCGGATGTGATCCGATAATCCCGTAGCTCTATTCACGGTCGCTGTTGTGGTGGTAAGGTTATAGGCCAGATTTCCGCAATGGCGACGTTATGGCGATAATTTCGACTCCCCGACTTACCCTCTCCTTATTTAAATTTTCTGACTGGTCATTTTTCCAGAGATTACGTGAATGCCCGGAAGTCATGCGCTATATGGGTGATATTGCCCCAGCGAAAGACACGCGTCTGTTATTCGCCAGACGCCTGGCTGCACAGCATACTTTTGTCATCCGCGAGCATAACAAATCAACACCTCTCGGTGATATTGGTCTGCAAATCAGCCATTTATACCCACACGAGGCCGACCTCGGCTACGCCATTTTGCCAGAAGCTCAGGGGAAAGGGATTGCCAGCGAAGCCGTGACGGCAGTGTGCCAGTACGCTTTCGAGCGCACGGACGTCACGGCGATAAACGCTTACGCACTCGCGGAGAATAAGGGTTCTGTTCGTATTCTGGAAAAAACGGGGTTTGTGCGTACCCAGGTACTGGAAAAGGCGTATGAGATTGATGGCATCGCCTACGACGACTGGGTGTTTCGGCTGGAGCGCGACGCGCTAAAATTGTAAGCCCGGAAAACGTAACGCCTCCGGGCAGGTGATTTACTTCAACGAACCTTTGAGGAACTGCTGCAAACGTGGGCTTTGCGGATTACCGAATACCTGCTCCGGGTCGCCCTCTTCCTCAATTTTCCCCTGATGCAGGAAAATCACGTGCGTGGAAACATGACGGGCAAACCCCATTTCGTGAGTCACCACCACCATGGTTTTCCCCTCTTCGGCCAGCTGTTGCATAATGCGCAGCACTTCACCCACCAGCTCAGGATCTAGTGCCGATGTGGGTTCATCAAACAGCAACACTTCCGGCTCCATCGCCAGCGCACGGGCAATGGAAACACGCTGCTGCTGACCACCGGACAGATGCACCGGATATTTGCCCTGCGCGCGCTCATCAATGCCCACTTTAGCCAGATACTTCACCGCACGGTCGCGGGCTTCCTGTTTGCTCAGCCCCAACACCTGGATCGGCGCTTCCATGACGTTTTCCAGCACCGTCATGTGGCTCCACAGATTAAAGTGCTGAAAGACCATCGTCAGACGCGTGCGCAGCAGGCGCAGCTGGTTTTTATCCGCAACCTTGAGCTGACCGTCTTTGTCGCGCACCAGACCAATATTCTGACCACTGACTACAATCGACCCGGCACTTGGTTTCTCAAGAAAGTTAATGCAGCGCAGGAAGGTACTTTTACCGGAACCTGATGAGCCAATAATACTGATAACATCACCAGCGTTGGCCTGCAGCGACACCCCTTTCAGCACTTCATGTTCGCCGTAGTGCTTATGTAAATCGATAACGTTTAATTTATTTTCAGACATCGTGTTACTCGAATCATTTAGAGGATACATGCTGCAACCAGCGTTTTTCCGCTTTACGGAACAGACTGATCAGGACATACGAAATAATCAAATACAGTACAGCGGCAATACCGAAGGCGGTAAACGGCTGATACGTTGCCGAGTTGATATCGCGGGCGATTTTCAACAGGTCTGGTACCGTTGCGGTAAACGCCAGCGCCGTGGAGTGCAGCATTAAAATGACTTCATTGCTGTAAGCCGGCAACGCAATACGCAGCGCGGAAGGTAAAATAATGCATCGATACAGTTTGAATGACGAGAAACCGTATGCGCGAGCAGCCTCAATCTCACCGTGAGGCACAGAACGGATAGCCCCGGCGAAAATCTCAGTGGTATAGGCGCAGGTATTCAGCGTCAACGCCAGCACGGTGCAATTCAGCCCGCTGCGGAAAAACGCGTTGAGGAAGTCCGTGCCTTTGACGATCTCCAGCGTATACATCCCGGAATAAAACACCAGTAGCTGAACGTACAGCGGCGTGCCACGAAAAATATAGGTGAACAGCCAGATAGGAAACTGGATAAATTTATTACTGGAAACGCGGCCAATAGCCAAAAAGAGCGCAAGTATTCCGCCCATCACTACTGACGAAATCAAAAGCCACAGGGTGATAGCGACGCCAGTGTAGCGATATCCGTCGGTCCACAGCAGGGACTTCCAGTATTCCTGAATAATCTCGATCACAGGTCAGCCCTCTTTACACCCACGGAATAGCGGCGCTCAAGGTACAGCAGCACACCATTAGAAACAGTGGTAAACACCAGATAGATGACCCCGCACACGACGGCAAAATAGAACGGCTCCCAGGTACTCTTCCCGGCAAGCTGGGTCGCTTTCACCACGTCTTCCAGGCCGAGCAGCGACACCAGTGCCGTAGCCTTAAGAATAACCTGCCAGTTATTACCGATTCCCGGTAATGCATAACGCATCATCGCCGGGAACATAATGCGACGAAATATTTGTGAGCTGGTAAAGCCAAACGCCGTCGCGGCTTCAATATGGCCTTTTGGTACAGCCATAAACGCACCGCGAAAAGTTTCGGTAAAGTAGGCGCCGTAGATAAATCCAAGGGTGATAATGCCCGCAACCATCGGATCGATATCAATCTGGCCGATACCGATGGCATCGGTAATGGTATTCAGCGCGATTTGTAATCCGTAGAAGATGAGCAGCATTAAGACCAGATCGGGCACGCCGCGGATTAGGGTTGTGTACCCTTCGAAAATAAGCCCCATTGCCCGGCTTTGCGACAGCTTTGCTGCTGCGCCGACAAGACCTATCAGAACCGCCAGTACCACCGAGCTGAGTGCCAGCTCCAGCGTAACAATTGCGCCCTGTAAAATAACACCTGAAAAGCCATACAACATGCTGCCTGTCCTGTCGTGTGTGGTGGAGTAGTAAGCCTCTTTTGATATTTTGTCTCGTCACTTTATGCCTGATGGCGCTTCGCTTATCAGGCCTACAAGCTTTCGTCGTAGGCCTGATAAGACGCAGCCGCCATCAGGCAATAAGTCGATCAAAAATCTACGGGCTTTATCAGCACCTGCGGTAATTAACCGCCGTAAACATCAAAATCGAAGTACTTTTTCGCCAGCTTCTCGTAAGTACCGTCAGCTCGCATTTCGGCAAAGGCTTTGTTCAGCGCTTCGCGCAGCTCGTTATCGTCTTTGCGCAGCCCCATACCGGTACCCACGCCGAACAACTTCTCGTCTTTCACAGACGGACCGCCAAATTTGTAATCTTTACCGACTGGCTGTTTCAGGAAGCCTTCGCTGGCCGCGACTTCATCCTGGAACGCGGCGTCAATACGCCCGGCAGTCAGGTCAGAATAGATATTGTCCTGCCCCTGATAAGAGACAATCTCAATACCTTTTGGCGCCCAGTGTTCGTTGCCGAACGTTTCCTGGGTGGTGCCCTGCAGCACACCAACACGTTTACCTTTCAGCGACTCAATGGTCGGCTGAATAGCTGAATCTTTAGCGACAACCAGACGCGAGTCGGCTGCATAAAGCTTGTCAGTAAAAGCGATTTCCTGCTGACGTTTTTCAGTAATGGAAAGCGAGGACATGATGGCATCGATTTTCTTCGCTTTTAACGAAGGGATCAGCGCGTCCAGCGGGTTTTCCACGAAAGTACATTGCGTATTAATACGTTTGCACAGCTCTTTAGCCAGATCGATATCAAAACCGACTAATTCACCCTGTGCATTTTTCGATTCGAACGGCGCATAAGTAGGATCGGTACCGATACGAATTTTTTGCGGAATGGCTGCAAATGCTGCGGTAGCACTGGAGAAAGCCAGAACCAGAGAAAGAGACAACACCAGTTTTTTCATAACTATCCTCAACAGACTGTCTTTTATAGGGGATCTTTACAGGACCAGGTGCAGTTATCGTGCCATTAATCAGGCCGACAAGGCAAAGTATTCTACCCTGCCGGCGGTATTTATTTGCATGAAAAGCGCTTAAGTATGCACTCATGCTTATTAAGTCAGCGATAAAAGCACCAAAACAGTGCACTGAATGTATTATGCACCGTAATGGTTACCCGCAATGGTGCAGTCAATTCCCCACGCCGCTGTATTAATCGCCGTAGACATTAAAATTAAAATATTTGCTCGCCATTTTGTCGTAGGTGCCGTCTTTGCGCAGTTCACCCAGCGCTTTATCAAAAGCGGCTTTCAGCTCGGTGTCATCTTTGCGCAAACCAATCCCGGTTCCGTCACCAAAGTATTTTTTATCTTTCACCGAAGGACCTGCAAAGTCGTAGTCCTTACCGGCAGGTTGCTTCAGGAAGCCTTCGCTGGCCGCGACTTCATCCTGCAGTGCTGCGTCGAGACGACCCGCCGTCAGGTCAGAATAGATAAGATCCTGGTTCGCATAGGCCACCACATCCACGCCTTTGCTACGCCAGTTGTCATTGGCATAGGCTTCCTGAGTAGAGCCTTGCAGCACGCCAACGTGTTTACCCTTGAGGGAGTCCAGAGTCGGTTTAATTGGGGAACCTTTTGCGGCGATCAGCCGTGAGTCTGCTGCGTAAAGTTTGTCTGAGAATGCAATCTCTTGCTGACGCTTCTCGGTGATAGAAAGCGAGGAGATAATGGCATCAATTTTTTTCGCTTTCAGCGACGGGATCAGCGCATCAAAGTCGCTGGCAACCCAGGTACATTTGATCTGCATGCGCTTACACATCTCATTTCCCAGATCGATATCAAAGCCGACAAAGTCGCCTTTGGCATCTTTAGAGGAAAAAGGTGCGTACGTTGTATCTGTACCAATACGAACCGTCTGCGGAAGTGCTGCGTAGCTGGCCGCGGTGGCGGAGAGTCCTACCAGCAAAGACAAAGCAAGAACCGTCTTCTTCATACATAACCCTCAAGTGGCGTAATTTTATTATGTTTTACGTTGTGTTGTGTGTTTGCAGACTTTTTCATGCAGGTCTTATGCCATTTTCGCGTCGATGAGGATATTCGACGTTAAATATGTTAATAAAACGTTGCAATAATGTCCTGATTTTGAAGATAGCAGGTCTGACGGTTGAACCGCAGCGTTTCGTTGAGTTTTAACGAATTAAATGTTGAGGATATGATCGCGGTTACAAAATTGCCCTGAAACAGGGCAACGGATATTTCTTTGCACGCTGATGGAACGGCTTACGCCCCTTGCCAGCGGGTGAACAGGTCCTGCGGAAGGGTAATATCAAACTGGTCAAGCACGCGATTAACCGTTTGATTAATCACATCATCGAGCGTTTGTGGACGATGATAGAACGCCGGGACTGGTGGCATAATCACTGCGCCAATTTCTGCCGCCTGAGTCATGAGGCGCAGATGCCCCAGATGCAGCGGCGTTTCGCGTACACACAGCACCAGCGGACGACGTTCTTTCAACACCACATCTGCCGCACGGGTAAGCAACCCATCGGTGTAACTGTGGACAATGCCAGAAAGGGTTTTGATTGAACACGGCAGGATGACCATGCCGGCGGTCTGAAAAGAGCCGGAGGAGATACTGGCGGCGATATCGCGCGTATCATGATTCACATTTGCCAGCGCCTGCACGTCACGCACAGAGAGGTCCGTTTCCAGTGCCAGCGTCTGCCGGGCAGCGGCACTCATCACCAGATGGGTTTCCACATCGGTAATGTCACGCAAAACCTGCAGCAGGCGCACGCCGTAAATTGCCCCGCTTGCGCCAGAAATACCAATGATGAGTCGTTTCATGTGTAATAGCCCTTACTTGCTCAGGGCCGACTTTGCAGGAAATTACGGTGAGTTGCAAGCAAGGGTGCAGGTTGCGCCCTTGCTTGCGAGCAAACATTAACCTTCGTTGTGCATTTCAAGGTTTTCCGCTTCGTTCTGACGCAATACCGCTTTAGCATCATCATTACGCAGGGAGTCGAGGAAATCGAGATATTGCTGGTCGACGTCTTTGGTGACGTACACACCGTTAAACACTGAACATTCAAACTGCTGAATATCCGGATTCTCAGCACGGACAGCTTCAATCAGATCGTTCAGGTCCTGGAAGATCAGACCATCTGCGCCGATTATCTGGCGAATCTCGTCCACTTCACGACCATGCGCAATCAGCTCCGTCGCGGTAGGCATATCGATGCCATAAACGTTCGGGAAGCGAATTTCCGGGGCGGCAGATGCCAGATACACCTTCTTCGCTCCGGCTTCACGCGCCATCTCGATAATCTGTTCTGAAGTGGTGCCGCGCACGATGGAGTCATCCACCAGCAGCACGTTTTTATCACGGAATTCCGCACGGTTAGCGTTCAGCTTACGGCGCACTGATTTACGGCGCAGCTGCTGGCCCGGCATGATAAAGGTGCGTCCCACATAGCGGTTTTTCACAAACCCCTGACGGTACGGCTTACCGAGAATGCGGGCAATTTCCAGCGCGATATCGCAGGAGGTTTCCGGGATTGGGATTACTACGTCGATGTCCAGATCTTCCCACTCACGGGCAATTTTTTCGCCAAGCTTAGTCCCCATATTCACACGGGCGCTGTAGACGGAAATCTTGTCGATAAAGGAGTCAGGACGAGCGAAGTAAACGTATTCAAACAGACACGGATTGCTCACCGGGTTATCAGCACACTGACGGGTAAACAGCTGGCCTTTTTCGGTGATATACACCGCTTCGCCAGGGGCTACGTCGCGCAGGAATTCAAAGCCCAACGTGTCCAGCGCTACGCTCTCAGACGCCACCATGTACTCGGTACGGCCATCGCCAATATCGCGTTTGCCCATTACCAGCGGACGGATACCGTTAGGGTCGCGGAAGGCAACCATACCGTGACCGATAATCATCGCCACGCAGGCATAGGCGCCGCGAATCTGGCGGTTGGTTGCCGCAATGGCAGCAAAAATATTGTCGGCCTCCAGCGGGTAATGGCGGAAGTTATCCAGCTCGCTGGCGAAAATATTCAGCAGAATTTCAGAATCTGAAGTGGTATTGATGTGGCGGCGCTTTTCTTCAAACAGCTTTTTACGCAACTCATGCGCGTTGGTCAGGTTGCCATTATGGGCAAGAGTGATGCCATACGGTGAGTTGACGTAAAAAGGTTGAGCTTCGGAGGCGCTGGAGCTGCCAGCCGTTGGGTAACGCACATGACCGATGCCCATATTGCCCTGCAAACGCTGCATATGGCGCGCTTCAAAAATATCGCTCACCATTCCGTTTGCTTTACGCAAGCGGAAGCAGTTGTTGGCATCAATGGTGATGATGCCCGCAGCATCCTGACCACGATGCTGGAGCACCGTTAACGCGTCATAAATCGACTGGTTTACCGGCATAACACCGGCGATACCGACAATACCGCACATACGTCTTTTCCTCGTTCAGCAACGACCCAAAGTTTATACTTTGGGCAAGAAACTTGACGAGCTTTGCAGATAGTCAAAGAACCATCTGATGATGAAACTGAACTGCGGAATCAGCTGCGACTTACCCCAGTCTTCACTTTTCGACAGACCGGTAAAGGTATCGAGAAAGAACAGTATGGCGGCAACGATCAACGCTCCACGCAAAGCACCGAAGCAGATCCCCAACACCCTGTCGGTACCCGACAGTCCTGTTTTCTCTACCAGTTGGCCTATCACAAAGTTAACGATAGCGCCGACGATAAGTGTCGCGATGAACAGTATCGCGATAGCAATCCCATTTCGAACCAGTTCGTCTTCAAAGCCCGTAAACCAGACAGACAGGTAAGTGTAGTAATGGCTGGCGACAAAGAAAGCACAACCCCAAGTCACCAACGATAATGCTTCACGAACAAAGCCACGGATCAGGCTAACCAGACAGGAAAAACCAATCACCGCGATAATGGCGTAATCAATCCAGACCATATGTGTCCCACGATTTTACGCCCTGTCGTCCTGTTCGGGGCGCATTCTAACAGAAAAAGAAAACGTTTGCGTAGGGATTTCCTTTCCACGCGTAAATAAAAATGGCGCTGAAAAAATCTTCAACGCCATACCGTTTTATGCCTCTTCGGGCACTACCGGATAGCGGTAAAAACACCGTATCCGGCCTGAATCAGGGCTGCGCCGTAAACAGCGCAATCCCTTAATTAGGGGTGTACCCCATCACGACGCCACTCAGACCAGAGATCTTCTGCAGCTCGTCCAGCGAGTTCTTTAGCTTATCTTTGGAGGCGTCCGGCCCGACGAGAATGCGGGTTATTTTACCCTGCACCGGCGTTGACGGGGAAGTATATACCCGGAAGCCCGCGCCACGAAGTTTACCCACGATCTCATTGACCTTATCCGCATTTTTCAGCGCACCGAGCTGTACAACGTACGCTTTGCCGGTTGGGGCTGGCGGTTCCTCAACAGCCGGTTTCGGCGCTGGGGCCGGCGCAGGCGTCGGAGCGACGGCAACAGGCTGCGGTTTCGGTTTAGGTTTCGGTGGTTCCACAGGCGCAGGGACAGGATCTAATTCCGCGCTGTTTGCCGTCGTCAAACGTGATGGATCCAACGATGGCGCGGCAGCATCACCCGCACGCACCTCTTCTGCCGCCCCTTCCGGCGGCTGAGTCGGCAGCGCCTGCGTTGCTGCAGGCATCATGTCTGGTTCATCGCGATCACCGGGTTTAGGCACCAGTGGGATCGCTGCAAATTCATCCTGATAATGCTTTTTCTGCCCGTCAAGCAGCCCGGGAAGCACAATTACCCCGAGCGCGACTAGCACAATTGTGCCGACTAATCGATTCTGAAACTTACTCGCCACCGCTTCTCCCCACGTCTATTACTTCCATGACATGTGCGACAGTGTGAAAGGATCCACACACCAACACGGTATCTTCTGGCTTCGCCTCAGCAAGTGCTGCAGACCATGCCTGCGCCACGCTGTCATAAGCGTTGCCTTTGCCCAGGTGCTCCAGCAGTTGTTCTGCCGTTGCGCCACGCGGCCCTTCCAGGGGCGCACAGTACCAGACGTCAACCACGCTTTTTAACCAGGCTAACGTACCGGCAATATCTTTATCATGTAGCATACCGATAACCGCAAGTACACGCCCGCTTTTCACTAACTTTTTCAGACGTCCGGTCAGATACTCTGCCGCATGCGGGTTATGGGCAACATCGAAAATCACTCGCGGCGACTCGCTCACAATCTGGAAGCGCCCAGGTAAAATCGCGCGTTCGATGCCGTCACGAATCGCCTGCTCGCTAACGTTCAGCCCGCTTGCGCGCAGCGCAGCCAGTGCGGTAGCAGCATTAGGTTGTGGCACCTGAGGCAACGGCAAATGCGCCAACGTTCCATAAGCATCCGTAAACGACCAGTCGTTCTCAGTAACCGCATAGCGCCAGTCTACGCCGCAGCGTTGCAAAATCGCCCCGCACTCTTGCGCGACATCCGCGATGGTGTAAGGCATTTCAGGCTCGCCGACGATAGCCGGTTTCTCTGCACGGAAAATGCCTGCCTTCTCACGACCAATACTTTCACGATCCGGGCCCAGCCAGTCAGTATGGTCAAGCGCAATACTGGTGACTACAGCGACATCGGCATCGACGATATTGGTGGCGTCAAGGCGGCCGCCTAATCCCACTTCCAGAATAACGACATCCAGTTGGGCCTGTTTAAACAGCCAGAGTGCCGATAACGTACCGTATTCAAAGTAAGTCAGGGAAATATCACCACGAGCGTCTTCAATCTCAGCAAACGAGGCGGTATGGGCTGATTCCGGCAGTTCCCCCCCCTGCACGCGTACGCGTTCCGTGTAGCGCACCAGATGAGGCGAACTATATACCCCAACTTTATATCCTGCCGCAGTCAGCACAGATTCCAGCGTACGACAGGTCGTGCCTTTTCCGTTGGTTCCTGCCACCGTAAACACAAATGGCGCGGGTTTCAATACACCCAGTTTGCGCGCTACCTGGCTTACGCGCTCAAGGCCAAGATCGATGGTTTTACTGTGCAGGTTTTCCAGATAAGAAAGCCACGACGCCAGGGGCGACGCGGCTTGAGGAATACGTTTATTGTCCATGATGCCTGTAATTTTATTACGTAGATTAAAGCAAAAGGCAGCGCCAGTTGGCCCTGCCCTTTTTTACTCGTCGTCTTACAAGCTGCAGGTGTGTTGGCTGCTCTCGCTCACCCGAATCACTTGCCCGTGCAAGCTCATCGGGGTTCACTCTCTTGCCGTCTTCCTGCAACTCGAAATCCATAGAGTAAGTTATCAGGCTTCTGATTCCTGATCGGGTACCGGAGATACCACCTCGCCTTCACGCGGCTCATCCGGATTCGGCGCAGGAAGATTCATCAGCTTCGCCAGGATGCTTGCCAGTTTCAGGCGCATTTCCGGACGGCGGACGATCATATCGATAGCGCCTTTTTCAATCAGGAACTCGCTGCGCTGGAATCCCGGCGGCAGTTTCTCACGTACGGTTTGCTCGATAACACGCGGACCCGCGAAGCCGATCAGTGCTTTCGGTTCTGCAATGTTGAGATCGCCCAGCATCGCGAAGCTTGCGGAAACACCACCCATTGTTGGGTCGGTCAGTACAGAAATATACGGTAAACCGCGTTCCTGCATTTTCGCCAGCGCAGCAGAGGTTTTTGCCATCTGCATCAGAGACATCAGCGCTTCCTGCATACGCGCCCCGCCAGAAGCGGAGAAGCAGATCAGCGGACAGTTGTCTTCCAGTGCCTGCTCAACGGCACGGACAAAACGCGCACCGACCACAGAGCCCATGGAGCCGCCCATAAACGCGAACTCGAATGCCGCAGCAACGACCGGCATACCATGCAGCGTGCCTTTCATCACCACCAGCGCATCTTTCTCGCCGGTTTCTTTCTGCGCAGAAGCCAGTCTGTCTTTGTATTTTTTGGAGTCACGAAACTTCAGCACGTCTTTCGGCTCAAGCTCGCTACCCAGTTCCACAAGAGAACCTTCATCTAACAGGCTATGCAGGCGATTGCGCGCCGACATGCGCATATGATGGTCACACTTCGGACAGACCTCAAGATTACGTTCCAGCTCAGCACGGTATAAAACCTGACCGCAGCTATCACACTTGGTCCACACCCCTTCAGGAATGCTTGCCTTGCGGGTGGGAGTAATGTTGCTTTTAATTCGTTCAATCCAGCTCATTGGTGACCTTTCTGCCTGAACCCTAGTCAGCTTTGTTATAAGGGGCGCATAATGCCATTTTTGCCCCTAACAGACCATGAATGTTGCACATTAAAACATAACAGCCCGAAACTTTGGATAAAAAAGTGGTCGAACCGCTGAGTTACTTTCTATTTTGCAGCCCGTGACGCAGCACGTTTATGGCGAATTACTTCAATCACCCCCGGCAATACGGAAAGGACGATAATCGCCACAATCAGTAATTTCAGGTTTTCCTGGACAATCGGCAGATCGCCGAACAGGTAGCCTGCGTAGGTGAACAACAATACCCACAGCAATGCACCTACGACGTTATACATCGCAAAGTGACGGTAGGACATATGTCCCATACCGGCAACAAACGGCGCAAATGTGCGCACGATAGGCACGAAACGCGCCAGGATAATCGTCTTACCGCCATGACGCTCGTAGAACGCATGGGTTTTATCCAGGTAGCTGCGACGGAAAATTTTGGAGTTCGGGTTACTGAAAAGTTTTTCCCCGAACAATCGGCCAATCGTGTAGTTCACTGCATCGCCCACAATCGCCGCCACAATCATCAGCGCCACCATCAGATGAACATTGAGATCATTGGTCGGCAGCGCAGAAAGCGCACCAGCAACAAACAGCAGCGAGTCTCCCGGCAGGAACGGCGTCACCACCAGCCCGGTTTCGCAGAACAGGATCAGAAACAGAATCGCGTATACCCAGATACCGTATTCCGCAACCAGCTCCGCCAGGTGCACATCAATGTGCAGGATAAAATCAATAAGAAAGTAAATCAGGTCCATAGTTATGCCTTTATACGACTCAAATTAGTCCGCCAGAAATAGCGGGCCCATAGGCGGTTTTGGCAGGTCGAACCGGTCCGGGTAATCTACTGCAACCAGATACAGTCCTTCCGCTTTCGCCGTTGCCGCTGCCAGCGTTCTGTCCTTTGCCGCTAACAGTTCTGCTATCCAGCTCTCCGGCTGGTTGTTGGCGCCAACTTCCATCAGGCTGCCGACAATATTCCTGACCATATGATGTACAAAGGCATTCGCTTTAATATCCACCACCACATATGCACCGAAACGTTCGACGTTAATGTGCATCACGTTACGCCACGGTGTGCGCGACTGGCACTGTACCGCCCGGAACGAGGTAAAATCATTTTCGCCAATCAGACACTGGGCTGCACGATGCATACGCTCAGCGTCCAGCGGTTCATAATAATGGGTTACCCCTTTACCCAAAACCGCAGGGCGCAACCGATGATTGTAGATGATGTAGCGATAACGGCGAGCCGTAGCGCTAAATCTGGCATGAAAATCATCAGGTACAGCTTTCACCCAGCGCACGGCGATGTCACCAGGTAAATTCGCATTTACCCCCAGTGTCCAGGCCGCATCTTTACGCTGAGCAGTGGTTTCAAAATGCACGACCTGCCCAGTGCCATGAACGCCCGCATCCGTGCGACCTGCACAAAAAACATTAATGCGTTCATTCGCCACCTGAGAAAGCGCTTTTTCCAGTTTTTCCTGAACGCTACGCACTTCGTTCTGGCGCTGCCAGCCATAATATTTGCTGCCGTCATACTCAATGCCCAGCGCAATTTTATGGGTTGACGGCTGTTGCTGGTCAGACATTAGTACAGGTACTCCTGCACCAGTTTTTCCGCAATTTTCACCGCCATTAACGCGCCGCCAAAGCGTACGTTGTCTGCCACAGACCAGAACTGAACTTGCTCCGGCATACCGTAATCGTTATGCACGCAGCCAATAGAAAGGTGCGGAGTACCTGACGCGTCGCCAACCTGGGTAGGGAAGTCGGTCTCTTCCGACAACACCACATCTTCGCCGCGTGAAAACGCATCACGTGCTTCTTCCGCCGCCAACGGGCGCAGGGCTTCAAAATTCACCATCTGCGCATGGCCATAAAACACCGGGGACTGCACGATGCTGGCGGAGATCAGCAGGCCGTCATCCTGCATAATTTTGCGCACTTCATCAACAATACGACGCTCTTCACGCACGCTGCCTTCGCGATCGGGCAGCAGCGGCAGCATATTGAACGCCAGCTGACGACCAAAGAAATCATCTTCGTCAATCGGGATGCCGTTAAGCAATTTCGCGCTTTGTCCGGCCAGTGCGTCTACGGCTTTTTTGCCGTGAGCGGAAGCCGAAATAATATTGGTCACCGTAATCCGTGACAGCCCGCCGTCATCAATCAATGGTTTCAGCGCAGACAGCAACTGGCTTGTCAGGCTGTTTGGTACCGCAATCACATTGCGGTTACGGTAATCTGCCAGCACGAACGGGTTAACGTCCGGAACCACCAGCGGAACGTCTGGCTCAAGCGCGAACAGACCGCTGCTGTCAATCACCAGGCAACCCGCATTTGTTGCTTCTTCTACCCATGCGGCGGTGGCTTCAGTGCCCGCAACAAAAAATGCCAACTGTGCCTGCGTCCAGTCAAATTCTGCAACGTCCTGCACTATGACCGATTTACCGTTAAAACGCAGATGCTCACCGGCGCTTTCATTACGCGCCAGCGCATAAATTTCACCGACCGGGAACTGGCGTTCAGCCAGCGTATCGAGCAGGGCTTCGCCTACGGCGCCCGTTGCGCCCAGAATGGCAATATTCCAGCCTTCAGACATGGTGATTTACTCCAAGAAATACGTAAGCGTCCCTGTCGCATTATTCGACAGGGAGCATTAAGAAGACATTAATGTGCCGGATGATGAACAGCGTTAAAACCCAGCTTACACAATAAGGCAGCAGCCGTTGCGTCGTCACACATCACATATAAAGACGACCACTCACGACGCTCAAGGTAATTTTTACGCAGTTTATCAAACTCACCCGGAATTCCAGCGACTTTACGCAGCGGCGCATCATCGCGGCGCACATCATACACTAAATGCACCAGCCTTTTCAGCGTTGGCTGATCTAACGGGCCATGCAGGGTGATACGACCAAATTCCGGCGCGGGTAACAGGGTACTGAGCGCAACGTGCTGCTCGTGACCAATAAACTTACTATAGGCCTCAAAGACCTGCGTGGTGCCACGCGCTTTTCCTTCGAGGGTATACCCGGCAATGTGCGCCGTGCCGATATCGGCTTTTTCCAGCAACGCCACATTGAGATCCGGCTCTCCTTCCCAGACATCCAGCACAACGCTCAGCGACTGACCGGCATTCAACCGGTTCAGCAATGCTGTATTGTCGATGACCGGCCCACGGCAGGCATTGATCAGAATAGTGCCCGGCTTCAGTCGGCTAATCAGCGCATCATCCGCCATGTGCAGCGTTTTGTAGGGTCCGTCTTTAAACAGTGGCGTATGGAAAGTCAGCACATCGGCTTGCTCTACCAGTTCGTCCAGCGAGCGGAAATCGCCCTCGTCACCGCGATCGGCTCGCGGTGGATCGCACAGCAGCGTGCGGATCCCCAGCGCGTCCAGACGCGCCTGCAAACGCCCACCCACGTTGCCCACACCCACAATGCCTACGGTACGATCGCGTAACGAAAACCCGTCACGCTCCGCCAGCATCAGCAACGCTGAAAAAACATATTCTACGACCGCTATCGCGTTACAACCGGGCGCGGCGGAAAAACCGATCCCAGCCTGCGCAAGCCAGGCGTCATCCACATGGTCTGTACCAGCGGTTGCCGTACCGACAAATTTAACCGGTTTTCCTCCAAGCAGTGATTCATTTACTTTCGTCACCGAGCGCACCATTAAAGCATCCGCATCATCCAGTTCAGCAACGGGAATCGGACGACCGGGAACCGCTTTGACCTCCCCCAAACGACTGAACAGTTCGCGGGCATAGGGCATATTTTCATCAACGAGGATTTTCACGTCTTTCGCACCTGTTTGAGAACGAGAGTTAACCGGGCAAGTGTGCCATAATCTCGCCGCCAGGCATACTGCGAGACCTGGTCAGCACAGATTTAAGGAACAGAGATGATGCAGCCCATTTCAGGTACGCCCGCACGCCCTCCCGGCGAAGGCCAAAATGCCCCTTCCGCTGCGGGTGAACAACCGTTATCCACACAACAACGTACTGTGTTGGAACGACTAATTACCCGTTTGATTTCACTCACCCAGCAGCAAAGTGCTGAGGTGTGGGCCGGAATGAAGCACGATCTGGGCGTCAAAAGTGATACTCCGCTGCAGTCACGTCACTTTCCAGCCGCTGAGCAAAACCTTAACCAACGGCTGGGAGTTGCTCAGCAAAATCATGTTAATCGTCAGGTGCTTTCGCAGCTCACTGAATTACTGAGCCAGGGAAATAATCGCCAGGCGGTGAGTGATTTTATCCGTCAGCAGTATGGGCAAACGGCGCTCAGCCAGCTCACGCCTGAGCAGTTGAAAAACGTGCTCACGCTGCTGCAACAAGGGCAGCTGTCGATACCACAGCCGCAGCAGCGCCCGGCAACCGATCGCCCGTTGCTCCCCGCAGAGCACAATACGCTGAACCAGTTAGTTACTAAACTGGCGGCGGCCACGGGAGAATCCGGGAAGATGATCTGGCAGTCGATGCTGGAGTTGTCTGGCGTAAAAAGCGGTGAGCTGATCCCTGCCAAACAGTTTACGCACCTGGTCACCTGGCTGCAGGCGCGCCAGACGCTCAGCCTGCAAAGCGCCCCGACGCTACAAACGCTCCAGGCTGCGCTGAAGCTGCCATTAGAGCCGAATGAGCTGACAGCAATAAAAGAGTACGCGCAGCAGACGTATCAGATCCAACCACAATCGATTCTGACCACGGTGCAGGTGCAGGACTTGCTCAATCAAATTTTCCTGCGTCGCGTGGAACGAGAACGCGAGCTCAGCGATCCGCGTCATCTGCAGCCCATTTACAGCCCGTTCGCGCCGATGATTGAAACGGTTAAATCTCTGTCGGCACGACCGGGACTGTTGTTTGTTGCATTGATGATTGCGTTAGCCATTTTCTGGCTGGTCGCTTAACCTTTACGCAGCGTAAGCAACGTTACAATAATCCCCACCACGGCGGATATCGCCCCGGCAAGGAACACTGAGGGATAACCGTACGCGGTGGCCAGCACCCCGGCGACCGGCCCGCTTATGCCGTAGGAGATATCCTGAAATGCGGCGTAACCGCCAAGCGCCGTACCGCGAACCTGCGCGGGTACTCGCTTCACCACCTCGACGCCCAAGGCCGGGAAGATAAGCGAACACCCGGCCCCGGTTAATGCCGCTCCAAGCAGTGCAACCCAGGCTGTTGGGGCCTGCCACAGCAGAATCAGTCCTGCGATTTCCACCAGCAAAGAGACAACGGCAACCTTCACGCCGCCAAACCGGTCCGGCATCCAGCCAAACAGAATGCGCATCAGCACAAACGCCCCGCCAAACGCGGTCAGGGTGAACCCCGCCATCGTCCAGCCATTGCTGACAAAATAGAGTGAAATAAATGTACCGATCACCGCAAAGCCAACGCCCTGCAGCGCCAGGCCCAGGCCCGGTTTCCAGATAAGCCCTACCACGCTCCATAACGAAGGGCGTTCTCCTGCATGTGCAGGCACTTTACGCACGGTGCCGTTGAATACCCATGCCAGCAGCGGTAATACCATCGTGGTTCCCGCCAGCGCCGCGAAGCCAAAGTGGCTGTGGATCAGAAGTCCCAACGGTGCACCGGCGGCCAGCGCGCCGTAAATCGCCATTCCGTTCCATGACATCACCTTACCGGAGCGTGTTGGACCGACCAGCCCCAGCCCCCAGGTCAACGTTCCGGTGAGCAGTTGGCTTTCGCCAAAACCGAGGATCAAACGACCGACGATTAGCAACGCAAATTTTACGGGAACAGAAACGGGCAATAGCGCGGCTAACAGCCACGCCGCACCCGCCAGCCCACAGGCAAACATCCCCTGTAGCGCCGAGCGTTTGGCACCATATTGATCGGCTAACCGCCCGGCGTAGCCGCGTGTTAATACCGTCGCCAGAAACTGTACGCCGACGGCGATGCCGACCATGGTATTGCCATAGCCCAGTTCCTGGTGCACAAACAGAGGAATGACGGGCAAAGGTAAACCGACCGTCATATAGGTCAGGAAAACCGCAAAAGCGATGCGAAACAGCGAAAAGTTCGCCGAAGGTGTTTTTTCTTGTTGGGTTACAGCTGTCATGCGTTACTCCAAAATGCAGAGTAAGGCGAGGAATGCCCACGCCCCCTCTACCTGACTATCAGGATTAAGGTGCGTTGGATAACGTTAAACGCTTACGCATTATCAAGAGGATAATGTTGAAGCTGGAGTCTGCCTGTAAACCAGAGCGGTTGTCAACGATATAAAAAAGGGAGCCATCAGGCTCCCCTCTTGCATAATCTTTCAGTCTTACGCTTACAGCTTACGCATAACCAGCGTGGCGTTGGTGCCGCCAAAACCGAAGCTGTTGGACATTACAGTCGTCAGCGCCTGCTCGGTCGGTTTGGTCACGATGTTCAGACCTGCCGCCTGCTCGTCCAGCTCTTCAATGTTGATGCTTGGCGCGATAAAACCGTGTTCCAGCATCAGCAGAGAGTAGATAGCTTCCTGAACGCCAGCCGCGCCCAGTGAGTGACCGGTCATCGCTTTGGTTGCGGAGATTGCCGGGCTGTTGTCGCCAAACACTTCACGAATCGCACCCAGCTCTTTCACGTCGCCTACCGGAGTAGAGGTACCGTGGGAGTTCAGGTAGTCGATCGGCGTGTCTACGCCGTGCATCGCCATCTGCATGCAACGTACTGCGCCTTCGCCAGACGGAGCAACCATGTCTGCGCCATCGGACGTTGCGCCATAACCGACGATTTCCGCATAGATGTGCGCGCCACGTGCCAGAGCGTGTTCCAGCTCTTCGACCACGACCATACCGCCGCCGCCAGCAATAACGAAACCGTCACGGTGTGCGTCATAGGTACGGGAAGCTTTGGATGGATCGTCGTTATATTTGGTAGACAGCGCGCCCATGGCGTCGAATTCACACGCCATTTCCCAGCACAGCTCTTCGCCGCCGCCAGCGAAAACGATGTCTTGTTTGCCCAGCTGAATTTGTTCTACTGCGTTGCCGATACAGTGCGCAGATGTCGCACAGGCAGAGCTGATAGAGTAGTTTACGCCGTGGATCTTGAACGGCGTTGCGAGGCAGGCAGAAACGCCGGACGCCATCGCTTTGGTGACCACATACGGGCCAACCGCTTTCAGGCCACGCGGGCTACGCATTGCGTCAGCACCGAACACCTGAAAACGCGGGGAGCCGCCGCCGGAACCTGCAATCAGGCCAACGCGCGGGTTGTTCTGGTAATCTTCTGCTGCAAGGCCGGCATCAGCCACTGCCTGTTCCATAGAAAGGAATGCATAGATGGATGCGTCGCTCATGAAGCGCACTACTTTGCGGTCAATGAGGCCAGTGGTATCCAGTTTTACGTTGCCCCAAACGTGGCTACGCATGCCGGAGTCCTTCAGCTCCTGAGAGAAAGTGATCCCTGAACGTCCTTCACGCAGAGATGCCAGGACTTCCTGCTGGTTATTACCGATGCTGGAAACGATGCCCAAGCCAGTAATCACTGCACGTTTCATTCAATACCTCTGTAAGTCGCACTATTTTAAAGTTTCGAGTGGCACAATAGCGTACACTTGTACGCCGAACAAGTCCGATCAGCCATTTAATGTGGAAATTTGCGCAGCCAGGCACTCATCGCTAAGATCGGGGCACAGCCTGCCAGACGAGTAACTTACGTGAAACAATACGCTATACAACCTGCCAACCTTGAATTCAACGCTGAGGGTACACCTGTTTCCCGAGATTTTGACGATGTCTATTTTTCTAATGATAACGGGCTGGAAGAGACACGTTACGTCTTTCTCGGCGGGAATCATCTCGCCCAGCGATTCCCTGCGCATTCACGTCCCCTCTTCGTGGTGGCCGAAAGCGGGTTTGGCACCGGACTTAACTTCCTGACACTCTGGCAGGCGTTTGCCGAATTCCTCGATACCCACCCTGACGCTACCCTGGAAAGATTACATTTCATCAGTTTTGAAAAATTTCCGCTGACGCGTGAAGATCTGACCTTAGCCCATCAGCACTGGCCAGAACTTGCCCCGTGGGCCACGGCGCTGCAAGAGCAATGGCCGCTGCCGCTGGCGGGATGCCATCGCCTGCTCCTTGATGAAGGACGCGTCACGCTGGATCTGTGGTTTGGCGATATTAACGAACTGACCAGCAAGCTGGATGACTCCCTGAATCAAAAAGTGGATGCCTGGTTTCTGGACGGTTTCGCGCCGGCAAAAAATCCGGATATGTGGACGCCAACGCTGTTTAACGCAATGGCCCGTCTGGCTCGCCCCGGCGGCACGCTGGCGACCTTCACCTCAGCAGGCTTTGTGCGTCGGGGATTGCAGGAAGCCGGGTTTACGATGCAAAAATGCAAAGGCTTTGGTCGCAAACGAGAAATGCTTTGTGGCGTAATGGATAAGACGCTGGCGCTCCCCTCCTCGGCCCCCTGGTTTGCACGTACCGGAACAGATAAGCGCGAAGCCGCTATAATTGGCGGAGGCATCGCCAGCGCATTGCTGTCGCTGGCACTCCTGCGCCGTGGCTGGCAGGTCACGCTCTATTGCGCAGACGCGAAACCAGCCGAAGGCGCATCAGGTAATCGCCAGGGCGCTCTTTATCCGCTACTGAGCAAGCATGACGCGGCCATTAATCTCTTTTTTCCCACCGCGTTTACCTTCGCCCGCCGGCTGTATGACGCCCTCCCAGTTGAGTTCGCGCATGACTGGTGCGGCGTGACGCAACTGGCGTGGGATGAGAAAAGCCAGCAAAAAATCGACCAAATGTTGTCCCTTGAATTGCCCGATGCGCTCGCCGTCGGGGTTGACGCAGAGCAGGTTTTACAAACGACCGGCGTAAAAACCGGATGCGACGGGATTCAGTACCCCGCCGGAGGATGGCTGTGTCCGGCACAGTTAACCGCCGCCGTATTCGACTATGCCGCAACGCTGGGATTACGCACCCGGTATCAACATACTCTGGCCTCACTGTCTCGACAGACAGAAAACTGGAAATTGGCGTTTGCCAGTGGATCAACCGCCACTCACGCTGCGGTAGTTCTGGCTAACGGGCATCGCATTAACAGCGTTGAACAGACGCAGTCGCTACCGGTGTACTCCGTAGGCGGTCAGGTGAGTCACATTCCTACTACGCCTTCGCTTTCAGCGCTGCGTCAGGTGCTGTGCTATGACGGCTACCTCACGCCGCACAACCCGCAAAACCAGCAGCACTGCATTGGCGCCAGTTATCATCGCGGAAGTGAAGAAACGGTGTATCGTGCTGACGATCAGCAGCAAAACCGTCAGCGCTTAATAGATTGTTTCCCGAATGCCGCGTGGGCAAAAGAAGTAGACGTTAGTGGCAATGCCGCCCGTTGTGGAGTGCGCTGCGCCACGCGCGATCACATGCCGATGGTCGGCAACGTCGCGGATTATGACACCACGCTCAGCCAGTATGCCACTCTTGCCGAAGACAGAGAGCACGCCGTAAACGCCCCGGTTTATTCCGATTTATTTATGTTGGGTGCGCTGGGCTCGCGCGGGCTGTGTACTGCCCCGCTGTGTGCAGAAATTCTGGCATCGCAAATGAGCGATGAACCTATCCCTATGGATGCCAGCACGCTGGCTGCGCTGAATCCGAATCGTCTGTGGGTAAGGAAGTTATTGAAGGGTAAAGCGGTGAAATAAGATACCATCTCATCATTGCCTGATGGCGCTACGCTTATCAGGCCAACAACCCCCGTCCACGTAGGCCGGATAAGACGCCTTCGCGTCGCCATCCGGCACAATCCACTGCAATTATTATTGCGTTGCCTTTTGAAATAAAGTGTCCCACATCTCTTTCACTAACGCCTGGTCACGCGGCGAGAGTTCGCCTGCGCTGATGGCTTTTTCCAGGCTGCTGGTCACATTGGCGTACAATGCCTCAGCGGAATGGTCCTCGCCAGCATCCAACTCAGCCACAGCCAGCGTCAGGTGTCCACGCAAATAGCCACTGGCAAACAACTCATCATCGCTGGCGTGCTCTACCATATCGTCGATTAATGCCAGAATGCGTGATTCAAACTCCGCGATCATCTTCTTTCCTCATTGTAAACGTGGCAGCGGCTTCAGTTGAGCGCTTCGGGCCACGGGAATTGTTCCGCCGTAAGTTCAGGCGTGTGATAATAATTCTGTAACGCGTTAATAAAACGCGCCGGACGTTCAGGGATCCCCTTTTCCAGGTACTCCATTACCTGAGCATGAACACGGCGCTGGAATACCACGCGGTCCGGTTCAAAGTCCCCTTCGAGGTTGTCGCAACTGACGTTAAACGGGTACCCCGCCGCCATGCAAAACAACCAGTCAAACGCCTGCGGCTTCACTTCCACATCTTCAAACTGGCATTGTGTCTTCGCGTCGCGTCCGTCCGGGCAGTACCAGTAACCAAAATCGACCAGCTCACGACGAGCTTTACCGGCGATGCACCAGTGTGAAATTTCGTGTAACGCACTGGCGTAATAACCATGCGCAAAAACGATACGGTGATACGGTAATTCCGCATCCGCAGGAAGATAGATCGGTTCGTCGTCGCCTTTAATCAGACGGGTATTAAATTCATCGGCAAAGCAGCCGTTAAAAATCTCAATTAACTGTTCGTAGTGGTGCGTATTATTCATTAATTCATCCCCAGCCAGTGGAGAATCTCCTGTCCATGATTATCATAAAGTAGCTTGGCGCTCATCACGGCGGAGACAATAACGATCATTGGCCGAATGAGTTTTTGTCCTTTGCTGAGCACCAGTCGAGAGCCCATCCGTGCGCCAATAAACTGGCCAATGAGCATCACAAAACCTGTCGCCCAAATCACTTTGCCGCCGAGGGCAAACAACAACAACCCACCGATATTCGATGTGGCATTTAATACTTTGGCGTGGGCCGTCGATTTCGCCAGGTTGTATCCGCACAGCATGACAAAGGCCAGCGCGTAGAACGACCCTGCCGCCGGACCAAAAAAGCCATCGTAAAAACCGACGCAGCCTCCCGCCACCAGCGCGAAAGGTAAACCGTGCAATCGATGCTGTCGGTCCTCTTCCCCCACTTTCGGCATCAACAGAAAGTAAAGGCCAATACAGATAACCAGAACCGGCAGGATCTGGCGCAGAACATCTGACTGCACGTGCTGAACCAATAGCGCCCCGCTCATTGATCCGACAAACGTCATGAAGATATTGAGCTTCTGATCCGCCAGATTAACCACGCCACGACGAATAAAATAGAGGGAGGAAGAGATAGATCCCCCGCAGGCCTGCAGCTTATTGGTCGCCAGCGCTTGCGCTGGTGGCATCCCGGCCGCCATCAATGCCGGGATGGTGAGTAGACCACCGCCTCCGGCCAGAGAATCAATAAAACCTGCCAGCATCGCCACAAAAAACAGCACACCTAGCAGCAGTGGCGACACCATAAACAGAGAGGCAAAATGATCCATTAGAGTACATGCTCGTCCAGTAGCGCCTGGCAGGAAGGCGGCAACGGCGGCGGTGTCTTCTTCTCAGGCTTGGTGGTTCCAGGTTTTGGAGGTTCGAACCAGCTTTGCAGCTCTGCGCCACAGCCGTCACCCGGTGGCGGTAACGGTTGATCTTCGCACTCAAGGCTGTCGGCAGGGCAACGTAACCGCACGTGCATATGCGCACGATGCTGGAACCATGGCCGCACTTTACGCAACCAGTCCCTGTCGGTCCCTGCATCCAGACAAAGTTGTTGCTTAATCGCTGGATTCACGAAAATACGCGTTACTTCATTATCTTTTGCAGCCAGCCTTACCAGGCTAAAAATCTCCGGTTTCCACAGTGATGGCACAACACGTTTGCCGTCCTGTGAGACCAGATCTAACGCCTGCGGCCGCAGCAGTTGCGACTGGGTCCAGCGCGTTTTCGGCAGTTGCAGGAAAATATCCACATCCAGTCCCGTCTGGTGGCTGGCGTGACCGCCATTGAATCGCCCACCGGCCGGCATACCCATATCGCCGATTAACACCGTGCCTAGCCCCTGACTATTAGCCTGATTACTCAGACGCTGGATAAACCTCACCAGATCCGGATGGCCAAAGTAACGACGCTGATCGGTGCGCATCACCTGATAATGTTCTGACTGTACAGGCAGCGTATCTGCGCCAACAATACAGCCATTGGAAAACGCGCCGATAGACTGCGCGCTGCCCGCAACCGGATGGGTAATTTTCTGCCAGGGCGTCGCCGCCAGACAGGCGGTACTGGCAAACAGAGCCAGCACCGCAAGTGCCGTTTTTTTCATCTATTACCAGCGTGGAATATCGGTCTTCACGTCCGCATTTTGCGCCCGCTGACGCAGCAGGTGATCCATCAATACGATCGCCAGCATCGCCTCGGCGATCGGTACGGCGCGGATCCCAACGCACGGATCGTGACGACCTTTAGTGATCATTTCGACTTCTTCACCAAAGCGGTTAATGGTGCGCCCTGGAACGGTAATACTGGACGTCGGTTTCAGCGCCATATGAGCAATGATTTGTTGCCCGCTGCTGATCCCACCCAGAATGCCGCCCGCATGGTTACTCTGGAAACCTTCTTTGGTGATTTCATCTCGGTTCTGGCTGCCACGCAGCGCAACAACGTCAAATCCGTCGCCAATCTCAACGCCCTTAACGGCGTTAATGCTCATCAGCGCATGGGCGATGTCGGCATCCAGGCGGTCGAATACAGGTTCGCCAAGACCCGCAGGCACACCGCTTGCAACAACGGTCACCTTCGCCCCGATGGAGTCGCCCTCTTTCTTCAGCCCGCGCATCAGTTCGTCCAGCGCTTCGAGTTTATCCGGGTCCGGACAAAAGAACGGGTTAAGTTCCACCTGGGACCAGTCTTTGATCTCCAAAGGAATATCACCCATCTGCGTCAGGCAACCGCGAATCTCAACGCCGAACTTTTCCGCCAGATATTTTTTGGCAATCGCTCCGGCCGCCACGCGCATCGCTGTTTCACGTGCGGACGAACGTCCGCCACCACGGTAGTCGCGCAGGCCATATTTTTGCTCATAGGTATAGTCGGCGTGTCCTGGACGAAAAACGTCCTTAATCGCGCCGTAATCCTGTGAGCGCTGATCGGTATTTTCGATCAGCAGGCCAATGCTGGTGCCAGTGGTAACGCCCTCGAACACCCCGGAGAGGATTTTCACCTGATCCGGCTCACGACGCTGCGTAGTGTAGCGCGATGTGCCTGGACGCCGTCTGTCGAGATCGTGCTGCAGGTCAGCTTCTGTCAGAGAAATGCCCGGCGGAACACCATCGACAATACAACCGAGCGCCAGCCCGTGTGATTCGCCGAAAGTGGTTACGCGAAAGAGTTGTCCAATTGTGTTTCCTGCCATCACGGCTCCGTTATGAGTGTTGTGTATGTGCGCGTGTAATTAGTCTTTATAAATGCTGAAGTGCTCACGAGCAGCAACTAACTGCTCTTTGGTCAGCATGAATACGCCGTCACCGCCGTTGTCGAACTCCAGCCAGGTGAACGGTACATCCGGATATTGCTCTATCAGATGTACCATGCTGTTTCCGACTTCACAAATCAGAATACCGTTATCTGACAGGTAGTCTGGGGCGTTCCCCAGAATGCGACGGGTAAGTTTCAGCCCATCACTGCCGGACGCCAGACCCAGCTCAGGTTCGTGACGATATTCGTTTGGCAGATCGGACATATCTTCCGCATCGACATACGGCGGGTTGGTCACAATCAGGTCATACTGGACTTTCAGCAGATCGCGGAACAGATCGGAACGGATCGGCGTGACGTGATGGATCAGGCCGTGTTCTTCAATATTGTGTTCGGTCACCGCCAGCGCGTCAGTGGAGATATCCACCGCATCAACTTCGGCTTCCGGGAAGGCATACGCGCAGGCAATGGCAATACAACCGCTGCCGGTACACATATCGAGGATATGCTGCGGCTGCTCATTAATAAGGCCCGCAAAGCGGTTATTGATAAGCTCGCCAATCGGTGAACGCGGAACCAGCACGCGTTCATCAACATAAAACTCATGCCCGCAGAACCAGGCTTTGTTGGTCAGATAAGCAACCGGAATGCGCTCGTTTACGCGGCGAATCACGCGTTCAACAATACGATGACGCTCGCTGGAGGTCAGACGCGCTGTACGCATGTCTTCCGGAATATCCAACGGCAAATAAAGTGACGGCAGCACCAGTTGTACGGCCTCGTCCCATGGGTTATCCGTGCCATGGCCATACCAGATGTTCGCCGCGCTAAAACGGCTGACCGCCCAACGCAACATGTCCTGAATGGTATGCAGTTCACTTACTGCTTCATCGACGAAAATTTTATCCACGTATTCCTCCAGGGCATGCTCGTATTAATTTCGGCGGCTAGTTTGCCACGAAGACGGCGATAAATCAGCATTCACACAGGGCCTGAGCGCGAAAATTGCGTTTTAAGCGATCGGATGCCCGCCGAGTCGGGTTAAACTAATGGAAAATAAAAGTTGAGACTCTCGAATGAAAAAGAAAACATCGCTCAGCGAGGAGGATCAGACGCTGTTTCGCCAGCTGATGACCGGCACGCGTAAAATTAAACAGGACACCATTGTTCACCGACCTCCACGTAAAAAAATTGCCGAGGTTCCGGTTAAAAGACTGCTACAGGAGCAGGCTGATGCCAGCCACTATTTCTCGGATGAGTTTCAGCCGCTGCTGAATACGGACGGCCCGGTAAGATACCTGCGTGTCGACGTCAGCCATTTCGAACTGAAGAAAATGCGCCGTGGCGATTACTCTCCGGAGCTGTTTCTCGATCTGCATGGGCTGACCCAGCAGCAGGCCAAACAAGAGTTAGGCGCGCTGATTGCCGCCTGTCGTCGTGAGCATGTATTTTGCGCCTGCGTGATGCATGGCCACGGAAAACATATTCTGAAACAGCAAACGCCGCTTTGGCTGGCCCAGCATCCGCACGTGATGGCTTTTCATCAGGCACCGAAAGAGTACGGTGGCGACGCCGCGCTGCTGGTGCTAATTGAAGTAGAAGAGTGGCTACCGCCCGAACTTCCGTGATGCAGAAAAACAGAAAGAGCCGCGTTTGCGGCTCTTTGCATTTTCGGATGACGGCTGCGCCTTATCCGATACCAACCTTTTTAAATCGCTTTTGCCATTTTCAGGTTACACGGGCTCATCTGCCAGTTAAAAGTCCCCTTCCCGCTCTCATCAAGCGTTACGCTGGCAATCGCTGATGTGGTAAACATCGGCGGTGTTTCACCTGGGCAAAGCTCAGACACCAGATACCCCACTAAAGGCAAGTGAGAGATAACCAGTGCCGTGGCGATACCTTCATTGGCCAGAGCCTGTAAATAGGCACTGACCAGACCGACATCGCCGCAAGGAGTCAACTCCGGCAAAACATCCACACCGGTTGGCAGGTTCATACACTCCCCCACCACATCCAGCGTTTGTTCGGCTCGTAGGAACGGGCTCACCAGAACACGTTCGATATCCACTTTTTGACCTTTCAGCCAGTTCGCCATCAGGCGAGATTCGTCACAACCACAGGAGGTTAAGGGACGAACCGAATCACTGGCGGCATCGAGGGCCGCGTCGCCGTGACGCATGATAAAAACTTGCATATTGCACCGCTTTTGTTAACCAGAATCACCAATACCTTTATTCACAGCCCCTATTGGCTGTGATAACGATATGGTGGCCGGCATTGTGCCTTATCCATTCACCGAATGAAACGCTGTTTTTTACCTCAACGGCGTAAGTATAGTCAATCTCTGTTTACATTTTGAGCGCGAGCCATACATTCAGTGCGGATTCATCCTACCTTTGACCTCATGAATTCAGGTCAGTTTCCCCAATATTCCAGAATTTTTCACTGTGTGCCGCCATCTGCAATAACTGTTCACACGGCGCAAACCGCGAGCCGTATTGCGTGGTCAGCCGTTGCAGAGTCGCAACCACTTCTCCCGCGCCGAGTGAATCCATATACCGGAACGGGCCGCCGAGGAATGGCGGAAAACCAATACCAAATACAGCGCCGATGTCGCCATCACGTGCGCTACGGACTATCTTCTCGTCGAAACAACGAGCAGCTTCATTGAGCATTAACATGACGCACCGCTCTGCTACCTGCGTAGCGGTAAGTCGGCCCTGACCCTGAACGCCAATAAGCGTATAAATTGCAGGGTCGACCTGTTTTTTGCTTTTACGCCCTTTCACACCATAAAGATAGAAACCCCGACCATTTTTTCTACCTTTGCGATCGTCATTCAAAATTGAAGCAACAACATTTGCAGGCGCGCTAAAACGTTCTCCATATGCAGCCTCAAGCACTGGTATAATTTTAGTGCCCGTATCAATTCCGACCTCATCCAAAAGTTGGATTGGCCCAACTGGAAAACCAAACTTAACCAGCGCGGCGTCTATGGTTTCGACCCGCTCGCCCTCGGTCAACATACGAATCGCTTCGTTAATATAAGGCGCTAAAATGCGGTTAACGTAAAAGCCGGCCTTATCTCTGACCACTATCGGCGTTTTGCCCTGTTTTTTCGCTAACTTAACGGTAGTTGCAATCGTCTGCTCGGAGGTCGTGGCATGTGGGATCACTTCGACCAACGGCATTTTTTCCACCGGACTAAAAAAGTGTAAACCAATCACTTGTTCAGGCCTGGTAGCATTCGCAGCAATATCGCCAATCGGCAAAGATGAGGTGTTAGAAGCAAAAACGGTATGAGGTGCGCAATTTTGCTCAACTTCTGCCACCATCCGTTGTTTTAGCGACAGATCTTCAAACACGGCTTCAATAATCAAATCGCGATGCGCAAAGCCACCGTAGTCGATCGATCCCGAAATCAGCGCCAGTTGTTTATCGCGTTCGCAGGCTTTGATATGACGGCGGCGAACCTTCGTTTCAAGCTGATCCCAGCTATACTTCAGCGCATGGTTGATTCCCTTAGCGTTTATATCTTTGATGCGCACAGGCAAGCCGCCTTTACAGGCCGTCACATAAGCAATACCGCCCCCCATCAGACCGCCGCCCAAAATGCCAACGCTGTCCAGCGGACCGGGCTTCGCATCGCTTCCCGGATCCTTTTTCACGTCGGTGTTGGCAAAAAAGATGTGCCGTAGCGCCTGAGACTGGGATGTCATCGCCAGCTCACCAAACGCGCGGGCCTCTGCGTCGTAACCACTACTGCTGCCTTGCGCTAGCCCGGTTTCGATGACCTCAAGGATACGTTCTGTTGCAGGGTAGTTACCTTGCGTTTTTTGCGCCGTCTTTTTACTGGCCATGCGGAACAACAGCGCCCGCCCCAGCGGCCCCGCCAACACTCGCTCTCTTACGGGCAGTGTTCGTTGCGCAGAACTGTCCTTTTTAGCCAGTTCAACGGCCGCTTCCAGCAAAATGGAATGCGGTACAACTTCATCCACTAAACCAACTTTCAGCGCCTGTTTTGCGCGTAATTGTTTTCCGGTGAGGATCATATCCAGTGCGGTACTGACGCCAATCAGGCGCGGCAGCCGCTGCGTACCACCGGAGCCGGGCAACAAGCCAAGTTGTACTTCCGGTAAACCCAGTACGGTTTTAGCATCATCGGTACAAATACGGTTGTGGCACGCCAGCGCCATCTCCAGGCCACCGCCGAGGCATGCACCATGAATCGCGGCGATAACCGGGATCGGTAAAGCATTAATTTCCGCCATCATCTGCTGCCCCTGACGGGCCAGCGTTTCGGCTTCCTGCGCGCTGCGACAGCTACCAATCATGTTGATATCCGCCCCGGCAATGAAGTTATCGGGTTTAGCCGAAATAAACACCACACCACGCAATGCTTTGTTATCGCGGATTTGTTTCAGAATGGCCCGCACCTGAGAAGCAAACTCTGCTTTCAGGGTGTTCATTTTCTCTCCGGGCACATCAATGGTGACAACAGCAACGTTATCCAGACGTACGTTTAGTGTAAAAGCCGATGTCATTTCCATTATTCCGCCTCCAGAACCATTGCCGCACCCAGACCACCAGCTGCACAGGCTGTCACTAAACCAAAACCGCCGCCACGACGACGCAGCTCATGGAGGGTTTGAGTGATCATGCGCGCACCGGTGGCAGCAAAGGGGTGTCCATAGGCAATCGATCCGCCCAGCACGTTAAATTTACTGTCATCAACCTCGCCAGTGGCATGCCTCCTGCCCAGCACGTCGCGGGCAAAACGTTCGCTACCCAACAGCTGAAGATTCGCCAGCGTTTGCGCGGCAAAGGCTTCATGCATATCGATCAGGGTTAAATCTGCCATCGTCAGACCGGCTCTCTCCAGGGCAAGCGGTGTTGACCACGCCGGTCCCAGCAGCATGTCCTGCCAGACATCGATGGCGGTAAAAGCAAAACTACGCAAGTACCCCAGCGGCACCAGCCCCAACTCTTTCGCACGCGACTCCGTCATCATGATCACGGCGGCTGCGCCGTCCGTTAGCGGGGTACTGTTTGCCGCGGTGACGGTGCCGTGCTTGCGGTCAAACGCCGGACGTAGTTTGGCGTAATCGGCCAGCGTAGAGTTACCGCGAATGTTGTTATCTTCTGAAAAAGGATCTTTAAATGGTGGCGCGTAGGTAGTCATTACCTCATCAGCCAGCTTTCCTTCAGCCCATGCCTGAGCGGCACGCTGATGAGAGCGGTGCGCCAGAGCATCCTGCTGCTCTCGGGTAATACCATAGGTTTTGGCCATTTGCTCAGCCGTATCCCCCATACGCAAACCGGTGGAATACTCGGCGACGGCCGGCGGCACAGGCATCAGGTCACGTAAGCGCAATCGGGAAAAGAGTTTAAGGCGTTGACCGGTTGTCCGGGCCTTATTGACATCCACCAGCACCCGCGCCAGCTTTTTACTAACGCCAATAGGCAAGACTGACGAGGAGTCCGCACCACCCGCAATTCCAGCACGAATAGACCCCCCCATCAGGCTTTCCGCGACATTCGCCACCGCCTGGAAACTGGTCGCGCAGGCCCTGCTCACGCTATATGCATCGGTATGTACATTCATGCCGGTTCCCAGCACAATTTCACGAGCAATATTTGGTGCTTCAGGCATTTGCACCACCTGACCAAAAACCAGTTGCTCGATCACATCGGCAGGAATTTCGCTGCGCGCCAGCAGCTCACCGACGACCATTTTTCCTAAATCAACGGCGGGAATGCCATGAAACGCGGTAGCCTGACGAGCAAATGGCGTACGCAATCCACTTACAATGGCAATACGGTCGCCCTGGCGGGTAACCAGCGGTAAAGCCTGACTCATAACACTCCCCTGTAAAAAAATAAAATAAGTGGTCTGACCTGATCATAGTCTTAACCAATTTTTTACATTTAGCCAAGCGGAGAGAAAAGAAAGTGGGAGCTAAGACACAGTGAATAATCACTGACAGTTACGAAAAAGCCCTTGCTATCAGATAGCAAGGGCTTTTGCAGAGGGGGATTAACGCAGGCCCAGCTGGAAAATCAGCGTTTCAGCTTCACAGGCAAAAACAAAGTCGATATCCAGACGCACACCTTCTGACTCTTCAGTAAAGGTCGAAGTGATTTGGCAAGGCTCAGATTCCACGCCACGTGCCTTTTCAGTCAGAGCGGCCAGTGTTTCTTCTGCCTCTGCGCGATTCGCGAACACACGGCTGTAGGACGCGGTGCAATCGGAGTTGTCCATGATGGTGCCAACATCCATACAGCAGCAAACCGGGGTTTCATCAGCACTGCATTTACTCATTGTAGATTTCCTCTGTATTCGCACCTGAGGTGCCAGATAAACGATGGGGATATTTTACGCTCCCATTATTCGCCTCTCCAGTCGTTAATTGTACGAAATGCGATAAGTGACCGAAATCACACTTAAAAATGATCTAAAACAAAAATCGCCCAAACAGGTGAGTGCGCACCTCCGCAATTTTGCCAGCTGGATCGCGTTTCTCTGATCAAATTTGAAAATATTTATAAACATACTTGCAACATTCCAGCTGGTCCGACCTATACTCACGCCACTGGTCTGATTTCTAAGTCGTACCTCAGACCCTACACTTCGCGCTCCTGTTACGGTATGTAACATTGTTTGTATAAAAATAAATCTATGAGGTTATGGTCATGAGCCAGAAAACCCTGTTTACAAAGTCTGCTCTCGCAGTCGCAGTGGCAATTATCTCCACACAGGCCTGGTCTGCAGGCTTTCAGTTAAACGAATTTTCTTCCTCTGGCCTTGGCCGGGCATATTCGGGTGAAGGCGCAATTGCGGATGATGCAGGAAACGCCAGTCGTAACCCGGCACTGATTATGATGTTCGATCGCCCTACTTTTTCTGCGGGTGCAATTTTCGTTGACCCGGATGTAGATATTTCCGGTCGCTCGCGTATTGGCAATGACGCCAGCCAGGATAATATCGCCCCAACAGCCTGGATACCGAACGTGCATTTTGTTGCTCCGATTAACGATCAGTTTGGTTGGGGGGCCTCAGTCACCTCTAACTACGGCCTGGCTACGGAGTTTAACAATAATTACACAGCAGGCTCGATGGGCGGAAAAACCGATTTGGAAACGCTCAATTTAAACCTGAGCGGTGCTTATCGCCTGAACAATCATTTTAGCTTCGGTCTCGGTTTAAACGCCATCTATGCCAAAGCGAAGCTTGAACGCTATGCAGGCGATTTACCACAGCAGATCGTTGCAGGCTCCGGGGGTAGAATTCCTCCATCACTGGCTGCGCAATATCCGGCAGATACACAGATTGCGCGCTTGAAAGGTGACGAATGGGGCTTCGGTTGGAATGCTGGTCTTCTTTATGAAGTAGACAAAGATAACCGCTACGGTTTCACCTACCGTTCTGAAGTAAAAATTGACTTCAACGGTGATTACCGCAGCAATCTGCCATCAATGGATCGTATTCCTGCGCAGTTGCGTCCAGTGTTCGCCAGCCTGCCAGCAGGAACCAACGGCAGTACGATCGATGGTTCACTTGATCTGAACCTGCCGGAAATGTGGGAGTTTTCAGGTTATAACCGCGTTGCACCACAGTGGGCGGTTCACTACAGCATGGCTTATACCAGCTGGAGTCAGTTTCAGGAGCTGAAAGCAAAAGGCAACAACGGCCAAACCTTGTTCTATAAAGAAGAAGGCTTCAAAGACTCCTATCGCATCGCGCTCGGTACTACTTATTACTATGATGATACCTGGACGTTCCGTACCGGTATCGCCTTTGATGATAGCCCGGTTCCGGCAAACCGTCGTTCCATCTCTATTCCGGATCAGGACCGCTTCTGGCTGAGCGCGGGCACAACCTACGCCTTTAATAAGGATGCCTCGTTGGATGTTGGCATCTCTTATATGCACGGTCAGAAAGTGAAGTTCGAAGAAGGCCCATACTCCTTTGAATCTGAAGGGAAAGCCTGGTTGTACGGTATGAACTTGAACTACGCATTCTGATTATCTTCAGACGTAAAAAAGGTGAGCTTTTTAGCTCACCTTTTTATTTGCCCAATTCCTTACTCAGAATCGATCTCTTTTAAATCGTCCTGAATGTCTTTCGCGTTCGGGTTTTCTTCTGGTTTGAGTTTCCCACCGTTCGCAATAAAGTCATGGCGCTGGAAGTAAGCTTCACGCACCATAATGTAAGGATCGGAAGACTGACGCAGCAGACCGTCAGAGTCGAGCAATTGCGCGCGAGTTTCAATCCCTTCAACCGTCCATTTGCCTATCGACAACGGCCAGGTCAGCCAGGACAGTACCGGATACAGGGTATCGACCATATCGCCGCCGTCATCACGCAGTGTGAAACTACCGTAGAACGGAAGCTGCATATACGGCCCGTAACCCACGTCATAGTGGCCTAACGTACTGCCAAAGCGGTGTGGTTCAACGCGCTGCAACTTCGGATTAGCCATACCTGCCACATCGATAAAGCCGCCCATACCTAACAGGGTATTCAGGAAGAAACGGGTAAAGTGCACCATCCCCTGATAAGGATCGCCTTGCAGGAAATAGTTGACCATGACGGCCGGTTCTTCAAGGTTCCCCGTAAAGTTGCTTAAACCATTACGCGCCGGCTGCGGAACATAATCACGCCAGGCCACTGCTACCGGTCGAACAACATAGGGATCCAACACGTTAAAGTTGAAGTTGTACATGGTACGGTTGAACCCTTCAAATGGGTCCGAACGCCCCTGCTGTTCAGTACCGGAGCTCGCACACCCCACCAAAAGTGAGGTTCCCAGCGCAAGCGCCGACAGGCGAAGCTTCATAAGTATCTCCCTGTGTTTTATGGCTATCGCTGATTGCCATCCATGACGGAACGATGACGTATCCGCCTGTTTAGATGTGAGCGATTGTAACAGCACGTCAAATGATGTCTATATACCCTGTCTTACTGATTTGATCATAGCCTGGTAATACGCACTCCGCGGCGGTTCTATTCTAACTAACCCGATAAAAACAAACGTTACCATTTTTGCTATCTCAGACTTTCTCCCGCTGATTTTCAGACAAAAGCCGCTACGCTTTAGCAATACGTGCTTATTCAGGATTCGGCCATGAATGACATCAAGAAAGATAAGATTGATCGACACAGCGACGAACTCGAAGTGGAAAGCGATGAAAAACTAACAGGGAAAAAGATAGAGCTTGATGAGGACAGACTCCCCTCCCGCGCCATGGCGATCCATGAACATATTCGCCAGGATGGGGAGAAAGAGATGGAGCGCGACGCAATGGCCCTGCTGTGGTCAGCCATCGCAGCCGGACTGTCGATGGGCGCCTCGCTACTGGCTAAAGGGATTTTTCACGTACAGCTGGAAGGTGTGCCAGGGGGATTTTTACTCGAGAACCTCGGTTATACTTTCGGCTTTATTATTGTCATTATGGCCCGCCAACAACTCTTTACCGAAAATACCGTCACCGCCGTACTGCCGGTGATGCAAAACCCTACCCTCGGCAATTTTGGCCTGTTGATGCGCCTGTGGAGCGTGGTACTGCTGGGTAATATTATTGGCACCGGGGTTGCAGCATGGGCGTTTGAACATATGCCGATTTTTGATGAAGAGACCCGCGATGCTTTCGTCAAAATTGGCATGGATGTGATGAAAAACACTCCTGTGGAGATGTTTTCCAACGCCATCATTTCTGGCTGGTTAATTGCCACCATGGTGTGGATGTTCCCCGCCGCCGGGGCGGCAAAAATTGTGGTCATTATTCTGATGACCTGGCTGATTGCGTTAGGCGATACCACGCATATCGTCGTTGGCTCGGTGGAAATTCTCTATCTGGTCTTTAATGGCACGCTGCACTGGAGTGATTTTTTCTGGCCCTTTGCGCTACCAACGCTCGCCGGGAATATCTGTGGCGGAACGTTTATTTTCGCGCTGATGAGCCATGCGCAGATCCGCAATGATATGAGCAACAAACGCAAGGAAGAAGCCCGGTTACAAGCAAAGCGTGATGAGCAAACGCAGAAAAACCAGAAAAAACAGGCCTGAATGGTGACTGTTTGAGCAGTCGGGCGGCCTGAGACTTACCGTTGTGAGTAAAAAACGCTATACTCGTGCCGCTTCGTCCCCTTAGTTAAATGGATATAACGAGCCCCTCCTAAGGGCTAGTTGCAGGTTCGATTCCTGCAGGGGACACTCTGAAATTAATGCATCCTGTTTAAATCCAATCAATTACCAGCCAGTTCATCACTGGGCCAGGCGGTAGAACGGCACATTCCTCACTGTTGCAGTAAGATTGTCGGACACCATTGTCTGCTTTGTAGCTATCCGCATCCCTGCTTTTCTCAGCCTCAACACATCAGCGGCAATACGCTGGCTGCCAAACCAGAAAAGCCCATCCAGCGCAGTGACATCAAGGCCCGATTCAAGTGCCAGCTTCAGACGTTCGCGTGGTGCTTTTACTGTTTTAGCAATCTGCTGATATGGCGCTTCGCTTGAACCTGCAGGACTAATGCGCCGGATTCGATGCGACAGGCGGTACTGAAATTCATCCGGTATCCCACCGAGACTCGCTTTCAGGCTGTAAACACAACCAAAGCGTTTGCCGTTAAAGATGACGTTTTTCTGACTAAGCTGCAGCTCTTCACGCACGCTGGCAATCAGTTGCGGAGTACGGAGTAATAACAGGCGGAAAGGCAACTCAAAACTGGTCACGTAGTCCACATTCAATAAAGCAATACGCAGACGCTCTTGCGGTCCCGCCTTCAATTCGCGACATTCAGTAATAACATCAGCCCACTGGCCGGTAAGGCGGGAACTCTCAGTCGCCTCAGTAAAGCTGTATTTTTCAGTCTCATAATCAATACGTTCAGTCACACGGCATTCCCTTCTGGCCACATCTCGGTATCGGTTGTTCACTTTACCAGCGACAAGATTGCTATGTCAGGAATCTTTGCTTAACCCACCCAATATTTGCTTCATACCATCACACTAAGATGACGACAACTGACCGATCCGGCGCGTTTACCGGATCGGTACAGCGGCGTCATGTCAGACAACAAAACGATTGACCAGCCCCTTCATGGTGACCGACAGATTGTCCAGCCGCTGGCTGTCGCTCGCGGCCTGAGAAACCAGCGCCGCATTTTGCTGCGTAACCTGCTCCATCGGTCGCAGAGCCTGGTTTATCTGGGTTACCCCTTGCGACTGTTCTGTCGCCACGCGCGCGATATCCGCAATATATTGCTTCATACTGGTGGTATTGTCCGCTGCCGCTTCCAGCGCGGTAGCTGATGCCGTGACCCGCTCAACGCCCTCACTAATTTTAACCATGTTCTGCGCAACCAGCTCGCGGATCTGGTTAGCTTCTTTGGCGCAACGCTGGGAAAGATTCCGCACTTCACTGGTCACAACCGCAAACCCCCTGCCCATCTCTCCTGCCCGCGCAGCTTCCACTGCCGCATTCAGCGCCAGTAAGTTAGTCTGAAACGAGATATCATCAATTGAGGTCACAATATTCGATATTTTCTCACTGGAAGCGCGAATATCCCCCATACTCTGGTTCGCCGCAGTGGCAACGTTACTGGCCTGTCGGACCTCTTTTTCCAACCTGATTGTCAGATGCTCCGCTTCGCGGGCATTATCCGCTGTTTGCGTAATCGCAGTTGATAACTGCTCCATACTGGCCACGGCTTGTACTATTGATGCAGCCTGTTCATCTGTACGTTGAGCCAAATCCTGATTTCCCACCGTAATACTGCTGCTGGCATCGGACAAAACCACGGCGCCTTGTTTAATCTCCTGTACGATATGCTGAATACTTTCCAGCATCGTGTTATAGGCACGATTAAGTGAGGAAAGCTCATCTTTACCCGGCGTCGCCAGACGTTGAGTCAGATCGCCATTCATCCCCGCAATCTTGCGCAGCGTGTCGCTGAATTGTCGATGCATATTGATTGCGATGGCTCCAGCGAAGGTCAATGATGCCAGTAGCGCTAACAAGCTGACGACCATATACATTTGCCAGTTTTTTCGTGCATCCTGCGCGAGTTTTTCTGCATTCGCCAACAGAAGATTCGCCGTCACATTTTCTATCTGCCGCATCACTTCAATACGCTGGGTTTGTACTTTGAACCAGGTAGTAGGATCGACACCAAATCCACCGTTCTCGACATGATTAAACGCGGTTTCACGAAATGAGAGGGCTTTTGACGCTTCTGCAGATTGTAAGCGATTTTTCAACATGGCCGCCTGTTCCGGCGAGCTCAGCCGCAACGATTGTGCCAGCCAGACGTTCTGTTTACTGACGACATCACTGAGCTGATGTAACTGTCCGTCGGCGAAATGACCGGAGGAAAAGATATTTGATAACAGTGCCCGTTCAATACCCGCTTGTTCTTTCAAATTCAGCAGATTGTAGTAGGCGGCAAATGCGTTTGCCATTTCGCCAGAATCCGTCAACTGCCCCAACTTGCCGACAAAACTCAGCACATCAGCAATGACGTTGGTGTAAAACTTAACCACATCTGCGGCCGGAAGCCCCAACTGCGTGACATTTTCCCGGATGGTGGCGAGCGAAAGAATGTTTTTCTTAAACGCAGCGACAGAGGTAGCAACATCCCCTTCCGGTAATGCAGTATCGGACAACGAGCGCACGAATACCTCGATCTCGCGATCGGTCAAAGCCCGCTGCGCGTTTAACTCATCTTTGAACGTAGTCCCTGCAGCCCCCAGAAATCCGACACTCATTCCCCGTTCTTTTTGCAGTTCATGCACCACATTTCCGGCACTGCGTGCGAGCGCTGTCAGTTGGGCAATATTCTCCATCTGCCGTTCTGTCTCAATACGCGCCAATATTCCTGAACCTGCAAACCAACACAACGCCAGCAATAGGGGTTGTAGCGCGATTATTAACTTCATTTTCATCGGCATTCGATAAACCCACCACATGCCACTTCCCTCCATTAACCATATTTTCACCATGGTTATCGGCATCAAACAGCCTCTCTTTAAAATCCCCCATGAGACAAGTGATTGTTTTTAGGCCTAATATTCACCAACATACCTCTATTGGGCTATATTACTCAGAATTAATGTTTGCCCAACCACAGTAATTCAAACTTATATTTCATCTTTCTGAATAATATAGATTATTATTTTATTCTTGTTGCGCGTTTATCCGTTCGATACAGGCACAGACATCCGGTTTATCTCGTGTTCCCTTAAACAATGATCAAAAGAGCAGTAATTTAATTGATGCAATACACAATACACTTTGCAAAGTGCTATTATCATTCTGCATTAAGATTATTATATTAAATATTCAACTAGAGAAAAACACATTCAAATCAAATAATTATTAGCATAATGAATTACTATTGGTAAATCCGAACAACATTTATATTGAATTAAAAAATAAGTTATCTAACATAATTATTGCTTATCACTAATCTATAAGAGAATAAACTTATGAAAAAAATCAGTATTATTGCATTGTTAGGTTCAACATTAGCATTTTCAGCATATGCCGCTGAACAAATCTCACCAGAGCAAGCCAGCAAATATACAAAAATAGGAGAACTTAGCGTAACTGAAGACGGCTTTACAATGACAGATGACGGGCTCAGCAAAAAGGTGGATGAAAAGGGTGGCAAATACTATGTAATTACCTCAATTGAAGGGCAATCGGAACACAAAACGATCAATGCTGATATTTATAAATAAACCATAATAGAAATAAATCATTACCAATCTGCACCGCCATGATTACTTGACCCTCCCTAAACAGGAGAGTCAAGTAATTGCATGTAATTATTGTTTTTCGTTGAATATATTTAAGGAGATAATATGCCCAGAATTTATATCTCTGGAAAACTGACGTATATCGCCTTCTCCGCGATGACACTCTTGCTATCAGGTTGTGCCTCCATTCCTTCATCAATTAAAGGTAATGGCCAACCAGACCTGCAGAAAGATTTTCTAAAACTGAAGCAAACTCCCAATCTCTATGTAGGACAGCAAGCGCGACTGGGTGGACTGGTTATCAATGTCGTTAACCAACCGCATGAAACGTTGCTCGAAATAGCGGTACTACCGCTTAATTATAATGCGAAACCAGAAATCGGGACACCATATCAAGGACGATTATTAGCCCGGAGTTCAACTTTTCTCGACCCTGTTAATTTCCGCAATCACTACGTTACCGTTTTGGGTAACCTGACCGGGAGCCGTTCTGGTCGGGTCGGTAATTCCAGTTACCCATTTGTTACAATGAATATTCTTGGGTATCAGGTATGGCAGGAAGAAACACGTATTATGCCAGCACCGGGTTTTGATTACGGTATTGGACCCGTTTGGCCTGCCGACTGGAATGGTATGATGTATCCTGGCTGGGGATGGTACGATCCGCCGCTGCAAGTGGAAAAGACGCTATCTCCTTAAGTTTCGGTACCTCCCCCTTCATAACCTCGTCTCCATTCAATGCCTGGATGGCCCACGTTTCCGGGCATTATCAGTAATCATCCGTTAATTATCTTGTTAAAGATGAATAAAAAAAGCTGGCGAATCCATCGCCAGCAAAAGTCTGTAAAGGAGTCTCGAGTTTGTCACCAATACAAGTGACATAGTAATCCTAATACTCTGGCAGATACACAACAAGTTACTCTTATATAAATTAATCCTGGATAAGATAAAACATAATATCTCATAGTAATACCTAAGGAGTATTTGTAATACCAGGATTATTCTTATACTAAAAACAAAAAACCATATATTTTGCAGGATTAAGAATTTTACTTAGGATTATTATATAGGTACATCTCTGGATAAATTATAAAAATAGATTATGTTTATATTATTATCTAAGCATAACACGGGATAATTACCCCTACATATCAAACTCGATCACCAATGTTAAAACTCTGTTTTCTACAAACATTATAACTAGACATCTGCACCAAAGGAGCATTTTTATGATTTTCATTATCACAAAGGATTTTTTCCTTTTCCAGGGTGTTTTTAACCTACAGGAAAAGGAAAAAACCATCAAAATCAATCAACTTTCAGATATTAACTTTAATGATCTTGATCACAATGTAAAAATAATTATTGACACTTATCATAATAATATTATTGATGAAACTACGGTCAAGCTACTCAATGACATCAATGTTGAAAGGATCATCATCCTGGCCCCCTTTCACATTAGCAAATTAAAAAGCCAGTCGCCTTTACTGTTCGTAAGCAGAAAAGAGCAGATATTAAATTTACTCTCCCTCATCATAGATGAAAAAATTTCATATCAAAAACCTAACGTGGCACTCTCGCACAACCAACTTAAACTTGTCAACTCCATAATTAACCAACATAACATACATGAAATTACGCAGTCCCTGAACATTTCAGAGCAAACAATGCGCATTCAAAAATTTAATATCATGCTCAAGCTAAAACTTAGAAGAATAAGCGATCTTGTTACCTTGAAGATATCACCTTATTTTTAGAATACAAGTGATTGACATTCAAAAACATCCATTAGAAAAGAAGGTTTTATGCTCGCATCTTTAATTGCCATTATGGTTGGTGGTGGTGTCGGTAGTGCTTTACGTTGGGGCATTTCCCAGCGATTGAATGCACTATTCCCTTTATTACCCCCCGGAACGCTCGTTTCAAATATAATTGCCGGATTCATTATTGGATTTGCTACAGTTTTTTTTACCCGACTAACATCATTTTCTCCGGCAGTGAAGCTGATGGTCACCACAGGGCTATGTGGTGGTTTATCGACATTTTCTACTTTTTCAGAGGAGGTATTTTCGCATTTGCAAAACGAAGATTACATTTGGGCCGGTACTGAAATCGCGGTTCACGTGCTGTTCTCCTTACTCGCCGTGTATACCGGCTTCTTAATTGCGTCATTTATTACCTATTGGTACCGATGAACCGTAAACCTTCGTAACGTATATGTGAGGGATATAATGCAGATAAAAAGAAAATTTGCGGTAATTGGCCTGGTTAATATTCTATTCGTTGTGGGGTGTGATGATAGTAAGAATGCCCCACCACATACCGTGATACCGGATGTCGGTATTATTACGCTTAAAGAAGAATCCGTGAATATCACCAGTAAATTACCCGGGCGAATTGTACCTTATGAAGTTGCTGAGATACGCCCGCAGGTTGGGGGGATTATTCTCAGCCGTCAGTTTAAAGAAGGCAGCACGGTTAATGCCGGAGAACCGCTGTACCAGATTGACCCTGCCCCTTTACTGGTAGAACTGGATCGGGCGAAGGGAAGTCTGGCTAAGGCTCAATCAGCAGCAGATAACAGCCGCTTAACGTTGAATCGTTTTACGTCATTGTTTAAATCACATTATGTCAGCCAACAAGACTACGACGAGGCCCAGACTAACGCGAAGGAAGCGCAGGCAAACTTGCAAGTGGCGAAAGCGGCGGTTGAAAGTGCCAGAATCAACCTGAACTATGCCAGCGTCACCTCGCCGCTGAGTGGATTAAGCGGCAAGTCAACTGTCACCATCGGCGCACTTGTCACCGCCAATCAGGGGCAAGCACTGGTCACAGTTCAACGTCTTGATCCTATATACGTGGATGTTACCCAGTCCGCCAATGATTTTCTCCGGCTAAAAACAGACATGGAGCAAGGCATAATAGAGCAAAGCCAGGGTCAGGCAACGGCCATATTAGAGTTTGATAACGGTAAGCAATATGCTCACACAGGGAAATTACAGTTTTCCGACCTCACAGTGGATGAAACAACGGGGTCTGTTACGCTCAGAGCAATTTTTCCTAATCCAGATAACACGCTATTACCTGGCATGTACGTCACTGCCGTGCTCAGTGAGGGTATCCAGCGCAATGTATTGTTGGTTCCACAAGAAGCGGTAACTCGCAATGCCAGCGGCAAAGCAACAACGCTTATTCTTGATCCGGAAAACATTGTCCAGTCGCGTGAAATTATTGCCACCAAAGCAATAGGAGATAAGTGGCTGGTGACTTCCGGTTTGCACCCTGGCGATAGGGTCATTATTTCTGGGCTCCAACAGATTCGGCCTGGCATTAAAGCTCATGCTCTCCCCTCCCCTTTAGATTCAAACCCCCCTTTACCTCAGTAAGGCCGGGTAACAGGAGTTTTTTCTATGGCTAATTTTTTTATTGAGCGCCCGGTCTTCGCCTGGGTTCTTGCTATTATCATGATGCTAAGCGGCGTCATTGCTATTACTCAGTTGCCCATTGCTCAATACCCCAACATTGCCCCACCGGCGGTAACTATCAGCGCATCATACCCAGGAGCCGATGCACAGACTGTACAAAACTCGGTGACGCAGATTATTGAACAGAATATGAATGGTCTGGATGGATTAATGTATATGTCCTCAACCAGCGACTCCTCTGGCAATGCCACCCTGACCCTCACGTTCGAGTCGGGGACCAACCCTGATATCGCTCAGGTACAGGTGCAGAATAAATTACAATTGGCGATCCCGTCATTACCGCAGCAAGTACAACAGCAAGGTATTAGTGTTGATAAAGCCAGCAGCAATATTTTACTGGTTGCCGCATTTATTTCAGAGGATGGGGCGCTTAACCAGTACGATATTGCCGACTATGTTGCGTCCAATATCAAAGATCCGCTTAGCAGAATCGCAGGGGTGGGCAGCATTCAACTATTTGGTTCACAGCATGCCATGCGAATTTGGCTTGATCCGGTCAAACTCAACCAATATCAGCTTGTCCCTCAGGATGTCATTCGGAAAGTCAAAATACAGAATAATCAAATATCGGGAGGACAGTTAGGTGGTGCACCTCAGGCAAATAACCAGCAGTTGAATGCTTCAATTATCGTCCAGACCCGATTACAAAACACACAGGAGTTTGGAAATATTCTACTGAAAGTTCAACAAGATGGCTCACACATTACATTGAACGACGTTGCTCACATTGAACTGGGTGCTGAAAGTTATGGCACTGTAGCAAAATACAACGGGAACCCTGCAGCAGGGATTGCGATTAAGTTGGCCACAGGTGCCAATGCCCTGGATACCGCAAAGTTAGTCAAAGAGGAAATAGCCCGACTTTCGCCCTGGTTCCCGCCAGGTCTCAAAACCGTCTATCCCTATGACACCACGCCCTTCATTAAGATATCCATACAAGAAGTCGTTAAAACGCTGGTTGAGGCCATTGTTTTAGTTTTCATTGTTATGTATTTATTCTTACAAAATTTTCGGGCAACACTTATTCCAACAATAGCAGTCCCGGTTGTCATACTAGGCACATTTGCCGTTCTCTCCGTTGCTGGCTTTACCATCAATACTCTGACAATGTTTGGCCTTGTCCTGGCCATTGGTCTGCTCGTTGATGATGCTATTGTGGTGGTGGAAAATGTTGAGCGCGTGATTGCAGAGGAACACCTTTCCCCCAAAGAAGCTACGCATAAATCAATGTCACAAATACAAGGGGCGCTGGTAGGAATTGTACTGGTCCTCTCGGCTGTATTTGTACCGATGGCGTTACTGGGCGGTTCAACCGGAGAGATATACCGGCAATTCTCGGTAACGATTGTCGCCGCCATGGCGCTTTCTTTATTAACCGCATTATCGTTAACGCCCGCATTATGTGCCACGCTGCTCAAACCAGCGCATCATGATACCTCCCATTCTGCACCTCGTTTTTTCACACTGTTTAACCAGCACTTTGAGCGTTTTACCCAGCATTACAGCGACAGTACGCGCAAGATTCTGCGAGTCACTTCTCGATATATGATTCTGTATTTACTGATCATTATTGCCATGGTGCTACTGTTTCTACGCATTCCGACCTCATTTTTACCTGAGGAGGATCAGGGCGTTTTGCTGACCATGGCCCAGTTGCCACCGGGTGCTACGCTGGTGAAAACTAATAAAGTACTTGAAGACGTCAGCCACTATTACCTGACGCAAGAAAAAAGTAATGTGGAATCAGTTTTTACTGTCAGCGGTTTTGGATTTAGCGGGCAAGGTCAGAACAACGGGTTGGCCTTTGTAAGCCTGAAACCCTGGTCTGAACGCACGGCAAGTGCCGATGGTATTAATGCGATCATTCAACGTGCCACCAGAGGTCTGGCTACAATAAATCAGGCTATTGTTTATCCCTTCAATTTACCCGCCGTCCCGGAACTTGGCACGGCCTCAGGTTTTGATCTGGAACTTATAGATAAAGCCAATCTGGGTCACCAAAAGCTCACTCAGGCAAGAAATCAGCTCCTCGGAATGGCAAAACAGCATCCCGAACAGGTGGTCGGCGTTCGCCCCAATGGACTGGAAGATACGCCCATGTTTCGGGTGCATGTCAATGCGGCAAAAGCAGAATCTATGGGCGTATCTCTCAACGATATAAATCAGACGATCTCAACCGCGTTTGGTAGCAGCTACGTTAATGACTTCCTGGATAATGGACGCGTCAAAAAGGTCTTCGTACAGGCAGCCATTCCTTATCGCATGCTTCCGGAAAGTATTGATAGCTGGTATGTCCGTAACGCTTCTGGGGACATGGTACCGTTTAGCGCATTTGCCTATACAGATTGGACTTATGGTTCACCGCGTCTTGAACGCTATAACGGCTCTCCTTCAATGGAGATTCTTGGCGAAGCCGCACCGGGAAAAAGCACCGGAGATGCCATGGCATTTATGGCCTCACTCATCGAAAAACTGCCTGCTGGCATCGGATATGACTGGACAGGAATGTCGTACCAGGAGCGCTTATCCACCGACCAGGCCCCTATGCTGTACCTTATTTCAATCGTCGTTGTTTTTCTGTGTCTGGCAGCGCTCTATGAAAGCTGGTCAATTCCCTTTGCCGTAATGCTGGTTGTTCCACTTGGCGTTGTTGGCGCCTTATCAGCGACCTGGTTGCGTGGGTTATCCAACGATGTCTACTTTCAGGTTGGTCTACTGACAACAATTGGGTTATCGGCTAAAAACGCGATTTTGATTGTAGAATTTGCCGTTGAAATTATGCAAAAACAGGGTAAAAGCGATATTGAAGCGACATTAGACGCAGCCAGAATGCGCTTAAGACCGATTCTGATGACCTCTTTGGCATTCATTCTTGGTGTGCTTCCATTAGTCATTAGCAACGGCGCGGGTTCAGGCGCACAAAACGCAGTAGGCACAGGCGTGATGGGCGGAATGATTGCCGCAACGGTCCTGGCGATATTCTTTGTTCCCGTATTTTTTATTGTTGTACATCGTTTTTTTACAAAAATAGTGATAAGAAAATAAACAATGTTAGTTAGGATTTATTTATTAAATAATACGTACTGGAGGTTTTGCAACATATCGCAAGAGTGTTTACGATAATATCGGTATCAGTGCAGACTGATCCCCTGAGAAAACATTTGGTATGCTTCCGATTTTAACTGCCCGCAAGGGCAGTTTTTTTTAATGTAATGACTCCGCTATCGGGGCCAGATAATAGTAACAACTAACTACTTAGTTTCAGGTTTTACGAAACTGATTAGCAATATATGCGCAACTAATACCACTCAGCATAAGCTCAATTCCCGTCACCATTGACACCATATAAATTGATGCCTGCGGAGTGGCAGTAATAAAACACCATGCAATAAAGAGATCCAATATACCTATAACACCCTGTAACCATACCTTTTTCTCTTTTCTGTGCTTAAAAAAGTTAGTCAGTCGGATAATTCCACCTAAACAAAATAGACATGCCAAAAAAGTTGCGATAGCAAAAACACCCAATTCAGGTGCAGTAATAAAAAAATACCCCATCAAAAAATATGCAATACTGACGACTACCCCAGAAACAACTGGCCAAAAATTATGCACCCTGTTTTTAAACATACCCACTGCTAACGCTACACCACTGCACATCAAAATCCCACCGACAATGATACTGAGCACGCCTCCAGACACATAAGGGAAAAGGATAAAAAGCACCCCACCCAAGAACATCAGGCATGCCAAGAACTTAAGAAACCGCCGCTGTTTGACCAGCACATCATCGTCAAGCTTAGATAGAATATCTCGTGTTACATTTAACATTTGCTTCTCCTGTTAGTCAGAGTACTACTGACAACATTAATTTATTCTAAATATCATCAATAAATACTACGTCATTAATAATATAGTCCGATGATTTCTTCTTAAACGCCTTACAACTATCTAATAACAAAAGAGAATATTGGACATATTAAAAACCCCATTCAATTCAAAATATGACATCCACGCTGTTCCAGGATATATATTTAATGTCGCAATCAGACTTTTCACCCATAGATATTAATTGATACACGAGGTACGTTAGATGAATAAAACATTAAGCATGATCGTTGGCTCCCTACTCATGATCCCTGCTCTGGGTCAGGCGGCAGAAAATCACAAACCCGTCAGTCAATGGACGTGTGAAGATTTTCTTGCCACAGATACCACATTCCAACCCACAGTGGTTGGCTTTGCCGAGGCGTTGAATAAAAAGGACAAACCAGAAGACGCGGTACTGGATGTTAAAGGGGTTGAAACAGTGACCCCTGCACTGGTGCAGGCATGTATGCAGGATAAAAAAGCCAATTTTAAGAAAAAAGCTGACAGTGAGTGGGACAAAATCAAAAAAGATCTGTAATTAAACCAATACCAGTAATTTTTTTATTGATATCACTGAAGCGAGAACTGTACCACAACAGTTCCCGCTTCAGTAAATTAATTGTACTAAAGACACTATGAGGTTATATATGAAACGCGTACTTATCACACTTACTCCCCTGTTATCCTTATTTATGCTAAACGTCCCTGTTACGCATGCGGCAGACAACAGTCTTGATAAAATGACCTGTCAGGAGTTTATCAATCTGAATCCTAAGGCCATGCTTCCAGTTGCATGGTGGATGCTCAATGAAGAAACGGTTTATAAGGGTGGTGATTCTGTTTCTCTGAATGAAACAGACCTTACCAGCATCCCGCAAGTCATTGAATATTGCAAACGCAACCCACAATCAAAATTATATTCATTCAAAGACAAGTAATTATCCATTAATAAATTAAGTAGTAATTTATCCTTCGTATGAAAAATAGCCAAGTTACATCTTTTTATAAACCTTAAGCAAGGGGCACAGGGTATATGGGAATATTACCTGTACAATTTCAAATACTGGATCCAGCGAATACAGCATTTATGCTGTTATGCACCAGTCTGGTCATGTTAATGACACCGGGACTCGCTTTTTTTTACGGGGGGTTAGTCCAGCGTAAAGGCATACTCACCATTATGTTTCAGAGTTTTGTCTCTATGAGCTGGGTAGCCATATTATGGTTTGCTGTGGGTTATTCCCTGGCCTTCGGTCCCAGCCTCAATGGCATTATTGGCAATCCGCTTCACTATGCATTTTTACAAAATATCAATGCGAACACGCTATTCACCGGCAATGAGGCAGGGATCCCAATCCTGGTACATTTCGTCTACCAGATGATGTTCGCCATTATCACTCCGGCCCTTATTACTGGCGCTTTTGTCGGACGGGTAAAATTCAGGGCGTACCTGATTTTTATTACCCTTTGGACATTATTCGTTTACTGCCCGTTTGTGCATATGGTCTGGAGCCCGCAGGGCGTGATGGCTAAATGGGGAGTAGTTGATTTTGCCGGTGGTATTGTTGTCCACGCGACAGCAGGATTCGCTGCGCTTGCTTCCGCTTTATACGTCGGGCGTCGAGTCATTCAACCCGATGGTAGCCACAACATTCCTTATATTGCTCTGGGGGCGGGATTACTGTGGTTTGGCTGGTATGGGTTTAACGCAGGCTCTGAATTACAGGTTAACACAATTACTGTTTCTGCATTTGTCACCACCGACATTGCAGCTGCTTTTGCCGGTGCGACATGGCTACTCATTGAGAAAATGCATACCGGTAAACCAAAGTTTGTTGGCTTTCTGACAGGAGCTGTCGCAGGCCTTGCCACCATAACCCCTGCTGCGGGGTATGTTTCAATTCAATCAGCCGCATTAATTGGCATTATTGCCGGTTTTGTCTGCTACTACTGCGCACTGTTCGTTAAAAAGTATGTTGATGATGCACTGGACGTTTTTGGCGTACATGGTATGGGAGGAATTACAGGCTCAATCCTGCTTGGTGTTTTCGCATCACAGGCATGGAATAGCAAAGGACCTTCAGGTTTGCTGGAAGGTGGTGGCATTTTGCAAGTTGCAAAACAACTCGCCGCTGTGCTTATTACCAGCATATGGTCTTTTATCTTTACCCTTCTAATCTTGTGGATAATTAACAAATTCACCCCAGTGCGAATTTCGACCAATGACGCCCGCCAATCTCCTGATTATTCAGCGTTTGGCGAAGATGCCTATACCCTTTCAGGTAAGGAGTAATTTATGAAACTTAGCCCCAGAGAAATAGAGAAAATCATGATTTACTCACTTGCCAACGTGGCGCAAAGTCGGAAAGAAAAAGGAATTAAGTTAAATTATCCGGAAGCCGTTTCTATTATTGCGTCAACTGCCATGGAAAGTGCCAGAGAAGGAAATGATCTGGAAACCGTCATGAATAAATCAAGAGATGTTTTGACTAAAGACGACGTTATGGAAGGCGTCGCTGACCTTATCCCACAAATACAGGTTGAGGCTATTTTTACCGATGGCAGCAGACTGGTAACCGTGCACGACCCTATTCGTTAAGAGCGGGAGAAATAGACTATGTCGCAGAACAAAGAAGCAGAAAATGTACCCTATGGTGGCTACGTTCTGGGAGCCTCCCCTATTTCATTTAATACCGAGAAACCTGTAACCAAAGTACGTGTCAAGAATACAGGGGATCGACCGGTCCAGGTAGGATCACATTTTCATTTCTTTGAAGTTAATAAAGAACTGGAGTTTGATCGCGAAAGCGCACTGGGTAAACGCTTAAATATTACCGCCACAACAGCCATACGCTTTGAACCCGGTGATGAGATAGAAATAGAACTTATCCCCTATAGCGGTAATAACGATATTTTTGGTTTTAATAACCTTGTCGACATGACCGGTGAACAGCTCGCTGAAGTGATCAACGATCCCACGAAGTTAAAATCACTCATTGATAACGCCCGGCAAGCCGGTTTCAAAATGCCTACTAATCCTAGCTGAGGACCTATTATGCCAACAATATCCAGAAAGGAATATGCCAGCCTGTTTGGTCCAACGATCGGTGATAAAATTCGTTTAGGTGAAACTGATTTATATATTGAAATCGAACAAGATCTACGCGGTTATGGTGACGAATCGGTTTATGGCGGCGGAAAATCATTACGCGATGGTATGGGTGCTAATAATCAGTGTTCCCGCGACCAGGGCGTTCTCGATCTAGTTATTACCAATGTCACGATAGTTGATGCCAAACTAGGGGTTATTAAAGCAGATGTTGGTATTAAGGATGGATTGATATCGGGCATTGGTAAAAGCGGCAACCCAGCAATTATGTCTGGCGTCACGCCAGGGATGACGGTCGGGCTTAGTACCGACGCTATTTCTGGTGAGCACTTGATTCTGACTGCGGCAGGTATCGACTCTCATATTCATCTGATCTCCCCTCAGCAAGCATATGCCGCATTGTCTAACGGTATCACCACCTTCTTCGGTGGAGGAATTGGGCCAACTGATGGTACAAATGGTACCACTGTGACCGCTGGACCAAAGAATATGCGTGCCATGCTACGTGCATGGGAAGGTATTCCAGTCAACATTGGCCTACTGGGCAAAGGCAATGCCTACAGTAAAGCTCCCCTGCAGGAGCAAATTATTGCCGGTGCCGTTGGGCTGAAAGTGCATGAGGACTGGGGTGCCACACCAAACTCGCTCCGCCACGCACTTCGCACCGCCGATGATATGGATATTCAGGTCTCCGTACATACTGACAGCCTCAATGAAGCTGGATATGTTGAAAATACGATTGCGGCCTTTGAAGGACGGACAATTCACACCTTTCATACAGAAGGCGCTGGCGGTGGTCATGCTCCGGATATTATTAAGGTCGCCAGCCAACCAAACGTTCTGCCAAGTTCGACCAATCCAACGTTACCTTTTGGTATTAACAGCCAGGCAGAACTGTTCGATATGATTGTGGTGTGCCACAACCTGAATCCTAACGTTGCTGCCGATGTTTCATTTGCAGAAAGCCGCGTTCGTCCTGAAACGATTGCAGCAGAAAACATTCTGCATGATATGGGTGTTATATCCATGTTCTCCAGCGATTCTCAGGCAATGGGTCGCGTAGGAGAAAACTGGCTGCGTCTGGTGCAAACTGCGCATGCGATGAAAGTCGCTCGCGGGAAATTACCGGAAGACAATCCGAATAACGACAATTTCCGTGTTCTTCGATACGTTGCCAAAATTACGATCAACCCTGCCATTACACAAGGTGTTAGCCATATTCTTGGTTCTGTTGAAGTGGGTAAGATGGCTGACCTTGTACTCTGGGAACCTCAATTTTTTGGGGCCAAGCCGAAACTTATTATTAAAGGGGGGATGATTAACTGGTCATTAATGGGTGATCCTAACGCTTCTCTGCCAACTCCTCAGCCCGTCTTCTATCGCCCTATGTTTGGTGCTATGGGAAAAACGTTGCAGGATACCTGCATTACCTTCGTATCACAGGCTGCCCTTGAGGATGGTGTTAAAGAAAAAGCCGGGCTTGAGAGACAGGTGGTTGCAGTTAATAACTGTCGTAGCATTAGCAAACATGACCTTATCAGAAACAATGCAACCCCACACATTGATGTGAACCCAGAAACATTTGCCGTAAAGGTTGATGGTGTGCATGCAACCTGCCAGCCCATTCAAACTGCTGTTATGAATCAAAAATATTTCTTTGGTTAAAAGGAAAGCTGTTATGTATTTAATCGAAAAAACCCTCGGAAATATAAATTCCCGTGGCGAGCTTGATCTCTCCGCTGAAGGAATTAAACACGATGTACTGGTTCTTGAACAATGGGAAGCACAGAAAAGCCGTTGCCGGAAAAAAAGTCAATTCGGCTACGATATCGGTTTATCGCTGGACCGTCATATCCGCCTAAATGATGGTGATATTCTTTTATATGATAAAGCCAAGCGATATTTACTTACGGTAAAAATACAGCTACGGCGCGTAATGGTTGTCGATCTTGGATTATTTGGCGTAGAAAAAATCACTGACCTTCTCACCCGAGCGTTTGAACTAGGTCACGCTTTAGGAAATCAGCACTGGAAAGCCGTCATAAAAGGATACTGTGTTTTTATTCCTATTGTTGTAGCCGACAAAATGTTGGCTTCAGTCATGAAATCTCATGGTTACATTGAAGGGCAATACTATTTTACGGAAGGTGAAAAAGTCATCCCGCTCTTAACACCGTCTGAATCCCGACTTCTTTTTGGTGGCACAGAAGAAGCGCATACGCATGTACACATTGACCACTAACGTAATAAGGTTGGCAATCATGTCAGAGAGCTCACATAGGTTACTTAATATCGCTCGGATACTACAATTTGGCGATTCAGTCCTTCCTGTCGGGGCATTTACTTTTTCCTGTGGAGTTGAATCTGCCATATCTTGCGGCATTGTCTACAATCGGCAAACCCTGAAGCAGTATGTCTGTACCGCCCTATTGCAGGCCGCAAAGTGCGATGCTGTCGCGCAAATACAAACCATGCGCGCCTGCCGCAGTAACAGGTTAAATGAGCTTATCTCAATTGATAATGATTTGATCAGTAGAAAATTATCTCCAGAACCCAGACTGATGACCCAAAGAATGGGAAAAAAATTAACTGAACTTTCAGCCGCTATTTACCCTGATCCGGTATTTAACTGGTGGCTCGAGCAAATTCGCCAGGGAACGGTTGTTGGCACCTACCCTGTTTCCCATGGGCTACTCATGAGCCATTTAGATCTTGATGAAGATGCGATGCTGGCCATGCATTTTTATGGCGTAGCAATGACCATTCTCAGTGCCGCGCAAAGACTGATGCGGATCACACATCTGGATAGCCAAAAAATTCTGGCCGAAGTCACGTCACTTTTTCCTGATTACGCTGAAATGGCGCTCAACACCCGACCGGAAGAAATGTCTTCTTTTTCACCGATGATCGACATTCTGGCAGCTGTTCATGTCGATGCCCATGTACGTTTGTTTATGAATTAACTGAGGTTAGAAATGAAAAAAATTACTCGAATTGGCATTGGTGGTCCCGTGGGTTCAGGAAAAACGGCCATTATTGAAGTTATTACTCCCGTTCTTATTCGTCGCGGATATAAACCTCTGATTGTGACTAATGATGTGGTCACTACGGAGGATGCAAAGCAGGTCAAAAGAACACTGAAAGGAATATTAGAAGAAGAAAAAATCATTGGCGTTGAAACAGGGGCATGTCCACACACAGCAGTGCGCGAAGATCCCAGTATGAATATTGCGGCCGTGGAAGAAATGGAAGATAAATTCCCGGATAGCGATTTAATCATGATTGAAAGCGGTGGAGATAACCTTACCCTCACTTTCAGTCCTGCATTAGCTGACTTTTATATCTATGTTATTGACGTCGCTGAAGGTGAAAAGATTCCACGTAAAAATGGTCCAGGCCTGATACAGGCCGATATATTAATCATCAATAAAATTGATTTAGCGCCCTATGTAGGTGCCAGTCTGGAGGTAATGGAAGCGGATACCCGTTATGTCAGAAATAATCGTCCTTATATTTTAACTAACTGTAAAACAGGTGAAGGCATTGAACAACTGGTGGATATGATTGAGCGCGATTTTTTATTTGGTCACACTATTGAAGGAAAACAAGATGACTCATCCACAGAATATAAATGACGAGGTAGAGAAGACCCGGAAACGTTGGGACAAGCAAATCCCAAAAGAGTATCGTCAGGAGCCGGAGCAAATGCCCAGTGGGGCAATCGGTAAAGATGGTTTTTTGTACCTAGGTTTCACGCGTTCCGGGAGAAAAAGCATTCTTCATCGTATGGAAAAGCGCACACCATTATTTGCGCAAAAGGCATTGTATCATGACGAGGCACTGCCTGATCTTCCCTGCGTGACCGTGATATCGACTTCAGGCTGTGTTCTGCAGGGAGATCGCATGGTGTTATCCATTAATGTGGGTGAAAATGCTTTCGCCAGCGTCAACACACAATCAGCAACCAAAGTACATTCGATGGATAAAAACTATGGCGCGCAGATTCAATTTATCCAACTTAACGAGAATTCCTATCTGGAATACCTACCCGATCCTTTAATCCTGCATCGCAATGCAAGATTTATTAACGATACCGTTATTGATTATAAAAGAAACGCAACACTTATTTATTCAGAAGTTATTATACCGGGACGTCGTTATCATCATAAAAACGAGCTTAATGGTTTTGATTATTATTCCTCAACTGTATCTGCAAAAGATGAGTCGGGGAATATCCTTTTCAAGGAACAGATTGTGCTAAGCCCCAAGGAGCATCCCATGACAGAAATTGGGATTATTGGAAGTTTTCAAATTATCGGCACTATTTTTATATTAACCCCAGTAGAAAATATTGCATCTATTCTGTCGACCTTCAAAGCTCATTACGGCAAAGATTGTTGCTATGGGATGTCAACACTCCCTGCGGAATCAGGTCTTATATTCAAGATATTAGCTAATGACAGTAGCATTATAAAAAAACATATTCGTACAGTGTGGGCCACGACCAGAAAAGTCGTTCTGAATGCAGAATTACCGGCCCCCTTTATCTGGAAAAAATAATCCTCGCCCCTACTTTACCCTGGTAAATAATGATGACAACACATCCAATCCCAGTATTATGGAAGAATAATATTGATAAGCACTACATTCTCAAAATCATTGATATATCACTACGAGGTTGTGCCCAGGTAATGTTTCAAAACAACCCCATCACAGGGGTATTGTTTTTTATTGCTATATTTATCGCTGCTTATAGCAATAATAATCCTTTGGCTGCATGGGGATGCGTAATTGGAACTGTCCTTGCTTCAATAACAGGAGCCATAACTCATGATGTAAAAGGTTGGCGGGACGGCCTCTATAGCTATAATGGCTGTCTGGTAGGCATTGCTATTCCGGTATTTATCACTGCAACGCCGTTAATGTGGTTCTGCCTGATCGTTGGTAGTGTCGTGTCAGTTATTGCTACGGTGTGTATTGCCGATATATTAAAAACGTGGAAAATAGCTGCATTAACAGCGCCGTTTGTGCTAACAACTTGGGTAATTCTACTGGCCAGCTACGCCTTTCATGAAATCTATGGTTCGGGTTTGCCCTTACCAGAGCTGCCCCAACATTATATCCCGACAACTCCAAGCAGTTACTCGTTTAGCTTTTTTATTGACGGCACCCTGCATGGGATATCACAGGTATTTTTGTTTCCTGGGATCCTTGCAAGTTTATTCTTCATTGCAGGTCTGGCCGTAGAATCTGTTGTATGCGCCTGCTATGCCGTCGTCGGCTCTCTAATCGCGACACTGCTTGCTTATTATCTGGGTGCTAATGCTCATGACATTTCTTCAGGGTTGTATGCCTTTAGTGCCGTTCTGACATCAGTTGCCTTGGGCACCGTATTTAATCAACCTGGTTGGCGAGTATTTATTTATACTATCTCAGGGATCATTTTTACAGTTTTTATTCAGGCCGCCATGAATGTGCTTTTAATGCCTTTTGGTATACCAACATTAACCATGCCATTTGTTATTTCATCATGGTTATTCCTGGTACCAAATAAAGAATTTATGCCCGAGCATCGTCATTCCTGAATCAATGAGAGAATCATCATGACTGAAGAATTTCTTTTCCGACTTATATTAGCCAGTCTGCTCGGTGGCGTAATTGGTCTGGAGCGTCAAATTCGCGCTAAAGAAGCAGGTGTACGCACACATATCTTGATTGGTATTGGTAGTGCTATGTTCATGATAGTTTCTAAATACGGTTTCTATGATGTTATTGAACATACCCATATAGGATTAGATCCCAGCAGAATCGCAGCTCAGGTTGTCACGGGCGTGGGATTTCTCGGTGCAGGAAATATTCTGGTACAAAAACAAACCATCAAAGGATTAACAACAGCCGCGGATGTGTGGGTCACCGCGGCAATAGGCCTGGTTATCGGCAGTGGAATGTATGAAGTTGGCATCATAGGTACGATTATGGCGCTCATCGTGCTGGAGTTGTTCCGTCAGCTTACCTACCGCTTTTTAAATCGCCATCTGCATCTACGTATGCGAATTGCAGCCGGGACTACGCAGGTTGTTCTGGCCTGGATTACTGAACAGGGATATCGCATCCAATTGCGTTCACTGGCTAATGATACGTCCGATTGTCATGTTCTCACGGCAAACGTTGAGTATACGGACGCAACCTCAGTGAATCAGATACTTTCTTCACTTAAAGAAAACCCTGCAATTAAAGAGGTTTCTGTGGCATAACACTATTCACATGTTAATTATATTATGTGCGATAGTTATCTTATTTATCATTGGTTGTTTTTACATTTAAAATAGGATTTAACTATTATATTAGGAGATACATGCTTTGAAAGCTGTGTTATACAATACGTGCTTTCCCCTGCACTTTAACAACTTAATCCTGGTCTTTAAAAATGACCTGCGGTGTTTTTTCACAATAGATAACATGAAATCTTATGCCGTACTAAATCACTCATTTTTCTGAGTTTAAGCAGTAACATTATATTATACTTATGGCAATGATAGGTCTTCAATGTGATATGCATTTGCTCAGCAATTGAAGAACATGACCTTTGCTGCAGAATATAGGTAAGAATCTGGTGCTGTCGTCGAGAAAGCGATAATTCCGGAGTAATAGCATAATTTTCATTGCAATTTAGCAAAGAAATGAAGTTACTCAGCGAAACGTTTCGATTTACAAAAAAAACGGGGGTATCACCGAAGCAACGTTTGATTCTAAACGGTGAGAGTATATAAATTTTTGAGGGCTTAATTTTCTCCAATTGATACGCTAAACGAGTATGGAAAATATTGTTATTCAATGTATCAATGATCACTTTCGCATTGTGATTTTCTACAGCACATAGCTCATGTACGTGCTGAACATGAACGATCACATCATTCTTAAAAAGATGATAAATAGCCTGTAACAACATAATATCTTTAGTAAATATCAGAAACACTATCCTCTCCTGTAATGCGTATCTTAGTTAACAAATCTTATAATCACTAATGGCAACTATCTATACACCATCGTTTCAAAATCAGTCTATTAATGACAATATTGGGGAAAATATGAATACTGCAGGCTGGCTACTAAAGGGAGGAGAAGCGAAAACATCCGTCTTCCACCTCGGTAGGTATTGTAGCGAATGGAAAGCATCAACATACTCCTATGGTGAACCGAGTTTTCATATCGTCCTGAGTGGGGAGTGCTGGCTGGATTTGTTTAACCAAAAGCCACGTATTAAGCTGGAAAAGGGAGATATCCTCTTCTTTTTTAATAACTTCCCTTTTTTTCTGGCCTCATCTCCTGATATAAACCTTGATGATTTACCCCGCAAACAGATGAGTAAAATTGAAGACTCATCTTCAGAATCCACCGATCTACTTTGTGGTTTCATTCAACCCAGAACCATCGCCAGCCAATTGCTATTTGCCTTACTTCCGGACATTTTTGTGATCAAACAAAAAGACGACGTCAGCAATAAAATACACTCTCTCTTTGAGTTACTACTGACTGAAGTAAACGCATCTGCCGATGAAAACAATTGCATTATTGCACACCTGACCGATGCTATATTGCATTATGTCATTAGCGAATCATCTTCCTTATATGATATTGACGTAAATCTCTTGAATGCCGCAAATGATGAAGCCTTAGCCAAATTAATCATTGCGATAAGAGACAACCCACAATATTCATGGTCACTGGATGATATGGCTCGCTTCACCTATATGTCGCGCTCGACATTTATTCGCCGTATATTGAAAGCGACAAGCTACACACCGAATCTGGTATTAAGTAAATTAAGGATTTATGTCTCATTAAACCTGCTTAGAAGAGGTATAAAAAATGAGGATATTTACAGCAGAGTCGGATATGAATCATTATCTGGATTCTATCAGGCATTTAAGCGCGTTATGGGTACCGCGCCTGGAGACCATCTCTCATCTTGCAAATAAACTACCCATGGGGTAAATCCCTGGTCTATCTGGAGAACGCTTCCACATTCTGGCATCCCGCCGAACGTTAAGGTTATAATCCTTACAACAATTTTTTGGATTAGAAGCGACAATGACAAAACTTACCCTACAAGAACAGATGCTTAAAGCGGGTCTGGTCAGCAGCAAAAAAATGGCGAAAGTGCAGAGAACGGCGAAAAAATCGCGCGTTCAGGCTCGTGAAGCCAGAGAAGCGGTTGAAGAGAATAAAAAAGCGCAAATCGAGCGTGATAAGCAACTCAGCGAACAACAGAAGCAGGCCACGTTGTCTAAAGAGTATAAAGCGCAGATCAAGCAACTAATTGAAATGAATAAAATCACCATTACCCGTGGCGATATTGGTTACAACTTTACTGACAATAATCTGATCAAAAAAGTCTATGTTGATAAGGTGACTCAGTCTCAGTTGATCAAGGGCCGTCTGGCTATTGCCCGTCTGACGGCTGAAAGTGGTAGCGAGAGCGAATACGCCATCATTCCGGCAGTCGTCGCCGACAAGATTGCCCAGCGCGATGCAAGCTATATCGTGCTTAATTGCGAACTGAGCCAGGAAGCTAAGGATGAAGACGATCCGTATGCTGATTTTGTCATTCCTGATGATCTGATGTGGTAAGCAAAACCCCTCAATAATCACCCGGAATTTCGTCACATATTTCGGTGAACGCTCACGCCGCCACCGAAATACTGTCAACGTCTCTTCATCCCCACATTCCGCCTGCTAAAACTTATAGTGTTCTTTGCTCAGTCCGTATTTTCTCATGCGTAAATAGAGTTTTTTACGCGGGATTTGTAGATACTCCGCGACTTCATTAATACGCCCCTGATGGATATTTAGCGCTTCAGTAATGATCTGCCGCTCGTACTCGTCGACCCGACGATCGAGCGGTGTCGGTTGAGGCAAATGCAGTTGCGGATTCGCGGTTTCAGCCAGTGGCAATAGCCCAACGGCAAAAAGCTCGGCGGCATTGGCCAGTTCCCGAACATTGCTTAACCACACGCGACGCCGCATACCTTTTAGTAATTCCCCGTCAATCTCAGGCACAGGATGGTTCAGACGCAGACAGGCTTTCTGCAGATAATGGCGAAACAGCGGTTCAACATCATCCGGGCGCTGAGACAACGGCTGGCAACCAATTTGCGTCATCGCAAAACAGTAATAGAGTTCGGCCACAATCTGGTTGGTTGCCGCCAGTTCCACCAACGAAGTGGCGCCAATGCCAATTAGGCGAAACGGACGTCGCTCCTGGCTTTGCAAATGCACCAGATGGTGCTGCTGTTCACGCGTCAGGCACTCAATATGGCTCAGAACCAGCGTTCCCCCTTGCGCCTGGGCAATAAGGTCATTGAGTTGTTCCGAGTTCCCGGGTGTCAGTTCACCGCGAATAAACGCGCCTTCAGCGCTGCGCCCAAGTTGATGTAAATAACGGGCCCCGGTCATACGCCCGGTTCCCGGCTCGCCATAAAACCAGACGGCAATATCCGTTTCCGCCAGTTGCCGTAAACGCTGGCGATACTGATTAACCCAGTCACTGTAGCCGACCAGTTCAACTTGTAGCTTTTGCTGGCAATAGTGACGACGTGCAATCACAGATTTTCTCTGACGCAACGCATCCTCTACCAACACCAGCAGTTTGCCAGGATCAACCGGTTTTTGCAGAAAGTCCCACGCCCCTTTCTTCACCGCGTCCACCGCCATCGGAACATCGCCATGCCCGGTGATCAACAGGATCGGAAGCTGATTGTCATCCTGATGAAACAACGTCATCAAGTCGATTCCATTACAGCCAGGCATACACACATCGCTCAGGACAATCCCTGGCCAGTCGGCCTGCAACCAATTTCGGGCATCAAAAGGGTTACTGCATGCGAATACATGATATCCCTCCTGTTCAAGCAACAGGGTGTAAGCGTCGAGAACATCGGCATCATCATCAATAAGCAGAACAGAATATTCATCACTCAACATCGTTTACATCCGTCAGATTAAATTGCAGAACAACGCAGGCATTGCGCCCCGGGGTTGACGCCAGGCGCAGTTCGCCGTTCATTTGCATCATTAACGATACACAAATCGATAAGCCAATACCGAGGCCAACATCCTTACTGGTGGTAAACGGTTTTAACAGTGATGGTAATAATGCCCCAGGCCAGCCGGGGCCGTTATCGCTGATAAATACGCACAACCGGCTGCCTTCGGCCTGCCAGTGAACATCTATTTTCGCCGCTACCGGACAGGCATCCAGCGCATTTGCCAGGACGTTTACCAGCACCTGCTGAATACGCACTTCATCACCAGCCACCCACACGCTCCGATCTGGGAGCGTCAGCGTACCCTGCTGTGGCTTATGCCGCATGGACAACAGTTCCCAGGCAGCATTGAACGTTTGTCGGAGATCGACCGGATGCAGAGGCGTACCTGGCTCGGCCCGGCGCGCAAACTGACGCAGCGAACGGATAATGGCATCAATGCGAGTAATCAGTCCCTCCGCTTTGGTTAATGTGCTTCTGGCCTGAGCGGATTGCCCCTGTTCAATTGCCCTCCCCGCCGTAAACAGGTACATCGACAGCGCATTCAGCGGTTGATTAATCTCGTGCGCCAGCGTGGTCATAGTCTGGCCGACCACCGCCAGTTTTGCGGTTTGGATCAGCTCATCCTGCGTTGCGCGAAGATCGGATTCAATCTCTTTGCGCTCGGTCACTTCCTGCTCCAGCTGATTTTTTTGCGCGCTCAACTGGCCCAGAGTATGGCGCAGCAAGCCTGCGATACGCCCCAGTTCATCGCGTCCATATACCGGGATAGTGGCATCCGTTCTGCCAAGACCAATTTGCACCACGGCCTGGTTGAGCGCAGTAAAACGTTTCACCAGACGCGAACGAATGAAGTAGTGATTAAGCCCCCAGGCGAGAAGTAGCGCCAGCAGCGTCGCCAGCAGGATAAGTCCACCGCTGACACGAACAATTTGTTCCAACCGTTGGTTAAACGTCTGCATTTGCTGATGGCTACTCCCCAGTTGCGCTTCAAGCAGTGTTCGAAAGCGCCCAAGTGTGGCCTCTCTGGCATGGCTGGCATCAACGAGCGCTTTTTGCGCTGCGACATAATCGCGCATGGTATCGGGCATTTTATTTTTCATCATCCCGATTTCCAGCAGCTCATCGATAGTTTGTCGCAGGGTGATAGTGCTGGGCCAGTCATCAAGGGTACGGATATTTTCATCCGCCGTTTTCTTCAGATTTTCCAGGTAGCGGATGTGATTCTCCACCAGCATTCCGTCGTCGCTACCCGATTTCAGTTCATTAAGCCTGTCACGTAAATCATCAACGATCTGGTTTTCAATTCTTGCCAGGGTGTAAACCTGCTGCTGCTCGTTTTGCACCTCTCGGGCACGTTTGAGATACAGCGCCGCATCACCATTTTTGGCCTCGATTTGATCCAGCAACGTCCCCTGCTGCCAGGTAAAATCCTGCACCAGTGAATTCAGCTCAGTAGTAAAATCATCATGTAGCCAATCAATGCGCGCGGAAAGTTCGCTCACTTTTTCGCGTACAAGGAACATGTTGTAGAGCACCCGATCCAGTTCCGCCATCAGCGCCCGGCTGTCTTGCAAAATCACCGCCAGTTGCTGCTGTTCTGCTGGTTGCAATCCCCTGCTCAGCACTTCGATTTTATCCAGATGCGAGATTATCTGATTGCGCAGTTGCAGCCTTACCGTCGTATTGGGAGCCAGCAGGAATTCATTAAGCTGGTCCACAACCAGGTTGAGATTCCCTTCAATCAAAAAAGCGGAATGCACGCGCGGGAAGTAATCATCAAGCGAATAGCGTATCTGCGAGCTCTGCTCATGCCAGGAGTACAAACTGACGCAGCTTACGCTCAACGTCAGTAATGCGCCCGTCAGAAAGGCTCCTCGCAGACTGCTGCTGATGCTGAGCTGACGCAGACGGTGCAGTATCGATCCACCTTTCATTTTAATTCTTCCAGTTTTGATATCGCCTGACGCTGATTTTTAAGAAACCAGAGCTGCCACTCCATCATCTGCTGTTCGGCAACGCTTTTATTATCAAACTGCGCAAGCCAGGCTTCATCTTCACTACTTTTGGCATCTATCGGAACGCTGGTCAGTAAGGCTCTAATTTCGGGTAGCGGGCGTTTCAGGCGAGCTTCCGCACTGTATAGCGCCCGCCATGCATCCTTTAGTTGCGCAAGACGAAAACTGATGGCGGTATCAAACATCCGCTGCACCAACTGTTGCCGCTTAAGGATCAGCCGATAATTAAGCGCAGGCTGGTTCATTAAAATAGCCTGCTGAGCAGCGCGGGGATTATCAGATGCGAGCTGCGTTACCGGGTATTTCCCCGTATTCGCATCCGCAAGGATCCGCTGTCCCTCCGGGCTTAACAAATAGCGGATAAAACGACGCGCTTCATTGGGATGCTGGCTGTTATTGAGAACAGCAACATAGGTTGGCGATACCGCCGAGCGTGGAAAATAGGTAAACGCCAGGTGAGGATCGTTAAGCAACAAGTTGGCATAATTATCAATGACCGGCCCCGCAACGCCAAGGCCGCTCTTAATTTTGTCGGCTACGCCAAAACTGCGTGATGAAATCGTCACCAAATTTCCAGCACTCGCCAGTAATGTCGCCCAGCCCTCTTCCCACCCTTTTTGCTGTAGCAACGACTCAACCATCAGATGGTTGGTATCGGAACGCGACGGGCTACTCATTAACAAAGCGTTCTGATATTTAGGATGCGTTAAATCCCCCCAGTCAGCAGGAGGCGACAAATGACGCGCCGCCAGCGCAGAACGGTTAATCAACAGGCCAAAACCAGATATCGCAACAGCCACGGAGGTAGAACGAATCGAGTCCGGCACCAGCCGCTGGCTTTCCGGCAGCACATTATCGAAGGGCGCCAGCTTCTGATGCTCCTGAAGATGCTGCAACAGCATGGGCGACGAGGTCAAAATTAAATCGACGTTCTCCGCATTGGCAGTATCAAGCAGTTGTTCCAGTGAACTGCTGGTCCGGTTTAATGTGCGAATCATCACCGACCCCGGTTCCGTCTGCCAACGCTGAATAATCCAGGCCGTTGCCCCCGGTGAAAAGGTTGTTGCCATTACCAGCTCTTTACCCTGCGCCAGACAACTCACCGACAGCGACATAAAACAGAGCGAGATCGCCCAACAACGGCCCCGGTCCAAAAGTCTGTTTGTGATCCCGTTCATAAATACCAACATGTGCAAAAAATAATATTGAGACAAAACTTACCCGTTTATCACTGCCAGAGTGAAGAATAAGGTTATTCGTAGACTAACCAAACGGAAAGTGACGGCATCGGTAAAGAATACCCGAAAATGCAGCCTGAATTTGTTAATATCCGCACACGCCGATGATAAAAACGTCCGTAAAAGAATAGAATTGAAAATCCATTATTTAAAAAGAGTCAAAATCAGCCACGCAATCCACAAATTGTGTCAATAGTGACTCATTTCATCAACTTGAGTTTCTCTGCCGTCTATTTCACTCTTCACTGCGAAAAATCCTGATATTCACATCAATATAAATTTAGGTGATGATATGTTATCAATATTTAAAGCAGGGCCAGCGGCAAATAAAGTCCCGGCGGAGAAAGTCCAGGAAACGTATGGCCGATACCGCATTCAGGCATTACTCAGCGTATTTCTTGGCTATCTTGCGTACTATATTGTGCGCAATAACTTCACGCTCTCAACACCGTACCTGAAGGAACATCTGGATCTCAGTGCCACACAAATTGGTCTACTCAGCAGCTGCATGCTTATTGCTTATGGGATCAGTAAAGGCATTATGAGCAGCCTGGCAGACAAGGCCAGCCCTAAGGTCTTTATGGCATGCGGCCTGATTCTGTGCGCCATTGTAAACGTCGGTTTAGGATTCAGTACCGGATTCTGGATTTTTGCCGCTCTGGTCGTTTTCAATGGTTTGTTCCAGGGTATGGGCGTTGGCCCTTCATTTATTACCATTGCCAACTGGTTTCCGCGTAAAGAACGTGGACGCGTTGGCGCATTCTGGAATATCTCTCACAATGTTGGCGGTGGTATTGTTGCCCCGATCGTGGGTGCCGCCTTTGCCATTTTGGGGAGCGAGCACTGGCAAAGTGCCAGCTATATTGTTCCGGCCGGTGTGGCCGTCCTGTTCGCTTTTATTGTGCTAATGCTGGGGAAAGGTTCACCACGCCAGGAAGGCTTACCGGCTCTGGAACAAATGATGCCGGAAGAAAAAGTCGTATTAAATTCCCGACACACTGTCCAGGCGCCAGAAAATATGAGTGCCTTCCAGATCTTCTGCACCTATGTGCTGCGTAATAAGAATGCCTGGTATGTTTCACTGGTAGATGTCTTCGTCTATATGGTGCGTTTTGGCATGATTAGCTGGTTGCCAATTTATTTATTAACCGAAAAACATTTCTCGAAAGAGCAAATGAGCATCGCTTTTCTGTTTTTTGAATGGGCAGCAATCCCTTCCACATTACTGGCGGGTTGGCTTACCGATAAACTGTTTAAAGGCCGTCGCATGCCGCTGGCCATGATTTGTATGGCGCTGATTTTCGTCTGTTTGATCGGCTACTGGAAAAGTGAATCCCTGCTGATGGTCACTATTTTTGCCGCCATTGTGGGTTGCCTGATCTATGTTCCACAGTTCCTCGCTTCTGTTCAGACGATGGAAATCGTCCCCAGCTTCGCAGTGGGGTCAGCGGTAGGTTTACGCGGATTTATGAGCTACATTTTTGGCGCGTCGCTGGGAACCAGCCTGTTTGGCGTAATGGTCGACAAAATGGGATGGCATGGCGGATTCTATCTGTTGATGGGTGGGATTGTCTGCTGCATCCTGTTTTGCTACCTCTCTCATCGTGGCGCGCTGGAGCTCGAACAGCAGCGAAAAAATGCTCAGCAAGAGGAAGCCTCACTCCAGTTGGCGGATGCCCGGTAATTCATTTCGCTCTTACAAAAAAGTGCCAGCGATGCTGGCACTTCAATAACTCAGATAAATAAAAAAGCTCAACGTGATAATTTATTGCTAAACGTAACATTCCAAATTATTGCTTACCGTAACCCACCATAAAGCGAATAATTAAACCGCAAGCAGGAGCAAGAAACAGGAATAACCCGGTTACCATTTCGTTACCATTGGTCAATCGCATAGTAAAAAAGTAAATTAATGCCGTAAGGATGGCCATGCCGAGAAAAGCGCTGATTGACGCCGCAGCGCCCATAACCTGCCAGATATAGCAACTGACGCACAAAATGCTCAGAGCGAGAAAGATCCAGAAATAGAGCATAGCGATACCTCCTGTTTGCCGTAAACTTAACGTAAGTCCTTACACTCCCTTAACTTTATATTCTAAGACAATTCCTATCCTCGTGCAATTTCAGCAACATCTTAGTTACAAAAATCCTTCACCTGCATACTATTACTCTCTCGGGCAGACATTTATTTAATCTGCATAAAAACAACGGATTATATATAGGTTAATTTTTGTTCTTAATCGCCTTAAAAACATTTACGAATCTTGAGTAATTATTTCTGGCTGACATTAATTTTCGGGTGTACATTGTGCGTCCGATCATTCATGCCCCCTCGTGGTTTTGTCCTGACTCAGTTTTACACTCTTTACAGGAACCAATGTCGTTCATGGCGGCCTAACGATCAGTAAAGAGAGTAAAGCGAAAGACAAAGAATCTTCGCGATACATCTATTTCGTATCAACAACAGGTGCTTATGTTCCCCCAATGTAAATTTTCACGCGCGTTTTTGCATCCGCGCTACTGGCTCACGTGGTTTGGTGTTGGAGTGCTCTGGTTACTGGTACAGCTTCCCTATCCCGTATTGTGTTTTCTTGGTACCCGTACAGGAACGCTGGCTCGTCCATTTTTAAAACGCCGTGAATCTATTGCACGTAAAAATCTCGAACTCTGTTTCCCAAATTTGTCGCAGGAAGAAAGAGACAAACTGGTCGATGAGAATTTCCGTTCACTCGGCATGGGGCTACTTGAAACAGGTATGGCCTGGTTCTGGCCGGACCGTCGGGTGCGTAAATGGTTTGATGTAGAAGGACTGGACAACCTGAAACGCGCCCAGTTGCAAAATCGTGGTGTGATGGTTGTAGGTGTACACTTTATGTCGCTCGAGTTGGGTGGCCGCGTAATGGGACTTTGTCAGCCAATGATGGCGACCTATCGCCCGCACAACAATAAGTTGATGGAGTGGATCCAAACCCGCGGTCGTATGCGCTCCAACAAGGCGATGATCGGCAGAAATAATCTGCGTGGTATCGTCGGCGCTCTGAAAAAAGGAGAAGCCGTATGGTTTGCCCCCGATCAGGACTACGGTCGTAAAGGAAGCTCATTTGCCCCCTTCTTTGCCGTCAAAGATGTGGCAACCACCAACGGTACCTACGTGCTGTCGCGTTTGTCGGGTGCAGCGATGCTGACCGTAACCATGGTGAGAAAAGCAGATAACTCTGGTTATCGCCTGTTCATCACGCCTGAAATGGAAGGTTACCCGTCTGATGAGTGCCAGGCAGCGGCCTATATGAATAAAATTATCGAAAAAGAGATCATGCGCGCCCCCGAGCAGTATCTCTGGATCCACCGTCGCTTCAAAACGCGCCCGATGGGTGAAGCCTCGTTATATATCTGAAAAGAAAGGCCGCAAGGCCTTTCTTTTTTTCTACGGCTGAATTACTTCACGCCCCATTTATTGTGGAGTTCAGTCATTCGTTCGCTGTAGCTTCGGGCAATGCAGGCTGGCTCATCATCCTTCTCCTTCCAGCACTCGTTGCGTCCTTTGATCCAACCGCGCTGCTCTGCTTTTAACATCGGATCATTCTTCGATTTAGCCAGTGCCTGTTTAAAAATTTCGTTCAATTTCAGATCCATTGCAGAGAGCGATGGGCTCTGGCAAATAATATCTTCCGCACTTCCCTTTTGAACAGCAGAGCAGGAGTAAGACGGACCTGCGTTGGTCGATTTTTTCGCTGGAGAATAATCAATATTATCCTCCGGCAGGCAAACCCCGTGCTTACGATTAGGTCCAGTCCAGGATACGTCCGGATTTCCGTCATCTTTGCGGGAGATAGAAACGGTATTTTTACCACTTGTCGCCTCCCAATAGTTTTCATTGAAAGCCTTCACCGTCGCCTTCCCGCCATCAATCCAGACATTGCCTTTACCATCACTATTCACACCACCAATACTTGCGCAGCTGAAATTGAACGCCAGCGGCGAGGCCGCCATCGACGTCAACGGCGTAAGAGCGAGTGCTAACATCATTAACCTGGTCATTTTTAACCTTTTCATTATTAAATTCCGCGAAAAATTAACCGCACTAACATCATGGCGATATGAGAACTATCCGAGTAAGCATTCCGTCGCTCAATAGCAATTTATTACCGAAAGAAATTAAACTGTCGCCGAATCACGACACTTGTAAGTTATTAAAATTAAATAAAAAAATGCCTCTTGTCTCACCTCATTTTTAGGCGTACATTAGCGCCGTCTGGAGCATTAAAGCTCAGAATTCTGAGGTGATGCAGCCAAGTAAACGAGGGGAATTCTCCATTTCGTTTATGCGTGCATCAGCTCTCTGTCAGGTAAGCATATGTTCATTTAGACATACCCAAGGTATGCGGAGAGATGAAAAGTGAAATATTTCTTTATGGGCATTTCTTTTATGGTCATCGTTTGGGCCGGTACTTTCGCCCTGATGATCTAAATTAAAAGACGCAGCAAAAAACAGGAGCCATAAGGCTCCTGTTTGCATTTTGGGGGAACATTCGGTCAGTCGGTACTTTCAGAAGTCGATTTTGCACTGGTCGGTAACAGGCCATCTGCGCGGAACATTGCTTTGATACCGCGAATAGCCTGGCGGGTACGGTCACGGTTTTCAATCAACGCAAAACGCACATGCGTATCACCATAATCACCAAACCCAATCCCCGGTGAAACACATACCTTCGCTTCGTTCAGCAGTTTCTTGGCAAACTCAAGTGACCCCATCCCGGCGTATTGCTCTGGAATTTTCGCCCAAACGTACATCGAGGCTTTTGGCACCTCGACCATCCAGCCAGCTTCATGCAGCCCTTTGACCAGCACATCACGACGACGTTTATATTGCTCTGCAATATCTCGCACGCACTGCTGATCGCCTTCCAGCGCGGCGATAGCCGCAACCTGTAACGGTGTAAAGGTCCCGTAATCGTGATAGCTCTTAATTCGCGCCAGCGCGTTCACCAGCGTTTTGTTGCCCACCATAAAACCGATACGCCATCCCGCCATGTTGTAGCTTTTCGACAGGGTGAAAAATTCAACTGCGACATCGCGAGCGCCCGGTACCTGCATAATCGACGGCGCTTTCCAGCCGTCGTAGACAATATCGGCATAGGCAAGATCATGAACCACCAGCACGTCATAGCGTTTAGCCAGAGCCACAACTTTTTCGAAGAACTCCAGCTCGACGCATTGCGCAGTCGGGTTCGACGGGAAACCTAAGATCATCATCTTCGGTTTCGGATAGCTTTCGCGAATCGCGCGCTCCAGCTCATTAAAGAAATCGACGCCTTCGACCAGCGGCACAGATCGTACCTGCGCGCCGGCAATCACCGCGCCATAAATATGGATGGGATAACTTGGGTTGGGTACGAGGACCGTATCACCGTGATCGAGCGTTGCCAGCATCAGGTGCGCAAGTCCCTCTTTGGAACCGATGGTCACAATGGCTTCGGATTCAGGATCGATCTCAACGTCATAGCGTTCCTGGTACCAGCGGGAAATCGCCCGACGCAGACGCGGAATACCGCGAGAGGTGGAATAACCGTGCGTATCCGGGCGCTGCGCTACGGTACACAGTTTTTCAACAATGTGAGGAGGCGTGGCCCCATCCGGGTTCCCCATGCTGAAGTCGATAATATCTTCGCCGCGCCGACGCGCAGCCATCTTCAGTTCAGCCGTGATGTTAAAAACGTACGGGGGAAGGCGATCAATACGCGTAAAGCGACGTTCAGGGCGGGAGTCAGCCATAATATCCTCAGATTAACGTTAGCGCCCGGACCGTCCGAGCGACGCTGCCACGATGGTGGCACGTTTAGAAAATAGCCTGAATAATTTCCTTCTGTCGAGAGGCAAAACAAAATATTTTTTCCTGACAAAAAAGAGGAACAACATAGTAAAATGAGGAAATATTCATTTTCACAACCCGCTTAAAATTACCATCATTTAACATTTTGTTGTTAAATACATTACCTTGAACGCAGCGCCGACAGGACAGGTATTGTAAATACAACAATCATGCAACAATCCCCTTTTAATATTATGGTTTTTCCTCATTAGGCACAGGCTACGTGGGCGCTGGTCATCCTGGCCCAGGTTACCTATCATAGAGGTTTAACCCTTGCGCAAGAGTCACCCGTGCACGAAATATTCAATATGCTGCTGGCGGTATTTGACCGGGCAGCACTGATGCTGTTCTGTCTGTTTTTCCTGATTCGTATCCGCCTGTTCCGCGAACTGTTGCACAAATCAGCCCACTCCCCAAAAGAGCTGCTCGCCGTTACCGCGATTTTCTCAATGTTTGCCCTGTTCAGTACCTGGTCCGGCGTACCGGTTGAAGGCTCACTGGTTAACGTGCGTATTATCGCGGTCATGTCAGGGGGGATTCTGTTTGGTCCGTGGGTCGGTATCATTACGGGCCTCATCGCGGGTACCCACCGCTATCTGATCGACATCGGCGGCGTCACCGCCCTGCCCTGTTTTATCACCAGTATTCTGGCAGGCTGTATTGCCGGGTGGATCAACCGTAAGATCCCTAAAGCACAGCACTGGCGAGCTGGCATTTTAGGCGGAATGCTTTGCGAATCCCTGACGATGATCCTCGTCGTCGTCTGGGCCCCCTCTACCGCACTGGGGCTGGATATTGTCTCAAAAATCGGTATCCCAATGATCCTGGGCAGCGTCTGCATTGGCTTTATCGTCATGCTAGTGCAAAGCGTGGAGGGCGAGAAAGAGGCCAGCGCCGCGAAGCAGGCCAAGCTGGCGCTGGATATTGCCAACAAAACCTTGCCGCTTTTTCGGCAGGTTAACAGCGAGTCGCTCCGCCAGGTATGCGAAATTATTCGCCATGACATCCATGCGGACGCCGTCGCAATTACCAATACCCAGCACGTTCTGGCCTACGTTGGCGTGGGGGAACTTAACTACCGTGATAACGATGATTTCGTCAGTCCTACCACGCAGCAGGCGATCAATTACGGAAAAATCATCATTAAAAACAATGATGAAGCGCATCGCACACCGGAAATACACTCCATGCTGGTGATCCCGCTGTGGGAGAAAGGCGTTGTCACCGGTACGCTAAAAATCTACTACTGTCACGCCCACCAGATAACCTCCTCGCTGCAGGAAATGGCTATTGGCCTGTCGCAAATTATCTCGACTCAGCTTGAAGTTTCCCGGGCGGAACAGCTACGTGAAATGGCAAATAAGGCAGAGCTACGCGCACTACAAAGTAAAATAAATCCCCATTTCCTGTTTAACGCCCTGAACGCAATTTCGTCGTCGGTGCGACTTAACCCGGACACCGCACGCCAGCTCATTTTTAATTTGTCGCGTTATCTTCGCTACAATATCGAATTAAAAGACGATGAGCAGATCGACATCAAAAAAGAGCTGTATCAAATCAAGGATTACATCGCCATCGAACAAGCGCGTTTTGGCGACAAACTAACGGTTATTTATGATATCGATGAAGAGGTAAGCTGTTATATCCCCAGCCTGCTGATTCAGCCGCTGGTAGAAAACGCTATCGTCCATGGGATTCAGCCCTGCAAAGGGAAAGGCGTGGTTACCATCAGCGTGGCGGAGTGTGGTAACCGGGTTCGTATTGCTGTGCGGGATACGGGCCACGGTATCGATCCAAAAGTGATTGAACGGGTCGAATCCAATGAAATGCCGGGCAATAAAATTGGTCTGTTGAATGTACACCATCGCGTTAAGCTGCTCTACGGTGAGGGATTACATATCCGCCGTCTGGAGCCAGGCACTGAGATTGCCTTTTATGTACCGAATCAGCATTCGCCCGCAGCCGCACCGGCCACATTGTTGCTTTAACCAGGAGTGAAGTCGTGAAAGTCATCATTGTTGAAGATGAATTCCTGGCCCAACAGGAACTGAGCTGGCTGATAAAAGAGCACAGCCAGATGGAGATTGTCGGCACGTTTGACGATGGTCTGGACGTGCTGAAATATCTCCAGCACAACCGCGTTGACGCCATTTTTCTGGATATTAATATTCCCTCGCTGGACGGCGTATTGCTGGCACAAAATATCAGCCAGTTCGCGCATAAACCCTTTATTGTGTTTATTACCGCGTGGAAAGAGCACGCCGTTGAAGCCTTCGAACTGGAAGCTTTTGACTACATTCTGAAGCCGTACCAGGAATCACGCATTGTCAGCATGCTGCAAAAGCTGGAAGCCGCCTGGCAACAGCAGCAAACGGGAACTTCGCCCGCCAGTCCGGTGGCCCGCGAAAACGATACGATCAACCTGATCAAAGATGAGCGGATCATCGTGACCCCGATCAACGACATCTACTACGCAGAAGCCCATGAAAAGATGACGTTTGTCTACACCCGGCGCGAATCGTACGTGATGCCGATGAACATCACCGAATTTTGCAGCAAACTGCCGGCTTCGCATTTCTTCCGCTGCCACCGCTCGTTCTGCGTGAATCTGAATAAAATCCGCGAGATCGAACCCTGGTTTAACAATACCTATATTTTGCGCTTAAAAGATCTGGAATTTGAAATCCCGGTTAGTCGGAGTAAAGTGAAAGAGTTCAGACAGTTAATGCACTTATAGCGCAGAGAAAGAGCGATGAAAGAGCCAGGCCTTCCCGCAGACCAACAGTTTTTCGCCGATCTGTTCAGTGGCCTGGTGTTAAACCCACAGCGTCTGGGGCACGTGTGGTTCGCAACCCAGCCCACCACGTTACCGACCGGCAGTTTATGTATTGATCTTCCGCGCCTTGATATCGTGCTACGTGGGGAATACAGCAACCAACTGCAAAAACAGCAGCATAACCTGGCAGAAGGCGACATGCTGTTTATCCCGGCGAAAGCGGCCAATCTGCCCGGCGGCGACAAACCCGTGATGCTGCTGAGCCTGGTTTTTTCTCCGGCATGGCTGGGACTCTCTTTTTACGATAATCGAACCGCATCGCTGCTTCGTCCGGTACGCCGTATTGAGTTACCCCATCCACAGCGCGGCGAAGGCGAGGCGATGCTCACCGCATTAACGCATTTAAGCCGCTCTCCTCAGGCCCAGGATATCATTCAGCCGTTGGTGCTTAGTCTGCTGCATCTGTGTCGTAGCGTGGTGAATACCCGCCCAGACACAGAGCGCCCACGCGCTGAATTTCTCTATCATAGTATGTGTAATTGGATACAAGATAACTATGCCCAGCCGCTGACTCGCGAAAGCGTGGCGCAGTTTTTTAATATCACACCCAATCACCTGTCAAAAGTGTTTGCCCAGCACGGCACTATGGGGTTCGTCGAGTATCTGCGGTGGGTAAGAATGGCGAAGGCGCGCATTATCTTGCAGAAATACCATCTGTCGATTAGCGAAGTCGCACAGCGGTGTGGATACCATGACAGTGATTATTTCTGCCGCCTGTTCCGGCGTCAGTTTGGCCTGACGCCGGGAGAGTACGGCGCGCGTTTTCAGTCAGCGCGTTGATTATGTCAACACCTGCCAGGGCCGCCGCATCTTTGCTTTATGGTGAGTCGTTACAGCCGATGCCTGTGTGTTTAGCCCAATTGACCATTCCCTGGAAATCAACAATCACCACGGATTCATCGCCAACCACCCAGGCATCATGGCCTGGAGGAATGCGCGACAGCTCACCGGGCTTACAATCAAATTCGCTGCCATCATCCATTTTTACCCGCAGCACACCGGAAACGTGGTACTGAAAATGAGGGGCTTCGCAACTCTTCGTTCCAGCGATAGGTTGAACTGACGTAGACCACCGCCAGCCTGGTTCCAGGACCGCACGGCCGACGATTGCACCTCCCACATCGAGAAGCTCCAGTCGCCCGTGAGGGAACTCACGAACTTCGTCTGGAAGACCAAATGACTTCACTTCTGCTTTGTCCATTGCGCACCTCCTTAGGTTGATTACGCGCATGGCCGCTCTTAAATTATATCAGCAGCGGTCATTTATTGTACGATTCGTAATCTCAGCCAGGATCGTTGTAAAATAACGGCCTTTAGCTAAACCCTGCAGGCTTACTCAATAAAGTGAATATACGATGAAGAACAGACGTGCACTCTCCCTGATGTGTTTTCAGATGCTGGAATCAGGTGCGGATCGTCGGACCGTGAAAAGAGCCCTGACCTCCCGCCGTGTTAAAGGTCGCCAGGCGGTAGTGCTGCTCTGCAAACAAGAGATGACGTTGTTGAGGGCCGGGAAACTACCGTTCTCTGATTGATAATTTCCCTTTCTGACCCTCTTATCCACTCTTGCTGTCAAACTTAAAACGTCAGTTCTGCCTCCAGCAGCGCAAGAATGCTCTCAGCATTTTCAGCGGCAAACAACGACTGGCGGAACTGCTTGTTCACCAGCTTGCGCGCCAGCTGCGAGAAGACCTTCACGTGGTTTATGCCTTCATCGGCACCCAGCGTCAGCATGATCACCAGTTCCACATCACCCATATCAGACTGCCAGTCAACGGGCTGCAGAAGCCGGGCAATGCTGATGCTGGAATGGCGGATCCACTGAGATTTCGTGTGCGGAATAGCCACACCGAAGCCGACGGCGGTGGTGACGATCTCTTCGCGCTGCCAGACATCCTCTTCCAGTTCAAACGGATGTTCAGTCCGTCCATTAACGCCAAGATTGCCGCACAGGAACTGGATCACCTGCTCTTTGTTACTCAGAGATTCGCCGACAAAGATGTTCTCCAGCGCCAGCAGCGGACGCACATCTTTCTGCGGTGCAAACTGGTTTAGCAGATCTTCTATCTCCTGAGCGCTACGGCATTCGCAGGCCTGCATGGCGAGCTCACGACATGCCCGGCTGTCCAGTTGACGAAGCTGGCTTTTTACCGCCGGAATACGTGGGCTGCTCATGCTCAGCTCGTCCAGCCCGAGGCCCAGAAGCAGCGGTAAATAACGTCCTTCACCGCCCAGTTCGCCGCAAATACCCACCCATTTACCGCGTTCGTGCGCCACGTGAACAATCTGCTGTAACATGCGCAGGAACGACGGCGTAATCGGGTTGTACAGCGGCGAAACGCGCGGGTTATTGCGATCAACGGCGTACAAATACTGGGTCATGTCATTTGAGCCAATACTGAAGAAATCCACCTCATCACAGAAATGGTCGATGATGTAACACACCGAAGGGACTTCAACCATAATTCCCAGTGAGATTGTCGGAGCATGACGTAAGCCGTCCGCTTTCAGCGCCACCAACGCTTTTTGCAGTTCGCTTTTTACCCATAAAATCTGGTCGAGGCTGTGCACCATCGGGATCATCAGTTGCGCATTGCCGAAGGTCGCCGCCCGTAAAATCGCGCGCAATTGAGTGCGAAAAAGCCCGGCAAACTCCGGATAAATCCGCACCGCGCGATAACCCAGGAACGGATTCTCTTCCTGCGGAATATTAAGATAGCGGATGTTCTTATCGCCGCCGATATCCATGGTGCGAAAGATAACCGGCTTGTCGCCCGCGGCCAGTAAGACCTGCTGGTAGGCTTCAAACTGTTCCTGCTCATCAGGTGCGCTGTCGCGGTCCATAAACAGCATTTCAGTACGAAACAGCCCAATCCCTTCCGCACCATTGGCAAACGCTCCCGGCGCTTCCAGCGCGGTACCGATATTCGCTGCAACGTCAATACGCTGATGATCTTTGGTCAACGCAGGCTGGGCGGCATCAAGCGCCTGCCGCCGCTGGCATTCATCGGCCAGCTTCTGCGCAATCGCGTAATAGCCGCGAACGGCATCGTCTGGATTGATGGCTAATACCCCACATCGGGCATCCAGTACCGCATGCTGCCCGGAATACCGGTTAAAGACCGCCAGCGGCAAGCCGCTAAGTACTGGAATAGCTGACGCACGGGCAAGGATCAGGGTATGCGAAGTGCGCCCCGTTTTCTCCAGGATCATGCCAGACAGATGCTGCAAATCGAGGCTTAAAAACTGGCTGGGCGTCAGATCCTCAGCAACCAGAATTGTCGGTTTATTCAGCACCAACGCATTACGCGGCCGTCTTTCAGGCCAGGTGATGTGCAGCAACTGTTCGCTGATATCACGGATATCACTGACGCGTTCGCGCAGGTAATCACTACCGGAGGCCGACAGCTTGTCGCACACCAGCTCCATATTGGCAATGATTGCCGCCCCTAGCCCCAGATGTTGCTCCAGCATTAAGCGGCGAATATTCCCGGCAAACTCGTCATCCTGAATCAGAGACAGATGCGCGCTAAGGATGGTTTTACTCTCGCCGTCGCGCTCGCGCAGCTGCTGATTGAGCTGTTCGGCAAGCGTCGCCAGACTATGCTCCAGCCGGGTATTGTCTTCCGCACTCGCCGCAATCTCACGATAACTTTCCAAGTTATCACTCTGCCAAAGCGTGAGCGTACCTGCTCCCACGCCCCCTGCCAGCACGCTGCCGTACAGCAGGTCCGGGTTGAGGCGAATCAGCGAACGCGGCAACGGGTGCGCCGCCAGTTCCGCCGGGGTCGGCTGAACGCTATCGCTGTCAATAAACCGGTGCTGCAGGTACTCCTCCAGCGCTCGCCGGGCCTGTTCTTCATCGCGACCAGTAATGGACAGGCTGCAACTGTCGTTAAAAAGCGTTCCGGTGCCTATCAGCGCCAGCGAGCTTTTCGCATCCGCCCGCGCATTCTGGCGATGATTAATAAATATCACCTCACTTTGCCACTGGCAGCACTGTTCTTTCAGCTCCCACGCCGGACGTGCATGCAGACCATTGGGTAACGGGCAAAGAAATTGAATCGTTAGCATAACAACTCCTGATTAGCGCGAAATCAGCACCTGAAATCCGTCAGATGAGCCACGGTTTCGCACGTAAGATGTGAAATAAGAGCCGACAACAGCTGCTGCGTCTGGATGATGTCCCGGCAGTCGGCAATCGACGCCGCGCAATGTCCATACCGTGTGGCGGGTCCCATGACAACCGTTGGGATCCCTGTACCGCTTACGTGCACCGCCCCGCCGTCGGTGCCGCCGTTACTGAACATATCGAGCTGCAGGGAAATACCCGCGTCAGCGGCCACGCTTTCAACCCACACAGTCAGCTTTGGCGGTGCAATCAGCGATTTATCGCTCAGCACCAGCATCGGACCTTTGCCGAGCTGCCGATGGTTGGCCACACTGTAATCAAAGTTTTTGGCCCAGCAGGCAGTATCCAGCACAAACGCCACATCCGGTGCGACAACGCGTGCAGCCGTTTGTCCTCCGCGCAGTCCCACTTCTTCACTGGAACTGGCCACCAGCCAGACCTCGCAAGGAAGTATGGCGTTATGCCATTCACGCAGTAGCGCCACCAGCAAATAACATCCAAGACGGTCATCAAAGGCTTTGCCCATGATTCGCTGGTGCGGCAAGACCTGAAAGGTTGTGTCGAATGTGACGCGATCGCCGGGGCGTACGCCGGCCTGGAGTACCTCATCATAAGATCGCGCGCCAATATCTACCCGCAGCGTATTGACCTCATTACCGCAGCGCTCTCCGTCGAGCAGACCGGGAATTTTGCTCTCTTCACGGGTGGTGATCCGCACCGGCTGCAGTTGTCTGGCCGCCATACGCACATTTCCCACCGGTAATACATCGATCGCCCCTTCGCTGGAAATACTACGCACGATAAATCCCACTTCATCCATATGCGCGCAGATCATCACCTTCGGACCGGTTGATTCATTGAGACGGATCAGCACCGATCCCAGACCATCGAAGCGCACCTCTTTATTAAGACGATCCGCCTCCTCAAGCAGGATCTGCCGCACTTCCTGTTCTGACGAGGCGATCGCGTCCGCCTCGCTCAGCGCCTTTAGTAACGATAAATCCATTACGCCTCTCCCGTGTGTAGCAATGTTTTCGCCATGGTATAGAGCACCTCGCCGCCGTCAGGCGTAACCAGCACAACATCTTCAATACGCACACCCCCCTGCCCCGGCAGATAAATACCCGGCTCAACGGTGAGCAGCATGCCAGCGACCAGAGGTGTTGTGTCAGCGGGGGAAAAACGTGGGTTTTCATGCACTTCAATACCGATAGCATGTCCGGTGTTGTGACCAAACCCATCACCATAGCCCGCAAGGGTAATGACCCGCCTGGCTGCGGCGTCTACCTCATTGCATCGCACACCTGGTCGAATTGCCGCCACCGCGGCACGCTGCGCCGCAAGGACAATCTGGTACACGGCAAACAGCGCGCTTTCTTCCGCTGGCTGGTTCGCATCGGGGATGCGAAAGGTTCGCGTCATATCCGAACAATAACCCTGATACAGCGCGCCAAAATCCAGCGTGATGAACTCACCCGCCTCAACACGTTTGTCGCTGGCTTTGCCGTGTGGCAGCGCACCGCGCCAGCCGCTGGCGACAATGGTGTCAAAAGAAGCTTTATCTGCGCCGAGCGTGCGCATAAACCACTCCAGTTCAGCGGCAATTTCGCGCTCACTGAGACCGGGTTGAATAAAGCGTCGTATATGTTCCGCGCTGAGGTCAGCTATCCGGCAGGCTTCGCGGATGTAGGCTATTTCCTGTGCCGTTTTCACCTGCCGGAGCACATCCGGTACGGCGCTCACCAGTCGGGCACGCAGTTTGTCCGACCACGCGTTCGCCGTTTCCCAGCTTACTTGCTCACCTTCGAATCCCACCGTCTGCAGCTTTTCGTGCGCAATAATGTGATTCACCTGCGAATACAGCGTCTGCGTTCCATCGAGCCGATGGATCTGATAGCCCTGAGTACGCGTGGCAACATCGGTGTAGTAACGGGCATCAACCAGGATATGCGCACTTTCATGGCTGATAAACACAAACCCTGAACTGCTGGAGATCCCCATATGCGGCTGTTTGTTCTGCCGTGATGACAACAGCATCGCGTCGAGATGTTGCGCCGTTAACCAGTCGCGCAGTGAAGCAAGTAAGCTCATAGTTACAATCCTTTTAATCAGAGGCTTTCAATCAGCAACTTGCCTTTGCGATACATCAGATGGCGAAGGAACACCACCATCAGCGCCGTAATCACCGCGCCTAACAGGATCCCCGCCATATAGACGCCGAGGTTAGTCACCAGCGGCCACGCCCAGATAGCGGATTCCGGGAACCACTGCACGGCCCCCAGCCAGACGGCAGCCGTCGACCCGACAATGGCGCCAACCATATAAGAAGGAATTGCGGTGATGGGACTTTCCAGTGCAAACGGGATCGCCCCTTCGCTGATGCCCATAAATGCGAGGAACATTGCCGTTTTCCCCTGCGGGTAAAGCTGTGCGCTGAACAGGCGTTTGCCGGTTAAGCGACGGTCAATAAGCGTGGCCAGTCCGAGGCCAATCGGCGGAATGACAATCGCAATAGAGCGCGCGGTGACCGGCAGAACGTGATCGGTAGTAAAGCTGAAGGCGACAAAACCTGCGGCTTTATTAATCGGGCCGCCGAGGTCAATCGCCGTTGCCGCGGAAATCCCCATCGCGTACATCAGCGTGCCTTTCTCGCCAGCCGCCGTCAGCAAAGTACGGATCCCGCCGTTAATCCAGCCGCCAAACGGCGTTATCACGTAATACATCGCCAGCATGACGAAAATGGCGGAGAGAATGGGCAGTAAAAAGGTGGTTTTGAATGCCAGCAGGAAATCAGGCAGCTGGATTTTTTGGTTCATCCACTTCACCAGATACCCGGCGACAATCGAGATAATCAGCGCACCAATAAAGGTTGACGGAACCGGAGCACTGGTTACCCATTGCAGCGTTGATGGGTCAAAATTCAGTATCTGTGTCGGCTGAGTAGACATCAGCCCGCCGATGAACCCCGCCGGAAACGCCAGCTTGCCGCCTATGGAGTTGGCAACGAACGCGGCAAACATCGGAATAGCAAAACCAAACAGCACGCCGCCAAAAGATTGCGACAGCCAGGCAAACTTCAGTAATGAGAGATTAAAACCGGTAAATTTTCCGCTGTTCAGCGCATCCATGATGCCAGTGTCAGCAGGAATATCGAGCCAGCTATAGGCGATCAGTTGCGAGAAGGCGAGAATTACCCCGCCCATAATTAACGTCGGCACCATGCGTGAAATACCCGACATCACATGTTGCGGAAGTTCGCCCCAGAAGCTATTGCGGGAGGCCGGTGGATTTTTTATTGCCGCTGCCGCACCAGATGCGCCAGGCACAACGGTTGCACTGCGTTTTTTAATGGCCATACGTAATTCCCTGTCGATGATTATTGTTGTTCAGCGGCAACCATCTCTTCGATCTCTTTAATGATGCCGGCAGCATTTTTTATCGCGTCCTGTAGCGTAATTTCGTAGACATCACGCGACTCAAAACGCTCGTTATCTTCCGGAGTTACGGCAACTGAATGGATGATTAACGTCGCCTCAGCAATATCCTGCGCCGTCAGGCGATTTTGTATTCCGTCAGCGCCTTGGGTTTCGATTTTCACTTCATAACCGGCTTCAACCGCGGCTTCTTCCAGCGCCTGAGCCGCCATAAAGGTGTGGGCCAGCCCCATTGGGCACGCGCAGACGGCAATTAATTTTTTGCTCATAATTATTTCCTCGTAATAGTTAACGAGTGAAATTATGGTCCGAGGAAAGTAACAACCGTTATCAGACAAATAATGCTTTTACTGGACAAATAATCCAGCAATCAGGAAGTGTGACGAAGGTCGGAAAGGTGGGCGGCAGGCATAAAAAAACCGCGTGATTTACGCGGTTTTGCAGATTTCTGATGAAGAATTAAAGAATATGGCCCAGCGTCTGACGCAAATGCGCACCTGCGCCAAGTAGTCCAGGATTATCGTGCACAATCAGGTACACCGGAATATCCTGCACGTAGGCTTTAAAACGGCCTTTATCTTCAAAACCACCGCGGAAGCCTGAAGCCTTAAAGAAGTCGAGGAAGCGCGGTACGATACCACCAGCGATGTACACACCGCCAAACGTGCCCAGCGTTAACGCCAGATCGCCGCCAAAACGCCCCATAATGACGCAGAACAGCGACAGCGCCCGACGACAGTCAATGCAGGAATCTTCCAGCGCCCGTGCGGTGATATCCTTCGGCTGCAGATTTTCCGGCAACCGCCCGTCTGATTTGACGATGGCGCGATACAGATTCACCAGCCCCGGACCGGACAGCACGCGTTCTGCGGAAACATGGCCAATTTCGGCGCGCAGGACTTCAAGGATAATTCCTTCTTCTTCGCTGTTAGGCGCAAAATCTACATGACCGCCTTCACCGGGCAGGCTCACCCAGCGTTTGTCCACGTGCACCAGATGCGCCACGCCGAGCCCGGTTCCTGCGCCATAGACGGCTATCGGTTTACCTTCAACAGGTTCCGCGCCACCAAACTGGATCAAATGCTCTTTTTTCAGCATCGGGATCGCCATCGACACGGCGGTGAAATCATTGATGATTTCCAGATGGCTAAAGCCCAGATTTTTTTTCATCTCAGCAATAGAGAATGCCCAGGTATGGTTGGTCATTGCCACCCAGTCGCCAGTAATCGGACAGGCAATGGCAATGCAGCCATCTTCGACGCTGACGCTATGCTCATCCAGGTACACGCGCACCACGGCTTCCAGACTAGGGTAATCCAGCCCGGAATAGGTTTTTGCCTGCGAAATCTCGCCGCTGGCAATATCGCACAGAGCAAGACGCGCGTTGGTGCCGCCAACATCCCCTACTAAAGCATATTTTGTCATTCTTCCACTGCTCCGCTAAAGTCAGATTAAATCTTTGCCACACTGTAAATTCATGGGGACATAACAACAACGGTCTGAAGGCTGATGCCCGTGGAAAATCGATCCAGATCACACAATTACTTTATCGTTTCAGCATCATTTGCAGCAATGCCGTCAGGCATGCTGTGCAAACTATGTCTATGACTCTGTTTTAAGGAATAGAAAATGCTCCATCCGCGAGCCAGAACGATGCTCTTGCTATCAACCCCAGCGCTAATCATTGGCATAGCGTCCAGCCTGGTGTTGATCGTTGTGATGAAAGTGGCTTCCGTTTTACAGCAGTTTTTGTGGGAACGTCTGCCTGTTAGCATCGGTATAGCCCAGGACTCTCCGGTCTGGATTATCGGTATGCTGACGCTCACGGGAATCATGGTCGGGTTAGTTATCCGTTACAGCCATGGTCACGCAGGTCCGGATCCGGCCTGTGAACCGTTAATTGGTATGCCGGTGCCAGCGTCAGCACTACCGGGCCTGCTGGCAGCGCTAATCCTTGGCCTCGCGGGTGGCGTCAGTCTGGGTCCGGAACACCCCATCATGACCGTAAATATCGCTCTGGCAGTGGCACTTGGTAGCCGCATGTTTCCCCGCATTGCGAAACTGGACTGGACCATTCTCGCCTCTGCCGGCACCATCGGCGCGCTATTTGGCACCCCCGTTGCCGCTGCGCTGATATTTTCGCAAACGCTGAATAGCTCAAACGATGTGCCCTTGTGGGATCGCCTGTTTGCGCCGTTAATGGCCGCGGCCGCGGGTTCGCTAACCACCAGCCTGTTTTTTCACCCCCATTTTTCACTGCCCATCGCGCACTATACGCAGATGCACTTGATCGATATCCTCAGCGGCGCGGTTGTTGCCGCCATCGCTATTGCTGCCGGAATGGTAGCCGTCTGGTGTCTGCCACGTTTGCACCATTTAATGCATCGATTAAAACACCCGGTACTGATCCTCGGGGCAGGCGGTTTTATCCTTGGAATTTTGGGTGTTATCGGCGGGCCGCTTACCTTGTTTAAGGGACTGGACGAAATGCAGCAGATGGCGTTTAGCCAAACGCTGGGGACATCGGATTATTTCATGCTCGCCGTAATTAAGCTGGCGGCGTTAGTAGTTGCGGCAGCGAGTGGTTTTCGCGGAGGACGAATCTTCCCGGCGGTATTCGTTGGTGTCGCCTTGGGTCTGATGCTGCACGCCCATGTTGAAGCGGTGCCGGCTGCCATCACGGTTTCTTGCTCTATCCTCGGGCTGGTGCTGGTCGTCACCCGCGACGCCTGGCTGAGCCTGTTTATGGCAGCAGTAGTGGTACCAGATTCCACCCTGCTGCCGCTGCTGTGCATCGTCATGCTGCCCGCCTGGCTGCTGCTGGCAGGCAAGCCGTTGATGGTCGCTGAACGCCCTGATAAATAGCTATCCGCCGTTGCGAGATTCCAGCGCACGGGTCACCGTGCGCAATAATTCAGGAAGATCAGCTTTCGGTAGCACCACCTCAATTAACGACAATCGTTGCGGATGGGACAGCCTGGCCAAAACTTCCTCCAGCTGTACCGCCTGCCTCACCCGCCAACATTCCGCCTGGCATTCACGACTAAACGCCTGCGGCACCATCGTCCAGCTCCAGGCGGCGATATCGTTATAGCGCTGATTTGCCCCGTGTATAGCCCGCTCCACGGTATAGCCGTCATTGTTGAGGAGTAAAATAACGGGTGATTGCCCGTCTCTGAGCATGGAGCCCAGCTCCTGAATGGTGAGCTGCGCCGCGCCATCGCCAATAATCAGGATCACCCGACGGTCCGGACAGGCCGTTTGCGCGCCGAATGCCGCCGGTAGCGCATAGCCAATAGATCCCCACAACGGTTGAACCAATACTTCCGCCCCGCAAGGTAATGAGAGCGCAGCCGCGCCAAAGGCGGCGGTTCCCTGATCGACGAGGATAATGTCATTAGGCGCCAGATACTGCTGCACCGTATGCCAGAAGTTTTCCTGCGTCAGAGGCCCCTTCTCAACCTGAATGCGCGCAACTGGCGGACGTTCTGGCGGCAGTGAAAACGACATTTCCAGACACAGCTCCCGCAATGTGGTGACCGCCTGCTCCATCGGGATGTTAAACCAGCTGGTTCCAATCCGTGAGGCATGTGGCTGAACCTCAATGGTGCGCTCCTGCGGTAGCTGTTGCGTAAACCCGGCGGTCAGGGTGTCGACAAATTGTGTGCCGACACAAAATATCGTGTCGGCATCTTCGATAGCCAGACGAACATAATCGCTACTGGCTCCGGCACTGTAAGTGCCAACAAACGCCGGATGACGTTCATCGAACAGCCCTTTGCCCATCAACAACGTAGCGTGGGCCATCGGCGTTTCCGCCATCCAGCGCTGTAAAACCGGCTGCAAACCAAAACGTAGCGCGAGAAAGTCCGCGAGCAGCGCGACGCGCGGGCTGTCCAACAATCGTTCACGGGCATGGTAGCGAAACGCTTCTGCCACACTGCTCTCCGGCTCGCTCAGAGGAACAATCAGGATGTCATTCGGTGGTGTGGCGGGCTGTTTTGCCACATCAGCAGGCAACATCAGATAGCCCGGCCTGCGTTCGATGAGCATTGCTCGCAACACGCGGTCAATTTCATAACAGGCGTTTTGTTCATCCAGTACCGCGCTCGCCGTCGTCACCGCCTGCTGCATACGGTAAAAATGTTGAAAGTCACCATCACCCAGCGTGTGATGCATCAACTCCCCACGACGCTGTGCACCGCGACAGGGCGCGCCAACAATATGCAAAACAGGAACATATTCCGCATAACTTCCTGCAATACCGTTAATCGCACTTAACTCGCCCACACCAAACGTGGTGAGCAGCGCCCCTACCCCGGAGACCCGTGCATAGCCATCTGCCGCATAAGCCGCATTCAACTCGTTCGCACACCCGACCCAACATACGTTGGGATGTTCAATCACGTGGTCAAGAAACTGCAAATTATAATCGCCAGGCACACCAAAGAGATGGCCGACGCCACAGCCTGCCAGCCTGTCCAGCAGATAATCAGCAACGGAATACTGGGTTTGCATGACAGCTATCCTTCTGACGGTAACCTCATGTTGAGTATCGAAGAACTGTGATGACTGTCCAGGAAAGTCGCTGTGAAGGGGTGGAAAGCAGGATTTACAGTTTTGGCGGTAAAAATTCATTGAAGAATAGACGGTGTAACCGTATACACTGAAAGACACACGCATTGTGGAAGGGGGTGACATGGTTTATCACGCAGATGAAAATCGTTATCAGACAATGGAGTACCGCCGCTGCGGTCAGAGCGGCCTTAAACTGCCGATTGTCTCGCTGGGTTTGTGGCACAATTTTGGCGATACCACACAGGTCGAAAACAGTCGGGCATTATTACAGCGCGCATTCGATCTGGGGATCAACCATTTTGATCTGGCAAATAACTATGGTCCACCGCCGGGTTCGGCAGAACGGAATTTTGGTCGGATCCTGCAGGAAGATTTTTTACCGTGGCGAGATGAGCTTATTATCTCCACTAAAGCGGGCTACACCATGTGGGAAGGTCCCTACGGTGATTGGGGTTCACGCAAATATCTGATTGCCAGTCTCGATCAAAGCCTGAAGCGCCTGGGACTGGAGTATGTCGATATTTTCTACCACCATCGCCCCGACCCTGAAACACCGCTCAAAGAAACCATGCGCGCACTGGATCACATCGTCCGTCAGGGCAAAGCCCTGTACGTCGGGTTATCTAACTATCCGGCAGATCTTGCCAGGCAGGCGATTGAAATACTCGACGATTTAGGTACGCCATGCCTTATTCACCAGCCCAAATATTCCATGTTTGAACGTTGGGTCGAAGGCGGTCTGCTGTCGTTGTTACAGGAAAAAGGTGTCGGCAGCATCGCCTTCTCACCGCTGGCAGGCGGGCAGTTAACCGACCGCTACCTGAACGGCATTCCTGCGGATTCTCGTGCGGCAAGCGGCAGCCGTTTCCTGAACCCGGATCACATTACGCCAGAGAAACTGGAGAAGGTGCGGGCGCTGAATGCGCTGGCAGAACGACGCGGGCAAAAGCTTTCCCAGATGGCGCTGGCATGGGTGTTACGGGATGACAAAGTCACGTCAGTGCTGATTGGCGCGAGTAAAACGGCGCAGATTGAAGACGCTGTCGGCATGCTGGCAAACCGTCACTTTACGTCTGAAGAGTGCGCGGAGATTGATGCTATCCTGAGTTGATTGAAATAAAGACACATTTATTAACAAAAAGTGCTCTCACTTGCGATTTAAGAGTTAAGGCGATGAAACGGGGCTTTACTGCCCCGTAATATTGTATTAACAGGCCGGCTACGGCTCGATCGTGAAGGAGAGAAAACATGTTCAGGTCACTGATTCTGGCGGCAGTCTTATTGGCTTTTACACCGCTGGCCGCGAACGCCGGCGAAATCACCCTGCTGCCATCAATAAAATTGCAAATTGGCGATCGCGATAACTACGGTAACTACTGGGATGGCGGCCGCTGGCGCGACCGGGATTACTGGCACCATAACTATGAGTGGCGCAAAAATCGCTGGTGGCGTCATGACAATGGCTATCATCGCGGTTGGGATAAACGCAAAGCTTATGAGCGCGGCTACCGTGAAGGCTGGAATGACCGTGACGACCACCGCGGTCGCGGAAAGGGCCGAGGCCATGGCCACCATCATTAATGTAACAAAAGGGCCCGCAGGCCCTTTTGTTTTTACAAACCGAGAGCGGTTCCTACCAACAGCCAGATATTGAGCGTCACCACCAGCACAACAATCACCCAGCCTACCTGTTTTACCCATCGGGTATTCACCAAATCGCCCATCAGCTGACTGTTGCTGGTGAAAATCAACAGCGGCACCAGCGCCAGTGCAATACCAAAACTGAGCAACACCTGGCTCATCACCAGAATACGCGTTGGATCTAATCCCATCAGAATCACAATAAAGGATGGCATCATGGTAACCGTACGGCGAACCCAAAGCGGAATGTGAAAACGGATAAACCCTTGCATCACCACCTGCCCCGCCAGCGTACCGACCACGGTAGAAGAAAGTCCCGCAGCCACCAGGCTTAAACCGAACACTGTCGCCGCAGCGTGACTCAACAGCGGTTCAAGGGTCAGATACGCTTGATCGAGATCGGCAATACCGGTATGCCCGCTAAAATGAAATGCAGCGGCAGCCGTCGCCATCATCGCCAGATTGACAAATCCGGCAATCGTCATGGCGATAGCCACATCCCATTTAGTGGCCGCATAGCGCTGTTGACGTGTTCCGCCGTGCAGATGCTGGGTTAAGGAAGAGTGCAGATAAATGACATGCGGCATGATAGTCGCGCCGAGCACGCCAGCGGCGAGGAACACCGCTTCGGAATTAGGTAGGCTCGGGATAACCATCCCCTTGCTAAGTTGCGCGAAGTTCGGCTGGGAAAAGATCAATTCCACAATGTAAGCCGCAGCCACAAACAGCAGCAAGCCGCCAATCACTTTTTCCAGCGGTTTTTGCCCGCGGCGCTGCAACATCAGAATCAAAAAAGTCGCGATACCGGTGAGCACGGCCCCCTGCAATAACGACACGCCGAGGATCAACTTAAAGCCAATCGCGGCACCAATGAATTCAGCAAGGTCTGTCGCCATGGCGATAATTTCGGCCTGCACCCAGTAGAACCACACCACCGGACGAGGATAGTGATCGCGAATTTGTTCCGCCAGATTTTTACCCGTGGCAATGCCAAGCTTTGCCGATAGCACCTGGATCAGCATCGCCATCAGGTTTGCCCAGACCACCACCCACAACAGTTTATAGCCAAAGCTGGCCCCTGCCTGGATGTTGGTGGCGAAGTTGCCCGGATCGATATAGCCGATCGCTGCGATGAACGCAGGTCCCATTAATGCGAGCTTCAACTTGCGCGCTGCCCGTCCACTGCTACTCTCAACGCGATCGTTAGTCATTTTAGTGCCTCAGAAACATAGCCTTTGCTATGTTTCAAGCTACGCCTATTGAGAATGATTATCAAATTCATTTTGATGGGTGAAGTTGATTTCTCTGATAGTGTTTGTCTATGGATCGATAAGGATTCTGGGAAAAACGGTAAAATGTTTAATTATTGTTATAGATTAGCACAATGACATAACTTTTCACTTCGATACAAAGCATAACGGAAGTGTATCACCGATCACTAATTTTGAATCTCGTCACAGGTCCTTATTATAGTGTGTGTTTGATCTCGTTTTCTTTATGGTTGTTACATAGAATGTGCACGAAAACTAAACCTGCCTCATATTTGGAGCAAATATGGACCGCGTCCTTCATTTTGTATTGGCATTGGCCGTTGTTGCGATCCTTGCGCTGCTGGTAAGCAGTGACCGTAAAAAGATTCGCATTCGTTATGTTATTCAACTGCTTGTTATTGAAGTGTTACTGGCGTGGTTCTTCCTGAACTCCAACGTCGGCCTGGGCTTCGTAAAAGGCTTCTCCGAAATGTTCGAAAAACTGCTCGGTTTTGCCAACGAGGGGACGAACTTCGTCTTCGGCAGCATGAATGATCAAGGCCTGGCATTTTTCTTCCTGAAAGTGCTGTGCCCTATCGTCTTTATCTCCGCCCTGATCGGTATCCTTCAGCATATCCGTGTGCTGCCGGTTATTATCCGCGCAATTGGTTACCTGCTTTCCAAAGTGAACGGTATGGGCAAGCTGGAATCCTTCAACGCCGTCAGCTCTCTGATCCTGGGTCAGTCCGAGAACTTTATCGCCTATAAAGATATTCTCGGCAAAATGTCTCGCAACCGTATGTACACCATGGCTGCAACGGCGATGTCTACCGTTTCCATGTCTATCGTCGGCGCGTACATGACCATGCTGGAGCCGAAGTACGTTGTTGCGGCGCTGGTACTGAACATGTTCAGCACCTTTATCGTGCTGTCGCTGATCAACCCTTACCGCGTTGATGCCAGCGAAGAAAATATCCAGATGTCTAACCTGCATGAAGGTCAGAGCTTCTTCGAAATGCTGGGTGAATACATCCTGGCAGGTTTCAAAGTGGCAATTATCGTTGCGGCGATGCTGATTGGTTTCATCGCGCTGATTGCTGCCCTGAACGCCCTGTTTGCCACCGTGACCGGCTGGTTTGGCTACAGCATCTCCTTCCAGGGCATCCTGGGTTACATCTTCTATCCGGTTGCATGGGTAATGGGTGTTCCGTCCAGCGAAGCGCTGCAGGTGGGCAGTATCATGGCGACAAAACTTGTTTCCAACGAATTCGTTGCGATGATGGACCTGCAGAAAATCGCCTCTACGCTCTCTCCGCGCGCTGAAGGCATCATCTCTGTGTTCCTGGTCTCCTTCGCTAACTTCTCTTCTATCGGTATTATCGCCGGTGCGATTAAAGGCCTGAACGAAGAGCAAGGTAACGTAGTTTCCCGCTTTGGTCTGAAGCTGGTGTACGGCTCTACGCTGGTGAGCGTACTGTCTGCATCTATCGCAGCACTGGTGCTGTAAGCGTAAGACAACGTCGTAGTGATAAGGCCGGGGAATTTCCCCGGCTTTTTTATGCCTGCTATTCAGCAGAGCAGGGAGATATCGGTAAGAATCGACAGGATGCAGAAACAAAAAACCCCCGCTTTTCAGCGAGGGTTTAAATTTTGGTGGAGCTAAGCGGGATCGAACCGCTGACCTCTTGCATGCCATGCAAGCGCTCTCCCAGCTGAGCTATAGCCCCACGATGCTTTTACGTATATACCAAATTCGTTGGGATAAAATTTGGTGGAGCTAAGCGGGATCGAACCGCTGACCTCTTGCATGCCATGCAAGCGCTCTCCCAGCTGAGCTATAGCCCCATTACGTAAAGCTTGTCGAGTTGACGGGCGGCATCATATGAATTCCCTTCGCGTGTGTCAACGGCAAAATTAACTCATAGAATTCAATCGCTGAAAAAGCAGTCAAATGAAGAACATTGCGCAACAACTCGCATTCAGTAGTTAAACGCGTCACGGTTTCTACTAAAATGGTGCTATAAAATGAGCCACTAATTAACCCCACGACTATTCAGGGAATCGTTATGTTCAAGGAACGGATGACGCCAGAAGAACTTGCTAATCTGACCGGATACAGCCGACAGACCATCAATAAATGGGTGCGCAAGGAGGGTTGGGCTACATCACCAAAACCAGGCGTACAGGGCGGTAAAGCGCGTCTGGTTCACGTCACCGAACAAGTTCGTGAATACATTCGCAGTGCTGAGCGTTCAGCCGAAGGTTTATCAGATAATTTATCGTTATCAGGCGATACCTCTATCGAAGCTCTACTGATTAGGCTCGCCAAAGAGATGACTCCGTCAGAACAGAAAATGTTTACGTCACTGATCCTGCGTGAAGGCATTACGGGTTTATTACAACGCTTAGGGATCCGCGACAACAAATAATATGAAAAAATTACGCAGCAAAATGACGACCGAAGAACTGGCGGACTGTCTCGGAGTTGCCAAACAAACCGTCAATCGTTGGATCAGAGAACAAAACTGGACCACCGAAAAGTTTCCCGGCGTTAAAGGGGGTCGTGCAAGGCTGATTCATATCGACTCCAGCGTCCGCACGTTTCTGCTCAATATTCCGGCTTTTCGCAAAGTACCTGAAATTTATCAGGCAGAGGAACCGTTGGCAGAATACAACCACGTGGTGCGTAGCCACGCCTGTCGCCAGATAATTAGCGCACTGGACAACATGTCCCCAACGGAACAAGAAAAGCTGGCAATGTATATTTCTCGCGAAGGTATTCGCACTTTCCTTACCCGTCTGGGTATTGATGAGTCTGAATAACAGGCAAAAAAAACGGCAGGATGCGCTCCTGCCGTTGTTTCATCGCTCAACCGAGCTTACTGCTGGCTTTCACGCTCAGCAATAAACGCCAGCGCTTTATTAATACGCTCAATGCTGCGGGATTTACCAATCGCATGCACTGTGACGTCTAACGCCGGAGACTGACCCGCACCGGTTACGGCTACGCGCAGCGGCATCCCAACTTTACCCATACCCACTTCCAGCTCATCAGCGGTCGCCTGAATCGCGTGGTGCACGTTTTCTGCCGTCCACTCGCTGATAGCAGCCAGTTTATCGCGAACCACTTCCAGCGGCTGACGTGCTACCGGACGCAGGTGTTTCTTCGCGGCGTCCGCGTCGAACTCAGCAAAATCTTCGTAGAAGTAACGGCAGCTCTGCGCCATCTCTTTCAGCGTTTTGCAGCGCTCACCCAGCAGTTTAACCAGCTCAGACAGCTGCGGGCCGACGCGAGTGTCGATATTTTGCTGCTCAATGTGCCATTGCAGATGCGTTGCCACATATTCCGGTGCCAGCGCATTAATGTAGTGATGGTTCAGCCACTGCAGTTTTTCGGTGTTGAACGCACTGGCAGACTTACTCACCGCACCAAGGGAAAACAGTTTGATCATCTCTTCACGGGTGAAGATTTCCTGATCGCCGCTGGACCAGCCCAGACGCACCAGATAGTTCAGCAGCGCTTCCGGAAGGTAACCGTCGTCGCGATACTGCATAACGCTGACCGCACCGTGACGTTTAGAAAGTTTTTTACCATCGTCGCCGTTGATCATCGACACGTGTGCATAAACCGGTACCGGCGCATTCAGCGCTTTCAGGATGTTTATCTGACGCGGAGTGTTGTTGATATGGTCTTCACCACGAATAACGTGAGTGATTTCCATATCCCAGTCGTCGACCACCACACAGAAGTTGTAGGTCGGGGAACCGTCGGTACGGCGGATGATCAGATCGTCCAGCTCCTGGTTGCTGAATTCGATCGGCCCACGGATCTGGTCATCAAAAATAACGGATCCATCCTGCGGGTTGGCAAAACGCACCACGCATGGTTCATCATCAGCATGATGTTCATGACCGTGGCGGCAGCGACCGTCGTAACGAGGCTTCTCACCGTTTGCCATCTGCTCTTCACGCAGCGCGTCCAGACGTTCTTTGGAGCAGTAGCATTTATACGCGGTACCGGCTTCCAGCATCTCATCAATCACGGCGTTGTAGCGATCAAAACGTTTGGTCTGGAAGTACGGGCCTTCATCCCATTCCAGATTCAGCCAGTTCATGCCATCCATAATGGCTTCAATAGCTTCCGGAGTGGAGCGTTCGAGATCGGTGTCTTCAATACGCAGCACAAACTCACCGTCATGGTTACGTGCAAAAAGCCAGGAATATAGAGCAGTACGCGCACCACCGACGTGCAGGTAACCTGTCGGGCTTGGCGCGAAGCGAGTTTTGATTTTCATGAAATGGCCTTACGTTTATAAAGATGCCGACAACCGGCAAATCCTGGGAAGATTATCAGGCTCGTATTCTATCACTGTGGTCTGATTCCTCAATGTTGTTCAGGTTGGAACATCACGCTTTGCCATTTTCGTATACAAATCATGCTGCATGGATTGATTTGCGATCGTTTTGTTTAAATTTACGACGAACGAACAAATTCTTTAGAAAATGCGTTGACTCATTTTCAACTCTCCCTATAATGCGACTCCACACAGCGGGGGTGATTAGCTCAGCTGGGAGAGCACCTCCCTTACAAGGAGGGGGTCGGCGGTTCGA